>JABJJW010000021.1 GCA_018660685.1 Flavobacteriales bacterium
AGAGTCTTATACGACGTTTTGTATCGGGAGGTGGTCAAAACTCAACCATCAACCCGATCGATGGCAAAAAGGTCCCAGCAAAATTTCTGAGTGTCTTTAACTCGTATGCATTCGGGTCTGTTGCTGAAATCAATGGATCTCCTGCATCATTCGTTTGAACATTCAAGTATGATTGAACCTCTGCTTGAAAGTTGTAGACGTTTTGAACATCTCCATACACGTTGAGAGACCACTTCTGGAAATACCATTTCTTATCTAGTCGTACATCCAAAGCATGAACGAGTGGAAATCTCTCCCCATTTACATTGTCCCAATCAAGAATTCCTTGCTGTCTGATATCCCACACCGCTCTCTGCGCTGAAAGCCGAACATCATATGGAGTGTATGGCGATCCTCCCTGCAATCTGAATTTAGCACCCAGCTCCCAATTCTTCTTGAATTTCTTACCCGCGGTAATGTTGAGGATGTGCACATTGTCCCAGGCTGCTGGCAGGAGTTCACCGTTTTTGTCCTCGAATTCACTCCTGACAAATGTGTAGGACAAAATTCCATAGACTGAGCTGCTCAACCTCTGTTGAGCCAAGACTTCAAGACCGTAACTTCGGCCATTTGAAGTAGAGGTAACTGGTTCGTTTCCGATGACCCCAAAGTCACCTCCCAAATTCGCCAACGATATACCATCATTGATTAAGAAAGGATATTTTGAGTATGCCTTATAAAATCCTTCAACCGTAATTTTAGAGTATAGCGAAGGCTTCAGTTCAACCCCAGCTACGAGGTGGTCAGCTTGGATATATTTTAGCTGGTTAGACTTATTGACCAGCAACCCCTCAGCGTCACGATATCCCAAAACAGTCAGTGGAGGAAGTTGAAAATATCGTCCAACACTCGTATTCAATGACAGTTTTTCCGTCACTGAAAATGACACAGAGCCACGAGGGGATAATTGGTCGATCAAGTTGGACATTTGAGCAGAATAGTTGTTTCCATCCGTTCTCAAGCCAGCGGAAACCGTAAGTCGATTCTTGAAAAGTCCCTTACTCATTTGAACGAACCCAGCATATTTTTGAAAATCAAGTTCTGAATCGAATTCGATGGTAGCTGGTTGACCATTAATGATCAACTGACTGTATGTTTCATTCGTGTAGGTCACATCTTCAAAAGCAACTCCGTAGTTCATTTTCCAGCCATTTGATCGAATGGTATGCTCAAAACGAAACTTGTTTTCAATTTCGACAGAAGAGTAGTCGAGCAATTTATTCGCCGGTTCCTCTATATTGTCTTTGAACTTAATGGCTTGATTGTTCAAGTGATTTCTGCTCACCACTAGCGTAGTAAAACCCTTTTTGACAATACCTGTATTTGTCAGATAACTCATTAATTTTCACGCTTGAAGGCTCGTCAACACTTAGAAGCCATTGGAGCAGTTGGACTTTCAGATACCAGTGAATTTTGGAAAATTGCTTCTCGTTCAAACGAACAGATTAAATCTTTTTTGAAAGCTCCGAGATTCGAAGACTTTTACATTCAATACAGCGTACTCCGATTGAATAAATCAATCACCGCGCGAATTCAGGGTTATTTTAGAAATGAATAAAATCCCTCGTCGCTTGGTCAAAGCACAAAACTCTGATTTACAGAAACTGTTCTAGATCAGGTTTTTCGATCGTTTCCTGATCTAGACTCGAGTATGATCCAGATCATTTTCTGGCAAGTAGTCATTGATGAATATTGCTATACAGATTCTGGATTTAAACTATCAAATCAATGAAGACCAGTTACATTTTCCTCCCTCTGCTGATTGGATCACTTTTCATTTCTTCCTCAGATTCCATTGCACAAGATGGGGAGGCCATCTTTAAGCAGAATTGTTCGGCATGCCATATGCTCGGCAGAAGACTTGTTGGTCCGGATCTGGTTGGAGTAAGTGAGCGAAGAAACGAAGAGTGGCTAATTAATTTCATTAAGTCTTCGCAATCCATGATCAATGAAGGAGATCCAGATGCCGTGGCAATTTTCGAAGAATACAACAAGACTTTAATGACCGATCAAACGCACCTGAGTGATGGTGACATTAAAGCAATTCTCGACTATATAAATCCATCCACATCGCCTGACGAATCATTTGCGGTTGAATCAACCAAGGCTCCTATAGAGGTAGAACGCGTTGAATATTCGTCCGAAGACATAGAAGCTGGTATGCATTTATTCTCAGGCAAAAAAGCATTCATTAATGGAGGTCCATCTTGTCTCTCTTGTCACAACGTGAACAACAAAGACTTGTTCGTTGGCGGCATGCTCGCGAAAGACTTGACCAACGTTTATAGCAGAATGGGCGATGCAGGTGTCGCTGGAATTGTCGGAGCACCTCCATTCCCCGCAATGGCAGTAGCCTATGAAAACAGCGAATTGGACAGTTCTGAAATTGTCCAGCTAACAGCTTTCCTACAATTCGCCGACGAAGTTAGTGCCGATCAAGAAGTCAAATCCGCGACAGCCATTTTCGTCGTTGGCGGAGGAGGAGGGTTGATCGTGCTTTTGATGCTTATTGGATTCATCTGGAAAGCACGACTTAAAGCCGGAGTAAAGCATGACATTTTTAGAAGACAAATAAAAGGAAGTGACTCCTTAATATAATAACACTTAGAAGCTAGAACATGAGCTGGATAGAAGATATTATTTCACCCCAAACCCGAAAGTGGGAAGAGTTTTACAGAAACAGGTGGCAATACGATAAAATCGTAAGAAGCACGCATGGCGTCAACTGCACAGGAGGATGTTCATGGGCGATTCATGTGAAAGATGGGGTTGTAGTATGGGAAATGCAGCAATTGGATTACCCTCAATTCAACAAAGAAGTTCCTCCATATGAGCCTAGAGGTTGTCAAAGAGGGATATCTTATTCGTGGTATTTGTACAGCCCTATTCGGGTCAAATATCCAATCATGCGCGGGGCGTTACTTGACTTATTCAACAAAGAGAAACAAGCTTGCGGTGGTGACCCAGTAGAAGCTTGGGCCAAATTACAAGCCGACCCTGTCAAGCGTGCACGATATCAGAGAGCAAGAGGAAAAGGTGGATTCAGACGCGTAAAGTGGGATGAAGCATTGGAGTTGATCGCTGCCTCAAACATCTACACAATTCAGAAATACGGCTCTGACCGAATTATTGGCTTCGCTCCTATTCCTGCGAAAAGTATGCTGAGTTATGCCTCGGGTGCCAGATACCTTCAGTTAATGGGTGGTGTAAACTTGAGCTTCTATGACTGGTACTGTGACTTACCAAATGCCTTCCCTGAGATTTGGGGAGAGCAGACAGACGTATGTGAAAGTGCCGACTGGTACAAATCCAAATTTATAGTCTCAATGGGTGCCAATCTTGGAATGACCAGGACGCCAGATATCCATTTCTTTTCTGAAGCAAGGCACAATGGAACTAAAACTGTAGTAATGTCACCTGACTTCAGCATGGTTGCAAAGCATGCTGACCAATGGATTCCAGCACACGCCGGATCGGATGGTGCGTTTTGGATGGCGGTCACTCATGTTATTCTAAAAGAATACCACATTGACAGGCAAGTTCCTTATTTCATGGATTACACAAAACGATTCACTGATTGTCCATTTCTAGTAAAACTGGAAGAGAAGGATGGCATAGTGCTTCCAGGTCGGATGATGCGCATAAGTGAAGTATCTCAATTTGACGGTGCTGAAAATGGAGAATGGAAATTTTTAAACATCGACGCAAAAACTGGGAACCTTGTTTCCCCTATGGGAACCTCAGGTTATCGATGGCAAGATGAAAAAGGGAAATGGAACCTCAACTTCAATGATGGGGAAACTGGCGTCGAGTACGATCCAGAATTGACCTTTCTTGAAAAGCACGATGATGTAATGCAGGTAGAGTTTGTCGAGTACGGACTTGATAAAAAAGCATTGCGGGGTGTGCCAGTTCGATATATCACAACTAAAGATGGCCAAAAAGTGCCTGTGGCTACAATCTATGATCTTACGATGGCCCAATATGGTTTGGGACGAGGATTGGAAGGCGAGTATCCAACATCTTACGAAGACAAGAACGCTGCATATACACCAGCTTGGCAAGAAATATTTACCGGAATCGGTTCAAAAACTGTACTGCAGTTTGCTCGAGAATGGGCTAGTACAGCTGAGACTACCGAGGGAGCCTGCATGGTCATCGTCGGTGCTGCAATTAACCACTGGTTCCATGGCAATTTAATGTATAGAGCATCCATCATGGCTCAGATGCTGACTGGTTGCAATGGAAAGAACGGTGGCGGAATGAACCACTATGTTGGACAAGAAAAACTTGCACCTATGGACTCCTGGTCAACCATCATGAGCTCCAAGGATTGGGGAACCGCACCTCGTTTGCAACAAGGTCCGATATGGCATTACATCAACTCAAGTCAATGGAGGTATGATGGAAACCAAAAATTCTACAACTCAGCTCCAGACAATGAACTCGCGAACATGCATACTGCCGACTGGGCCGTTAAGGCTGTTCGAAATGGATGGATGCCCTATTATCCTCAATACAACAAGAGCAACTTTGACATAGTCAAAGATGCGCAAGCGGCTGGTCATGAATCCGACGAAGACATGAGAGCATATATCGTCGATCAATTAAAAACCGGCGAGCTTAAACATGCGGTCGTAGAGCCTGATGACGAGGTGAACTTCCCTAGAGTATGGTTTATATGGAAAGGAAATGCCATTGGTACGTCCGCTAAAGGACATGAATACTTCTTGGATCACTACCTAGGAACTCATAACAATAAGATTGCTGATGAAGTCGCTGGGGATATTGTAAAGGATATCGAATTTAAGAAGGAAGGCGCAAGGGGGAAAATGGACTTGGTGATTGACATCAATTTCAGAATGGACACCTCCGCGTTGTACTCAGACATCGTTCTTCCTACCGCATCATGGTATGAGAAAGCAGATATCAACTCTACAGACATGCACTCCTTCATTCATCCACTATCTGCTGCAATACCGCCGGTTTGGGAATCTAAAACAGACTGGGAGATCTTCAGAGATCTGGCCAAAAAGGTGACCGAGATGTCACACCGCTACCTTCCTAACGTAATGAAAGATGTGGTCAATGTGCCTCTTTCTCATGACTCAAAAGATGAAATCAGTCAGACAAGACTCCAAGACTGGAGTAAGGGTGAATGCGAGCCAATTCCTGGTGAGACAATGCACAAGATTGTTTTCAAGGAAAGAGACTACACCAAAATTTATGACAAGTTCATCTCGCTTGGAAAAGGCGTTGAAACCAATGGTCTCGGTGCACATGGAAATCACTATGAATGTGCTGACGTTTACCAAGAAATGTTGGAGCACCGACAACATATCTCAAAATGGAATGATGGAACAGAATACCCATCGCTCAGGGAGGACGTCGAAGCAATAAATGCAATTCTCAATCTATCAACGCTCACCAATGGCAAGCTGACCAAAAGATGCTATGAAAATATGGCGGAAAAGATTGGAGTTCCGGAAATTGCTGAGTTGGGTAAGCCCTACGAGGATATAAAGATGGAATATCGAGATCTGCAGGCACAGCCGAAAAGATATAACTCATCCCCTCTTTGGTCTGGACTGATGCATGATGGAAGAACATACGCAGCTTATACCTATAACATAGACATGTTCGTCCCATGGAGAACATTGACAGGAAGGCAACATTTCTATCTGGATCACGATGCCTATATCGCATTTGGAGAGCATTTATCTACATATAAACCATCACCAACGCCCGAAGCCTATGGTGACTTGAGAGTTACCGTGAATGACGGTAAAGCCAAAATGCTGAATTGCCTTACGCCTCACGGTAAATGGCATATCCACTCGACGTATGGTGATACTCTGAGGATGCTCACCCTGTCGAGAGGAGGAGAACCGTGTTGGATCAGTGAAGAAGATGCAGCTGAGTTGGGAATCAAAGACAACGACCACGTTGAGGTTTACAACGACCACGGAACATACGTGGCTAGAGCTTGTGTAAGCTCAAGAATTCCTAGAGGAGTCTGCATAGTTTATCACGCGGTCGAACGGACATACAACATTCCAAAATCTCAAGAAAGAAGAGGGAAAAATGGTGAACCAAGAAGAGGTGGAATGAACAATTCCTTCACCCGGGTACACCTCAAGCCGAATCTGATGTGCGGTGGATATGGTCAGTTTACATACCACTTCAATTATTGGGGTCCAGTTGGTGTCAATCGTGACACCCACGTGTTGGTACGACGAATGGAAAAAGTAGAATACTAAGCCGAACAAGAACTATTAATAGCGAATAAAATGGATATCAGAGCACAAGTTTCAATGGTTTTTCACCTCGATAAATGCATCGGGTGTCATACTTGTTCAGTGGCCTGTAAAAACATCTGGACTGATAGAAAAGGTGCTGAGTATATGTGGTGGAATAACGTCGAGACCAAACCAGGAACCGGTTATCCAACCAAATGGGAAGATCAGGACATCTATCAAGGAGGATGGGAAAAAAATGGAAATTCAGTGTCCTTAAAAGGCGCAGGAAAATTGAAAGGCCTGAAGAATATTTTCCATAATCCAAACATGCCTGTTCTTGAAGACTATTACCACCCTTGGAGATATAAATATGAGGATTTATTTACTGCCCCTGAAGGTGACGACCAACCGATTGGTCGCGCGGTGTCATTAATTACGGGAGAGCCCATGGATATTAAATCCGGACCTAATTGGGATGATGATTTGAGTGGAACTCCTGATTATGCCCGTAATGACACCAACTTCAAGGATCTTTCTTCAGCTGAACAGGAAGCAATGTTTCAATTGGAAAAGATGACCATGATGTATCTTCCTCGTATTTGTAATCACTGTTTGAATCCAGCCTGCGTTGGATCATGTCCTTCTGGAGCTCTCTATAAAAGAGGTGAAGACGGGATCGTACTCATTAATCAAGACCGGTGTCGTGCATGGAGAATGTGTGTTACGGCATGTCCATACAAGAAGACCTATTACAATTGGAACACCGGTAAATCTGAGAAGTGTATTCTATGTTACCCCCGATTGGAAAGTGGGCAAGCTCCGGCATGCATGCACTCATGCGTTGGTCGAATCAGGTATTTGGGAGTTATGCTCTATGATGCTGAAAAAATTGAAGCGGTTGCATCTTGTGACGAAAAGGATTTAGTTGCTAAGCAGCTCGATATCTACTTAGATCCGAATAACCCTGCAATCATTGAAGAAGCAAGAAAAAATGGTGTGGCCGATTCCACAATCACTGCTGCCCAAGCGTCACCAGTCTACAAGTTTGTCAAAGAATGGGGCATCGCTCTCCCACTCCATCCTGAATTCAGGACTATTCCCAACTTATTTTATGTTCCACCAATGCTGCCTGGTATGGCGCAAGTGGATGGCGACGGACTATATGAATCAACATCCGCCTCCTTATTCCCAAGCATCGACCAGAATAGGTTGCCAATGAAATATCTCGCTTCCTTATTCTCAGCTGGTGATACGGACATTGTAAGAGAGGTCTACGACAAAATGATGTCGGTAAAAGTTCACCGAAGAAACGTCACAGTTGGCGATCTACCTAAAGAAGAGGTGGAGGATCTAATGACCAGGGCCAAAATGAAAGCCGATACCGCGAACGCGATATTTAGGCTAACGTCATTGGCAACATTCGAAGAACGATTTGTGATTCCACCTGCTCATCGTGAAGAATCAATCGAAATGCTCGAGGCAACGGATGATTTCAAGGGTGAAACAGGGTTCGGATTTACAGAGAGACCAGCAAGAGGATTATGATGAAGAAAGAACAATACATAGCTCTTTCCAAGCTTTTTCTTTATCCGAAAGGTGACTACCAGGAAGACGTGGCTACTTGCCTCCTTCTTCTCGAGGAGCAATACCCAGAAATTGCCCCTGGATTTCATCGATTCAGCGATTTCATCGCTGGCAGTACGCCGTATGAGATCGAAGAAATTTTTGGAATTACCTTCCACATACAAGCCATCTGCTACCTAGACATTGGCTATGTATTGTTCGGAGAAGATTATTCGCGGGGTGAATTCCTTTTAAACATGAAAAAGGAACAGGCCAACATCAATCATGACTGTGAGCCCGAATTAGCGGACAACCTTCCACATGTCCTCCAGTTACTATCAATATCCACGGACCAAGAATTGGTGGAAGAATTGGCTGTAAAAGTGGTCATTCCAGCAGTAGAAAAAATGCTTGAAGAATTTGGAAATGAACGGTTGAGGTTAAGGAAGAAGATCAATAAGAGAAAACAAAAAGTGGTGATAATGGAAGATGTGGTAAACGGAAACATTTATCAAAATGCCATCCAAGCACTGCTGAGAGTACTAAAACAAGATTTTGAGGGAGTCGATTTCGAGGCTCATAAAATCGAAGCTTCCACCAAAGGATTTGAAGCAGCAGCTTGTGGAAGTTGTTCGTTTATTAATAACAAGACAATTAACACGGTTAGGACATGATGATACTTGCGCTCACCACAACATGGTTTTCATTGCCGATTGCGATTGCAATCACACTAGTAATTATAGTTTACCTCACCTTGAGGATTGTTTTTAGAACGCAAAAAATTATAAAGGAAATGGGCGTTGCACCCCAGTCCAAATCAGTGAACTACTCAGAGATTCTTCTCATAATGCTAGGAATCGCAGCTGGAATAGTATTCCTCTTAAAAGTGGGACTAGAAACGAACGTAGGTATGCTTAACTATCTTTTGTTTTCGATCTTTCCTTATCTCGCTATTGCCATTTTTCTACTTGGATCTATCTATCGATACAGAGCAAAAGGGTTCCAGGTATCATCACTGTCATCTGAATTCCTTGAAAGGAAGCAGCTTTTTTGGGGAAGCCAACCATTTCACTGGGGCTTACTGGTATTGTTCTTTGGTCATTTGATTGCTTTCTTATTCCCCAGTGCTGTCCTCGCTTGGAACGGTGAACCCGTTCGATTGATCATTCTTGAAGTGACGGCATTCATCTTTGGCCTTTCTGCCCTTCTCGGTCTAGTTCTTTTAATCCGAAGACGCATGAGAAGCAGCATGGTCCTGGTCGTGACGAATAAGATGGACATGCTAGTCTACACGACGCTCATCGTTCAGATCGTTTCAGGATTAGGGGTTGCATATTTTGAGAGATGGGGTTCTTCATGGTTCGCTGGTGTACTAACGCCGTATTTAAGATCGCTTTTTGCGCTCAGCCCGGACATCACCGCTGTTAGCGCTATGCCTTGGATGATTCAAATACACATATTCTCTGCGTTTTTCATCATCGCTATTATTCCTTTCACGCGATTCATGCACTTCTTAGTTGCACCAATAGACTATCTCTGGAGAGGCTATCAACTCGTTCTCTGGAATTGGAGCAGAACATCGATTCGTACATCAAACGCTCATTTCTTTGGTAAAAAGCCCAAGAACAGCTAAGAAATCCTCTGGTATCAAACCGTTGTAAAATGAAATGGTCGAAGAGGCTAGTCCATCAAATTTGCCAAGCGAACAAGCTGAGATAGGTTAGCCAATTCTATTCGCTTTCCATTGAGGTTAAGTACCCCTTCTTTGTTGAGAAATGAGAGCGTTCGGATAGTCGTTTCGGTTGTAACTCCTGCTAAATCACCAATTTCTCTCCTGGTCAACACTACATCTAGTGTGTTAGTTTCATTGGAAATACCAAATTTCTCTTTTAGGATGAGAAGTGCTTCAGCAATTCTCTCGATTACTGGTTTTTGATGCAGGTGGACAATCTTCCTTTCAGATTCTTTAAGATCCTTGCTTAGCATTTGGATGGTTTTGTAGGCTAGATTCTGGTTGTTTTTTAGGACTTCCATAAACTTACTCTTGGGAACATAGCAGATGATGCTGTCTTCAATCACAGTAGCCGTGGCGCAATAAGGTTCGTCACTCAACAATGATCGATAGCCTAACACATCGCCATCTTTCACAAAACGTACAATTCGTTCTTTGGCTTCATCACCTATTTTGTAGACTTTGACCTTGCCCTTGTAAACGCAGTAAATCCCTCTCCCCCTAGACCCTTCTTGAAATATCACCTCTCCTTTCTTGTAGAAATTATCTGCTTTCTTCTCTGAAAAGATGTCGAGTTCTTGAACGGAAAGATCACAAAACAATGAGTCCGTTTTCTTACAGCCTTGACATTCAGTACAAGTTGAAACTTCTTCGTGATCGTTTAGCTGCATCTCTCGATTGATGGTGAGGCTGGAAAATTAGGCCGCCAGAATTCAAGATAAACTATCGAAAATGGCATCATTATATGATTCAAATCATATAATAAAAGAGAATAATTTCTATTCTGAAGGTGTTAGCCACCAATCGAGACCATGCTTCTATTAGCATCTGTTTTGGATCGATCGAGAAGGTCATCTAGAGAGTTCATCCCAGCTCTCTGTGCTTTTTTGGATTGAATTGAATCACCGATCAATTGTGAAATATCTTCTCCATTTCGCAGTGGCGCCAACAAATCTGTTTCAGATGTGGAGAAAAGACAATTCTTCATTTTGCCATCTGCTGTAACTCGAATCCGATTACAAGAACTACAAAACGGATGAGTAACCGACCCTATGACTCCGAATGTTCCTTCAAACCCATCTATAGCATAACACCGAGCGGTGTCATTTTCCTTTTCAGGCATGTTTATCAGATTCTCTGCACCATAATGAGCACTTATGACTTGCATCATTTCCTGGTAACTCGTGCCTTTGGACAAATTCCAGTCATTTCCATTAAACGGCATGAATTCTATGAACCGAACATGAAGTGGCTTGTCTTTCGATAGTTCGACAAAATCAACCAGTTCGTCGCTGTTCACACCGGCCATTACAACCATATTCAATTTCACCAGAAATCCTTCATTTAAAAGGAGCTGAATGTTGCGGTATATTCTATCTGAATAATCTTTTCTACAGATGGCTGCAAGTCGATCCGGTTTCAGTGAGTCCAGGCTGACATTTACGGACGTAATTCCCGCTGATCTAAATGTATCAATGAACTTTTCGACAAGAATACCGTTGGTAGTTATTGCTAATTCGACATTCAATTTCCCCAATTCCCTTATGATATCATGGGCCGATTTTCTAATTAGCGGCTCACCTCCGGTCAATCGGATTTTCTTTACCCCAAGCTGGACGAAAGTCTGAGCCATCTGAATTACTTCTTCATTTGACATAAACTCAGACTTCTCCCTGAGCTCTACCCCATCCTCTGGCATACAGTAGAAACAGCGAAGGTTGCAGCGTTCCGTTAGCGAAATTCGTAGGTAGTTGTGTTCCCTTCCGAATGAGTCTAAAAGCATTAGTCTGCTATCATTTTTTCAAACTCAGCTTGAGTTATCAATTTGTGAGCTAATGGGAATAGAATTGTGTCTTCACGGAAGATATGAAGACGAAGCATTTCTATAAGCTCTTGGCCGTTGCTGAACGCCACATCATAGACAAACATCTTTGATCCTGCATCTGGTAACCTCGCTGCCAATCCCAACAAATTGAAGGACAAAGAAGCTAGCTGGATAAATTTCACATGATCATCCTCCATCATGTCTACCGCTGTTTGCGGCTCATCGCCATCCCCTTTTTCGCCGGACTCAATCAATCGTTGATGAAGGAGTGGAAATAGCTGTCGTTCTTCTCTACGATTGTGATCGAGAATATTGTCATCAAAAAATTGGAAGAATTCACTAAAAGCAGTGTTTATCTCATCATTCAGCTTATACTGCTCTTCTCTAAACTTTATTAAACCCTTTTCAAAACCATCAATTATATCCTTTCCGGCCTTGTGTTCATCCATATAGCGCTCAAGCAAAGGACTCATCTCATGGTAGGTCACACCTTCAACCGGCGTCGGGTCATATACATCTGGTGGATCCATTGGAGAATTCTCTTGATCCTCCAGCCCTTTGTCTTTCTCAGCGTTCCTTTTTATGGGGTCTGATTTCTTAAGCGCTTTGTTGATCTTCTTGCTTTCGTCAATGATTCGCTTACCGGTTTTTTTATCAATTATTTCCATGTATTGGCAATTATCGGACGTAAAGAACGATTAATAAAGACCAGTAAATCATGACATAAATCAGCACAAAACCAATAATTGTTCGGCCCTCGAGAAATTAAAATATGAGCGTTGAACGCCGGATATACTGGCGCATATTTTTTATTTCATTCTTGGCGATGCGGAGTAATCGGGTTCATTGTGCTTAAGCGCTATGAGCACCCATGGATGAACCCTTGATTATAGGGATGATCACGGTCCCCACTTCGTATTCAATTTAATCAAACTATCCAACAATAGTTAGAATCAAGGATTGTCAAATTCTCGTTTTGGACCTTGGTAATACCACCAATTCAAAATCAGACATATTAGATAATAGAGAGCGAATCCGTACAAGGCATATTCAGCATGCCCGGCAGTTACTTGCTGTCCAAACACTTTTGGGATGATAAAGGCCCCATAAGCTGCAATTGCAGATGTCCACCCGAGAACGGGTCCAGCCTTTTCCTTACTAAAGATGTACGGGATACTTCTGAACGTGGATCCATTTCCAATTCCAGTGGTTAAGAATAGCACCATGAACGCACCAAAGAATGGCCACCAATACAACTCTGGTGTTTCAGTGCCTTTGGCTTGTATTACATAGTATGCAACCGTTAAAGCCGCGATAATCTGGAATATGGTGCTCCACATAGTAACCTTTGCACCGCTGTTTACTTTGTCCGAAAGCACACCACCTAACGGTCTGACCAAGGCTCCCAATACTGGGCCTAAAAATGCCCAAAGCATGATGTTTGGCGCATTTGGATTTGCCCATTCAGGGTTCAAAGGATTTGAATAAACGAAGATGTCCTGTGCAAGCTTAGGAAAGACCATTGAGTATCCTATAAAAGAGCCAAATGTCATGGTATAGATAATGGTCATTATCCAGTTGTGCTTGTCTGAGAGGATCGAGAATTGTTTGTTCAGATTCTCTTTGATTTCTCCTGGAGTAACAAACTTCATAAGGACGATAGTGAGGACAACTACTGTGGGAAGAACAACCCACATCGCCGAATTCTTCATTCCCCAGTCTCCCCAAGGAATTCCAATCAACAAGAAAGCACCAACCGCGGCTGCCAATAGACCTAAAATGACCATGTAAAGTGTCTTCGTCACTCCCGCTATTGTGCTTGGAAGGCTCGGTGTTCCAGTTGAAACATTATTCATTCTAAAGAATGCACCCAACGTTGCCAAGGTGATGAGTGGTACCCAAATCCAAGCTGCATTTTGTAGGCCTTCAAAAGGTGCGCCTTTAGCAGTAGCAATAGAGCCAGCAGTTCCACCAAACAAAGAAAATGTCACTACCAATGGAATGACTTTTTGCATTATACCAACCCCCAAATTCCCAAGTCCAGCATTCATTCCGAGCGAATAGCCCTGAACCTTTTTCGGGAAGAAGAAGCTTATGTTACTCATGGATGAGGCGAAGTTTCCACCTCCAAATCCTGAGAGCAATGCCATTGATGCAAAAAACATGTACGGCGTATTGATATCGCTTAAGGCTATACCCGTTCCAATGGCAGGGATGAGGAGTAATCCAGTGGTTACGAAAATGACATTCCGACCTCCACCTAAGGAAATAAGGAAAGAATTAGGAAGCCTCAACGTTGCGCCGGCTAATCCAGCTATCGCTGGTAAAGTATAATAGAGGTTATTCACTTCTCTTAACGCAGCGATGTACTCTTCTGTACCAGCAACCAGTCCATCGACCATACCGAATGTGAAGCCAAACTCCTTCATGTACTTGATCAATACACCCCACATAATCCAAACCGAGAAGGCAAGTAATAATGCAGGTATGGAGCTCCAAAGATTTCTCTGGGCTATTTTATTGCCTGTAGACGACCAAAACGATTCGTCCTCGACATTCCACTCTTTTATATTGATTGACATAGTTGGTCTGTTAGATTGAACAGTACGACCAAAACTAGACCGGGTCAAGTGATTTAAATATGATCTAAATCACTACTTCATAGATGGTTAATCTCTCAAAAAAGCATCCATGTAAGAGTCACTTTTTGCTCTCATAGAAATTGGGCTTAAACGTCAACATCATCCAAGACCAATTGCTTATTTCTGAGGTACTTCCTCCTTTGATGGCTACCATAGTTTCTGTGCCCAACATCTGCGAATAGCCACCTTGAAGCATAACTCCTTTAGCTAGTTTATACCCAAAAACTAGATCCACCTCTTGCCCAAGTCCCGGTGACATGGCTTTATAGGTCCCAGTAGATGCAAATTCGGCTACGTCCATTACGTCTGCTGCGGCAAGGAAATAATGTCCGATCAGCTTGACAACGTATTTTTCTTTTTTGAAGGCAAATCCCAAGAAACCATCTTGTAAGCCAACGCTACCAGCGTGATTTCCCACATAGAAGTAATCCATGTATCCATTGAACTTGTGGTTAGTTCCATAAAACGGGTTGAATGAATTCAACTTTTTATTCGCTATATCAATTTGGCTAGTTCCGCTCAAGTACTCATAACCTCCTTCAATGCTGAATTTATCAGATGCTTTGTAGAGCAGATCAAGACGTCCGTTCATTGCCGCTATCTCAGTATTTGACCAATCGCCATGAACACCCATTTGATAGTAGAATGAAGCTCTTCCAGTCAGTTTTCCGCTACCGAATCGTGCGCTTGTACCAAACGTTTGGCTGTAGTTATCTTTCCAGCCAACTACATTTCCTGAAGTGTCCGACTTAGTTGCCTGTATACCATTGTTGAGAAACAGTACACTCACATCCAACTTTTTACTGAACACTTTATTCAACCATAAATACTGTATTGCTTTGTAGTTTTTTGGAACAGAGTAGAACGTCGTGTTTAGTTGAGGTCCGTTCTGATTATACGCACCGCCAAGTTGAGCTGTAACCGTTGAGTCTTTATACCCAAAAATCAAAGCATCGTGACTTCTTGCTTGCTGAGCCCATGCAACACTCCCGAAGATTCTATGGTCGTCTAAAATGATCTCTTGACGCCCAAGTTTCATGTTGAATTTGTCATTGAACTTCAACTTCCCCCATGCCTGATGAATAGATTGAAATCCATCAGATCGATTCAATTGAGAACTACTACCCCAAGTTCGGATATCCTGAACTTGAATAAATGTTTCGAAATCTTCAGCTCTGTACTCAAAGTTCAGTCGAGTTCGTTGATCGACGAAAAATGCATGATCTTGATTCGAAGCAGCGAGTGTTTTAAAACCATGTAGATACTCTGCTCTGGGTCTAATCTCACCACTCATCGAGAATTGAGCCATCGATTGAAGTGACAATAGTCCAATTGTCATCACAAGAGCGAATTGCCTACTCAAGGTTAATACTCTGACATTTTTCATGATAAATTAGTTAACGTTAATCTCTTATCTCCAAAATTACCGTCGCCAACTCACGAGAAATATGATGTGCCTCATGTTAAGAAATGGGTACTGAACATCCTTCACAATACACTTCGTACAATTTAAATATTGTCTTTATCGAACCGCTTAATCTGTGTACAACAGATATTACTCTAGATGCTTTATGCTATCTGGGTTCTTTTCACGCATCATTTTCTGAACTACATGATGCATCCACAAGATGCATATCACCGATAGAAGAAACATAAACATCCAGCTGCTGGTCCACAGTCCTGTTCCTTCAAGAAGGTATCCGAAGATTATAGGACAAACGAAGCCTCCCAAACCGCCTAAAACGCCGACCATTCCACCAACTACTCCTACTTCTTCTGGAAAGAAATCAGGGATACCCTTATAAACGGCAGCCTTGCCAATTCCCCAAATAGATCCGATCAGGATTACAAGGATGGCAAATACCCAAACATTGGCTTGGAAGTAAACTCGTGTGGTCCCTTTCGCTAAGAGCTGTTTTTTACCTATCACATCTCCTTCAGATACGATTGCTTCTTGCCAAATTTCTTTAGTAGGAAATATGAGTTCGCGTGAGTCAGCATCGTCTAAAATACTTTCTCTCGCTTGCAATCGGTAGACCATTTCATCAACAACAATTTGATCCTTAGTTACCGAAGTGACTTTTCCTGATTTCTTGGCCATTATACCCTTCCCTGGAGAGTAGATGTCCATACGGGGAATGATGAGTAGGAAACAGATCACTACCGAACTTGCCAATACCCAATAGAACACTTTTCGACCTCCCCATTTATCCGACATCCATCCACCAAGTGCCCTTATCACCCCAGATGGAAAACTGAAAAGAGAAGCCAAGATTCCGGCGGTCACCAATGGCATATAGTAGACATTTACGAAGTACGGGACGAGCCATTGAGAAAATGCGACGAAACAACCAAAAACAAGGAAATAATACAGTCCAAACCTCCACACTCGTACTGACTTGAGGGGTTCCAATAATTTGCGAATATTCTTGTTGCTTGAGGCAGGTTTTCGATTCTTAGTACCAAGAAAAAAGATAATCGCTGTTATAACCAATGCACCTGCATAGATCATGGGTAAAATTCTCCAACCTTCTAGATTCATCCCATCATCAGTGAGCTTTTCCAACAATGTAGGTGCGAACAACGTTGTTATTGCCGCCCCGGCGTTACCGGCACCAAAAATTCCTAGCGCGGTTCCTTGCCATTTAATCGGATACCATACCGAAGTAAATGCAATTCCTATTGCAAATCCGGCTCCTGTGAGTCCAAATCCAAAACTGCACAAGGCAAAACCTAAGAAGCCGTTGACTTGGGACAACAGAAACATCGGAATGGCTGAAAAGAGTAAAAGCAAGGTGAACATAGGTCTACCCCCAAATTTATCGGTCAAAATTCCGGCTGGTAATCTGAATATAGCTCCAGTCAATACTGGAATTCCAAGCAGCCATCCTATTTCCACTGGGCCCCATGAAAACAATTGGTTATCTACTAAGAATGTCACAAGAACACCGTTGAGCATCCAGGCACCAAAGCAAATAGTAAATGCTAGCGTATTGAAAAACAGAGCTTGGTTTGCCCCTCTTTCCAGTTGAGATTCTTTCATGTTTTGTAATTCGCGTGGAACTGAATTAGTGCCTAACAAATGAATTACAATGAATCTCAGAATAATATGAGGTGGATCATAATCATGGTCACAAAAGCGTGTCTAAGCCTTAGCTTAGGGTGATTTACATCATTTTTTTCGAGGCAGGGCCTCCTACCTTCGTGAATCATTATTGCAGAGGCTTCTGTTGGATGACAATGCGGCAAGCTGGTAAGAATACTGAAAGCATGAAAGAACTCGAATCGGAATCAGTTGAGAATAGTGAATTGGTCGAACAGACTTTTAATTTTTGGTTCAACAGTCAAAACCATATTCGTTCACCATTCCCAAATTACATCCGTCCAGAATTACAGAGGAGGTCGATTGAACGCTTTTTCGAATGGTCGGCTTCGCTCACCGAGAAGGCCAAGGATGAGGTGAACGAGGAGATAATCGGAGAAAAATTCGAGGAAATAATTTTTGAAATTGCATTGGGATTGGTAAGAACAGAAGATGAAAAAATCTCCATTAACTACCCATTTCTGCCTAGACGCGGTGATAAAATTGAAGACAAAGATGCTACCGAAAAGGCTGGATCAAGCGTGATAAAAGATCGTTCAATCGTTAAAGAAGGAGACAAGATCTTTCTGAAAGTAAAACTCGAAAGAGCGAATGATAAAACACGTTGGGAAACTATGTTTGAGCTTCCAGCTTAATAGACACCAATCTTCTGGTCATTGAGTATTCTCAAGCCTATCATTCTTATAATGAAGCTTTTCAACAATTTCGCCATGCGCATTCCATGTAATGAACTCTCCATTTAATTGGTCATTCTCATAGTAACCCTGGGTGAGTAAATTGCCATTTTCATCCCAGGTATTCCACTCTCCTTCTCTCTTGCCGTTCTCAAAAACTCCTTTCATTTTTTCCGTTCCGTTTTCGTAGTACCATGTCCAAACTCCATGATTTTTACCCTTTTCGGCACTTCCAGATCTCTTTAATTTTCCCGTGTCATAGTAGATGCCAATAGCATCGCGCTGAGCAAAGTGAAAGCCAGCCCAGCCAATAATGATCAATCCTACAATGATCTTATGATAACTGTGATATCGAAACTTGAGCATCGGAGTGAGGTTTGTTACGCATGAACCGAATGCTTAAAAATATTAATTCCAAAGCGGAAAGGAAAGAACAAGCCCCATTACCTCTAATGGGACGTCCGTGTGATCCAGGTTTTGGGTAGTCAAAACCTAGTAGTGTCTCGCTCCCCGTAAAATTCCAAAGACATGAAGCAATGATGGAAAGAGAGCGTCCATTGTTTCACGCGCACCACCCGTTGAGCCAGGTAGAGTGAGAACCACAGTCTCACCAATCACTCCAGCAATCCCGCGAGAAAGCATTGAGTATGGTGTGCGTTGCTGCCCGTGATTTCGGGCCGCTTCCATAACACCTGGCATTTCTCGATCCAACAATGGTAAAACGGCCTCTGGAGTAATATCTCTAGCAGATAGTCCTGTTCCACCCGTGAATATGATGAGATCAATGTTCTGTTCGACATAGCTTTTGAGCTTCTCCTGAATTTGATCAGCCTCATCTGGAATAATCTCGTATTGAGCAATCTCGACGCTGCAAGTTTCAAGTTTCGCAATGATTGCCTTTCCTGCTTTGTCCTCTTTTTGACCTTTAGAGATGGTATCCGAGCAAACTACGACACCAGCTTTCAGATCCTTTCTGAAGCGGTCTTTGAAGTCTGACTTCCCTCCTTTCTTCTCAATTAATCTTATTGAGTGAATCTCAATTCCTTTATCGATTGGCTTGAGCATATCGTACATGGTTATGGCAACTACGGATGCTCCATGCATTGCTTCGACCTCTACCCCTGTTTTATAGATTGTTTTGACTTCCACTCTGATGTGGATTTCAAGATCCTTGATTTCATAGAAAATGCCTGAATATTCTACTGGCATGGGATGACAATCTGGAATCATGTCTGAAGTCTTCTTAATGGCCAACAAACCAGCTGCCTTAGCCATTTCAAATACATTTCCTTTTGCTACTTGGTCATTCTTTATAGCCTCGATTGTCTCTGGCAGACTCACCTTCAAAACCGCCCCAGCAATAGCTGTTCTCAGCGTGTTCACTTTTGATGTAATATCAATCATCTATCAAGTATTTTCTTTCCAGCGGTGTGATTCATCGCTTAGAATCTCCTTTCCGAAGATTGGAACCTTAGCTTTAATTTCTTCCACTATATATCGAGATGCCTCAAACGCATCCTTCCTTCGCGGAGATGAGACAAAAACAAACAAGCAGATTTCCCCTGCATCCACTCTTCCTAGACTATGATAGATGTGCATGCAGCTTAGCTTGTATTTCTCAAATGTTGCTTCACGAATAAGGTGTAATTCCTTTTCGGCTAATTCCTCATAAGCAGTGTACTCAATGGCAATAACTTTTTGTTCTCCGATAGGATCCATTCTTACTTGTCCTAGAAAAATATCGTGTGCACCAATGTCTGTTCTACTCTGATGCTTGGCAATTGATTCTCCAATAAATCCAGGA
>JABJJW010000026.1 GCA_018660685.1 Flavobacteriales bacterium
CACCTCTCCATGACAATATAAATCCAGTTCCAAAAACCTTTCTAAATCATGAATCGTATACTCAAATACATGTTTTAAGAAATCTTTCCTACTGGAGTAGGGGTACTCTAAACAATACGACCGATGCAGCTCCTGGGTTATTTCTTTAAACGTTTGAAGCTCTATAATCTCAAGAAAATCTACAGACCTCGTTCTCACTATACTATAGTTTTCCATTCCCTGGTCATTATCCTTAAAATTCAGCCACATGTGCAGAGCTTCAAGCACATCTGTTTTGGTTTTTGTGAATTTCCGATTAACCTCTGTGCCACCCAAAACAAAGTGTGAGGTAAAAAGACTCTTGTTCCCTAAGTGTTCCATTTTCTTGTGTGCTTTAAAATTCTTTACCGTTTACATATCCAGCTTAATTCTGCTTGTTGCTGTTCGTTTACTTTCATCAACTATTTTGGCGTAAATCTGAGTTGTTTTAAGGTCTTTATGTCCTAACATTTTGGAAACGGTGTAAATGTCTGTGCCGCCATGCAGTTGCAATGTGGCATAGGTATGTCTGAAGCAATGGAAGGTAATATCCTTTGTTATCCCAGCTGCTCCAATCCACTGAAATAGGTGCTTATTATGGTATGCTGAATACTTAAGCCCCTCAAATACACGTTTATCCTGTGGCATATCCTTTGGATTGTCTGGGCCTTCTGTAAATAGGTATGCCTGCTCAGAAATTGGTAATACCTCCACGCCTTTGGTTTTTTTTTGGTTGAAGTTCAGGAAATACCCCTGGTCCTTTACGCACTCCAGCTCACCCCAAACCATTTTTTGAATATCTGAAAACCTCAATCCTGTAAGTGCTGAAAACAAGGCAGCACGTTTCATTAAAGGGTTGTTACAATCCTTTTTTACGAGTTTATTGAGTTCGTCAATGGTTAAGTATTCACGCCTTGTTTCGGCTGATTGTATGGGCTTTACTCTAGCGTTTAGGTCGGATTGTAAAATCCCGTCTTTGTAGGCTTCCTTTAGCGCAGCTTTAATCTTGTTGAAATAAGAAACGGCTGAATTTTGTGAAAGGGTGGTTTTGTTGCTCTTATTGCTCTTGGTAGTAAGCAGATATTCTTTGAAGTCCTCTAAAAACTTTTCGTTGAGGTCAGCAAACTTCATTTTTCCATTTGTAAAGTTATCCAGGTATCTGAGTGCCGAAACCCAGTTATCGTGATTGCTGGCTTTGCGTTTGTTGGTTAAACTCTTGAAGTATTCAATAAAACATTGTTCACCTAACTCCTTTAACCTGAGTTGGTCTTTTTCGTATTGACTATAGATTTCAGGCTTGTTTAGGAAGTTTTCACGCTTTTGACGTATACTCTCGCCTATTTTAAGAGTTTCATTAATGTGTTGTTTATCAAACGTTGTTTTAGGTTTCTCGAGAATGTACAGCCCTAAAAACTCCCTGCGTGTTGGTTCGCCCGTTTCTGGGTTTGGTATAGCTGGATAAAAGTCGAGGTACAAACTCTTTCGCCCTTTACTGATTTTCTTTTCTCTCAGCGTAACTTTTACAATTGCCATCGTTTTGATATTCTTTACTCAAAATCGGGCTTTCAGAGAAAATTTCTGACAAGCATTAACTCTTCATTATTTGTACCTCGAAATCTTGAGGTACAAATAAGGTACAAATATGTGCATAATAAGAGGATATCATCTCAAAGTAAAAAATAGAGCTTTACACATCTATTAACAACAATAAAAGGGGTTACAGGTCGTTTAGTAGTG
The DNA here is from genome assembly GCA_018660685.1 of Flavobacteriales bacterium. Classification (GTDB taxonomy): domain Bacteria; phylum Bacteroidota; class Bacteroidia; order Flavobacteriales_G; family Salibacteraceae; genus SHAN690. The sequence goes on from JABJJW010000026.1 coordinate 1,756, forward strand.
GTTTTTTAATCCTTTATTTATCGGTGGTTACTTTCCGATACAAAACCTCGAGAAAATATTCCCTAATAAGTCGTCAGGTGTTACCTCGCCGGTTATGGATCCAAGCTGATGCAGCGCTTCTCGGATGTCTGAAGCTACAAGGTCTCCGCTCAATCCAGAATTGATTCCTGAAAGTGCTGCTTCGAGAGCAGTAGCGGTAGCTTTCAGTGCTTCAAGATGACGCGTATTGGTGACAACGACATCACCTTGAGCGTGATTGCCGGCTTGAATAGATCGGACAAGTTGGGATCTTAACTCGCTAATTCCCTCGCCTTGTTTGGCCGAAATCTGCAGATCAACGAACGGCAACTTTTCTGCATTCAGGTCGGACTTGTTCGCAACGACGATGAGTGATGCTCCATTAAGATCTGAGCGCATTTCATCAACGCTGTTTTCGGTTTCGGAAACGTCGGACATGTCTATCAAATAGAGTACGATGGATGCGGATCCCATCTTTTGCTTGCTGCGTGCAACGCCCTGCGCTTCTATGTCATCATCAGTATCTCTCAATCCTGCAGTGTCAATGAAGCGAAACTTTAAACCTTCGATGATGGCAATGTCTTCAATTGTATCGCGAGTAGTTCCGGCAATGTCGGAGACAATGGCGCGATCCTCATTTAAGAGTTGATTAAGTAGCGTGGACTTTCCTGCGTTTGGCTTACCGATGATGGCGACGGGAATACCTTGCTTGACTGCATTACCATAGCGGAATGATTCAATTAGGTTCTGGACAAATCCTTGGATTTTTTGAACCAAAGAGACCAACTGGTCTCGGTTGGCAAATTCAACATCTTCTTCACCAAAATCGAGTTCAAGTTCGATGAGGCTGGCAAAGTTGATGAGCTCTTCGCGCAACCGATTTATCTCATCAGAGAATCCGCCTCGCATTTGATGCATCGCAAGTTTGTGTTCCGCTTCAGATTCGGAGGCAATTAGGTCAGCAACTGCTTCGGCCTGACTAAGGTCCAACTTGCCATTCATAAAGGCACGTTGTGTGAATTCGCCAGGCTGAGCTAGACGGGCGCCACTCTCGATTAATGCTTCTAAGGCCTGTGATAGGATGTAGGATGATCCATGGAATGAAAGTTCTACGACATCTTCACCTGTATACGACCTTGGATTGCGAAAGATGGTTGCAACGACTTCGTCAAGCACTTTATCTCCGATTTGAAATCTTGAGAAAGTGGCTGAGTGTGATTCTGCCTTGGTGATGCCGTTGCCAATGTGCTTGGCAACAATTTCTTCGGATTTCTCGCCCGAAAGCCGAATGACGCCAATGGCACCTTCTCCGCGTGGAGTACTAAGAGCAACGATTGTGTCGTTAGTTAACATCGCTGCGAAAGTACTTTGATGCAGTGAGACTAAATTCGCCCTTAATGAGAAGATCATTCATCTTGCTATTCTGTTTCGTTATTGCCCTTGTCGGGTGTCAAAAAAGTGGACCAAAATTCAGCGCTTATGAGGTAGTTGACCTTCCAATTCAGGAAGAAGCGCGATGCATTGAAGTTTTCGGAGACTCAGTCTTAATTGGAGGAGGGAAAACCAAGGGTAAGGGATATCTTCTCCAAGGAATTACCAGTTCGAATGATTTTGATATAGTCAAGTCGAACTTCAAGCACGAAGTGTACAGCTTAGCTCAGCATCAATCTCGGTGGTACGTCGGTTGCGATTCTGTTGTATTATACCATGGTGATTCGTTACATAAGCTCAACCGATATTGGTGGCTCGAGAGAGATTGGGTAAGCGACCTGAGTAAGCATCCGATTTGGAACATGGCCTCGGGCAAAAAGTCTTTAACAATGGTGGCTGGAGGAAAGCTTGCGTTTGGTGTTGCATATAATTCGGAAGATAGTGCTCGTTCGTGGGAACCGATCGAACCAGAAAATGAACTGAGAGCGGTCGCGAAGACAGATGATTACTATGAGACAACCTGGATTGCGGGCAATGGAGTGTTCAAGAAGAGACTTCTGGATGAATTCATCGATTTTGTAAAATGGATTGATCTGGACTTGGATAACGAATTCATAACCGATCTGTATTTCGAAAGTGATGCTTCTGGTTGGGGCTTGACCAGGTCAGGGAAAATATTGTCGTTCAAAAGCGGGGGAAGTGAATTCGAAGTAAAGCTCGATGGCAAATCTGCCTTTATGAACCATTTTGACTTTGATGAGAATAATGCCATCGCCGTTGGTCAGGAAGGAGAAATCTTGTTTTCTACGGATGGAGGTGAGAATTGGTCCCGCTTTCAATTGGATGATTCAATCGATTTAAACGATGTTCAAATCATCAATGAAGAGGCGCTGATCGTTGGTGATGGAGGTGCGTTTATTCGGATTCAGCTTTCTTCCTTCCAATAAGCGTCCCAATTCCAAACTCGAGAAAATCCGCTTGACCCATATTTGACTTGATGGCAGCTTGAACAAAGAGACCGGAAGTGTTAAAATCTGGAGAAACTACGTAGTATCTCACTGCAAAGCGCCCTGGAATTATGCTCTTTAGCTGATTGCTCGTTGTTGGCTGTTCTACTTCGCCAATCAGTCTGTATAGTGTTGGATTATAGATATTTAAACCCATTTGAATAAGCATACCGAATCGACCATAGATGAACTCATGCCCAGCCATGAGCATCAGTGCGGAAGAACCTAAGTATGGATTTTTTGGATCCCATTGCATGACATTATTCCACAGTCGATAGGTCTCATTATTATATCCTTCTACGGTGAAACTAAGCCGATTGATCAGACTGTATCGATATGTCGCTCCGAGTGCGATAATGTGCTTTTGATACGTTGGTGTGTTGGTAGGACGAACGGTTCCACCGGCCTGATTTAAACCGAATCCACCGTAAGCGAGTACGTTCCATGTTTTGATGAGCTTTTCGGTCTCAGGAAATTTTCGTCGCTCGGCAACATAGCGCCGGGCAAACGAGTAGGCGTAATTCAATGACCAAGTTGGCGTGTTCATTCCCACATTTGGAAGTACGGTGTGTCCGTTTGAGCTGTGCAAATAATCGAATCGGGCGCCAATTGAATGATTATTTAGATTGACATACAATCCCATACCAGCTGAAACGAGTGCAGAAAGGGAGGACCCAAACACATTGTTTCCTGGATTCGAGCTTCGATCGTAAGGCTTTGTGGTGTAGATGCCACCAAGACCAAAGTTCTCTTTAAGCACGAAGCGAGGGCTTTCACTCCCAAAGCGCTGCTCGAGTTGAAAGGTTCGTTGAAGGCCTACTGCATGACCAAGAACTTCTGCATTTCCTAGATCGTGAAACGAGAGCGAATAACCTGCTGTTGGTTCGTTATAGGCAGCGTAGTAATCTGTGTGTCGAAGGTGGAATGAGAGGTCTAGGTATGCTCCTTTCTGTAAGTCATGAGAAGGCATGTTCGGATAGATGTTTAGCATATTTCCTCCATATCCACCAAGCCTGACCTCGTTCACACCAAAGCGAGGTTGAGCCATCAAAGCGAATGAAGTCAGAAAATAGATGCTGAACAATGCGTGTCGCATCAGGCGAAAATACTGGAACTCCGAGCTCAATTTTTAATCCAATTAATTTCAGCTTGCGGCCGATACTTCAATGAGTATTTTTGGCCCGCTAAAAGACGAAAAGATGAGTGTACTAGTCAATAAAGATTCAAAAGTGATCGTTCAAGGATTCACTGGAAGTGAAGGAACGTTCCACGCAGAGCAAATGATCGAGTACGGAACCAACGTGGTTGGTGGTGTTACACCAAACAAAGGAGGACAAACTCATCTCGACCGACCTGTGTTTAACACTGTTGAGCAGGCGGTTCAGTCTACTGGTGCTGACGTGAGCATCATTTTCGTTCCACCAGCATTTGCTGGAGACGCGATCATGGAAGCTGCAGAAGCTGGTATCAAAGTGACCGTAGCCATTACAGAAGGAATTCCTGTGAATGACATGGTGAAGGTTAAAGAATATTTGGGCGACAAAGACTGTACGCTCGTTGGTCCCAACTGCCCAGGTGTAATTACTCCTGGAGGAGCGAAAGTTGGTATCATGCCAGGTTTCGTTTTTAAAGAAGGACGGGTCGGAATTGTTTCTAAGTCAGGAACATTGACATATGAGGCTGCTGACCAAGTAGTAAAAGCTGGGATGGGTATTTCAACTGCTATCGGAATTGGTGGTGACCCAATCATCGGAACGACAACGAAAGAAGCTGTTGAGCTCTTCATGAACGATCCAGAAACCGATGCGATTGTTATGATCGGTGAGATTGGTGGAAACTTAGAAGCAGAAGCTGCAAACTGGATTAAAGCTCAAGGCAATCCAAAGCCCGTTGTTGGCTTTATCGCAGGACAGACAGCACCAAAAGGAAGAACCATGGGCCACGCTGGTGCCATTGTAGGTGGTGAATCTGATACAGCTGCAGCTAAAATGAAGATTCTTGCTGAATGCGGAATCAAGGTTGCTGAGTCGCCAGCATCAATCGGTCAGGTGATGGCTGAGTTGATGGGCGTTACAGCTTAGGCAATTACCAATCTTCAATTGTCCCTCAGAACTTGTAGACAAAGTCCAAATACGGAAGCACGAGCGTGGTGTTTGGAACCCGAATGAAGACCGGAGCAATGTCAAAACTAGCATTGTCTCCAGCCACTACTCTCAACCCAGCGCTTAAGGCAAGGACCAATTCATCATCGTATTCAAAGCGATAACCGTCGATGTCATTCCCGTCGATGTCTTGGCCAGTTATGTAATACACTTCGGTCCGTTCTTCAAATGGGGCAATCCAGTTTTCGGTAATGAACTGAAATCGATTCGAAATTCGAAACATGGCGTTGACCGTGGAGACGGGATATTTTGTACTGAACCATTCTTCTTCAACCCAAAGCGCACCGAGTCCAGATCCAACCGTGACATTGTTGTCCGAGGTGCCTATGGTAATGAGCCCATAAGGTAGAGCACCAGCAAGAAAGGCATCGGGCAAGAAGGTAGATCCACCTATAAGACCGACTCCGGCGTAGACATTCTTACCAAGTGGGAAACTCAATTTCGGAGTGATGTAAAAGAACAATGGGATTACAACGCCTCCTCCGAAAGAGAAATTTTTGCTCAACCCAAAATTCACGGAGTTGGCAAGCAAGTATGCATTTTGATAATAACCTTCTCCCTTCTCGAGTGGTAGAGCAGAAGGAGCAAAGAAATATCGAGTTCGATTCGGGTTCGAAATCGTTGTGCGGTCAATTGAAGGGGTGATGCCAACCACGCTATTTCGATCAAACTTGACTATTCCAGCGATATCAGATTCCAAAGTGATTACGTCATCTGAGAATTCGACAAGTTTACCGCGGTAGACTGTATTATCTCTCAGTTCTAATCGGACATATTGGTTCTTGATGAGCGGGATGATCTTCTGGACTTTGTTCTTAGGCAGTACAATTTGTCCAAGGCGAATTTCAATGAAGGTGTAAAAGTCTTCAGATTCCTGAAATGAATCTGTTGCATATACCTCGCCGTTCTTCAAATAAAAAAAGGATAGGAGAGTTTCGTTTTCTTGAGCAGAAAGACCCATGCTCACAACAATTAGAAGTAACCCTAGTGCATATTTCATACAATAACATTACTCAACATTGAGTCGAAAATGAATGAGCTACATCAGGAATTCTGATGATGTCAAGATTGAGTTTGAATAATTCATCAAATCCCTTATCTGAGGATAGAATTCCCTTTATTTGAACCTCAATCAAGAAACAACATGAAACTACTCGAAAACAAAGTGGCCATCGTCACAGGAGCGACACGCGGAATTGGAAAAAGCATTGCCGAGATGTTCGCAGATCAAGGTGCGACCGTCATCTTTACTTATGTCTCCTCGGAGGATAAGGCTAAGCTCCTAGAATCTGAACTTCTCTCAAAAGGAGTGAAGGCCAAAGGCTACAAGTTTAATGTTGCTGACTTTGAGCCCTGTGAAGGCATGGTCAACGATGTAGTGAAGGAATTCGGTTCAGTGGATGTTGTGGTTAACAATGCTGGAATTACGAGAGACACGCTTCTCATGAGAATGTCAGAAGAACAATGGGATGAAGTAATTAATACGAATCTGAAGTCGGTATTCAACATGACCAAGGCAGTGCAGCGAACCATGTTGAAGCAACGGAGTGGTTCTATCATCAACATGAGTTCCGTTGTGGGTGTAAAAGGTAATGCGGGTCAAGCCAACTATGCTGCCTCCAAGGCGGGAATACTCGGATTTACCAAATCCATAGCACTCGAACTTGGTTCAAGAAACATTCGTTGTAATGCAATTGCACCAGGTTTCATTGAAACCGAAATGACAGGAGCACTCGACGAAGAAATGGTCCAAAGTTGGCGTGATGCGATTCCTCTTAAAAGAGGAGGACAGCCTGAAGACGTGGCCAATCTTGCTCTTTTCTTAGCAAGCGATATGTCAGCTTATATCACAGGTCAAACATTAAACGTTGACGGTGGTATGCTTACCTGATACCTTCGCGAGTTGAACAATCAAGCTTGAACATTTCATTCGAACATTCGGCACTTTGGATAGTGCCGATCATTATTGTTGCTGCGGCATTGGCTTGGTGGCTGTATTTGTCCCGTCCATTTGAGGACTGGAGCAAGCGGCTGATAGCCTTCCTCGCCGTATTGAGATGGACGACTCTTTTCGCTCTTGGGGTCCTTCTGTTGCAACCATACATCATCCAATTGATTGAAGAGTCTGAACTACCAAAGCTCTTGGTCTATGTTGATGATTCGAAGTCGGTTGATCAGATTGAAACACAGAGCGTCAACACTTGGGCTTATGAGCTTGAATCCGAAATCGGTGACAAGTATGAGATTCAACTCTTGAATTTTGGAGAGCTTCCTTACCGAATTAAAGACAGCCTTCAAAAGAATCCGTTCGAGACAGATCTTGGAGCCGTGGTTGAAGGCGCTAACCAAGACTTTTATGGAGACAATATCGGCGCCGTCATCATCGCATCCGATGGAATTCAAACGAAAGGAATAAGTCCTCTTTATGTGCCACTGGCCGCGTCGGCTCCAGTATTCGTGATTGGGATGGGAGATTCTACATCTCAAGCCGACATTGAAGTTTCTGACGTATTGGTGAATAGAATTGCTTTCATCAACAACGATATTCAGATTAAGACTCGGGTCAAGGCTAGCAAGGCAAAAGGAGAAACGATTGCCATAGATTTGCTCAAGAATGGAGTAGTAGTCGAGCAAAAAGAAATGGTCATTTCCACCAACGATCAAGGACAGGAAATTGAATTCATGACTCGTGCTGAGCAACTGGGGCAAAACAAAATCACCATTGTGGCATCTGTCCAGGAGAATGAACGAAACATATTGAATAACAGGAAAGATGCCTTTGTCGACGTGTTGGACAATCGAACGCGCATCAAGCTCATTGCCAACTCTCCACATCCTGATGTCGCAGCGATTAAAAGGAGCATTGAACTGAGCAATCAATATGAGGTGTCCATCACGCTCTTTGAAGATTGGGATCGGAATGTCGAATTAGATGACTTGTTTGTCTTGCATGGAATTCCAGCGGATCGATCTCAATTGAATGCGGTCAAGAAAATTTACACTCAGGGTAAGCCAAGTTGGATAATTCTGACCAACCAAACAGATTTAGCGGCATTCAATGAGTTGCCATTTGGGCTTTCAATCGAAGGTCGAAGTCGTAAATCCGATGAAATCACCGGTCGCATTAATGAGGATTTTTCGCTGTTCAATTTACCAGAGAGCAAAAGCATGAAACGACTTCCTCCAGTCGTTGCGCCATTCGGCGATTATCGATTAGAAACTGATATGAACATTGCGCTCTTTCAACAGTTCGGAGATATCGAAACGGATCGCCCGTTGCTCGCTTTTACGAGTCAAGATGGTGTGAAACATGGAATATTGACAGCAGAAGGGATCTGGCGCTGGCGCATGGCCTTGCAGTCGCGTGATAATTGGGTAGAAAGCATCGTAAGGAAAACGGTTCAATTTCTTGCACTGAGACAGAAAAGAACAAGACTTGAAATTCAAATACCAATCCTCATTGAAGAGCAGCTCGATGTCATAGCGAAGGCAGAAGCTTACAATGAGTCATTTGAATTGACACAAGACGCAGATGTTCGTCTGACAGTTTCGGATTCGAACGGAAATGAATTCGACTATGTGTTGCGTTCGCAAGGACAAATGTTTGAGCTCAATCTTGGAAAACTCTCCCTAGGATTATATTCATGGACAGCAAATGCTGATATCGGGGAAGAGAACTTTGAACAGACAGGAGGTTTTACTGTACGTGAAAATGTTTCAGAATTCCAACGAAGCCGAGCAGATTTTAATCTTCTGAACGAGCTTGCGGCCAGAAATCGGGGTTCATTTTATCATCTTAGCGAATTGGAATCAGTTAAACAACGACTAATCGCACTGGACTCGGCTAGGCCAGTAATTCACGCCTCAAACAAATGGAGCGACATTACAGAACTTAAATGGTTGGCTATCGTTTTGGTTCTGATTTTATGTTTAGAGTGGTTTCTTCGCAAATTCAACGGCAGTGTATAAGGTCTATTTCTATATCGTTTTGATTTTGTTCCTAGCATCGTGTAATGTGACGCGTGTTGTAAAACCGTTAGAAAAAGGAGAACAGCGAGTGAGCGCCAACTTTGGAGGGGCTGGAATCAAGTACAGTGGTGCGCCAATTCCCCTTACTCTCACTTCAATCAACTACCAAAAAGGACTTGACACGAACGTCACGTTCACTGGGAGTTTTCATACCACAAGCGCTATGTTTGGAGTATTGCAAACTGATCTTGGATTGGGTATTCAAGCGTATGAATCAACTGCAGAGAAGTTTGGTGTTACGATTTCTCCAATGCTCAATATACTCTATGATATCCATGAGAATAATCTACGGCTCTATCCACAATTGGATGCGACCTGTTGGTGGCAATATGGGGAGAAACCTCATTTGTTCTATGGAAGTGTAGGAACCTGGGTGGAGCTCCAGAAAGCGAAAGCACATTTACAGATTCAAGACAATGAACTATTGCCATTCGTGACGGTGGGACATCAGTTTATCGGAGAGAAGTGGGATGTACAGCTTGAATTAAAATACATTGGATTTCAACACGACAATAGGAATGTGGTGGTAGACTTCATCGGGCCAAGTCACTATGGAAGCGCCGGATTGTTCGTCGGAGTAGGAAGAAGGCTGAGTAAATGAAAAGACTGATTTACATAGCAATTTTGGGCTTAACAAGCATGTCATGTCTAAGGCTGGATAGCTTTTTATACAATTCAGACACGTCCATCTCAGAATACCTTCTTGATGATTTTGATGGGGAAACCGAGATTCAAGTATCGGATGAATATGACATCGCAGATAGCCTAGTGCATCTTTTCACCTTGAATAGCAATCTGGACGGTGACATTGCCTCGATATACACCATCTATGTCGGCGATATTGGGAGAATCTCAAGCGACACGGTAATTCTCTACCTACACGGAAACGCAGACCACCTAGATCGGTATTGGCCGCGGATAAAGCTCCTCGCTAATACCGGTCACAAGAATCGGTTTGGCGTCTTCGCAGTTGAATATCGAGGTTTTGGTCTATCAGAAGGGACACCAACTGAAGAAGGAATGTATGTCGATGCTGATGCGGCCATGAAATGGCTAAAGGAACAAGGGTTAACTGATGATCGTTTGGTTGTCTACGGCTTCAGCTTGGGTAGTGCGCCCGCTACCGAGTTGACTGCTAATGCTCGAACGCTGCAACCGAGTAAACTGATGCTTGAAAATCCGTTTGCTTCTGACGAGGTAATGGTCGAAGACGCCTCCGGTCTGACGCTTCCCGGTTCGTATTTCTCAGACTTAGAAATCGACAACGGTGACGAGATCCAGAAAATTGAAGAACCCTTCTTTTGGATGCACGGAACGAGCGATGCCTTTCTCCAAATTGGGACACATGGCGAGACCATTTTCAAAAACTACAATGGTTCGTACAAAGAGGCCCACAGGATAGAAGGAGCAACCCACACAAATGTGCCGTTTGTTATGGGTTACGAGACATATTTAGATGCTGTAGAGAAGTTCATCACACGACCATGACGTATACAATCTACCTCACGCTCATCATCATCACGGTCGTC
>JABJJW010000022.1 GCA_018660685.1 Flavobacteriales bacterium
GGGATTTGGGAAATGGCATTTGATCTTAGCTGGTGGACACACAATTGGACGATCCGGAAAATTCTATGACACGAACGACAAGCTCGGCGTGGCTCTTTCGGCTGTCAAATTGGACAATAACCGAACACCTTTAAATGATCGATTCTCAGACGGGTTCTTCATAAAAAGTTCCCTAATTTTCAGACTTCCTACAGACTAACTTATACGACCATGTTAGAAATATTTCAAGAAATAGACAGCGTACGACTCAACTTTTCTGACGAAGGAAAGATGATGCTTAACGCAACCATTGCGTTCATCATGTTTGGAGTCGCCTTAGAGCTCAAGCCAAAGGATTTCATCAAACTATTCAAAAGCCCAAAACCAGCTTTGGTTGGAATTCTTTCTCAGTTTATTCTAATGCCACTTCTCACCTTTTTGATCGCGCTTTCACTTGGAGACTTCATCACTCCAACGATTGGGCTTGGAATGGTTCTGGTCGCTGCTTGTCCTGGCGGAAATATTTCCAATTTTATGAGTTCTTTGGCCAAAGGAAATGTTGCTCTATCGGTGAGCCTCACAGCATTCAGCAGCTTTGGCGGCATGATTCTTACTCCACTCAATTTTGCTTTTTGGGGCAATCTTTATATCCAGACTTACAGTAATCAAAATGCCGTAGGTTTGGTTAGAGAGTTGAATATTGATGTCCTCGATGTTCTGGTCACCATTCTCATTATCTTGGGAATACCACTTGTTGCTGGCGTTCTATTTAACCTGAAATTTCCAGAACTCACTTCCAAGATTCTCAAGACGATAAAGCGAATTTCTATTCTCGCCTTTATTGCCATTGTGGTAATCATATTCACAAAGAATCTCGATCTATTCCTCACCTACATCAAGTACATCTTTTTGCTTGTCCTTGTGCACAATGCTCTGGCACTTACGATGGGGTATTTCACAGGAAAAGCATTCAGGCTGAACAAGACAGATTGCAAAACGATTTCTATTGAAACCGGTATCCAAAATTCTGGATTGGCGCTCGCGCTATTATTCAACCCCTCGATTTTCCCTGAGGACATGGCTGTGGGCGGAATGGCGTTCATTGCTGGATGGTGGGGAATTTGGCACATCATTTCAGGCCTCACAATGGCCGGCTTCTGGTCGGGCTTTTCGCTCTCGAAAGAGGAAGAAACTGCTCCTGCGTAAACACTAGAAAGTATCTTTACTTCGTGAAAAGGTTCCTTCTACTCTCTAGCCTCATGATGGCGTTCTGCATGGCCGTCCTTGCACAGCCAGCTAAAGTCTATCAGTTCGACATCAAAGAAGAAATTGCGGCCCCCGTTTGGCGCACAACACAGATGGCAATCGATGAGGCTCACGAGCTCGATGTCGATGTTATTTTCATTCAGATGAATACTTATGGCGGCGCAGTTGATGCCGCTGATAGCATCAGAACCAAAATTCTCCGTTCAAAAATTCCTGTTATTGTTCATATCGAGAACAATGCAGCTTCTGCAGGAGCGCTCATATCCCTAGCCTGTGACAGTATCTACATGAAGCCTGGTTCTACTATTGGCGCTGCTACAGTTGTCGATCAGTCGGGAGAACAAGTTCCAGACAAGTATCAAAGCTACATGAGGAAAAAGATGCGCGCTACCGCTGAAGAGAACAATCGCGATCCTGATATAGCTGAAGCAATGGTCGACCCAGACAAAGAAGTTGAAGGAGTCTCAGAAAAAGGGAAAGTTGTCACTCTGACTGTTACTGAGGCCATTGAACATGGATTCTGCGACGGAGAGTTTGATACAATGGATGAAGCGATGACGCATGCCGGATATGAAGATTATACGGTGGTGAAGCAAACTTTAAGTTCTACAGATAGAATAATCGGCTGGCTAATTAATCCAGCGGTGAGTGGTATTCTAATCCTTGTCATTTTCGGAGGAATCTATTTCGAACTTCAGTCACCAGGGTTGGGATTCCCAATTGTTGCGGCAGTCGCTGCTGCAATCCTCTATTTCGCTCCACTCTACCTCCAAGGATTGGCAGACAACTGGGAGATTTTGATTTTTATTGTTGGAATTATCTTGATTGCAGTAGAACTCTTTGTTATACCCGGGTTCGGTGTAGCTGGAATCGTTGGAATAGCTATGGCAATCACAGGTCTTTCACTTTCAATGGTAGGAAACATTGGCTTTGATTTCAGGCCAGTAGACATGTCTAAGCTGGTTCAGTCATTTATGATTGCCACGATTGCCTCGACCGTCTCCGTCGCAGGAAGCATTCTGCTCGCAGCAAAGCTATTCCAGACTTCCCTCTTCTCTAATTTGGTTTTAAACACGGTGCAAGAAAAGTCAGAGGGATACGTAGGAACTTCAACCAAAGAATTTGAACTGATCGGATCAACAGGGATTGCTTACACTGACCTCATGCCATCAGGTAAAGTTGAAATTGAGAATAAATTATATGACGCTACTTCAGAAATTGGATTCATCGAAGCAGGCAATAGCGTCAAGGTAGTCGACTATGCCGCAGCCCAATTAAAAGTCAGAAGTATTTAACCCTACAAAGGATTCTTTTTTCGAATATCGCACTCATGAAGTACGTTGGTTTCTGTCTCTTTTTATTGGTGTTGATCGTCTCTCCAGCACAAGTGCTTTCTCAGCACAAGTACATCAAGAAAGTTGACAAATATCTATCGACTGGTGACCGACCTAAAGCTTTAACCAAGCTTGATCAGTACATTAAAAAGAAGTCTGATATGGCAGATTTGTACTTAAAACGAGCTAAACTTAAAATTGAACAGGGCGACCTTGGTCCTGCCATGCTTGACATCAACACGTTTTGCAGCTTAAATCGAATTTGTGGAGAAGCCGAGTTCCTTAAAGGTCTAATCCTTTACCGGCAGCGCAATTTTCTTGGAGCCATTGAACCACTGGGGGAGTACACAAGGAAATTTGACAATGCGGATGGCTGGTACTATTTAGCCCTATCGCACATGTGGATCCAGAATTATAGTCTGGCAGCACATGGTTTTAAGAGAGCCATTGAAGCCAAAAGCGATCAGCCTGATATCTTTTACAATGCTGGCCTAGCTTCTTACTACAACAACGCATTTGCTAAATCCGATAGTTTGTTTGGTTTAGCCATTCAAAAGAATCCTCAAGACCTTGACGCGATGATTGCAAAATCACTTGCTCTGAGTAAAATGGAAGCTTATGCTGAGAGCAACAAAATTCTACGAGCCGTCCTTGATATTGACCCTTCAAATGGAAAGGCACTGTACAACATTGGAGTGAATTACTATGACCTCAACGAGCGTGATCTAGCTTGTGACTACTGGTCTAGATCTGCAGAGCTAGAGCATAAAGAAGGAGAAGAGGCTAAGATGAAGTACTGCGGTAAAAAGAAGAAGCGAAAAGGCCGCAAAAAGTAATGAAGCCATTGTAGAGCAATAGCTCAAAGCCAATCTTATAGCCGTCGAACCATATTGGTGCAAACTCGTTTAAGCCAAAGGAGAGCAAAGGCGAAATAAAACAGATGAATGGGACCCATTTATCCATCACACCTCTCTTCGTAAACAATCCATAGGCATAGAGTCCTAGCAACGGACCATAAGTATATCCTGCGACTCTGAAGAGCTCAGCAATCACACTGTCGTTATTGATTCTCTCGAAAATCAGAATGACAATGAAGAGCAATCCGCTAAATCCGACATGCACAAGCTTTCTAACCTTCTTGTCATTGTCTCTTGGCGACTTGTTCATGTTCAAAAAATCGACGCAAAATGATGTAGTCAGCGCCGTAAGCGCGCTATCGGCACTAGAATATGCGGCAGCAACAAGCCCTACAATGAACAAGGCTCCCGCAACTGGGCCGAGCGAACCATCAAGAGCGAGAGTAGGATAAAGTTTATCCCCAGTAATCCCCTCTAATCCACCAATAGAATTGGCGTACATATACAGCAAAGCTCCCAAGGACAAGAAAAGCACATTGGCCGCCACAAGTACGATACTGAACCAAAACATGTTCTTCTGCGCTTCCTTGATGTTTTTGCAACTCAAGTTTTTCTGCATCATATCCTGATCCAGACCTGTCATACCAATGGTGATGAACATGCCCCCAAAGAACTGCTTGACGAAATGCTTATTGTCATTCCAGTCATCCCAATAAAACCATTGGGCATACTCAGAACCCCGGACATTTGTGACCAATTCTCCAACGGTCCAATCGAAGGAATCTTTGATCACCCAAATCGTAACAACCACAGCAAGCAGCATCGAGGCAGTTTGAAGTGTATCAGTCCAGATTATAGTCTTGATTCCTGATCGAAATGTGTAGACCCATATAAGTGCAATGGCCACAAGAACCGCTACCCAAAACGGCAATCCGAAGGATTCAAATACAGCGATATGCATCGCCATAGCAACGAGATAGAGCCTAAATGAAGCCCCAATGACACGGGAAAGTAAAAAGTAAAATGCTCCTGTTTTATAGCTAGCAACGCCGAATCGACCTTCTAAATATCCATAAATCGAGGTCAGATTCAATCGATAATACAAAGGCATCAGCACGCCACCAACCACCAAGTAACCAGCCAAATATCCTAACACCATTTGCATATAGCTGAACTGACTGGTCGCCACCCAGCCAGGCACAGAAATGAACGTGACCCCGCTTAAGGAAGCACCGATCATTCCGAAAGCCACCACAAACCAGGGCGATTCCTTTTTGCCTAGAAAAAACGCTTGATTCGAATCGTCTTTTCCGGTTAAAAAGGAAATGATGATTAAAGCGAGGAAATACCCGCCAATGATTAGAATTGCTAGACTAGGACTCACCGGACAAAGATGATGCTTGTCAAAGGCCCAAAGCAATGGAACCTAGCAAGTTTTGAACGATAAATTAACTGGATTGGTTCTTATCGAATTGAGATCTGAGATCCAATAAAGTATTGACAATTTCTGATCGTTCGTCCAACAAGTATTTGACCTTGTCTTTCGAAGATTTCTTGAGGAATGACCACCGGACTCTCTTCCAAACATGGGAGAACCAGATAATGTATTGAAGGGTAAATCGGCCAGCTAAATTCCCAACTATGAACACAACCGGGATCAACCACCAATGGGGCATGAATTGGTATCCGATAATCATCATCATGACATACCAAACCAAGAAAAATCCTATTCCGATCGAAAAAGCCAGCGATCCTGCAAATGCCTGATTCAGATGTCCTTGTTTATGCACTCCGCTCAGCTTGGGCATGAACATCTTTTTAAAGAAAATGTCAGAAGTGATGTAAGGGATAAAGTTCATCAGCATTCCTAGAAAAAAGAGTGGAAATCCCAGAAATACCGCCATGGCTTCTGAGACTAGTTCAATTCTACTCTGGTCAAATGGATTGAAAGAGCGGAAACCCAACGCCATAAACTCATCTATATAGTTCTGTATTTTTTTTTCCAAGGGAGCCACTTTTTCACGATGGTTCTCATGGAAATACTTCGCAGCCTTCATGATTTTCTGCTTCACCGCAAACTCACGCTCCGGTGTTTGATCTTCCGTGTTCAGGGTAGAGATAATATGGCCAGAAAATAAACGAATGACGTTTTTTACCGCCGGAACCAATTCCTCATTTTCGTCGAAAATGAGCTGATCAGACATCTCTTGTCTGATTTGATCCGTCATCGCTCTGACTCTATCTGGCTCTGTTTCAAACTCAGCGTCCAGAATCGCGGAAAAATCAATTGGAGTTCCGACTTTGATGGTGACTCTACTTTGAAATCGATGCGGATTGGTATAATTCATTCCAATCGGAACAATCAATACTTCCTTCTGCCCTTTCATGTATTCTTCACCGCCAAGTTTAATTCTTGCAGCACCCGTTTTAATCTCCCTAACCCACTCTACCGTCTGGCTGCTTGCTTCTGGATAGATCATGATGCGCTTTCCTTGCTGAAGCCCTTTATAGCATTCTTCAAACATCTCATCATTACTGACTTTCCGGTCTTTAACCAACCACGGCCTGATGACAGGAAGCATATTGAATTGTTCGCGGAATATCCATTCTTTGATGCCTTTTCCAAACCATTCTGCACCGGCTAAAAAGCGAAATGGTTTCTTGCTTATTGCCGCTGGCAGCAACGGATCCAGAAACGCACTCGGATGATTGCTAACGTAGATTGCAGTTTTGTGTTCGAGGTTTTCCGCACCGACCGTTGTGATTTCACGGAAGTAAAAGCGAAGCGCTATTCGAATGAGTGGCTTGATTATCCAATAGAGCATAATCCGAAAATAGCCATTTCAAAATTCAAGGATTGAAGCATCGATTGAATTAATGGTCCTATGTTTGTATTTCTCTCGGAAACACCCATAGTATGAAACGCCAATTCCTGCTAATCTCCTCCGCTTTCTTGCTTCTAATATCGGCTTGTACTCACCGGTCAAGAGTATCCATAAACGTAATGCGGCCGGCGGACATCACGTTGCCTTCAGAAATTGAAGGGTTTCTTTTGGTTGATAGAACCGAACTTGATAAAAAGAACAAGCTGGGTTTACTTGAGGGAATACTTACAGGGGAGTTACCAGAAGAAGACAAGGCAGCAGTGCAACGAGGACTTAGTACCTTGAATTCTACATTCCAATCTTCACCGCGATTCCACGCAACCATCGCACAGGAAAGACTCAAGGGAAATAGTCTTTCTGCAGCTTTTCCTGCTCATATTGAATGGTCGGAAATCGAGCGACTTTGTAAGAAGTATAATACTGAAGCAGTTTTGGCAATCGAGATGTTTGATACAGATTTCATTATCACAAAAGGAAAGAGAAAAACCAAAAAGACAGTTGGGGAAGGCGATAAGAAGCGTGAAGTTGAAGTTGATGAGTTCTACGCCAGTGGAGTCTCAAATGTGACAATGGGAATCCGTGTATATGATGCCATCAACAAGAAGATCATTGATGAACAATTTTACAAACGGACCAACACCTGGGAAGAAGCAGCGAGTTCAAAAGCCGAAGCATTGGCTAAACTCATCATGAAAGGAGATGCATCATCTAGGGTCAGTGCGCAAATCGCGGATCAATATGCATATAGAATCGCCCCACTGCCTGTCCGAATTAGTCGTAGCTATTTCCGAAAACACAAGAGAGCTCCTTCCATCGCCATGGGGGCTCGTATGGCCGAAGTGAATCGATGGGAAGATGCATTGAAAGCATGGGACGAAGGTGTATCCATCGCAGACATAAAAAGGGCTGGATTCTTACGATACAACACTGCTGTGGCACACGAAGTTCTCGGAGACCTTGATCAAGCCATTTCAAACGCTCAAGATGCCTACATCAAATATGGCAACAAGGACGCCCAAGGCTACGTGCGAGTGTTGGAGGGTCGTAGGTCAGACGAACAAAGGTTAAGGGAACAAGAGTGATTGATTGTGCGGAAATTAGCGCGTCACTTTCTAAGAACAGGACCAAGAAAAATGTTTCTCGCATTGTGAATTCTATGGAGACTGTTGGGGTCGACCTCAGCTCTTACCTTGATGAAATATAGCGCCAAGAGCAACCGGTAAAGTGGTACCTATCGTGGACACTGACTCATTATGTCGAAAGAAACCCAAAGTTTGAACTATCAGAACAGAGGAAGCTATGGGAAATGACCACAACAAATTCAAATCATAGCATGAGCCGCGACTATTGGCGATGTTGGTCATTCATGGATATTCACGACGAGTTAGCTGGTGAGATATACGAACATGCGCTGAAGAAAATCGTATCGTCAAAAGAAGCGCTTGCGGTACGTGCGCATGCTATGCAATCTGCGTTTAGAATCGCCCTACCCTTTCCTGAACTTCAAATGGAACTTCTTTCAATTCTAGGAAAACTCGAGAATGAAGATGCGCCTGCAATCTGCGCGAGATCACGCATTCTGTCAAAGAAATTAAAGAACAGCTTGTCCCGGATCGATAGTTAAGAGTAGGATTTTTAACAAATCCCTAAAGTCGAATAGAATAATTTTAGCCCCATGAAATCAAGAATAGTCGCCCTGCTTTGTCTCCTCATGATATCAATCCCTGGTGTTGCCCAAGAAATCAATTGGTTGAGCATGGATGAAGCGCTCAAACTGCAAGCTGAGAATCCTAAAAAGATCATGATGGACGTCTACACTAACTGGTGTGGCCCTTGCAAAATGTTAGATCGACGAACTTTTCAGAATGCAGATGTCGTTGAATACGTGAACGCGCATTACTATTCGGTGAAATTCGATGCTGAAGGAAATGAAGGAATAAACTATCAGAAAAACTATTTCAGCAATCCTGGATTTGATCCAGCCAAAACAAGAACAAGGAACGGTACCCACCAATTCACTTCATACCTCCGTGTTTCAGGCTATCCTACAATTGTGTTTTTTGATGAGGAGTCAAATATGATTGTACCTCTAACCGGTGTCCTCAATCCTCAACAATTGGAATTGTATTTGAAAATGTTCAAAGAGGATCTTCAGAAGGAAATTACCAGCGAGGAACAATTCAAAGAATACCAGTCAGGCTTCGTTCCTGAGTTCGAAGGGTAGTTTCAGCCTAAATAGAACAAAAAAAGCCCTCGTATAAAACGAGAGCTTCCTTATTCAATTATGATTCAGTCGATTTGATCTCCTCGCTAGCCCATGTAGGCAATCACTGCTGCAACCAATAGAAGGTTTAGTAAGTGGTAGGATGTGTTAATCCCAAATAGTTTCCAAGACTTCTTTTCCCATGTAACAATCCCCATATCTACGGGAAGGAAGAAACCTAACCAAGTGAAGAACGCAGCCATCCCTGCTACTGAAATCGCAGATGCCCCTGTGGCCTCTTGACCCCAAGAGACTGGGTCGTAGGCTCCCATGTTATGTGCCAAAACGTATACCAAGAAAAAGTTCCCGATGAGCATGAATAGCATGCCCTGAATAAGCGCACCTGTTGGTGGTTTCTCGTCGGGATCAAATCCCATTTCTTTGGCCCAAGCCTTTCCGAACAGAGGAGTGTACTAAATGAATCCGAAAACAAATGAAGCGACGACGGCGACCAAAATGGCGACCATATTTAATTGTATGTCTGGCAGATTAAATTGATTTAGTGGATAATGAAACTAAAATAGATTTTCGTTTTTGATTCAGAACAATCTGAGCTGTGGGCTTCTATACAACCCATAACTTTCCTGATTGAGTGATATTTTCTCAGGACTCCCAAACTGTTTTTTGCGCGCCAACTTGAAGGTATTTCGAATGTGTTCAGCAAATCTTCCAGAACCTCTCATTCGTTCTCCAAACTTGGAAGCATTCAATTTACCGCCATGGGTTGACTTGATGTAATTGATCACCTTCTCAGCGCGGTCAGGATATGTCTTAGAGACCCAGTCTATGAAAACATCTCCTATCTGTCCATTGAGACGGGCCATCGTAAAGGCTACATCATGTGCTCCTGACTGCTTCACCGCCTTCACAACATCGAATATTTCGTGGCTGTTTAGTCCGGGAACAATTGGCGCCATCATCACACTGACTGGAATTTGAGCATCACTTAATGCCTTGACTGTATCGAGGCGTCTTTTAATGCTGGCTGTTCTGGGCTCCATTTCCCGCCTGAGCTTTTCATTTCTGGCTGGAACAACTTGGTAAAAGCCGACGCCATACCGGGTTGATACTCGTAAGCCACATCCTTAAGCTTGTCGTTTTCGAGCATCAGCATATTGTACTGGATCCCAACTCCATACTTCTTACTGTACTGACTAAAGGAGAATAAAGAGGAGATGATTAATACTCCCACCAACACTGTTCTCAACATTTCAATCGCTTATTAGAGACAATTATATAGTAAAGCGCACTATTAGAACGGGTTTGAATTAATATTTGCATCAAAATTTGATGATATGCTGGACATGATGAAAAAGCTTCAAGAAGCTAAGAAACAAATGGATGAGATTAAGGCCAGACTGGAGACGATTGAAGTAGAGGGTAAATCCCCGCAAAACAAGGTCTTGGTTACGGCAAATGGTAATCGAAAGATTAAAGGCATAAGAATTGATAATCCAGCGGTCATGAACGACCAAGATGACTTGGAGAAAATGTTGGTAATTGCCATCAACGATGCTATCTCCAAAGCAGACCAAATCAATGAGAGCGAGATGAAAGGCGCTGCAGGATCAATGATGCCTGGACTAGGAGGTCTATTCAAATAACAACGTGATAAAGGATCTTTGCATATCAATTCTTTGCCTGTTGCTGGGGAGTGCTCCCTTGACATCTGTTCAAGCCCAGTACACGGCCGTGGAATTCGTAGATGCATTCTTGGCTGATAACGCGAGTGGCACTGATGCAGTAAAAACTGCATTTGTTGACTCTGGTTCGAGAATCTGGCTGAGCTCGTCGAATCAAAATACACCGATTAGAAATCTAGATGTTTCTGCTTATCTCCAAGAGATCAACACGGTGAATGCATCCTTCTCAACGAAATTCAACACTGTCGTGAGCATTCATCGCAAAGCAGGACCACTGTCTACAGTTTTTTGCTCGGTTCATGGTAGGTTAGTCGACAACGAAACTTCTGACACAGTTTATACCCGAGCGATTCACTCCTATAAGCTTGTACAGCACGATGATGGCTGGAAAATATTACAACTCAATATTCAAAATGAAGACGAACCATTTGTTTCTGAACTATGGCCTAAAGAGCTGGCAACAAATTACCCGCTTGAATCAAAGGAGAACGTCAAAATCTACAAACACAACCGACCTTTCAATGTTGATGAAGTTGATCTTGCTCCACTATATCCATTTGAGAAAGAGCTCGAAGATCTCCTCATAGAGTTTGCGATACAGCAAGGCCAGATTGAAAATGAGTCTCCATTTACAATTTACATCAGTGAAGATGGTGAAGCTGTTCTTGGGTTTGTTGGTGACCTAAGCGCGGATCAGATCGAATCGGCGAAAATATTTGTCTCGAAAATGAACTTGTGGTATCCGGCAGTCAAGGAAAAATCAAGTGTCAAGTGTAAACTGATCTTTTCAATCAAATGAGGCGCTTACTTATTATATCGATCGTTCTTCTGCCCTTTTATACCCTATCTCAAAACACATTCTCGAGCCTCGACTCTACTGTGGCGAGCTTTTACAAAGCGTTAGAGGTTGGGGATGATGATGAACGCTTAACACATTTAGGCGTCCTCTTCAAGCCTAAAGCCCAAATTAATGCCATCACTACAAGCGAACTAGCTCCTCCGACCTATGCAACCGGTGATGTTGAGGCCTTCTACAATAACACCAAATCATTTTATTCGGAGTATCAGTTCGCCTATGATGAGGTTGACCGAGATTTAAATTACTACTCGAATTTAGCTTCAATCAATAGCTACGTTTTTCAAAGACTCAAGAAAAGGGATGAAGCAAAATCCTACGAGCAGTTTTTATGGTTTTCGATAGATCTGGTATACGAGTATAACCGATGGTGGATTGTTAGCGCTAGTTGGATAAATGAAACCGAAAGGTCAAGTATTCGTAATGTAATGCAAGAAGACACGCTCTGGCATAAACTTTCTCCATAAATACGTGGTTAAACGTAAGAGGAAGTGGCTTGTTATTCGTTAAAATTGCATTAACCGAATTATCTACTTGGTCTATGAAACTAAAATTACTCCCCGTCAGTATCGGCGCATTAGCTATTGGAATAGCTGCCTGCACTGGCGACTACCTCGAATTTGACAAATTCGAAGCTGCATATACTCCAACGGTAGCAGCTCCTATTGCGAGACTCAGCATCAGCGTTGATGATGTTTTAAAGCGATGGGAATCAGACATAATTAAATCCCATGATCCAGCGGTGGATCCAGGCGATGCTGATTCAGCATTCTTTTTAACCTTGGTGTATAAGGATACGCTTGAGCCATTGTCATATCCTTCTGGTGCTCCCGTATCTCCGATCACTGTTAACCTTCCTCAAGAAGATGTTCTGCTGAGAATATTTGGGAATTTGGATGACGGCGATTTTCGCTTTGTCAATCCGAGCGTTCGATTCACGCTTGACAACCAAACAGACATACCATTCTTACTTGCCTTCAGAGATGGGGCTGGTGGCGACCTCTTCACCTCAAGGGTAGGACCTGGAAATGTGCCGATTGAAACAACGAAAAGGGAAATTGAGATCATAGACCCAACCCACCCTTATGACATCGTTGTTAATGGTGAAACCACATTTACATTGGACAACGACAATATTCGATATGTTGATGATCCGAATGATGACAAACCTATGTCCTCTGTCATTGAGCCTGTCCCAAAGAAGTTATACTATGGTTTGGACGTAAAACCAACGATCACTGGAACCACAACAGGTGGAGATGTTAATGTATATGCAGATGTAATACTACCACTGGAGGGATACGGAAATATCACATTTTACGATACGGCCACCTATGAGTTCTTCGAGGCGGGTGACACGATTGACTTCGTCAAGTTTATTGAACTCAGATTAATCATTGATAACGGCATTCCTATGGAAGCAAGCGTATCGGGAACGCTATATGATTCTACAACGACACCATGGACAGCGCTGATGGCGCTCCCTTTATACAGCCATGACATGGCTTCTGGAAGCTCTACCCTAGATCCAGAAAGAATGGTGGTAGGTCCGGCAGACCCGGGAGTTGACCCCAGTTGGGAAACAACACCTACACAGGAAATTTCAGACATCATTCTCACAAAGGATGAAACTGTCACTTTTACTGACCATTCGCTCGGTGGAAGCCAGAATTCCTTGACGCAAGTCGAGGCCTTCGCTAGAGGAAACAAAATGATCATCAATGCGAATATCCAGACGGCTGGCGCGGAAGGCGGAACCGTTTCTAAACTTTACTCCCACTACTCTATGGACATTATCCTAGGGGTTCGAGCCAGCGTAGGACTTGACCTTAATGACGTGCTTAATTAAGCCTAACCTGATAACGATGAAACGATTAATAACCATTTTACTTGTTGCTCTAGTTGGGACTTCATTTGCACAGCAAGACCTGACATTGTACAACATGAGATACTTGCAACAAGCGAGTTTCACCAATCCTGCATTCTTTAGCGAGTGTAAAGCGACCGTTGGCATGCCTGGATTTTCAAGCGCCGCCTTCCGATTCGGAAACAGCGGTTTCGTTATGAAGGACTTTTTTAATGTCTCTTCATTTTCATTGACTCCAGCGAATGCTTTGGATAAAATGAAAGATGTCAACTATTTGGATGAGGAGTTCCGCTATGACCCGATTCATTTCGGTTTCAGTACCAAAGGAAAAAACTACTTCGGGCTGAATGTAAGTGTGAGGCAGGATTTTCGCTTGACTTATCCGAGAGACTTCTTCACACTAATCTCCTATGGAAATGGAATGACTGAGTCTGAGGCACTGGCGCAGAATATTTCTACCGACTATGCCCTTCTCGGAAAACGAGCAAATCTCGATGAGGCTGGAATGGATTTTCAGCTGTATAGTGAGATTGGCTTTCAGTATGCCCACAAGTTTCTGGAAGACGAGAACCTGACGATTGGAATTCGGCCTAAGTTATTGCTTGGAGGAGCAAATATGTACACCCGTTCTTCTGCCTTTGGATTAACCACAAACGACACGAACTATGCGCTCACATTTGACGGAGACATGGAAATAAATACTTCATTTCCTGTTGATAGCTTTTTATCAGGATTCCAACCGGGAGACATGCTCGACCCAAGCCTATATTTAAACAATATGGGATTCGGTATTGACATTGGTGCCACTTACGACATTACGGAAGATGTTCAGGTAAGTGCTTCTATTATTGATCTCGGTTTTATTAATTGGAAGACAAATCCAAGGTCATATATATATGACCAATCCGTAGTGAAATTTGTTGGAGTCGTTGGCCTTGAAGATGGAATTCTCGGATCTGACAATGCTCAGCAAGGAGAGGATACTGCTCAAAGCATCATCGACACATTGATGGGAAGCATTGTGGATGGTTTTATTCCAACCGAGAACACCGACGCCTACAAGCAGTGGTTGACTACTCGATTCAATGTCGGTGGAAATTACCAGCTTGATGAAAAGCACAATGTTGGTTTAGTTGTGAACGGCCACACATTCAAAAAGAAGCTCAGAGCAGCAATGACGCTTTCATGGAACTATAGAGTTCGAAAGTGGTTCGGATTCTCTGTAAACTATAGCATTTACAATAGAAGCTATTTAAATGTAGGAACAGGATTGAGTTTCAACTTTTTCCCTCTCCAGTTCTACTTTATCTCGGATAACATAATGGGAACGATGCTCCCTGCGGCTACAAAGAATGCCCATTTCAGAACAGGTCTAAACTGGACATTCGGTTGTAAGAACGATAAAGACAAGGATGGAATTCCAGACAAGCAAGATGATTGCCCAACTGATCCAGGTCCAGCGGAATACAACGGTTGCCCAGATACTGATAAGGATGGCATCATCGATAGAGATGATAAGTGTCCTGAGACTCCGGGTCCTAAAGAATTCGAAGGATGTCCAGATCGTGATGGTGATGGAATCATTGACAATGAAGATGAGTGTCCAGACACTCCGGGAGTTGTAGAATTTAACGGTTGTCCTGATGCTGACGAAGACGGAATTAAGGATAGTGAGGATGAATGTCCTACTACTCCAGGTATTCCTGAGTTCAATGGTTGTCCTGACACGGATAAGGATGGAATTAGAGACTCAGAAGACGATTGTCCAGA
>JABJJW010000024.1 GCA_018660685.1 Flavobacteriales bacterium
AATACTCTCTCGTTGATTAGATTAATCAAGCAATTTCCAGATCTGACCTTGAATCACGTTGGATCAGCGGATGATCGCGCTTATGAACTCCAATGCAAAACAATGGCCACACAGAACATTAATTTCATTCAAGGTGGAAATCGAGAGCAGATTCAAGCACATTTGGCTTCTTCAGGTTTCTTTATCTCCATGACAACAGGAGAAAACTTTGGGCATGCGATAATCGAAGCCCTAGGTGCAGGATGCCCGGTGATAATATCTGATCAAACTCCATGGAACGACCTTGAGAGTTTCGGCGCGGGATGGGTGATTCCTTTGGATAATGTTAACCGTTGGAGTCAAGTATTGAAGGAAGCTTCTGTGATGGATGCAGAGGGGTATTCTCAAATGTCGAAACTCGCTCAAGAGTATGTTCGACAAAAGTTTGACTTTGACGATCTTCGTAGGCAGTATTTAAAGCTCTTCCAAACTGGAAACTGATTTAAGCAAATTCGATAATAGCTGGTTCAACCCTGGAGCGAGCGGACTCAAAAGACTTACATGGTATTTGTGTTCAGCAGTATGTTTTAATTCTCATGCTCTTCTACCGTACTCCATGAAATGCAGTTTGCTCAGGTTATTTGGTGCTAAGATTGGTGAAAATGTTGTTGTTAAACCACATGTCCATATTAAGTATCCTTGGAATTTAAGCATAGGTGACAATAGCTGGATAGGCGAATATGTTTGGATCGATAATCTAGATAAGGTGGAAATCGGTTCCAACGTTTGCATTTCTCAAGGAGCCTTGATACTAAGTGGAAATCATGATTATTCTTCTGAAGCATTTACTCTCCTCTTGAAGCCTATTAAAATAGGTGATGGAGCCTGGATTGGAGCAAAATCTATTGTGACACAAGGGGTCAAGGTAGACGCACATGCTGTATTGGTTGTTGGTTCGGTGGCGTCATCGGATTTAGAGGCAAATGGAATCTATCGAGGTAATCCAGCAACCGTTCAAAAAAGAAGAGAGATCAATAAATGAAGGTTTCTTTGATAACGTCATGCTTCAATAGTGAAGCTACAATCCGAGCCACGCTCGATTCTGTTCGATTACAGGAATACAGTCCAATAGAATATATTATTGTCGATGGTGGTAGTTCAGATGGCACATTAAACATCCTCGAGGATTTCAAGGATATTATTGCAAAGCAAATAAGTGAACCTGACAATGGGATTTATGATGCTCTGAATAAGGGAATTGGTCTTTCAAGCGGTGATGTAGTCGGTTTTATTCATTCAGATGATATGCTCGCTACATCCAAATCATTGCAACGTATCATGTCGATTTTTGAGACTAAAAGCATTGATGCGGTTTATGGTGATCTTGACTATGTAGACAGGGAAAGACCGAGAAAAATTATACGCCGCTGGCGATCGGCCAGTTTTGACAGAAGGCGGTTCTTCAATGGCTGGATGCCAGCTCATCCTACATTTTACCTTAAGCGTGAGCATTACGAGAAGTATGGTGGATATAGGACGGATATGAGAATTTCAGCTGACTATGAGTTAATGCTTCGAATGTTGCTGAAGAATAACCTCAAAGCCGAGCACATTCCGGAGGTTTTGGTTAATATGAGAGTGGGCGGGGCATCAAATATTAGCTTGGAGAATAGAATTCAGGCCAACAAAGAAGATAGAATGGCATGGGCCGTTAATGAACTGAAACCACGCTTTTATACATCCCTTCTTAAGCCTCTGTCCAAGCTTAGGCAGTTCGTTTAATTACTTCTAGACATACGGCATTCTGAAATCGACTCTCGGTTTCAACCTCCCTGAACGCCTCGTTCTTACTGTCATTAAATTCACATTTTCTGATTTGGTCGAACCCAGCGGCTTCTAGTGCCTTGATGGTTGAAGGGTAATCCCACAACCATAGGTGAGCAGAGTTGCCCATATAAGACTTGACTAGCCCTTTAAACGAGGTCGATTTAGTCCTTTCAGTAGCCATTCCCGTATTTCGATTGAAAATGACGGCAGCATCTGCCATTCCAGAATCAAGATTAGCAATGTAACTAGTAATTAGTCTATTCAAATCAGGCATCACGATTCTGAAGGTGCCGCCTGGTTTTAAGTAATTGTGAGCATTTTCAAGTGCCGTATTAAAATCCTCATAGCTGAGGTGCTCAAGAACGTGTGAGCAGTAAAGATTGTCACAAGAACTGTCCTTGATCGGAAGACCTCGAATTATATCTCCATATTCAACATTGTCAGGAAAATTGAACCCTTGCAACTTTCGAGCAAGGGCCTTTCCTAGTAATGGAATCTTCTGAATTCTTAAAGTAGGAGAAGAGTCGAAATTTCTCCATCCTGAAGGTGCGGATAGTCCGCAACCAAATTGAACGTTCGTCATTTCGTATTCTATTTCCAAAGTGGTTCAGTAATCGTCATTTCAATGATTGGTGGTTCGCTGCCTCTAACTATTCCAAGAGCGAATGATGGATATTTTCCGAGTAGGTCAATGTTGTCCGAATCGTATTGGAAGGTTTGCTTTCGATAACCTTCATAGTTGATGTCAGTACCGTTGGTATGAACGAGTCCTTTTTCAGCTAACACCTCGCGCATAAGCGCAACCATTTCGTCCACCTTTTTCTTAGCTTCTTCTAAATCAATTCCTTGGAATATTGCGTAGTAGGTATGAGTTGTTTCCTTGTCGACAAGGATATGGACATCTGTAGCTCCCGAGACTTTTCGCGCACTCCTGAATTTTAAATCTCCCGATGAACTTTCACCATCTTGTTCTAGTTTTATCTGGTTAAAACCGTCGGCTGCAGCTTCATATAACACTTCTGTGTTTTTCTTGAAGATTTCTGGATTGATATTCTGTGCCAGGCTGATCCCACCAATCAATATTGTGCATATTAGGACGAGTGCGTGCTTTTTCATACAGTAAAAATCAGAAAAGAAAATGGATTGTGGATAGATTAGAATTTAGCCTTGCCCATTCGACCACGACGGCGTCCGTAGAGGTAGTTCTTTCTTCTTCCAAACGAGCGAGACTTACCTCTAATCACATAAGAGTAAGAGAAACTAGTTAATAAGTAACTGTCCAACGCATCTGGATTACCTCGAATTCCTCCAACAGTAAAATATTGCGCCAGTTCTGAGGCTAATGGATTATCAGCTACTTCGTGTGATCTATTATATAACTGTGCAGCAATTTGATCTGTGAAGACAGTTTTACTAGGGTAGACAGTACTGACGTCATCAATGTAATCAGTAAGTGTGTATCTCCATCCAAATTTCCAACCGAAGCGATGTAGTCTTGAAAACGTATAGAACATGCCAATTCCAACTGGGAAAGTAGGCTGTATTTTGCTGTAAGGAGACTCAAGGTTCTCTGTATTTAGTGGCTGTAGTGCGTACCATGTGTTACCGAGACGAGCCTTAGGATTGTTGTAGAAAACTCCCGCTCCAGCAAAAAAGTAAGCCTTGAGGTCAAGAAGATAACGACCAGTCCTACCGACATCGGGTTGATTGAAGAAATAGTACTCTCCAAGGAGCACGGCCTCAAAAATGTCATTTCGAAAGTGAAGATTTCTCGTGAACCTGTTTGGGTTTCCGACAAGACTATCAGCCCCTTGTAACCTTGCATAGTTAACTGTGAAGTTTAAAGCGAAATTGTAATCGGCTCTGTAACGAATGAAAACACCAGAATTCCATCGCGTCTGATCTAGCTTCATATCAACGATCCAGTCGCGGGCTTCTCCATCACCACCACCAATTTCACCTAGATAATTCGCGAAACCACCTTGCACGCCAATATCCCATGCATATTGGGCATTTCCCGTTACCGTAAATAGGGTAAGGGCTAGGGCTGATAGGATTGTTCTACATCGTAGCATTGCAATTGGCAAAAGTAAGGATTAACCGATCTCGATTAACTTTTTTTTGAGTTGTCTTGTTTATGGATTTATTGAGCCTCAATATTTAGTGGTTTAGTGCGTTGTACTTTTGCGGATCGAGTGAAAAACCTCTCTTCATACGTATTTATTTTGCTTTGGGTTTGGGCCATTTTGCCTGTTTTTGGGCAACAACCTCCAACCTTGCGCTGTATTTCATTGGATTCCAACGATGATGCAACCTTGTATTGGACAATTCCAATTGATACAGGTGGTGATTTTCATCGGTATGTCATTTACACTAGGAATAATACTTCTCTACCTTTTTCTGAAGTCACTAATCTTTCTGATTACGCTGTTGACTCTTTACTGCTAGTTGGAAACTACAGTGGATTTGTTCAATTCACAATTGCAACCGTCAGTAATGGTGGTTTGGATACGAGCGCATTTGGCGATACGATTTCACCAATCGTCCTGAGTTTTGGCAACCAAGGGAATTATGTCCAATTCACCTGGAATGCGACAGGTTTGGCGAGTGCTGATTCTATGTACAATATTTATCGAAGATTCTTTGGGAGCACATGGCAACTTCTTTCGTCGAATCAATTTGCAGAGCGTCAATACAATGACACGATATACGCCTGCTTATCTGAGGTTCAGTACAAAGTTGAAATAAGAGGTAAGAGTGGTTGTAAAAGCCGGTCCAACCATCCACTATTAACCGTTGAAGATGAGGTGCCACCCGACCAAAATAATCTAGTATGTGCAAGCGTTGATTCCACGACCGGGTTTGTTAATCTGGAATGGTCGAGGTCAAATTCGAATGATGTATTGGGCTATCTGGTCTTTTACTTTGAGAGTTTTGTTCGAATCGATACGATCTTCGGAGCGGATAGCCTCCATTCCACGTTTGTGACGAATGGAATCAACGCCCTAATTCAATCGGAAACACTTTCTGTTGCGCCTTTTGATAGTTGTTTTGATAGTATAAATGGATGGTATAATCAGGCCGCCGATAATCTGAGGTTTTCCACAATTTTCGTGGATACGCTGTTTTATGATCGATGTGAGGGAGATTTAGCTCTCAAATGGAATCTTCCACAACCAGGCTTTCCTGTTGGAGTAAGAAACCTAGAAACCTTTCGTGTTTTCCGCAGAACCAATCAGGGCCCTCCCGAACTAGTTGAGGAATTGACTGCGCTCGACTCGGTGTTCGTGGACAAAGGATTGATTCCGGGAAACTCCTATACCTATGTAGTATCTGGGTATGACCCCATTTTAGAAAAAGAGGCTTTTTCAAATCCATTCACTCTGAATCCAAAACAAGCAGATGCTCCAGATCACATCTATATAAGCAGCATCGTGAATGATCACACAACAGATCAGAACCATGTTCGAGTTCATGTTGATTCTATTTCAGCAACGGAAACGTATCTATTGGAGCGGTCATCAGATGGGAAATTATTTATGGATATCGCAGTCCTGGAGAATAGAAGTCGAGAATTTTTGGAATTCATCGATTTGGATGGCGATGCCCAACAGTTGGCCTACTACTACCGGATCAAGGCATTGGATGAATGCTCGCTCCACATAGCGCAATCTCCAGTCGCTAAGAGTGTACTGGTGCAGGGTAATAAGATTGAGGCTAACTATGAAAATGAGTTGTATTGGGATGAGTATGAAGGGTACGATAGCGCGGGAACGTCAGTTCAGTCATATGATCTACACCGGTTTAGTAGCGAAGAAGATGATTTGACCCTTGACTCAAATGACGTAGTCTTCGAATTCATCGATGATGTTTCACAAACGCTACTCTTAGGGGGTGAAATTTGTTACTATGTAGAGATTCCAGAATCAGGAGTTAATCAATATGGCCTCGAGGAAGTTTCAATGTCAAATAAAGTATGTTTTGAATACCCACCGAAGGTGTTTATTCCAAGTGCGTTCAGCCCAGATGGTGATCATCTAAATGATCGATTTATTCCAAATGTGAATTTCATCGATCCTTTGGATTATGAATTGGTCATTTTTAATAGAATGGGGAAACTTCTCTTTACCTCAAACAACCCCAATGAAGGATGGGGCGGGCAGGATCAACCTCTCGGAGTATACGCTTACCTCCTGAAGCTTCGCAACAGTTTGGGTGATGAGCTGATTTTTTCTGGTCGTGTCAATCTGATCAGATAGTAGATTTTCTTAACAGTTATGTGGCTTTAAAGCGTGAAATACGCATCCAAACCGTTATTTTTGCGCAATTTTTTAAGTACCTCGACTATGACAAACTCCACTGTAAATATTCAAGAAGGTCTCACCTTCGACGATGTATTGCTCGTTCCGGGTTATTCAAGCGTCCTTCCAAGAGAGGTGGACATTACATCGAAGTTTTCTAAGAACATTATCCTGAGATCTCCGATGGTATCTGCAGCAATGGATACAGTTACAGAATCTGAATTGGCGATTGCCCTTGCCCAAGAGGGTGGAATCGGGGTGCTCCATAAGAACATGTCTATTGAGGCTCAAGCAGCTGAAGTACGCAAGGTGAAGCGATCTGAAAGTGGAATGATTCAAGATCCGGTTAAAATCACTGCTGACTCGACAGTTGGAGATGCACTTAACCTTATGAAGGAACACTCTATTGGAGGAATTCCAGTTGTGGATAGCACGATGCACCTCGAAGGAATTGTTACTAATCGAGACTTGAGATTTGAGAAGAATATGGCTCGCCCTCTTACAGAGGTGATGACGAGCGAAAACGTCATTACTACCGAGGATGGCGGTGATTTGCAAAAAGCAGAGGAAACGCTCCAAAATCACAAAATCGAGAAGCTTCCGGTTATCGATTCGGACAACAAGCTTGTTGGACTTATTACGTTCAAGGACATTATTAAATCACGCATTCGTCCTAATGCCTGCAAGGATGATTTTGGTAGACTTAGAGTCGCCGCAGCCGTTGGTATAACAGCTGATACATTCGAGAGAATGGATGCGCTTATCAAGGCTGGAGTAGATGCTATTATCATAGATACTGCCCATGGTCACTCCGAGGGCGTCTTAAAAGTCTTGCGAGAGGCAAAGAAGAAATATGGTGATGCCGGAATCGATTTGGTTGTCGGAAACATTGCAACAGCGGAAGCGGCCCTTGTCTTGGTAGAAGCAGGTGCAGATGCTGTCAAAGTTGGAATTGGTCCTGGATCAATTTGCACTACCAGAGTCATTGCTGGAGTTGGCGTTCCACAACTGTCTGCCATCATGGATTGTAGCAAAGCACTTGAAGGAACTGGAATTCCTGTTATTGGTGATGGTGGAATCCGATTTAGTGGCGACATCGTAAAGGCATTAGCCGCTGGCGCTTCCTCGATTATGGTTGGATCCATGTTCGCTGGAGTCGAAGAGTCTCCAGGTGAAACCATCATTTATGAAGGTCGCCGTTTTAAAAGCTACCGAGGAATGGGAAGTATTGAAGCAATGCAAAAAGGGTCCAAAGACCGGTACTTCCAAGACGTAGAAGACGACATAAAAAAACTAGTGCCTGAAGGGATTTCAGGTCGAGTACCGTATAAGGGCAAACTCGCTGAAATTCTATACCAAATGATAGGTGGTCTTCGGGCTGGGATGGGATATTGTGGTGCGGAGAACGTTGAAGAACTCACAAAGGCAAGGTTCATTAGAATTACTGCTGCCGGTGTAAGAGAGAGTCATCCACACGATGTTTCGATTACTCGGGAAGCGCCAAACTACACAAGTAGATAGGATGAAGAATAAACTCCCGAAAGTTTTTGGAATTGGATTTCATAAAACTGGCACCTCAACACTGGGTAAAGCCTTGGAACATTTAGGATACTCTGTAGCCGGCCCTCAAACATCATATGCGAAACATCTATTAGCAGGAGATAAACGGCCGTTGTTCGATTTGGTACCTACTTATGATGCATTTCAAGACAATCCTTGGCCAATTCTTTATAGGGAGCTTGATGAAATGAATCCTGGAAGTAAGTTTATCCTAACATATAGGGCCGAATCTAAATGGATTAAATCTGTTGTGAATCATTTTGGAAAGAAGCATACAGATATGCGGCAATGGATTTATGGAGTTGGGCATCCAATAGGAAATGAACAAACATACTTGGATAGATATCAGGGCCACTGCCAAGAGGTGCGAGACTATTTCAAGGATAGGCCCGGTGATCTGCTTGAAATATGTTGGGAGAATAGAGACTCTTGGGAGGAACTTTGCGGTTTCCTTGGTAAAAAGGTTCCAAATGTCCCCATACCTCACGCAAAAAAAAGGGAATATTCACCCTTAAAAAAGCTATACTACAAACTTAAATTGTCCATTAGGAGCAAAAATTTAGATGAATAGGATGAAAATGATAAAATGTGTTGTTAGCTTGATGTTAGCATATACAATTGGAGGGGCAAAAATGTTACCCGCTCAAGACAATAGAGTGTTGATGACGATTGCTGAAAAGCAAGTTACCGTGGACGAGTTTCTGGGTATTTACAACAAGAACAATACGAGCAATGTAATTGACAAGAAGTCGATGGAAGAGTACCTAGACTTGTTCATCAATTTTAAGCTGAAGGTTCAAGCTGCCGAAGACCTTGGTATGGATACTGTGCAGAAGTTCATTAATGAATTGGCAGGCTATGAAAGGCAATTGGCGCAACCATATCTCTCTGATCGAGATTTGAATGACCAACTGATCAAGGAGGCGTATGATAGATCCACTGAAGATATTTCAGCATTCCACATCCTAGTGAAAGTACCTGAAAATGCCCCAGCTAAGGACACTCTCGCGGCCTTGAAGAAGTTGACCAATTATCGAAAGCAAATAAAATCTGAGGCGGACATGAAGAGTCTGCTTGAGGCACTTAAAAATGATGGTGATGACAATACAATCGCTGAAGATTTAGGTTATTTTACTGCATTCTCAATGGTTTACCCATTTGAGAGTAAAGCCTACAACGCTGAACAGGGTGCTATTACTGAGCCTGTTCGAACCCGATTTGGTTATCACATCATTTACGTGAGAGATAGAAGACCTGCAAGAGGTGAGATTTTAGTGTCTCACATCATGGCAAAAAGCGATGGGGAGAATGCGGAAATGGCGAAGACGGCTAAGGAGAGAATAGACGAGATCAATGAGAAAATCAAGGCGGGAGAGGATTTTGCGGAATTGGCTCGCCAATTTTCCGAAGACAAAGGTTCAGCTAAATCTGGCGGTAAACTACCATGGTTTGGAACAGGTCGAATGGTTAACACCTTTGAAGATGCAGCCTTCGGACTTGAAAATGCCGGAGACATAAGTGAACCAATGCAAACAAACTATGGATGGCATATAATCCGAAAAGAAGACTATCGAGGTCTCGGAACGTTTGATGATTTGAAGTCTGGATTGAAGAAGCGAATAGAACGCGATGCAAGAGGGCAGAGAGGAAGAGTTTCACTCTTGAAAAAACTGAAAAAGGATTATGCCTTATCGCATAACTATAAGAATCGCGATGAGGTTAACCGCCAAGTATCAAATGATTTTCTACAAGGGAATTGGAAGCCAGAGAGAAAAGATACATTGACCGATGCCGTGCTAACAATCACGGATAATGTTCACAGCAAACGCACCCAATCATTTACTCGAATTGACTATTTTAATTATCTCTTTAAATTCCAAAAAAAGCAAGCAGACGGAAAGCTGCTTGGGGAAGTTATGAGTGAACGATGGGAGTCTTTTGTAAACGCAAGCGTCGTGGATTTTGAAAGAGGGAACCTCGATGCTAAATACCCAGAATTCAAAGCCTTGATGCAAGAGTATCATGACGGGATATTACTTTTTGAACTCATGGACGAACGAGTTTGGTCCAAAGCAGTCAAAGACACCACAGGCCTTGAGGCGTTTTACGATTTGAATAAAAATAATTTCATGTGGGATCAGCGCGTGGATGCTAGCGTATATGAATGCGCAAACGAGGAAGTTGCTGCGAAAGTTGAGAAACTGGCGAAAAAGCGATTGAAGAAAGGTCTTACGGACACCGATATTTTGAATGAGGTTAACAAGGAGAGTGCGCTAAACCTTAGAATCAATTCAGGTCTATTTGCTAAAGGCGCAAATGAATCTATTGACGCAGTAAGTCAGACATCCGGAATTCAACGGACGGCAACCGAAAATGGTAAGATCGCATTGGTCCAGATTTATTCGACCCTTGAGCCACAGCCTAAGGCCTTGACAGAGGCCAGAGGATTGTTCACCTCTGCGTATCAGACAGAATTAGAGGAGAAGTGGATAGCTGATTTGAGATCGAAATACTCCTTCAATGTTGATGCGGCAGTATTTGACTCGATAAATAAGTGATGCTTCCCAGAATTCTGATCTTCATATTGGTAGGTATTCTTGCTTTTTCATGTCAAAGTGAGCGAAGCAAGGAACCGATTGTGGTTCAGATTGGAGAAAAATATCTCACACTTTCAGAACTGAGAGAGTCGATTCCAGATGATCTCACTGCTGAGGATAGCACCGAGCTGGCATCGACACAGATTCAATCTTGGATCAACAATGAGCTCATGTATGACAAGGCGAGATACAATCTTGACCAGGAAGTTTCAAATATCGAGCTGAGGGTCGACAAGTACCGAAAAGAGCTTTTCATTTTCGCCTATGAGAAGGAGATGGTAAATCAAAAGCTGGATACCAATATTTCAGAATCAGAAATCAAAGAGTTCTACAATGAAAATCAACAGATTTTCTTGCTCAATGACTACATCCTAAAGGTGAGGTACGTCAAGCTCAAACAAAACAGCCCAGACATTGAAGAAGTGGAGCAGTGGTTACAATCAAATGAGTTGGAAGCACAGCAAAAACTCGATGAGTATTGCCTTAAATATGCCGTCCAACAATACACAGACTCGAGTTGGGTTTATTTAAATGAATTGTTGAGAGAATTGCCAATCGAAGTTTATAATAAGGAGTCGTTTTTGCGATCAGGAAACTTTGTGCGATTTACGGATTTGGAGCATTTGTATTTGCTACACATACTTGAGCTTCAATCTAAAAACACACTTTCGCCCTTGGATTTAGAATCAGGGCGAATCAAGAACCTGATTTTGAACAAGCGAAAGATTGAATTGTTGACTTCAATTAGAGGTCAGCTTTATCGAGATGGTATGTCCTCAGGCAAGGTGAAGATTTATAAGAAACCACAATTACTGAATTAATTGAGAAACGTTATTTCCATATTGATGGCTTTGATGGCAGTTAATGCTCAAGCCCAGGATCCTGAGATAATTGATAAAGTCATTGCTGTTGTTGGTGAGCGAGTGGTCCTTTATTCTGACATCGAAGAGCAAATCGACCAAATGACAATGTCTGAAATTCCGGTAACGGAAAATTCTAGGTGCGAAGTGCTGGAAGATCAGATGTATCAGAAGCTGTTTGTTGAGCGTGCGATAGAGGATAGCATAACAGTAGGTGATGATATGGTTGAACAAGAGCTCGATCGACGCCTCCGATATTTTATTGCCCAGATCGGATCTGAGGAGGAACTCATAAAGTTTTACGGGAAAACGATCGATGAGATCAAAGAAGATTTTCGAGATGAAGTGAAAGATTTGTTGCTGATTCAACAAATGCAGCAGCATGTTGTTGGTGACGTAAAAGTTTCACCAGCCGAGGTTCGTGAGTTCTTTGCTGATATACCCGAGGATAGTGTCCCATACATTAATTCTGAAGTTATGCTGGCACAACTTGTTCGAATGCCACCGGTCAGTGAAGAAGAAAAGACTGCGATTAAGAATAAGCTGAATGGCTTTAAGGATCGTGTTGCGGCCGGTGAAGAATTTGGAACGCTGGCTTATCTCTATTCTCAGGATCCAGGTTCTGCGCTCAAGAATGGAGAATTGGGTTTCATGGATCGAACAGAATTGGTTTCTGAATTTTCCAGTGCTGCTATGGGATTGCAGAAAGGGGAGGTTTCTGAAATAGTTGAAACGCAGTTTGGATACCACATCATCCAAATGATTGATCGAAAAGGTGATCGATTGAATGTGCGGCATATTTTGATCATTCCACAGGTTTCAGCAAGTGATCTTCAGAACGCAAAGGTGTATCTCGATAGTCTTAAGAATGTTATTGAAACCAATGACACTTTGACCTTTGAGCGCATGGCTATTGCGTTTAGTGATGACAAAGACACTCGTATGAACGGTGGTATCATGATCAACCCGCAAGATGCGACCAACAAGTTTGACTTTGAAGTATTGGGTAAAATGGACCGCCAACTATTATTCAATGTTGAAAAGAAGGAAGTCGGTGATTTGATCGGACCAGATCTATATCAAACGCAAGATGGAAAGCGTGCATATCGAGTGGTGAAGATCGTAGAGATGACCGAACCTCATGTCGCCAATCTTCGAGACGACTATCATAGAATTCAGGAAGGAGCGAAACGTAAAAAGGAAAATATCGAATTAGAGACTTGGATACAGAAGCATCGGAATAGTGCCTATGTCTGGGTCTCAGATGAGTTTAATAGTTGCCCTTTTAAAACGAAATGGGTGATGGCTCAACGCTAACTCTGCGGGATCTTTATTTGATCTTCTTCACTTACGCCTCCGAGTACTTCCACGTGAATTCCGTCTGAAAGTCCTAATTCTACCTCCCGCATTTCAAACTCCTGTTCATTAGTCTGAACTTCAACAAATGGCTTTTCATCTTCAAATGTCAACAGTGCTTCATTAATGGAAAGGACTTGCTCTTTTTTCTCGAGCACTACATCGGCATTCGCCGAATAGCCTGCACGAATGAAGGAAGCAGAATCAACTTTCACCGCAGCTTCAATCTCGAACTGAATAGCACCTTCTTGAGTAATTCCTTTTGGGGAAATATATTCTAAGGACGCGATAAATTCCTTTTCCTCAATGGCTCCAATGGTCATGATGAGCTCCATTCCAATTTGTAATTTTTCGACCTCTGATTCATCGATCATGCCCTTGAAAATCAGGTTCTCCATATCCGCAACGCTCGCAATGGTCGTTCCGTCGTTAAAATTGTTTGCTTCAATTACGTTGTACCCTTCTTCGACCGGAACGTCGAGCACCATTCCTGAAACGGTTGAGCGTATCAACGTATTGGAAGTGTTTCCAGCCTTTTTTGACACCCCTTCTTTAATAATTGCCAGTGCATCCTCAGCCGCGTTGACTTCTTCCATCGCTTGTCTTCGGGCAGTTTCAAATTGTTGAAATTCTGCCTGAGCGATAACTTGCTGATCTACCAGTGTTTTATTCCTAGCATAATCCATGTTCGAATTTTCTAATCCAATTTTTGATCTGTTTACTCGGTTCTCAGCATTATTTAAGGCCACCATATCAGGGATGACCTTCACTTTGGCTATGAGGTCGCCTTCCTTGACTTGGTCGCCAGGCTTGACCATTATTTCCTGAATTATCCCTGAAATCTGAGGCTTGATGAAAATCTCATTCCGTGGGACCACCGAACCTGTGGCAACACTTTTCATGACAATATCACGCAATTCAGGTTGCTCAGTTTCGAAGACAATTGGCTCTTTTTGGTTCTTTTGGTAGAGAAACCACAAAGTCCAACCAAAGAGGCCAAGGACTCCAACTATAACTACGATTCTCAATATTCGTTTCATTTCTTATTCGCTTCTAAGTGCAACTATTGGGTCAACGGCGGAGGCCTTTCGAGCAGGAATTATTCCAGCGAGCCCTCCGGCGATGATTAGGATGATCAAGGATATGATTGCAGCATTAAAGTCAACTTCGGGTTGACGAAACATGCCGCCTTCTTCTGTACTTGTTGCAGAGTTTATTAACTCCAGTAGGCCAACTCCCAGGGTTAAACCGAAATATCCGGCGACGCTGGTGAGAATGACTGATTCAAGCACGATTTGGGAAATGATGGACATTGGTGTTGCGCCAATGGCCTTTCTGATTCCAATTTCTTTAGTTCGTTCCTTCACAACAATCAACATGATGTTGCTTACGCCAATAACCCCAGCCAACAATGTTCCGATGCCAACAACCCAAATGAGGATATTGATGCCGAGAAACAAGTTGGTCATCTTCGTGAATTCTTCTTCTGCATTAAAACTTCCAATGGCTCTGTAGTCATCTGGGTGAATCGAATTCCTTTCTTTAAGAATCGCTTTTGCTTCTTCCTCTACCTGTGAAACGGGAATCTCATCCTTACTCATGATTGAGTACCATCCAACGCTATTTCCGTAGTTGAATGCTTGCTGAAAAGTGGTTATTGGAGTGAATATTTTCTCCAATTCACGATCGCCGCCGTGCGAACTGGCGGCCAACATATCGTACACTCCAACAACTAAGAAGTAGACTCCACCAATATTGATGTAATCGCCAATTGGATCTTCATCCTCCTCGAAAAGGACTTCTTGAACTTGCTTGCCGATTACTGCAACCTTTCTCTTCTCATCCAGATCAGTATGGTTCAGCCACCTTCCTAGGACAATTGATCTTGGGGAAATTTTAATGACCTCTGGAATATCTCCGGTCACTTCGAAATTGCTCGCTTGGTACTTCTTTCGTTTGACGATGCCTTTGCCTCTATAGCCGCCAAGTTGAACCTTTGGCGCGACCACTTCTGCGTTTTTTAAACCCATCTCCAACGCCCTAGTGTCTTCGTTGTCGAATCCGATCCAACGACCTTCCTTGAAACCTTTATAAGGCATGCTGGTCGATTGTCCCCACATGTACACACTATTGGTCGCAAACTGACTAAAGTCTGAGGTGGCCCCATTTTCAAGTCCTTTTCCAGAACCCATCAAAACGATCAGCATAAAAAGTCCCCAGAATACGCCAAAGGCCGTCAAGAATGTCCTCAACTTGTTTTTAGTGAGCACATGATATATTTCTTGCCATCTGTCGGAGTCAAACATCTATTCTTCTCTTAAGGCTACAACAGGTTGAATACGGGCGGCTTTGATTGCTGGTATTAACCCAGCCAGCGATCCCGCAATAATTAAAAGCACGGTTGCGCTCAACGCAACTCTCAGATCAACTTCTGGATTAAGAAAGAATTCCACCCCTTCCATCTGGCCAGCTGCATATTCTAACAATCCCACGCCGGCCACTAATCCAAAATAACCCGCGATCGTAGTAATGACAATTGATTCTTGAAGAATGAGGCTGACAATTGATTTTGCTGTGGCGCCCATTGCTTTTCTTATTCCAATTTCTTTGGTTCGCTCCTTCACGACGATCATCATGATATTGCTCACACCAATAATTCCCGCCATGATGGTCCCGATTCCGATTATCCAAATGAAGAATCGAATATTGGCAAATAGCGTCATGAACTGCTGATACATTTCAGCACCATTTCGGATGTAGACGGCTTGCGGATCCGCAGGGTCGAAGTGTAATTTTTTGGAGAGTCGATCGCGAATTTCTTCTCCCATTGAATTAGCCTCTTCAATTGTTGCTTCGCCGGTAGTCATAGCCATGGCGTCAATCCTGTTTGGATTTCCAAAAACTCGTTGATGCGTTGATATTGGCACCCATGCTTTTCGCACATCTCGTTCACCTCCATTGTCGCTGTAATATCCAATCACTTTGAATGGAATGTCTCCCACATTAATGTATTTACCAATGGGGTCTTCATCTCCGAAGAGTTCCATCTTCATGTCAAAACCGATGCAGGCTACCTTTCGATACTCCTTCATGTCGATGTCATTAATGAACCTTCCTTCAGTTATTGTGAGGGCTTCAATAACCTTTTGCGGTGGATGACAACCTAAGACTCCGTAATTCCCAGATTTGCCTTTGTAAGTGACAAAGTTTTGCCAGTTCAAATACTTTCTGCCACTTAGGTTATCAATTCCATTAATGCTTCTTTCAAGGTCATCATAAATTTCATTTTCGAGGGATATTGGCCTTCCTGGTTGATAACCAGCGTATGGGAGAGAAGTGTTGCCGGGCCAAATCCAGATTGCATTTACCGCATCACCAGCGAACTGAGACCGCACACCATTTTCTAAACCGTTTCCAGAACCCAAAAGAATGATCAACATGAAAATTCCCCAAGCGACACTGAAACCAGTAAGAAAGGTTCGAAGCCAATTCTTATTGATCGTCGCAAAAATTTCCTGCCATTTGTCGAGATCAAACATGGACAGGTTCTTTTTCTAGGATTTTACCGTCGTGTAGTAGAATTTGTCGGTCAGTCATGTCAGCAATACTCTGCTCGTGAGTCACAATGATG
This sequence comes from Flavobacteriales bacterium, assembly GCA_018660685.1. GTDB lineage: Bacteria > Bacteroidota > Bacteroidia > Flavobacteriales_G > Salibacteraceae > SHAN690. Next base: position 16,112 of record JABJJW010000024.1, read on the forward strand.
ACCGTAATTCCAAGGGCGTTGACTTCCCTAAATAGGTCCATGACAGATTCTGAAGTTTTTGAATCCAACGCGCCAGTTGGCTCATCTGCAAGAATCAGCTTAGGATTAGATATGAGTGCCCGCGCGATCGACACCCGCTGTTGCTGACCACCAGACAATTCACTAGGCATGTGTTCTGCCCATTCTTTGAGTCCAACTTTTTCTAAGTATTCGAGTGCCGTTTTGTTCCTTTCCTTTCTCGGAATTCCCCTATAATAAAGCGGTAATGCCACATTTTCGAGGGCATTTTTATAATTAAGAAGGTGGAATGACTGAAAGATGAATCCGATGAATTCATTACGATAGAGTGCAGCTTTCTTTTCTGATAAGTCTTTGATGAGCGTGTCGTCCAACGAATATTCTCCGCTGTCGTAGTCATCGAGAATCCCTAAAATATTTAGGAGGGTAGATTTTCCTGATCCAGATGAACCCATGATTGATACCAACTCCCCTGAACCCACTTCAAGATTTATATCCTTAAGTACGTGCAGTTCGTGTGTGCCAACTTCATAGTACTTATTGATACCAACCAACTTGATCATGATACAATGTTATAGACAATGTTGATCGCTATTGTTCGATTAAGTGTCAAGGAGGTTGAACCGTGATAGTTGGTCGCTAATTCTTGTGAATGGAATCGATCTGATGGGAAGATTCAGACCTCACTTGTCTTCACAAACGCAGTCATAATCGCCAGTAACTGTCCATGGATAACCCTCAATAGTGTTGTCCTCAGTAAATTCGTATGATTCTGCTTCGTACGCATCAATATTGACATCGAAATCCTTTCCTTTTCCACAAACTTCTGAGTTGTTGTCAGGGTAGTCTGTAACAAATGAGGTTGAATAACCTGCCTCGAGCGCATCGACATTAGCCGAAGAAATTGAGTCGCTGAATTCGAATTCAATGTTCCCGGCACAACTACAGTCTCTACATTTTTCACAAGCTGATAGTGCGAAGAGAAGAACAGTTGCACCTATGATTCCAAGTGTTTTCATATTGAAAGATTATGAAGCTAATATACTTCAATACAACGGTGCAAATCGGGAAGATATTATTGACCAATGATCAGCTTATTATGATTTGGGCAAAGAATCTTCTTCAAGAACGCATTCCTCGTTTTAAAACATTTATTGTCATTTGAACCTTCCACCTTAGATTTGCCGCATTCAATCAGAACTTTTTACCATGAATAAGTTACAACTAACCTTAGTCGTTCTTTCTATAAGTTCAATCGGATTGCTGCCCTCTTGTGGTGGAGAAGAAGTCGCGGATACTGGGCCCAAGTACAATTTTGAGCACGCGGACAGCCTACCAACAGGATATCTAAAAGAACTTGGTATCGTTAAGACGAATATTGAAGTAACAGCTCGGTTATACCAGAAAATGGTTGACAAGGGTTATTCTTTTTCGGAAGGAGCACTTCTTTCAGCAGGTAAGAGCTTCAGTGGATCAGCAAAACAAGCTATGGGTGTTGGAGCAATTGGAAGTGACATCATTTATTGCGCAACATTTGGCCAGAATCAAAGTGCTATTTCCAGAATGGAGGGGCTCTTGAAAACGGCAGGATCTCTAGGAGTTTCTGAAGCGTTCGACAAGAGCATCATGGAGAAGATGGCGAGTGAGGATACGACCATTAATAAATCTGTCTTACTCACTAAAGCATATTTAAAAGCAAAGGATCAACTGTTCTCTGATGAGAGAGCTCAATTGGCCACCTTGATGGTAGTAGGCGGATGGGTTGAAGGTCTCCACATTTGTTCTCAAATGATGAAAGAGGATATTAAGGACAAAGAAGTGAGACTTGGATACTGGGAATTGGTCAACACATTTGATAACATAGATCACATGTGCAAGGTCTTTAAGAGTAACGCTGACATTTCAGGAGTCGAGTCTCAGATTCATGAATTAACTCCACTGATGAACAAGATCAAAAAGAACGAAAAGAAATATAAGCCAGCGGATGTTGCGGCTTTGGCTGATGCAGTTTCTTCCATGCGTGGAAGTATGTATTAATACTTGATTTATTTCTTTAGGAAATTATACATTTGCCGTCCTTTAAAAGGACGGCTTTTTTTGTCTTTTTTTTCGGGGTGTAGCGTAGCCCGGTTATCGCGTCCCGCCTTAGGCGGGAAGGTCGCATTCCTAAAATCGCTGGTGATATGAAAGTGTACATATTGTACAGTAGTTCTTTGAATAGACATTATGTCGGTCACAGTCAGGATATGACTGATCGTTTAAGCAGGCATAATGCAGGAAGAAGTAAGGCAACGAAAAACGGGATTCCTTAGGATGTTGTTTGGAGTTGTGAATGTCCTTCTAGATCGGAAGCCATGAAATTGGAATTGAAGATCAAAGGTCGAGGGATAAAGCGATTTCTTGATGACTTGTCGGAATGAGCCCTTCTTTATTATAATACACCTCGGGGTGTAGCGTAGCCCGGTTATCGCGCCTGCTTTGGGAGCAGGAGGTCGCAGGTTCGAATCCTGCCACCCCGACGAAAGGCCTCTTTGAGGCCTTTTTCATTTTATCCAGGTCCACTAGCTCAACTGGATAGAGCAGCTGCCTTCTAAGCAGCAGGTTTCAGGTTCGAGCCCTGAGTGGATCACTTAATAAAAAGTCCAGCCACTTTGTGCTGGACTTTTTTTGTTTGATCGATCCGAATTTTTGTCACTTGCCACTAGAAAATTGATCTTCGCGCTACATGGAGGCACTACAAGGTTTAATTGAAATCATCATCACGCTCATTCCGGCTGCAGCAGTTGTAGGTGTGGTATACGTCATGCTTAAGCAGTATTTCGACAATCAAGAAAAGAAGCAGCAACAAGAGTGGAATGAAAAACGTCGGAAAGAATACCTGCCGATGCAGATTCAGGCCTATGAGCGATTCATTCTCTACCTCGAGAGAATCCACCCAGAGAGACTCGTTTTCCGAAACAACAAACCAGGTATGAGCGCAAGGCTGCTCCAAGCCGACATGCTGAAAATCATGCGGGAAGAGTTTGATCACAACCTCGCTCAACAGCTATACATTAGTTCAGCAGGGTGGGAGTCGGTGAAAGCCGCTAGGGAAGAAACATTCAAAATACTCAACAAGGCCGCCGAGAATGTCCACAAGGATTCCGACTCAATGGCGTATTCTACCTCTATCCTAGAACTGTGTGGTAAGCTCGATAAGCTACCGACAGAATTGGCGATCGAAATTCTCAAGAAAGAATTTCGAAAAAAACTCAATGGGTAATTGTCTGCCCATTGTGTGACTTATATCATCAAATAAATTTCGATTAAGCGGTACTCTTGGTCCATGCTACGAATTATAAGCATACTCGCAGTTGTGATTATGTCCTTTCCGGGACTTTATAATTTGTCGCTCTATGTCGATTATCAAATCGATATGGACGAATACGTTGAGCGATGTGAAAATCGCGATGTACCCATGATGAATTGTGAGGGAAAATGCTTGCTCGCCAAAAAGATCAAGCAGGCGAATGAAGATGATCGTCCAGAATCTCCTTCATTCTTGACCGAGTTCAGCACATATCTTCAAACCGATGGAATTGAAATGTTGATTCCTAGCTTTTCTCAAATATTGGTTTGGATGGATGATAGCAGCAAGCCGAGACCAGGCCCAAGTGGCGTGTTCCGGCCACCTCTGATGTGATTCCTTTTTAATCAAGGAAAATATGGCGCCCTGTGCGCTTACACATCAAAAAATAATCATGAAACATATTGCAATTCTAGGCTTTGCCGTGGGCCTTTTATCATTAACCGCGTGCAAAAAAGAAGATCCTCAAGTAGTAACATTTGAAGACGTTCTTCTCACTCATATGGATGAGATTGAATCTCAATCAATAGGAGATTACACTTTGTCTATATACTCGAGTAACGAATTAATTGTCGGGTACAATGAACTCAACTTCTTGCTCAAAGACGCCGATGGGGAGTTTGTCACCGACTATACCATGCACGCTCACCCAATGATGGAAATGGGAATGATGATGCATACAACGCCGCACGGGCATACGGAGATGATAGAAGGGGAATATGGTCTTTATATGACTGATTATGTCTTCATCATGCCATCTACAGCAGGAACCTGGTCTCTAGAAGTGACGGTTGAAGTTGACGATGAATCTGTTGTATATGACTTCGTACTCGATGTCATTGAGCCTGAAGAAGCGAGAATGATATCGTTCATGTCAAAAACAGGTTCTGAAGAAAAGTACTTCGCCGCATTGGTTGGTGCTGAAAATTTTGGGGTTGGAGAAAATGACTTTGAAATTGCAATCTATCAAAGAGAGAGCATGATGTCGTTTCCGGCAGTTACGGATCTGACTGTGGAAATTGAGCCTTGGATGCCCACGATGGAGCATGGATCACCCAATAATGTGAATCCCGTGCACACTATGAATGGGCACTACGCAGGTGTCGCCAACTTCACCATGACCGGTTTCTGGCAACTAAAGCTGACAATTAAGAATGCGGATGGTGAGATCGTTGAAGAGGATCTTGCTTTTGACATCACATTGTGAAACGAATCCTAACATATGGAGCGCTTCTTCTATGGAGCGTTCCGATGTGTTCTCAGGTCTTCCTTCAGATCGACACGCTTGAGGAAGTAGTCATCAACGGAGAAAGGGCTGATCATACTACCTATGACCGTGGACAAACAGATGTAGCGACTACCGAGCAGACGGCTGAACGTGACCCTCAACTCAATTTGGTTTGTCGAGGTGCCTATGCGCAAGAAGTAATTTATCGAGGATTGAGTGGCGCACAAGTTGCAACGCTCGTTGATGGCATGAGAATCTATGGAGCCTGCACGGATAAGATGGACCCGGTAACCTCCTATGTTGACCGAAGTAATTTGAGTGTTTTACAATCTGATCAGACCGCTTCTATTGGGTTTCATGCTTTGAATTTCAAATTGGAGAAGGGTGAATTTGGTGTCGAGCGTAGATGGAAGTCCGGTGTCTTCAGCTCATACCAAATCAACAATGCTCAGCGAAGGATTGGTGCAAATGCTGTTTATGAGTCCAAAGACTTCTGGTGGTTAGCAAGTGCCTCACACACCGAAGCAAACAACTATGTTGCGGGGAGCGGTCAAAAGATTCGCTACACGCAGTTCACAAAACAAAATCTGTACAGCGCATCTGGATGGAGGAGAGGCAAACACGAATTCACCGCTACTGGAATAGTTGATCGCGCCTACGACATTGGATATGCTGGCTTGCCGATGGACGTGAGTTCAGCCACCGCAGTCATTACCAAACTTGAACACAAGACAAGTCTGGGCAAATGGAAGAATTTAAACTCCGTTTATTTCAATGACGTCGCTCATGTCATGGATGATACCAAGCGGGACTCTGTATTCATGCACATGGACATGCCTGGCTGTAGTACCACACTTGGCTATCACGGACAATTGCAGAGAGTTTGGAATCAATGGATTCTTGACGTTGACTTTGAGTTGGTGAGGAACAGAAGGTTTGCTGAGATGACAATGTACCCGGTCAACGAGGTTGAAATGTACATGCAGACATGGTCGGTTAGCGTGCGTGAAATGACGACCCTCAATCCGACGTTAAAGTACTTTCCCAACGATCGGTGGAAATTCGAGATTGTTCCAGCTATTGCTTACTACAATGATCAAGTAAAGGAAGAGTTTGGCCAAAAACAGTTTGAAGTTTTGGGATATGATCTGACCAAAGGCACGACGAGCCTTTCTAAGTCCTTGGCTTTAACATCTGAATACAACCTTAATAAATGGGGGAGTGCATTCACCTTTGCTGCAGGAGACCGAGCTCCGGAGTTAAGTGAACGTTTTGGTTTCTATCTATACAACAATCAAGATGGGTTCGACTACATGGGAAACCCACTATTGAGCAATGAGCAGTTCGCTCGCATTAATTGGTCGAATGGCTTGAAGTTCGAAAAGCACAGGGTGACTTGGAGTAAGTATGTTTACTTCTTTGACAACTACATTTTCGGAGTACACAATCAAGTTTTGTGGCAAATGACCCCTGGAGGAAATGGGGTGAAAGAATACCAAAATGTGGGCAGCGCTTTCATTGCAGGATCGGAGCTTGAAGTGTCTCTTTTTGAACAAGGCTTGGTCCCAACTCAAATTACGGTGGCCTATCGATACGGCGAAGGGGAAAACGTCGGCTACCTCCCACAAATGATGCCTCTAGAAGTCAAACTGTTCAACAAAGCAAAATGGAAGGGCTTTGATTTTGGGTTGACTAATGTTTACTCACTTCGATATACTCGAGCCAGCCAGGCTTTTGGTGAGCAAAACGTTCCAGCTTATTGGATGATGAATGCAGCCGTGTCACGTAAGCTCACGTTAAAAAAATCTTCATTAGATATAGAGATTGCCGGATCCAATTTGCTGGACAATTACTACACAACGCATTTGAATTGGAACGGCATTCCGCAAATGGGAAGAAACGTCAGCCTGAGTTTGAAATGGAATTTTGGAGCGATTGAATAATCTCGAGCGAAGCGGCAAATTCATTCTTGGTCCTCGCTTCGATATCCGCTTTTAGTGATTCCATGTCACCATTCTTCCCGAGCATCTGAAGCACGTTTTCGTAGATACTAAGTTCTGTGAGCTTTTGAAACGCTCTGACCTGCTGCGTTTGTCTTCGAGTGTTGAAGTGATCGTTTGCCTTAAGGGTTGCGATCATATCTGAAATGACTCTCCAGGATTGATCTACGCCTTCGTTGTGCAATCCTGAACCGGTCAGAACTTTCGTATCCCAGCCATTGCTGCTTTTGGGAAATAAATGAAGGGCCATTTCCAATTGCTTCTTCGCCCTGCGAGCGGCCTCGATGTTGCTTCCGTCTGCTTTGTTGATGACAATGATGTCAGCGGCCTCCATAATGCCTCTTTTGATGCCCTGCAAATCGTCTCCGGTCCCGGGCATGGCGAGCATCAAGAAGCAGTCGGTGATATTGATGACTTCAGTCTCACTTTGGCCAACGCCGACAGTCTCAACGATGATAACGTCAAAACCAGCTGCTTCACAAAGCAACATCGATTCGCGCGTACGCGCCGCCACGCCTCCGAGTGTGCCGCTCGATGGGCTAGGACGGATAAAAGCATTCTTTTCTCTACTGAGTTCCTCCATTCTGGTTTTGTCTCCAAGAATGCTGCCTCCGCTTTGCTGACTGCTCGGATCGACCGCGAGTACGGCAAGCTTGAGACCTTGACCAATGAGGAGTTTTCCTAATTGCTCGATGAAGGTGCTTTTGCCGACACCAGGAATGCCAGTGATGCCAATTCTTAAAGCGTCTTTTCGCTTATCGTAAATGGAATTGATTAGTTGAAGTGCTTCGAGGCGATGGTCGGATCTCTGGTTTTCGACCAAGGTTATAGCTTTTGACAGTGTGAGATTATCTCCTGCTAAAAGTTTTTGAATGTCAATCTTGGAATTCACTCAGAGTCAAAGAAAGGCAATTAGATAATTCAAAGCCTTGGTTTCTGGTTTCGAAGAGCGTGTGGAGTATTTCGTAAAATTCAATTGATAGAAATTGAACCATCTGCTCCGTTTGGTACTTTCACGCGATAGAGCGAAGGCGACAATCCGTCATGCTCAAAGAGTCGGTAGGCGTAGTTTTACATTAAAGGACAGATTAGAAGGATGCTTTTTAACTCGATTGACTTTGCTGTTTTCTTACCCATAGTTTTCATACTGTATTGGTTCCTGTTCAAGAGCAATCTTAAACTTCAAAACCTACTAATTGTAGTATCTAGTTATGTTTTTTATGGCTGGTGGGATTGGAGGTTCTTATCCTTGATTGTTTTCAGTACCGCTGTTGATTATACAGTTGGACAATATCTCAGAAATGAAGAAAATCAGCTCAGGCGAAAAGTCCTACTATGGACAAGCATTTTGGTGAATCTTGGGTTTTTGTGTCTATTTAAGTACTACAATTTTTTCATTGACAATTTCACCGCTGCCTTTTCATTTTTCGGAACAGAAATTAGCGCCAGTTCCCTGGATATCATTCTACCTGTAGGGATTAGTTTTTATACTTTCCAAACTCTGAGTTACACGATTGATGTTTACAAACAAAAACTTGAACCTACTAAGGACATAATTGCATTTTCTGCATTTGTCAGCTTTTTTCCTCAGTTGGTTGCCGGGCCAATAGAAAGAGCCACGAATCTTTTACCCCAGTTCTATAAAGAAAGAAAGTTCGATTATTCCAGAGCCGTTGATGGAATGCGTCAGATACTATGGGGGCTTTTTAAGAAAATTGTCATTGCTGATAATTGCGCACAGTATGCAAATGAAATATTCAATAATTCGGCAGATTATGGGGGAAGCACGTTGATCCTTGGTGCTCTCTTTTTCACATTCCAGATCTATGGTGACTTTTCTGGATACTCCGATATCGCTATTGGAACCTCTCGATTATTCGGTTTTAACCTCAAGCAAAACTTTGCATTTCCTTACTTCTCCAGAGACATTGCCGAATTCTGGAGGAGATGGCATATATCCCTTTCTACTTGGTTTAGAGACTATCTGTACATTCCATTAGGAGGTAGCAGAGGAGGAGCCATGATGAAGGTCAGAAATACATTTATCATCTTTATTGTCAGTGGGTTTTGGCATGGTGCAAATTGGACATTTATTGTTTGGGGTGCTCTTAATGCGATCTATTTCTTGCCAATTTTATTGACGAATAGAAATAGGAAGAATATAGACACAGTTGCTAGCGGGAGGTTATTTCCATCACCAAATGAGTTTTTATCGATGGGAGCAACTTTTGGCTTAACAGTTATTGCATGGGTGTTTTTCCGAGCTGAAAATATGGGACATGCAATGGCCTACATATCAGAAATATTCTCGTCATCGACATTCAATATTCCAGAAATTCGCCCGAGAAATACGACTCTATTGATAATAGGATTTTTAGTTATTGAGTGGTACGGAAGAGGCCAACAATTCGCAATTCAGAACCTAGGGATTCAATGGAAAAGACCGTTCAGGTATGCTTTGTACTATGCGATAATCATATTGATTTTTTGGTTTGGCGGAAAAGAGCAAGAGTTCATTTATTTTCAATTCTAGTTATGTATGAGGAGATTTATTAGAAAATCAATTTTGTTTCCTATTTGCTTCTTGGGTGCCTATATGGTTGTTTTCATAAGTGCGAATGCATACTTAAATCGCGTTTTTGATAGTGAAGGAGTAATTTTTGTTTGGGGTGATTCACAAGCCTATCAAGGTGTTGATTTAGAAGAGTTGTCTAATGAAATAGGTAAGAAGGTCTACACTTCGGCCCATCATGGCGCGGGTGTCTACGACTTTTTATTATTCACTGAGCGCGTTCCTGAAAACTCCAATGTAATTGTTTCGATATCGAAGCTTGTTCAAGTAAGAAGGAAAGAAAATGATTATAACCGTTCAGGTTTGTCATTTTGGGCGATGAAAAACTTATTCAAAAACGGCTATTCCCTGAGTGAGATCCGAACGGTTGTTCTGAAAAACATCAAGCCGCACAGTAATATTTCCGAAACGACCGAACTCTATGCATATGCCGATTCGATGCGAATTCAATTACCCTTATCTCATTTTAGAGATTATTATCAAAAAATTCCAATTTTCTTGGGTGATAAGCAAAACCTTTATCTGATAGGGATTGAAAATTTAATACTCAAGAATTGTGAAATGACATTTATAGAATTTCCTTATCACCGAGAATTAGAAAGCATTGAGAATCAATCACCGATTAAAAAGAAGACTGATGATTTTATATTTCGAATCGGAAGTCTTTTTAATGAGTTTAAAACGGACACACTTTGGCTGAGTAAAGACCAAAATAATTTTAGCGATTTATCGCATTTGAATTCTGTTGGTGCGAATCAATTGTCCAAGCAGTTAGGAGAGAAGATGACGAATAATGAGCGCACAACAATGTATATAGTGCGCTAATAGGCTTATTCAGAATACCTGAGACCTCATTCATCTTGTCAAATACTATTCTAACGAATGATGAAAACTCACAAAGCTTGGAGTACAGCTTCCTTTTGTGATTTCACTGACGGTCACGTCGTAACGATTTCCGATTTCAATGTTGTTTCTCGCCAAGAAATCATGGTCAATGGAGACGTTCTTCAAGTCTCCCATCTCTTGATCAGAGAGACCTAGTTTGCTTGCTTCGAAGCTTAGGATGACGGCAATACGGCCTTCACCATCGGCATGCGATTTCACATCTATCACCTTTGCCTTGGTGTCAATTGTATCATAGAAACAATCGCCATCAGCATCGCTTCCGCAGGAAGATAAAATCAAAATTGACAAAAGAAGTGTGCTCGCCTTAGCGAATGAATTTACTGTTCCAAACATTCTCACTGAAGTCCTTTGAGTGCATGATGCCTGTAATGATTGCTAATGTCAATACCAAACAAGAAGTCATGCTAAAAATGAAGAACCGATAAAAGAACTCGGCCTTTAAAAGTTCGAACTGTGAAGGTACGAGTACCGCTAAGAGCAAACCAACAATGATTGAGGATATGGCTAATGCGCGCATGTGACGAAAAGGATACTTGAGCAAGTGTTCATACCATTTCATATCGTCTCCCCACTGAAATATGTAATAGTATCTGCCATTTGGAAGTTCTGCCAAAAGCACTGGATCCTTCGTGCTGTCTTTTAGTTTGAATCGTTCGCTGGGTGCAATAACCTTGAACTTCTCAAGCGTGATGCCGAGTTGTTGTTCGAGATGTTTGATTTCCCTGACAGCTTCGACTGGAATTTCTCCTTTAAACAGAGTGCTTTCCAAAAAGCGCATCCGGTATTTCACACAGATTTTTTCAATCGTCTGGCTGTGAAACATCCGAGAGTGGTCGAGTTTAGAAATGGGAAAGTTTTCCTGGAACTCACTGCTCCCAGAATCTATTCGAGTTGCAATGGATCGTTCCGATGATACTTCTTGATTGAGAATGGAAATCGCTTGCTCGACGACCAACAATTGATCGTACTCTATTTGCATGCTTTCCATTTCTTCAAAAAGATCGGGCCTATTCATCTTGTTTATTACGCTTATTCTTTGTTATTCGTTTGTACTGATACCAGAAGTATACTCCGAAAAATACGGAAAGCATTATTAAAACAAAGGCCGCTACGACATATTCTCCTGGTTTCATATGATTCCCAAAATTAATAGTGCAGCGATAGCAATCATTAAGAACCCGACTACATTCTGCAGCAGCGAGATGGTCACTTTCTTTAGTAAGTACTTGCCAGCTATTGCTCCAGCAAATGCCGCAAGGGTTGCGATGACCACCAAATAAATGAGCGAGTCGAAAGACGAAAAGTCAAAAGAGGTAGCATAGGATGTAATTCTTATTGAATCAATCATGCAAGCAATCATGATACCGCTCGCAACGAATTGCTCTTTGGAAAGATTAAGCTTAATCAAGAACGCACTTCGAAGAGCACCTTGATGTCCACTGAGGCCACCAAAAAAACCGCTGAGTAGTCCACCGGGTACCAACCACTTTTTATCCAAGTGAATATCCTTGAGTCCAGGCAAGAGTTCGACCAATGCAAAGAGCAAGATCAACACTCCTAGAACCACATTTAAAAAGGAAGTCTCCAGTGATCCCATTTGAATGGCTCGGTCGAAATCAGCCAGATTGCTCAATAGTTTTGCGCCAATAAAGGCACCGACGATCGCAGGTAGACCAAACCTTAGAACCACTTTCCAATTGACATGTGAGCCAATCAAGGTTAGCTTGAATAGGTTATTCAAAAAGTGAACAATGGCCGTGGCTGCTACAGCAATTTCTGGAGGAAAGAAAAGTAGAAATGCCGGAGTTAATATTGTCCCAAGTCCAAAGCCCGAAAAGAAGGTGAGAATTGATGCTCCAAGAGCGACAATGATGACGATTGCTATGTCCATAAAAAAACCGGAGAGTAAGTTAATCCGTCCCAGACTAACACTCTCCGGTGAAGCACCCTTGGTTCAAGAACGGAGATTGTCGCTGGTCGATTATGTTTGATACTTAGTTTTAGACCATTGGCCACAATTTTACGACAAGCGACCAGAAAACACGATGAACATGATGTTAAGCGAACATGAATCTTTGGCTTTTATCTCTGGAAGGAGGAGTGTATTCCCCAAAGAATTGGAAGATGAAGAGGTGAATAGGGATGAAATCATGAGGCTTTTGGAAGCGGCGCGATGGGCTCCTACTCATAAAGTCACGGAGCCTTGGCGATTTGTTGTGGTGCAGGGAGAAGCTCTGACAGAGTTCAGGGACATTATTGAAAAGGTCATCATTGAGAAAGGGCTCGGCAAAGACCCGATTGAAGAAAAAATCGCGTGCACATTCTCGAAGCTTGATCGGGTGAGTGCTCTGATCGCTATTGTCATGAAACGGGATGATCGAGAACGAATTCCAGAAGAAGAGGAACAATGGGCCACGGCCTGTGCAGTTCAGAATGTTCAACTGCACGCTAAATCTCTAAGCATCGGTTGTTACTGGAGTACGGGTGCTGGACGAGAGCATTCAACGGTGCGGTCCTTTCTTGGACTGGCTGAAACCGATTTTCACATGGGTTGGCTTTTTATCGGACGCTACTCAGCTGAAAAAAGGTTGATAAAGGAGCGGCGACCAGTTTCAGATTATACCAAGTGGCTCTAGAAATCAACGCGCTTTTTATTGAATATCGAGAGATCGGAACAACGATTCTTTGACTTTAGTAGCCGTGTGATCCCAAGAATATTGCTTGGCGCGATTCTGTCCTTTTTGGACTAGGTCAGTATGGATGGCCGTATCTTTTTCGAGACTCATCATGTGATCAGCGATCGTCTCGATGTTATCAGGATCAGCATAGAGAGCGGCATCTCCACCAACTTCGGGTAGTGAAGTAAGGGTGGAGGTAATTACTGGAACTCCAGCGCGAAAAGCCTCCACAATCGGGATGCCAAAACCTTCAAAGTAGGACGGGAAAACAAGGCCTCTGGATCCTCCGAGTGCTGAGACGAGTTGGTCAACCTCCAATCTGCCTGGGAAATGGATGTTATCTCGGTTCGGACTCGCCTTGATCGCTCTATCCATCTCATCATATTTCCACATCGGGTTTCCAACTAGAACTAAATGATGCTTTCCACCTTGTTTGCGATATGCGTCAAACGCTTTGATGATGCCATGGATGTTCTTTCGGTATGAAAAACTGCCGATGAAAATGAAGTACTCGTTCCCGTTGGCAAATTGCTTTTTTGCCGTTTCTTTTTCTGAACTGTTCAGCAACCTGAACGCCTCATTCCCTCCGTTATGGGCAACGTCAAGCTTCGCAAGGTCTATGTTGTACGTATTGCAAATGTCCTGCGCTGAAAAATCACTCACCGTGATGATACGTTCGGCTTTTCGAGCAAACTGAGGAAAGTACTTTCGATAATAATTTCGATAGGAGCGAGGGAGGTCTTGTGGCCTGTGTTCAAAGTTGATGTCATGAATCACGGGCACTTGCTTAACCGAAGTTTTGGTGCTTAAAAAGCCGTCTGGAGAAAAGAACAAATCAACATCCATTCTTTTCAGTTTGTGCGGGATGGTCCGCTCAAAATACCATTGATAAAGAAGTGGATGTCTTGCCTGCGGATTCAAGATCCGACCTTCTACATTGTCCGAGTAAATAAACTCGGAATCAAACGGGCGATCGAATAGAAAAATGAATTCCCAATCGTTGAGTTCGGTTGTGAGTCTTTTGAGGACTTCATGACTGAACCATCCAATGCCGTCTAGTTTATTGGGAAGTAGAAGTCTTGTGTTTACTGCAATGCGCATTTGGAATGCCTGTGCTTTGTGATAAGAACAAATGTAGTGGCATTTATATTCGACTATTGGCTCTTAGCAATTGGCCTTTTATTTAGTTTACCAACAGCCAACGGCCTCATAATCCGCACTTACCCGGTTCCCAACTCTCCACTTCGCATTCCGCAAAGCAGCTGTTGCCATAGGTTTTGCCATCACAGCCACAAACTGGATCGTAGATTTCGATGCAGATGCAATTGCCATCTGGTGCGATCGTTTCGCATTTGTCGCAGCTGAGGACGATGCTTCCTAAGCCAAGACATAGAACAAGAGAAAATAAGGACTTCATATGGTCGTTTATTGATTTGGACGTAATTCGCATATAGAACGATGGGAGTTCGAAGAAATTTTTCGCTAAACCTGATTTTCTTGCTGGCACTAAACCTGCTCATCAAGCCATTTTACCTTTTTGGTGTGGAAGTAGGGGTGCAAAACGCGGTTGGAGCAGAGGCTTATGGCCTGTACTACGCCATGTTCAACTTCACTTTTCTTTTCAATGTCATTTTGGATTTGGGGATTAATAATTTCCAGAAAATCAGAATGGCTCAGGATGCTGAAGCCGGGACGGATAATATGAAAACGCTTCTACCGATGAAATTCGGTTTGAGCGCTGTTTACATGGCCGTAACCGTAATCGTAGCATTGATAGTAGGGTTTGAAGCGCGCTATTGGTTTTTCATCGGCTGGCTGATGCTTAATCACATATTAAGTATGTTTCTTCTAATGTTCCGCGCCAACATCAGCGGACTCCACCTTTTCATGCGTGACAGCGTGTTAAGTGTGTTAGATCGAACCTTGATGATTGCCGCGATTGGATACTTGCTGTGGTTCTCTGATTCAGCTTTTCAAATAGAGCACTTTGTATTTGCGCAAACTGGAGCCTATGCCATAGCCATTATTGTCGCGATTGTGCTAACCCCTTCAGTGAACCGAGTATTCAATTTCAAAGTGGATTGGAGCTCATTTAGAGATATGGTCAGTCAAACCTGGCCATTTGCACTGTTAATTCTCATCATGACCGCATATTCCAAAATTGACGGAGTCATGATCGAGCGGCTTGCAGACAATGGATTGCTTGAAGCTGGAATCTACGCGCAAGCATATCGTCTGCTTGATGCCGGAAACAACTTTGCTTTTCTGTACGCAGGATTACTCTTGCCGATGTTCGCTCGATTGATCCATCTCGGTCAAACGGCCGAACTCACTTCATTATTGGATCAAGCCGCTCGTCTTCTGATTGCGCCTGCTGGCGTGATTTGCCTCATCGTATACGGCAATAGCGATTATTTGATGGGTCTGCTTTATGATGAGTATCCTATTCGTAGTGCTGCGAGCTTAGATTGGTTGATGATATCCTTTGTCTTTATTTCAATATCCTACGTGTTCAGTACGCTCATGACGGCAGCCGAAAAGCTGAAATGGCTGAATATTTTGGGGGCGATTACCGTAGGTATTAATGTGGGATTGAACTTCTGGCTCATTCCAGAAATGGGCTCTGAAGGTGCAGCACTCGCTAGTTGCATCAGCCTTGGATTTATGGCACTTAGTCAAATGCTATATGTTATGTACTCATTTCGCCTTCAAACTTATCAATGGATGATCAGGACTATCGGAATTTGGCTTATCACAGCCGCTTTGATATGGGGAATCACATCTGTCCGTTTGGAGCCGCTGTATGGAATAATTATAGTTGCCGTCGTATCGGTTATTGGATTTTTTGCGTTTGTGTCCCAATTCAGCCTATTTATGGATATGATAAAGGGAAAGGAAGACGACGAAACTTAACCTAAGCCTCCCTAATAACTACATTTGCCCACCTTGATAAAGGCCTATTTCTAAAACCATGCAAGACAAAGAATACCAGAGGAATTTCGACTCTACGAATCTGATTTTCTTCCTTCTCAAATACCGAACTCCGCTGATTGCGATATCGGTGGCTGCTGCTCTTTTATCAGCGGTAGTATCCTTGATGATTCAGGAAAAGTATCTATCGACCGTTATTCTGTTTCCAGCTGCGACCAACTCGATTTCAAAATCTTTAATGGCAGAGGATTTCAGCGGCAAGCAGGATATTAATGCTTTTGGTGAAGAAGAAGAAGCAGAGCAATTACTTCAGATTTTGAACTCCGATGACATTAGCGGATACATCCGAGAAAAGTATAACCTAAGAAATCACTACGGTTTTGATGCCGATGAGCAGTACGTTTTGACGAATACGGTTAAAGAGTATCAAGATCTGGTGACCTTCAAACGAACCGAGTTCAATTCAGTTCGAATTGATGTCCTTGATCACAACAAAGACACCGCAGCGCTCATTGCAAATGACATTGCCGACCGTTTGGACTGGGTTCGAACGCGAATGCAACAAGAAAGAGCCCAACAAGGGTTGGGAATTATTGAACAAGAATACCATCAGATGCAGGACTACATGAAAAGCATGGAAGACTCACTGACGGCGATTCGTAAAAAAGGGCTTACGGATTTTGAAGTGGAAGTTGAGCAGCTTACCAAAGCTTACTATGAAGCAGTCGCCTCAGGAAACAACCGCGTAAAAGATGAACTTCAAAAGAAGATTGACATCTTCTCAGAGTACGGATCGGCATACATGTCCTTAACTGAGAACCTAGAATTCGAACGTGAGCAGCTGTCTTTACTGAGAGCAAAGTACCAAGAGACCAAGGCCGATGCTGAGGAGTCACTCACCACGAAATTTGTGGTAAATGAAGCGTATGCATCAGAGAAAAAGGCATACCCAATCAGGTGGCTTATTGTACTTGTATCTACGTTCAGTGCTTTTCTTTTAGGCATCCTTGGCATCATCGCTATTGAGAACTTCAAGAAGTTCAAGGCTACAGAGCAATAGTGACTCAAGCCAAGAAAAATCGAATCCTTTATTTAATCGCTGGGGTATTCATTGCCTTGAGTTCCGTATTTCTCTTTTTTGAGCAATTCTGGTTTCTGGGTCTTCCAATAGCACTCGCCGTCATAGCGGTGGCGATATTTCGTCTTGATTGGTTGTTTCTTCTTATCACTCTTCTGACTCCATTTTCTATTAACGTTGAGAATATTGGAGGTGGATTTGGACTTCATCTTCCCACAGAACCGTTGATGTTCGGGCTCATGGTGGTCTTTTTGATTCGTGTGTTTCAGGACGGTTATTTTGATTCTAAGGTCATGCGCCATCCGCTTACCTTGGCTATTTTCATTAATACTTTCTGGATATTTATTTCCTGTTTTACCAGTGAAGAGCCACTTGTATCCGTGAAGTTCTTGTTGTCTAGACTATGGTTTGTGGTCGGCTTCTTTTTCATTGCGACACAGGTGTTCAGAGACTCGAATAACATTCGACGTTTCCTATGGATGTATATCGTTCCCCTTACCGTCGTCGGTATCTATACCATCATCGTTCATTCAACACACAATTTTGATCAAAAGCCCGCTCATTGGGTCATGCAACCATTTTTCAAAGACCACACCTCCTACGGTGCAATATTGGCCATGTTCTATCCGATTACTTGGGCCTATTTATGGAGTAAAAACTTGAGCATCAACACCAAGATCGTTATCGGAGTAATCATCGCGATTCTCACGCTAGCCATTATTCTTAGCTATACGCGGGCAGCTTGGGTAAGTCTCCTGGGAACATTGGTCGTATTTGGAATTGTGCAATTCCGCGTTAAATGGTGGATTGTCATCGTCATGCTCGGCATTGGAGTTGGAGGTTATTTCTCCTTCGAAGATCAGATCTTTCAGAAGCTGGAGAAGAATCGTCAGGATTCGTCAGATGACATAGCGGAACACGTGAATTCAATTTCGAATGTCGCTACAGATGCTAGCAACCTGGAGCGAATCAATCGGTGGAGCGCTGCGCTTCGGATGTTTGAGGAACGACCAATATTTGGATTCGGCCCGGGAACATATAAGTTCTACTACGCGTCTTACCAACATTCTTCTCAACTCACGATTATCAGTACAAACTTTGGGAATCTCGGAAATGCGCATAGCGAGTACTTTGGACCTCTAGCGGAACAAGGTGTTCTCGGATTGATCACTTTATTGATCATCATGGGGATTGCTATTTACAAGTTCATCGTAGTTTACTATGATACAAAGTCACTTGAAATGAGAATCGCCTTGATGGGTGCTTTCCTTGGATGGATTACTTACATCGTGCACGGAGTGCTCAATAATTACTTGGACTTAGATAAGGCAAATGTTCCCTTCTGGGGATTTCTTGCGCTACTAGTAGCCGTTGAGGTTTATCACAAGAATAAATCAGACGAAGCGACAGCTTATTAAGGCAATGTCGTCGTGAAATTGAGCTTTGCCGCGATAGTCGTTAAGCATTTTCATTACCGAATCATTTACATCCGAAGTATTCACGAATTCTTTGGATGTCAACACTTCTTCAAGCGCCGAATCCGGCAGTGGAACATCAGCTTCATTTTCTACTTCAGTGACGCCATCAGTAAAACAGAGTAAGGTACTGTTCGGTTGCACTTTTACTTTGCTGCAGACAATGAATGGAAGAATTTCGAACATTCCCAGTCCAACACACCCATCTTTCAAATAAAGTACTTCTTCACCACTGGTGAGTAGGGGAGACACATGGGCAGAGTTGATGTATTCCAGAATTCGTTTATCCCGCATGTATTTGGTGATGAAAAGGGTAATGTGCCTTTCCCATGCGCATTGCTCCAGACGCGATCATTGAGTCGCTCAACAATTTCTTTAAGGTCGGTGTTCGTCGTAAGATTTGCTCTGAGATTTGCTTGAAAGGCTGCCATAAGTATGGCGGCTGACATCCCTTTTCCGCTAACATCGGCCATGCAGATGAAGACCTCATTCTCACTTACTTCAATCACATCATAAAAATCTCCACCCACTTCCTGGTGCGGCTTGTAGAGGGAGGCGGATTGGATGTAATCGTTGTTCGGTAAAACTTCCGGGAGCAGAATTTCCTGCATCTGGGCCGCCATTTTCAATTCCCGTTCGATGCGCTCCTGTCGTATCGACTCGCGAAGGAGATACTTGTTCATGACCGCAACTGCAGTGATGTTTGCCAGCGTTTGAATAAAAGGAAGATGCTTGATAATGGGGCTTGCCTTAAGTTCGTTTTCATCGATATCTCCTAGTAGCAAGTAGGCAATAATTTCACTTTGATTGAATACCGGGATGACAACGTCGAAGCTCGTTTCACTGGACTCAGCGCTCATGGCTACCACAGTGATGTCTCGGATATGTTGGAGCTCCTTTTCTACATCCACTTTGAGTTCATCGTCGGTAACTCCATATCCGAAAACATTGTTCCAAACGCCCTCCTGATTAATGAAGCCGATGGCTTTGCCAATATTGAGCTGATGTTCCAGAATATATTGAAACAGAACAAAGAGCTCTTCTTCGCTCAAATTGTTGTTGATGGCATTGGTGATTTCAAGTAACGTGTTCAGCTTGAAATCTCGCAATGACAACTTCCGACCAGAAGTGGTTGTCCTTAGCATGGCATGTTCTCCTCGTCTAAATTAGACTTTTGAATCTACTTCTCCGAACTAAGACGCGTAATAAGAGCAATCTGTTGCATCATCTTCCTTGCTTGGATTGCAGGGCTTCCGAAATAAGTCTGACCCGCAGGAACGGACTTCGCAACTCCCGACTGAGCATAAACAACCGCCCCTCTCCCAACGCTAACGTTGGTGGCTACACCCACTTGGCCCCAAAGCGTGACGTCATCTTCAAGGACAACACAACCTGCAAGACCCACCTGAGCTGCGAGTCGACAATTCTTTCCAACCTGTACGTCGTGACCAACGTGAATCTGGTTATCCATTTTAGTTCCGCTTCCGATCAACGTATCTGAAGTGACCCCACGATCTATGGTGCAACCAGCTCCAATTTCAACATCATCCTCGATGACGACACGACCCACGCTGTTCATTCTTGTATGGGTTCCACTATCTGTCTTGTAGTAGAATGCGTCGCTGCCAACCACTGAGTTAGCCTGAATCACGACATGATTGCCGATGACGCAATTTTCGTTCACCACCACTCCTGGATGAATGAGACATCCTTCACCAATTATGACATTATTGGCGATGCTGGCGGTCTGATGAATCATCGATGTTTCACCTATTTCTGCTGGCAAAACTTCTTTCGAACTCAGCTCAAATGCCAATCGATTGAACACCTCAAATGGTTTTGGATCGATAAGTAATCCTTTCCCAGCAGGCACTTCAACCTCCTTGTCAATGATAATTACGGAAGCTCCTGATTGAATGGTGTCTTGATAGTACTTAGGGTGATCGACAAATACCACATCACCTTCCTGAACCATGTGGATTTCGTTGATTCCTTCAGCTTGAAGGTTTTCGTCGCCACTAAATTCACATGAAAGCAACTCGGCCAATTCGCCCAGCGAGTATGGTCGTTCGAATTTCACTATTTGACGCGTTCTGAATATGATCCGTCTCTGGTATCAACCTTGACCTTGTCACCTTCATTGATGAAAAGAGGAACTCGAATCTCATAGCCGGTTTCAATTGTCGCTGGCTTGAGCGTGTTAGTGGCGGTATCTCCCTTAATTCCGGGTTCTGTATATGTGATCTCTAACTCAACACGTGCTGGTAAATCGCAGAACAAAGCTCTTTCTTCTTCTGCGTGGAAAACGATTTCCACGGTTTGTCCTTCCTTCAGATACTCGAATCCGTTGATCACTTTCTCTTCTATAAAAGTCTGCTCGAAAGTCTCGGTGTGCATGAAATGATATCCTTGATCATCCTTATACAAATACTGGTAAGGACGACGCTCAATACGTACTTCATCCACCTTGGATCCAGAGGGAAATGTGTTATCCAGCACTTTACCTGTGTTGATGCTTTTGAGCTTCGTACGGACGAATGCTGGTCCCTTTCCTGGTTTAACGTGTAAAAATTCAGTAATGGTGTAGAGATCGTTATTGAACGCGATCGTCATTCCATTCTTAAAATCTGATGTTGAAGCCATGTTTTCTTATTGAGGTCGCAAAAATAGCTTTGTTAGAGGTATTCTTTTTAATCTGGTAAACTATCCTAGAAGACCAAGGAGAAACTATTGAATTAGAGCTACTTTAGACCTCATGTTCATCAGGCTACCCATAATCATCTTCTTATTCTCAGGCTTTGGTTATGAGCTCCGAGCCGGAGGTAACAATGAATCACATGGAGCGCGATCTGTCGCCATGGGAGGAGCTGTTGTATCGTCTGTAGACATTTGGTCAACCTCAAATAATCCTGGAGCACTGGGAATGCTCGATCACTATGGACTCGGCTTGTCGTATGAAAGTCGCCACTTGTTGCCAGAAGCTGGATTGAAATCATTTGCGTTCGCCGCTCCTGTGAGTGGTGGCACATTCTCGCTCGTCGGCCATAGTTATGGATATGCTTCGTTCAGTGACAATAGAATTGGTTTGGCTTATGCTCGGAAATTGGCCAAGTTCCTGAGCATTGGAGTTCAACTGAATTACGTCAATACTCAAATCGGAGATGTTTACGGGAGTAGATCCACAATGGTAGCAGAGCTCGGTGCACTTATGAAACCATCTGAAAAATTGAGTGTTGGTGTTCACCTTTATAATCCAACCCGACAAAAGCTTGCTGATTTTGACAATGAGCGGATACCGACACTATTGGCAATTGGAAGTACCTATGAATTCTCTGAGAAGGTTTCCATGACACTACAGGTTGATAAAGACATGGACTTGCCAATTAACTTAAGAAGCGGGATAGAGTACGTGCCTGTTGAACAAATCCACATTAGAGCAGGATATGCCACGCTGAATTCGTCGTTTGGTTTTGGATTGGGTGTGGTTTGGAACAAAATGGGAATTGACGTAGCAACCAATTGGGACCAACAACTCGGTTCCAGTGCATCGGCCAGCCTTTCGTACTATTTCGGCAAGCGTAAGTCATGAAGAGAGTCGGGCTGATATTCGGTCTGATAATTCTAATAGGATCTGTGTTGGCTCAAGACTCAGACCAACAGAAGCAAGTCGCCATCGACCAGATCATCGAGCTCGTTTCGGAAAACCTGGAGACTGAAGATTTAGACTTCACAACCGTTCTCGAAGACCTGAACTATTTCTACGACCATCCCCTGAACCTTAACAAGGCTGAGAGAGGTGAACTTCAAAGACTCTATGCGCTCGATGATTTCCAAATCAGGGCGTTGCAGAGACATATTAAGCTCGCTGGAAAGCTCATTTCAATGTTGGAATTACAAGGAATTGATGGTTTCGATTTAAGAACGTTGGAGGCAATTGGGCCTTTTGTGAAGGTGCTGGATAAAACCACCGAAAGCAGATTAAACGGGACATCGATTAAACAAGAGGCCAGTCATGAAGCCATCATTCGATATCAGCGAGTTTTGGAAGAAATGGAGGGGTTTGCGCCCATTGATGATTCAACGTTGTCAGCGAAACCCGATAGTCGGTACTTGGGTGATGCAGCCAGAATATATACTCGTTATAGATTTCGGTTCTTGAAAAACCTAAGCGCTGGAATTACAGCCGAAAAAGATCCTGGTGAAGAGTTTTTTACTGGGACCCAGAAACTTGGATTTGATTACTATTCCGCTCATATTTATCTTGGGAATCAAGGCGTTATAAAGCATGCGATAATTGGGGACTATCAAATCGAGTTTGGCCAAGGACTGACCTACTGGACCGGATTGGCTTTCGGGAAATCAGCAGACATTAAGAGTATCAAGCGCAATGGACGTGGAATTGCTCCTTACGTCAGCGCAGATGAGAATAATTTCATGCGAGGTGCGGCCACAACACTGCAAATTGGATCAGTGGAAATCACGGCATTTGGATCGAGCAAGATGCTGGATGCGAACAAAACTGTCATCGACACGCTCGACGAAGAATTTCAGGTGTCAGAATTCTCTTCCCTTCAGACAAGTGGCATTCATGGGACGCCTTCTCAGCTCTTCGATAAAGATGCCGTCAGAGAGACAAACTTTGGAGGAAACGTAAAAGTGTCACTGGACGATCATCATATAGGCGCCACTTTCGTTCAGACCAATTATGGAAGTGACTTCGGAGGTTTGGCTGACTTGTACAGAAAGTTTGAAGGACGTAGCGGTTCCTTCTACGTCGCTGGGCTCGACTATCAATTTCTAATTCGCAATATTCTTGGATTTGGCGAAGCCTCATTTCGGTCAGATGGCGGCACGGCCTACATCAATGGGGCCATCATGAGTCTGGATCAAACGTTCAATATTTCAATTCTACATCGGAATTATAGCAAAGGATACTTCTCCCCGCGGAGCAATGCCATCAGCGAGAGTTCAAGAAACAGCAATGAAGAAGGGTTGTATTTTGGCCTCGAGGCAAAGATGAGTAAGGCTTGGCGTTTCAATGCATACTACGATCTGTTCACATTTCCGTGGTTGCGTTTTAGAACGGATATTCCATCCTACGGGAAGGAATATTTAGGTCAACTAGAGTATCGGCCGAACAAGGCATTTAAAGCCTATGCTCGATACAGAATGGAAGAAAAGCAGGAAAACTATCAGGTGGAAAACCTTCCATCTAAATCTGTGAATTTCCAGAAAAAACAGTGGTTCAGAATCAACGCCCAATACGCCTTTTCCAAAACATTTTCAATTCGAAATCGACTCGAGTACCTCTTCGTAAATCAGCCAGAAAGAACAGCAGAATCAGGATGGATGATGTATCAGGACTTCATCTGGAAGCCGACGTGGCCTGCTCGCTACGAACTGAAATTCAGATATGCTCTATTTGACACCGATGGATATGATAGCCGAATCTACACCTATGAGCATGACGTGCTCTATGCCTTTTCTGTTCCGGCATATTACAATCGAGGAAGTAGAGCCTATCTTATTGGGAAATATGATCTGAGCAGATGGAGTGAACTAACCGTCCGATTGTCCCAAACATTCTATGCCGACCGCAATCAAATCGGAAGTGGCTTGAATGAAATCGACGGATCGACGAGAACTGAGGTGAAGGCTCAATTAAGAGTGAAGTTCTAATCTAAATTCGCGGCTTGGCTAATCACTATCAAACCCTAGGACTCACTCATGAAGCCTCGAGCGACGAGATTAGAGATGCATATCGAAGTTTAGCCAAAAAGTATCACCCAGACGTCAGTGAGCTGCCAGATTCTGAAGATCTATTCATCGAAGTCACCGAGGCGTATGAGATCTTGAGCGACCCAACGAAACGTCGACGGTACGACTTGACTCGCCACAGTCCAAGTCCTCGGATGGCAGGAGCGAGGAAGCAAAAGGTTTATGAATCCTATGTTGAGAAGCAACAAGAAAGTGCCCGGAAGAAGGCGAAGGAATACAGCAAGGTCAAGTATCAAAAGTTTGATCACGAATATTTCGACTCGGTTGCGGGCTTTTATTTCCCCAAATTTCTTGGCTGCGCAGCAATAGCCATTCTAATGTTACTCGCATGCGCGTTGATCCTGTTTTTGACTGTTTTGATATTTGGCAATAGTGCAATTACGGTGTTGATGGTTTTCATATTACTCATGGTACTAGTCGCTGGAACGGCATACTTCAGCACGATGTTCGATGTATGGCATAACGCAAGGCAAAAACAACGTGTGAGGTCAAGAACTCGAAAGAGGTCTTCGTGAAGTGATCACCTCGTCGGCCTCACATCGACAAACTTCTCCACCTGATTCCAGAAACCTGGATAGGATTTGGCCACGGCCATTGGGTTCTCAATTTTGAATTCTGAGAACAACATGCTCATCGGTGCTACCGCCATGACCATTCGGTGGTCATCATAGGATTCAAAGTACGTCTCCGGCGTATGCGGTTCGCTTGGACTCATATTCATGATGGGCCCGTCGGTGCTGGTCTTGACTCCGATCTTATGAAGCTCATTTTCCAGAGCCGCAATGCGGTCGGTTTCCTTTAGTCGAAGGTTGTCCAATCCACTCATCGTGAAGTCTTGTTTCATGCCGGCTGCAGCAAAAGCGGCGGGAGGAACTAAATCAGGGTGATTTCGAAAATTCCAACTCTCAACCTTTTGGGCTTCTCCATTCTTTTCTACGCGCAGGCCTCTCTCTGTGAAGGTGCATTTCAAGCCAAGCCGTTCGTACAATTCGATGGCCGACTTATCTCCTTGAATGGAATCGCTGGTCAACCCTCTTAAGATGATATCAGATTTGCGGCTCAAAGCAGCAAAACTCATCCAGAATGCGGCTGATGACCAATCCCGCTCAATCGTAAATTCTTTTGATCGATAACGCCCTGGATGAACAGTAATGACATTCTCGTCAATATCCACTTGTGCACCACATCGTGTCATCAAATTCTGCGTCATGAGGATGTATGGACGAGAAAGCGGATCACCATTTATCTTGATTTTGAGCGCCTGCGGTAGAGTAGGAGCAATGAGCATCAGTCCCGTGATGAACTGACTCGAAACATTTCCATCGATGTTGATTTCTCCTCCTTTTAGCCTTCGCCCTTCAATGTGCAGCGGCGGAAAGCCTTCATTCTCCAAGTAAGTTATGTGTGCCCCCAATTGGCGCAATGCATCAACCAGCAAAGCGATTGGTCGTTTCTTCATCCTGTCAGATCCCGTCAGCACTTTTTCGCCAGGTTGTGTGGCATAATAGGCCGTTAAGAACCTCATAGCCGTGCCCGCCGGCCCAACATCAGTAATAATGTCGTTTCGATCTAATGCTTTGGATAATACAGCTGTATCATCGGCATCGCTAAGTTGATTGATCTGAAAAGGTTTGGAAGAGAGAGCTCGTATGATCAGAACGCGATTGCTAATACTCTTCGATCCGGGGAGTTCAATGTCTCCCTTCAGATTGTGAGTTTTAGCGCGTAGTATGTATTTCATCAGAGCATTTGTACAGCAGCAAAACGAATGGATTCCAGAATTGTTTCTTCGTCCACATTGATGCCAATCTTAACCTTACCAATATTAGGTATCAGAGTGAAGCGGATATTTCCGTTCCGGTTTTTTTTATCGTTATACATCTTGTTTAAAAGTGATGCCTCATCAATTTTATCAACAGGAACGTCAAAATTCTGCTTTAAGTAATCAACTGCTTCTACGAGATGTTCATGAGGCAGGGCGCAGATTTTATGGGATAAAAACAACTCAGCGACCGTGCCAAAAGCGACCGCCTCACCGTGTAGAATTTTTGCATCCGCTTCCAGTGCATGACCAACAGTATGTCCAAAATTGAGCGCTTGACGAATTCCGTGATCGTGTCGATCCTTCTTCGCCATTTCATCTTTGATCAAGAGACTTCT
Organism: Flavobacteriales bacterium; assembly: GCA_018660685.1. GTDB lineage: Bacteria > Bacteroidota > Bacteroidia > Flavobacteriales_G > Salibacteraceae > SHAN690. The sequence goes on from JABJJW010000024.1 coordinate 42,282, forward strand.
CTTGATCAGTTCAGCGTTTTTTGAAAGCGAGAGAACATCTCCATCTCGCAATTCATTCCACAACTCGACATCGGCAATAAGCCCATGTTTTACTGTTTCGATGAATCCGCTTTTCAATTCACGATGAGGCAATGTTTCGAGAAAGGTCGAATCGACCAGTACTCCCTCAGCATCATGCACCGTTCCAATTTGATTTTTGAGCTCAGAATAATTTACACCAGTCTTTCCACCAATGGCTGCATCAGTCATGCTTAGATGTGTTGTAGGTACAAGTAACGAAGCAATTCCTCGCTTGTAGGTAGAAGCGACAAATCCTCCAAGGTCCGTGATCATTCCACCTCCAAGAGAAATGAGGAGTGAGCTGCGATCAGCATTGGCTTCGATTAATATTTGCCATACTTCCTCGGCGACTTCAATGCTCTTAGACTCTTCTCCAGCTTCGACAGAAATTGATGAATATGGAGTTCCTCCGAGATAGCTCTCTTCAAATCGCGGCAAACAATGCGCAACCGTATTGGAATCAGTCAGGACAAAAATTTGTGATGGATCGACCTCCTGGAGAAGGTCGTTGAACGACTCAACGCTGCTTATGGCTCTGGTGCTAACACTCACAACTTTGAGGGTTCTGTTTGTCAGAGATTCCGACAAGGGAATGCTTCTTATCGATTCGCTCAACAATGGCTTCGTAGCTTCGATTCGCCGTGACAAGGTCAATTTGATATCGATATGGATCTCCTCCTGGGTTCAGACTTGTAACTTCTGAGTCTTTCCAGATGCTTATCAAATCATCTTCTGAAATATCGAGACAGTCAGTGTAGCAGATCAGTCGTTCACTTTCATGAAAGACCGAATCGTTTCGAATATCTTCTAGAATACGCTGGGAAGGAGTCCAAATATCAAGGTCGCGAGAATCGTCTCTTCCAAAGAAGAAGTAGACCATGATGAGACCGATAGCAAACCCAGTAAAATATACGCGCAGCCTTCTTAACATTACTCTTTTTCAGTTGTGAGCGTGTTCCATAGCATGTCCTTCAAATCACCCAAATTCAGTTGAGAGACGGAGGAGAAAAAGAGATGAGGAAGTCCTTTTGGAAAACTGGCTTCGATCTCATCCATTAATTCTTGATCAAGCATGTCCGCCTTTGAAATGGCCACAACATGATCTTTATGCATGAGTTCGGGGTTGTAAGCCTCCAGTTCCTTCATCAAAACTTGGTACTCTTCGAAGTGATTGTCGCTATCCGCAGGAATCAGAAATAGAAGGATGGAATTTCTTTCGATATGCCTCAAAAACTCATAGCCGAGTCCTTTACCCATGCTTGCGCCTTCGATGATGCCGGGAATATCCGCCATGACAAAGGAGAGATCATCGTGATAACGGACGATGCCAAGATTTGGAGTGAGCGTCGTGAACGCGTAGTCTGCGATCTCAGGCTTGGCCGCGGTTATCGTACTTAGGAGAGTTGATTTTCCAGCATTTGGAAATCCAACCAACCCGACGTCAGCAAGTATTTTGAGCTCCAGAATGAACCAATCCTCGACTCCTGGAGTTCCTGGTTGAGCATACCTTGGAGTTTGTTTGGTAGAGTTTTTAAAGTGCCAATTTCCTAAACCACCTCGGCCGCCTTGGGCGATGGTGAATTCTTGACCTTCTTCCGTAACCTCAAACAGTTGTTCTCCGGTTTCCGCATTACGAACTACGGTGCCGGGAGGAACTTCCATAAAGACGTTTTTACCACTTGCTCCAGTAGAAGTTTGTTTCCCGCCTGGTTTTCCATCATCAGCCCTGACGTGCTTCCGATATTTCAAGTGAAGCAATGTCCACATCTGCTTGTTCGCTCGAAGAATGATGCTTCCGCCTTGACCTCCATCACCTCCATCCGGACCACCTTTGGATACAAATTTTTCTCTACGGAAATGTACGGATCCTGGTCCACCATTGCCGCTTCGACAGTTGACCTTGACATAGTCAACAAAGTTGCTCGAGTGAATTTTTCGGTTTTTGGCCATAGGTTAAACCTTCGCTTCGATGGTGTCGGCTAATCGATTGAAGATGTCTTCAATTGAACCGATGCCATCAATTCCTGTGTATTTACCCTTCTCTTTATAGAAGTCCGCTACGGGTGCGGTTTGAGCGTTGTAAACATCAATTCTGTTCTGAATGATTTCTGGGTTGGCATCATCAGGTCTGCCACTGTCAAGGGCTCGTTTTTTCAGGCGTTCCCGAAGTTCATCTTCCTCTACTTCAAGAGCTAGAGCCATCGTAATTGAAGCGCTTTTCTCCCCTAGGAACGTATCAAGGGCCGCTGCCTGTGCAGTTGTTCGTGGAAATCCATCATAAATTACACCGTTTGCCTGAGGATGCTTTTGGACCTCATTTTCTAATATCTTGATCGTAATTTCATCAGGAACCAAGTTTCCTTTATCAGAATAACTTTTGGCAAGTTTTGCTAAATCAGATTCTGGATCGAGTGCCCTAAACACATCGCCAGTTGAAATATGAACCAAGTCAAATCTCTCTCTCAGCTTGTCACTTTGTGTTCCTTTTCCTGCACCAGGAGGGCCGAATATTACGATGTTGATCATAGGTCTTCTTTTAGGATATATACTTCCGGAAGGTTGCGGCCAAGTCCATCATAGTCAAGACCATAGCCAAGTAGAAACTTGTTGTCTACTTCAAAACAAACATAGTCAATAGGCAGGTTTTGCTTGTACGCTTCCTTCTTAAACAACAGCGTGCAAGTCTTGACAGATTTGGGGTTGTGAGTTTTTAAATGATCATGAAGTGCCTTTAAAGTGTTGCCAGTGTCAACGATGTCTTCCACAAGAATTACATCGCGACCTTCTAAGTCAAGTTCTCCTGCTTCATGGAACTTCACCCTGCCAGTAGTTTCCATTCCTAAGTACGATGATGCTTTTAAAAACCCTACTTCACATTCCAATCGGTATTCTTTCATCAAATCAGAGAAGAACATGAAAGAGCCATGAAGAATCCCTAAGAAAATTGGGGTAGAATCTCTGTAGTCGTGCATCAGATTCCGAGCAACTCGCTCCATCTCATTGGCAATTTCTACCTGAGATAAATAAACGTCGAACTGCTTGTCTCTTACCGTGATCATTCTTCCAAAAAATCGTTTGCGAAAGTACATCACGGCTGTGGAAGATTCTTGTCGAATATCTTTGCGCCTTTCTAAATTCTGGATATGCGAATAGGAATTGTAGGTGGAGGTCAGTTAGGCAGGATGTTCATCCAAAATGCACTCAATTACGGACATGAGATCGTTACGCTCGATCCCGACCCTTCGGCTCCGTGTAGTGCTATATCTCATGAGTTTATTTGTGCTGATCGAAATGACTTTGATGCGGTCTATGCAATGGGTAAGGCATGCGATGTGGTGACCATCGAAATTGAAAATGTCAGCATTGAGGCTTTGGAAAAGTTAGAATTAGAAGGAATCCCAGTTTATCCTCAGCCCCGGATCCTAAAACTGGTCAAAGACAAAGGCGTTCAGAAACAATTTTACAGTGATCACGGCTTCGCCACAGCTCCATTTGCACTGGTAGAAAATCGTGATCAGATTAATGATCATCTCCATCTATTACCTGTAATGCAAAAAATGCGTGTTGGTGGATACGATGGGAGAGGAGTTACCCCAATAAAATCTCAAGACGATATCCACTCGGGTTTCGATGCGCCATCTGTTCTCGAGCAATGGGTGGACTATGAAATGGAGCTCTCAGTGCTGGTAGCTCGGAATGGTAAAGGGGATGTCCTAAGCTTCCCATTGGTTGAACAAGTCTTTAATGACGAGGCAAATCTGGTAGACTACCTCGTGAGTCCGGCCCGCGTTGATCAAGCAATAGAAGATGAAGCTCGTAGGACTGCCGAAAGGTTGATTTCCGAAATTGACATGGTTGGGCTACTGGCGGTTGAAATGTTCCTAACTCGAGACGGCCAAATCCTTATAAATGAAATCGCCCCTCGGCCGCACAACAGTGGACATCATACGATCGAAGCTTGTTTTACTTCTCAGTACGACATTCACATGAGAGCGATACTCAACTGGCCACTGGGAGATACAGCCTTAACAAGTTCAGCGGCAATGATCAACTTGCTGGGAGAGAAAGGCTATGAGGGACCAGTGAATTACGACGGGCTGGAAGAGGCAATTGCTCAGGGAGGAGTATATCCGCATATCTACGGAAAGTCAGTCACTAAGCCTTTTCGAAAAATGGGACACGTTACAGTACTCGGCTCTAGCTCTGAAGAGGCACTTCATAAAGCCAAGGCGGTCAAAGAGAAGATCAAAGTAATCACGTAATTTAGCCACATGGCAGAAAAACCTCTTGTCGGTATCATAATGGGAAGCAAAAGCGACTTTCCAGTGATGAAAGATGCAGTTGACATTCTAAGCGAGTTCGGAATAGCATGTGATGTTGACATCGTTTCAGCTCATCGCACTCCTGAAAAGATGATGGACTATGCTGCTTCCGCTTACGATAACGGATTGAAGGTGATCATTGCTGGAGCTGGAGGTGCTGCGCATTTGCCTGGAATGGTCGCGTCTGTCACGACATTGCCGGTGGTTGGAGTGCCAGTTAAGTCTTCCAATTCAATCGACGGATGGGATTCGATATTGTCCATTCTTCAAATGCCTGGTGGGGTTCCAGTAGCAACGGTGGCATTAAATGCCGCCAAGAATGCAGGTATCCTTGCAGCACAGATAATTGGAACTTTCGATTCTGATGTTCAAGATCGATTGAAAGCCTACAAAGAGTCCCTCAAAGAGAAGGTTGCTCAGATGTCCAGAGACATCCAAAGTGAGTAAACTAAATGTCTCCATTTAGCGTCTTGTCTCCAACTACAATGCTCCGAAGTATTCCCATATACATCCTCTTGTTTTTGTGCATTCCTTCAGTAGGAACAGCACAGTTGAACGTAACGAGTGCCAAACAATCTGGAAACTGGGCAGATTACTACGTTCAGGATGTTTTGCTTGGATCCGGTGTCATCGCATTCAATGCCACATTTACGGGCTGTGACACTTCATTTTTCGGACATCAGGTTGGTTATGACTCTACGCAAATCGGAGAATATACCTCCGACAGTACGATCGTGGATATTCCATACGGTCTGTGGATGGCATCGGGAAGTGTTGAGGAAAGAACTTCCAGTTCAATCAATCCAAATCCAGGGCCTGGTGGGTCTGATGGAGTTGGAGACGCAGATTTACAATTGTTGATTCCTGGATATTCGTTGAACAATGCGGCGATTCTCGAATTCGATTTCGTTCCTCAAGGAGATACCATCCGATTCAGCTATGTATTTGCTAGCATGGAATACCCAAACTATGTCTGTTCCAACTTTAATGATGTCTTTGGCTTCTTTTTGAGCGGGCCGGGCATTAGCGGTCCTTATTCCAATGGAGCTGAGAATCTCGCCATCATCCCAGGCACAGGCACGGAGGTCTCTATCAATTCGGTCAATGACATTGCGGGTGGATCAAACTGTTCTCCGCCTTGTCCCTGTAACTCACAATACTTTGCAAATAACTACACCGCTCCCACAGATACGAATGTCCTCTATGGAGGAATGACTGTGACGCTTGAAGCGGTGTCGGAAGTGGTTTGTGGTGACACTTACCATATCAAAATGGCCATCGCAGATGCGGGCGATGGAATTCTTGATTCTGGCGTTTTTCTGGAAGGCGGGAGTTTCAGTTCCAATCTCATCGAGGTGAGCATTGCCTCTGTAAATGGAGATAGCACCATTAATGAAGGATGCGGTTTTGCTGAGATCCAATTCGTTCGAGATGACACTGCAGATTCTGCATTCACCATCATCAACTATGTCGGAACTGCAACCAATGGAGTCGACTTCACGGAACTTCCTGATACCATCATTTTACCGCCGGGTGTCTCGGATACCATCATCACCATCATCCCATTTGCCGATACCTTGAATGAAGGGATGGAGTTCATCACAATCCAGGCAATAAGCGTTACGGCCTGCGGCGATACCTTCATCAGCGAGGGAACCTTATACTTCTTTGATGTTCCAAACCTCACGGGGAATTTAACACCCGATACGGCATTTGATTGTCCGCCCGACTCTATAAATCTGTACGCCATTATTACGGGTGGAGGTCCGCCCCCATACACCTATCTATGGAGTACTGGTGATACGATTGATAATTTCTGGGTGACTCTTTCTCCGAATGGAGGAGTGGACACTTTTGTTGTCGAGATTCAGGATAGTTGTGCTCTGAGCACGTTTTACGATACTGTTTTTGTGACGAAGAACTACTTGGATGATCCAGTGGTCGCAATCATCAATGATTCATCCGTGAATTGTGCAGGAGATCAGATTATCCTTGCATTGAATCAATTGTTTGGGACACCACCTTTTACCTATGCTTGGTCTGATGGATCGAGCGATGTTACGGATACCGTGACCGTAAATGACCCAATGACCGTTTTCGTGACCGTCACAGATGCCTGCGGTCGAGAAGTGGTTGATACAGCGAAACTGACTATTAAAGACCCTGAGACTTTTACGGTGGCTTTTCCAGACACAACTATTTTCTGCATTGGATCTGCTTTGACAATTGATCCGGTATTTAGTGGAGGAGTTGGACCATATACCTACTCATGGGATAAAATCAATCCAGTTTTTGATGACGATTCCATAATTACCGTCACAATACTTGGAGACACGACCATCCACTTCTGGGTAAGGGATGATTGCGGTAGGAGATATGACACTTCGTTTTTTATTCGTGCTCTCCAAATTCCTCAGTTAGCGGCCACCTTAGATGGAGCTGAGGCCCAATGTGCAGGAGCTGAATTTGAACTCATTCCAGACGTGACAGGAGGATTAGAACCTATTCAATATGAATGGTCTACGGGTGACTCAAATTCTTTTGTGCTCTTCACAGCAAGTACGACGCAGCTGGTGAGTCTTTCAGTCACTGATTTTTGCGGAAATCGGGATTCGACCACGGCGCTGATTTCGATCCCTGATTACGGAGACATTGACCTACTCATATCAAATGATGTTTCGGTGTGCTATGGAGATGAGTACACCTTTGAAATTATTGCGAATGGCGGTGCTGGTGGATTTAGATATGAGTGGCAACCAATCAATGAACCGCTCCCCAGTGAGACTTTTATTAAGCTGAATGAGAATCGCTATAAAGTGATTTCAAAACAGAGCAATAATCACTACCTCCTTGTCACTGACACGTGCGGAAACACAGCGAGCGATACCGTCTCGATTACCGTTGATCATTGCGTGTTCATACCGAATGTAATCTCACCAAATGGTGATGGAATCAACGATGCGTTCTACATCAATAACATCACGAATTTTGAAGACCCATATCTCGTCATTTACAATCGTTGGGGACAGCGAGTGTTCGAGTCTAAGCCTTATAAAAATGAGTGGGTTCCACTGAACCATAGCTCCGGAACATACTTCTACATTCTTCGTTCAGAAAACTTCCCAGAGCTGAGAGGAACATTAACGCTTGTCAATGATAAGAAGCGGTAGTTAAATCGATCGGGTCTGTATTCAGCAACTTTAATTCTTCGCGATGATTGTTGGAACTGATAATCGTGATCTTTTCTGACCCTATTTTTCCCAACCGATCATTGTACCAGTCCATCCAACGCTCATCTAGATTCGAACAGGGTTCATCCAACAAAAGAATATCGGAATCGCTATGCAAGGTCAAAGAAAGCTTGAGCCGCTGTTGCATACCAGAGCTCAAATGTTTCAACTGCTTTGAAGAATGTGCGTCAAGTTCAATATCGTTTATAATTTCCTCAGGACTTGAACTTAACGCCTGGAGTTGATGGTGCAATTCAATTGCTTCAGTGACCGTAAATTCTTCAAATAACTCGAGATATGGAGCAGTTATACTCAAGTGCTTAAACCAAGACGCAATCTCAATCCTATCGCCATTCTTTTGATACAAGATTGATCCATCGGTTGGAGTCACAAAACCAGAAATGATTTGGAGGAGCGTAGACTTTCCGCTTCCGTTGTGACCCGTAATCGCGTAGATATTTCCAGATTCAAATCTGGCATTCACCTTTTTAAAAATCCAATGATTGCCGTACTGCTTCCCGATATCGGAAAGTTCAATGCGCATTAGGAAGCGCCTCTCATTACACCTCGTTCAGAGGAACGAATAAACTCAAGAATCTCTTCTTTGAATGGAGATTGATCAATGGCTTCTTCAGCTGCCTTGACACCTTTATTTGGGTTTTCATGAAGTACATACACATGTCGATAGATGTCCTCAATGCGCTTCACATCATCATCACTGAATCCACGTCGTCGCAAGCCAATGGAGTTGACTCCAACATAACTGATCGGTTCTCGAGCGGCTTTTACATACGGTGGAACATTCTTGCGAACAAGCGTTCCGCCTGCAATGAATGAATGTGCTCCAATCCGAATGAATTGCTGAACAGCAACCAAACCTTCCAATATCGCGTGGTCTTCGATTTGAAGATGTCCTGCTAGCGTCACACAATTGGCCAAAATCACATTATTTCCAACGATACAATCATGAGCTACGTGGACGTAGGCCATGAGTAAACAATTGCTTCCAACTTCAGTCTTCCACTTATCCTTTGTGCCTTTATTGATGGTCACACATTCTCTGATCGTTGTATTGTACCCGATAATGGCGTGAGTCTCTTCTCCGCCATATTTTAAATCCTGAGGGATAGCAGAGATTACGGCACCGGGGAAAATTTTGCAATTCTTACCGATACGAGCACCGTCCATGATCGTGACATTCGGTCCGATCCATGTTCCATCGCCAATCTCAACATCACCGTAAACAGTGGAGAAAGGCTCGATGGTTACGTTTTCGCCAATCTTGGCGTTAGGATGAATGTTGGCTCTTAACTCGCTCATCATTCCGTACTTTAATTATTTGAGCCATCAACTCACCTTCAGAAACCACATGGTTCCTTACGTATGCTGTTCCTCTCATATTCACTAATCCGCGCCGCACTGGGCCTAATAATTCTAACTTGAAAATCAAGGTATCTCCAGGAACCACTTTTCGCTTGAATTTCACTTTATCTATTTTGACAAAGAGTGTCTCATAGTTCCAAGGATCTTCTATTTGACTCAGAATGAGGATGCCGCCGGTTTGAGCCATAGCTTCAATTTGAAGAACTCCGGGCATGACTGGGTTTCCGGGGAAATGACCCTGAAAAAATTCCTCGTTCATGGTGACGTTTTTAATGCCTACCACGTAACCTTCACCCATTTCAATGACCTTGTCAATCAACAAGAATGGATAGCGGTGTGGAAGCATTTCACTGATCTCGGTGATCCCATAAATAGCATCTGCATTCAGATCAAATTCTGGAGCTGATTTAGTTTCTTTCTTGATTAGATCCTTGAGCATTTTACCAAACGCAACATTGGTCGTATGACCTGGTCTCGCCGCTAGAATATGTCCTTGAATTGGTTTTCCGATCAGTGCAAGGTCTCCGACAATGTCCAATAACTTATGTCGAGCAGGTTCATTTTGAAAATGTAGTTTGACATTGTTTAAAATGCCAATTTCAGCAACTTCTAATTCTGATTTGTCTCGATGGAATGTAGCTGCAAGTCGATCCTTGTCTTCTTCGCTAATTTCCGAAGTGTCTTGGTCCACCATAACGATGGCATTGTCCACATCTCCGCCTTTAATGAGTCCATTATTCACCAATTGCATCAATTCGCGGAGGAATACGAACGTTCGGCATCGACTGAATTCATCCTTGAATTCAGAAATCTTATACATGCTGGCATGCTGAGTCCCAAGTAGGGGAGATCGATAATCAACCATTACCGTTATTCGATAATCCGGTGATGGAACAGCAAGCATTTCTACTTCACGCTCAGGATCTTCGAACGTGATGTTCTCCTTGAGAATGAAGTATTCTTTCTCAATGTCTTGCTCAACGATACCGGCTTTCTCAATTGCTTCTACGAAAAACTTCGAACTACCGTCGAGAATTGGAATTTCTGGACCATCAAGTTCTATAAGGGCATTGTCCACACCCATTCCCATGAGGGCTGCCAGAACATGCTCAGTGGTATGGACTTCAGAGTTTCCAACTCCCAGCGAAGTGCCTCGCCGAGTGCTGATTACGTTGTCGACGTCTGCTCTAATAAGCTCAGATCCTTCAATGTCGACTCGTTTAAAGTTATACCATGAATCGGGCTCCGATGGATGCACAGTCATGGTGGTTTGTTTTCCAGTATGAAGGCCAACGCCCTCCACCGTGAAGGATGATTTTAAGGTTTTCTGCTTTTCAGCCATCGTCTTTGCTTTTGGTTTGCTCGACCGCTTCGGCGATTTTATGAAGATTCCTGAAATGTACGTAGGATCGTTTGAAGTCCCCAATGAACATGGCCGGAGAGCCTTGGACGATCATACCTTCTTTAGTTATGCTATTTCCGATTCCAGACTGCGCGGCAATTTTGACACCGTCTGCGATTGTGAGATGGCCAACAATTCCGACTTGACCGCCAATCATACAATTCTTTCCAATTTTAGTCGACCCGGCAATTCCTGTTTGGGCCGCAATAACCGTGCTCTCACCGATTTCAACGTTGTGTGCAATCTGGATGAGATTGTCCAATTTGACACCTTTTCCAATGCGAGTGCTTCCTAAGGTTGCTCGGTCGATGGTGGTATTCGAACCGATTTCAACATGATCTTCCAAAATGACATTTCCAAGATGAACCACTTTGTGATATTCATTTTGGGCATTCGGTGCAAATCCGAATCCATCTCCTCCGATAATCGCTCCGGGTTGAATAGTGCAAGAAGCGCCAATGACACAACGTTCTCCAACTCTAACATTTTCATGAAGAAGAGACCCAGAACCGACTTGTGCATCCTTCCCAATGATCGAACCAGCACCGATTACACATTCACTTTCGATAATCGCTCCAGCGTTCACAACGGCCATCGCACCGACATGTGCAGAATCGTCAATTACCGCTCCTTTTTCAATTACGGCAGAATCAGAAATTCCCGGAGCTGGCTTCTGCATTTGAGCATAAGACTCCATGAGTTTTGAAAATGCCAGACGCGCATCATCCACTCTAATGAGGGTGAGGTTTTCAGGGAGATCTTTTTCAGCTTCAAAATCATTTGATACAATGACCACGGACGATTTTGAAGAGTAGATGTGTTCTGTGTAGGCTGGGTTTGCAAGGAAAGACAGAGTTTGAGACTTCCCTGCCTCAATGGGACTCAGGTCTTTAACGGTTGCGTCTGAATCGCCTACAACCTCGCCACCGAGCATTTCTGCTATCTGTCCTGCTTTAAACTCCATCGAGATAGGTTAAATCCGCGCAAAGGTATATCAAGGCTCCGCACGCATGGTCAAAAGTAGATGTCTCTTACTTTGAACTTTCGAACTTAAGCCCTATTTATTAACACAATCTAGACGTTGAGAAAGGTGGGATAGTATAGGTAGTTCTTGGTTTCTTGCGCTTCAAGTGAAGAAAATCTAAAAATGCTCGCCGCATTCGAGATATCTTGTACCGATCCGTCCTTGTACAGTACAGTGATTCTCTCACTTTCTGGATTGTAGGCCGTATTGGAGAGGCTATTTTGGAAGAGTAAGTATGATGCTTCCTCTTTTGACCAATTTAATTCTTTAGCGACTTCTTCCCTAAGTTCATCAATAACTGCTTGATCTAGTGGGTGTTCAAGCAGTTTGACCTTCAAAAGTTTTCTATTAATTAGACGCTCGCACAATTCGCCAAGCACTTTGTCATCACTCTTGATCCATTGTTTAATGGAAGAGAAGATATCGTAGTCATCTAACTTGAGGAAATGAGAGAGCCAACTCGTGTCTGAGGCCTCTAAATTCTTTCCTTCGAGAAAATACCTCAGCGATCCGGATGCCCAGAGGTCGACGCCATCTCTAAACTGTTCTTTCGCCCTGATTAAAATCTGCATGAGCAAGAACTCTGCACTGACAACCGTCTTGTGGAGGTACACCTGCCAATACATAAGTCGTCTCGCAATTAGAAACTTCTCAAGTGAATAAAGTCCTTTTGCTTCTACAGCAAGCTCACCATCATGAACGGCAAGCATTTTAATAATTCGTTCTGAACCAATTACGCCTTCCGATACTCCAGTGAAAAAACTATCCCTTTTCAAGTAGTCCAGTCGATCCGTATCAAGTTGACTGCTTACGAGTTGGTGTAAGAACTTCTTTGGGTGTTGACCACTAAATATGGAAATAGCCAGATTGAGTTCACCATTAAATTCATCATTTAATTCCTTCATGATGGTCAGTCCAATGCGCTCATGATCTATTCCTCTAACGATGGTGTTTTCCAGTGCATGGCTGAATGGGCCATGTCCGATATCATGCAATAGGATGGCTGCCTTTGAGGCTTGTTCTTCTTCTGGAGTAATCTCTATCCCCTTCGCCCTCAATACGTTGATTGCGCTCCGCATGAGGTTCATCGCTCCCAGTGCGTGCTGAAATCGACTGTGGTTTGCACCACCATAAACCAAGTTCGTGAGTCCGAGTTGACTGATTCGTCTGAGCCGCTGGAAGTACGGATGTTCGATCAATTTGAAAATCAATGAATCTTGGATCGAAATAAAACCGTAAATCGGATCGTTAAAAGTCTTTAGTGAATTCGCTTTGGGTTGGATGTCCACCGAGTCTACCTTTGAGCACGAAGATAAACGCAACTTATGAGCAACGAACAAGTCCGCATTCTGTGGGCAGATGACGAAATAGATCTATTAAAACCACACATTCTTTTTCTTGAGAATAAGGGCTACGAAGTAAAAGCAGTAAATTCTGGTGTCGAGGCAGTGGAAGCTTTTGATGAAGAAATATTCGACATTTTATTTCTGGATGAAAACATGCCTGGATTGAGTGGGTTGGAAGTACTCGCGCGTGTCAAAAACAAAAGGCCCAACGTCCCGGTAATAATGATTACCAAAAGCGAAGAAGAGAGCATTATGGAAGATGCCATCGGTTCCAAAATCTCAGACTATCTCATCAAACCAGTGAATCCTAATCAGATCCTGTTGAGTCTGAAGAAGAATTTGGATAGCAAGCGTCTTGTGAGTGAAAAAACAACTTCTGGCTATCAACAAGAATTTCGTGAGATTGGGATGAGACTCAATGATCCTCTCGATTGGGAAGAGTGGACGGATCTCTATGGGCAAATTGCGAAATGGGATATAGAGCTTCAAAAGAGCGGAGATCCAAGCATGCAAGAAATTCTGAGCATGCAAAAGGACGAGGCCAATGTTCAGTTCAGTAAGTTTATTCAAGACAATTATCTGGATTGGCTTAATGGTGCTGAATCAAGGCCGGAAATGTCACACACGGTCTTTAAAAATTGGATTGCACCAGAGTTAAAAGAAGGGAAGCCAACATTTTTAATTGTGATCGATAACCTGCGTATTGATCAATGGCACATGATCAAAGACATTATTGGGGAAGATTTTAGGATTGATGAGGAGAGAACTTATTACAGTATTCTACCGACGGCTACTCAGTATGCTAGAAACGCACTATTTAGTGGACTCCTTCCGAATGAAATTCGAAAAAGACATCCAGAGCTTTGGGTAGATGAAGAGGAAGAAGGCGGAAAGAACAACCATGAGGAAGCCATGATGGTTGAACAGCTTAAGAGGCTAGGTAAGAATATGAAGCACAGCTACTCTAAAATCACGAACCTCAATTTTGGTAAGAAGGTGAGCGAGAATTTGCACACTTTGGCCGGAAATGACCTTAACGCCATTGTCTACAATTTCGTTGACATGCTGAGTCACGCTCGAACAGAAATGGAGGTTATTCGTGAATTGGCTGATGACGAAGCAGCATATCGTTCGTTGACCCTCAGTTGGTTTGAACACTCCACTCTAAGGGAGATCATGCAAGGCATCCGGGACATGGGCGCAAAAATGATCATCACGACAGATCACGGAACGGTACACGTTAAGCATCCAATAAAGGTCGTAGGAGATCGAAATACAAATACCAATTTGAGGTATAAAACCGGTAGAAATCTCAACTACAAAGCGAAAGAGGTCTTTGAGGTGATCAATCCGGATGATGCATTCTTACCGAGAACTAACGTGAGTAGTCGCTATATTTTCGCGAAGAACACTGACTTCTTTGCATACCCAAACAATTACAATTACTACGTGAAGTACTACCGTGATACATTCCAACATGGAGGTATTTCTTTAGAGGAGGTCGTCATTCCGTTCGCGATTTGTACGCCTAAATAGTAAGAGGCTAGAATAAGGATATTTGTAGGGCAAACCAGCAAATGATCTACCATCTTAGCATAGGAAAGCCTGACCAAGTAGAAGAGCTTACGAAGCTGATTCACCGATTGAGTAGTGAATTCCAAATCTTCTGCTTTCAAGGAGAAATGGGATCTGGTAAAACCACTTACATCAAGTCCATTTGTTCAGCCTTCGGAGTTGATGATGGTGAAATGAGCAGCCCTTCATTTGCAATCGTGAATGAATACTCTGGTCAAAATGCTCGGGTCTTTTACCATTTCGACTTGGATAGAATAGAGGACCCTTCCGAACTGCTTCATATCGGGTGGGAGGATTACCTTACGTCAAACAACCTTATCTTTATAGAATGGCCCGAAAAGGCCATGTCACTTATTCCGGAAGATGCTGTTATCATTCGGATCGGTCATGAAAGTGACGTTGAACTCAGAACGCTCGAAATAACCACACTATGAGTTTTTCAAAAGAAACCCAACGAGAACTTTCTCAATCAGCAATGATTTTGCCACAAGAGCAAATGAAAAGAGGAGGGGTCAAATCAAAAAAACTCTTCATTGGAATCCCCAAAGAAGTTTCCATGCAGGAAAACCGAGTCGGCCTCGTTCCAGAGGCGGTTCAGCTACTTGTGAATAATGGCCACCGTGTCGCTGTTGAAACCGGAGCCGGTGAAAATTCAAATTTTTCAGACAATGAGTACAGTGAATCAGGGGCTGATATCGCTTACTCCACCAAAGATGTTTATGAAGCGGAACTGATTCTCAAGGTTGAACCAATTTCAGAAGAAGAAAGAGAATTTTTGAAGCCGAAGCAAGTACTCATTTCGGCGATGCAACTGAACGTACAGCCAAAGAACTACATCAAGAAGTTGATGGATAAAAAAGTCACGGCGATCGCCTGGGACTACATTGCTGATGAAGCTGGTTCTCTCCCAATTGTTAGAAGCATGGGTGAAATTGCAGGGACGACAGCAATTCTGAACGCCGCTGAATACCTCAATAACCTAAAAGGTCAAGGCATAATGCTAGGCGGAATTACTGGTGTTCCGCCAACCCAAGTAGTAATTTTGGGCGCCGGAACAGTCGGTGAATATGCTGCGAACGCCGCTTTGGGATTAGGCGCAGATGTTAGAGTATTCGATAATTC
Organism: Flavobacteriales bacterium; assembly: GCA_018660685.1. Lineage (GTDB taxonomy): Bacteria > Bacteroidota > Bacteroidia > Flavobacteriales_G > Salibacteraceae > SHAN690. The sequence goes on from JABJJW010000024.1 coordinate 57,746, forward strand.
AATAACTCGTCTTCGAAGATTGCAACACAGTGTAGCTCATCGAATTTCTACTTCCACTTTGCAGCCTAAAGTCCTACACAAAGCATTGATGAGAGCTGATGTTGTGATCGGCGCAATCCGAAGTAACACAGGAAGGACACCCTGTGTGGTCACAGAAGAAATGGTACGGAACATGAAAGCAGGTTCGGTCATCGTCGATGTGAGTATTGATCAAGGTGGCTGCTTCGAAACGAGTAAGGTGACAACGCATAACGATCCGACCTATGAGGTTCACGACATCATCCATTATTGTGTCCCAAATATGACTTCCCTTGTCAGCCGAACCGCGTCCAATGCTTTGAGCAATGTAGTCGGGCCACTTGTGCTTCAAATGGGGGATGAAGGCGGCATTGAAAATATGATTCGCAATCATCAAGGAATTCAAAATGGAGTTTACCTATACAATGGAACACTAACCAACCGATACTTAGGAGAGTCATTGAAATTGCCGTTTAAAGACTTAAAACTTCTGCTAGCGGCTTTTTAATAGGTTAATCAGAAGGTCAGATAATCAGGAAAATGAGAAATTTTCATCTGTTACTGGACATCGTTTTTTGGAGGAAGAAAATCTCCTGGTCTATTGAGGGGTGATGATTTTGGAAAAGAATTTCAGCTATATAAAGTAAGCGGTGGTTGGAACTCAGCGAATCCCTAAGAAAGCGGAAATATGTTCTTTATCAGGTCTTTCAAGACTCGAGAGAATTTCATCGCGACCTCAAATTATTCTTTGAGTGTGTTGGCTTCAATTCCCCAATTAATTAGGGAACTTGAATTCTACGACCAGAGTTAATCTCGGAATCTCCTAATCAACACATCTTTTCATTTCCTAATTGACTAATCAACTAATCAACTAATCTCCTAATTGAATTAGTTTTCCATCACTCGAGGTAGAGCGAGCGATCCCTCTTTCATTGCATTGTATTGCTTGGCAAGGTGAGCCATCATTTTGGAGATGCTCTGGACTGCGTCTTGAGTAGCTTCTGACACTTCTCTCTTCTTTAGCTTCAATACCAAAACGCCGAAAAGTCCATTCAAAGCTGCTTCCACTTCACTTCGAGCTTCTCCCTGTGTCTTTAGCTTGAGTGCGTCTAAATTGGGTTGCGCTTCGGCAACCAGTTTTTGATAGGCCTTATCCTGGTACACAGTCAATAAGCTTTGATGCAAGAATGTGAGCTCAGTGACCAATTCGGTTAGCTCAGACAGATGCCCTTTTTGCTTGATTCGTTCGCCCTGCATCGTTTTGACGAGCGTTTCATACCAAGTGCGCAATTCCCCTTTGGCCTTGCCGTTCATCGGAAAGGATCTAATGATGCCATCCTCAATTAACTTCATATCAAGGTTCATCGAGCGAATCAATTCCTCGATATGCCACATGTAAAGTACATACTCTACAATGTTTGACTTTCGATATTTCCTTGCGATATACATTACTTGCTGGCTTCTAGCTGGGTTTGATCGTATTCCGAATTTAATTGCTCAATGACATCGTTGGTCACATCAAATGCTTCATTGATGTAAAGCAAATTACTGATGTCTCCATGAGCCATGACTATGTCGATGCCTTTGTCCGAAGAATATCCCTTCAACATATCCTTGATTACTTTGGTGTATTCCTCAAGCTTCCGCTCCTCACTCTGCATGAGCTGACTTTCCATGACCTGTTTTTGCTGCATCAGCTCTTGCTCTTTGGTTTGCAGTCTTCGTTGAAGAATTACCAAGGCTTCTTGGGATAGTGTGGCCGCTTCCCTCTGAGCATCTGTATAATCCTTTTCGAAGGCACTTACTTGCGCGTTGAATTGATTTTCAGACATGAGTCGTTCTTGAAGTAATTCCTCTTCTAACTCTTTGTACAACTTATAGTTTGAACGAATGCTGTCTGTATTGATGTAGGCAACAACGACTCCATTCGTTGAAGGAGTGAATTCTGGTTTCACCACTTCGGTCACTTCCTCATCCACGGTTGGAGATTCAGAAGATTCGGAGCAAGACACTGCCATCATTAATAAGATGGCAAGTACTGAATAAAACGAAAGTGCTTTTCTCATTTGAACTATAATTCGACTGCGAAGATACTAAGCTGGTATTACGTTAAGCTCAAACTATAGGGCATAAAAAAAGTCCCGTTAAAACGGGACTTGTCCTCAATCCTTGGCGATCAATTCTGTCGAATATCATGTGGAATATGGATTGTCGAAAAGATGTGCTCCCCAATATCTTTCATATCCTCGGCGTTCGCCGGCATATTCCATTCAACCTTGACCTTTTCTCCTTGCTCGCTCATACGCTGCAATATCTTAAGCACATCAATCAAACTTCGAATGGTGCTGCCATTCATATATTGCAAATTCAGCTCGAGTTTTGTCTCCTTGTTTGGATGACTTGCATATTCTTCGAGCCACGTGATTACCTCACTAAAAAGTTGTTCGACATTAACAGGAATTGACTTACCACTGATGGTTAATTTACCTTCTTCAGAATTAAAGTCAATGTTTGGATTTAGGTTGGATCCTTGTTGGTCGATCGTTTTCATAGGTGCAGAGTTCAGAGGTGATAATAATCATACCTCCAGAAAAGTTAAAAGGTTACAGAATGGAGAAAATAATTTAGAGAGCCATCATTTCTTTCAGCTTAACACTCTGACGTCGAGAGACTTCTACTTTCGTCCCGTCTTTTAGAATAACGAGGAGACCACCGTTGAACCAAGTTTCAACACGATCAATCCAACGAAGATTTAGAATATGTTTTCTGCTCGCTCTAAAAAAGAACTTTTCACTCAATCTATCTGTCAATGCATTAAGGGATTTCAAGATAAGAGGGCGAGATTCCTCAAAATAAACGCGGACATAATTACCCTCACTTTCAAAGAGTCGAATCTTCTCCAATTCAACAAACCAACACTTATCCCCATCCTTGAGAAACACTTGATCAGAGATGTCCAGCCGATCGGATGATCCTTCTGTTTCATCAACTTGAGCCATCCGCTTTTCAATTCGTTTGCTCACCTTTTCGACCGCTTCTGCCAGCCTTTCTGTTTCGACAGGTTTCATCAAATAGTCGAGGGCATTTACTTCAAACGCTTTGAGGGTAAATTCATCATAAGCCGTTATGAATATTACTTCTGGCGCCTTTCCGCTAATTTCATCCAACATTTCAAATCCATTCATCCCTGGCATTTTAATGTCGAGGAAAATCAGATCTGGGTTTTCTCTATCAATTAATCCGAGTGCCTCTTGAGGCTTGCCGCTTTCAGCTACTATCTGCACGGTTCCTAAATCTTCGACGAGTCTCCGCACTTCCTGGCGAGCTAGTCGTTCATCATCAATAATTATTGCTCTTAACATGTCATTCAGATATTATCGGTAGATGTACTGTAGTGCGTACCATGTTTTCATTATGATTCGAAATTGAAAGCCAAGCGTCTTTTCCAAAACTCAAGTCTAGGCGGTGCTTCGAATTTTTTAGGCCAAGCGAGGTAGCAGAGGAGTTGTTCTCGTCGTAACGACCGGTATTAAACACATGAATATCCAGTCCTTGCAACTTCATCACAGTTTCAATTCTTATCAAACCTCCATCTGGGAGTTTTGCGATGCCGTGCTTAATGCAGTTTTCGACTATGGTTTGCAGCATCAACGGTGGAATTTTCACCTTGTTGTGGCTTTCATCAACTTGCCATTCAACGTTCAGTCGCTCTTCGTACCGAGCTTTTTCAATTTCTAAATAGTCTCTTACAATTTGAATCTCTTTATTGAGCTCAATGAGCTCATCTTTTCCGGTCTGCAGGCTTGAACGTAACACATTACTCAATTGAGTAACAGCCTGCTTGGCCTTCTCGGGGTTCTCTTCAATCAAAGCTCTGACAGTGTTCAATGCGTTGAAGATGAAATGGGGATTTATTTGATCTTTCAAACGTCTCAGCTCGTATTCATTCCTAGCTGCTTCGAGACGGAGATTTTTAATTTCAGCCTTCCGGAATTGCTGAAAGAAGTTATAGCTGAAGTAAATCAAACTCCACATAAAGAAGAGCATGGCCCAGGTTACTAAATTGGGATCGGTCCAGCTGAATTTAAACCCCCAACCGAAGGCCAGATTCCCGATTAAAAGATAGACGAGGTGAAAGGCAATTGCCAACAATATGCTTGAAACTGTAACACGGGGAACTAGACTTACAATATCCTTCTGAAGCCAACCCATCCGGATGATAGCGGTTCGATACAGATGGGAGGTAATCAATCCCAGTGCGAATACGAGGTAGATGCCTCCGATCAAGTCAACCGTAAGTTCGGTCCCGGAGAGAATGAACACCGAAGTGGAAATCAAAATATACAGCGACCAGCCAATAAGCTGAGCCTTGTAATAATATCTCGATGTTTCCATGTATTCAAAAGTAGAAGGGTCAATTAAATCACAACTTGTTCTTTACACGACTGGAAAGTATGTGAGAGAAACGGTATAGTACATTTGGTTAGTGAATTACCTCGCCCATTTCTACTTAGCTGCTCCCGAACCCGATCTAATGTTCGGAAACTACATTGGTGATGGCGTCAAAGGGAGTGATTTTTCGAGGTATACAGCTGATGTGGTGAGAGGTATTAAGTTTCACCGATTTATTGATTCATTCACCGATACGCATGAAATTGTATCTGACGCCAAGAAGCTATTTTATCCTACTCAAGCCAAATTCAGTGGGGTGGTTGTAGATGTATTATTTGATCATATGTTGGCAATCAACTGGTCTACTTATCACAAGGACAAGTTGGCCGATTTTGCAGAATTCTGCTACGCCACTGTTGGAAAGAAAAGTGAAGACATGCCACTGCGTTCATCTCGGTTCTACCAGTACATGACAGGGAATGATATCCTATCGAACTATGCCACCCGCAGTGGGATTGAAAGCGTTTTTAGAGGAATGGATTCCCGTACGAGTTATCATTCAAACATGCGCGAATCGATCAAAGCTTTAAGTGAAATTGAAGATGAGTTTGAAGAATTATTTGATCGATTTTTTCCTGTTTTGGTTGACGAATGCAGCGAATGGAAAAGCCGAAACTGAGTCCGGTAATTGTGGTCAGCGAAGATGGTTCGCACACACTCAAGGTGCCTGAACTCAAGGAGCGCTATCATTCTCACAAAGGAGCTATCCAAGAAAGTCAGCATGTCTTTATTCAAATGGGTGCCAATGCACATGAAAAAGAACAACTAAATATTCTTGAAATTGGTTTTGGAACTGGTCTGAACGTTCTAATGACTGTTTTGGAAAAAGGCAAGCAGGTTATCTATCACACGCTGGAACCTTTCCCCCTCGACCCCGAAATGGTTGAGAAACTGAATTATCCAGAACAAATAGGAGGTGATTCGTTATCTATTTTCGAAAAAATCCATGATGTTCCATGGGAGAAAACTTCTGACATCAATGATCAGTTCAGCTTGTGCAAATTCAAGATAGGCCTTCAAGATTTTGTTCCAACGCAGCTTTACGACTTGATTTACTACGACGCCTTTGCACCGCACGCCCAGCCAGAGCTTTGGGAATCTTGGGTGTGGGAAAAACTAATGAGAATTTTGAACCCAGAAGGTATGATTGTCACTTATTGCGCTAAAGGACAAGTCCGACGCGACATGCAGAGTGCAGGCTTTCAAGTTGAACGCGTACCTGGGCCTCCGGGTAAAAGAGAAATGCTCAGAGCAACTAAAGTTGAGTAATCGGAGGTTTAACATACGAGTCTATGGGATTGTTGTGAACGATAAAAATGAACTGCTCGTGAGTGATGAATTAATCAAAGGAATGCAGTTCACCAAATTTCCCGGTGGGGGATTGGAATGGGGAGAAGGCTTGATTGAGTGCCTGAAGCGCGAGTTTATAGAGGAGCTTAATCAGCAAATCGAGGTCATTTCTCACTTCTATACCACCGACTACTTCCAGCAATCTGCGTTTCGAGAGGAGGATCAATTGATCAGCGTGTATTATAGTGTTGCTCTCACAGGCAAAACAGGATTTACTACCAAAGCCAAAAAATTTGATTTCCCTGATGAACTTGGTAATCCGAATGAAATCCAGCGATGGGTTCCGATTCGTGAATTGATGGTGGGAGATTTTAAATGGCCAGTGGACAAGGTGGTTGCTCAAAGATTGATTGAGCAATATGCCTTATCGGATTAAGGATACATGCCCTTCCTGACGTTGCTGTCTTCCGTTTTCCCTGTGGTACGTTGCTCTCCAGAAGAATGTGTTGATTGGTGAATCGTTCGCTTTTACCTCAAAATTCCCATCCCAACCAAATGTGATGTCATTGCTCTCAAAGATGAGATGGCCCCATTGATCAAAAATTTCCAGTTGATAGTCATAGACATTGTGCCCATAAAGCCGAAACGAATCGTTGATCTGATCATTGTCCGGGGTGAAGGCGTTGGGCGCATATAGCAATGATTGACAATCAGAGTTAACGATTACGGTGTCATAATTAAGACAGCCTTCTGGGCTCTTTACCTCAAGATAAAAGGTGTCGAGTTCGGTGCTAATCACCCTTGGGTTTTGAGCGCCAGGATTGCTCACTTTGAACGCCGGCTCCCAAGTTATGGTATCATCAATTCCGGCGGTTACCTCTCCACCTAAGTAAACAACTTGCATGTTGCAATTCTGAATGTCCTCACCCGCATCGACATATGGTAGAGGATAAACTACTGCTAATGTTCGTGCTGACTTTTCACAACCCAAACTGTCAGTCACGGTTAATTTCATATTCGTTGGGGAAGAAGGGAAAGCCAGTGTGTTGGCCGAATCAGGAGTCATCGCAAATTCTGCTGGAGACCAGGAATAGCTTCCCTCGCTTACAATAGACTTTAAGCTGATAGTGTCTTGATCGCAGATCGGCTGAACCTTTAATACTTGCACTTCTGGTAGGGGCTTCACCTCGATGTTAAATCCTACTCGGCTAACACACCCGTTCGTATCCGTTCCAGTAATGGTGAAACTATCTGATTCCTCAGGACTCATCATTGATGAACTCTTGTTAGGGTTGAAAACCCCATCGGAAGGGGACCAGTTATAATGCTCTAAACCTCCATTGACTCTTACAAATCCTGTGTCATCGTAGCAGATATAGGCTGGAACCTCTTTGACTTCGAGAACAGGCAAAGGATTCACTAATACTTTAATCTTGTCCATGTCTTCACAACCGTTGATGTCTGTGACCAGAAGTGTATAAGTCGTCGATGTGTCTGGTGAGGCATCCGGTCTGGGAGCGGCTGTTGTGTCAATTAATCCAGCAGACGGAGACCAGAGAAATAACGCACCGGCAGGCCCGCTCGGTGATCCTCCGAGGGTCGTAATATCCCCGAGACAGATTGTGTCATTTGGTCCTGCTTTAGCTTCCGGTAAATCATTAACTAGTAGAAATAGACTCGCTTCACTTACACAATCATTGCTGTCTGTAATGCTCACTTCATAGAACCTTGAGTACTTCGAAAAACAGAATGGGTCTGGAATATTTGGATCCGTAAGCCCAGTAGATGGGGACCATTGATAGCTCACACCACCAAAAGCCGAAAAATGGGCGGTGTCTCCATCGCAAATCGCCGTATCTGATCCGGCAGAAAAGGGGGCGATTTCATAAGTGTAAACAGTAACTGTATCGCGGGATTGACATCCACCTGGACCGGTTCCTACCACAATATAATCAGTGGTAGAATCGGGTCTCACAATAGGGTTTTGAATATTGATATTGTTGATCTTATAGTTCGGTGACCATTGATAACTGAGGGCTCCGCTAGCAACCAATGAATCCTTCGTTCCTGGACAGATTACGGAATCAATAGAAATGGCGCTCACTATTGGCAGCGGAGTGACAGCGAGTTCAAATGTTGTGTCATTCACACATCCGAGTGAGTCAACGGCATCAATAAAATATAATGTTGTGTCATCTGGAAACGCCAGAACTGTATCACCGTTGTTCATGTCAATGATCAAACTATCGACCGGTGCCCAGGTATAAGTGTAATAATTTGGAACGGTGAGTTGCTCAGATTCGCCAACACATATTTGGGCTGGATTTGGTGAAACCAAGATTACTGGAAGCTGATTGACGGTCACCGTGGAATATGCCGTGTCAGTGCACCCTAAATAATCAGTCACCTCTAAGAATACTTGATATATTCCTGGAGCGGAATAAAGGTGTTGTCCATTCGTGTCAGTACTTGTATTGCCATCCCCAAAATCCCAGTACCATCCTGTCAATGTGTTGTTGACCGGTAAACCGGCGACATTTTCGCACGAGTCACTTAAGGCAATGAATTTTGCCGTATCTCCTAAGCAAACGTTCGGAGTCAAGACTTCAAATGCTGCTGCAACTCGATAGGAGAAATTTGAATAGTTTACGTTGGATAATGAGTAGTTGTAGAACCCAAACCTTCCTGGAGGAAAACATCCATAAACGTCAAAAATGGTATCTCCATCAACAGATATTACTACACGAGTATTAGTATAGGTTAACGCAAACGAATAAGTCTGAAGATCATTCCAGCCCAGCGTATTGCCATAATTACTTGCTATTAAATCTACGTACGGACCTGCGTTGGCTGAAAATGCTTGCGGAAGATTGGTGACGGGACCATCGACTCTGGAGAGTGAGAATCCTTCTTGTCCTAGGTAGCCGCCGAAGTTTTGATTTTGTTGTTTCCAATCGAAAAGATAAAAATCGAAATTGCTTGGACTTACTGTATCTGGATCAATGTAGCCAAACACGAAACCAATCCAATCGTCATCGTTTGTTGTGGCGACTTGAATATCTCCTGTGATGATGACATTGATGAAACTATCCGGACTGACATAAAAAGTTGGATCACCGTTAATGGTTTGATTTACAGTGTTGCCACCGTTCGTTACAACCCAATTTCCATTGTTGGTATCACCTTCTTCAATCCACGTTCCGAGGTCGATACTATCGGCGCATTGCCCAAATGCTTCCTTCTCTGAGTAGATTGAGAGGAAGAGAATTAGGCTAATAGCTAGCGTATATCTCAGGCTTGAAAATCGCATTAATTCAGCGTTGGAGCTAGTGGTTCGGTCCTCGGCGTGAAGGTAGGATACGCGATTAACTTATCAGTTGTTGCGTCTATTAAAAAAACGTTGAAAAAACCGAAATAGTTGCCTGAGCTTAAACTATTGTTCTTCAATTAAATATCCGACATCGAATCTTCGTTCGACAATCTGCGCTATTTTTTGAAAAAGCTGCATGGGTCTAAACGAACCCCATGCGAAGTCATTGAGTGGGCCACCAGAAATGAAATAATTGTCGATTGCTACTTGTTTAAAATCGTCTAGAATGTGCTGGCGAAAGTTGAGCATAACAACCCATCCATCTTCAATATCATCAAACCACTCTTCGTAGTAACTGTCATCGGAACTATGAAAGCTCAAAACATTGTCACCAATCAACACGAACTTATTGATGCCCTCGTCAATGAGAATATCAATGACTTCTCTTTTTAATGTCATCACATCATTATACAGCGTGTCGTTCCATTCACCAAGAAGCTCAATGATTGCATATCCGTCCTCATATTCAGCGAAGAGGATTTTTACGAAAAGTGTAGAAGACCCAATATTGTCCCATTGCGGGTGAATGAGGTGATCGTAAATGGCATCAGTAAAATATACTTCAGAGTAGGCCCTACCATGGAATGGCGACCTAAAATCTTCCTCGGCAGTGTAGAGGTTTCTCCAATTGAAGTATGGTTCGATGCTGTGCACGATGCAAAATTACGGAGCCTAGTAAAATGCAGTGATTAATAGAACGTTAAAGTTTTGGTATTGACTTAAGAAGAAGACTTGATGTACGAAGTCACAGCGGCTCTCACACTGCCTTCTTGGAGGAGCAGCGCATTCGCTTCATCATATCCCAGGCCAGTTTCTGCAATGACCATTTTGGTTCCTCGGTCAACAAGCTTGTCATTGCTGAGTTGCATGTCCACCATTTTATTTCCCTTCACTCTGCCTAGTTTAACCATGACCGATGTCGTGATCATGTTTAAGGTTAGTTTTTGTGCCGTTCCAGCTTTCATCCGTGTGCTACCAGTTACAAATTCAGGGCCGACAACCACTTCAACGGGAAAGTCAGAAACATGTGAAACAGGGGCATCCGGATTACACGTAATACACCCTGTAGAGATGCCATTATCACGACATTGCCGAAGTCCCCCAACAACATATGGAGTGGTTCCTGACGCTGCAATTCCGATCACGATATCTTTTGGTGACACGGACTGGCCTTGTAAGTCTTTCCAACCCTGATTAGGATCGTCCTCTGCGAATTCAACAGCCTTTCTGATAGCACTATCACCGCCCGCAATAATTCCAATAACAAGTCCATGAGGAACACCATATGTCGGAGGACATTCACTAGCGTCGACAATACCCAATCGGCCGCTTGTGCCCGCACCAATGTAGAATAATCGACCTCCGTCTCGAAGTCGTTGAAAAACGACCTCAGCGAGCTTTTCAATTTCAGGGATGACCTTTTCAATGGCGAGAGGAACGGACTTATCCTCTCGGTTCATATTCTTGAGAAGTTCGGAGAAACTCATGTTCTCGAGCTGGTCATAGTTGGAAGACGACTCAGTAATGCGGTTAGTCATTGAAATCTATTTCTGCTGCCTCGCCAATGGGAATCCATCTCGGCACAGCATTCTTGTACTTCAAATATGCTTCACCGAATTGCTCTGTCAATTGACGTTCTTCCCAAAAGATCAACCAACTATGGTTTATTAGTGCAAACAAAACTGTCCAGGTTAGCAGATGAAAAGAGGTGAAGAGAATGGTCTCACCCAGTAACACGGTAATTACGCCTATAATCATTGGGTTTCGAACAAACCGATAGGGTCCCATGACTACCAGTTTTTGAGTTGGATCCCAAGGAGCTAATGTTCCTTGTCCATACGCTACAAAAAGCGCATTTGTCCATGCTAAAAATGACATTCCAATAAGTATGAGGAGCATGCCCAATACAACCGAAGAAATGTTTCGGATTAAAAGTGGATCGAACCAAGTGTGAATGGCCCATGGAACAACAACCAACACAACAAGCGGTAGAATAAATGATCGGGTGATTTTCCAAGGAGACATCAATCAAAGTTCAACAATCTGTGTATAATAGCATTCATTTGCAACTTGATTCTTTTGGTCTCATATCCAAGAAGTGGTAACACGTTTATCCGGAATGTATTGTACAAAGTGTACGGCGTTGAATCTGCTACTTATCATTTTGAAAAACATGGAGCGGACGCTAACTGGAAAGATTTTCCGGTTGTAAAGACGCACTTGTTGCCTCATCAACTACCCGAGGAGTTACTCAAACGTAAGGTCGTGTACTTAATCCGAAATGGTGGTGATGCAGTCGTCTCTTTGGCTCATCACAGAAAAGATGTTATTGATCCTAGTTCCGATTTTCAACTGAATTTGTGGGAGACAATTTATTCAGCAGAAGGGGCTCATTTTGGTGGTTGGAGTCATCATGTTGAACAATGGCTTCCAAAGGCCGATGAGAAGCTTCATTTCGAGGAATTCATTAGCAACCCGAAAGAAGCATTAACCGCAATGCGACCATTTCTTGACTTGGGAATTGCCGAATGGGATAAGCTTCCAAGTTTTCAGGAACTCAAACATGGTAACCCCGAATACGGTTCAGGGAAGCACCTAGGCCTTGACCTCGCTCAACATTGGTTTCGAAGTGGGAAAGTGAACGTTTGGAGGGGTGAGATGAGCGAGGAACAAACTCGAATGTATTGGCATTTGCACGGTGAAGCCATGGAGTATGCTGGATACTCTCTCGAAGGTGAGGAGGTAACAAGACAATATGATGTCATGTTGAATAAGCGAGTGCTGATCGAAGCTGAAAAGCTGGCTGAAAATGGGTTTGATGGGGTAAAACGCTACGTTTTTGAATTGATCAAGTCCGCTCAGCGCTTTCCGATATTGGGATTAGAAGTCCGCGTGCTTTTCGATGGTAAAATCATGGACATGCACAGCGTTATTGAATTCGAAGGACGAGGAAGTTCTCCGATTAAGAATGGCGCGCTCCACGCTCTGAAGAGCCTAGCCAACCTGATTCTCCCAAAGACATGGTATGCTGAGTTAGCCAAGCGCTTTCCAATTCATCGGCTCAGACGAGCCAAGAAGGTTGAAGGCTATGAATCTACGCCCTCGAAGACTGATATACTTCATTTGACATTGCCTCAGCATTTTGCCTTTGCAGAAGGAATCGAACGCGACAACACAATCGTGACGATTCACGACACGACTCACCATTCTCACGCTGAATTTCATCAACCCAACAATGTCGCAAGGACGGCAGCTGGATTTGAGTTTATTCAAGAGAATGGAGCTGTGAGCATCAGCGTTTCAGAGTCAACGCAGCGAGATGCAGATGCATTGGGCATTGAGTCATCAGTGGTTTATGAAGGGGTTGATCGGCGGAGTTTCTTTCCTCTCCAAAATGAGCATTTGCTCCATTTAGTGAGAGACCGATACAGCCTTCCTGATCGGTTTATTCTGAGTTTATCCACGCTCGAACCCAGGAAGAATATTCAACGATTGATCGATGCTTATGATGCCCTTGATCTTCAGGTCAAAGAGAGTTGTCATTTGGTTCTTGCAGGGTCAAAAGGCTGGGGCTCCGAACTCAAGATTCCTGATTCAAGTGCTGACTATGTCCACTTCACCGGATTTGTCAGAGAGGATCACCTCGCGGCTCTTTATAACCTTGCTCATGGATTTGCCTATGTCAGCCTTTATGAAGGTTTTGGTCTCCCGGTTTTAGAGGCCTTAGCTTGTGGGACGGCAGTCTTGGTGTCCAATACCTCAAGTCTTCCTGAAATTGTTGGTGAGGTAGCTTTTCGATGTGACCCATTTGAAGTGGATGCCATTTCCACTGGTCTACACAACCTGATGAGGTGTGATAATGACGAGTTAAAACCACGCTGCATGGAGCAAAGCTGGAAGTTTAGCTGGAAGGATTGTTGGCTGGGGACGGTTGATGTCTATTCTCGAACAATAGGTTAGCAGCAAACAAGGAGAAGAACATCATCCCAAACTGCCTACTGAAGTAGTTTTCGGTCAGAGAAATCAAAATGAAAAACAGCAGAAATAGAACTAAGGTTCGAATGTTTAGACGCATCGCTGTTAGCAGCATATAGCTGAAAAAGAGAAGAATGATTAGCAACCCGGCAATTCCACTTGCGAGCCAGAAGTGAATGAACTGATTGTGTGTGTTGTACTCGCCATCGAAGAATTCCACTTGGTCATATTCTTCGTAACAGGCTTCCAAAGCAGCACGAGTATTTCCTGTTCCAACCCCGAAAATCCAATTGTCGAAAGTCGTTTCGATCGCACAATTCCAAATCCCCAGTCTCAATTCCGAAGATGAGAGTGCTTGACCTTCTTCATAGTCGAGGTTGACACGATATAGTTCTTCGAATCGTTCGGTGAGAACAGGGTTGAAGAGCACATTTCCTATGCCTAGAACTAGAATTCCAGTGAGTGTTGCCACTTTGTATTTCAAAGAATTCATTTTCAGTATCGCCATTGATCCTAGGATTGCTGCGCAAGCAATAAGCGGCATTTTCCCACCACATAAGGACGCCATAACTACAAGGAAAGCGACACCCCAAATGCGTTGAAAAATGTTTTGCTTAAAATCCAGTAGGAGAAGCACAGATGCCCAAAACCAAGCAACACTAACGAAGGTTGGGTGAACGTGGAATTGAGCCTCGATGGCATCTCGAAATCCTTGAGAAAAGGAGGCATGCTCTATGGGCGATGCAAAAGTGAAGAAGGTGAGGACCGCAACCGCCTGTAAGATGGAGATGAGAACGAAGGACTTCCGGAAGAACTCCGGCCTGGTCGATGTGCTGAAGTAAAGGATTGCAGCGATCCACGTAGGCCATAGTTGTAATTCGCGCGTTCCGTCTGAAGGAACTCCAAACGCCAACCAGCTTGAGAGTAGAATTAAAAAAGGCAGAAGCAGAATGAACCCGCGCACATTCGTAAATGCTCGCCATCCACCTCGAATTAGTCCTAGAATAGCAAGTGAAACAATAGCAATTGATGACACCGCATTCCCCCAGAACAAGAATCCCGAAAGAATAACTAGAAGAATCTGTTCAAAACGATCAAGCCAAGGATGATTCACTTATAAAGCACTTATCTAAGAACAAATTGAGGAATTGTTCGCGAAATGATTCTTTGTCATATCTCAGTGCGTTTTGTCGAACGACTTCTGGGTCAAATTCAAGTTTCTCAAAACGCAAAATTGCGTCAGCCAATGCCTCTGGATGTTCGCGTTCGAAAAATATTCCTGTTTCTTGATCCACGACGGTTTCTGTATATCCACCTTTCCCAAGTGCAATTACGGGAGTTCCACATGATTGTGCTTCCAAACCTGCAATTCCAAAGTCCTCAATTGAGGCATTCAAAAAAGCTTTTGCCCGCTGCATATGGTAAACTAAGGATTCATCACTGACCCATCCCAAAAACGACACATTTGGAGTAGCCATTCTTTTGAGGTGTTTTTCCAATGGACCTTGACCAGCGATAACCAATTTGTGGTTTGGAAGTCTTGAGAATGTGTCAATAATCAGCTCTAGATTCTTGTAGTCTACAAACCGAGACGCAGTAAAGTAAAAATCAGCTTTGTCCTCGTGTAAGGCGAATCGTTCACATTGGATGGGAGGGTAAATTACGGTGCTTTGCCTTCCGTATGCTTTGTCGATGCGCTGTGACACAAAATTTGAATTTGCCACAAAGTGATCGACTCCTTCTGCTGTTTGTTCGTCCCAATTTTTCAGCCGGTTGATCATCAGCTTAGCCAACCATTTCTTGATACCATGGTTGTAACCGTACTTTTTGAGATATGTCTCTTGTAAGCCCCAAGCAAACCTCATGGGAGTATGACAATAAGAGATATGTATTTGACCCTCTCTTTTGTTGACGCCTTTTGCTGCCATCCAAGAAGAAGATATAATGATGTCAAATTCGCTTACATCAAGCTTCGATATTGCTTTTGGGTACAGTGGTGCGAGATGACGATAATGCTCACTAGCGGCTGGTACTTGTTGGAGAAATGATGTTTTTACTCCGCGTCCTTGAGTAATCCGATTCAACTCACCAAATGGCATGAAGTTGAAAAGCGAGTATACCCGTTCTGGTTGGATCAAGTCAATGATCTCCGCCGCAACTTTCTCAGCCCCAGCTGGAATGGTGAACCAGTCATGTACGAATGCAACTTTCATTGATTGCGAAATGTACGGGATATATGGTCAATTACAAGCTCTTACGTGACTCCTTATTCATATGCCAAATGAGAATAAATCAGCTGTTCCCACTTTAGGGTTGACTCAGAGAATGAGAACGAATGAGGTAGTTCTCTACGAACACCATGGAGAGCTTTATCGAGCTCATTCAAAAGAGAATTAGCATCATCTAGATCAAAATATAAAGCTTGCTCACCAACGATCTCCCGATGAGCCGGAATATTCGAAATGAGGGTTTTTGCATTCAATGATGCTGCCTCGAGAGGAATCAGGCTAAAACCTTCATAGAGTGAAGGGTGTATGACCAGCTCTGCATTTTGATAAAGCCACTTTAGTTCTGTGTCTGACGCATTGGTTAGCCATGTAACCGATTTAGTGTCCTTATTATTTGGATCACTAAAAGCCGCTCCCGGATTTCCCGCTATGATCAATTGAAAGCCTAAATCGTTGATGTGCCGCGCAGCATGTTCAATGACCCAATGAAAGTTCTTTCTTGGATCATGGCTGCCTACCATCAGAATAAATGCTTGATCTCCGATTCTTGGTTTAATCGCTTGTAACTCGCCAAATCGATTATCAATGGCGCTATGAATAATCGTGATTTTGTCTTCTGGGATATTCAGGTGTCTTTTCATTTCAGACTTTGAAAACTCTGAAACCGTTACAAAGTGTCGGGCGTTTTTAGCGAGCCGTTTGAAGAGTAGCTTGTAATAAGTTGCAAAAGGAGATTGAAACCATTTTGGGTTTTCAAAGACTGCTAAATCGTGAATTGTAACAATCTGATTCTTGTAAAATGATGGAGCACTATTGCAAAAATTGATGAGTAATGGATTTCCTCTCTTTTTCAAAAGAGCAGGTAATTTGGTCTGCTCCCAATAGTTGCTTGCTAGCCGTCCTTCTGGAGCTGCGAGTACCTCAACGTTTGAGTTGATCTGAGATAGAATGCCATGGCCGTAGCGCTGAACACCGGTGATCGGTTGATTCAGAAATTTTCCATTGACGAGAACTGGGGAGTTCATTTAGGTTTGAAGAACACCAACGTTGTACGGCTTCACATCTTGCTCATGGCTCGCCATCTCAATTCCAGCGCTGATGATCGATCGTGTTTCGAGTGGATCTATAATTCCATCCAACCAAAGTCTCGCAGCTGCATAATAAGGAGAAGTCTGTTCCTTATATCGATCAGTAATCTTCTTCAGTAACGCTTTTTCATCCTCAGGAGAGATTTCCTCTCCTTTGGATTTTAGACTTGCTACTTCAATTTGTAGCAGGGTGTTGGCGGCCGACTTTCCACTCATAACAGCAAGATTACTCGTAGGCCAAGCATAAATTAATCGAGGATCATAAGCTTTGCCACACATAGCATAGTTTCCAGCTCCGTAGCTATTACCCATGATGAACGTAAACTTTGGAACAACGGAGTTGCTCATAGCACTGACCATTTTGGCGCCATCTTTAATGATGCCTCCTTGTTCTGACCGTGATCCGACCATGAAACCAGTCACATCTTGAAGGAAGACCAATGGTATTCTCTTTTGATTGCAGTTCATGATGAACCGAGCCGCTTTGTCTGCGCTATCTGAATAGATGACGCCACCTAGTTGCATTTCGCCCTTCTTGCTCTTTACGACGGTTCGTTGATTGGCAACAATTCCAACGGACCAACCATCAATTCTGGCATAACTGGTAACAATGCTCTTTCCGTACAAAGCCTTGTACTCGTCAATCTCTGAGTTATCTACCAGTCGTTTGATAATCTCCTTTACATCGTATGTCTTCGCACTGAAGATGCCATAAATCTCTTTTTCGTTCAGCTTTGGGGATGCTGGTTTCTTTCGATCAAAGGGCACAAGCGTTTTTCCTCCGATCTTATCTACAATGCTCTTGATCTTACCAAGACATTCTGTGTCGTCTTTGCATTTGTAGTCAGTGACTCCAGAGATTTCGGAATGAGTTGTTGCTCCACCTAAGGTCTCATTGTCTACTTCTTCACCGATCGCAGCTTTGACGAGATAAGATCCCGCTAAAAAGATGCTTCCTGTTCCTTCAACGATCATGGCTTCATCACTCATGATGGGCAAATATGCGCCACCAGCAACGCAGCTTCCCATAATGGCTGAAATCTGATTGATTCCTTTGCTGCTCATCACGGCATTGTTGCGAAAGATTCTCCCAAAGTGTTCTTTGTCCGGGAAGATTTCGTCCTGCATAGGAAGGTATACTCCGGCACTATCGACTAAGTAAATAATCGGGATGTAGTTCTCCATGGCAATCTCTTGCGCTCTCAGATTTTTCTTACCTGTGATTGGGAACCAAGCTCCCGCCTTGACTGTTGCATCATTGGCCACAACCACGCAAATTTTCCCTTGAACGTAGCCTAGGTACACGATTACTCCGCCACTTGGACAACCACCATGTTCGGCGTACATGCCATCGCCGGCAAAAGCCCCAATTTCAATTTTGGATTTATCGTCATCGAGCAACATTTCGACACGCTCTCGAGCGGTCATTTTGCCCTTGGCATGATGCTTTTCAATTCTCTTCTTACCGCCTCCTTCATAGACTGTTTCCAGCTTCCTCTTCATTTCGGCAATGAGAAGCTTCATACGGTCTTCGTTCTTGTTGAATTCGATGTCTTGTTTCTTAGTCGCCATCGACGATTAGGGTTTTAGTTTCACTCTTAGCTTCAAAGATGTTCAAAATGACAATGCCCTTTAGGCCATTCCCTTGATGGTGCGGATCAGGCGATCAAGATCTTTGGTAGAGGTATAGACGTTAGGTGTAACTCTAACTCCACTGATCCCTTCATGCGAGATGGTAGTCGTGTGAATTCGTTCTTCCTTCCAGAGGATGTCATGAATTTCTTTAGCCTCTTTTCCTTCAATGCTAAATGTGGTGAGAGCACCACTGAAATTCGGATCTTCAGGACACCAAAATTGAATTCCCTTGACGCCCTTGACACGCTCAACCCAGTATTGTTTCAGGTAGTGAAGTCGTTCAAATTTTCTTTCCGACCCAATGCTCAGATGGAAGTCGATGGCCTGACCAATTGCTAACTCCGCAGGCACATCTCGCGTTCCTTGATTTTCGAACTTTCTCACGTCGGCACTTTGGGGGTCAGGCCCCGGAAACATGGCCCAGTGCCTTGCGATGAGGTCTTTCTTAATCCATAGCATACCTGTTCCAAATGGAGCGCACAGCCATTTATGCAAACTCGTGCCGAAATAGTCACAGTTGAGATCAGAAATTTTGAATACCAGATGAGCAAAACTGTGTGCACCATCTACCATGACGAGAATACCACGTTTTTTAGCTTCAGCCGCAATTGCTGCTACCGGAAGCACTTGTCCGGTCCAATTCACCACATGCTCAATCAGGGCGATTTTGGTTTTGTCTGTGAATTGGTCGGTGTAAGCCTTCACAATTTCCTCGGTATTGGTTGACGGCATTGGCAACTTCGCAATTTTTCTAACGATCCCTTCGCGAAGTTCACGCTGTTTCCACGCTTGATTCATGTTAGGATAAATGAAATTGCTTGTGACGAATTCGTCACCCCTCGTCATATCCAAACCAGATATTAGGGTTGCAAGAGCTTCAGTCGTGTTTCGATTGATTGCAATTTCTTCAGAGCTAACACCAGCCAGATCAGCTAATTTTTCGCGTATCGTTTCTCTACCTTTTTCAAAGACTCGCCACATATAATAGGAAGGAGCTTCGTTGCTCAACCTGGTAAAACGTTCAACTGCCTCGAGAACGACTTTTGGATGTGGGCTTACACCGCCGTTATTCAAGTTGACCATCGAAGATGAGGCAATGTAGTTGTGCCTTACCCAACTCCAGAAGTCTTCGTTATCGCTGAGTTCTTTGGGACTTAGATCCGGATACTTGGACAATATGTTCTTAGTCTCAGCGGCGAACGAAGTGTCAATAAATGGCCAAGCCCAAACGCCAGCACTCAAGGTGCCGACTTTTTGAATGAATGATCTTCGGTTAGTCATGCTTGCAGGTTTAGAGATCGAGCAAATTAATGAATTCTGCGATGCATCGAATTGCATTCTATTTTCTCCTCACTAGCCAAGGAATGCTCATTGAATGTTGTTATTCAACTATAAGAGACCTGACCTGAGGTCCTAAATTGAAAAGAACATCGAGAATACTCAATCCGGATTCAAAATTGAACCTGTCAGAGAATACCTGGAAATAGGCATCATCCTGAGTGGATGAAAAGTCGTGCGTTCTAAAATCGTTGTCTACGTTGTCAACGTAGTCCTGCGTAAAATCCTCCTTAAACTCGAGTTTTAGCAAAGAGCAGATTAACTTATGGTAGGCGAGATTGAAGTCAACTAGTAGACGGAACTCCTTCGTATAGAACAGCCGCAGTTCATCCTCATAGAACTCGAAATAGGCTGATCTACGATAAGCGGCTTCTAAACTCTTCCAGTGATCCTTTTGCCAGTTCTCTGCATAACTGATCTCAACATCTTTGATCGCTCGCCTTGAATTCCTTTTGACCGTTGGGACAATGAGCAATTGCCTCCCGTTCGGGCCTAGGATCTCCATACGATTCCTTGGAGTTTGCTTTGGGAAATGCTCGTGAATCTCAAAGGCAAATTCACCTGCCTTGAAGAGTGCGCGGTAATATTCGATGTTCCCGCAAAGATGAATTGGGAACACAGTCATTATTCTGGAATGCTAAACAGTCTAGAGAATCGAATTCTCCCATCAAACCATCCTAGCTCGGGGTCAAGGCTTAGCCAAATGAAGGCTGCCTTTCCAACAACATGGTTTTCAGGTACAAATCCCCAAAACCTTGAATCAGCTGAATTGTGTCGACTATCTCCCATGAGGAAGTAATAGTCCATTTCAAAAGTGTAGTTATTGGCTAACTCATCGTCGATGTAGATTCCGTCTTCCTTGACATTTAGCTTATGACCTTCATAAACGGATATGATCCGCTCGTAGAAGGGAATGTTTGTCGCATTTAATTCAACGGAGGTTCCTTTCTTGGGAACGACAAGTGGTCCCCAATAGTCCTCTGTCCAGTTATACTGAGATGAATTCGGGAAAATGTGCAGAATGGGACTCATTTTCTTCTGAGAAACATCCAATGTTACTTCGCTCACTGATCCAAACTCTTCCATTTTCTTGGCGGCTCTCAGCGTCATTGGAACATAATAGAGGTATCCATCTTCCGTTTGCGACGCCTGAATGTCTTGATAGTTGATGTTCAGCTTATCCTTTAGTATTTTCTTGTTCAGAAAGCTGCTCGAACGAACGCGATAACGGTATTGGAATTCAGTTGGGATATATGCGGTTTCGCCATTGATGTGAAGCTTTCCATGCTCAACATAAATCTCATCTCCTGGAACTGCCACGCATCTCTTAATGTAGTGTTCTCTTTTATCCACTGGTCGAACGGTGTACTCAAGATTGTCCTTAATTAACTTACGGGCAAGCTTGTTATAATATTGATCGGAGCGCAATTCTCTGCCGCCCATGACCTCATTTTGCTTCATGCGGTAGATCTCGTCTCGAACCACTTGATTATAGCTTCGCTCACTTTGGTATTGAAGCAAAACAGTATCTCCTTCAGGGTAATTGAAGACCACGATGTCATTTCGCTCAACATCTCCAAATCCCGGTAGCCGATAGTAAGGCAGTTTAATCCATTCCAAATAACTCTGGACCTTGTTTCCAGGAACACTATGATGAAAAAATGGAATGCTCAATGGAGTTTCTGGCATTTTAGGTCCATATGCCATTTTGCTCACAAACAGATAATCACCGATGAGAAGCGATTTTTCCATGGACCCGGTGGGAATAGTAAAGGCTTCGAGGAAGTATGTTCGGATAATGCTGGCCGCTATGACCGCAAAAACAATGGCATCTCCCCATTCACGCATGGTCGTTTTCTTGTAAACTGTCCTATCAATTGGACCAACAAACTCGACATCTTGATTGCCCCATTGCGGAAAGGCAATGAATGGCAGGAAGATGGCGTAGATCTGAGATTTCTTGTCTCGCTTTCCAAATGACGATGCGAGCACTGAGTTGAACACCATGAGCATCAGAATGTTTATTCCAGGGAATATGAGAAGGAAAACCCACCACCAAGGCTTCTGTGTTATTTTGGTAACAACGTAAAAATTGTAGCCAGGAATTAGACCTTCCCAAGATTTTCTTCCTGCTTTAGGAAAGAGTAGATAGAATCCGAGTAAATAACCTGCGGCAATGACCGCATATATGACGTAGTTCATAGCTCAACTAATTGCATGGCGAAGAAACGAAGTTTGGACTCGATAGCCACAGACAATTGTGGTTAAGCGGTGGTTTTTCGTGATTGCGTCTTAAGAGATGTTATGGTGCTTGCCTCGAGAATTAGGCTTTTAGCAGATCTTTCATCGTGAAAAAACCATGTTTATCTTGAAGGAACTCAGCTGCCAGAACCGCCCCAATAGCAAAACCGGCTCTTGATTTGGCTTCGTGTTTTAACTCAATCTTATCTACTTCGCTATCATAGGTGACGCTATGTGTTCCCTTGACATCGGCCTCCCGAACTGCTTCAATGGGAAGTTCGTTTTCATTCGGGTCATCCCTTTCCAACTTCCAGCCATCCAGTCCATCGATGGTTCTAATAATTTGTTCAGCCGTTGTGATTGCGGTTCCGCTTGGCGCATCAAGCTTCTCGGTATGATGGATTTCTTTCAAGCTGATTGAATAGTCGTCATAAGGGTTCATCAATCGAGCCAATTGCTCATTGAGTTGCCAAAACAAGTTGACACCAAGACTGAAGTTGGATGCCCAGAAAAAAGAGGCTTTATACTTAGACTGGAGACGCTGGACTTCTCCCATTTTATCATACCAACCGGTCGTTCCCGTGACGATTGGAAATCCATTTTCAAAGCAATGTTGGAAGTTGGTGAGGGCTGAATTTGGATTGCTGAATTCGATGCATACATCAGCTTCGTTGAGCAGTTCCCACTCGTGATCACCGGAAGAGGAGCTGATCCGTGCAATCACCTCATGACCTCGGTCCTGGGCGATGCGCTCTATTTTCCGCCCCATTTTGCCATATCCAATAATGCCGATTTTCATCAGTAAATTTTAATCAAGATACAAATCCAAAGAAACAATGGTTTCGCCGATTTATTGAATGGTTAACCTTGGGTTGAATGATTTAGAATGTGAGGGTGAGTCCCGCACCTGGAATTGGTCCTGCAATCCGATGTGTTTGATACATGGGCTCTATGCGCATACTCAGGTCGTCACTCACATTAAAGTAGAACAAATGAGCGTCGACTGTTGCGTCCACAATTTGCAAAGCGTAGAAAATGGTGAAGACAATGGCCGAGTATTCCATCCACTTTCTGTACTGGTCAGCGGCGCCTCTGAGCTGATCCAACGATGCGTCACCATAATATTCACTGATGAGACCATCTGTCGTATCGGCATCAATCACGTATGCCTCCTTGAAGTGTAGGTATCGAGACCTGTTGTCAAAAAAGAAATATCCAGCCGTTCCCAATGCACCATATACGATTGGTAGTTTCCAATACTTACGATTGTAAATCTGTCCAGATCCCGGAAGTACAGCACTCAACAGTGTGGCTCGTTTTGGGTTTCTCTGAGTTGGCGCTGGTTCCAATGTGTCAGCTTCGAGTTTATGGGGTAGAATTGTCTTGACGCTATCTTCTTGTGAAAACAGAGGCAAGGAGCAAACCGAAATGATGCAGTATATGGCAATCCTTACAAGCATATCAATGCAAAGTAAAGGGAATGCTCATCCGTGAAGACGTTAATAAGTGTAATTCTGATTTGGACCTTGTAAAAGCAGAAGCAAACGGTTCAAGTCGTGCTCATTGGTAAAATCAATTGTGATTTTACCATTTCCTTTCGGCAGAAATTTAAGATCGACTCGTGCATTCAAGCCTTGGCTGATAGCAAACTTGGCATCTTTATAATACTCCTTTTTCTGGTTGAGTTCACCTGGTTCTACCATGGATCGCTTCGCTTTTCTCGCTAGATTCTCAACATCTCTAACGGAGAGCACTTCGTCGATGATTCTTTCGAAAATTTCAAGCTGTTGCTTTTGATCATCAACACTGATCAAAGCTCGCGCATGACCCATTGTGATAATGCCTTTCGACAATGCCATTTGAATCTCTGCTGGAAGTTTGAGAAGACGTAAGAAGTTTGTGATGTTCGATCGGCTCTTGCTTACCTTCTCGCTCAATCCTTCATGCGTTAAGTCACATTCATCAATCAAACGCTTGTAGCTAATCGCAACTTCGATCGGATTAAGATCTTCACGCTGAATATTTTCAACCAATGCCATCTCGAGCATGGTTTGGTCATTGGCTACCCTGACGTATGCAGGTATTGTATTTAGCCCGGCCAACTGAGAAGCTCTGAATCTTCTTTCGCCACTGATAAGTTGATACTTATCGTTACCCATTTTCCGAAGGGTGACCGGTTGAATTATACCATGCTGTCTAATGCTTTCCGCAAGCTCGTCAAGCGCATTGTTTTCAAATCGGGTTCTTGGTTGGAACGGGTTGGCCTCTATTTGGGAAATTAATACCTCAGCTACACTTCCTGCAGTAGGAGAGTGGCTTGCGCCGTGAGCAGTTGTAATATCGGTTTCTACATTTTCAAGAAGGGCACTCAAGCCTCTTCCCAAAGCGCTTTTCTTAGGATTCGCCATCGAACACATCTACAATTTTGTCCTTCTCGCTAATTCTAGTCATGTCATTCTTCTGGAGAATTTCTCTAGCGAGATTTAAATAGTTAACGGATCCAGTGCTTGCAGCATCGTGCATGATGATTGTTTCACCATGTGAAGGTGCTTCACCCAAGCGAGTGTTTCTATGCACAATGGTATCGAATACAAGTTGCTGGAAATGCATCTTGACTTCTTCCACAACTTGATTAGCCAGGCGAAGTCGTTGATCATACATGGTGAGTAACATGCCTTCAATGCTCAGTTCCTGATTTAGACGAGATTGAATAATTTTTACAGTGTTCAGTAATTTCCCAAGTCCTTCCAACGCGAAATACTCACATTGAACAGGGATAATGACGCTGTCGGCTGCCGTCAATGAATTGACCGTAATCAAGCCTAACGAAGGAGAACAGTCGATGATGATGAAGTCGTAATCATCCTTGATTTTGTTCAGCGCCATTCGCATCATTCGCTCGCGATTTGGCAGATTGATCATTTCGATCTCTGCTCCAACCAAGTCTATATGGGCGGGAAGAATATCGAGGTTTGGACTGTCCGTGTGAAGGATGATGTCCTTTGGCTCAACTTGATTAATAATGCACTCATAGATACTTGTTCTCACATTCCTAGGATCAAATCCAACTCCAGATGTTGCATTTGCCTGTGGATCGGCATCAACGATGAGGGTTTTTCGTTCAAGCACTCCTAAGCTTGCCGCCAGGTTTATGCTTGTGGTGGTTTTTCCTACGCCACCTTTTTGATTGGCTATTGCAATAATTTTTCCCATATCTCTCTGCTCTGTGATTACCGTTAGCGGTTTATGGCCCTACTCTGGATCGGATCGCCGCCTTCAACGAGGAACCTTTAGGGTTCTTTTGCGTTTCAAAAGGCTGGGCTTTCTTTGTTGTGATCAAAAGTCTGCTAAATCTATTCAGAAAGGGCGGTGGTATTCCTGAATTTATCGTCCGTTTTTGAACAAAAATCTGTGAACGAACAAGTGATAACAGTTATAAGTGGCACAAATCGGTCGGGAAACCTAAGCATACTAGTATCTAGAGCTGTCGTTGAGTTATTAACAGCACAGGGCATAGAGACCAAATTGCTAGATCTGCAAACACTGCCTGAAGACTTTGCTTTTAAGAATGAAGTCTATAGCAACTCTTCTGCAAAATTGAAACGTATAATTCCGAGCTACATCGGCAAAGCAGACCGGTTTGTATTTGTTATTCCTGAGTACAATGGAAGTTTTCCCGGTGTATGTAAGGCGTTTATTGATGCCGTAAAACCAGATCGATTTAGATCAAAAAAGGCGTGCATAGTTGGCATATCATCAGGACGAGCCGGAAATTTGAGAGGAGCAGATCACCTAACAGGAATCCTAAACTACCTCAACGTCGCAGTATTTCCAAAACATGTGAATATTACCCATGTGGATGGTCAGGTAGATGAAAGTGGGAGGATTAACTCGGCGTCAACGCAGGAGTTATTAGAACGCAGCCTAAAGTCCTTTGTGGACTTTTAATTATTCCCGATAATCAATGACATCATCGGCATCATCTTCATTGAATATGAAATCTGCGTCGGTCACCGGTATATCTGCTTTAAAATTTTTCAGCTTATACGTAAATTGATTTCCGTCCTTATTGAGGACAACCATTGAAATCAACTCAAGCTTGGCATAGTCAACATTGACAATGATGGTGTGGTAGGGCTTTTTCGCCGGATTCATCGGAAAGAGCTTGATTACCTCGGCACTTCGACCATCGACTGTCGCCTGGCCAGCATATTGGTACTTGAATCCTTTCTTGTACATATGGAATGCATTGGCTGGATTCATTAAGTTCCCCTCTTCATCATCTTCTTCTGGAACGTCGGAAATTTGTAGTTCTTTAGGTCCTGAAATGAAGGTCCAAACCGTTTCACCGTCAGACATGATTTGCTGACCTGGAATATTAAGTTTGTACTTCTTCCGTCCTTTCATCATCACACTTCCGCTCTGGCTTTCGTTCATCCCTTCACTCTTGTTTACCAAGGTGTAGGAGAAGTTAGCACTAAAGGACTTATACTCCTTGGCCTTGTTGCTCAGGGCATCTAAGATCTCCTGTGCTTTCGGATCCTGCGGTACGAGCTCATCCTCGGTGGTTTGAGCTCTAGTTGAAAAACTAAACACGAGTAAAATCAGTGCTGATGTCGTTGCTATTCTCATATAGATTCTTGTTTGCCGTCGAGAGAACTCAAATGCTGTTCCAAACTTACTTCATCCGGTATTAATACTTGGCGGGCTTTGCTCCCTTCAAACTGCCCAATGATACCTGCGGCCTCAAGTTGGTCCACAATTCTGCCAGCTCTATTATAGCCAAGTTTAAGCTTCCGCTGTAATAAAGAGGCGCTGCCTTGTTGGTGCAGCACCACAACTCTTGCGGCATCTTCAAACAAGACATCTCGATCCATGTCCTCTAAACTTCCAGGACTACCATCACCACCTTCTGGGACGTACTCTGGTAAAATATGGGCATCTGAATAACCCTGTTGGGATCCGATGAACTCCGTAATTTTTTCAACTTCTGGAGTATCGACAAAGGCGCATTGTAATCTGACTAGTTCGTTCCCATTGCTAAAGAGCATGTCACCTCGTCCAATCAGCTGCTCCGCTCCTCCTGAATCCAAAATGGTTCTGGAATCAATTTTTGACGTCACTCTAAACGCGATTCTACTTGGGAAGTTTGCTTTGATCGTTCCAGTGATGATGTTGACTGATGGTCTTTGTGTAGCAATTATCAAATGAATTCCAATTGCTCTAGCTAGCTGAGCTAGTCTCGCGATTGGCGTTTCAACTTCCTTGCCAGCAGTCATAATTAAGTCGGCAAATTCGTCAACAACTAAAACAATGTATGGCATGTATCGATGCCCATCATTTGGATTTAGTTTTCGCTTGATAAATTTTGCGTTGTACTCTTTTATGTTTCGACACATTGCATTTTTCAACAACTCATATCGCTGGTCCATTTCAATGCACAGTGAGTTGAGCGTGTTGACCACTTTGCTCGTATCCGTAATAATTGCTTCCTCCTCATCTGGTAGTTTGGCCAGGAAATGCCTTTCAATTTTATTGAACAATGTCAGCTCTACCTTTTTTGGATCAACAAGGACGAACTTGACCTGAGCTGGGTGCTTCTTATACAGAAGCGATGCTAAAATTGCATTCAGCCCAACAGATTTTCCCTGCCCCGTAGCCCCGGCCATAAGCAGGTGAGGCATTTTGGCAAGATCAGTTACGAATGTCTCATTGGAAATCGTCTTACCAATTGCTATTGGTAAATCCATTTTAGAATGCTGGAATTTATCAGCAGCAATGACCGTGAGCATGGAAACGACGTCAGGATTCTCGTTTGGAACTTCAATTCCTACGGTTCCTTTACCCGGAATAGGAGCAATGATTCTAATGCCAAGTGCTGCCAAGCTCAATGCGATATCATCTTCCAGGTTTTTAATTTTTGATATCCGAACTCCGGCTTCGGGAATGATTTCATAAAGCGTTACCGTAGGACCAATCGTTGCCTTGATCTTCGATATCCCAATATTGTAGTTCTTCAGCGTTTCAACGATTCGTGTCTTATTTCGCTCAAGCTCCTCTCTTTCGACTTGAATATTTCCGTCCCCATGATTTTCAAGGAGGTCTATCGGAGGATATTGGTACTTACTTAGGTCAAGTAAAGGGTCGTAATCAACCATTTCGCCTTCCGGTGCCTTTTCTTCTTCAGTCAGTTCTTCATCGCCACCCGCTTCTTCAATAGCGAAGTCTATTCCATCCTCTGTTTCTAAGCTCGGTTCTTGATCTTCCGGTTCAAGGTTTTTGCCAGCCACCTCCAACTCTTCGGTCTCCATGGGTTCTTCGGGAGTTCCTTCCGGCGTGTCTGCTACTGTTTCCTCAGGGATTTCTACGGAATCAGGTGCAGAAGTTTCATCCGAAAGGTCGACTTGCTCAGCCGGTTCATCAGTGACAAGGTCAAAACCTTCTTCATCAACTGCTTGGATCTCATTGTCAACGTCGATTGCTTTGTCAGACTTGAAATTGAAAAGTTGAATTAAATCTTGAATTGAAACACTGAAGGCAATGATTATGTAAACGAACAGACCAAAAGCAATTATTCCGAAAGTTCCAATCGTACCAAATAGATTGTGCATCCATTGATTGCTGTGATATCCAAAGGACCCACCCATAAAGAGCAAGTTTTCCGTGAATAAAGCTCCAAGCAGAATGCTTGACCAAAAGAGAAAGAATGTTGAGTGCGCGGTTGTTTTCCAGAAGGGGAGTAATTCGGTCTTGAAGAGAATTCTAAAACCTATGAGAAAGGTTATGAGGACAAATACAAACGATGCAACTCCAAACCCATTGTTGATTAATTGATGACTCAACAAAGCACCGAAGGTGCCAAGCCAATTTTCAATTTGAACGCTGGGATCTAACCATATGTTTAACCAAGAGCGATTAAAGAGTTCATCTTGATCTGTCTTCCAAGTAAACAAATATGAAGTGAGAGACAGTAGCAGGATCGCACTACCAAGGAGGAAGAAAAGTCCAGAGATGTTTCTCGTTCGATCATCTGAGAAAAATACAGAAATCCGATCTCTAGTCCGTTGAACAAAGCCGGCTTTACCCGTTGACTTTTTCTTGGACTTCGCCTTTTTCGTTCCTGAAATTTTGCTCTTGTAATGATTTGAATAACTCAAACGCCTTGACTATTAACGGTCAAAGTTATCCTTGATTGTGTGCAGAAATGGGCCTGAAAGCCAGAGTTATCAAATGATTTTTAAACAGTGGAGATTCTTATTCCAAGAATACTTCCATGTTTTTCACTACCAGCGCATCAAACTCCTCCTTGTTTAGATTCCTGTAGTTATCATTCACATGGAAGACGTTCGTATCGATTTCCTGAGGAATAATCTTGGTAGCCTTAAGTCTCATGTGCATGCCGTAATTATCAACTTGGTAATCGAGTAGAACACCAGTGATATCGCTGTAAGGTGTAAACCAGTTGGGATTTTTTAGCTCTATATCGTCTGTGTAGAAGAACTCGTAATTCTCTTTGTTTGGGTCGTTGAAATCAAGAATGATTTTAGTGCACCGAGCATCCGCTAGTTTAGATGACTCCGATGTAGTTTTCAGAGTGAATGGAGGGAGAACATTGGTCATTTCTTTGGCACCTGCCTGATCCAATTCGAGAACGTAGCGATCACTAAAAAGCTTAATCATGTTGAATAGCCTTTGTTTGGAAGCGTCAGATATGACCGCCATCTCGACAATTCCTCCTGCAGTTTTAAGCTCAGACTTATATCGATCATCCTTAAACATAAGGACCATCTTATCAGGAAGCATTTCGAGCATGAGGTTATTCGAATCCATTTCGGGATAGGTCACATCGAACTCTATAACTCCTTCGGTGATGTGTTTTTCAAATGCTGCATCTTCACCACAACGGGTGAATATGACACTGAGCACGATAAGTGCCGATATAGCGGTTAGTCTCCTCAAACTAGTTTCAGGGGCCCGACAAAAATATACATGGTATCGAGACTGAAAACATTGATCTTGTTTTCTCAAGTTCTTTAGTCAAATTACCTTCGCGCTTCAATCTGAAATCATGCTCAAGTATTTAATTCAAAAATCAGAGATCGGTGCCGGCACAAGGGGCAGTAGCCTTGGCCCCATGGCTATTAGACTTGCAGCCGCTGCGGATGAAAATCCTCTTTTTAGAAACCAATCTGTGGAAGAAATTCCAAATGAAAATTCAGCCTTGTTTGAAGTCGATTCTACGCCTCATGCGAAGCGAATCGATCAAGTAGTGAAGGTTTATCAGCAACATTCCGATGTCATCTATCGGAATATGGACATGGGCAATACCCTTGTTATCCTTTCTGCGGATCATGCTTCGGCAGGAGCCACAATTGCCGGAATTCGAATGGCTCATCCAGAGAAAAGGCTTGGTGTGATTTGGATTGACGCCCATGCCGATTTGCATTCTCCTTTCACTACACCATCAGGAAATGTACACGGAATGCCACTGGCAATCAGCCTTGCAAAAGATAACTTGGCCATGCAGCGAAATAACCCTTCTGAACAATGCTGTGAGAGCTGGGAAGAGCTCAAGAACACTGGTGGTATTTCCCCAAAATTGAATCCGACCGACCTTGTTTTTATTGGTGTAAGAGATGCTGAGCGTGAGGAAGCCTACATAATGAATGAGGACAGAATTGTCAATCATAAGGTGTCAGACGTGCGAGCTGCAGGGGCAGTAGAAACTGCCCATAAGTCGTTGGAATATCTCAGCGAATGTGACTTGATCTATGTTTCTTTTGATGTGGATAGCATGGACCCATCCATGGTTTCACATGGGACAGGTACCCCAGTAAAAGATGGTTTAAGTGCCAAAGAAGCCGAATTGATCTTGACCACTCTATTAAAGGACGAGCGAGCGAATTGTGTTGAATTTGTGGAGGTGAATCCTCTCTTGGATGAAAAGAAAAACTACATGGCAGAAACAGCTTTATTGCTTGTTGAAGCTTCGGTAAACGTATTAGAGAATAAGTAGATGATCAGAGCGAAGATTGCTGAAGCTGTTGCGGCTTTTTTAAAGAAGGAGTTTGAACAAGACGTCGATTCGTCCACAGTCCAAATTGAAGTTACCCGAAAAGAGTTTGAAGGGGATTACACCCTCGTCGTGTTTCCTTTTGTGCGCATGATGAAATGCAAGCCCGAACAAGCTGCTGAAAGCCTGGGCGATTATCTACAAGATGAGCTGGCAGACATAGTTGGTTTCGGAGTTATCAAGGGTTTTCTCAACCTCAATTTATCTGCTGAATACTGGACGAATCAACTCGAGGCTACGATCACAGATACACAATGGACCTCTAAACGAGTTGGCGACGAATTAATGCTCGTTGAGTTCAGTTCACCCAACACCAATAAACCGTTACACCTGGGACATCTAAGAAATATATTCTTGGGACACAGCGTCAGTCTTATCAATGAGTTTGAAGGCAAAAATGTCGTGAAAACGCAAATTATCAATGACCGAGGTGTTCACATATGCAAGAGCATGTTCGCCTGGAAAATGCACGGAAAGGGAGAAACCCCGAAATCAGTAGGGATGAAAGGAGACAAGTATGTGGGAAAGTACTATGTCATGTATGATGACCATCTCAAGAAACAAGTAGAAGCATTAGTTAATAAAGGCCTCGAGGAGGATCAGGCCAAAAAGGAAGCAATGCTGACCAAAAAAGTCCAAGAGATGCTAATCGACTGGGAGAATGGGGATGAAGAAACCCGAGAACTCTGGAAAATGATGAATGGCTGGGTTTACGAGGGCTTTGATGAAACCTACGAACGGATGGGCGTTTCGTTTGATTATCTATACTACGAATCTGACACGTATCTAAAAGGGAAGTCCATCGTTGAAAAAGGCCTAGATCAAGGCTTATTCATTCAAAAAGACGATGGTTCAATTTGGGTGGATCTAAAACAGGAAGGACTCGATCAAAAACTTTTGGTTCGGGCAGACGGAACCACGGTTTACATGACTCAAGATATTGGTACTGCAGCCCAGCGCTACGAAGACTATCCTAATTTGGAGCGAATCGTTTACACGGTTGGGGACGAGCAGGATTATCATTTCCAAGTATTATTCCTAACGCTACATAAACTTGGGTTTTCTTGGGCAGAAGCCTGCCGACACCTAAGTTATGGGATGGTTGATCTGCCGACCGGTAAAATGAAATCTCGCGAGGGTAAAGTCGTTGACGCCGACGATTTAATGGAAGAAGTTGTTAATGCGGCAAAATCATCTTCTCTTGAAAAAGGAAAGTTGAATGATATGGATGAAGCCCAACAGGCCGAACTTTTCGAAATCTTGGGAATCGGGGCTTTGAAATTTTTCCTTTTGCGGGTTGACCCGCGAAAGCGAATGCTGTTCAACCCTGAAGAATCCGTGGCGCTAACAGGCGATACGGGTCCCTTTGTGCAATACACGTATGCTCGTTGTCGAGCAGTATTGAGAAAAGGGGGAACCGAAGACATAGTTGGCACCTCACTCAGTGAAATTTCGGACAAGGAACGCCATCTCATGAGAGAGCTTAGAAACTTCCGTCAGGTTACAAAAGAGGCAGCCGAGAGCATGAATCCGTCTGCGATTGCTTCCTATGTTTTGGACATCGCCAAGCTATACAATCAATTTTATCACGATATTCACATTCTAAATGCAGAAGGGGATGAACGTAAATTCAGGTTAGGATTAACCAGTCTTACTGCTCAGACCATTAAAACTTCTATGTCTTTACTCGGAATACGAGTACCCGAAAGAATGTAATGTTGCTATACAGGACTTTCTTGATCGGATGCGTAATGACCCTGGGCTTCCAACATACTCTTGACGCTCAAATCAATATGTTTTGGGAGACTCCAGAGAATGAAATGGAGTACCGAAAGTTTACTCGGAATGATTCCTTAAGAGGTGGCTATCACGATCTGCGTTCCAACAACGATGTCACCCATTACAAGCTTGATTTAACGATAAACCCTGCATCAAAATCCTTAAGTGGAAATGTGAAGGTTTATTTCCGCGCTTTGAAAATCATACATCAATTACAACTGGATCTGTATGATAATCTTAAAATTGAGTCCGTCCGGACACCGGGACGCGATGTTACGCTTAAGAGGGAACAACATAGACTCATATTGAATTTCGAACCAAGAATCAAAATTGGTGAACGAATCGAAGTTGAAATTCAGTATAAAGGAAAGCCCATCGTGGATGAGAACCCGCCTATGAATGGTGGTTTTATATGGCAAGATGATACACTAGGGAAGCCATTCGTCGGTGTGAGCTGTGGTCGGAAAGGGGCAAGTCTCTGGTGGCCTGTAAAAGATCATCTCTATGATGAACCCGACAGCGTAAGCATGACGGTGAGAATTCCACCGGACCTTAAATGCATCAGTAATGGTAAGCTCAGGAATCATTACATCGACGACAACAATAAGCAGGTCTACGAATGGGCTCATTCATATCCTATCAACCCATATAATGTTACTCTCTATGTCGGTGACTATGTGCATATCGAGGATGCCTACCTGAGCAAATCAGGAAACTCTATTGACCTTCACTACTATGTCCGACCGGAAAACCAGGAAGCGGCGAGCAAACTCTTTAACGCTCAAGTAAAAAAGATTCTTGGGATCTTCGAAAGTCGATTTGGTCCTTACCCTTGGCCAAAGGATGGATTTAAGCTTGTCGAAAGTCCTTATGAAGGAGTAGAACACCAAACAGCAATTGCCTTTGGAGATAAATTCAACAGACAATCCTCGACTTCATTTGATGAAGTTCTGGTGAGGGCAACAGCCCATGAATGGTGGGGAAACAGCGTTACCGCTAAAGACTTCGGTGACATCTGGATTCATGAAGGGTTTGCTACCTATGCTGAGGCTTTGGTTGATGAGCAAATTGCAGGCTATGAGTCCTATTTAAATTTTCTTTATCGAAAAGCATTTCTAATTACGAATTGGCAGCCCGTTATCGGTCCTTCCGAAGTGAAAAGCTGGGACAGTACCCAACCCGACCCACAGGCTAAAGGCGCTCTCTTTTTGCACACTCTTCGCATGAAGATTGGCGACGATAGGCTCTTTTTCGATATTCTTTCTTCATTTTATAAAAAGCATGCCCACGGTCATGCCACCACCCATGACTTTTTGGAAATGGTGACCAATAAGACCCGAGAACCGTACACACTACTCTTTCAGCAGTATCTGTATCAACGAAAGCCTCCGGTTCTAGAATTTCAAGTCGTTAGAGGAATTGAAGGAGAAGAGAGCTATATGCTCTATCGCTATTCTGAAATCGTGGATAAGCTTGAACTACCCTTGAAATTTAAGATAGGTGGCACGACCGTTCCGATAAACCCTCGACCGGAAGTTCAAAAAGTCATCATTCCAGACAATGGTAAAATTATTAGAAATTCTACTGTTTGTTATGTCTCCTGCGTCCCTTCCGATAATTTACTCCAGCTTTTTGAAGAGCAGGGGAATAAGGAGTAATGATTCACCATTCTTCATTGTTTCCTAATTCTAGCTCCTTACTTTTGCCATCCTTTTTAAAACTGGGAATTACACATGTTTGAAAGTCTTTCGGAGAAGCTAGAGAAGTCCTTTAAGGTCCTCAAAGGGCAAGGTCAGATCACAGAGATCAATGTTGCAGAGACGATGAAGGAAATTCGTCGGTCGCTCCTTGACGCTGATGTCAATTTTAAAATCGCAAAGGATTTCACTAGTACTGTAAAGGAAAAGGCACTCGGAGAAAATGTACTCACGGCAGTTTCACCTGGTCAACTTCTAGTGAAGATTACGAAGGATGAGCTGTCCAATTTGATGGGTGGTGAAGCCGAGGACATCAATTTAGTCGGCAAACCTGCCGTTATTCTGATGGCCGGCCTTCAAGGTTCAGGTAAGACAACTCACACAGGTAAACTTGCTAGATTCCTAAAGTCTAAGCGCGGAAGACAGGTATTACTCGTTGCTTGCGATGTGTACCGTCCTGCGGCCATTGATCAACTTGAAGTGGTTGGAGAACAGGTCGGTTGTGAAGTCTATTCGGAGAGAGAGAATCAAGATCCGGTTGCCATAGCGAAGAATGCGATCAAGCATGCTGAGAGCAAAGGAATTAACACAGTCATCGTTGATACAGCTGGTCGCCTTGCGGTAGATGAACAAATGATGGATGAAATTGAAGCCATCAAGAAAGGAATCTTTCCATCTGAGACCCTTTTTGTCGTTGACTCGATGACCGGTCAAGATGCTGTAAACACAGCTAAATCATTTAATGAGCGCATTAATTTTGACGGAGTAATTCTCACCAAGTTAGATGGTGACACCCGAGGTGGTGCTGCCTTGTCTATCCGATCTGTGGTTGAAAAGCCGATCAAGTTTGTTGGTTTAGGTGAAAAGATGGACGCTTTGGACGTTTTCCATCCAAACAGAATGGCCGATCGTATTCTTGGAATGGGTGACATTGTTTCCCTCGTCGAGAAGGCTCAAGAACAATATGATGAGGAAGAAGCTAGGCGGCTTCAAAAGAAAATTGCCAAGAACAAATTTGATTTCAACGACTTCCTTGGTCAGATTCAGCAGATCAAGAAAATGGGCAACGTGAAGGACCTCATGGGCATGATTCCAGGAATGGGAAAGGCAATGAAAGATGTTGATATTGATGATGATGCCTTCCAAGGAATTGAGGCGATCATTCGCTCTATGACCAAGGAGGAAAGAGAAAATCCACACGTGATCAACGGAAGTAGAAGGACGAGGATAGCTGCCGGAGCTGGAACAACTGTCACTGAGGTAAACAAACTCCTGAAGCAGTTTGAGGAGATGCGAAAAATGATGCGTATGTTCAACGACAAATCCAAGATGAACCAGATGATGCAATCGATGAAAGGTGCACCTGGTAAAATGGGCTAAACACTGACCTATGGAACTTATTGACGGCAAAGCCATCTCACTCACTTTGAGAGAAGAACTGAGAATTGAAGTAGAAGAAATGGTGAAAGGTGGCCATCGACCTCCGCACTTAGCAGTGATTCTCGTAGGAGAAAATCCTGCAAGTCAGGCCTACGTCGGGGCAAAAGTCAAGGCTTGCGAGAAGGCCGGCTTTAAGAGTTCCTCCCTCCATTTTGAACCAACCATTTCGCAGGACGATCTATTGAAGGCCATCCAAACCTTGAATGATGATGATGAACTGGATGGGTTTATTATTCAACTTCCATTGCCTGATCATATTGACGAAAACGCAGTAATTGAAACGGTAGATCCTACAAAGGATGTAGATGGATTTCATCCGATCAATGTTGGGCGAATGGCAATTGGTCTAGATTCATTCATATCTGCCACACCAGGCGGAATTGTTGAGATGATGAGAAGAATGAACATCGAAACGGAAGGCAAGCATTGTGTCATCCTTGGAAGAAGTAACATCGTCGGTGCTCCAATGGCGATGCTGATGAGGCGCAAAGGGCATCCTGGAAATTGCACCGTTACCGTCGCTCATTCACGAACCAAAGACATCAAAAGCATTACGACTCAAGCTGACATTCTCATTGCTGCAATTGGAATTCCTGAATATGTCAAGCCTGATATGGTGAAGGAAGGGGCGGTGGTCATTGACGTTGGAATCAACAGGGTTGAAGATGCCTCTCGAGAACGTGGCTATCGACTAACTGGTGACGTCGCATTCGGTGAAGTCAGTCCTAAGTGTAGTTACATTACTCCTGTCCCGGGAGGTGTCGGACCAATGACTATTGCCTATTTACTGAACAACACGATGATAGCAGCCCGAAAGAGGATGTAGTCCTCATTCTTGCTCATAATGCAAGATTTCAGCGTTCACAGTTTTCAACATTGCACCTGTTTTAAGTGTCTGCTCAAGAGAGTATATAATCATCCGCGTTTGCGTTCTTTGCTAGGTGATTATTGAAGATCAAGTCGATTTAACGCCATTCAACACATTTGGCCTCAGCGCAATTGCGGAACGACTCGTACGCATTCGTACGCAAGAAGATCTCCTTGCATACTTTCAGGACTTTAAAACCCCATCACTTGTACTAGGCGGAGGGAGTAATTTGCTTTTGACGAAAGACATTTCTGGTGATGTGTTGCGATTAGAGATTCCAGGAATTGACATCATCGATGATTCCGAAGACTCTGTATTGCTTGAGGTCGGGGCCGGAGTCGTCTGGCACGAATTTGTTCTCCATTGCATTGCACAGGGTTGGGGTGGCGTTGAGAATTTATCCCTTATCCCGGGGAGTGTTGGTGCAGCTCCCATGCAAAACATAGGCGCATATGGTGTCGACCTCAGTAGCGTGTTTGATTCACTTACTGCTTATTTGATAGCGGATGAAGTCTTTGAAGATTTTAATAATGAAGCGTGTCGGTTTGGTTATCGAGAGAGTATTTTCAAAAAGGAATTGAGAGACAAGGCTGTTATCAGCTCTGTTCGATTTAGACTTCAGAAACACCCAACCCTGAACACCAGTTATGGTGCCATTGAAGCTCAACTGGATTCCATGGGATTTGCGGATTTGTCTATCAAGGCGATAAGCGATGCCGTGATTGCCATTCGGAGGAGTAAGCTACCGGATCCAGAAGAAATTGGAAATAGTGGTAGTTTTTTTAAAAACCCGGTGATCGATCAACTAGAATTTGAAAGACTTCAACGAGAATTTCCGGGAATCGTAGGCTACCCAGCTGGTAGCAGATTAGTAAAAGTGGCTGCAGGCTGGCTTATTGAGAAAGCCGGATATAAGGGCAAGTCATTTGGAAATTACGGCGTTCATGCGAATCAAGCTTTAGTGCTCGTTAACCATGGCGGAGCAAAAGGTTCCGATGTTTTTAACCTAAGTGAAGAGATCATTCACACAATTGACGAACTTTTTGAAATACGACTTGAGCGAGAGGTTAATGTGATCTAGGCTCTTGGAACTCGAAGGGTGCATTTTGTGCCACTTCCCAGCTTTGAGTCGACTGTGAGATCAATGCCCAGTTGATCACAGAATAGTTTTACCAAGGGTAAACCGATACCATGTCCTTTTTCATCGGATGTGCCTCTGCTACTTCCGCCGACAATGAATATGTGCTTCAATTGATCTGATGACATCCCTATTCCATTGTCGGAAATGCTCAGTTCAATGTGCTGATCAGACTCCATCGATTCAATCTTGATTTCACCCGCTTTTTTATCACTGAATTTAACCGCATTGCTCAAAAGGTTTCGCACTATAATTCCGAACATTTCTCGATCTGTAGTCAATTCAACAGCGTGTAATTCAGTATTTATAATTACCTTTTATTTCCGCACTTGGGATTTAAACAGATTGATATTCTCGGCCAAGAACGGCTCAATCGGAATGAGTTCCGTCTTTACCATTAGACCGTCCGTTTGACCTTTACTCCAGTAGAGGAGATTATCAAGCATGTTGCTTGTAATGTCAACCTCTGTACGAATGAAGTTTAATGCCGTAGTCAATTCTTCCTGACTCATGTTCTGTTCATCAGTAATCATGAGCAAAGACTTCAAAGAATTAATTGGAGACCTCAAATCGTGAGAAATAATGTTGAGAAGTGTATTTCTCAATTCAACGGTTTCCAAGAGTTCTTTTCGCTGACTCTCCTGCCGATCTCGAAAAAATCGGGTTGCGATGTAAATGATAATGAGCGCTGCTACAACATTTGGAAAAAACAATAGAGACTCAAGTTCGGTCATCTCCTGATATCGACCTCCAGTATACAATACCACGTAGCTACCGATGAAGAATGCACCCGAGACTCCCCATATTATTTCACTCCAGTACTTTCTTGCTTTGACGAGATATGAAACAATGATCATCCCGGAAATAAGATACAGGTGGGCATTGATCAAGCCAAAGCGATAGACATATAGAAACATCAATGCTGGAAGCGCAAGGAAGAACATCCAAAAACTAAAATTGTAACGACCTGCCCGACTTAGAAAATAGGATATTAAACAAATGGTGCCCGTTAACATGTTGAATAGACTGTATTCAACAAACCCAGCTGGGAATGTAAACAGGGAGTAGCCGAAGGTGATCACACCTCCAGTAAGTGATATTCGAGTGAACAACTGTTGATCCAGCTGATCTTCGAATTTTGGAATTAGTTCATTGAATCCGCTCATCCTCGAATTTGCGTAGCTAAGGTTTTACGGTGATGCATTGATGCAGGTTGGGTGAGGTTGGCGCAAGATACCAGAAATGAAAAACTTTATATCACACGGAATAAGACGATCTACTCCTCCGTTTTCTTACGCTCTAAATCAAATTCTTCTGCTGAACTGATTTCCCAGTGGTCATCTTTCATGTCTAGCATGTCCTGAATGAGGATTCGATCTGGATGCACTTTCGCTTCAAAATAGAAGAACTCACTTTTCGAACCAGTCAGTTTAATCTCTTGGAATCGTTGATATGAAGTGATTTTGAAGAGTGATCGTCGATTTGTGTACTTTCTGTAAGCTGGAAATTTCATTCGGTGCAAATGAATCGATGCTTTCGATGAGAAACAAATTGAATGTGGAAATGTTGAACCGTAAATTTGAGGTGTGATATCAAACAACCCATTTTACATCAGTGGTCGGAAGAAATTTGAGGCTCAGGATTATCAAGGAGCACTCTCAGACTACAATCAGGCGATTGAATCGGAAGAGAATCCTTCGATATACAGCGAAAGGGGAGTGGTCCAATTCTATTTGAAAGATCTCAATAAGAGTTTGGATGATATGAACTATGCTGCCAACTTGGAGCCTGAGAACCCATATCGCTACTCGAGCCGAGCGTTCATTAAAGACGCAATGGGCAACACTGAAGCGGCAATTGAGGACTATGAGATTGCAATCAAGCTAGATCCTGAGGACAGCATCGCTCACAATAATTTAGGCTTGCTGCAGGAGAAGCTTGGCTACATGAAACTAGCCAAGACAAACTACAAAAAGGCTGATGAGTTAGCCGATATAGACAACCTTTTGGAGCGAATCCAAGATGAACAATCTGAAGACCAAGCCGATCCACCTCCACAATCCACTTCTCATGAACTGAGACAACGCATCTCCTTGGTCGCTCTTGTCAGGGCAACATTTACCACCAAAGACGGATTCAAAGAGTATGTTCGTTTTATCAAGAACGGATTTCGTGCCTGAAAGAACCACTTTCCTTAATCACGCAGCAAAAATTATTCAAGGCGATGATTTTTCGGGAAAGAAGCTGGTAATAACTCCGAATAAAAGATCCCTCTTCCGTCTCAGGCACATGGTGCCAGAAGCAGATTTTGAGACTGTTGACGAGCTCATGCAAAAGCTGAGCGGATCGAATCTCATAGAGCCAGAAGAACTACTCATTACTTTTTATCAGGCCTATAAGAGGCTAGAAGAGAATGCACAACCTTTTAACGAGTTCAGCAAGTGGGCAATCACTTTTCTCGGAGATGTGAATGAGATTGATCTCTATCTTCAAAATGTGTCGAGCATATACGAGCATATTTCTGCTTACCATTCGACTGGAGAAGGTTTTGATGGCAAGGAAAAAGGGGAATTAGAATCGTCGTATTTGTCGTTTTGGGAACGACTTCCTGAATACTATCAGGCGCTCAAAACAGATCTCGCTAAACTTCAGCTTTCGTACCGCGGAAGCATTTATCGAACCGTGGTGGAGAACCTTGAATCCAGTCCAGCCAAAATCGAGAAGGCATTTGATGGCTATCGACTTTACTGGTTGGGTATTGTACCCGGGAACCCTTGTGAGCATCGCTTACTTGAATGGTTGGATGCACGATCACAGCTCAAGACATTGGTAGATGTTGACCACTATTATTTGGACAGAAAACTCCATGAAGCAGGTCGACCATTTAGAGAGCAGAAATTCCTAGACAATTCGGATGAACCCACAAATTTGTTACTGAATAGTCAGTATGATTTTAAAATACATCCGCTAACGGGAAGGTTTGCACAGATAATGCGCCTGAAGACTTTAATTGAGGATATTTCAGAAGAGGAATATGGAAACTCAGCTATAATTCTAGCAGACTTAACCCTCGTTCAACCCTTGTCTTCACTCATCCAAGACAAAGGACTCAAAATTCATCTCACATCTGGTTATCCATTACGTAATACCACGATCCATCGCTTTCATATGTCATGGATCAACCTTCATCAAACCTCGATCACACGCAACGGGGAAAAGGCATTTTACCACAAGTTCTTAAAAGAATTCTTTGAATTTCCTGTGGTCCAAGAATGGTTGGCGGGGGCAATTGAATGGAAATCGTTGAAGGATCGAATCGTCAAAAAGAACATCAAATACGTTCCGTTATCTTGGCTTCAAGAATCACTGAATGATGACCTGTTTGCAAGGGAGGCGCTGAGGTTATTGTTTGAATGGGACGCTGAGTCAAGCACGCTATTCCAAACAATTAGTGAAATCTTAGGAAATTGGAGGTCTGCGGAAGGTGGTATAAAGATTTCAAAGTTTGATCAGGTTTGCCTTGACGCTTACATTGAAAAGCTTAACCTTTTTCTGACACAATTCAATGAGGTTGTTGAGGAAGCGGATTTGACACTTCTGAAACAATTCATACATCGCCACATGGCTCATGCGCGCATGCACTCGGAGCTAGATGATGAAGATGGCCTTCATGCCATGACTCTTTTTGAAACGCGCCTTCTGGACTTTAAGCATCTGATTTTTGTCGGGGCATCTGATGATCATCTGCCTGGATCAATGCACAAAGTTTCACATATTCCTATGATTCATCGGCTCCACTTTGGTCTACCTACACGCCGAGATTCCGAGTCGCTCTATTCCTATCATTTTTATCGGTTGTTACAGCGTTCAGAACGGGTTGACTTCATTTATGACACATCAATGAATGCTCTGTCCGGAGGTGAACCTTCAAGATATATAGCACAGTTGAAAGAAGAATTGACTAGGCAAAATCTAAAGGCGAGCATCAGCCTAGTAAAGGAAGCGAACGTGCTCATGGAGTCTTTCCAGAATGAGTTGAGCATTACGAAGACAGAAGATGTAGTCAACTCTTTGAAGGCAGCGTTGAAAAACAACCTGAGTGCGTCAAGAATCAATCAATTCATCAATAGCCCGTTGGAGTTTTATTTCTATTACATACTCAAAGTCAAAGAAGAGGATAGGGTAGAGGAAATTATTGAGAGTAGCACGTTTGGGAATATCGTGCACAAAGTGTTGGAAGAGATATATAAACCATTTATTGGAGAGCTGATAGACCTTGAACAGCTTCAGAAAGCCATTCGGATCTCGGATGAAATTACCGAGCGTGTATTCGAGTCGTACTTCGAGCGAGCCGAATTTCAAACTGGGCAAAACCTCATTTCGCTTCACGTGATCAAAGAGTATATTAAAGGGTTTGTAGAATGGGATGTTGCCGAGATGAAAGAGAACGGGCCGGTTCGCCTTCTAAGTCTTGAGCTACGAATGAGTGAAAGGTTCAAATCAAATGGGCTTGAAATCAACCTATACGGAGTAGCAGATAGAATCGATTCTCGAAATGGCGAAATCAGAGTAATCGACTATAAATCAGGGAAGGTTGAAGCCAGTGAACTTGCCTATGATGAAGAACGAATTGGAGTAGATTTCAAGCATGGAAAGGCGTTGCAAATTGCATTGTATATCTATCTGTATTGCCAACGTCACAATCTTGATGAATCTCAAGTCGGTGGGTACGTATACTCGTTCAAGAATCGAAAAGCAGGTTATATCTCTCTAACGGTAAAGAGTATGGGTTCAGATTCTCTCTTGGATAGTTTCGCTCAGCGACTCGACTCCTTGGTCAGTGAAATGTTAGATCCATCAACGCCATTTACTCACCATGAGGATTCAAAATACCTCACAGTCTAAGGGTTGATCCTCAATCGAGCTTGCATTATTGTTTGACTCTCTGCTGAATGCTCGATCACAAACACGTCAAAATCTCCCTGCTGCTGCCCTGACTCAAAATTTAGATGAAGCCCATTATTCCCGACCGTGATGCGAGGGTTCCAATAGAGGGTATTGCTGAGTGCAGCTTTACCCGGAAGTTCATTTTCTAACGCTTTCCACTCTACGACTTCTTCATATCCTGAGAAATCAATTAATTCGACACTTTTAGGGAGGTCCAAGCCGCCAAGTCGGCCATTTTTGGAATGTATTGATACGACGCCATTTATTTTCTCATCACCATAGTAATATGGATTTGCGATGACTCGGATGGCTTTGATTTTGGAAGGGGCGAGCCTTAGAATTTCGTTATGATTTATAAAAGGCACATTGTCCAGGAGCACGAGTGGGTTTTCCAATGGCTTGTGGAATTGATGATCATAGATGCTGATGAATTGCTCACCATCTTTTTCACGCACTGCTGAATATGGAATGAGCTCGGTGAAAACTTCTTTCATTGAACCGAGGGCGATAAAATCTGCTAAAACGATTTCTTCAGTCGGGTTTGTAAATGGCGGTGGGACTCCTTTCTGGGAAAGAGTAGAATACGCTTCTTCTCCGTATACCGAATTCATTTTGGCATTAAAGCTTACTCGATTTAGGATGGACACAAGGGAATCGGTCATGACGATGTCCTTTCCAGCATGATCGATATTCAATGAGGGAAATTCCTGATCGACTAAAAACTTTGTCTCTGATTCGATAATTTCAGGCGCAAGCAGATAGACGACCTCTGCCGGCATAATCGCTCTGAAAACCAGTATGAATCGGCCGTTCTCATCGGTTCGTCCTAAATGCAGCTCTGGACTACTTCCCATTGTGCTCCCGACAATCAATGTGTTGGCGATGGGAGTCTTATTGCTTGGATCCAACAAGCTTCCTTTTAGCGTCGTAGATCGTTTTTCAGTGAAACCAAAAGTTCGTGCTTCTGGAAAACTGCAATCAACACTTATGTTTTGTTTCACTGGGTTGAACGTGTTACGTGGGACAACAGTTAAGCAATACTCTCCTGCTTCAAGCCCATCAATATTCAGATTGACTATACCACGTTCGATTCGGGTATCCAGTTCAATGGGTTCAAGCTTCGTGGAAGATTTAGCTGCGCTTGTCTTCATTTTAGTCAAAGGAGCCGATTGATAGTTAACCACAATGAGCTCAACCTGTGATAGTTGA
Source organism: Flavobacteriales bacterium (assembly GCA_018660685.1). Taxonomy (GTDB): domain Bacteria; phylum Bacteroidota; class Bacteroidia; order Flavobacteriales_G; family Salibacteraceae; genus SHAN690. The sequence continues at coordinate 101,532 of JABJJW010000024.1, forward strand.
AAATGGGTAGAGGACAGTTGTTCCTTCGTGTAGGTCCTTAAGTAATAAGTGCCAGTCCTAAGATCTGAGGGAAGCTGAAGGACTCCATTGCAAGCCAAATCGGCAATCGCGAACTTCCCATTTATAAAACGTTCGCCCTGCTCATTCGTGAGATCAGCGTAGAGGACGGCGCTCTCTGTTTCGATCGATAATTGGGTGCTAAACCAAATTTTTTCACCTGCGGCATAGATATTTCGATCTGTGACCAGACTAACTGATTGAGCGCTGCTTGCAAATTGCATCGCCGAATAGAATAATATGAAGAACAAGGCCCTAATCAATCCAGAATGCAGGTTTGTTGAGGTAGCCACCTCGGGTTCTACAATCCATGCAAGAAATTGGAGGTCTGGCAAGCCGACCTGCGGCATCCAATGTCAAGTAAACAGGCCATTCATTTGCTCTGGAAAATCGAAGCCAGCCTACTGCTTCTCGTTCCACATCGGTGATTTGACATTCAGGATAGCGCATTGGGCCATCTTTCCAACGAAGAAAAATCCTCTTTTCACTTTTGCCCGCTACCGTAAAGTAACCGAGAATAACTTCTTCGTCATCTTCTGCGCCATAGACGTTGCCTCGAATTTGATAGGGCTGCTGGGCAAAAACGCTTCCTTGAGATTCTTTTAGTTTCCTAATTCTTTGCCAATAGTCGTAAGCCTTTTCAGAAATAACGAGTTGTTCGACTAAGAGACTGTATCTCCTGCTCAAGGCTCTTGAATATGTGTCCTCAAAGTGAAGGGGTTGTTTGTCTATTCGAGGCTTCGATCTGTTCAGTGTATTCTCTGTGAAGACGTCCAATATTTTGTTGGTTGAGTAACAAGTCGACCAGATGTTAGGAGCGGGAAATTCAAAAAAGTTTCCGTTTGTATAGTAGAATTCAACAGTGAAGTCAGCGTTGAATTTGAAAGTGTTCTCTACTCGCCAAAGGAAGTAGGTCGAATCACGGTCACTTTCCTTCGTGTCTACGAAGAATTGATATCCTTCCCTTCCCAGTGGAAAGTCAAGTTCTTCACGCATGTCGTATTCGTAGTACACCGAATCAATCCCAACACTAGGGAGCATCAATTGTGGATCTGATAGGTATGATTTTCCTTCTGGAGTCTCAATGAAAACGCTGTACTTTCGACCTGGAACCCCTTCGAATTCCAAAGGCTTTGTTTGATAAACGCCCTCTCCTAATTCATCAAGATCAACGAAACTTCCTTCATCATCCGTTATCCTGACAGTACATCCTTCATAGTACTGAAAATTGAGACTGTCGATTCCTCCTGTTTTTGAGAGAATCACAGAGTGTGGACCAAGCCCAGAACTAATCATTCCATCGACCACTAGGACGTCGTCATAATTCTCTGTATCCAAGTCAAACGGATCAATGCAGCTACTTAAAATTAGCGCCACGGCCAATATGAGAATATGCCTAGATCTCATAGCTACCAAGTTTGAATTGATACGCAACGGATACAATTGGACTTCCAAAAATGCTCAGTTTGTAACCTTGAATGTGACCAGCGTCCGCAGCAGCAAAAACAGAGAATGCATTTCTTCGGCCGAATAAATTGTAAACAGAGAAATTCCAAGATCCATGGAGCAGTTTTTTCTTCTTCAGGTTGCCTTCTAAATTCACGCCCAGATCTACCCTGAAATAATCCGGGATCCGGAACTCATTCCTAGTCGAATAATTCACGAGTGGAATTTCATACTGAAAGTAAACCGCAGTAGGCGTGGTTACTGGTCGCCCAGTCGCGTAGACTACAGTGGAGGATAGGCTAACTCGGCGCGTAAACTTGTAATTTCCGACAATGTTGAATGCATGGGGTTTATCATAGTTCGCAGGATACGGTATTCCATAGTTGATTCGATTGTCAACCAGTTCGTTGTCTACTCTGACGATGGCTCTGGCAAATGCATAGCTGACCCATCCGTTCATTTTGCCCTTCACTTTTCTGAGCATGATTTCAGCACCATAGGCCAGTAGATCTCCTTGTAGGACCGATGTTTCAGGAATGGAAGCGACTACCAAGTTGGCGCCATCTCGATATTCAACCAAATCGTTAATGTCCTTCAAGTAACCTTCAAGCGAGAATTCGTACGTTCCGTAGCCGAATTTCGAATAGTATCCTACAGAATAGTGCTTGCCGCTCATAGGCTTAATATTAGGATCTGCCAATTTCCACTTGTCGGTAGGGCTTAGTGCTACTGTATTTGTAAGAAGGATAATGTATTGTCTTGACTGATTAAACCCTGCCTTCACTGACATAAATTCGTTGATCGAATACTTCGCGCTCAATCGAAAATCTGGCGCTTGATAAGTAACGATTGGTTGCCATGAATTATAGGAAGTTGTGTCTGTTATGTTGTCTTCAGTTAGCGGCAATTCGGGTTGGTATGAGTAGATGTCATTTGGTCCGAGGTACATGTAGTGATTGAAACGGATGCCACCATTCAGCCTCCAACGAGCACTTACTCGCCACTCTTCATTAATGAATAGACCTGATTCGAGGGCCCGTTCCGATCCGAGCTCAATCGGAAGCACAAGAGAGTTTGTACTCGCTGGTACTTGACTTCCTTGATCGAGTTCATAAAGAACTGAATTGACTCCTACGATTACCTCATGACTTGAATTTGGCCTGAAAAAGAATTGGGAACGTAATTCAGAGTGCTGGATTTGATAGTCGATAGTGTATTCAGCATTGAATGACTGAAGGTTGTCTTCATCATAGGCATAAGAACTATATGAACCAATGGTTTCAAGACTATGCTTGTTTCCAATTACATGTGTCCATTCAACAGAACTCCCAAGATTCTGGTACTTGTTATTCGTAAGAGATGATAGAGAGACGTCATCATAGCTATAGTATCCAGTGATATTTAATCGGTCATTTTTACCAAGGTGGATATTTAGTGTAGAAATGGCATCCCTGAATTGAGCGCTACTCTCATTTAACTCAGGAACGTTGATGGAGTTGAGAACCCAGTCGCTATAAGTTGTTCGAACTCCAGCCATGTAACTGCTTTTGCCTTTTGAAATTGGACCTTCCACAAGTACATCTGCGGTAATTGGGCTTATCCCACCCCTCATCGAAAACTCTTGATTATTACCTTTTTTAGCACGGACATCAAACACGCTCGAAAGCCGACCACCGTACTGCGTAGGGAAGTTGCTCTTGTAAAGTGTGAAATCACTGATTGCGTTTGGCGTAAAAGAGGTGAAGAATCCGAATATGTGACTCGTATTGTAAATAGGGATGTGGTTTAGATAAAAGACGTTCTGATCCGCTGGACTTCCTCTGACGTTGAAGCCGCCACTTCCTTCGCCAACAGATTGGACACCAGGGAGCAGGAGCGCCGCTTTTATTAAATCTGTTTCTCCTAGAATTTTCGGAATCTGCTTTACGCTCTTCGTGCTGAGTTTTTGGATTCCCATGGAAGCTCGTTCCAAATGTGCATCGCCATCAGCAGTAACAATGACCTCCCTTAGGTCATATACTTTGGCGTCAAGGATAAAGTCTTGTCTTCCAGAATCATAAACCTTGAGCTTGAATCGTTGCTCTTCATGCTCTAGACTTCTTACAATTATCGAGTAGTCACCTTTGTTTAATTGAAGCGTATAGAAACCATTCTCATCAGTTGTTGCTCCATCTTTTAGTTCATCGATGTAAAGCGTTGCACCGAAAATGGCTTGTCCGTTTTCAGCTTGAGATACGTATCCGCTAATTCCGCAACTTCCTTTTGATTTTCCCCCTCCCTGCTGACCGATGATCAATGTTTGCTCCACCGAAGTGTGGCGTGTTTCGCGAATTAGAGAATTTTGGTCCTCGTCTTCACTGAAAGTTTCACTCGTCTTTTGTGTCGCAAAAAACTTCTTAGGAAGAATCACTTCAAAGCCTGGGTCAGCAGAAACAACATAGCACCTGCAATCCAGCCCTTCGAATGCATACAAATGCACCTTATTTAGGTTGATATTTAAAAAATCGATTATTTGTTCTGCTTCCGTATCGAATCGTGTGCTGAGTAACGTTGAATCAGAAAATAAGAGATGCAAGCCTTTGGATTCCATCATCAGACTCAATTCTAATCCAGTAGAACCAACCCAGTCCTGTTCGGTCAGATTCTGGGCAGATGCGAGATTTATACTTAGCATCATTGCTAGTATTAGCTTAATTCCCCTCACAAATGGCCGCAATTATTCGAGATTCAGCAATGGAAGCACGCCGGTACTTCACCTGATTCGTTTTTAAGTAGTTCTTGATTTTATCCTTCTTCTCAGGAAACTGTGCGTACAGCTTTTTTCTAGAACTGATGTTTATGAGTTGGTGGTTGCTGATGAGTAGAAACCGTCTTCCAGTTTCCGAATATCTGCCATAGGGAGTCACTTTTGTATACGAATCGATAAAGGTCTTGCGGTATTCTAGTAGAAAAGTGTCCTTGCCGAAATGGACCCTTGACAGGTAATCTCTGGTATTGCCATCAATCTCAAAAAGTTGAGCATTGATGAAATGTTGCTGATGCAATTCAAAGGAATCGAGCCACTGCGTTTCAAATACTAAGCTGACTCTGGAAGAATCGGTTAGCCATAATTTACCAACGACCTGATCAAGCTCTAAATCGTATCTCACCATCACCTTCTTAAAAGGGACTCCTCGAACCCATGTTATTCCATTCTGGTCATGTTCTGAATACTGGAAATATTGATGTCCTTGAGCTCGGCGAAATACAGGGCGATATGGGTTCCCCAGCGAAAGCAAATCATCTGTTCCGTATTGGATTTTGCTTGAGGCACTGTTTTGTTCTGAAGGTTGCGCCAGACCATTGAACCAGCAGCTTATTAAAACTAGAATGAATATGATTTTGTAGATAGGTTGCGTCAGATAATGCACCTACAAGGTTACTAATTCTGACGCCAATTTAAATGACGATAACGCCAGTGTGAAGTAGGTTTTCAGAGTGACTTAAGGCATAGAGATATTCACCTTTAGGTAATTCGCGCGTAAGAACAACAAATTCATCGCCAAGGACCAAGTCGGTCGTGTTGACCTTTTTTCCATCGAGATCAATCAATTCAAACCTCAATGGTCTGTTGGCATTTCCAACTACCCTGTAATGCAGGTAGCGCATGGTGCGCTGCATGTAGATAGTAATATGCTCTTGTCTCTTTCGAATCATTCTATTCAATGAGATGCAGTCTAGAAGCTTAGAGTTGGTTAAGAAAACCTAAAACGCCACACATCGTGCAGAACATCGTGGTGGAGAGTTTGGCCGTCGATTTTCATTTCATTTCGCATCGCAACCCGTTGAGACGGCTTGTTTTTTGGATGGATAAATGAAACTACTGAATCAGCTTTGGTATTTGTTTTGGCGAACTGTTTAAAGTAAATAGCCGCTTCTGTTGCATAGCCGTTGCCTCGATGTTTAGGCATAAGGTGGTACCCTATTTCAAGTTCTACCACATCATCAACTAATTGGCTGATTAAGCCAATTTGACCCACAAATTCGTTGTTCTTTTTGTTGAATGCAGCGAGGAGGCCAAACCGTCCTTCCGCATACCTTCTTAATTGACCTTTAATCCACTTTTCCGCCATCAAATCATCTTCTCTGAAATTGGCTGGAAAGTGCATGATTGCAGATTTATCGGCGAGAAAGATCTTCCACTCCTGAATTAATTCAGAACTAAGAGGAGCAAATTGCAACCGCTCCGAATCATGGGGTTGGAGATACTTGTCGGTCATTACACCACAGGATTACTCAAGAATCGATATCCGACTCCTCGGATGCTGTGAAAGTGCAAGGGTTTTTTAGGATCTTTCTCAAAGTGCTTTCTGAAGCCAACTATAAAATTGTCGATTGTTCTCGTAGAAGGATAAACATCTACGCCCCAAATGAGATCAAGCATCTCTTCGCGTGAAATAGTCTCACCATCCCGTTCGACCAAAAGCCTCAGAATCTGCAACTCCTTTTTGGTCAGCGTGATTTTATCCCCGCTGTAGCTTATCGCTTCGTTTCTGTCGAAGAAGAGGGTGTTTCCATTGAATTTATACTCGGATAGACCGACCTTAGCTTCGGAGCCGGTTCGTTCAATTAATCGCAGTATTCGGAGTAAAAGCTCTTCGAGGTCAAATGGTTTAACCAAGTAGTCGTCACCTCCAATCTTTAATCCCATCACGCGATCCTGAGCTGAATTTTTTGCCGTGAGGAAAAGAATCGGAACTTTTCGATTTTCCAATCGAATTGATCGGCAAACGGAGAACCCATCCATATGTGGAAGCATGACATCGAGAAGAATGAGATCGAATGGTCCTTCATGAAAACGATCCATGGCTTCCTTTCCATTCATGGCTGGCACTACATCGTATCCTTCCAACTCCAGATTGAGTTTTACGACTTCTAACAGCCGCTCTTCATCTTCAACTAGAAGTATCCTTTTAGACATCAATGCAAATCTAGGGGTAGAAGCACAGCAATGGGTTGAACATTGTTCTCAATTTAAACGCGTTTATTTAAGGCGTGAAAAAGCGGTTGATTTTCGTAACTATTGGCGTCCTAGTTCTGATTGGTTCTGTCCATTCGCAGCGCTGTGATACGGAGAACGAAACGTTCAGAGCCATTCAGAGTGAACACGCTTACACCAAAGGTCTTTTCGAACTCGATTCCTTGGCTGAAGCTTTTGAAACTTGGACCTTGGAATCTTCTGCTCGAGGTGATACGATTATGTTTATTCCGGTCGTGGTACACGTTATTTACCGCCATGACGTACAAAACATTTCTTACGACCAGATAAAGAGCCAGATTGACGTTTTGAATCGCGACTTCAATTGGGCTGGGGGCGATCACGGTAAGATTCCTGAGGTTTTTAGGAGCCTAGGACAGGCTTGTCGAATTCAATTTCGACTCGCAGATCGAGATCCCCATGGGAATTTCACCCATGGAATTACGAGGAAACAAACAGACATTGAGGATATTGGTTCCCAAGCGATTTATCACCGAAGTAGTAAAGGAGGTACTGATCCTTGGTCTCAACCACACTACCTCAATATCTGGGTTTGTGAATTAGAAGGAAATGCCATCGGTTTCTCCATTCTCCCGAGCAATAATATGTCTGAGAGAGATGGTGTCGTGATGGACCCTAATGCATTTGGAACTACGGGAACGGTGCGTCCACCTTATAATGGAGGAAGGACCCTTGTTCATGAAGTAGGCCATTATCTTGGGTTACGACATCCATGGGGAAAAGGCGATGGTGGAGGATGTTCTACGACGGATCATATGAGCGATACGCCAAAACAGGAGAAGGAAAATTTTGGATGCGAAACATTTCCTCATTTCTCGTGCGGAGGTCAAACTGATGGCGATATGTTTATGAATTTTATGGACTATGCAAATGATTCCTGCATGTTGCTCTTCACCAAACAACAAGTTCAATTTATGAGGTTGGTTCTACGAAGAAATCGAGCTGCTCTTTTTCATTCAGATGGTTATACCGGACTCAGCAAAATGAATGAACGAAGTCTGAGAATTTATCCTAACCCTGCCAACGATAGACTTCAAATTGAATTTTTACACCATGATCAACTCGTGAATGTTTGGTCGGTAGAAGGAAAGCTCATGAAAGTGCTCCGGGCCAGCGCCTCAATCACAGAATTTGACATTTCAAATCTCGAGTCGGGAATGTATTTCTTGGAATCTGAAGACTCTCACCTCAAACTAATGGTTCAGTAGTGGTTGATGCCAAGGCTCTAATTGTTTATTCCCTACCAGGTGAAAGTGAGTTCCAAATTTCGAACGGCGCGAGGCGTCGTGGAATCTCATCCAAGCTCACTTGGATTATGAGGCCGTTTGATCAGCAGAGAGAACCTATCTATTTCGGAATGAGCCCTCCATCTAGACTCAGCACATTCCCAAGTATTGAGCTTAATGAGGCGCCACTGCTTGCAGAAACAATGAAGGATCATTATCTAAAAAATGCTGAACGAAGTATTGATTTTGCAACCAAAACGGAGGGCAAGGTCATTTTGAGCAGAATTAAGAAGCTTGAACGAAGGATTGATTTACAACGTTCGCTTGGGCGCTATCGGGAGATGTATCCAAACTCATTTGTCTATCTATTTCACGCACCGGACATTGGTACTTGGATGGGAGCCACACCGGAAGTCCTCTTGTCTGCAAGGGCAGAGGAACATTCTACTTATGCGCTCGCAGGAACTAGATGGGGGGATGATCTGTTCAGTCAGAAGGAATTCGATGAGCAGATGCTGGTGGTAAGAGACATCCTTGATATATTGAGTGATCGAGAAGTGGAAGTCGGAGATGTCAGAGAATCAGTCTATGGAAATTTGAGGCATCTCAAAACGGAGCTTCGGTGGATTGAAAGCGCTTCGTACATGAAGATTTCTGAATTACTTCATCCGACCGCTGCTGTGAATGGTTTCCCGCGTAGAGAGGCCAACGGGTTAATCCTGAAGATGGAGTCTCATCCAAGGAGTTACTACACAGGTTATCTTGGCATCATTGAAGCTGAAACTTCAGCCAACTTATTTGTGAACCTTCGGTGCATGCAGTTATTTCGCGATAGCGCATTGCTCTATGCAGGAGGAGGGATTAATTCCAAATCCGATCCAAAACATGAATGGGAAGAGTGTGGACGAAAATTCAAAACAATCGAAGAGGCGTTAGAGTTTGATGACTAAGATTTCGAGCATAGAAAGCGTACAATCCTTGGTGCAGTTGGCAGAGATGAAAGGAGTGTGTGATGTTGTTATTTCGCCGGGAAGTCGAAACGCACCTTTGATTCTGAGCTTCACCTCAAATGCATATTTCAATTGTCAGTCTGTGTTGGATGAACGCACTGCTGGGTTCGTTGCTCTGGGGATGTCCCAAAGTACAGGGAAGCCTACAATGCTGTCCTGTACGAGTGGATCGGCCGTGGTGAATTATGCGCCCGCATTGGCAGAAGCTTATTACCAAAAGATACCCTTGATAGCGATCACCGCTGATCGCCCCAAACACTTAATTGACCAAGGAGAAGGGCAGAGCATGAGGCAAGAAGGCGTCATGGATAATTTCTTGGAAGGTTCTTTTAACCTCGTGGAGGAGAAGAGTAAAGACGATGCCGCTTTGAATGAGCAATTAATAAATCAAGCCTTCGATCTAGCCATTGCTACTTCTAAACCTGTTCAGATCAATGTGCCCTTGAGTGAGCCGCTGTACGACATGGTAGAGCAGCCAACAGCTCAACCGAAAGACCTAAAGGATGATCAGCCCAGAGCTCGATTGGACGATTCGACTTTCGAATCGCTTAAGAACCAGTGGAAAGCGAGCAACAAAGTTCTCATCTTGGTTTCGCAATTTGTTGATCGGGGAAGTCTCGAGCAAACCTTAGGAAATTTATGCAACAATCCGAAGGTTGCTGTGCTTACTGAGACGACCGCAAACATGTATAACTTAGGTTTTGTCTCGTGTATTGATCGAACGCTTGAACTATTTGAAGGTGGAGAGGATGAGCTGCAGTACATACCTGACTTGTTGATTACTGTTGGTGAGAACATCATCAGCAAAAAGATAAAGACAATTATTAGGAAGCATAAAGCGAACATTCAGAAGCACTGGCATTTTGGAGACGTGCCCCGAGATACTTTCCAATGTTTGACAGAGTTGATCAAGGTAAATCCGGGAACAACACTCTCGGCAATATCGAGCGAACAAGATGCAGTTGGTGAGTTTGGAATGCGATGGCGAAATGCTTTCTATAAAGCGGAAAATGTGCACAAAGAATTTATGGCTTCATTGCCTTTTTCCGATTTGAAAGTTATAGAGCAAGTACTCGATTTTATCCCAGATGCGTCCAATTTACAGATGGGTAACTCAAGTGTCGTGCGATACATACAATTGTTCAACCAAATCCGAACGATCAAGTATCATGGAAATCGTGGGCTGAGTGGAATTGAAGGATGCACATCTACGGCTGCTGGTATGGCGATAATGTCTCAAAATAATACAGTATTAGTATCTGGCGATCAGGCGTTTAGATATGATTCAAATGGACTGTCACTTCATGAAAGTATCGACGGTTTGAAAGTCATCGTGATCAATAACTCTGGGGGGAACATATTCAGAATTATTCCAGGGCCTAACAAACACGTTGCAAGCGAGAGATTTATCGAGAAAATGGACGAGCGTTCCATTCAAAAGCTAGTGGACTATCACGGTTGTGATTATCAAAGTGCGCGGAATGAAGAATCGCTCGAGACAGGATTGCGATGGTTGTTTGATCCAACGTCGACCAAAAATGAAGTTCTTGAAGTTTTTACACCTCGCCTTGATAACCCTGAAATTTTGAAAGCGTATTTTTCGAAGATTAAGGGTGTTGATGCTCAATGAACTATCAAAAGCAATTTCAGTATAACGAGCAGATTATTGGACACTTCATTGACTGTTTAAAGCAGAATGAAAATGCGTCCGATAAATCATCGTTGTGGTTAAGTCACGTCATCAATGCGCTGGATATTTGGGTTAGGCGAATTCAGGAAACTGAAAGTTCTGTAAAGGTTTGGGATGTTCATACGATCGAAGAACTTCACCAGATGAATCGCGAATGTCACCGTGAAATATTCAAACTATTAGACATCGGGAATCTTCATGGTATTCACTCCTACACGAATTCGAAGGGAGACGCATTTCAAAATACCTTAGATGAAATTCTCACCCACTTGATCATTCATTCAGGTCACCATAGAGCGCAGATTGCGGCTGACTGGTCTGCATCTGGGATTAGACCCCCTGTGTCAGATTTCATTTATTGGGCTAGAAAGCAACAATAGCCTACCATTCTACATCAACAAAAGCGGGTTAATAAGTAACACTGTAAATCACTGCTCCGGCTCAGGTGCTGGGTACTTTAGCGTATTCGAAAATCACTCACCGTCCGTGCGAGCAGTTATTAAGCTTTTCTTCTTCTTCACATTACTACCAGGAATGTTGGTTGCTCAGATGACTCAGTCATTTGATAACGAGCTGCTCGAGTACAATCGCGGACTGGAGTTGTATGAAAAACAAAAATTCGGAGCAGCAAAGGATCAGTTCGAAAAATCTGTCGAACGATTTGATAATCAGCATTCTGAAATTAGCGCTAACGCGGACTTCTACATAGCGGCATGTGCACTCAAACTCTTTCATAAAGACTCGGAGTTTCTCTTAAAAGAGTTCGTCCGGAACTACTCGGCGAGTCCCAGGGTTCAAGATGCTTGGCTTCTCATTGGGAATTACAACTACCGCAAGAAGAAGTGGGAAAAAGCAATTCACTACTACGACCAACTTTCAATACCGGATCTAGTTGAACCAATGTTGAGTGAGTACTTGTTCAAAATGGGATATGCTCATTTTCAAGAAGAACAACTTGATGAGGCAGCCGATTTGTTCTTTCAAATGAAGGATCAAAGTTCGGTTTACTATGCTCCAGGAGTCTATTATCTGGCTCACATAAATTATTCGAGAGAAAAGTACGCGACCGCTCTGAAAGGATTTCAAAGCTTAGAAGGTCACCCCCAGTTCGGAGATGTGGTTCCGTATTACATTGTACAGGTACTTCACTACCAGAAGGAATTTGATCAGCTGGTCTCATATGGTCAAAAGTTCTTAGGTAATAAGGATGTGAAGCGACGAGCAGAGATATCGAGATTAGTAGGGGACGCTCTTTTTAATCAACAAGCTTATGCCGAGGCCATCCCGTTCTTGTCTGATTTCATGAGCAGCAGATACAGCAAGCAGAAGGAAGATTATTACACATTAGGGTACGCCTACTACAAAAACGAACAGTTCGAAGACGCGGCTGAGCAATTCTCGAAGATTTCGTACAATGAAGACGCGACCGGACAAAATGCCCAATATCACTTGGGGGAATCTTACCTCCGAGCAGGCAAGAAGTCCTACGCTAGAAACGCATATCGTGCAGCTACAAGAATGGATTTTGATGCTGATATCAAAGAAGATGCGTTGTACAAGTTTGCTCTGCTCAGCTATGAGTTAAGTTATGATCCGTATGATGGAGCTATAGCCGCATTTAAAGAGTACATCGCCGAGTATCCTGATCGAGAGAGAACGAAAGAAGCATACGATTACCTAGTCAACATATACCTGACGTCAAAGAATTACGATGCGGCACTTGCTTCAATTGATGAATATGAAGATCCCGATATAAGGCTGAAGGAAGCCTATCAGCGCATCGCCTTTAATAAAGGAGTGACTTTATTTCAAGAGCGCCTTTTTGTTGATGCTTTATCATACCTAGACAGGTCGTTGAAATTCGATTATAGTAAAACAGTCACCGCTAAAGCGACCTACTGGAAAGCCGAATGCCATTACTACCGAGGTGATTACGCAAAGGCAGTAAAGACATACGAAGAGTTTATCTATAGCCCAGGTGCTGTACTGACGCCATACTTCAATCTCGCCAACTACAACGTTGGATATGCCTACTTCCAACAGGACAAATTCATCGAAGCACCGTCATGGTTTAGACGTTTTGTCGGCTTCAAAAAGGAACAGGATGAAGCGAAATTGAGCGATGCGAATTTGAGAATTGGTGATTGCTACTTCATGCTCAATCAATACGATGCGGCATTTGAGTATTATGTCTATGCGAGTGAGATTGGAAAATCAGATCCGGACTACGCCATGTATCAGGTTGCGATGACTCAGGGCCTTTTGAAGAAGCTGTCCGATAAGTTAACTTCTCTCCAAAACTTGGTTTCTGCGTATCCGAATTCCCACTACTTGGATGCTGCTCACTATGAAATTGGTCGGGTACATATTGCTCAGGGACGTGATCAGTACGCTTTGACCAGTCTTCAAATGGTTGTAGATGATTTCCCAGGCAGTAGCTATGTGAGAAAGGCGCTAGTGAGCATTGGTCAAACTCACTATAACGGGCAACAGGACGAAAAAGCATTGGAAGTGTTTCTGAAGATTGTCAGGGAGTATCCTACATATGAGGATACACGCGAAGCATTGATTGGCGTTCAAAACATTTACACAGATCAAGGTCATGTAGACAAGTACGAGGAGTTGATTTCTTCGCTCGACTTTGTCAATATTTCAGACATGGCTTTGGATAGCATAAACTATGAAGCTGCTGAAATTCAGTACTTCAACGGACAGTGTAAAGAAGCGGTTACTGCCTTCAACAAGTACTTGGATCGTTTTGGAAAAGGCATATTCTCATTGAATGCTCGATATTATAGAGCCGAGTGTTTAAGTAGAATGGGGCAGGATGTCAAGGCTGCCGTTGACTATGAGTATGTAGCAGACCTGCCTCGGAACAAATTTTCAGAACCGGCATTGGTGAAGGCGGCTAGAACGAGCTATGCTGACTCAAAATATCCGCAGGCTCTTGGATACTACAAGCGGCTTTCACTCTTGGGCCAGTACAAGAACAATTTGTTGGAATCGGAGATCGGTCAAATGCGATGCAACTTCATTCTCAAAAACTATCAAGGGGCCATCGCAAATGGAATCATTGCTCAGGAATCAGAGAAGTTAGATCACAATTTGCGAGTTGAAACGGATATTACCATTGCCAAATCAAACCTTGCCCTGAATAGCCCAGGTGCTGCAAGTTCGTATTTGTCTCAAGTTATCTTAAGTGGAAGCCCATCCCAAGCAGCTGAGGCAACCTATTTAATGGCTAAGATGGAGTTCGATAGTGATATGCTTGACACGTCTGAGGTGATGGTATTCTCACTTGTAGAGGCTTATCAAAGCGAATCGTTTTGGCTAGGGAAAGGCTTGCTTCTTCTGAGTGATATTTATATGACACGTGGCGATTTATTCCAAGCAAAAGCCACGTTGCAAAACATCGTCGACAACTACGAGGAGGAGGATGAAGTGAAGGCGGAGGCGGAGGAGAAAATCATCACGATTGAAGAGCTTGAATTGCTCGAAGAAGCAGTGGAAATGCCCGACTTGGAAATTCCTTTCAATGCAGAGGATACCGTATCAGAGGAGATAATCCCAATTGATAGTTTGAACAATGAATAGACTAACCATCATATCCTTTGTTTTCGTTTTTGGGGCATCGACGCCATTCGTTCAAGGACAACAGGATGACACGCTAAAGACGCGAATTATACAAGTCATTGATTACAAACCAACTATAAGTGATGCTCGAAAGCTGGGTGCAACTCCGGTAACTATTGATACGACAATGGATAAGCCCTCGGCTCAATTTGAATTTGAGAATCGCAGAATATACCTCAATTATCAACCGGAGTCGATTGCCGCTGCTAAGATGAAAGGAGAACCGCTAGATCCATTGACCAGAGCTTACCTGAAAGCTGGAGCTGGAAACGGCATTAATTACCTCTTGGACGGTTACGTGAATACGTTGAGATCTAGGACCGGTGCGTTGGGCATTGGAGTACATGGGATTGGTACTCAAGGAGTGCTCACCGATTTATCTCCGGCTCCATATTCAAAATGGAATGCAGAGATCAACGGGAAGAGGTTTTTGAAGAAGCACCAGTTAACAGGAGACGTCAGCTATGAGCGTGAAAGAGTGCAGTTTTATGGCTATGATGATACGAACCCGTACTACTTCCTTCTTGATGGAGAAAACGTTTTCAAAGGCATTTATCAAGGGATAAATGGAGATTTTGGACTCAAGAGTTTCTATACGGACTCATCGAAGCTTAATCATGTGATTAATCTTCACTACGATCATTTCTTTGATTACAATGCGATTAACAAAGAGCACAATGTAGTGTTGGACGCTAACATGTCTCGTTTCTTTGGAAAGCATTTGGGAAGGCTTGATTTTAAGACAGATGTCAATGCACTGGATTATGCAATGGAGTTTGATCATTATCCTCAAGGAACGATCGGGGAGAAGCCACTAAATACTATTATCGGTTTAACTCCTCAGATGATTAGTCAAGGAGAAAAGTGGAGAATCGAGCTTGGTGCCAGTGCACAAATGGAATTATCGAACACCCAGATAGGGGGAGTTGACAGTTCGTCCAGTGATTTGTTCATTTTCCCAGAAGTGTATGCGAAGTATAATCTTGTGAAGGATGTAATCATTCCTTATGCTGAAGCTACAGGGGGAATCAGAAGAAATAACCTTGGTTCTGTGGTAGACGAGAACCCTTTTCTGTGGACATCCTTAACCGCAATTCAAAATACGGTCATCCCATTCAAGATTGGTGGCGGCTTTAGAGGCTCTGTTTCAAATCGGTTTACTTACAACTTATCTGCTGCCCAGTATAATGAGAAAAACTCTCCACTGTACGTAAACTATGATGCCAGCCAGTTTAATCCGGCAATCACTCGGTTTGGAGAGAACTATTTCACACTGGTATATGATGATTTATCCATTGTGGAAGTGGAAGGAGAGTTAACCTATAGAATTGATGAGAAGTTACATACTGTTGCGCGAGGTGTATATCGATCGTTTAAGACCACCGATGAGTTTGAAGCATGGCATCGTCCATCGCTGGAAGTTTCAGCTACAGCATTCTATCAAATAAAGAATAAGCTCATATTTCGAGGAGAACTCCATGTAACAGGCCCGAGACTTGCCAAGAGTTATCGATCTACAGATTCAACGTCGACTCCGGAATTTAGCGGCTACGATGCCGTGGAGGACATGGATGTTTACGCTGTAAAACTTTCTCCAATTGTTGATTTTAATCTCGGCGTAGAGTACCGCTATACTGAGCGACTTTCCGGGTTTATTTCGCTCAACAATGTGCTAATTCAGCGGTACCAACGCTGGAAGCAATATCCAGTTCAGCGCTTCAATGTTTTGGCTGGAATTACCTATTCATTTTGGCGGGATTAACCAAGTGTTAATTCATTGTTGATAAAAGTGATGGAATAATAGTGTTTTCAGGGGTTGTAACCCTTTTGACAAGACTATATTTGAGCGTTTTGTAAACGAACTTTTATGAGTGAAGAAGAAAAGCCAAACAGTGAATATTCAGCATCGAATATCACCGTCCTCGAGGGGTTAGAAGCAGTTAGGAAGCGACCATCAATGTACATTGGTGATACGCAAGTCAGAGGACTTCACCATTTGGTGTATGAGGTAGTTGATAACTCCATCGATGAGGCACTCGCTGGCCATGCTACCACCATCCATGTTTTCATCAACGAAGACAATTCAATAACCGTTCAAGATGACGGTCGAGGAATTCCAGTTGACATGCATGAAAAAGAGAAGAGGTCTGCACTTGAGGTTGTAATGACAGTTCTTCACGCTGGTGGAAAATTCGATAAAGGATCGTACAAGGTTTCTGGAGGTCTTCACGGTGTTGGTGTTTCTTGTGTAAACGCACTTTCTGCACATCTGAAAGCAACTGTTCACAGAGGTGGAAAGATGTATGAGCAGGAATACAAAATTGGCAAGCCGCAATACGATGTTCGGGAAATCGGCACTACAGATAAAAGCGGTACTGAAGTATGGTTCCTACCAGATGCTTCGATTTTTCAAGTAACGGAATACAGCTTTGAAACTATATCTCATCGATTGAGAGAGTTGGCTTATCTCAATAAAGGAATTCGTTTGACTCTAACCGATAATAGAGAGAAAGACGACAATGGCGAGCAACTGAAAGCTGAATACTTCTCTGAGCGCGGGCTATCAGAATTCGTTGAATTCCTTGATGAAGGTCGAGAGCCTCTGATTCCTGAGCCCATGTATATGGAAGGAGAAAAGAATGGAATTCCAGTCGAACTGGCCATGCAGTACAACACGTCTTTCTCTGAGAACTTGCACAGCTACGTCAATAACATTAATACACGGGAAGGTGGTACACACCTTGCTGGGTTTAGAAGCGGTCTTACGCGGACGCTGAAGAAGTATGCCGATGAAACCGGAATGCTCAGCAAACTGAAGTTTGACATTGCAGGAGACGATTTCCGTGAAGGATTGACTGCGGTTATTTCTGTTAAAGTCATGGAGCCTCAGTTTGAAGGCCAAACAAAAACCAAACTAGGTAACCCAGAGGTCAGAGGCGCGGTTGATCAAGCTGTCGGTCAAGTTTTGTCAAACTACTTGGAGGAGCATCCGAAGGAAGCTAAAACCATCGTCGAAAAGGTAATTCTTGCAGCCACTGCGCGGCATGCTGCTCGCAAAGCTCGAGAACTCGTTCAGCGTAAAAATGTCATGAGCGCCACTGGTCTGCCAGGGAAACTAGCGGATTGTAGCGAAAAGGACCCTTCTCTCTGCGAGATATTCTTAGTTGAGGGAGATTCGGCCGGCGGAACTGCTAAACAAGGCAGAGATCGAAAATTTCAGGCTATTCTCCCGCTTCGAGGAAAGATTCTCAATGTCGAGAAAGCGATGCAGCATAAGATCTTCGAAAATGAAGAGATTAAAAACATGTACACTGCCTTAGGTGTTCAAGTTGGAACCGAAGAGGATAGCAAAGCACTCAATATGGAGAGGTTGCGCTATCATAAGGTTGTCATCATGTGTGATGCCGATGTTGATGGTAGCCATATTGCTACGCTCATTCTAACCTTCTTCTTTCGCTATATGAAAGAGTTGGTTGAACTAGGGTACATCTACATTGCTGCACCGCCCCTCTATCTTGTAAAGAAAGGAAGCCAGCAGAAGTATGCATGGAATGATGCCGAGCGAGACGAGCTTGTTGAGCAGTTGAAAGGAGCTGGTAAGGATTCTTCCGTGGGTGTTCAGCGCTATAAAGGTCTCGGTGAGATGAACGCAATTCAGCTGTGGGAAACGACCATGAATCCTGAAGTAAGAATGCTTAGAAAAGTGACGATCGAAAATGCAGCTGATGCAGATCACACGTTCAGCATGTTGATGGGAGATGAAGTTCCACCTCGACGTGAGTTCATCGAACGCAACGCTAAGTATGCGAAAATTGATGTCTAATTAAGGGCTGGTCCTACTACCTTATAGTAGTAATCGTACCTGACTTAGTCTCTGTGTTTCCACAGGCATCAGTCACTTTCAATTGATATAGGTAGTTCTTACGTGCAGGCATATCCTGTCCATTGAGAGAACCATTCCACTCTATGATTTCGGTGCTGTGGTAAACCAGCTCCTGTCCAGGAACTGTGAAGATGCTCAGCTCATGTGAATGGTCGTCAAGCAGACCAATGGGCTTCCAAATGTCATTGAGACCATCACCGTCAGGAGCAAAAGAATTTGGAATGTAAATTCCACTTTCATCCTTTACGAGAACGGGGTGATTCACAATTCCAATGCAACCAGCGGAGCTGATTCCTTTGACAGTAGCCATATAGGTTCCAGCAAGTAGGGCATAACTCATTTCATCGCCATCGCCAAGCTGGCTATTTAGACTCCACTCGTATGCGTACTCAGATGGTTCTGTACTCAGCAATACATCGCTCGTCAAGCAATCAGTGCTTTTTTCAATCACACTAAACACCCTGAAATTTGGTGCTTCGTAGATTTCAATTGACTTTTTAACAGAAACCGACTTTCCATTAATCTCTGTCATCATGACTACCTCGTGTTCTCCAGAAACCGCAAATAGATGCGAAGCACTTGAGCCTTCTTCGACGTGAATTCCGTCAAAAAGCCACGTTACGGAACCTTCCGTTTTTAAGGCATTGAATGTTATTTCACTTCCCGGACATTGAATTCCAGAAGCGCTGAAATCAGCCGTGATTTCAACCACTATATCATCCTCGTTGTGTTCAACAACATCATTTCCTGAAGCCTGGCGTTCGGTTGTGTTCACGTCTGCCATTGGTTCTTCAGCGTCGACCTCAGTTAAAGCGACTTCAACATGCTTAAGTTCAATTTTGTGAGATTCTTGTTCTTCAAATGTCGCTGGCAATGCTTCTGTCTTTAATTCAAACGTCACCTCCTTGTTTTCAGCCTGCTCTGTCACAACCGAAACGGTCTTATCCGAGTGCTTTAGCGTAGGGAGAGAGGTGAACAACAACAACATAACGGTTGTGGCTGCAATTCCACCGACTAACGAAGCATTGAATGAAGAGCTTGGAGAAGCAGGTGCTTCTAATCCTTGCTCTATTGAATTCCACATCTCCATATCAAGAGGAGCCTCGTGGCTATCAAGCTTTGCTTTAAGTATTTCGTCGAATCTATTCATTGTCAAGTTGACTAATCTTAGTTACAAGCGGTTGAAGCATTTTTTGGAGGTTCAACCTTGCTTTCGATAAATTGGATTTTGAAGTGCCAACGCTGATGTTGAGCAGTTCAGATATTTCAATGTGGGTATAACCTTCCATTACGTAGAGGTTAAAAACCGTTTGATAAGCCGGTGATAAATCCTGCACAGCTTCTAACACCGCACTTGTCGGTATCTGCTGATAGATGCTCATCTCTTCTTTGCTGTCCTCCATGTCGTCTCCGACTCTGTCCGTGAGCTCTGTATCGACGACTAAAGGTTTCACCTTTTTACGTCGATAATTATCGATTGCAGTATTGACCACTATCCTCTTAATCCAACCTTCGAAAGAACCATCTCCTTTGTAATTCTCAATACTCTTGAACACTTTAATAAACCCGTTTTGCAAAATGTCTTTTGCTTCATCCGAATTGTCCGCGTACCGCATGCATACACTAAGCAGCTTGCTATAGAGTTTTGAGAACACTTCCTTTTGAGCGGCTCGGCTCTCAATTTTGCAACCTTCTACCAGTTGCAGCTCTTCATGCCTTTGCCAAATGCCCATTTACTGAAGTAATGACGCTGTTTTAATTGAAGGTTGCCGACTTAGCGAAGTCCAGTTTCGGTTCCAGATTTGGATACTATCACCTGTCCACGAATCTTTCTGATTTCGTTCATCTTGTCGCGGTATCTGATCACGTATGGATATGCGCCTTGAGGAACCTTTTCTCCTGTTGTACTATACCTTCCATCCCAACCGTGGTCAGGGTTTTTGGTGTAGAATAACTGTGTCCCCCATCGATCGAAAATGATCAATTCAAATGTGCCTAGTTCAATGGATTCTCCTTGAACTTTGAATACATCATTCAAACCATCTTCATTTGGTGAAAAGGACTTAGGCACATACAACGTAGTTTCTACGGTGTGGTGCAATGTTTTGTCGAGTGTATCAATACATCCATCTGGAGAGATAGCAATCAATGAGACTTCGTAGAGTCCGGTGTCTATAAATTCGTAGAAGAAGGATGATCCGTTTGAAACAGTATCGCCGTCGATTTGCCACAGCAAAGATTGAGCGTTCCAAGACTCATCCACAAACTTCACAATGGGGTCCATCGTGTTGGGATTTATTGGAACATTGACAAAGTCCGCAATAGGCGCCTCCAATACATGAACTAGGCATTTTTCAAGGCGTTGACCGAAACATCCGAAATCTGTAATGACGGTTAACTTAACATCATAACACCCTGGCCCCTTATAGATATGGTTAACCGTGTCGTCTTGAACGTTGAAATAGACAGTGCTGTCACCAACATTCCAGTTGTATGTATAGCCCGCTTTAAATTCTGGAATTGAAAAGATCACAATCCCATCGGAACAAGATTCTTCCGGATTGGCGGTCATTTTAGGAACGTCAGGAGTGCCAACATGTACTTTCAGAGTGTCATATCCTGCGGGAGAAAGGCATAAGTCAGTGATAGTTATGAGGTACGTCGTGGTCTTTGTAGGGCGGACAAACTGGATTGAATTTCCATCCATGTTAGTTTCGCTCCATTTGAATATGTATTCCTCAGGACCTCTAAAACCACCGCGGCCTGAACCGATTAAGTAGACGTTTTCACCAACACAGATTGAATCGTCTTCTACTCGAATATTGGCATCAATTGGGCTGTAACCACCTACTTGAACCCAAATGCTATCGAGATAGACTGGCGTCCCACAAGCGTCACTCACAGTAAGATGGTACCACACTGGTTCATCTGGACTCACAGTTATTGTAGCTCCAAATTCACCTGTACTCCATGTATAAGTGTAGTTACTATCTCCTCCGGTTCCTTGAACGGTAATGTCTATTATGTCATATGGACATATTGTGTCTACATCAGGCAGTTCAACTCCAAGCTCTGGTCTCACCTTGATCAGCACCGAAGCCGTGTCTCCTTCACAATTATTAGAATCGGTTGATTCCACATAGTAACGGGTTGTTTTGTGAGGGAATA
This sequence comes from Flavobacteriales bacterium, assembly GCA_018660685.1. GTDB lineage: Bacteria > Bacteroidota > Bacteroidia > Flavobacteriales_G > Salibacteraceae > SHAN690. The sequence goes on from JABJJW010000024.1 coordinate 122,683, forward strand.
CTGTGTGCAGAGCGTTCGTTGAAATAACCGGGCCGTTAAACGCTCCTTCACGCCAGACATAGCTAAAAGGAGGTGTTCCTCCAGTCGATGCGGCGATAATGGCTGCTGGGTTTGTAATACATATTAATGTGTCCCCAAAGCCGGTTGTTATAATGGAATCTGGGATTTCGATAAATACCCAATCTGTATCAATGCAACCATTGAAGTCAGTTACCGTTAGCCAGTTTGTATCTGAACAGAGAGCAGTTGCTTGTTGAGTGGCTTCTCCAGATGTCCATTGGAAAGAATATGGCAACACACCACCTGTTCCATTCCCTACAGCAGAGGCGTCGCAACTATTTACACCGGGGCAAGAAATTTTGGATGGATCCGAAATATTAGCAATCAGGATTGCCGGTTCTGTAACCGTCACTTGACCCAATTGAATATAGCATCCATCAATCGTAACGTTATAGGTACCTACTCCAAGGTTATAAACAGTGTCATATGGACTCAATGTGTTATTTGAGGAGTCAATTCCATTCCCGGCTGAATTAGTCCAGTAATAACTATAGAAACCATCGAATGATGATATTCCAGCATAGTTATTCGTGTCTTCTGCAAAGACCGTCCCTGTTTGATCACCATTGCAGAGAACAGGGATCATACCCGTGAATGCAGTAACTGTATCAGGTTCTGAAACCTCAATTTGGCCTGTTTGGACATAGCATCCATCCACGGTAACAAAATATGTCCCGGCCCCAACTCCTGAAGCTGAGTCTACAGAATTTGTGGTCAACAGTGTCGAGTCGAAAACGGTGCCACTTGTATCACTCCAATAGAAATTATACAAGCCGTTAAAGGAAGTACCGGAATAGTTATTTGTGTCTTCAGCCCAAACGACTCCCGTTTGGTCACCAGTACATTCCACTTCAAGGGATGACGAGAATGCTGGCAGAGAATCCGGCTCATTTATGTATGTATATCCAACGGCTATCTGCCCGGTGTTATCATAAGCAAAGCACGTGTATCCTCCTGATGGAAGATTGAAAAGCGTATCGATGTTATTGTTCGATGGGTTTGTTGCGATCGTGTCGCCATAATGATCGACCCAAACAAAATTATACGGTGGAGAGGTACCTGTACTTATAGAGGTATCCTCGGCAATCGCGTATCCTGATGAATCGCCGGTACACTCAACATCCATGGAGTCCATCTCTAGGAATATGCAGGAAATATCAATGTAGACGCTATCCTCCAAAGTGTCACCGTTGCAGTTAAACGCATTCGCATAAATCCAAGTTGGTAACGAAGGTGATACTGGAATGCAATTTCCAGTTCCTGCACTACTGCCATTTGGATAGTTCCATTGAATAGGGGAAGATGGTGTAAACTGCCAACTTTCATTGCTACAAACAAAGTTGGACTCATTTCGGCCTGCCACAACCGTAGCGAGGTTACCTGCTAGGTTATGTGTTCCTTGAGTGCCATCCCCATTTCCCCAGCCAAAGCAAGTAGGAACATTGGTCATGTGATTTTCAACAATGTTCGATGTCTCGTTCAAGACAATTTGAAATGTTCCATAAGTAGTTGTACACGAGTACATCGGAACCGCATTCCACGTTACAATTAGTTTGCGACAGGGAGCTGTCCCTACTGTCTGATAGGTTATATAAGGTCCACCAGAAACTGCTGGATTCCAATCCCGCCAAGGACCCGCAATTACATTCTTAGGTCGGTTTGTTGCTGTGCTGGGAAACGTTTGTACGACCCAAGTAGCGGTTTGACCTCCGGTGAAGCCAATCCAACCATTAGAACAGATGTAGAACTGTGTATATGTGTTGCAATAGAAAGTGAAAGGAAACCCGATATTAAACGGCCCAACTACTTGATCATCCCAAGTGGTGACATTTGTTCCTCCAATCGATTCTGGACTGTAAGGGATACTGTCAACTGTATAGGACGAAGAATTAAGGGTGTCGCCAAATAGATATAACCAGCTCGTATCTGGGGGGCATAATTGAACGAGCGTATCAAATGGGATGTTAATGGAAGACTGTGCATTGACCCCTATTGAGGCAAATAAAAACAAGAGTCCTATGAGGGCCTTCTTCATGCGGCAAAATTACGTTTTAATTCAAGGACGGATAATGAATATAGAGTTGCTTTAATCAGCCTATAAATTAGCTTTGCAAGCCCTAAGAAAAACACATTAGAACATGAAAGTTACAGTAGTTGGAGCAGGTGCAGTCGGAGCGAGCTGTGCGGAATACATTGCAATCAAGAATTTCGCATCAGAGGTTGTCCTTGTAGACATCAAAGAAGGATTTGCAGAAGGTAAGGCTATGGACCTCATGCAGTGTGCTTCACTGAATGGGTTCGATACAAAGGTTACAGGAGTAACAAATGACTACTCGAAGACGGCTGGTAGTATGGTCGCAGTTATCACCAGTGGCATACCCCGGAAGCCTGGAATGACTAGAGAAGAACTCATTGGCATCAACGCCGGCATCGTAAAAGAGGTTTCTTCTAACATTTTAAAGCATTCTCCAGATGCCATCATTATAGTGGTGAGCAACCCGATGGACACAATGACCTATTTGGTGCACAAAACATCAGGTCTTCCAAAGAATAGAATTATAGGGATGGGTGGTGCATTAGACAGCGCACGTTTCAAGTACAGATTATCAGAAGCTTTGGAGTGTCCTCCATCTGACGTGGACGGAATGGTAATCGGTGGACACAGTGATGTAGGAATGGTTCCACTTATTGATAAAGCTGCTCGCAACAGCGTTCCTGTTTCGGAATTCTTGAGTTCAGAACGAATGGATCAAGTTGTTCAGGATACCAAGGTTGGCGGCGCCACACTCACAGGCTTGCTAGGTACTTCTGCGTGGTATGCACCAGGAGCTGCCGTATCAGCTCTTGTTCATGCGATTGGCTGTGATCTGCAGAAAATTTTCCCTTGTTCCGCCTTACTTGAGGGTGAGTATGGATTGAATGATTTATCGATCGGAGTTCCATGCGTACTCGGTAAAAACGGAATTGAGCGAATAGTTGAGATTGAACTCAGTGATGCTGAAAAATCGAAGCTGACAGAGAGCGCTGAAGGAGTGAAGAAGACGAATGGATTACTCGAATCAGTATTAGCTTAAAACTTGAACGTTATATTAATCGATGAGGCACCTTTTGGGTGCCTTTTTGATTTCAAATAATTAATCCTATTTCACGTGCAAATATCCTGTCAGCGAACTAGTTGAAATTCTATATTTGCACGCCCTTTTCGGGGGTCTTTTTATTAATTGACGGAGAATATGCAGAATAAAAGTGCAATCTGGATTTTTACGATTTTGTTAGCGGTCGCTTGTGTTTACCAGCTTTCATTCACGTTCGTAACATCCGGTGTGGAGGCAGAAGCCCGCGACAATGCGCAAGAGAGAGTAGATAGTTTAGTACAGGCTGAAGGTGACCTTGACCAGTTGAAACAAGAGATTGCTTTTCAGAAATACGAAACGGAGTACCTCTCGAAAATGAATAACGAAGAGGTTTACCCTCTCATTGGTTTCACATACGCTTATTGTAAGAAGAACGAGATTAATCTTGGGCTTGACCTTCAAGGAGGTATGAACGTGACACTTCAGGTGCAAGTGAAAGACCTTATTAAAGCGCTTAGTGATGGCAACGATGATCCTCTGTTCAATGAGGCACTTCGAAACGCAATCGAAAAGCAAAGGAATAGTCAGGAAGATTTCACCACATTATTTGAGGAATCATGGAACGAAGTGAACCCAGGTGGTTCATTGGCTTCAGTTTTTCACAACCGAGACAACAAAGAGAAGTTTCCAATCGATGCCTCTAACGAGGATATTCTTACCACTATAAAGGAGGAAGCCGATGCTGCAGTGAGTAGAACGGAGCAAGTCTTGAGAAGAAGAATTGATGGATTGGGTGTTGTTCAGCCAACCATTCAGCAGCAGCCGGGTACAGGCCGAATCATTGTTGAACTGCCAGGTATTAAGAATAAAGAACGTGTTAGAAAGATTCTCCAAGGAACAGCGAAGCTTGAATTCTGGGAGACCTATGACAATGGTGAGATCTATACTAACCTCGAACAGGTCAATGAGATGCTTGCCAGTAAGATGGGACTTAGAGACGATGACGTAGAAGCGGCAGACTCAACGGAGGCCGATTCTATAGAAACTGCCGAAGGAGTAGTTGCTGATGTTTCGGATTTAGAAGAGCCGATTGTTGAGGATAGCAATGGTCTCGATTCCAATTCTCTCGAAGGGTTGCTTGGCGAAGAAGATTCAACTGGAGGACTAGACAGTGTGGAGATGGCCGAAATGGCTGCTGACTTCGTTAAGAAAAACCCATTATTTGGGAAACTCCGGCCGGCGATTTTCCAAGATCCTGAATCAGGAAGTTACTATGCGGGGAAAGGACCGACTGTTGGTTATGCATCTACATCTGACACCGCTGAGGTGAATGAGATGTTGGTTCGACGTGATGTTCGGTCGATGCTCCCTCGAAGAATGAAGTTCGTGTGGGCTGCTAAGCCATATGACGAAGATGGAAAATTTCTTCAGCTCTATGCTTTGAATGTGACTCGTAAGGATGGGAAGGCACAGCTCGAAGGAGATGTCGTTAGCAATGCTCGCGTCGTAAATGATAGACTCGGAAATCCTGAGATATCGATGAGCATGAATTCTGAAGGAGCCAAAACCTGGAAGAACATGACTGCTGAGGCTTCGTCTCAAACACCTAAGAAATCAATCGCGATTGTATTGGATAATCTCGTTTATAGCGCTCCACGTGTTGATGGAGAAATTGCAGGTGGAAACTCATCCATATCTGGTCAGTTTACGATCGAAGAGGCGGAAGATTTAGCGAATGTATTGAAGGCTGGTAAGCTTCCAGCTCCAGCGCGGATCATTGAAGAAGCAGTTGTTGGACCAACGCTCGGAGCAGAAGCAATTCAGGCAGGATTTATATCATTTATTCTCGCGCTGATCATCGTTCTTGCTTACATGGCATTCTACTATTCCGCTGCCGGTTTAGTGGCTGACCTTGCGCTTCTTGCCAACCTGTTCTTTGTGATGGGTGTTCTCTCATCGCTAGGAGCTACATTGACGTTACCGGGTATCGCAGGTATTGTGTTAACGATAGGTATGTCGGTTGATGCGAACGTTCTTATATATGAACGAATCAGGGAAGAACTCAGGGCAGGGAAAGGAGTTCGACTGGCGATCGTTGATGGTTACAAAAACGCTTATAGTTCGATCATCGATGCGAATATTACCACCTTGTTGACGGGTATTATTCTTTACATATTTGGTACTGGGCCAATTAAAGGATTTGCGACAACCCTTATTATAGGTATTGCCACATCATTGTTTGCAGCGATATTCATTACTCGTCTATTGTTCGAATGGAGATTAGATACTAACGCAACTCCTAGGTTTAGTACAACACTTACTCAGAACTTGATGACAAATACAAACTTCCAATTCGTTCGGAAGAGAAGGCTGTTCTACTTGATATCTGGTGTGATTATTCTACTGGGTCTGGGTTCGCTCTCGATGAGAGGCCTGAATTATGGTGTTGATTTTACAGGAGGTAGAAGTTACATCGTTCGCTTTGATGAAACCTTTAACGTTTCTGATGTAGCTGCTTCTGTCGGTAATGAATTTATAGCTGAGGATGGGCGAAAGTTAATTCCTGAGGTGAAAACTTATGGTGCCAAAAATCAAGTGAAGCTCACGACGAAATATTTGATTGATCACGAAGGTGTAGAAGTTGAAGATCAAGTGGAGGAGGCGTTGTTCAATGGGCTGAAACCATTCTTGAATGGTATAGGCATGGACCAATTTCAAGAAGAACACCTGATGAGTTCTCAGAAAGTCGGTCCTACAATTGCCGATGACATTAAGCAAGGTGCTATTTGGGCGGTAATTTTCTCCTTGATTGTAATCTTCTTATACATCGTAATTCGATTCCGCAAATGGCAGTTTGGCCTCGGTGCGCTCGTTGCGATGTTCCATGATGTCGTGGTTGTATTATCGCTTTACTCAATACTGTATGGCTTGATGCCATTCTCACTCGAGATTGATCAGGCCTTTATTGCAGCAATCTTGACAGTAGTCGGTTATTCCATTAATGATACGGTTGTCGTGTTTGATAGAATACGGGAATACCTTGGCTTACATAAGAGAAAGGATTACGAAGGCGTCATAAATGATGCTTTGAACTCAACGCTGTCGAGAACGATGAATACATCATTGAGTACGCTTGTGGTGTTACTTATGATCTTCTTCTTCGGTGGAGAGGTTATCCAAGGATTTGTGTTTGCACTTATAATAGGTGTGGTTGTGGGAACATACTCTTCGCTTTGTGTTGCTACTCCAGTGGTGGTAGACATTGGAAAGAGGAGAGCACAATAGAATTTAAAACTAAGCCCTGAATGAATTATCGCTCAGGGCTTTTTTGTGTCCTACATTTGAAACCGATTCCGGCATTATGACGCTATTGTTTTTCAATCTCGGTGGAGGAGAAATTTTCATAGTTCTTATGATAGTGCTTCTCTTTTTCGGATCTAAACGTATCCCTGAGTTCGCCCGCAATCTGGGCAGAGGAATCAAACAATTCAAAAATGCCACAGATGATATTCAACGCGACATCACAGATTCGGTGAATGAAGTAAAAAAGAAAATCGAAGACGATAAAAACTAATGTGGTTAGGTTGGGTACAATTAATCGCTGGTCTGGTTTTTCTGATTATTGCCGGTGAATTTCTTGTTAGATCGTCTGTTCGTCTCGCCCTTTATTTAAAAATCAGTTCACTTGTAATTGGCCTTACCGTCGTCAGCTTTGGAACATCTTTTCCAGAGCTTGTGGTGAGTCTGAATGCTGCTCTTGGTGGTCATCCTGATATTTCTATAGGTAATGTTGTGGGAAGCAACATTGCGAACCTCGCACTAGTGATGGGCGTTAGCGCAATCTTTTTTACGATGACAGTGGACCGAAGTTCTGTTGTCATTGATTGGCCGCTCATGTTGCTCAGTTCCATTCTCCTTATTGTTTTCGCCTGGGATCTTAAATTGGAACTATGGGAGGGAGCAATCATGGTGACAGGCCTTCTGGCGTTTAACATATGGGTAATCCGGGAGTCTAGACGAGAGAATAAAAGTCAATCCACTGATGAAGATTTTCAACCAGCATCCTCAAATATTATTCGAACCCTTTTGGTATTTGGGGCTAGCATGATTGGGCTGATCGTAGGGGCTGATATAATGGTAGATGGAGCGGTCTCTATTGCTAGAGGAATGAATATTGAAGAGCGGGTTATCGCGATCACAGTTATTGCCTTCGGTACGAGTGTTCCAGAGCTTGCTACATCCTTGATAGCGTTGTATAAGAAGGAAGTGTCTATAAGTGTTGGTAACCTGATCGGTTCGAACATCTTCAACATTCTCGGAATTCTTGGTGTTACGGCCGTGATTCAGCCAATCGATGTGAATCCTGAAATTAAATTCAATGATTTCTATTGGTTCCTCGGAATTCCACTTCTTCTATATCCTGTTTTGATAACGCGCTTGAAAGTCTCACGAATAGAAGGGATACTTCTATTTGGTACGTACATATTGTACATATACCTTGTTATTTAGCGCTTTCCAAAGATGACCCCCTATTTTTTAATAGGTTGTTGAAAGAAAAAACACTTTTTATAGCTCTACCCCCCATAGTTGGATATACTTTTGCCTCAAATTGTAAAAAATCATGGCAAAACTCCGGTTCGATGCTCTTCACGTCCTCTTAAACCGCGCTCCTGGTGACATTCCAGAGCCCACTGAAAAGATCTCAGACTATTACGGAAGGAACGTATTTCATGATTCTGCCATGCAGCAATTCCTTCCAAGGTCTGTCTATAAAAGGGTTAAGGAGTGTATCGATACAGGAGAGAGATTAGAACGTCGCTTGGCTGATGAAGTAGCTTCAGGAATGAAGGCGTGGGCCATGGATAAGAAGGTGACGCATTATACGCACTGGTTTCAACCTCTAACCGGAAGGACCGCGGAAAAGCATGATGCCTTTTTTACGCCTACAGAAGTTGGACAATCCATAGAAATGCTAGGTGGAGATCAATTGGTTCAGCAGGAACCTGATGCTTCTAGTTTTCCAAGTGGAGGATTGAGAAACACGTTTGAAGCACGGGGTTATACGGCGTGGGATCCGAGTAGTCCAGCTTTTATCATCGACAGTACACTTTGCATACCAACAGTTTTTGTTGCCTACACTGGTCAAGCCCTTGACTTCAAGGCACCACTCTTGAAAGCTCTTCACTCTTTGCAAGAAGCGGCGGTTCCCGTGTGCCAATACTTCGATAGAAATGTGAACAAGGTTCAAGCAACTCTTGGATGGGAGCAAGAATACTTTCTAGTGGATGATGCTTTATTCAAAGCTAGACCTGACTTAGCGTTGACTGGAAGAACTCTTTTCGGTCATTCTTCTTCAAAAGGGCAACAATTAGATGACCACTACTTCGGATCAATACCCGATAGAGCAAATGCATACATGCGTGAATTCGAGAAAGAATCTCACCTACTCGGTATTCCTATTAAAACAAGGCACAACGAGGTAGCGCCGAATCAGTTCGAATGTGCACCTATATATGAAGAGACCAATCTTGCTGTCGATCACAATCAACTTTTGATGGATGTGATGGAAAAGGTTGCGCACAAACATGGGTTCAGAGTACTTCTACATGAGAAGCCATTTGCAGGCATCAATGGAAGTGGTAAACACAACAACTGGTCGCTGGCCACTGACACTGGTGTTAACTTGTTGAGTCCGGGAAATACTCCTAAAACGAACATTCGATTCCTGACGTTCTTCATTAATACAATTAAGGCCGTTCACGATTATGATGATTTGCTCAGAGCTTCCATTGCGTCCGCTGGAAATGACCACCGACTTGGAGCAAATGAAGCGCCCCCTGCTATCATTTCGATTTTTATTGGCTCTCAATTGACCCAAGTTCTCAATGATCTTGAGAAACGCGTGACCGACAAGGACATGTCACCGGATGAGAAGACAGATTTGAAGCTTCACATCGGTAAAATACCTGAGATTCTTCTGGACAATACAGATAGAAACAGAACAAGTCCATTCGCATTTACTGGGAATAAGTTTGAGCTCCGAGCGGTTGGATCTCACGCGAATTGTTCTTCGCCAATGACCGTCATGAATACCATCATGGCTCGTCAGTTGAAAATATTTAGAAAGGATGTCGACGCTCTTATTAAGAAAGGTAAGAAGAAAGATGTGGCCATACTCACTGTATTGCGGAAGTACATCGTTGCTTCAAAAGACATTCTATTTGAAGGGAATGGTTACGGTGAAGAATGGGTGAAGGAAGCAGCCAAACGAGGTTTGAGCAATATTAAAACTACACCGCATGCTTTGGACGCGTTTTTATCCAAGTCATCGGTTAAATTATTCGAAGAGGAAGGAGTATTGACCAAAGAAGAGCTGGAAGCTCGCAATGAGATTTATTATGAAAATTACCAAATGAAGATTCAAATTGAAGCTAGAGTTGCCGGAGATCTCGTAGGAAATCACATCATTCCAGCGGCGCTTGCTTATCAACAAAAGCTCATTTCGTCTGTGACCGGTTTGAAAACAATTTATCCTGAAAAGGAGTTTCAGAGGCTTGCAAAACCACATCTCGACATCATTAGTAAGGTTTCAGAGCGCGTAGAGCGAATTCAGACGAGTGTCGAAAAGATGATAGATGAGCGGAAAAAAGCGAATAAATTGGAGGCAAAACCCAGCTCGCTGGCCTACTGCAAAAATGTGCTACCGTATCTCGATGAGATTAGATATGAGGCAGATAAGTTGGAACTTATAGTCGAAGACGACTTATGGCCACTCCCAAAATACCGAGAGCTGTTATTTACACGTTAATCTAACAATAGTCAACTTCGGTCGGGCTTTTTAAGTCTGCTTACAAGTCAATATCTAATTTCACTAGATTTGTCGGTCTTGTCAGGGGATAACCACCCGAACTACTGAAAATTATATCGAATCGTGAAGCGAATGAGATACCTGAAGGGAGCGCTAGGAACATTGTGTTTTCTGATTATCACCACTTGTGCAATAGCACAAAAGGACTATACTGAAGAAGCAGATTTAATCTACAAGGCTCAAACTTTTCATGCGGCATTAGATGCTTATAAGAAAGCCTATGCCAAAGAGAAAAAGCAAAGTGAGAAAGCACGAATTCTATATCAAATAGGAGAGTGCTACCGTCTAATGCAAAACGGAAGTCAAGCAGAAGTTTGGTATGGAAAGGCGGAAGCTGCTGAACACAGTGATCCGATGATGGCTGTGAGAATTGGAGACATCCTGAGAAAGCAGGGCCGTTATGAAGAAGCCATAGCCAAGTATCGAATTGCCCTCAATGAATCCGGAGAGGCCAAAATGTGGGCTGAAAAGGGTGTTCAGGCATGCGAGAAAGCAGTTTCATGGCAAAAGAATCCATCAAGATATGTGGTAAGGAATGAGGTTCAGTTGAATACGAAATTCTATGATTTCTCTCCATTCTTTGCTGATAAGAAGCTCACAAGCTTGATTTTCACTTCATCGAGACCCGGTGCGGCTGGAAATGCCATCGATGACATCTATGGTGAGAGTTTTAGCGACCTCTACAAAACCGAGCGCGACAATAAAGGAAAGTGGAGCACTTCAGTCCCAATGCCCGAAATCATCAACTCTGACGCAAATGAAGGAGCTGCGTACTTGGATAAGAAGTTCAGCAATATCTATTTTACTAGATGTGGCTACAATACAAAGAAGGCTTTTGGTTGTCAGATATATACTGCACGAAGCCAAGGTCAAAACTGGGCTGACCCAGAGCTTTTAGATTTTGGAATTGATGATACGACAGTAGCAGGACACCCTGTTGCGCTGGATGATGACCTCGTCTTATATGTTTCTGATCAAATGGGTGGCCTCGGAGGAAAAGACCTTTGGTACATCCGCTATGAAAAGAAAACGAAGATGTGGGGACCACCCGTCAACTTAGGATCCACTATTAATACTCTTGGGGATGAGATGTTCCCATACATCCACGAAAATGGAAGTCTCTATTTCGCCTCTAACGGACATGTTGGAATGGGTGGATTGGATGTTTTCAAGTCTGAGATGAAGGGGGAAGAAGTGGAAGATATGAAGTGGGGAGCTCCTCAAAACTTAGGTGCACCATTGAATTCTTCTGGAAACGATTTTGGAATAATCTTCGAAAAAGGCGAGGATCGAGGATTTATCTCTTCAGATAGAGTTGGAGGAAAAGGTGGAGATGATATTTACAGTTTCATGAAGCCACCTTTGATCTTCAAGCTTGAGGGTACAGTGACAGACGTTGATACGAAAGAGCCTCTTGGTAATGTAACTGTGAAACTACTGGGAACTGATGGTGCAGTTGGTGAAATCCTAACAGACGGAACCGGTCACTATGAGTTTGAGATGAGAGAGAATGAGGAACGCTACATTCTTGAAAACACATCGTACACGGTAGAAGTATCTGCTATCGAGCCGCCAGCTTCAAATGGACATAAGTACCTAGGGGCAAACGGACAAGAAACAACCGTCGGACTTACCGAGTCAACGGCCTTCATTAAAGACTTCCAATTATTGTGTGCTGATTGCGATAAAGAAATTAAGATGCCATTGGTTCTTTATGATTTAGGAAAGTGGGATCTACAGGTCAACGATAAGGTTAATTCAAAAGACTCTTTGGAGTATCTGTTCAATATCCTGACAGAGAACCAGACCATTATTATTGAGCTTGCAGCACATACGGATACAAGAGGTACAGACAAAGCAAATCAAGTTCTATCTCAGAAACGAGCTGAAACTTGTGTAAACTATCTTATTGAAAGAGAAATAGATCCTGAGAGAATGGTTCCTGTAGGATACGGTGAATCCCGTCCAATTGTGACTGACGCACAGGTTGCGGCCCTTCCTTCGAATGAAGAACGAGAAGCGGCTCACCAGAAGAACCGTCGTACGGTCTTCCAGGTCTTGAGTTTCGACTACGTGCCTAAGGAGCCTCAGGAAGGCGCTAATTAGATTAATAACATAGATTAAACCGTATGATCGCCTGTCGTTCATACGGTTTTTTATTTTGCACCCATGGAAGTAAGTGATAAGTACTCAGCGAGAGGAGTGTCTGCAGGTAAGGCTGATGTACATGAGGCGATTAAGAACATCGACAAAGGCCTATTCCCAACTGCCTTTTGCAAGGTCATTCCTGATGTGCTTTCGGGAGATGATTCAAAGTGTCTCATCATGCACGCAGATGGGGCTGGAACAAAGTCCAGCCTTGCTTATGCCTATTGGAAAGAAACCGGAGATCTAGACGTATGGAAAGGCATCGCACAAGATGCGGTGGTAATGAATACAGACGACTTGTTGTGTGTTGGAGCCACAGGACCGATCGCTCTCTCTTCTACAATTGGAAGGAATAAAAAGGAGATCCCTGGAGAAGTCATCAAGGCCATCATCGAAGGAACCGAGGAGTTGCTTCAAAATTTGCGCGATCATGGATTTGACATTTTTTCAACGGGAGGCGAAACCGCGGACGTTGGTGATTTAGTGCGGTCGATCATTGTTGACAGTACTGTTTCTGCGGTAATGAATCGTTCAGATGTCATTGACAATAAGAATATAAAGCCTGGAGATGCAATTGTCGGTCTGGCATCTTTTGGACAAGCCAACTACGAGAATTTTTGGAACGCAGGAATGGGGAGCAATGGATTGACTTCTGCTCGGCACGACTTGTTCAACAAGGAAGTTGCTCGAAAATATCCTGAAAGTTTTGAGTCTTCATTATCTGATGATTTAGCCTACACGGGACCATATTTCCTGACAGATTCTATTGAAGGTGTGCCCGTTGACGCCGGGAAAATGGTACTGTCTCCAACAAGAACATATGCCCCAGTAATGATGAAGATTTTTGAAGAGATGAGGGCAGAGATTAACGGAATGATCCATTGTTCAGGTGGTGGTCAAACGAAGATTCTTCACTTTCTGCAAAATGGTCGGGTCGTGAAAGACAGTCTTTTTGAAACACCAAAACTCTTTTCATTGATTCAAGAACACTCGAAAACAGCTTGGAAGGAAATGTATCAGGTCTTTAATATGGGACATCGATTGGAGCTTTATTTGCCTGAAGAAAGAGCCCAAGAAGTAATGGACATCAGTACTTCCTTTGGTGTGGACGCCAAGATAATTGGACGAGTGGAGGAATCTACTTCACCTGAGCTCGTGATTTCTCAAAACGGAAATGACCTCCATTATTCGAAGAACGCATGAGTGATTTACTCGGAAAACTAGCATCGATTAAAGAGCGGCATGAAGCTGTTGCTCTCAAGCTGAGCGATCCTGAGATCATTGCGGATATGAAGAAGTATGTGAAGCTCAACCGCGAATACAGCGAATTGGAGTCGCTCGTGAAAATTCACAAGCAGTATTCGGACATGTTGGATAATCTAGCAAGCGCTAAAGAAATTCTTCAAACGGAATCCGATCCGGAAATGAAAGAAATGGCCAAGGAGGAATTGAACGAACTTGAAGCCGCTATTCCTGCATTAGAAGATGATATCAAGATCATGCTCATCCCAAAAGATCCAGAGGATGTCAAAAATGTAATGCTCGAGATTCGTTCAGGAACGGGAGGCGATGAAGCGAGTCTATTTGCTGGAGATCTTTATCGAATGTATTCCCGTTATCTGGAGAAAATGGGTTGGAAAGCGGAAGTCGTAGATGTGACTGAGGGCTCGGTCGGTGGTTATAAAGAGGTTATTCTGAAAGTGTCCGGTCAAGAGGTCTATGGTACACTAAAATATGAAGCTGGGGTTCATCGCGTTCAGCGCGTCCCTGATACGGAAACCCAAGGTCGAGTTCACACTTCTGCTGCCACGGTCGCAGTTTTACCCGAAGCGGACGAAGTTGATGTCACAATCAACCCAGCTGATTTGGAATTTCAAACGGCGCGATCAAGCGGCGCCGGAGGTCAGAATGTGAACAAGGTGGAGACAAAAGTCCAGCTGACCCATAAGCCAACGGGTATTATGATCACATGTCAGGCTTCAAGATCGCAATTGCAAAACCGGGAGACGGCGATGGAAATGTTGCGGAACCGGCTTTATGACATGGAATTAGCAAAGAAATTGGAAGCGGAATCAAGCAAAAGGAAATCCATGGTCTCTACCGGAGATCGAAGCGCCAAAATCAGAACGTATAACTTTCCGCAGGGCAGAATGACGGACCATCGAATTGGGTTAACGCTTTACAACCTTGATCAAGTGATGAATGGAGACATTCAGAAGATCATCGATGAATTGAGGATAGCAGAGAACACGGAAAAACTAAAAGCAGGAGAAGCGGCATAATGAATAGGACGGAACTAGTTGAACTGATCAAAAGGAAGCAATCATTCTTGTGCGTCGGCTTGGATACGGATCCTGCGAAATTGCCGAATGTGGTCAAGGGTGCGGAGAACCCTGTTTTAGAGTTCAATCGGTCTATCATTGAGTCTACCTTGCAATTTACCGTGTGTTACAAGCTCAATATTGCCTTTTACGAATCAATGGGTGAAGTAGGCTGGAAGACGTTACGCGAAACGATCAAGCTAATTCCAAAAGGAGAAGCACTCATAATTGCAGATGCAAAGCGAGGTGATATCGGAAACACCGCGACCCAATACGCGCGCGCATTTTTTGAAGACCTAAACTGTGATGCTATTACCATAAACCCGTACATGGGCAAGGACTCTGTGACTCCATTTCTCGACTATGAGAATAAATGGAGCATTGTTTTGGGATTGACCTCCAATCCAGGTGCTCAGGATATTGAGTTACTCAAACTTGACGATGGGCGAATGGTCTTCGAGGCTGCTATTGAGAATATCGCGGCTTATGGCTCCAGTGATAACATGATGTTTGTGGTTGGTGCCACTAAAGCTGACTATTTTGAGAAAGTGCGGAACGTCGCCCCTGATCACTTCTTGCTTATCCCAGGAGTAGGCGCGCAAGGAGGGGCATTAGAAGATTTGAGATCATTACTCACATCAGATGTTGGCATCCTTGTTAACTCATCAAGAGGAATCATCTATGCTTCTTCCGCGGAAGATTACGCGACTGCAGCCGCAAGAGAAGCTCAGAAACTACAAGTCGCAATGAGCGAAATGCTCAGATGAAAGAGGAAATCCTTCACCTAGTGTGGGATTCCGGGCTCTTTTCACCAAAGGAACTTCAGACCGTTGATGGTCACCCAATGTCAATTTTGGATAGAGGCGAACTAAATCGCGGAAGTGGTCCTGATTTTTCTGCTGCGCGTATTGAACTTGATTCAATCGAGTGGGCTGGAGCTGTTGAGATTCACCACCGATCAAGCGACTGGAATAGGCATAATCATTCGAAAGATTCGCTCTACAACAGCGTTATTCTCCATGTAGTATATGAGCATGATGTTGATATTAGGAATGGGAATGGTGAGTTCATTCCGACGTTCGAATTGAAAGGACGAATCCCCAAAGAAGTGTTTCAGCGCTACGAACAATTGTCTATTCAGAGAGCCACCATTCCATGCAGTTCTTTCCAATCAGCCATTGAATCGAAATTGTGGTCTTTAACCATGGATGAAATGATAATCCAGAGGTTAGAAAGGAAAGGAAGTGAAATATCTCTGCTGCACAAGGTTAATGCTGGTGATTGGTCACAGACTTACTATGCTCTTACGCTGGGGTTTTTGGGCCAGAACATGAATAAGCTTCCGATGCTCGAATTGGCCAGAAAGATTCCGGCCAAAATTGTATTGAAGCATCTTGATGAGCAACGATCACTCGAGGCTCTTCTTTTGGGTGTTGCTGGCTACTTAGATGACACTAACGATGAATATGCACTGGAGCTTCGGTCAACGTATTTGCATTTCAAAAATCTTTATGATCTCGATGAAGTCGTTCAAAAGTGGAAGACAGGGAGAGTGAGACCTGAAAACACTCCGTTAAGAAGAATCATTCAATT
This sequence comes from Flavobacteriales bacterium, assembly GCA_018660685.1. Taxonomy (GTDB): domain Bacteria; phylum Bacteroidota; class Bacteroidia; order Flavobacteriales_G; family Salibacteraceae; genus SHAN690. The sequence continues at coordinate 138,747 of JABJJW010000024.1, forward strand.
TTCGACCATCTTACCTAAACTAAACGAAGCATGGGATGCGCTGATTCTTGGTGAGCCATTGAATTGGGCGAGCTTCGTTCCATCTGCCAGTTCTTATTGGCAATCCCACTATGCCTTTTCTGTTCCGAGTAAGAGAAAACTAGAATTGAAATTATCCAAGGAATTGGACACACTTTTACAAATTAACGTGCATGTTCCTCTTTTGTACTACTACGGTTCATCGGTAGGTTCAGGGGACTTGCTAAGGAGGTCCATTGCTCTTTTAAGGGACTTGAAGCCGGAGTCAAATCGCTATAGTCGTATGTGGGTGAAACAAGGTCGCAAGGCGAGCACGGCAGCCGATTCTCAAGCTATGCTAGAGCTGTACACCCAGCTATGTTCATCAAAAAAATGCTTAAATTGCAGCATTGGGAAATCGATCCTAACTAGAACATGATAAAAGCGATTCAATCACTTATTGAAAAGCAAGCGTTTGGAGTTTGCGAATGGCTTGGAGAGAAATGGGGTATCAAATCATCCAGAATTCGCATCTACTTTATCTATGCTTCGTTCCTCACGTTTGGCTCTCCGATAATTCTCTACTTCGTTCTCTTATTTTGGATAGAGCATATTGATTTGCTTAAGTCCAAGCGTCCTACCATTTGGGATTTTTAATCGACTAAATATTATCGATGAGATTCCTCCTCAATTTCAGTTATTTCCGAGAGCTCTATTATGCATTTGGCTTTTTGGCTGGGGTTCTTCTTTTAGGAACTTTAGGCTTCGTTTATATCGAAGATTTCACTTGGATGGATGCCTTCTATATGACGGTGATCACGGTTTCCACTGTGGGTTTCGGTGAAGTGCATAATCTGGGGCCGGAGGGCAAATTATTTACTTCCTTCCTGATAATTACCACGTTCGGCACTCTCGCTTATGCCATAAGCTCAATTACCCGATATTTGGTTTCAGGTGAATACAAAGTCTATCTTAAAAACTATCGAGTTTTGACTGAATTGAAGAGCTTGTCAGACCATGTTGTAGTATGCGGGTATGGAAGGAATGGTCGCCAAGCGGTTAAGACGCTGAGGGCGTATCACCAAGATTTCGTCATCATTGAAAACGATCCTGATTTGGTACAGAGGATACGAGAAAGTTCAGAACACACCATTGTGCTCCCGGGTGACGCGACGGATGATTCGATTATGCAGCAAGCAGGAATCGAAAAAGCAAAAGCGCTGATTACAACGCTTCCGAGTGACGCAGATAACTTGTTCGTAGTACTGACGGCACGGGATGTCAACTCTACGCTGAATATCATCTCACGTGCATCTGATGATCGAAGTGAGCACAAGCTTAAAATAGCTGGAGCTAACAACGTCATACTGCCAGACAAAGTCGGAGGTTCCCACATGGGTACTTTGGTCACGACCCCTGACTTGATGGAATTCTTGGATCATATTTCCGTCATGGGTGAGGATGATTCTACACTTGTTGAGATCAGGTTTCAGAACTTACCGGCAGATTTTGAGCATAAATCCATCATGGAATTGGAAAATCGCTATCACACTGGTTCTCGGATCATTGGTTTTAAAACTCCCGAGAATGAGATTATTGTGAACCCCTCACCAGAAAGAGAGTTAGTCCCAGAATCCAAGTTGTTTGTACTTGGTAACCCAGATCAAATCAAAAAGCTTAAGAGCGTTTTACATATAGATGAGTAGCTCGTCACTTCCACGCTCAAGTGGAGTGCTTTGATTTCTATATTTGGCTCCAACCGAAAACCAATTTCATGCGATTCATCAAGCAACTAGCCGCTTTTCTTACTTTTTCTTTAATTGGATTTAGTTCTTGGGCCCAAGAACCAGGGTCAATTGATGAGACGATCAATGGAATTATGCAGCCAGTCACTGACTTTCTCAAAGGAATAATTTTCTTCACTGTCCCCATTGGCGAGCTTAACGTCCCCTTTGTTTTAATCTGGCTGATTATTGGTGCAGTATTTTTCACGATCTATATGGGTTTCGTAAATGTCACCGCCTTCAAGCACGCCATTGATGTTGTTCGCGGCGTATATGACAATCCGAATGATAAAGGAGAGGTGTCGCACTTCCAGGCTCTTACAGCAGCACTGTCAGGTACTGTTGGAGTTGGAAATATTGCCGGGGTTGCAATCGCGGTATCACTCGGTGGCCCTGGAGCGACATTTTGGATGATTCTCGCTGGACTCTTTGGCATGTCGTCTAAGTTCGTCGAGTGTACACTGGGAGTCAAATACCGAAACGAATATGATGATGGAAGCGTTTCGGGTGGACCGATGTATTACCTAAGTAAAGGATTGGCTAAAAAGGGATTTGGGAATCTTGGAAAGCTTCTCGCGGTATTATTTGCCATTGCTTGCATTGGTGGTTCCCTCGGAGGAGGAAACATGGTCCAGATCAATCAAGCAACGCAACAGCTGATTGATGTAACTGGCGGACAAGCCAGCATGTTCTATGGTCATGGTTGGATATTCGGACTTGCGATGGCCGTGGTTGTCGGAGCGATTATCATAGGAGGCATTAAAAGCATTGCTCGAGTGACGGACAAAATTGTTCCGCTTATGGTAACCATTTATGTAGGAGCAGCGCTCGTGGTTCTGGCGGTCAATTTTGCTGAGCTTCCGCACGCCATCGCCCAGATATTTGGTGGAGCATTTACTCCTGACGGAATGTACGGTGGTATAGTGGGAGTTTTGATTGTTGGATTTCAACGCGCAGCATTTTCGAACGAAGCAGGAATTGGATCCGCTTCTATTGCACACGCTGCCGCTCGGACGGAGGAACCAATTAGTGAAGGAATCGTTGCCTTGTTGGAACCATTCATTGACACCGTTGTGATTTGTACTATGACCGCCTTGGTTATCGTCGTGACCGGGTACGGTTCATTTGGCCAAGAAGAAGCGATGAATTCTGCTCAAACGGTTGGCGGAATTTCATTAACGTCTTCGGCCTTTGAGGAGGTCCTAAGTTGGTTCCCGATTGTTCTATCGGTTGCTGTAATACTATTCGCACTTTCGACCATGATCTCATGGTCATACTATGGAGTCAAAGCATGGACGTACCTCTTCGGAGAATCCAAAACATCTAAATACACCTATAAAATTATCTTCTGCATATTCATCGTGATCGGATCGGGAATGAGTTTGGGATCCGTATTCACCTTTGGAGATGTGATGATATTTGCGATGTGTTTTCCGAACGTAGCTGGCCTTTACTTCCTCGCTCCAGAAATTCGAAGTGACCTCAAGTCATACATGGCTCGCATCAAATCTGGAGAAATCCAAGCCTACAAATAAGCCCTGAAATGGGCTTCAGACGATTCATCAAGGAATACTTAAGGCTAAATAAAAGAGAAGCCCGAGGCGCTTTCATCCTCCTTTTTATACTTCTTACGCTTGCAGCGATTAATTTCTATGTAAGGCAGCAGCCTGAAGAACCGATGATCCTTTCTGCCGAAGAACAGGCCATGGTAGATGAAATGAATTCTAAGATTCAAAAGGTATCGTCTAATAATAAATCTGATTCAGTTAGGGAAAGCGTACCGTTGCCCAGAGTGCCGTCAATTTTTCCGTTTAACCCGAATACAATAACCATTGCGGAGTTAGAAGGCTTTGAATTGAATTCCAGTATTGCTAAAAGGGTCATTAAGTACAGATCAAAAGGAGGGGAATTCAAAACGGCTACTGACTTGTCCAAAATTTACGGGATGGATTCAAATTGGTTGGCTCAAGCAATTCCCTACGTTGAAATAGAAGAACAAAAGGAACTTGATCAGGTTGATAAGGCCATTAATTCGCCAATTCGAAAAACTGCCATCGTGCATATCCTTGAACTCAACTCGGCAGATTCTGCCAGCCTTGATGCGCTTCCTGGAATTGGCCCGTTTTATTGCCGACAGATTATTAAAACGAGAGAAGCTTTGGGCGGTTATGTTTCTTTAGGTCAGCTGAATGAGGTTTATAGAATTCGGCCTGAGACAATTGAAAGCCTGAGAGGTCGCGTTGAAATTGATACCAGTCTCGTAAGAAAGATTAATCTTAATGCTTGTAAAGTTCAAGACTTGGCTTCTCATCCATACCTGTCCTGGAAAGAGTCTAAGATTATTTGTGCTTGGCGAGAGCAACACGGAAGTTTCGACCGCAAATCGAGAATCAAGGAGACGGATGTGATTTCGGATTCAACTTATAATTTAATTGCGCCATATCTAACGCTGAAATGAGTAGTATTCAATCTAGAATAAATGATCACATCCGGACGATACCGGATTTTCCAAAGCCAGGGATTCAATTCAAGGACATCACGCCAATTTTGTATCACCCAGAGCTTTGTTCCGACATTGTTGATGCGCTTATTGAACCATTTTCGAATCATCCCATTGACGTAGTTGTTGGAATTGAAAGTAGAGGATTCATTTTCGGAATGATGATGGCCCAAAGGCTTGACTGCAGCTTCGCATTGGTTCGTAAAAAAGGCAAGCTTCCATACAAAACGATAGAGCGCGAATACGATTTGGAATATGGAACAGCCATTATTGAAATGCACGAAGACGCCGTTCACTCTAACAATAACGTACTCATCCATGACGATCTACTTGCAACAGGTGGAACTGCTGGTGCTGCGGCAGCGCTCATATCAGATTTGGGTGCTAATATTGTAGGCTTTAATTTTTTAATTGAACTGGAGTTTCTAGCGGGTGCGAAGAAATTGGAACCATACACTGGTGAAGTCATTTCATTGGTGAAATATTGATCTATGGATTTTGGAAATTACGAGAACAAGGAGATGATTGTTCAGATGGTCAGGGATTTCGCTGAAAAGGAAATCCGGCCGAACGTCATGGATTGGGATGAGAGACAATTTTTCCCGGTTGACTTATTTAAAAAAATGGGAGCCCTTGGGCTTCTAGGGGTACTTGTTCCAGAAAAGTATAACGGAGCTGGACTAGGCTACTTTGAGTACATCGATACGATTTCCGAAGTTGCTCAGGTTTGTGGATCAATCGGGTTAAGCTTAGCGGCACATAATTCACTTTGTACAAACCACATATTGACGTTTGGCAACGAAGAGCAGAAAGAAAAATGGCTTCCTAAATTGGCCACAGGAGAGTGGATCGGTGCTTGGGGTCTAACAGAAACTGGGACCGGTAGCGATGCTGGCGGTATGGCTACCACGGCTGTCCGAGATGGAGATGATTGGATTCTGAATGGATCAAAGAACTTTATTACCCACGCCATTAGTGGTGATGTGGCTGTAGTCATCGTGCGAACTGGGGAGAAAGGAGATTCTCGGGGCATGTCGGCATTCGTCGTTGAAAAAGGAACTCCTGGGTTCAGTGGTGGTAAAAAAGAAGATAAGCTCGGAATGAGGGCTTCTGAAACAGCCGCTTTGTTTTTTGATAACTGTAGACTCTCAAACGATAATTTGTTGGGAAGCGAAGGAGAAGGATTTATCCAAGCAATGAAAGTGTTGGATGGAGGCAGAATCTCTATTGCTGCGTTATCGCTGGGGATTGCAAAAGGAGCGCTCAACGCTTCGGTGAAGTACTCGAAGGAGCGTGAACAATTTGGAAAACCAATTTCAAAATTTCAAGCAATCTCCTTTAAGCTGGCTGACATGGCAACGGAGATTGAAGCGTCTGAATTGATGATTTTCCAAGCAGGAGATTTGAAGAATCGTAATCAGAATGTAACGAAGGAATCTGCGATTGCTAAATATTACGCAAGTGAGGTTAGCGTAAGATGTGGAATGGAGGCCGTTCAGATTTTTGGTGGATACGGATACACAAAAGAGTTCCCTGCGGAGAAATATTATCGAGATTCTAAGCTCTGCACAATCGGTGAAGGCACGTCTGAAATTCAGAAGCTGGTTATTTCAAGAGAAATCTTGAAATAGTTTGTTTTTTTAATCAAAGTCGTAACTTCGCGCCCAATTTATTAAGGACGTATGCTAATTATACCAGTAAAGGAAGGTGAGTCGATTGAGAAGGCGCTCAAGAAGTACAAGAAGAAATTCGAGCGTACAGGCACAATGAAACAATTGCGTCAGCGTCAGAAGTTCACGAAGCCATCCATGGAGAACAGAGAGACTAAACTGAAAGCTATTTATCGCGATCAAAGGATTCAGCGCGAAGAGTAATCAGATAGAAAGAAATTATTAGAAGATCCACCCACTGAGGTGGATTTTTTTATGCCTATGATTCAAGATTATTCCAAATACACCGAAGAGGATCAGGAAGTATGGAGCTTACTCTTTGATCGGCAGGTTGCAAACCTGGAGGACAAGGTTTGCGGGGAATACTTGGAATGCCTTCAGGTGTTTTCAGATGCACTCAACGCTCAATCCATTCCAGATTTTGATGAATTGCGCAGCGTTATGTAAAGAGATCAGGTTGGGGGTTAAGAATCGTGCCTGGCCTAATCCCCGTAGACGAGTTCTTTTCGTTGTTAGCTCAAAAAACATTTTGCTCATCGACGTGGGTTCGAAGTCGAGACATGATTGACTATCTAGAGGAACCCGACATGTTTCATGACATCTTTGGGCATACACCTCTTATATTGAATCAAGGTTATGCCGACTTCATGTTTGAATTTGGAAAGCTCGGAAAACGGTTTGCTCATAATCCAGAAGCTGTACTGAAGCTTCAAAGATTGTATTGGTTTACGATCGAATTTGGTTTGATGCAACAAGGTTCTCAAACCAAAATTTACGGAGCAGGAATTGCTTCATCATTTGGAGAAACCAATCATGTGTTCAACGACGACATTGAAGTTTTGCCATTCGATATTGAGAGTGTGATGAACAATGCGTTTGTCAACAGCGAAATCCAGTGGCGCTATTATCACGTTGATTCGCTTGATAGTCTGCATGATTTAATTGGGAAGGCTGCCAAAATTCTCAACGACGAACCCAAGATGGTTCACGTCCTCTAATTCTCCAATATTCCTAACTTACCGCTTTCAACAAAACATTGAAAGAGGTAGTAGATAGTTTTCTCGAGTATTTAGAATTCCAGAAGAGGTATAGTCGACACACCATTACGGCATACCGATCTGACTTGTCTTCTTTTTGTGATTACCTGGCGTTATTTTATGAGCTGGATCAGATCAAAGAAGTGAGCCAGAGAATGGTCAGTTCGTGGGTAGCTGATTTGGCCGATTCTGGCATCGCGCCACGTTCGATCAATCGGAAGTTGAGTGCAGTGCAATCGTTCTATGAGTTTGCTATTCGCAAGTCGCTCGTTTCAAAAAATCCAGCTAGACTTATTCAAAGGCCCAAGACTTCTAATCACCTTCCTTCAGTAGTTCGGTCTGAAAGTATCGATAACTTGTTCAACGAAATTGAATTTGAATCAGACTTTGAAGGTGTTCGTGATCGACTCATCCTCGCAGTCTTTTACGCTTGTGGATTGAGGAGGGAAGAGCTGATCACTCTCAACTTGGAATCAATCGATGAGGCGAACTTTTCGATCAAAGTATTCGGTAAACGAAATAAGGAGAGAATACTGCCCATAGCACCGATGCTCATGAAATGGATTGAAGAGTATTTGGAGGTAAGGCAGACGATTGGAGCTGAATGTTCAAACCTCTTCATTACGTTAAAAGGTCAAAAACTTTATCCCAGCCTTGTGTATCAGATCGTAAAAAAGTATCTTTCGCAAGTGACGACCATGGACAAGAAGAGTCCACACGTCTTAAGGCACACGTTTGCCACACATCTCTTAAACGAAGGAGCCAATTTGCAATCGATCAAAGAACTTCTAGGACACAGCAGCTTGGCAGCCACTCAGGTTTACACACATACTTCGTTAGAGAAATTAAAGCAAGTTTATCAAAACGCTCATCCGAGGAGCAAAAATTAAGCGCATGGAAATCAAGGTACACTCGATCCATTTTGACGCGGATCAAAAACTCATCGACTTCGTTCAACAACGGGTTCATAAACTCGATCAATTTCACGACAACATCATCCTTGGTGAAGTCTATTTAAGACTCGATAGAAATCACGACAACGGAAACAAAGTTGCGGAGATTAGATTGGTTACTCCGGGCAAGGAGATGTTCGCTAAAAAGCAATGCAGGTCATTTGAAGAAGCAATTGACCAATCAACAGAGGCTCTTCGGAGGCAGCTTCGACGTAAAAAAGGCAAGCTTTTGCAGGTGCATTAGGCTGATTTTCTGATCCTTTACAGAGCCCTCTGGAAAAAATACTTAGGGGGCTTGTCACGTGTGAAAGAATGAATAACTTTGCAGACCTTTTTCAGGGGGGTCTGCATTTTGTTTATAGTTCATTGTAAAGCAGACGACTTCGCCGATGTAGCTCAGTTGGCCAGAGCAGCTGATTTGTAATCAGCGGGTCGGGGGTTCGAATCCCTCCATCGGCTCGGTTTTGGGGAGATACTCAAGCGGCCAACGAGGACAGACTGTAAATCTGTTGGTTTTCACCTTCGCAGGTTCAAATCCTGCTCTCCCCACGAAAAGTTATTTGACGTGCTGGGAGGAGAAGATTCGAAGTTGTGAATTGAAAGATTTGCAGTTTAGATGAGACAGTAAAACTGCTCTCCCCACGCTGAAAAAGTCACCCTTTTAAAGGGTTGTTTTTTGAAATAAGTTCATGCAGTGAACTGGTAAGAGAATAAAAGCGGGAGTAGCTCAGTTGGTAGAGCATCAGCCTTCCAAGCTGAGGGTCGCGGGTTCGAGTCTCGTCTCCCGCTCTTTGAAACTTATAGATGAAGATCTTTTTTAGGTCTGATTCTTAAAGGTTCTACTTGGAGATGCATGTTAAGCCGATGTAGCTCAGGGGTAGAGCGCTTCCTTGGTAAGGAAGAGGTCAGGGGTTCAATTCCCCTCATTGGCTCATTTGGATAAGTAAATAATTAAACTCAATAATTAACTAATAGTTATTAATCATGGCAAAGGAAAAATTTGATCGTTCCAAACCACACTTAAACATCGGAACAATCGGTCACGTTGACCACGGTAAAACCACCTTGACTGCTGCCATCACTACTGTGTTGGCCAAGAAAGGATTTTCTGAATTGCGGTCATTCGATTCAATCGATAATGCACCGGAAGAAAAAGAAAGAGGTATTACGATTAATACGTCTCACGTTGAATATGAAACTGAGAACCGTCACTACGCTCACGTTGACTGCCCAGGTCACGCTGATTATGTGAAGAACATGGTTACTGGAGCTGCTCAGATGGACGGAGCTATCCTTGTTGTTGCGGCAACAGATGGTCCAATGCCACAGACGCGAGAGCACATCCTTCTTGCACGTCAGGTAGGTGTTCCTCAAATCGTTGTTTTCATGAACAAGGTTGACCTTGTTGATGATGAAGAGCTTCTTGAGCTTGTTGAAATGGAAATTCGTGAATTGCTCTCTTTCTATGAGTATGATGGAGATAATTGTCCAATTATTCAAGGATCTGCTCTTGGTGGATTGAACGGAGAGGCTGCATGGGAAGATAAAATCATGGATTTGATGGCAGCTGTTGATAGCTACATCCCAATGCCTCCACGTGATGTTGACAAGGATTTCTTGATGCCAGTTGAAGATGTATTCTCGATCACTGGTCGTGGTACTGTTGCAACAGGTCGTATCGAAGCAGGTGTTATCAATACCGGAGACAACGTTGAGATTATTGGTTTCGAAGAGAAACTAAATTCAACAATCACCGGAGTTGAGATGTTCCGTAAGATTCTTGATAGAGGAGAAGCTGGAGACAACGTTGGTCTTCTTCTTAGAGGAATTGAAAAGACAGACATCAGAAGAGGAATGGTTATCTGCAAGCCAGGTACAATTACTCCTCATACAAAGTTTAAAGCCGAGGTATATATCCTTAAGAAGGAAGAAGGTGGACGTCACACCCCATTCCACAATAAGTATCGTCCACAGTTCTATCTAAGAACGACAGACGTTACTGGCGAGATCATTCTTGGTGATGGCCGTGAAATGGTTATGCCTGGTGATAACTTGACAATTGAAGTTAACTTGATCGCTCCAGTAGCAATCAACCAAGGTCTTAAGTTCGCGATTCGCGAAGGTGGGCGTACGGTTGGTGCCGGTCAGGTGACTGAGATCCTCAAGTAAGAATAGTTTAATTATTCAGAAGTGTGGGGCGTCATTTGAGGCCTCACACTTTCTGTTGTTATAAAAAGTACGGTTGCGAGGTTTGAAAACTGAGCAACATTTTGACATACGGGTGTAGCTCAACTGGTAGAGCACTGGTCTCCAAAACCAGGGGCTGTGGGTTCGATTCCTACCACCCGTGCAAAAAGAGAATTGATGGCAGGAATTCGAGCATATGTAGAGGAGGCGGTTGATGAGCTTGGTAACAAGGTTTCTTGGCCAACATGGTCAGAACTACAGAGCAGCGGTATTGTCGTTTTAGTAGCGACTTTCATTATCGCTGGAGTGATTTATATGATGGATTTGGCCTTTGGACAGATCATGGATTTGATCTACCTGAAAATATTTGGATAAGATGTCAGAGACAGCCACAACTGATAAAAAATGGTACGTAGTCCGCGCAATTAGCGGAAAAGAGCGTAAGGTGAAGGAGCAGCTGGAAATCGAGATTGAGCGATTGGGCATGCAAAACCACGTTGCACAAATTCTTCTACCAATTGAGAAAGTGTACCAAATCAGGAAAGGAAAGAAGGTGAGTAAAGAACGAAACCTCTATCCTGGATATGTCTTTGTTGAGGCTAATCTCATTGGTGAGATTCCTTATGTGATAAAACAAACGACCAACGTTATAGGATTCCTCACCGATAAAAAGGGAGGAAGCCCAATTCCACTTCGCCAAAGCGAGGTGAATAGAATGCTTGGTAAAGTTGATGAACTTGCTGAAAATGAAGCAGAATTGAATATTCCGTTCGTTGTAGGTGAGGCTGTGAAAGTGATCGATGGTCCATTCAATAGTTTCTCAGGAATTATTGAAGAGATCAACGAAGAGAAGAAGAAACTCAAGGTGATGGTGAAGATTTTCGGAAGAAAAACTCCACTCGAATTGAGTTACATGCAAGTTGAAAAAGAGTAATTAATAATTAGGAGTCGCACTACAATTTAGGAGGTGTGACGTTTGAACTAAAAACTAGATAGAATGGCAAAAGAGGTAAGTGCACTTATTAAGTTGCAAGTCCGCGGAGGTGCTGCCAACCCTTCGCCTCCCGTAGGTCCAGCACTTGGAGCTAAAGGAGTTAATATCATGGAGTTCTGTAAGCAGTTTAATGCTAGAACCCAAGATAAAGCTGGAAAAGTTCTTCCAGTGGTGATCACCGTTTACGCAGATAAGTCGTTTGACTTTCTCGTAAAAACTCCCCCAGTAGCAGTTCAGTTAAAAGAAGCTGCTAAAATCAAATCAGGATCTGCTGAATCAAATCGAATCAAGTCAGGAACTGTTACTAAAGCACAAGTTGAAGCCATCGCTTCTGATAAGATGATCGACTTGAATTGCTTTACTGTTGAATCTGCAATGCGCATGGTAGAAGGAACTGCCAGAAGCATGGGTATTGCTGTTAGAAGATAGGAGGATAGATCATGGCAAAATTGACTAAAAAGCAAAAAGGTTACCTCGATAAGATCGAGGGAGACAAAGCATATAACATTAGCGATGCTTCAAGCCTCCTCAAAGAGGTAGCATCAGCTAAGTTTGATGAATCTGTGGATCTTAGTATCCGTCTAGGCGTAGACCCAAGAAAATCTAATCAGATGGTTAGAGGGGTTGTCACGCTTCCGCACGGTACCGGTAAGAATGTGAGAGTTCTTGTTCTCTGCACTCCTGATAAGGAGGAAGAGGCAAAAGCAGCCGGTGCTGACCATGTAGGCTTAGACGATTTTATTACTAAGATCAAGGGAGGATGGACTGACGTAGACGTCATCATTACTACACCAAGTGTGATGGGTAAGGTTGGTCCCCTAGGAAGAGTATTAGGCCCTCGTGGTTTAATGCCGAATCCAAAAACAGGTACGGTGACTATGGACGTTGCCAAAGCTGTTCAGGAGGTAAAAGCCGGAAAGATCGATTTCAAAGTCGATAAGTTCGGTATTGTTCATGCTTCCGTAGCGAAGGTTTCCTTCGACGCAGAAAAAATCGCGGAAAACGCGAGTGAGCTGTTACAAACAATTATTAAGCTCAAGCCAGCTTCGGCCAAGGGTACTTATATGAAATCTGTTTATATAAGTAGTACCATGGGACCGGGGATATTGGTTGACACTAAGTCAGTGAGCTTATAACATTCGTAATTCACTAAGATGACACGAGAAGAAAAAGATACTCTGATAAGTGATCTTGCTGAAAGATTGACACAGAACGAGGTAGTTTACCTCGCTGATGTTGCTGATCTAGATGCCGAGAGCGCCGGCAAATTGCGCAGACTGTGCTTCCAACGAGATGTACAATTGCAGGTGGTCAAAAACACACTATTGCGTAAAGCGATGGAGCGTGTTGAAGGCAAGGATTTCGGTGAATTAACCGAGGTTTTGAAAGGTAACACAGGAATAATGATTGCTGAGGCTGGAAATACACCAGCTAAGTTGATCAAGGAGTTCAGAAAGAAATCGAAAAAACCGATTTTGAAAGGCGCGTACGTTGAGGAGAGCATCTACATTGGAGATAATCACCTTGAAGCACTTGCTAATCTGAAGTCTAAGAACGAACTTATCGGTGACGTTATTCTATTGCTTCAATCTCCTGCGAAGAATGTTGTGGGTAGCCTTCAATCTGGAGGAAACACACTGTCAGGACTCGTCAAGGCATTACAGGAAAGAGCATCTTAAAATTAATTTGAAACAACAACTTTTAATACATATATAATGGCTGATTTAAAAGATTTTGCAGAGCAACTTGTAAACCTCACTGTTAAGGAGGTTAGCGAACTTGCTGACATTCTAAAGGATGAATACGGAATCGAACCTGCTGCTGCTGCAGTAGCTATGGCTGGCCCAGCGGCTGGTGGCGGAGAAGGCGGAGGAGCAGAAGAAAAATCTGAATTCGACGTAATTCTTAACGCTGCAGGTGGTTCTAAGCTTGCTGTCGTGAAACTAGTTAAGGAAATGACCGGACTTGGGCTCAAAGAGGCTAAGGAACTAGTTGATGGTGCACCTAAACCATTGAAGGAAGGTGTAGCGAAAGACGAAGCTGAAGCACTTAAAACGCAGCTTGAAGAAGCTGGCGCTGAGGTTGAGATTAAGTAAGCATTTTAAATAATTACTTCGCGAAGGTCTAGCTCCATTTGGGGCTAGGCCCTTTGTTGTTTGTAGTCGTAGTATAATTCACATTTTAGTTCAATGACCAAATCGAACGTACAGGAGAGGATTAATTTTTCTCGCACCCAAAATCAGCTCCAATACCCTGACTTCCTCGATATCCAATTGAAGTCTTTCCAAGACTTTTTCCAATTGGAAACCTCACCAGAAGACCGTGAGAACGAGGGTTTGTTCAACGTATTTAGCGAGAACTTCCCGATTACGGATTCTCGAAACAACTTCGTTCTGGAGTTCCTTGACTATTTCATCGATCCGCCGAGATATGCGATTGACGAATGTGTTGAGCGAGGTTTAACTTACAGTGTGCCTTTGAAGGCAAAGCTTAAGCTTTACTGTACGGACCCTGAACACGAAGATTTCGAAACCATCCTTCAGGATGTGTACCTCGGTACTATTCCTTACATGACTCCACGCGGATCATTTGTGATCAATGGAGCAGAGCGAGTTGTGGTTTCGCAATTGCACCGTTCTCCTGGAGTGTTCTTCGGACAAAGTTTCCACGCCAACGGCACGAAGCTTTATTCAGCTCGAATCATTCCTTTCAAAGGTTCTTGGATCGAATTCGCGACCGATATCAATAGCGTCATGTACGCTTATATTGATCGTAAGAAAAAGCTTCCAGTAACAACATTATTGAGATCCATCGGATACGAGAGTGATAAGGAAATCCTTGAGATTTTCGACCTCGCTGATGAGATCAAGGTCAGTAAAACAGGACTGAAAAAGGTTGTAGGTCGTCGACTCGCAGCTCGTGTTCTAAAAACATGGTTTGAAGACTTCGTTGATGAAGATACCGGTGAAGTGGTGTCAATTGAACGTAACGAGGTAGTCGTTGACCGTGAGACAGTAATTGAAGATCAACACATTGAGATCATTCTCGACGCGGAAGCGAAGACTATCCTTTTGCACAAAGAGAATATCAATGCTGCAGATCACGCGATTATCTACAATACACTACAAAAAGACCCTTCAAACTCTGAAATTGAAGCGGTTGAGCATATCTATCGAATTCTTCGAAACGCTGAGCCACCAGATGAGGAAACAGCTCGGGGAATAATTGATAAGCTTTTCTTCTCTGATAAGCGATACGATCTTGGTGAAGTTGGTCGATACAGAATCAACAAGAAGCTCGGTCTAGATATCGACATGGAAAACCGAGTGTTGACCAAAGAAGACATTATTAGCATCATCAAGTACTTGATCGCATTGATCAACTCTAAGACAGATGTGGATGATATCGATCACTTGAGTAATCGACGTGTTCGTACAGTTGGAGAGCAGCTGTATAACCAGTTCGGAGTTGGTCTTGCTCGAATGGCAAGAACGATTCGTGAAAGAATGAATGTTCGGGACAATGAGGTGTTTACACCAATTGACCTGATTAACGCGAAGACTCTTTCTTCCGTTATTAACTCATTCTTCGGAACGAACCAGCTATCTCAGTTCATGGATCAAACGAATCCACTCTCTGAGATTACGCACAAGAGAAGACTTTCCGCACTCGGACCTGGAGGTCTATCCAGAGAGCGTGCAGGATTCGAGGTACGTGATGTTCATTATACGCACTACGGAAGACTTTGTACGATTGAAACTCCGGAAGGACCAAACATTGGTTTGATTTCTTCACTCTGTGTATATGCTAAGGTGAACAAGCTTGGATTTATCGAAACTCCTTACCGTAAGGTAGACGGAGCGAAGGTGAAACTAGAAGACATCGTTTATCTAAGTGCAGAAGAGGAAGATGAGCAAATGATTGCCCAGGCGAATGCCAAGGTGAACAATAAAGGTGCATTTGAAACCGAAAAAGTAAAAGCTCGATTTGAAGGTGACTTCCCAGTGGTTGAACCGAAAGAAATCACGTTGATGGACGTTGCTCCTAACCAGATTGCTTCGATTGCAGCATCGCTTATTCCATTCTTGGAGCACGATGATGCGAACCGTGCCTTGATGGGATCAAACATGTCACGTCAGTCAGTTCCACTTGTTCGTCCAGAATCACCGATCGTAGGTACAGGCCTTGAAAGATTGGTAGCTCAGGATTCACGTGTACTTCAGTATGCAGAAGGAGATGGGGTTGTTGAGTTCGTGGATGCTAATGAGATTACAATCAAGTATGCTCTTAGCAAAGAAGACGAACTTGTAAGCTTTGACAACGAGTACAGAACTTACAAACTCACTAAATTCCGTAAGACAAACCAAAGTACGACCATTAACCTTCGTCCAATTGTTGAGAAAGGACAGCGCGTTAAGAAAGGTCAGGTATTGAGTGAAGGTTACGGAACTCAAAAAGGTGAACTTGCACTTGGACGAAACCTTATGGTTGCCTTCATGCCTTGGAAAGGGTACAACTTTGAAGATGCGATCGTGATTTCTGATAAGGTTGTAAGAGATGACATCTATACTTCGATCCACGTTGACGAATTTGTTCTTGAGGTGCGAGACACTAAAAGAGGTCTAGAAGAACTTACTGCTGACATTCCAAATGTTAGTGAAGAAGCGACCAAAAACCTCGATGAGAACGGACTAATTCGAATTGGAACTGAGGTTAAGGAAGGTGATATTCTAATTGGAAAGATTACTCCAAAAGGAGAAACTGATCCAACACCAGAAGAGAAACTTCTGAGAGCAATTTTCGGCGATAAAGCAGGCGACGTTAAAGACGCTTCATTGAAGGTTCCACCTAGTGGATCCGGATTCGTTATCGAAAAGAAGTTGTTCTCGAGAGCTATTAAGGACCGTAAGGCTAAAGCTCAGGAGAAGCACATCATCGAAGAAATAGATAGGGAGTACGAAAAGACAATCGCTGAACTTCAGAGTCGATTGGTTGAGAAGCTCTTCAGCATCGTAAATGGTAAAACATCGCAAGGTGTTTCGAACAACTTCAATGAGGAAATCATTAAGAAGGGAACGAAATTTACGCAGAAGAGTCTACAAGGATTGGATTACACAAATCTGAATCCAAGTGGATGGACTACGGCCGATCAGAAGAATGTCCACATTAAGCAGACTCTCAATAACTATAACATAAAGGCAAACGATGCTCTTGGAGCGATGAAGCGTAAGAAGTTCGCAATCACTGTTGGTGATGAGCTTCCAAGTGGAATTATCCAATTGGCGAAGGTTTATCTAGCTAACAAGCGTAAGCTTAAGGTTGGGGATAAGATGGCTGGACGTCACGGAAACAAGGGTATTGTTGCAAAGATTGTCCGACAGGAGGACATGCCATTCCTTGAGGATGGAACTCCAGTGGACATCGTGCTAAACCCTCTTGGTGTACCATCAAGGATGAACCTGGGACAGATTTTCGAAACTGTACTTGGTTGGGCTGGAAAGAACCTCGGATTGAAGTTCTCTACACCAATTTTTGACGGGGCAACAATTGAAGATATCCATAAATACACTGCAGACGCTGGTGTGCCAGATTACGGTCGTACTTATCTCCATGATGGAGGTACAGGTGATCGATTTGACCAGCCAGCGACCGTGGGTGTGATTTACATGCTCAAGCTGCATCACTTGGTTGACAATAAGATGCACGCACGTAGTATTGGACCATACTCTCTTATTACGCAGCAACCACTCGGTGGTAAAGCACAGTTTGGTGGTCAGCGATTTGGAGAGATGGAGGTTTGGGCTCTCGAAGCATTTGGAGCAGCAAACATCCTCCGTGAGATTCTAACGGTTAAGTCGGATGACGTAATCGGAAGGGCGAAGGCTTATGAAGCAATTGTTAAAGGAGAACCGATGCCAGAACCTGGTATTCCAGAATCCTTCAACGTACTGCTCCATGAGATGCGCGGACTAGGTCTAAATATTACACTTGATTAAGCTTTTTAATTTACCATTCATAGATTACTGAAATGGCGTTTAGAAAAGATACAAAACCCAGCAGCGGGTTCAATAAGATCACAATTAGTTTAGCTTCTCCAGAAATGATCCTGGAGAGATCTCACGGCGAGGTCTTGAAGCCTGAAACTATCAACTATCGTACGTACAAACCAGAACGTGATGGTCTATTCTGCGAGCGGATTTTTGGTCCGGTCAAAGACTATGAATGTCACTGTGGGAAGTACAAGCGTATCCGATATAAGGGTATTGTTTGCGACCGTTGTGGAGTTGAGGTGACTGAAAAGAAAGTACGTCGTGAGCGAATGGGACACATCTCTTTGGTGGTTCCTGTAGCACATATTTGGTACTTCAAGTCGCTTCCTAACAAGATTGGTTACTTGCTCGGACTTCCTAGTAAGAAGCTCGATTCGATTATCTACTATGAGCGATACGTTGTTATCAACGCTGGTATTGCAAACAATAAAGAAGGAGAGCCTCTCCAGTATCTCGAATTCTTGACGGAAGAAGAGTATCTAGATATTCTTGATACGCTTCCACGTGAGAACCAGTACTTGGATGATGATGATCCAAACAAGTTTATCGCGATGATGGGTGCTGAGTCTCTCTATGCATTGCTCCAGAGATTGGACTTGGATGAGCTTTCATATGAATTGCGTCACAAGGCGAATACAGAAACATCTCAGCAACGTAAGAATGAAGCTCTCAAGAGACTTCAGGTTGTTGAGGCTTTCCGTTCAGCCAATAAGCACATCGTGAACCGTCCAGAATGGATGATCGTGAAGGTGGTGCCTGTTATTCCACCAGAGCTTCGGCCATTAGTTCCACTTGATGGAGGACGATTCGCTACATCGGATTTGAATGACTTGTATCGTCGAGTTATTATTAGAAATAACCGTCTGAAGAGACTTCTAGAGATTAAGGCACCAGAGGTGATCTTGAGAAACGAGAAGAGAATGCTTCAGGAAGCGGTTGATTCACTTTTTGATAATTCTCGTAAGTCATCCGCCGTTAAAACTGAATCGAATAGAGCACTCAAGTCTCTATCAGATAGTTTGAAAGGTAAGCAAGGTCGATTCCGTCAAAACCTATTGGGTAAGCGTGTTGATTATTCAGCTCGTTCGGTAATCGTCGTTGGTCCTGAATTGAAACTGCATGAATGTGGTCTTCCGAAGGACATGGCAGCTGAATTGTTCAAGCCATTCATCATTCGAAAACTCATTGAACGAGGAATCGTTAAAACTGTAAAGTCTGCGAAGAAGATCGTTGACAAGAAAGAACCAGTTGTTTGGGACATTCTTGAAAATGTATTGAAAGGACACCCAGTTCTACTTAACCGGGCTCCGACTCTTCACAGATTAGGTATTCAGGCATTCCAGCCGAAGCTTATTGAAGGAAAGGCTATTCAGCTTCACCCACTCGTATGTACTGCGTTCAACGCCGACTTCGATGGTGACCAGATGGCTGTTCACGTTCCACTTGGACACGCTGCCATTCTTGAAGCTCAGTTGTTGATGCTTGCATCTCACAACATTTTGAACCCAGCAAACGGTGCACCGGTTGCAGTACCTTCTCAAGACATGGTTCTTGGTCTGTACTACATTACCAAAGCTCGTCAGGGTACGAAAGAAGAACCGATGATCGGTGAAGGCAAAGTGTTCTACTCTCCAGAAGAAGTAATCATCGCTCACAATGAAGGTAAATTGGGTCTCCACTCAATCATCAAAGTGAGAATTATGGATCGGGATGAGAGAAGGATTGAGGAGACAACTTGTGGTAGAATTCTATTTAACCAAGTTGTTCCTGAAGATGCCGGATACATCAACGAAGTTCTTACTAAGAAATCATTGAGAGACATCATTAGTCGTGTATTGAAAACATGTGGTCAAGCGGCTACAGCTAAATTCCTTGATGATATCAAGGCACTTGGATTCTACATGGCATTTAAAGGTGGATTATCATTCAACCTTGCTGACGTACTTGTTCCAGACGAGAAGATGGATCTTCTTGGAAAGGCTCAACAAGAAGTTGATGAGGTGATGATGAACTACAACATGGGTCTCATTACCAATAACGAACGTTACAACCAGATCATTGATATCTGGACGCACACCAACTCTAAGTTGACACATGTGTTGATGAACCGATTGAAAAATGACAATCAAGGATTCAACTCTGTATACATGATGTTCGATTCTGGTGCGAGGGGTTCTAAGGAACAGATTCGTCAGCTCTCAGGTATGAGGGGATTGATGGCGAAGCCGCGTAAGTCTGGAGCACAAGGAGGTGAAATTATCGAGAATCCGATTCTTTCTAACTTCCGTGAAGGTCTTTCGATTCTTGAGTACTTCATCTCAACTCACGGTGCACGTAAAGGTCTTGCCGATACTGCACTTAAGACAGCGGATGCGGGTTACCTCACACGTCGTTTGGTTGATGTTGCACAAGATGTCATTGTTACCAATGTAGACTGCGGTACACTTCGAGGAATTGTTGAAACTCCATTGAAGAAGAACGAAGAGGTCGTTGAATCGTTGAAAGAGCGAATTGTTGGAAGAACAAGCGTTCATGAGGTGGTCAATCCTGCAGATGACGAAGTAATCGTTGCAGCAGGGGATATGATATCGGATGAAACTGCTCTTCAAATTGAAGCAGCTGGAATCGACGAAGTCGAAATTCGTTCAGCACTTACATGTGAGCAGCCAAGAGGTATTTGCTCTATGTGTTATGGTCAAAACCTAGCAAACGGTGGAGATGTTCAGATGGGTGAAGCAGTTGGTGTAATCGCTGCTCAATCGATCGGTGAGCCAGGAACACAGTTAACGCTTCGTACATTCCACGTTGGGGGTACGGCTTCTAGTATTGCTTCTGAATCGAAGATCGAGGCGAAAGTTGCTGGAAGACTGGAAATTGATGAATTGAGAACTGTCGAGAAGAAGGACAAGGACGGAAAGAAGAGCACCATCGTTATCGGTCGTTCTTCTGAGATGCGCTTGACTGATGCTAAGACTGGTCTTACAGCGATGACAAACAATATTCCTTACGGTGCTGAAGTATTTGTGAAGGCTGGAGTGGAACTTGAAAAAGGAGACTTGATTTGTAAGTGGGATCCATACAACGCTGTCATCGTTTCTGAATTTGCGGGTAAACTTCAATTTGAGAGTATCGAAGAAGGAATTACATACAAAGAGGAATCAGATGAGCAAACCGGTTTCCGTGAGAAAGTAATTATCGACAACCGTGATAAGACAAAGAATCCAACCATTAATGTCACAGACAATAAGGGTGAGGTCTTGAGAACATACAGTATACCTGTAGGTGCTCATATCATGGTTAGCGAAGGAGACAAGGTTGGACCAGGTGCTATCCTTGTGAAGATTCCTCGTTCAGGTGGTAAGTCTTCTGGTGATATCACCGGAGGTCTTCCTCGAGTAACTGAATTATTCGAAGCTAGAAACCCATCAAACCCAGCTATAGTTTCTGAGGTTGATGGTATTATCAGCTTTGGTAAGATTAAGCGAGGTAACCGCGAAATCATTGTGGAGACAAGAGTTGGAGATAAGAGCAAGTATCTTGTTCCACTATCACGTCACATCCTTGTTCAGGAGAATGACTTTGTGAAAGCAGGTCAGCCACTTTCAGATGGAGCAATTACTCCAGCAGACATCCTTGCTATAAAAGGACCAACTGCGGTTCAGGAATACCTAGTGAATGAAATTCAGGAAGTATACCGACTACAAGGGGTGAAGATCAATGACAAGCACTTCGAAGTAATTGTTCGCCAGATGATGCGTAAGGTTACAATTCTTGATCCAGGGGATACGCGTTTCTTGGAGAATCAGATCACCAATAAAGTGGACTTTATCGTTGAGAACGATAGCACTTTCGGAATGAAGGTGGTAATTGAGCCAGGTGATTCAGAAACTCTAAAAGCGGGTCAAATGCTTTCTGCTAGAAAACTCAGAGATGACAATTCAGCATTGAGACGAAAGGATCAGAAGCTGGTTGAAGCGCGAGATGCGGTTCCCGCAACAGGTCAACCAATACTTCAGGGTATCACGAGAGCATCGCTTCAAACGAACAGCTTCATATCAGCGGCTTCCTTCCAGGAAACCACGAAGGTGTTGAACGAAGCAGCTGTTAATGGTAAGCAAGATAACCTCCTTGGATTGAAAGAGAATGTAATTGTAGGACACTTGATTCCTGCAGGTACTGGTCTCATAGATTACCGCAACACGGTAGTTGGTAGCCAAGAAGAGTACGATCAATTGATCGGCGCAGAATCTTCTGATGTAGTTGTAGACGAAGTATCAGAATAAGATGGCAGACGAAAAGGATCAGAAGCAAAGTCAAATAAACATTGAGCTCTCGGAAGAAATGGCTCAAGGTGTTTATTCTAATCTAGCAATCATCACGCACTCAAACGCGGAGTTTATAGTAGACTTCGTAAGTATGATGCCTGGTACGCCAAAGGCTCAAGTGAAGTCACGAATCATTCTCACACCTCAGCATGCTAAGCGCCTGTTGAACGCGTTGAATGAAAACGTGAAGAAGTTTGAGGCACAAAATGGCGAGATTGCCGAGATCGATCAAGGACAATCTCCATTTCCGATGAACTTCGGCCCAGCGGGCGAAGCATAGTTAGAATCTATCGAGTCAATTCGAGCCCGAGCCGGTCGCCCGGGGAGGATGAATCGAGAATGACGAGTACACATAAAGCAAGTCCCTCATCAGCAATGGTGGGGGATTTTTTTATTTAGGAGGTGAAGATTCTTTGGTGAGTTCTAGACGGAAACGATCTCCCATTTTTCGAACTGGGCGCTCTACCAAACGATGAACCAGTTCACTTAGGATTATTGTAACGATGAAGTATACGAGCAAATTGAAGAATAGCGGTAGTTCGAGCTTTTTGATTCCCATGAGTATTCCGGGAACGAAGTTGTGCAACAGATAAATCGCATAAGACAAAACGCCTCCTCTTAAAAGCCACCGGTTCTCCAAAATTCTGCCGATTCCGCCTTTAAAGCCAATCACCGTCAAACCGCTAAGTCCTGCACAGAATATCTCAAAAAGTGTTCGAAAAAATACCCACACATAGAAATGAGAATTGGGACTTATCAGTACCCAAGAATAGCTAAGTAAAAGTCCAATGATAATCAGGTACTTGGCTATTGGGCTGGAAAAAATCTGGTAAAAGAGAGCTTCCTTCCATTTAAGAAAATACGCCAGCAATGCCCCGTACATGAATAAGTCAAGACATGATATCGTATGGATGTGAACGGTGAAATAATCGTAGGTTTCCGAGAATTATATATACCTGAATATCAATGCGATAGCCGCGATTAAAGCGATTACAGACATTAGAGTTTTCTTATTGAGTGTGAGAGCAATCAAGGGCCAGCCGAGGTAAAAGTATTCCTCAACGGAGAGAGACCAGAAATGGGAAAACGTGCTGGTCCAATGTTGCGTTTTGATGAAGTAGAAGTTTGAAGTGTAGGTCAGGTTGTAAATAAGCGCATCTCTTAGTTCATTGTCATTGAACAATGTGGCCAATATGACCACCAAATAGTACAACGGGAATATTCGGAGCGCTCGCCTGATCCAGAAGCTTTTTGCAGCCTCCCAAAAACTAGTGTGTTTTTGAGTAATGCTATCGTTGAGTTGAAATAGTTGAAGTGAGATCAAAAACCCACTGATGACGAAGAAGAAATCAACACCAATGAAGCCAAGCTTCATTCGATCTATGATTGGGTTGGAATGGAGCCAATGGGCGATCATAACTGCGAATGCCGCGAAGAACCTGAAGCTATCTAGTTGTGTTTATAATACTTCACTAGCTCAATGTCTAATACCGATTGAAAGCTATTTTACTTCAACGCCTTGTCATTAAACAAGATGTACCCAAAATGGAATAAGAAGGTAATCGGTGTTCTGGGATTAATGTCATCCCCAGATATCTCAGGAAGGTTGTAATAGTAGTTTACGGCTGCTGAGATTGGCCCTAGAGGACTTTTATACACCGCATTTAGGCAGGCGATCGTGTAGCGCCGCTCAAGATTTTCCCGGATTTCAGGAAAGAACTCTACAACCGGATCACCGAGCTCATTGATGATGGTTCGCTCAGAGTTGACTGCAAATCGGTACGGCTGAAAAATGTAGCCTTCCATTCTCAGGTCCAGATTCTTCCTCAAATTGACAATGAGCTTGTGTCCAATTGCCGCATACTGATACGCGCGAAATGATTCCAAGAAAAGCGTCTGACTTTCTGGTGTGGGTCTAAAGGCTGGTGAACGAAGAGAACTCGCAGTGTAATTGCTGAAAAGTCTCATGTCGCTATAAACACCTTGAGCGTAAACGCCTAGACGAATTGTTCCGCTTGACTTATAATACACATCCAATGTAGCCTTGGCATCAATCCATTGGTGTGGTTGTCGTATAATGATTTGCTCTCCTGTAGTGCCAGGATTGAAGGATTCCTCACCGTCGGTATACCGAATGCTTAGGTTCATGAATGACCCTTTGTTTGGATACAACTTGTGATTGAGGCTGTTTCGCTCTATGGACATGGAAGTGGTTCGTCCAAAAAGAAGGGTTTTGTCCGTTATGTCGTCTTGAGCAAAATCTTGAGTTTGGTAGTAGTCATCGCGCAGCGTTAAAAGGCCACCGCTCAGCGTGCACTTAGTTTTGTTTCCTAACGCGAATGAAGCGTTGAGCTTGGCGTACTGCTCATTTTGAATGAGGTATAGGGAGTTGTCATCCTCAAAGAATGTAGCGCGACTACTGAAGTAATTCCATCGATTGATGGCTACAACGGGTTCAATGTAGATCGGGAATCGAACCGGCAGGTCAATGCGCGCCTTTCCCAAAACAGAAGTGTAAAGCTTGCCAAAGTAGGCGTTGGCCTTAAAGCTCATCGCCGTCGTGCTAAGTGAACTGTAGCCAATGCCGATGTATCCCGTGTTGATAGGCCTAGAGCTCAGGTTACCACCAAACTCAATATTGAGGTTCTTGGCTTTCTTGACTTGTAGATTGAGCTTGTATGTTGAGTCGTTCTCATTGATTGAAGCATACGGAAAGAGGCGTTCAATCTTCTCATTCTCATAAATGTGATAATAGCCTTTCTCTAACTCCTCTTCGTCAAGAACCTTGTCACGTCTGCGTCGTAGAATGCGCTCAACATAGTTGCTCTCATACGCGGTAAGGCCTTCGAATTCGTAATCATCAAACACCAACGGCTTTAATTTCTTCCGGAATTCCATCCGGCGCTCTTGGACTTTTTTAGCATGGATTCGAGGGTGCACCTTCTCCTTAATTTCCTCTATTTGACGCAGTGTGGAAGTGTATCCTGAATCAATGGTTTCTTGCATTCGAGTGAAATCAAATGTCCCCAAGTCAATCTTGGGTTCAATAAGTACGCAACAGTCACCGAGTAATTCATAATTGGTTTTCGAAACCACCATGTTTCGAAGCTGAGACAAGAAATCATCCTCTCTCGGCGGGCCTTCATTGGACGAAACGTTTGACCCAATGATTACTTCAGGATCAAACTGCTCTCGCATGATATCAGTAGGGAAGTTATTGTAAAGACCTCCGTCGAATAGCAGTTTACCTTCTACGATGAGCGGCTTGAGGTACAAAGGGTAACTCATGCTGGCGCGCACAGCCACATTCATATTTCCGTCCTTAAAGACGACAGACTCCTTGTCTTCAATATCACTTGCGACACAGCGAAAAGGAACGAACAGACTATCGAAGTCGTAACCGGTGGCAGCACTGGCTGGGTCGAAGTAATGCATCAACTCGAAGTCCAACGCTGCAGGATTTATAAAACTCGTAGGGATCGAGGTTTGAAGGAAGTTCGAGTCGGAACTCAGCTTAATCGCGATCCAGTGTGCATCCGGATCAGGATCACGGAAGTAGTACTTGAATTTGTCATCAATCTCTCCCATCGCAACTCGACGGTACTCATCGCTCGTCAAGATTTTCTCAATTTCATCTGGAGAGTATCCAGCTGCGTACAATCCTCCGACCATCGCACCGCTTGAAGCCCCAGTTATGTAATCAATCGGAATTGAGTTTTCTTCAAGCGCCTTTAATACACCAACATGTGCAATTCCAGATGCCCCACCGCCGCTCAGTACAACACCCACTTTTTGGGCTTGAAGTCCAAAGCAAGAAAAAGCCAAGAAAATTCCAATCAATCGGGTTAGCAGGCGATGCATGGGTACGAAGCTATGAAAGAATGCCCAACGGGAATTTGCAGTCGGAGCAGCTGTGATCAAAGGGTTGAAACGTTTAACTGCAGTTCTTTAAAATAGGCCGGTGCTTTTGTGAGTCTGGAACCGTACCAGCTGAACATTTCACCATCCACAAGCATGACTTTAGTTTTCGGTAGTAGATTTTTAAATCGCTCCACATGCTTCTCTTTGAAAGGGAATGGCTCACTACTCAGGAGCAAATAATCTGGTGCGAGATCGACAAGCCTACCTTCTTCAAGACTTGGATAGCGATCAGCGTCTGAGAGGTTTTTGAATCCTGCAAACCGGAGCATTTCATGAATGAAAGTGTCGTTACCCGCGACCATTACTGGTTCATCCCAAATCAGGTAGAGGCAGGATGAGGAATCAATATTCTTAATAGACTTGAACTGATGTTGAATTTCGTCGATGAGCGCGTTCCCTTTTGGTTCCACTTCACAGATCTTGGACACATTTCGAATCATATCGATTGCTGATTCAAGCCCGTTTACATCGCTGACCCATACCGGGAATTCTTGGCTCAATGCGTCGATGTCATCGGCTGTGTTTTCTTCTTTGTTGGCAATGATGAGATCTGGGTTGATTTCTCTGATCTTATCCACATGCAACTTTTTGGTTCCTCCAACTCGAGTTTTGGTTCTAAACCACTCATCGGGTCGAACACAGAATTTTGTGATTCCGACGACTCGATCGTTCAATTCAAGATCATACAGCAGTTCGGTTTGAGATGGGACCAAACTGATGATACGTCTCGGAGGTGATTCGATCAAAACGCTTCGACCGAGATGATCAGTAAACGTTCTATTCATTATTCACAGCCTTCAGAAACTCACGAAGAACATTCGCTGCCATTGGTGAGTCACGTTCCATGCGTTCTGGATGCCATTGCACAGCCTTAAAAAATGGATGGCTCAGAGAATCGGCCAGGGAGATGGCCTCGATTACGCTGTCTATACTCATTCCATCAACCTCAAGACCTGCTCCTATAACCCTGAGAGATTGATGATGGTTACTGTTGGTCCAACCGGAATCTACCCCAAAAACTGTTTTGAATCTTTCTGATGTTCCATAAACAAAATGCTCCGCATCCGTCTCATCAACCTTGTGAGCATCAGAATTTAGATCAGAAGGGATGTCGAGGTAGAGGTTACCACCCAAGGATACATTCATGATCTGCATTCCTCGACAGACTCCAAGAATTGGGGTTCCCCGCTCTTTTGCAAACTCACTGCTCAATAATTCAATGGAATCTCGGAGCGTATTGGGTTCTCCACAAACAGACAAAGAGTCTACGGTTCCATAATGTCGAGGTTGAATGTCCGGTCCTCCTGTGAGAATAATTCCATCAACGGATTCCAACACGGAATCAATCTTAGAAGGTTCAAGAGTGTATAGCTCAACAAAGGAATATGAAGAATCCTGTGTGTTTACCCAGCGCTGATAATCACTTTGGGGATAATACCATGAAATTGCGAGAACCTTTGAATCATCAACTTTTTCAGTTTTACATGCAGTAAAAGCGAATAAGCAAAAGCCGATAATGCAAACTGTCCTCATGCTTAGCTCATTGCCGATACGATGTCGTGTCGAGTAACAATTTGGTATTTCCCTTGACCTAGATCAACGAGGGCTGCTCCGCAGGTTGGACTCAAGTGTTTTGATATCGTGTTGATCGGGTCCGTGGCTTGAATAACCGGAAATGGCTCATTCATATGATCTCTAATGTGCTCATCTCGCGTTTCCGAGTTCGCACTCAACTTGTCGAGAAGACTAGCGTCATCAATGCTTCCAACGAATTTTCCTTGCTCCATTACCGGAAGTTGTGAAATGTCAAACTTTCTCATGAGTGCAACGGCATTATGAACGGGTTCACCCGCATTCACAGTGAGAAGTGGAAGATCTTGACGATGAGCAAACAGGTCCTTTGCGACATGATTCTCTTCATTCAAAAATCCTCTATCACGCATCCAATCGTCGTTGTAAACTTTACCTACGTACCGAGAACCGTGGTCGTGAAACAGCACAACAACGACGGAATTTTCATCCAATTCATCCTTCATTTGGCGAATTGCCTGAAATGCCGAACCACAGCTGTAACCAAGGAACAACCCTTCTTTGAGTGCTAATTCACGCGTTACTAAAGCTCCATCACGATCAGTAACTTTTTCGAAATGGTCGATTAAATCGAAATCAACATTTTTCGGGAGAATGTCCTCACCGATTCCTTCCGTGATATAACTGTAGATTTCAGTTTCGTCAAAGTCTCCAGTTTCATGAAACTTCTTGAATACAGAACCATATGAATCAACACCCCAAATTTTGACGTTCGGATTTTGCTCTTTTAAATACTTCCCGACACCAGAAATTGTACCTCCTGTTCCAACCCCAACTACGAAATGGGTCACTTTCCCATCCGTCTGGTTCCAGATCTCTGGTCCAGTGGATTCATAATGAGTGAGTCGGTTGCTGAGATTGTCATACTGGTTGACCCAGAATGAATTCTCGATTTCCTTGTTAAGCCTTTCTGCGATAGAGTAATAAGATTCAGGATGATCGGGAGAGACGTTGGTAGGACAAACATGCGCAACCGCCCCAAGCGCTCTTAGAATGTCAATTTTTTCCTTGCTCTGTTTGTCACTAAGCGTGCAAATGAGCTTGTAGCCTTTCACAATACATGCGAGCGCAAGACCCATTCCCGTGTTTCCACTGGTGCATTCTATAATTGTTCCACCCGGCTTGATGTCTCCACGGGCCTCCGCATCTTCCAACATTTTGAGGGCCATTCTATCCTTGACACTGTGTCCAGGATTGAAGTATTCAGTCTTGGCTAATACGGTCCCAGGAATGTCCTCTGCAATCTTATTGAGCCTGATTAGAGGTGTGTTTCCAATCGTCTCGAGGATGTTGTTTTTTATGTCCATTTATCCGTGTGAAATTCAGGTGCAAAAGTAGGAAATCACCCTCTCTCCAATTGCCAATGTTCAATGAACAATTGCCAATGGATTCGGAGTCGATAAAAGGGAAAACACAGTCAAATTGAATGTCAAATGCGGAATCCAAATTATAGAGTGATTCCCAATAAATGAAGATTGACAATTGATAATTGTGAATTGTCAATTGAAACGAATCGTCTTTACTGGATCAATCCGACTCACCAACATAGCGGGAATCAGTAACATGACCAAGCAGACTGCAATGCTCCCTAAATTAATAGCTAGGATGGGTGAAGATTCAAACAGGACTGGAACACTGTCTACATAGTAATTGCTCTTGTCTAGGGTAACAATAGCAAACTTTTGTTGTAACCAACCGAGCCCGAGTCCCACGGCATTGCCAATGGCAACTCCTATTATGATGAGGTAAAGTGCATTGTAAAGAAAGACTTTGCTGATCGTGCCATTTTTTGCCCCCATGGCTTTGAGAATGCCAATCATGTTCGTTCGTTCCAGAATGAGCACGAGCAGGGCCGATATCATGTTGATTCCAGATACCAAAACCATCAGAATGAGGATGATGATGACGTTGATGTCTTGAAGCTCCAACCAACCGAAAATATCCATGAACTGATCGGTTATTTTCAGTGTATTGAATTCATAGGTGACATGCTGAGCCGTCAAGTAGTCGAGCCGATCTAAATCTTCGAATGAATGCAGGAGCACTTCAATACCAGCTACTTGGTTCGCTTCCCAGCCGTTGAGCTTTTGTACATGCTTGATGTCGCACAGGAATATGCTTCCATCAAACTGCTCCATTCCGGTATCATATACTCCGCCAATGATGAATCGTCGTTTTCTTTCTAGCTCATCTTGGATGTAAGAAACGGAGAATTTATCGCCGACCTCCAATTCCAGTTTGTTTTGAATTTGACTGGATATGAGCACGGAGTCCGAGGGAGTGGAGTCATTCACCTGAAAGACTGAACCTTCCAGTAAGTTGTCTTCAAAAAATTCCCAATCGAAATCTTGATCCACGCCCTTGCTCATCACGCCGAGAATCTCGCCTTTGGCACTGATGATTCCACTTTTGTAGGCATAAACTTGGGTTCCTTTTACTTCAGGTTCAGCGAGAATGTCCTCTACAAAAGGTTGGTCCCTTTCCATGGGCTTGACTCCCAACGTATTCTGTGGATTGTAAAGGGATATCTGAAGGTGAGAGCCAAAACCTATAACCTTCTCGCGAATTTCATTTTGAAACCCAGTTACGATGGCAATCGATAGAATCATCACTGCCATTCCAATGGCGATACCCGCAATGGCAATTTTGATAATGGCTGACGAGCTCTGACCCGTTACACCTGCACGGCGGCCAGAGATCATTTTGTTTGCAAGGAATAGTTCGAATCGCAAATTGGCGTGTTTAAAACTTCAATTGGGCATAGTCATTGCCGCTATGAAGATGTGCAAATTTGATCATCTGTTCGCTATGAAAGGCACCATTTCATTCTTCTTTATCCTCATTTTAATGAACGGGGCAATTGCGCAGCTTAGCTTCAAAACAGATGCGGACATTACAGTTGGGGCAAAACGATTTTCCGAGTATGAATCGATGTTATCTGGAAAACGAGTTGCCATCTGTGCAAATCACACCTCCTATCTTGACAGTGTTCATCTGCTTGACTTCCTTTTAGATAAGGACATAGATGTTGTAAAAGTATTTGCCCCAGAACACGGGTTCAGAGGAAAAGCAGATGCAGGACAAAAGGTCAGTGGCAGCATCGATGATAAAACAGGAATTGAAATTGTCAGTCTTTACGGAAACCACAAAAAACCAACAGCCGAAGATTTGACTGGAATCGATGTAGTGCTATTTGATATTCAAGATGTTGGAGCCCGATTCTATACGTACATATCAACCATGACGTATGTGATGGAATCGTGCGCTGAGAATGATATAGATTTTGTTGTCCTCGATCGACCGAATCCTAATGGGTTCTACGTTGATGGCCCGATGTTACAGACCGAGCACAAATCCTTTGTTGGAATGTTACCTATTCCCGTAGTGCATGGCTTAACCATCGCTGAATTGGCTCAAATGATCAATGGTGAAGGTTGGCTGGAAGAAGGAATAAAGGCAAAGCTTGAGGTGATTAGATGTGATGGTTATCAGCATAGTGACATTTACGTATTGCCGATCAAACCATCACCGAATTTACCCACTGCTAATTCGGTTTTACTCTACCCATCGCTCTGTTTTTTTGAAGGAACGAGCTTTTCGGTAGGACGAGGAACAGCAACGCCATTTGAAGTTTTTGGTCATCCCAACATGAGTATTGGTTCCTTCATATTCGTTCCCAAGAGTGGGGAAGGATCAACACACCCGAAGCACGAAGGAGTTCCATGTGTTGGTTGGGACTTATCCGAAATAGGAGGGAAGAGAATCCAAGAAACACAAGGACTGATTTTAGATTGGCTGGTCGACGCCTATCGCCAATTTCCTGAAAAGGATAAGTTCTTCAATTCAAATGGATTTATCCATAAGCTGGCAGGAACTGATCAACTGCAAAAGCAGATTGAACAAGGCTATACAGCAGATGAAATCAAGGCTTCTTGGCAGTCTGATTTGTCAGAATACAACAGAAAGAGGGCTAAATACTTGCTTTACGACTAGCGGTCTTTAGAATGGTTTCAATTTCGATTCAAAGAGTCGGGAAAATTGAAGTATTGCCGCTTCTTGATCGGCTTACCCAGAGCTTCGATCCATTCTTCTACGGACATTCCTTCTTGAATATTTACATCTGAGGGGAGATCGAAAATTCCTTCTGGAAGTGGAGAAATAGTGTCTATTGAAAGAGCTTCCAAAGTCATCGTCTCCCTTCCAACTTGAACTTGAGTCTTCATCAATATTCCTTTCCAACGCCATTCTTTGGATTGCAAGGCTTCAATGTTCCAATACCTTGTGGGAAGATCTAGGATCGTGTCTATTCGTACCAATTGACCGCCCTTCTCCAAATACATCATCTCCGCAGCTTCGTTAAGGTCAAGTGACGGGCTTTTTAGCGCTGTTGAATACAACAGTGAATTGTCGATGCTCCTTGCATTCATTGTACTTCGATCGACGACGAAAATCATGCTGTCGCGCATCAAAGTGATCAAATTGATGATCTCTCTTTCCTCTTTAAAAAGATTCTCTCTGGTCGTAGAAGTAAACTTGATTTCCACCATCCCATAGTCCGTAAAGTAAACCTCTTCGGATCCCGTTTGTAAACCTCTGTACTGGTACATGAGTTTGCCTTCTTTTACTCCATATCGAATAGGGTAATTTTCATGCGCTACTGAAACTTTGGTGGGTTGCTGAACAACTTCTGCTACCATTGAACCACTTCCAATTTGTTCGGCCTGCTTCGGCTGAGAGCATGCTCCGAGAAGAACGATGAGACAGAGTGAGAGAGTTTTAAGAACCATGCGCGGTGCTTACTTTTTCAGAAAGCTCAATTTTTCCAGGATATGCGATCAGAGCGGCTTTCAAGACTTCAATTGCCAACAAAAGCTTTGATTGCTCCAGGACATAGGCGAGACGAACCTCTCTTGCACCGAGGCCTGGAGTGGCGTAAAAGCCAGCAGCTGGCGCCATCATCACCGTCG
Organism: Flavobacteriales bacterium; assembly: GCA_018660685.1. Lineage (GTDB taxonomy): Bacteria > Bacteroidota > Bacteroidia > Flavobacteriales_G > Salibacteraceae > SHAN690. The sequence continues at coordinate 170,722 of JABJJW010000024.1, forward strand.
CTCCTTTGTGTTCGAAGCTTTCTAATATCCATTGACAGAAGATTTCGGCGCTGTCAACAGGAAGTTCAGCCATGGCGTAAAATGCTCCGCCAGGTTTAGGACAGGTTACTCCTGAAATTGAGTTTAAACCATCGACGAGCAAATCTCGTCGCTCCAAATATTCTTCTATCACATCGGTGAAGTAGGAATCAGGGGTTTTTAGTGCGGCTTCTCCAGCAATTTGGCCCAGAGTAGGCGGACTTAATCTCGCTTGGGCAAACTTCAATGCGGTGTTCATTACATTTCTATTCCTCGAAATCATCGCGCCAACACGAGCCCCGCACATACTGTATCGCTTAGAAACAGAATCTACAACGACTGCATGCCTTTCAAGACCTTCCAAATTCAAGATGCTGAAGTGCTCGCGACCATCGTAGCAAAACTCTCTGTAGACTTCATCTGCAAAAAGAAAAAGGTCATTCTCCACCACAATTTGCTTCAAAGTTTCAAGCTCATTCTTTGTATAGAGGTAGCCTGTTGGATTGCCAGGATTGCAAATAATAATCCCTCTTGTTCGTGCGGTGATCAACTCACGAAACTTCTCGATTGGAGGAAGCGCATAGCTGTCCTTGAGGTAGGTCGTAATCGGCCGAAGCACCACGCCCGCTTCAAGGGCAAATCCATTGTAGTTAGCGTAGAAAGGTTCTGGAACAATGACTTCATCTTCTGGGTTGAAGCAGGTCATCATAGCAAAAATGATAGCTTCAGAACCTCCATTTGTTACTAGAATATCCTCAAATGTGATGTCAATGCTGTTTTTTTGATAGTACTCAGCAAGCCCGCGACGGTATGATTCATATCCCGCAGAATGGCTGTATTCGATCACATCGCGATTAAGGTTCCTTATGGCTTCTAGAGCCACTTCAGGAGTTTTGATATCTGGTTGACCTATGTTAAGGTGGATGACCTCTTTGCCAGCGGCGATTGCCTTTTCAGCAAACGGAACCAGCTTCCGAATCGGTGATTCGGGCATTGCAAATCCTTTCTTTGAGATGTACGGCATATTCTAAGTTTTTATGCGGGCGTCAAAGATACAATCAGGTAGAATTAGAATATCAATCTCAATTATAGAGACAAAAAAAAGCCCTCCACAAGAGTGAAAGGCTTTTCAAATACGATTTGAAGATTTTCTAGTTGGCAGATGGAGCCATCGTAGGTTCTTTGACTGGCATAGCTGATTCATCAGCTTTTGGTGCCTGCTCAATGTGACCTTTGATGCGAATCATCTTCGTTGGCGAATTCTCTGCGTTTGAAGTGATCGTTACTGACTTGTTGATTGGACCAACTCGCTTGCTGTCATACTTCACCTTGATGATGTTAGACTGACCTGGAGCAATCGGTTCGCGTGGCCACTCAGGAACGGTACATCCGCAAGATCCTTTAGCATTAGAGATGATTAGGGGCTCACTTCCTGTGTTGGTGAACTTAAACTCAGTGGATGCATCTCCGTGTTGCTTCATTCGACCGAAGTCATGAACGCTTTTCTCGAACTCGACATCAGCTTGAGCAAATGCTCCGACTGACATAATCATCACTGCCGCCAATACTGTAAAAATCTTCTTCATGGTTGTTGTTTTTTCTTCGAACAAATTTAAGGCTGAATCCGGCCGTCTGGATACGTTTAACAGAATGTTAGGACTTTTAAAACTTGTGCAGACATATATAAAGTGCTCGCGGCAATGGCTTAAACCTTCACCCCTATAACACACACATCATCGATTTGCTCGAGGCTACCACGCCAAGATTCAAACTCCTTTTCAAGTAGATCGTGTTGTTGATCGATCGGTTTTTGGGACATGGCAACCAAGGTTGATTTGAATTTCCCACTCTTATACTTCTTGCCTCGTTCTCCGCCAAACTGATCGGGATAACCGTCGCTGAAGGTGTAGATCGTGTCTCCTTGATTAAGTTGAATTCGATGGGTCGTAAACGGCGTCTCAATACCGTATTTCCCAATAGGCTGTTTATCCGCTTTAATTTCTTCGATTTCCGTTGCATTCTCGCGTACAATCCATAATGGATTATGTGCTCCGGCCCAGATTAGCTCGTTGGATTTAGTGTTTAGTGCACAGAGGGAAATGTCCATTCCGTCTTTCACTTCTTCTTCACTCTTTTCGAACTCCTTTATGACCAGCTCTCTTGTTTTGTCCAGAATCTTACCAGGTTCTCGCAATCCGAACTCTCGGACACAACGGTTAAGCCCGTTCACGCAAATGACCGATACCATCGCCCCAGGAACACCGTGGCCTGTACAGTCCGCAGCAGCAAAGTACACCACATTATCAATGGTCTCCATCCAATAGAAGTCTCCGGCTACGATGTCTTTCGGTATGTAGAGAATGAAGCTGTTCTCTAAATGTTCTTTAACGAGCCGTTTTGGAGGGAGAATGGCGCTTTGAATGCGCTTAGCGTAGGATATTGAGTCGGTTATTTCCCTGTTTTTTTCTTCAAGCTCGCTATGTTGTAGTTCGATCTCTTCTTTTTGAGCTGTGATTGCTTTGTTCAATCGATTGCGGGCAATATTGCTCCGCACGATATAGAAAATCATTACAAAGAAGACAAGTAACCCAAGGATCAACCAAATCATGGTCGATTTGACTGTTTCTAGTTCTTCGGTTCGCTCTTGAATGCCTTCGTCCGTCAGTTGTTTTTCTTCTTCTAATAATGCAATCTCTTTCTCTCTCGCTGCTGCTTCATATTTTGAATTGACCTCGGCTATTATCGCTGCGAAATTGTCGGGATGTTTTGCAGCGATCTCATTCAACATGGTTTCCAACGCGAGATTCTCTTGTTGTATGATTTCATGTTTAACCGTCCACAATGAACCAATGACCACCGATAGAGGAACGTATCGAAACATGTAAGTTTCCCAGGTGATGGTTTTCTTATCCCATTTATCATATCGATCTCGCGTGTCTATTGTGAGGTCTTCATCAAGCATCGAACGCTGATTTTCATCAAAGAGTGACTTTACAAAAGCAGAGTGATCGTCTAAACTGGATCGAAGCTTTTCGCCGTGTCGTCCATCGATGAGTAGATGATTGGGAATATCGTAGTTGTCTCTACCTTCAATTTCTCCAATCCACATGGTATCGGCTTGTTCGATAGGTATACCATCTGTTTCAGAGATCAAGAAATTGATTAGGGTATCAATGGAATGAATTAGCTCTCTGGATTGATTATGTAATAGAACTGCGGAATTCTTTCCGTCTGCATTGGATAGATGGGAAATTGATTCAATTAATTTGTCTGATCTCAATGAACTTTTTTCAATTAACTCACCTTGCTTGACCAATGCAAGATCATAGCTGTCAAGCATTCTCTTACTTACTTGCCCAGACATATAGATCTTAAAAAGCATGATAATCAGACCGCCGATGACAATCGTGAAGAAATATTCCTCTCTGTTTTGCCTTTGTTTGAACCCGTAATAAATATAGCTGGGAAGGTAGAATAGGGTGAACGTTCCGAAAAAGAAGTAGGCAATAAGTGGGGAGCCTGGCCAGTGCATGACCTTAAATATTGCTGCCATCGACAACGCGGTTAAGGTTACATACTCGATGATCGAAAACAGCCGAGGACGATCTGACTTAAGCCGAGCTTGTAACCTCAGCGGGGCAAAGAACGCTACCAGAAGAAAGGTCGTAAGAATGAAGAGGATTCCTGCCCCTGGCAAATGGTAGGATTTAAGGAATGTTGCAATTATGTATAGTCCTAGTGCAACTAAACCAATTATGTTATACGTCCTCATGCCTCAATCATAAACAAATTGAGTCAATTCTTAGGCCTTCACGGTACTGTTTTGCCTCTGTCAATAACTACATTTGCGGCTTTATTTTTTAGCGTCACAGCATGAGCGAATTGTCATCGAAATACAATCCAGGAGAGGTCGAAGGAAAGTGGTATCAGCACTGGATGGAGAAGGATTATTTTTCTTCTAAACCAGATCCATCTAAGGAGCCATTCACAGTCGTAATACCGCCTCCAAATGTGACAGGTATCCTCCATATGGGGCATATGCTTAACAATACTATTCAGGACATTCTGATTCGGAAGGCGCGGCTCGAAGGAAAAAATGCCTGCTGGGTTCCTGGAATGGATCATGCTTCCATTGCAACCGAAGCGAAGGTGGTGAAGCGACTGCGGGATCAAGGAATCAAGAAAAGTGATATTGGAAGAGATGAATTCCTGAAGCATGCGTGGGAATGGAAGGAAGAATTCGGTGGCGTGATTCTCGAACAGCTGAAGAAGTTAGGAGCGAGCTGCGATTGGAATCGGACCCGCTTCACAATGGATGAGAAATACTATGATAGTGTCATCGATACCTTCAATGACCTCTATGCAAAGGGCTTGATTTACCGAGGTTACCGGATGGTGAACTGGGATCCGGAGGCACTTACAGCTGTTTCAGATGAGGAGGTGCTTCACACAGAAGAAAGCAGCAAATTATATCACGTTCGTTACAAGGTTTCCGGTACGGATGAATATGCGACCATTGCGACGACAAGGCCAGAGACTATTTTAGGTGATACCGCCATTTGTATCCATCCTGAAGACGAACGATACACACACCTTCATGGCAAGAAAGCCGTTGTTCCAATCGTCAATCGAGAGATCCCGATTATCCTCGATGACTACGTTGATCGCGAGTTTGGAACTGGATGTCTAAAGGTCACACCTGCTCATGACACGAATGACTACGATCTCGGACAAAAGCATGGTCTTGAAACAATCGAGATTCTGAATGCAAACGGGACCATGAGCGAAGCTGCTCAGGTTTTAGTTGGCCAGGACCGATTCGAGGCGCGGAAGAACATTATTCCACTTCTCGAGGAGAATGGAAATTTGGTGAAAACCGAAGATTACCAGAATAAATTAGGCCGCTCCGAGCGCACCAACTCGATCATTGAACCAAGACTTTCCAAACAATGGTTCGTGACGATGGAAGATTTGGCGAAACCAGCCTTGGATGCGGTGGAGTCAGGAGATGTCAAATTCTACCCAAAGAAATTTCAGAACACCTACAAGCATTGGATGACCAACATCAAAGATTGGTGCATCAGTCGCCAGCTTTGGTGGGGGCATCGGATTCCAGCATGGTACTTTGGTGAAGGGGATGACAATTGTGTAGTGGCAAAGAATGCCGAGGAGGCATTGGAAAAAGCACAGAAGTTAGACGCTTCTCTCACTTCATCTGATTTACGTCAAGACGAAGACGTGGTAGATACATGGTTCAGCTCATGGCTGTGGCCAATTAGCGTATTTGATGGATTCTACGATCGCAAGGAACTGGACTACTATTATCCAACGGGCGACTTGGTGACTGCACCAGACATCATCTTCTTTTGGGTCGCAAGAATGATCATGGCGGGCTACGAATTCGAGAACAAGCGCCCATTTGAGAATGTCTATTTCACGGGTATAATCCGTGACAAGCAAGGTCGAAAAATGTCCAAGTCACTTGGGAATTCTCCAGATCCGCTGGAGCTAATCGAGAAGTACAGCGCCGATGGCGTCCGTCTAGGCTTATTGATGACGGCACCAGCCGGAAACGATATTCCTTTTGATGATGCCATTTGTGAACAAGGAAGAAATTTCACAAACAAGATTTGGAATGCACTCCGACTTGTTAAAGGCTGGGAAGTAGAGGATAAGGCCCAACCAAGCGTGAATGTTGATGCCATTGAGTGGCTCCGCAATCGAATTTCTAAGGAGATTGAACTTATCAATTCAAATTACTCAAAGTACAGGTTGAACGGTGTTGCTTTGAGCATTTACAAACTCGTTTGGGATGAATTCTGTTCTTGGTACTTGGAGGCGATCAAACCTGCGTATCAGGACTCTATCGACCGCGTTACGTATGAGGCCACTCTTGATCTTTTTGAAGAAATGATGATTCTCCTACATCCGATAATGCCATTCATCTCGGAAGAAGTTTACCAGAGTCTAAAGGACAGGGAGGATGGTGACTGCGTTATTGTTGCTCGTTGGCCAGAGTCTCAGTCTGTAAATTCAGAAGTGATCGAATCATTTGAATTGGCGAAGTCGATTATTACCGAGGTGAGATCGGTGAGGGCAGGAAAGAACCTCAGTCCAAAGGAAGCGCTGGAAGTGCTTTATTCAGGTGCAGATGGGTTTCAGCAGGAAGAGGTGATCTCAAAGTTGGCTAATGTGACTCTGGATGGGGAAAAGACTTTTGATGGACCTTCAGCTAGTTTTATTGTTGGTACGATCGACTTTACATTGCCTCTCGAGGGGCTCATTGACTCGGATGCTGAGATGGACAAGCTCACTGAAGAGCTAAAATATCAGGAAGGGTTTTTGAAATCTGTAGACAAGAAGCTGAGCAATGAGCGCTTCGTGAGCAATGCTCCTGAGCAAGTTGTTGATTCAGAGAAAAGAAAGAAAGCAGATGCTGAATCTCGAATAGCATCCATCAAAGAGAAGCTAGCTTCCATGAGCTAAAGGAGTACTACTCCAAATCTTCCATGAGTATTTCAAAAAGCTTGATGTAATCATTCAAGGTGACGATGCCGACTAATTTGTTCTCATGAAGGACTGGCAAACTACCGATTTCCTTCTCCTTCATTAATCGATAGGCATCGATCGTACTCGTCTCTGGGGCCGTAGTGATTGGGTTTTCAATCATCGCTTGCTTAACGGTAAAGCTGAAATCATGCTTCTTCTCAGCAGCGAGAAAGGACAATATTCGATCTGAAGTAATCAGACTAATAACTCCACCTTGATTGCTCTCAACGGGAAGATGGTGGATGTTACTCCAAATCATCATGTTCTTTGCTAATTCCAGTAAATCATCCTCATGAATAGTGATCAAATCACTCGACATGATTTGTTCCACCCTGGCATATTTACTTCTCCAGCCTCCGCCTTCCCCTTTGTGGAGAGGAGTCCATTCGTGTACGGGATTTCCCATTTTCTGTCTTTGATATATACCTTCTGTCAGAGCCACAAGCGCCTGTTCTTCAGGGCCTTCATTTTTTAAATCTGTGTAAGAGTCTAATATCCAATTACTTCCAGTTCGGTTTGATTCGACTCTTTTGCGAATGATACCTAGGTATTTCTCGATCTCTGATGAATCCATACCTGCATTTTCCAAACCGGATTGCACCAGAACTATTGGTCTTGACAAGGAAAACGTCCGTTGCTCCTGAAGATGAAAAGGATGTGCTTCCAAATGATGCGTTGCCCGAAAAGTACCCCGTAGTGTAGCTGTTGCCACTTCCGTCGACAACAATGTCCATTCCTTCATCTACGGTAGCTCCACCTGCTTTTTGCATCCAATACTGTGAATGAAGAGAAGGGATAAATAAGACGATAAGGAGGAATAGTAGAGTTAGGCTATATGGATAGGGTTTTAGATTCAATTAGACTTATTTCGATCGGATGATTCAACACCAGTGAAATGTACAAAATCTAAGACGAATGCCGGCATTAAATAGTTGTATCAGTATGGGCATTCGACGGAACGGTCTGGATTGGGTAGTGAGAAGAGGAGGAAATCATCTTAATTAGACATATCCAGCTACCCAATAACTCAAATATCCAACCCACTCATGGATCAATACATTCCAGTAAGCTAGGGAGTTCGCGCTTGGAATGACCAAGTGGTCAATTGTAAAAATTCGAGTCCCTATGGTTGGATCGGTAGCAAAGACTACGACATCCATTCCTTGGTTTTCAAAACAAGCTTTAGCCCGCCTCATATGGAATGCAGAAGTGACAAGTAAAATGGTTTGCTTGTCTAACCCCTCTGACTGAAGAAGTGCATTTGTATTCAATGCATTCTCATGAGTATTTCTCGATTCCGCTTCGATGAGTACTTGTTCATGAGGAATATTCAACTCCTTCAGGAAAGTCTGTATGAATTCGGCTTCTTTCAATTCTGGATCTAAAACATATCCGGAGCCTCCACTTATAATCAATCGTTTAACTTTTCCTTGCTCGAGGAGGCGGACGGCTTGAAATAACCGATCGCTTGATTCTCGAAAAGTTAGCCTTTCATTGGGGATAGAATAGTATGTGTAGCCTCCGAGGACAACCGCGGTTTCGTACTCCTTTAAATCTACGTCCAAGGTAATTGGCGATTCCCATAGAAGGCTTACCTCATGCAGTAAGAATGAGTTTCCAAAAATGAAAAGGAGGGCAATGGATGTTATTCGGAGCTTTTTGGCCCATTTCTTTAGAAAGAAACTTAGCAAAAGCGTCAAGACAATCCAAGTCATCGGCATGAGAAGAAAGCTCAGAATCTTGGATAGAACGAAAAACATTGGTTAACAGTTCGTGTACACAACAAAGCTAAATTTGTCCGTCTCCAATTTGGATTGAATCAGAACAAGTTTTCAACGTGATATTTAGAAGCAAAGCACCACTCAGAATAGGCTTCGCCGGTGGAGGAACCGATGTTTCACCATACAGCGATCAATTTGGCGGCGCCATCTTGAATGCAACGATTAACCTCTATGCATATGCAAGTATTGAAGAATTGGGTGAGGGGAAGATCATCATGGAAACCATGGATCGAGGAGAAGTCTTTGTTTCGAATTGGAAAGATGAACTGGAGGTAGATGGATACCTGAGCCTTCATAAAGGAGTTCATAATCGACTGGTGCGTGATGGGCATCTCAATGGTCATGGCTATAAGCTCACCACCTATGTGGATGCTCCTGCTGGATCCGGGTTGGGAACTTCTTCAACTCTAATGACGACCATTCTAGGAGCGTACCAAGAATGGCTGAATCTTCCGTTTGGTGAATACGACACTGCCCACTTGGCTTACGAAATTGAACGCTCTGACCTTGGGATGGCGGGTGGAAAACAAGATCAATACTCTGCAACGTTTGGTGGATTTAACTTCATGGAGTTCTACAATGAAGACAAGGTCATCGTCAATCCATTGCGGATAAAAGAGAAGTATGCGAATGAATTGGCCCACAACTTAATCCTGCTTTATACTCAAACAAGTAGAGAATCCGCTGCCATTATCGAAATGCAGCGCAAGAATGTCAATGCGAATAACGAGCAAGCCTTAGAAGCTATGCATCAGTTGAAGAAGCAGGCGGTTCTGATGAAAGAAGCACTCCTCAAAGGTGACATGGATCATATTGGCGAAATTTTGCGTTTTGGATGGGACAATAAAAAGCGAATGGCCGAAGGAATTACCAATCCGATGATCGATGACCTCTACAGAACAGCAATGAAGAATGGTGCCAGCGGCGGCAAGATTTCAGGTGCTGGAGGAGGTGGATTCATGATGTTTTACTGTCCTCGAAATTCGAGACACGATGTCGTAAAAGCACTTGAAGAAAAAGGAGCCAAAAATCAACTATACCAGTTTAGTAAAGAAGGACTAAGTACATGGAAAGTGTAAACCAAATAAGGGCATTGATCCAAGATTCTCTAGATGTCAAAAGCCTATTGCTTGAGCGTCCTGAGTTGATTCAGAACATTGCATCAAGTTCGCAAGCGTTCGTCGACTGCCTCAAAGAAGATGGTAAAATCTTGTTTTGTGGAAATGGGGGAAGTGCGGCGGACGCGCAGCACATCGCAGCCGAATTAAGTGGACGATTCTATCACGATCGTGATCCACTTTTTGCCGAAGCGTTGCACGTTAATACGAGCTACCTCACCGCGGTTGCAAATGACTACAGCTACGACGAAGTCTATTCTAGATTAGTTAAGGCAAAAGGGAGAAAAGGAGATGTCCTTGTTGGAATCAGCACTTCTGGGAATAGCGGAAACATCGTCAGAGCCTTCGAGACGGCGAAAAGCCAAGGAATGATCACAATTGGGATGACCGGAGAATCCGGTGGGAAGATGAAAGAGCTAAGTGACCTTCTTTTGAATGTTCCTTCTTCAGATACACCTCGCATTCAAGAATGCCACATTCTTATTGGACATATCATTTGTCAACAATGCGAGGAACTCTTGTTTGACCTTGGGTGATTGAAGAAGCCATCATATTGGCCGGAGGTTTTGGGACTCGCCTGCGAGAAGTTGTCGCCAACGTGCCGAAGCCCATGGCTCAAGTGGCAGATCGCCCATTTCTTGATTATTTATTTGAATATCTGGAACACCATGGAGTGAAGAGAGCGGTTCTTTCCGTAGGATTTCAGGGCGATATTGTTCAAAACCACTATCAAGATAAATATGGAGCCATCGATTTAGAATATGCCTTCGAAGAAGAACCTTTAGGAACAGGTGGTGCAATCAGATTCGCACTGTCCAAGTGTCATTCTGAGAATGTCTTGATCTTGAATGGAGATACTTTCTTTGATGTAGACCTCAATGCGCTCAATGATTTCCACGAGCATTCAACCATGGTTCTTCGAGAAGTGGAGCGACCTGACCGCTACGGAACTGTCGAACTTGATGAGTCTTCCAACATCACTTCCTTCATGGAAAAAAGGAAAGGCTTAACCACAGGATTGATAAATGGAGGAGTGTACGTCATCAATAAATCAACCTTTGGTGATTTTGATTTAGGTGATAAATTCTCCATAGAGAATGAATTTTTCGCCCCGCATTGCCAGGCAATTTCTCTTAAAGGATTTGTGAGCGAAGGCTATTTCATAGATATTGGAATTCCGGAGGACTATTACCGCGCAAACGATGAGTTTAGATCATTTAAATATTGACAAAAGCTGGTCGCTGTTTCTAGATCGAGATGGCGTGATTAACAAGCGTCTTCCTAACGACTATGTAAAGTCTATTGAGGAGTTTGAATTATTACCCCATGTCTTGGACGCTCTCGTTCGATTCAGCGACATGTTTGCCAGAATTGTTGTGGTAACAAACCAGCAAGGCATTGGAAAAGGAGCAATGAGCGAGACCGATCTCAGCTTAGTGCATGATCACTTTATGAAGAGTGTTGAAAGGGTAGGTGCAAGGATTGATAAGATTTATTTCTGCCCTGAACTAGCGACAGCTAATCCAGAGTGCCGAAAGCCAAATACTGGCATGGGGCTAGAGGCTAAACGTGATTTCCCGGAAATTGATTTTGAAAAATCAATCATGATCGGTGACTCTCCGTCGGACATTGAATTTGGAGACCGTCTTGGAATGCACTGCATTAAAATCGGATCAGACGGCTTTCCATCACTATTCCACGTAGCAGAGCGAATAACTTCTCAATAAATCTCGAATTTTCGCGTTGCATGCTTCTACTTTTGTTTTCATGAAATCATCCCTTATCATATTCGTTTCATTACTCCTGAGTCTACCATTAGTTGCACAGAATCAGGTAGATGAAGATGGCCAGAAGCAAGGAAAATGGGAGAAGAAATATGAGAATGGAAATGTGCGATATCAAGGGCAGTTCGAGGATGATCAGGCCATAGGCACGTTTTTTTACTACTATGAAAACAAAGTGAAGAGTTCAGAAGTGACCTACTTGTCCGAGGGAAAGGCTAGCGCGAAGTTTTTTCATAACAATGGTGTGATTATGGGCAAAGGGCCATACTTGAACCAGCAGAAGGACGGCGATTGGGTATTCTTTGACAATCAAGCAAAAAAGAGCATGACCGAGAGCTATGTGAACGGTGTTCTTCAAGGCCAATCTCAAGTCTTCTATTTAAATGGACAAGTCAGCGCAACGTTCAGCTATACCGACGGTCGAAAGGATGGAGCGTTCAAAGAGTTCTTTCCAGATGGCAAGGTGAAAATTGAAGGAACGTACCAAGATGACACCTATGATGGCCAATACGTCCAGTACTACCAAGATGCTAAGGTCCTAAGAAAAGGAGCGTACAAGGCCGCTGTAAAAGATGGCCTTTGGGTTCATTACGATACAGATGGACGGATCATAGGACAAGAATTATACGAGAAAGGCAAACTCGTAAAAGAGAAATGGGAAGAAGGTCATGAACCAGCAGAGGAGAAGATGGAACTAGAAGATGCGGACATCCTCAATGAACAACAGCTCCAAGAGCGCTTTCTGCAGCAAGGAGGATATATCGGAAACTAGGCGATCCGGGGATTCTATAATTATTCATTTTGATTCGAACTCGGAGCTGACTTAATGAGGCTTGCAAATCGAACTCCAAGTCTTGTCCCTATTTCAATCAAATGCATGTTCTGATTTAGGATGTGTCCTTGGGTCCAATATTGAACATATGCCTCGGCTGACAAAGACAGTTGATTTGAGAGTTTGAAATCATATCCCGTCCTAAACTCTGGTGCAAGGATCACAGATCGAAAAGTAACGGTATTATTTAGTGGAAGATCAATAATGTTGATGCCGCTCTCATACAACTCATGTTTGCCATTTGCCCATAAGGAGATATTCAATTGAGCACCAATTCCGACATACGGACCTTTGGAGTTCTCAATCAAATAATAGTTCAAATCAAGAGGGACTAGAAATTTATACATGATTACATCCACTTCAGTCCATGAACTATAATAATCTATGCCTGTGGTTGGATCAATATCCGTTCCGAGCGTGATCGAATAGTCTTTTTGAATTACAGGAATTCGAGCTATCCCTACTCCAAATCTCGCTTCAAGATTTTCACTTAGAGGTAAAACCAAATGGGCGCGCAGATGATAACTCGTTGTACCCGCTGGTTCCAGCAATTCTGAATGGTTCAGCGGATGCATGTAAGACGGACCTACCATGATTCCAGTTTGGATAATATAGGAAGAGACAGAATCTGAATCCTGGCTAATTGATCGTAGTCCAGTACTTAGTACTACGAGAACGCATATGAAAATCTTCAATCGCACTTCGATAGGGTATTGTACTAAGCTAATTTAATCCTCTAATCCTTCAGCCCACTCCTTAAACATCACCAAGTATTTCATGCTCTGCTTCTTAAAAGCACCTGGCATGAGCGCACCCATAATTTTCATCATGATCGTACTGAATTCAAAATAGGACTCAGTCGTCCACTTGGTCGTGTTTTCGTCCACCTCAACGAACTTGTTGATTTGACGATTGAAAACCCCTTTGGCTTCATAAGTGGCGTTGAATTCACTGGGGAAATCTCGTTTGAGAATCGTTTCGATCATTTCCATCTCTTTTCCCCGATTCTTGTAGCGCATACTGTACTTCGCGCCTTCTTGACCTTGTTCCCCGCTAATATGAGTCATGCCTAAAAACCCGGGCTGCCAGTGCTTCATGTTGTCTGGACTATCGATCAAATCAACCACGCGTTGTCGAGGTAGGTTGATCGTGATTTAGTTTGAATATTCAAGTGGCATAGCGAGTGGTTTGACTCAAATGTAACTACGTTAATCATTTGTGAATTGAAAACCACTGTGAATCAAATTCATGACCTTTGCGCTGCAAATGAGTAAGAAGGGTAAGATATTGGTTGCAATGAGTGGTGGAATTGACAGTTCTGTTGCCGCTATGCTGCTGCATGAGCAGGGATATGAAGTGATCGGTATGACCATGAAAACATGGGATTATGCCACTTCTGGAGGAGCTCGGAAAACGACAGGTTGTTGTAGTCTCGACGATATTAACGATGCGCGTAACCTCGCGGTGAGCAGAGGGTTTCACCATATGATTCTTGACATTCGGGAAGAATTTGGAGACTTCATCATTGACAATTTTGTGGATGAGTATCTGAGTGGACGGACACCAAACCCATGCATCATGTGTAATACTCACATTAAGTGGGATGCGCTTCTTAAGCGAGCCGATATGCTCGGTTGTGATCTTATCGCAACCGGACACTACGCTAACAAGCGTGAAGAAAATGGCCGACACATAATCTCAAAAGGGCTTGATCAAAACAAGGATCAGAGTTATGTGCTTTGGGGGTTAAGCCAAGAGGCGCTTGCTCGAACAATTTTCCCGCTTGGCGGATTCACAAAACCAGAGATTCGTCAAATGGCGCTTGACCAAGGGTTTCCCGAACTTGCTAAGAAGAATGAGAGCTATGAGATTTGCTTCGTTCCGGACAATGACTATCGTGGTTTCCTAAGCCGTCGAGTTGAAGGGCTAACGGATTTATTAGACGGTGGCGACTTCGTGGATGCTTCGGGAACTGTCATTGGTAAGCACAAGGGCTTTCCGTTCTACACTATTGGACAACGCAAAGGCTTGGGTAAAGCATTTGGAGAGCCGATGTTCGTGACTAAAATTGATCCCAAAACCAACACAGTTACTCTGGGTAGAGAAGATGAACTCCTCGGACATTCGATGTACGTCCGCAATCCCAATTTCCAAAAGCTAACCGAAGTTGAAGATGGTCGAGAAGCAGTGACGAAAATTCGATACAACAACAAGGGAGCGATGAGCCGCCTTTACAATGAACCCGATGGCAGAATACGGGTGGAGTTTGATCACAACGTGAGTGCAATTGCCCCTGGGCAGAGTGCGGTGTTCTATGATGGAGACGATGTGATTGGCGGTGGATTTATTGCTCGTTCAGAAGAAATTCCAATGGACTTCTCTAAAAAGATCATTGCAGGTGAGAAGGTTTAGCCTGCTCATATTGGTCATTCTTGGTCTCGTCGGTTGCAAGGATGATCCACCAAATGAAATTGACTTCGGGTACAATTACCTTCCATTGGAAATAGGCAATTGGGTCGAGTATGACGTTGATTCTATTGTGTTTGACGCATTCACCGAGCAAGTTGACACCTATAATTTCAGGCTCAGAGATATAATCGTTGAAACATTCGAAGATTTGGATTCTCGGGATGTGTATAGAGTTGAGCAATCGTACGTCGGAGGATTGGAAAGTGATCCGACTTATACATTTAGAAAAACCTATTCTCTAGTTGTGAACGGAGTTAGGGCTGAAAGACTCGATGATAACCTCAAGACCGTCATCCTCGTTTTCCCTCCTCGCCAAGGTGCCACGTGGGATGGGAATGCGTTCAATACTTAAGAAGAAGGAAACTTCGAGTATGATTTTGTGGATGCAACGTCATTCATTGGTTCCACCTCCGTCGACAGCTCGTTAAGGATTATTCAAGTGAATGATACGGACAACTTCGTCATCAAAAAGTACTCAGAAGAGCAATATGCTCGGGGAGTTGGACTGATCTACAGAGAGTATTTCGAAATCGAAACCCAATTCGAAATTGATTCTGGGTTACACTGGATTCAGCGAGTGCACCAATCTTCTGAGTGGTAAATTAATTCTTGCTTTCCAGATCCAAGAGAAAAGCATACTCCAATGCTACTTCTTTGTAAATCTCAAATCTTCCAGAAGCGCCACCATGGCCATATTCGATGTTGGTATGAAAGAGCAGTTCATTGTCATCAGTTTTGAGCTCTCTGAGTTTAGCAACCCATTTCATGGGCTCCCAATACTGGACTTGGGAATCATGCAAGCCACTCGTCACTAACAAGTTAGGATAGTCTTTGGCTTCAACCTGATCATACGGTGAGTACGACTTGATGTAATCATAATACTCTTTGTTTTTGGGGTTTCCCCATTCATCAAATTCTCCTGTGGTAAGCGGGATTGACTCGTCAAGCATGGTTGTCACAACATCTACAAATGGAACGGCAGCGATTACCCCATTCCACAGTTCGGGCCGCATGTTGACGATGGCACCCATCAGCAATCCACCGGCGCTTCCTCCCATGGCATATAAATGCTCGGAACTGGTCTGGCCTTCAGTGATTAAGAATTCCGCGCAGTCAATGAAGTCAGAAAACGTATTCTTTTTATTGAGCATTTTCCCGTCCTCGTACCATGGCCGACCCATCATTTGGCTTCCTCTTACATGGGCAATGACGTAGGTGAAGCCTCTATCCAAAAGGCTGAGTCGGGACGGACTGAAATATGGATCCATGGTCATTCCATACGAACCATAGGCGTAGAGAAGAAGCGGTGTCTCTTTTGATGGAGAAGTATTCTGGTGTCGAACAATCGAAATTGGTACTTGTGCACCATCTCGAGCAGTTACCCAACTGCGTTGAGCAACATAATATTTTTTGTCGAATCCTCCGAGAATCTCCTTCTCCTTTAGCGTGGTCATGGATCGAGAATCCATGTCATATTCCATCGTAGATTGTGGGGTTGTGAAGCTCTGGTACCCAAGCCTCACCTTGGTAGTGTTAAAGTCTGAATTGGTTGCAGTGTATGCGCTGTACACCTCCTCATCGAATGAGATGTAGTGATCGTCAGCTGAATCCCAATTGATGACTCGGAGTGAAACCTGCGCATTCGTTTTTTCACTCAGGATTAGATGCGAAGCAAATATGTCGACGTCTTCTAAGAGAGTCTCCTTTCGGTGCGGAATCACTTCTTCCCAATTTTCAATTGACCGCGATGAATCAGCAGTTTTCATCAACCTGAAGTTTTTGGCTTCGAGATTTGTGAGGATGTAGAAGTGATCCTGATAATGTGCTAATGAAAACTCCAAATCGCGCTGACGATTTTGGAAGACTTCAAATTCTCCGTGGGGATTATCTGCCTTAAGAACTCGGTACTCATCGGACACGGTCGATGACGAGTTGATCAACAACCACTTCTTGCTTTTTGACTTTCCAATTCCAACATTAAACGTTTCATCCGTTTCATGATAAACTTCAACGTCCTGACTCTGATCTGTTCCTAAGGTGTGCTTGAAAATCTTGGATGACCGCATCGTTCCTTCTTCTCTCGCGGTGTAGAAAAGAGTCTGGTTGTCATTTGCCCAAACGCAGTTACCTGTGGAACCTTCAATCTTGTCGTCACGCAAATTGCCCGTGGTCAGATCCTTAATTTGGATGGTGTAAATTCTCCTACTTATCGTGTCTTCAGCAAATGCAACTAAGTTATTGTTGGTACTCAACGACATTCCTCCAACCTGGTAAAAACTGTAGCCTTTTGCCAGTTCATTGACGTCGAGATAAGCTTCTTCCGCTGCCTCCATGGTCTTTGCCTTTCGACAAAATATTGGATACTCATTTCCTTCTTCAAACCGAGTGTAATACCAAAAACCGTCGTAGAAGTATGGGACGGATTCATCAGTCTGTTTGATTCGTCCCTTCAGCTCATTAAATAATTCTTTCTGTAGTGAATCCGTATGCTTGAGCCGCTCTTTGGTGTATGTATTTTCTGCTTCAAGATGAGATATGATTTCAGGATCCTTTCGCTCCATATCGCGCATCCAATAATATTGATCAATGCGTGTGTCACCGTGCGTGGTGATTTCATGTGGCACTTTCTTGGCAACGGGTGGATTGATCATATCTTTCTATAGAGGCATTTGCACGTAAGTCGTAAAATGAAGGAGCTCAAATTAGGTCAGCTTCGCTGTCTAATTTGCTTAATAAACCACGACTTTCAGCGGTCTAAGATTTATTGTTTTTGGATCAAATAAGAACCAGTTCGCGAATCTCCGAATTCAATTTGTAAAATGTAGAATCCAGCGGAAATATTAGTGAGGTCCAGTTCCATTTCATTCGCAAATGAATTGGAGTGCATGACTCGGCCGTCAACGGATATAAGCTCATAATCATTCTTCTCACCTGTTGATTCAGTCTGGACCCAAACCTTGTCTCGGGTTGGATTCGGGAATATCAAGACTTCTGGAGAATTCAGAGTTCGTAAACCCGCAGGGGTGATTTTTACATTGACTGTATCACGAGAAGTGCAATGATTCGAATCAGTTGTCTCGACCCAATAAGTAGCTGTTGTAGTGACCGTGATAGTCTGTGTGGTCGCTCCAGTACTCCATAAATACGACACGAAGTTTGCCCCGGCGTCCAACGTTTTGGAGCCGATGCCACTTTGATTCTTATTTCCTAACTGAACTTGAATTGGGGCTGTATAGGATATGTTGATGACGTCGCTCCCAGAACATCCTTGAGAATTTTGAACCGTCACTGCATAAATTCCTGCTTGGCTAATGACCAGAATCGTTCCGCTCGAACCATCAGACCAACTATAGTTGGTAAATGGGCCGCCGTTTCCAGAAGCAGTTAATCCATGAACAACACCATCGCAAAGGGTAGTATCATTCCCCAAAGCTGGTTCGGGGTCAGGGCCGGTTGCAGATACAGTGTATTCAAAGGTTTCTGAGCACCCGTTAGAATCTGTAACGGTGACATTGTATGTTCCTGCATAAAGTCCGGTTGCCGTAGCGGTAGTCGTTGAATTTGGATCGTCCCATGAATAGGTATAACCGCCAACGCCTCCAACTGCAGTCACAGTGATCAATCCGGTATTTGTGTCGGTGCAAGCAGTATTGATTACTGCTCCGGAAGCACCGACGGGAGATGGTTCTGTCACAACGACCGAATCTTCTGATTCACAGTCGTTATCGTCGGTGACAGTTATATAATAGGCTCCAGCACTCAATCCTGTTGCGGTTGCGCTGGTCGCACCTGTGCTCCAATCATAGAAGAATGGAGCTAAGCCTCCAGTAACAATGGCTGTTGCTTCTCCATTCGCATCACCATTGCACAAGGGTGAAGCTATATCGTAACCAAATGAATGCGGGCCATTATTCGAAATGGCCATGATGATCTCCCTTCGGTTTGAGTTTGAAAATGACAGGGACATTGCATTGTAATTCACTGAGTCTGGAGCTTGAGCGTCCCAATCATCATCAGCATTGTCATTTCTATACGCGAAGGCGAGAACACACTCATCGTTTCCTACGGCTGGATTTCCATTGTAGTAATAGTCAATGTCGTAGTTAGCATTGATAATTGGGAATATTCCCCAGTATCTACTACTATCCAGATATTGTAGAGGAGCCGGAGCGTTGGTCTCATTTGGAAATGAATCAACTCGATACAGATGAACTCCGGAGAAGCTGCCGGAGGTTGATTCAATGTTCAATGAATCTCCATCTGGATGACTCAGACCAATATTGAAGTTGGATCCGTAAACATACTTGCTTGCATCCCCGATCGGAGCTCCACTGTACTTCTTTGTTGGACTTCCCGTGATGCTCCCATCATTCCCGTTTGGACTGCTGTCATAAGCAGTAGTTCCACTTGATTCATTAAGTTTCCAATGAGCAATTAATGCTGGATAATCAGGATGAGATGAGGTAATGTTTTTACACATCCATTCCCTAATTGTGGTTTGACTCAAGGCCGTTGAAAAGACGCTTATATCATCCAACTCACCATTTAAAATCCTAGCGTTTCCATAGTTGCGACCAAGCTCAAAAGTGCTATTGGATACAAAAGAACCCGTTTGATTTCTAGCCGTGTCTAACACTCCATTGATATATAATTTCATTTGGGCATTGTCGTATGTAGCAGCGATGTGATACCATTTGTTGGTGGTCAGTCCCTGTTGGGAATGGAGCTTGTAATGAGTTCCACCGATATAGAGAATAAACTGAACTTTATTATTTGCGATCGTTGCATCCCCAATGCGCACTGTCGCTTGATTACCAGTTTGTTCCGTTCCTGCGAACGAGCTGATATATGGAAATGCCGTTTTAAAGGCCTGTACCTTAATCCATCCTTGAATTGTAATCGAATTACCGCTTGTATTGATGGTGCCACAGTCGACGTATTGGCTTGAGCCATTAAGGTCTAGGTCATTTCCTGAACCCGGTTGAGCGTTAACTATAATTTGAAGGAAAAAGCAAAACGAAGTGAGCAGAGTAAATTGAATCTTCATCGTTATGGAATTATAATGCAAAGATGAAAAATCGGGCAGTTAGTGAAGAGACAATGATGAGTTGCAATAAAGAGATTAAGTTTGGTCGTCATCAAATAAAAACAGCCTATGAAATTCTTTATTGATACAGCTAACCTCGATGAAATTAAGGAAGCAAATAATCTTGGCGTGCTCGATGGTGTGACGACGAACCCAAGCCTTATGGCCAAGGAAGGTATCTCTGGTGGGGATAGAATTACCAAGCATTATGTGGACATCTGTGAAATGGTGAATGGAGATGTCAGCGCCGAAGTGATTGCCACGGATTTTGACGGCATTGTTAGAGAAGGAGAAGCCCTGGCTACACTTCATAAGAACATTGTGGTCAAGGTTCCAATGATTGCAGAAGGGATCAAAGCGATAAAGTATTTTACGGATAAGGGCATAAAGACGAATTGCACCTTGGTGTTTTCGGCAGGACAGGCGCTCCTTGCCGCTAAGGCGGGTGCTACCTATATGTCTCCTTTCCTCGGTCGTTTGGATGATATCAGTGCGGATGGTCTAGCACTCATTGAGGAAATTCGAATCATTTACGACAACTATGGCTATCAGACCGAAATTTTAGCTGCGTCTATTCGCCATCCGATGCACATTATCGAGTGTGCTAAAATTGGAGCGGATGTAATCACCTCTCCCTTGAAACCAATTATGTCATTGCTCTCGCATCCTTTGACTGATAAAGGGTTGGCACAGTTTTTAGCTGACTACGCAAAGGGAAATGAGTAATTTCATTCAATGTCTTTAAGGGATAAGTTCACGCAATTTGGTCCAGGTCTTCTCTACGCAGGAGCAGCTGTGGGTGTGTCTCATTTGGTTCAAAGTACAAGGGCAGGAGCAGAGTTTGGGTTTCAGTTGCTTGGTGTTATAATCTTGGTCAACATCATCAAGTACCCCATTTTTGAAATGGGCCCACGTTATGCAGCGGCGACGGGAAAGTCTTTGCTCGATGGATATCAACGAATTGGATCTTGGGCCACCTGGTTGTTTTTAGTCATGACTGTTTCGACCATGTTTATTGTCATGGCCGCCATCTCCATCGTAACCTCAGGATTGTTTTCTCAGCTTACAGGATTAACGCTTGAGCCAGCATTTCTAGCAATCATATTAATAGCATTATCTGTGTTCATTCTTGGTTTGGGACATTATTCTACATTGGATAAGTTGATGAAGTTCATTGTCATTCTCCTAACAAGTACCACCATTTTAGCACTAGGATTTTCATTCATAGAACCAATCATCAAAACTGAGGAGGCAATGACCGTCTTTGAACTTGGGAATAGAAAGGATATACTCTTTCTCGTTGCTCTGATTGGTTGGATGCCAGCACCAATTGACATCAGTATTTGGCACTCGGTATGGTCGGTGTCAAAGAATAAAGAAAGGGGAAAGAGGCTTCCGTTGAAGGTTTCACTTGCAGATTTTAATATGGGCTATTGGGGTACTACCTTTTTAGCCATTTGCTTTGTTTCATTAGGCGCAATTGTAATGTATGGCACAACCGAATCCCCAGCAAGTGGGGCAGCAGATTTTGCCAGTCAATTCATTTCACTTTACACCCAAAATTTAGGGGAGTGGGCATTTCCTTTTATTGCGCTTGCCGCATTCACCACAATGTTCAGCACTCTTTTGACATGTCTTGATGCATTCCCGCGAACGCTAAGACAGGCGTCAAAGCTAGTAGCAGAGCGATTATCAGAGAGGAAATTCCATAACAATCTCTATTGGTTTTGGCTGATTACCACTGCGATCGGAACCAGCGTCATCTTGCTCTTTTTCTTGAGGGACATGAGAGAGATGGTGGATCTGGCAACAACCATTTCCTTCGTGCTAGCGCCCATCTTCGCGCTTCTCAATTACATCGCAATGAACGGCTCAGATGTCAGTGAAGAGAGCAAACCTTCAAAAGCGAAAAAGATATATGCACAAGTCAGTATAGCATTGCTATTCATATTCAGTACTTGGTTTCTCTTCTACTGATCGCTGGTTATCTTTAGAGCCAAATCTGAGGAAATGAGGAGAGTATTGCTCTTATTGATGTTAGTGCCGTTACTAGGGTTCGGTCAAGATTTTACCTACAAAGTTCGACGCTTAACCGTGGATGAACATTGGACACCGGATCCGAGAAAGTTTGACGACGAATTCTTTGTGAGTGTCCAGAACTTGGAGGCACCTTATCCGGGCGGAGAAGTTTCAAGAAATACAATTGCTGAACTCAAAAAGCACGTAGCGGTGAAGTATCCGAAAGTCGATATCCAAGGTTCAAGTTCAGCACGAGGAGGACGCTCGGCAGATTCATTGACTCAGATTGAAAACTTTCCGGCTCGCTTTTTCTTCAATGACAATCCACTCGTTGGCGGTCGCCCGAATGACAATACGCTTGCAATCTCAAATGATGGAAAACTATTGACATCGTGGAATAGTCAAGTTTGGGGATACGATACTGAACAAGACACTTTTCTCTTTAGGGATAATTCAAAGCATCCGAGCTTCAATCAGTTCCTAAACTTCTATGCGGATACGACTTTCTCACTGTATTTTCCATTCGATCCAAAGCTCATATACGACCCAAATCGAGATCGCTTCATCCTCGTTTTCTTGACAGGTAGAGATCCAGGAAACAGCGGCGCTATTGTTTGTTTTTCGAGTTCGAATAATCCAGTCGATGAGTGGTACGCATACTGGCTTAGCGGTGATCCACTTCAAGATTCTACTTGGACTGACTATCCGCAGATGGCCATCAACGAAAACAACCTGTACTTGACATTAAATCAGTTGTATCCGGACTCATCATGGATTACTGGTTTTGCTCAGACCGTTATTTGGCAAATGGATTTAGATGCTGGATTTGCGGGTGAAGAGGAATTGCCGGTATCGTTATGGAATGGCATGGAATACGGAGGTCAAAAACTGAGGTATCTCAGGCCTGTTAAAACCGGATGGGGGCCAGAATCGGACACCATGTACTTCGTATGTAATCGTCCATTTGACCTCACGAATGACTCGCTCTTCCTCATTCGAATCACAGGTGATGTGGATGACCCTAATGCTGCCATCGATGTTAAACTCGCTTTGGCCGATCAAGCATATGGCCTTCCTCCAGATGCCGAACAACCAAACAACCATGTTTTTCTAACGAATGATGCTCGTGCACTCGGAGCTGTTAGAATGGGTGATCAAATTCACTTCGTAGGGAATACAGTTGAACCCAACTCCGGGAAAGCGGCTATTTATCACGGCATTATTGATGACCCAAATAATCCATCTGTAAGAGCCAATATCATCACGCATCCAGTGCGTGAATATGGCTACCCGAATATTTCAGCATTGGGCGTAACTGAGGCTGACCGCGAAGTCGCAATCTTCTTTAATCACACGGCAGCTGACGCGCCCGCTGGAAATTCAATTGTCTATTTTGATAACAATGAGGAGTATGGTCCCGTTCAAACCCTAAAGGAAGGGGAGAGCTACGTTGATCGCATTTCTGGTCCAACCGAACGTTGGGGTGATTACATCGGGATCCAGCGGAAGTTTAATGAGACCAGTAAAGTATGGGTGGCAGGATATTGGAGTTTTAGCAACAACTCCAATGGTACGTGGATATCTGAACTTTCTGGCCCAAAAGATGGTCCAATAGGAACGGGTGATCCGGATCCAATGAGTGCAATTCGAGCATATCCAAACCCAGCATCCGATTTTATCAATTTTCAATTTGAAATGGAAGAAGCGGCGGTTGTGCGCATTGAAATTCTCAATATCGAAGGGAAGGTTGTAAAAATCCTTGCACAAGACAAGGTGAAGAGTGGCTTAAACCGACTGACATTTGGGACTACTGCTTTGATTCCTGGAGCTTACATTGTCCAAATTGTAGGTGATTCTGGAATTGTTTTAAAAGAACAGTTCATCAAGCAATAGCAGAGACGCTGCAGTTACATTTGCAGCGCTTTGATCAGCCTTAACAACATATCTGTTTCTTTTAGCGGAATTGACCTCTTCAAAGAGGTTTCCATGGTCATCAATGAGCGCGATCGCATTGGTCTGGTTGGTAAGAATGGGGTTGGTAAATCAACCCTTCTCAAAATCATAATCGGAGAACAGGAATCGGACGGTGGAACCGTTGTAATTCCCGATGGACGTAAGATTGGGTATCTGCCTCAAGAGATGACTTTCGATAGTAAGGAGACCGTTTGGACAGAGACGCAAAAGGCTTTTGACGAACTGAATTCACTTCAAAACCGAGAGGTTGAGATCCAGAAGGAGTTTGAAACACGGGAGGATTACGAAAGCGATTCTTACCAGGATCTTATAGATGAGTTAGGGACGCTCCATGTTAGACTCGGGCTCGTTGATGATGGGAAGACCGATCAGCATACTGAAAAGGTTCTACTCGGTCTTGGTTTTGCGCAGAGTGACTTCCAACGAAGCATCACAGAATTTAGCGGAGGTTGGCAAATGCGCGTTGAACTGGCCAAACTCATTCTTCAGCAGCCCGACTTGCTATTGTTAGATGAGCCAACGAATCACTTGGACATTGATTCCATTCTTTGGCTAGAGCAGTTCTTCATTGATTATCCAGGAGCGATGATGATGATCTCCCACGATCGAATGTTCTTAGATAACATCACGAATAGAACTGCGGAAATCGTTAAGGGTAAGATTTATGACTATAAAGTTGGTTACTCGAAATTCATGCAACTGAGAACCGAACGCATTGATCAACAAAAGGCTGCATTTGATAATCAACAGAAACACATCGCACAGCAAGAGCGGTTTATAGAACGGTTTAAAGCGAAGAACACCAAAGCAAAGCAGGCTCAGAGTAAAATGAAACAGCTTGAGAAGCTCCAACGAGTGGAAATTGATGATGTGGACGACGCCCAAATTCGATTCACTTTTCCACCGGCACCTCGATCTGGAGATGTGGCGGTAAAATCTCGAAACAGTGGAATGACCTTCGGATCCAACACGGTGTTTGATAAAGTCGATTACGACATATTTCGAGGTGAACGTATTGCCTTCGTCGGTCGAAATGGACAGGGTAAAACGACCATGGTCAAGATGATCGTTGGTGCCTTGGCTGGACATGGAGAATTAACTGCAGGGCACAACGTTGAAATTGGATATTATGCCCAGGTCCAAGAGAAGACTTTGAATCAGGAATTGACCGTAGAAAAGACCATAGATAATGAAGCGACAGATGAGATGGCAAAGATCCATCGTGTCCGTGGATTGCTAGGTGCGTTTTTGTTCGGAGCCGATGATTTTGACAAGAAGGTGAAGGTGCTTTCAGGAGGTGAAAAGTCGAGATTGGCGTTGGCGAAATTACTTCTGAAACAATGTAATCTATTGATTTTAGATGAACCAACTAATCACCTGGATATCAGCGCTAAAAAAATGTTGAAAGACGCGTTGATTCGATACAATGGAACACTCATTGTAGTCAGTCACGACCGTGAGTTTCTCCAGGGGCTAACCGATCGAACTTTTGAGTTTAAGAACGGTGGTATCAAAGAACACTCTGGGACGATTGATGACTTTCTTTCTAA
>JABJJW010000015.1 GCA_018660685.1 Flavobacteriales bacterium
ATACTCTTGGAATACTGGATCTAGCTCTGCTGCCATCACTGGACTCACTGCCGGAACATACACGGTAACAGTTACAGATGACAACGCATGTGAGGATATAGAAACTGTCACCATTACCGAACCTACGGCTCTTGTGGCTTCAGCTGTTGTTGATGAAAATGCAAGTTGTAATGGTTCAGCTGATGGCGAGGCAACCGCTTCTGGATCTGGAGGCACATCTCCTTACTCCTATTCTTGGAACACAGGAGGAACCTCCGCCAACATCACCGGATTAACTGCTGGAACGTACAGTGTGACCGTAACGGATGACAACGGCTGTTCTGATTCAGCTTCAGTAACGATTACTGAGCCAAACACCTTGGTCGCATCAACAGATGTATACAACGACTATGACTGTTGGTATTCTGACAGTGCTCGAGTCGCCGGATCAGCTACAGGAGGGACTATGCCATACACGTATTCATGGCCGACTGGAGCTTTCCCTTCTGGAAATGACTCAGTATTGTACCTAGGGGTTGATGGCACTTTCATATTGACAATTACTGATGACAACGGGTGCTCGGATACCGCTTCATTTACACTAACACATCCGGATTCAATTGAAATCGCGTTTACAACGGATAGTGCCTTGTGCGCGACAGCCTCAAATGGTTCTGTAACCGCAACTGTAACAGGAGGAACTGGCTCGATCTCATATTTATGGCCAAATGGAAGTGATTCGACTTCAAACTCATCTACTGGTTATTCAACAGGAACTTACTACATGGAGTTCAGAGACGGAAATGGCTGTTGGCAATTTGACTCATTCACAATAGTAGCTCCAGATACATTAGATCTTGCGATTACGATTACTGATGTGAACTGTAATGGAGGTTCAGATGGAGCGATTTCAACAACAGTATTAGGAGGAACAACTCCATATACCTATGCTTGGAATACAGGTAGCTCCGCTACAGGTCTTACTGGGCTAACAGCTGGCACTTATACAATCACCGTAACGGATGATAATGGATGCGACACGGCTTTAGCTGCAGTGGTTCAAGAACCAGGCACTATTTTGAATACGTTTAGTTCTATTGCAATTAGTTGTAATGGAGCTACGGATGGTTCACTCATAGCCTCTGGCTCAGGAGGAACATCTCCATTCAGTTATTCGTGGAGTTCTGGATCTAGTTCAGATACTGCTAGTAACCTTGGAGCTGGAACGTATACAGTGACGATCACTGATTCTAATGGATGTTCAAACATCTTTAGCTCAGCGCTGACTGAACCAACGTTGTTGGTGGCGAGCATTGTCCTAGAAGACTCAACTGGCTGTGCTGGCGACTCTTCAGGTATGGCAATTGCCGGGGCTGCGGGAGGAACATCTCCTTACTCCTACGCTTGGCCAGCAGGATTGACTGCGTCGAACGACACCTTATTTAATGTTCCAGCTGGGACATATATAGTGACTGTAACAGATGACAATGGCTGCGTTGATACCGCGACGGCTGCGATATTTGGACCAGATTCCATATTCCTTTCCATAGACTCATTCGTGAATGTGACTTGTGTCGGAGGAAATGATGGATACGCTTCAGTACTCGCTACTGGCGGATCGAGTCCATTTAGTTACTTATGGCCAAATGGTTCAACAACATCCAGTGTAAGCAACCTGACTGCAGGTGAGCACTGTGTGACAGTTACAGACCAGAATGGATGTTCAGATTCAGCATGTGTTACACTCATTGAAATGAATCCTCTGCCGCTTGTTGATCTTGGTAACGACACAGCAATCTGTGACACAGGCTACATGCTTGATGCTGGATTTGCTTCAGCATACCAATGGAATACAGGTGAGATTACTCAAACTATATCAGCAAGTGCAACTGGAACATATACCGTTACTGTTACAGACATCAATGGATGTCAAAACTTTGACGAAGCAAATATTGTAATCAACGCTCTTCTGGCATTCGATGTAGAAGTTGATTCTGCAGATTGCGGAACAGCAAATGGAGCCGCACTGGTTACAAATATTCAAGGAGGAGGAAACTATCAGATCAACTGGAGCACCGGACAAATTGGGGGCGTTAGCGCCATTAACCTTGCTTGGGGTAATTACACAGTTACTGTAACGGACCAAAATGGATGCTTCGGAGCAGATGACTTCTTCGTATTCGACAATTCAGACATGACAACAAGCACCTACTCAGAAGATGCGAGTTGTAATGGAACTTCTGATGGTCTTGCTGCAGTCATCATAACAAGCGGTGGTGCTTCACCATTCGACTTCGATTGGAGCAATGGCGGTTCGACAGATACGATTTCAAACATCGTTGCTGGCACCTATTATGTCACCATCGAGGATGACAGTGGATGTCATGCAATTGACACAGTAGATGTTGGTGAGCCAGATGCCATTATAATCACCACGGCCGCTCTCAATGCAGACTGCGGAGATTCTAATGGTTATGCTGCGATAGCATCAATCACGCCTCCAGCAGCTTATACTTATGCTTGGAATGATCCTTCGACTCAAATCACAGATACAGCTTATAGCGTACCTGCTGGTCTCTACACAGTAACAACTACCGCTCCAAACGGATGTACTGAAACGGCATTGACCATCGTCAATAACGTGAACGGTCCTGCTCTTTCAATGAGTGCTGTGAACGCATTTTGTGAGAACCTCGGAACAGGAATGGCTGTTGTGACAGCAAGTGGAACAAGTCCATTCTCTTATGAATGGAGCGACCCAAATGCCCAGACAAACGATACAGCATCACTTCTTGTCAACGACACTTATTTCGCGACAGTGACAGATTCTAACGGTTGTATCACGATCGACAGCATTTCTGTCGGATTTGATAATCCTGCACCGCTCATGAGCTTGAGTAACGATACCGTTGCATGTGCCGACTCAGTGGATCTGAGTCCTGGATTAGGGTTTACAACATATTCTTGGAGTACAGGGAGCGGCGCACCGTTTATTACGGTGACTGCTGGTGGAACATATGGTGTTACCGTATCTGATGGTATTGGATGTGTGAATTCTGATAGTGTTGAAGTAATTCTTCATACACCGATTACCTATAGTAGTGTCATTTCCAACTCGAACTGTACATCTCCAACTGGTAGCGTTGCAATTACCGTTTTAACTGGAAATGGTGCATACGAATATGACTGGTCCACCGGTGACACAACGAGCACGATTATCAATGTCTTTGCTGGCAACTATGGATTAACTATTTCGGATTCGGCAGGATGCGAAATAAATGACACGTTAATCGTCAATTGGATCAATGCTCCAGGACTTCTAGTAACGTTCGACAATGCTTCGTGCAACGGATTGGCTGATGCAAACGCCGCAGCAATTGTCAACGGTGGAACATATCCATACTCCTATAATTGGAGTACTGGTGGCACAGATTCAACTGAAACAGGACTTGGGGCTGGTGTTTATGAGATCACAGTAACAGATGATAGTGGATGTGTTGTGACCGACTTGTTTGTAGTTGATGAACCATTACCAATGAACTTCCAGTTCTTGACCAACTCCCCTGCTTGTGGTGAGAACGACGGAAACATTCTTGTGAACGTGTTTAACTCTCAAGGACCAATAGTGACATATTTATGGGATGATCCAAATGCAATCACTCTTCCTTATGCAGATAGCCTTTTTGCTGGATACTATACAGTAACTGTTACTGACTCAGCTGGTTGTTTAGATACCGGAAGTGTTGCCTTGAGCAATGATGGAGCTCCTGTCCTCTCAATGAACTCAGTGGACAACAATTGTTCGAATGAAACAGGTGGAGTTGCATATGTAATCGCTGTTGGAGACGATCCATTCAACTTCGCATGGAATGACCCAATGGGACAAACAAATGATACAGCCTTCTCGTTAGGAGTTGGGACGTATGCAGTTTCTGTTACAGACACAAACGGATGTATCGCTATTGGTCAAACCAGTGTTGGATATTTCTTCGATTCGCCAACGGTTGAACTTGGTGCTGATATCGCGGCTTGCGATGGAGACGAAGTGATCGTGACACCAGGAAGCGGGTACACAACATACTTCTGGAGCAATGGAACTTTCTCGAATTCAATCACTGTGACGAGCACAGGAACTTATGATGTTACAATCACAAATTCTGTTGGATGTTCAGCGACTGATAGCGTTGGAGTTGAATTCTTCGCTCCACCTGTTATAAATATTGGAAACGACACTGTCGTTTGTCTTGATGATACAGCCTCTGGAGTTACTCTGGATGCAGGAGCTGGATTCAATAACTATGTATGGTCAACGAGCGACACATCACAAACACTCACGGTTAACCAAAGTGGATACTACCAAGTGACCGTGAGTCAATTTGCGGGCTGTGAAGGATCTGATGGTGTTATCGTGGTATTCGATACTTGTGTGAATGTCACAGTAGAAGAATTAAGGTCAGGAAGTGCTCCGGGCATCATCCTCTTCCCGAATCCAAACCGTGGACAATTCGTTCTTAAGACGACGGGTCTAGAATCAGGAATGTATGATGTAAACTTGATGAATGTGAATGGACAGAGTGTTCTGAGAGAGAATGTTCGCATTGAGTCAGGAATTGACACAAGAAACTCATATGACTTAGGAACAACGGCACGCGGAGTCTACATCCTGACGATAACGGGAGAAGGATTGAGATTCGATCAACGTGTGATCATTCAATAAGAACGAGTACTAAAATAGAAAGGCCCTTCGTACTCCAATATTTATCGGAATCGAGGGGCTTTTTTCTTCAAGAAAGTCCTGAGATTAATCCTCTTTGTTTTTGCTCCTAAACAAGTCACCAATCTTCCCAAATTCTTTTCGATAAAACAATCCTACGCCCTGGGTATAAGGTGATTGATTGAGATTGACTGGATTATAATTATTCGCCTCGTTATAGACTCGAGCACGGAAAGTTCCTTCTTCATTAATTTTATACTCAACATTGAATTCGCCAGCCACATTCCTCCCATCCGTTGATGTACCATCCTGACCTTGAACACTTCCGTTGACTTCAACTAGGACACGTTCATTGAATAACTCTGTACTAATTTCCACTTCGGTTTGAGTTCCGAGTTGTTGGTCTTCATCACCTGGACGGTAATTTACCCCGATGTCCACATTATCAAAATACTGGCTTAACCAGTTACTAAATTGATTGCTCACCATTTCATACGTTGTCCTCTGCCCTGTTTTGAACCCTCCTATTCCATCTTGTGAATTAAAGAAGGTGTTAGCAAGGAGCAAAGCGAAAACTTGCTCATTCATATCCTGTTCGCTAGTCACAGATGGATCCAATAGCTGATTGGCTATGTCGGACTCGGGAAGGCTCGGTATGTCTATATCGAATGTGATTAGAGGCTCGAGCAGTGGACCGTTCATGTTCAAGTAGACGTCCACAGGCATTCTCTTCTTATAAACCTCTGAGGTATCTCCTACAGAAGCCGTTATTGGAAATGGGGATGCTTTCAATCCATAGATTGCTGCTAAGTCGACCTGCGCGTCATACGGAGAGCCATTCCACACAATTCTACTACCCGGCCGAACATTGAACCTCTTATTGATCACATTCTGAAGTGTAAATAAATAATCTCCTTGTGAAATTTGGTAAGTCCCATACATGGCAAAAGTTCCTCGGTTGTTGATCTCCATAAGTATATCTCCAACCCCTTTGACCTTGACCACATCTCCGATTTTTTCGTCGAAGATGATCTGAAGCTCTGCATCATCCGTAACCTCCAGTTGGAAATTCAAACTCAACCCCCTTAACTCAGAGGCAAGTGCATCGTAGCGACTATCCTTCTCAATGACTCCGCTCCTTGGTTGAATAAAGCGTATGTAGTCTAACTCACTCACATCGCCTCCATCATCGAGTGGAATACTCAGCTTCGTCTTTTTATTCGTTTTAGCAATCACCTCAATGTCCATCTGTCCTTGGTAACCGCTGATACTCACATCTCCAGTGATATTTGCAGTTCCATAGTATGAAGGATTATCTGCAGAGGTCGTGTTTAACGCTGTGAAGTTGTCCGCATCGATGTAGATGTCGTAGTTGAAATTGCTGAAATTTTCGTGAAATACTGTAGCTGTCAAAAACCCCTTTGATTCCTTTTCATCATTCACTTCCACAGCGTCCATGCCAATAAAATCGTCCTCAAATATGATATCACCCTTGGGGATAGAATACTTGGTTTTCAGGTAACCTACCTTGCCAACAAACTCGGTCATTGATAAACTGCCATTTAGATACATCTTCTTCAATTTTCCTGTGAGATCAATGGTACCATTAACCTCCCCACTCATATCGGATAATTGACGTTCGATAAATGGCTCCAAAAGCGTAAGTCTAAACTTATCAACCTGAAGCCTCAAATCAAGCTGGTCTTCGTTTCGCCGCGGATATATATCACCATATAGCTTCACATTTCGATCTCCTTGATAATACAGATCGACATCTAATTTCAGATTCTTCTCTTCGTGATTGTAAATAGATGAACCCTTTATTTTACCAACCTCCAATCCATCGATAATTAATGAATCTGCCTCAATGCGGGCGTTGGCAGAAAGGGCATCACTTGCTTCGAACAAATCGACTTTGGCATTCAAAACCCCCTGGATGTCATTTTCAACCAATCCGAAGTTGGAGAGATAACTCAAATCAAGATTTTCCACTTCGAATAGTAAGTGATCAGCTGCCCCCCTGCTCACTTCTCCATCACAAGTG
Organism: Flavobacteriales bacterium; assembly: GCA_018660685.1. Classification (GTDB taxonomy): domain Bacteria; phylum Bacteroidota; class Bacteroidia; order Flavobacteriales_G; family Salibacteraceae; genus SHAN690. The sequence goes on from JABJJW010000015.1 coordinate 6,738, forward strand.
ATCGCTCCATTTTTACTTCGAAGCTGAAAATTCGAAATGGATAAGTGTGATGTATCTAAACTCAAGCTTGCCGTGCTGGTTGAGTGCCAATCCACTCCCGCGATTTGTAAATTGAGGTCTTCTAAAACTGAATTATAGGTGAATTCATCGCTATTAAATGACATCAGCGTGATTTGTCCAGAATCACCTTGCTCTGTCTTGTTTTCCCAAGTAATACTGGTCAAGAGACTGTCATTAAACAAGGCGGCATCCAACTTGATGTTCTCGAGGAAATAGTCTTTGGAGAAATCAATTCGTGCAGACTGAATGTTCGCAAACAAGGAATCACCAATCGGCAATACGTGAATTGTTGACCTCCTGGCTCTCAGTTCATCAAGTGCCCAATCGACTGTATCACTCGTTAATGTGAATGAGTTGGTCATCATGTTGAGGTTTCCACTAATTTTTAAAGGATCATACAATCTAAGTTTGGGATGCAAAAACTCAATGAAACTCTTCTCATCCTTAACATCTATCCTGATATCGAATACTTGAAATTTATTCGTTGTGTCAGGGACGGAAAAGGCAAATAGGTCCGGAGCAAATCGACTCCCAACTTCCTTGAACGCATACGGCAAATCCATCAAGGTTGTCTGCCCCATCAACTCAATGTTCGCCACGTCTGTTTCAATAGCAACCCGTCTTTTCCCTTTGACAAGGAATTCTTTGAACACCAATGAATCTAAACTCAACTGCCTGTTTCCACTGACATAGTGCAATTCAGTAAGCCTTAAAAAGCCACTGAGATTTTTGATTTTATTACCATGAAAATCCACTTCGATCTGGGATGCTATTGATGTTGAAGAGTCAACCGGAAAATTTAACTTATCCAATAGCGCTCGTGAGACTGATCCATTTATTTGGGTGCGCGCCACATTCGTTCGCAGATTCAAGTTCAATACCAGATTGGATTTCAAGTTGGGGTCGTCAATATCAAGCCGAGTATCAAGAACTTTATTATTCCATCTCGTATTCAGGTCGATCCCGTGATACCGATACCCATTCACATCGGCATACGCCAATTTACCTATGGCCTCAATATCTAAGGAATCAGGTCTTGATCTCGAACCATTAATTTCCAAATCAAATCCAATGCTACCAAACATCTCACCTTCCATTAATTGACTGATCAGAAAGTCATTGGATGCAATTTTACCAGCGTAAGTAAAGTCACCACCAGTCCTTAAGTTCATGTCCGTCGCAATGGCTCCTAGATTAGTTTTAAGTCTGCCAACAACCATAAAATCCTTTACACGCCCATTCACTGATCCGTTGTACTCTGCAAAGTGTATAGCTTGAGCTTCGTCAGGGATCGAAATACGTCGAGATTGCCCCCTGCCCGTCGGTATGGTGAGCTGTTCAAAATCCAACGGTGTGACGAATAATCGGTCAATATTTGACTGAAACAGCAAGTCATCCACGCTAGGGAGGCCTCGCAGAGCGACACTGCCTTTGAGTTCAGACTCATTACCAAACTCCAGTGAATCAATGTCCACCAACAGGTTGTTTATCGTGCCTTTTGCATGACCGGTAAACTCAACTCTGCCGAATAGATTTTTCACTGGTGGAGAAAAGTAGCCCACGTCTCTAAAATCAATCCGAGAATTCTTCAGAGTCGCTTGCAACTCAACAGATCGGTTGAAATCCTTAAAATCGCTGTACTCATCAAAAGACATCACATATTCTCCCTGAAGAACACTTCTATTCGTAACCAAGTTCATTGACGAAATTTGAATACTCGAATCACTCACTAAAACCTCACCGTCAAGGTGACGAAGCAACAAGCCGGAGGACTCTTCGAATCGGAGGCGGTCAATAACACCAGTCAATGATTCTTCATATTCAATGTTTGAAATCAACCCATTTATCCTCCTAATTTCTAGGTGTTTAAAATCAATTAGTTCGTCTTTTAATTTATCTACGTTCCAATCTACATTTCTCACAGTTAGTTGAGACAATTCAACATCTTCACAAGTCAAACTAATCGAGCCAGATTCAGAGACCCCTTCTTTCTTGATTCGTTCTAGCACCTGATTTAAGTTGCTAATAGAATCTCCCTTGTAGATGATGTGGTTAAACTCTGCATTATAAAGCCGCGAAAGGCCAATCTCAAATACCAGCATTTCGAGGTTGTAATTCTCAAGCTTCAGGTCCAACTCCTCAGCATAGAGCAAGGTATCAGCTCTGTGATCAAGAACAAGAATTCCATCCAGCTCAAGGGTTCTGAATGGTTTCATGTAAACATTTTCTATCGAAAGATTCGCCTGCAGGTATTCAGAACCAATATCGAGGACCTCGTCAACTACAATTTTCTGCATAGAGGGAACGAGCAAAAGAAGCGAGGTAAAAATGGGTATAAGGAGGAGTACAACAACCGTGTATATCGCAATACGGATGGCCTTTTTGATAGTTTTGCCCGATTGATTTGACTGGGTTTCCAACACGGTCAAAATTAAAGCAAACGATGAGCCACATAACTATACTCGGAATTGAGTCTTCATGCGATGATACCTCAGCAGCAGTTTTGAGGGATGGTATAGTCTTATCTAACCTAACTGCAAATCAATCAATTCATGAAAAGTATGGAGGGGTTGTTCCAGAACTTGCTTCCCGCGCTCATCAGGAAAACATCCTTCCTGTCGTGCATCAAGCCTTAAGTGATGCGCGCCTGAAACTAGAAGATATCGATGCTGTAGCCTACACTTTAGGACCTGGCCTCATGGGATCTCTGATGGTTGGAAGCTCATTTGCGAAAGGATTAAGTATTGGGCTCAACAAACCATTGATCGAGGTTCATCACATGAAAGCTCATGTGCTAGCTCACATGATCATAGACGATGCCCAAGAACAGCCAGAATTTCCATTCCTCTGCTTGGTGGTCAGCGGCGGGCACACGTTGATTGTTAAGGCTGAGAGCCCAATGGACATGACCATTCTCGGAACCACACTCGACGATGCTGCAGGCGAAGCATTTGATAAATGCGCTAAGATTCTTGGGTTTCCATATCCAGGTGGACCACTCATCGATCAAAACGCGAATGGTGGAGACCCACATCGCTTTAGGTTTCCCGTCTCCGATATTCCAAATCTTGACTACAGCTTCAGCGGTTTGAAAACTGCTGTTCTCTATTTCATAAGAGATCAAGTGAAGGCTGATCCAAAGTTCATTGAGAGCAATTTAATTGACATCTGTGCATCAATTCAATACACGATCGTCAAAACGCTCATGCAAAAGCTTGAATTGGCCATTAAACAGACTGGTATCAATCAGGTAGGTATTGCTGGTGGTGTTTCGGCTAACTCCTTATTAAGATCGAACCTGTTACAACTTAAAGAACGCGGTGTCAGCGCGTACGTTCCGAAGTTTGAGTTTTGTACAGACAATGCGGCAATGATTGCCATATATGGACACTACATGTACAAAGAAGGGTTTTTGGGCAAGTTGGAGGCCTCTCCTCAAGCACGGCTTGAGTTTTAGCCTCACAATTGTTGTACTATTCTCATGCTTTCTGAGTTCCTCACAGACAAAGTCCACGCCTGTTGCAGACTTTAAACGAATCTATTTTAAGACAAATCCCTTTACGATTCTTCAAGGCCCGATTCCTTTTGTTGGCGAATACAGATTGGGATTAGAGTTTGTTGGCAGCAATCGACTGAGCTATCAATTCATGGGAAGCTACATGAATAAAAGCCCGTTTTTCGCTGTAAGCATATTCCCTGACACCGCGCGAAGTCAAGCCAAACTGTACGAATTCCCAGGTTATAGAGCCCAGGCGGAAGTGAAGTATTACTTCATGAAATTCAAGTCGGATAAAACGATCGATCGCGCACTAAACCCCAGTGGCATGTATGTTTCTGGTCATTTTTCTTACGCCTCAGCCACGTTAAAAACCAAACGATTTCCAGTTCCATCTACCGAGTGGACCAACCTGACGTTCACAGCCCGACTTGGAATGCAAATTATCTACAAAGACGACTTTGGGCTAGATGGTTTTGTAGGGTTAGGATACAAGCGAAATGAAATCTTTGAAACGGACTACCAAGGCAATCGAATCCGCGTTCCGCTTGAAGATTACGTCGAAGATTTTTTTGGCGCCTACCTCGCTTCTCCGATAAAGTTCAGTTTGGGATTCAATTTTGCGCTTGGATTGATTTGAGTCTACTCGGCAACTAGTAATTTCGCGTCATGAAATACTTGGACTTTACCTATCTCCGAACGAACGTCACTGATGATGTGAGCTTCATTAAGCAGCTTTTAATGATCTTCCTGACGAGCCTTGATGCGGATGTAGAAGTATTGACTGAGGCCATTTCAAACCAAAACCATGAACACACTAAAAGCGCTACTCACAAAGTTAAGTCGAGCTTTAGAAGTTTGGGCATTGCCACAATCACAGACTCACTTCAAACTCTTGAAAACCACGCAAAGGCCTCTGAATCGTTCGATCGGATCCAACCACTGTTTGATGAATTTTTACGCCAGTTACCCGATATTAAGGAAGAGGTGCTAGCCTATTTGGAGGATAAGTCCTAATCCAACTCGATTGCTTCCACATAATTATCAGTAAACCGAACAGCCAATTCGGCTGCTTCGACACTTCCAAACGTGTGGGAAATATTATCGATTGTCAGATCGATTGGATCGCTGCCATGAAAAATCGTATTCCAATCAACGGTGAGTCGAATTGTGTCGCGATCAAAAGACTCCAAACTCAGGTTTACAGGGAAACTCAATCCTGATCGATAGAGACTGTCTAACCCAGTTTCGAATGTCACTTCATGCAAGAGGTCACTTCCTCCCAACGTATCAATTTTGGCATGAAACATCACAAATTTGTACATCGTAGCCCAGGTCCAGTGCATACCACCATATAAACTCAATGGATCCTCATTTGGAAGATCAGTTGGATCGGTTGTATTGAGGTCTGACCTCACCCCTAGCCCAAATTTTAGATTCGTGTATTCTCCCGGAGGAACACTGAATTTGTAGCTTTTGTTCCATTGCGGAGTTGTAATTGTTTCGTCGAACTCCCGGTGATCGATCAACTCAATCTCCTTCAGCACTATGTCTGAACCGTTTACGCTTTCAAGCTGTAGGTCAGAAATTAGATATCTGGCTTCAACAATTCTTACTCGATAGCCTGCATCGTCTGTGAATTCTTCATTCAAGTCGATCACCTCTAGCCCGTTGGTGAGTTCAAACTCAACAATAATGCGAGGGTCAATCTCGTGAAGCTGGAAATCCGATACCGAATCTCCACAACCCGTAAAACTGAACAATACAATTGATATAATGCTACTCGAGAGAAAACGCATTCTGGACGTTATGGGTGATTTTTTCTGCCAGCGGCAAGTTATTACCAGTATGGGTAATGAGATCGGTGGTAAAGTCTAGGTCGTTTAGCAATTCACCAAGGTCAACATTCACCTCCAGGAAGAGTTCGGTCCCACTTTGTGTGAATTCCGGATCCTTCAATTCTACACTGCTCAGCAACGCATTAAGACCTGTATGATATTCAAATGCTGTTTCGCTGGACCCATCTCCATTAAGCGAATTGTCAACGAATCCTGATAGCGAGACAAAACGATAGCCCGTAGCCCAAGCCCAATACATTGTTGGAAACTGCGGAGCGAGCGGCCCGTGAGCCACGGTCGTTGGGTCAAGGTTATTGTTTCTGCATGTATCCATCCCAACATTGAATCGAATGGCAGAGATGTTACCAGCTGGAAGGGTAATGTTTTCATAAGTCCTGTTGCTGTCTAACAACAAGAAGACATCGGATCGACGATCCATGCAAGAGCCAGAATCATTACCCAGTCGGATATACTCTTCATCCGTTAGCAAGGATATTTCCGTCAAATACATCCCGTAGTAGTGGAACGAAATCGTTCGTCCATCAGATGTTTGGAAATCCTGATCGAGTTTCATTTCTTCTTCCCCGAACATCGGGTTAAACTGAATTCTAACGTTCAGAGGCTGCCAAATGCAGTTTTCAGCACTAGTTCCATTTGGATCGTAATTGAACGCCAGAGGCTCGTTACAAGTGTCCTTATTGCACCCTGAAGCAAGTAATAAGACAACTGAAAAAGGAATAAAGAGTCTTTTCATCATAGTCATGTCGTTTAAGAGACGATTAAACCATCTTTATGGTCGACTCAAAACAACACAATTATCCAGCTGTTAAAATCGAGTTAAAAGGACTTTTATCACAAATCAATTTTGAATTGCTTTGAAGAATAATCAGCTTATCAGTATGAATCGACTTTTCATCACCCTATTCGTTATCGGATTCGCATCAGCCACCATGGCCCAAGCGCCCATCGAAAACTACGAATACACCTTCAAGATTACCGGAGTTCCAGACAGCCTAGACAGCGCAGCTTTCCTAGCAAACTACTACGGCAGCAAGCAATATTACTTCGACACCGTCGCATTTGAACCAGGCGGAGTACTCAAGTTTTCTGGTGAGAAGATCAAAGGAGGAATCTATTCAGTCATCTTATGGGATCGAAGTTCATACTTCGAATTTGTCGTAAATGAGAATGATTTGAATATGGAAACGAAGTTTGGTGACTTCGTTGGTTCGATGAAAATCAAAAGCGAAAGTGAAGAGAACACAAAGTTCTATGAGTATTTAGGCTTCATCGAAGGCAAGTCGAAGACTATAATGAACTTGAGAAAGAAGTTAGAGAAGGCCAGCGAAGAAGAGAAAGAAGCTGTTCAAGAGGAAATGCACCAGCTCGATCTTGAAGTCGTCGACTACAAGAAAAAGTTCATGGTGGCGAATCCTGATCTTTTCATCACCAAGGTATTCAGTGCCAGTGCAGAACCAGATATTCCAGATTTCAAGGAAATATCCGATGAAGCAGAGCGAAAAAGAAAAAGATATCGTGCTTTTAAGAATCACTATCTCGACGGGGTTGATTTCACGGATGAGCGACTTCTACGCACCCCAGTACTGCACAACAAGTACAAGTACTACATGAATAAGTTGGTTCCTCAAATTCCAGACAGCGTCATCAAAGAGGCAGACATGATGATAGCTCTCGCCGAAGGAAACAAAGAAGTCTATAAGTACTTAGTTCATACAATCACCAGCAAATTCGAAGACTCCAAAGTCATGGGAATGGATGCAGTACTCGTTCATATGGGCCAGAAATATTACTGTGGTGATGAGGATGCTTGGTGGCTCGACGATAAGAAGAAAGAGAAGTTCTGCGATCGGATCACGGCCATGGCGCCACTGCAAATTGGCAAGACTGCACCCAATTTGATTTTGCTGGACACCACCGAGGCGAAGTGGCACAACCTCCATCATCTGCCCAGCAAGTTTACAGTACTGTATTTCTGGGACTCGAGTTGTGGGCATTGCAAGAAAGTGACACCCAAGCTCAAAGAATTCTACGCCACCTACAAAGAAAAAGGAGTTGAAGTCTTTGCCATTGGCACTGAATTCGAGAATAAGGAATGGAAGAAGTACGTCAAGAAGAATGAACTGCCTTGGATCAATGTGAGTGATTCTCCTGAGGCGAATGAGAACGCTCAAGAATTGATGCTTAAAGGCACGACTACCGAGCAGAGCCTTAACTTCAGAGATACCTACGATATCTTTTCTACACCGAAAATCTATCTACTCGATGAGAATAAGAAAATCATCGCAGTCAAATTGATGCCGGAGCAAATGGGAGACTTTATTGATCACCTTCTAGAAGAAGAAGCTGAAGGCTAAATCGCTGTTGTTAGGTAGAAATTTGAGTTAAGCGCTCAGGAAACTTTATTGAAAAGTTCTGCTTCTCTTGGGGTAAGTCAAGCCAAACCAATCCCATAAAATACAGATCGACTGTGACCCGAACATCCGGATCTGTCTTTATTCTAGCCCAAGCCTCCTTCATTCCTTTTGACCAATTGATGTCATGAAAGATGATAAGGCCCTTCGAATTCAGTCTTTTCTTTATTTCCTTGAAATAATTGAGCGTAGGCCCGAGGTTGTGATCACCATCAACAAATACTAAGTCATAGGTGCGAGAATCCTTCGAAAAGAATTGATTAAAGCTCAAGTTGAGTGTTTCAATAGAATGCTCCGCTAGCCTTGATCTTGAATACTCAAAGAGAGCCTCGTTTCCCTCAATGCTCAAGACCGTTGAATCAGGCATTCCGGCACGCATTGTCATAGTGGACTTACCCAAGTTTGTGCCCAATTCCAGAATCGACAGGGGCTTCAAGAATTCGACGAGTCGATATAGCAAATCAGCTTGAAAGTCAGGCATAGAAGCCGTTCGAGCGTAGTGTCCGACCGTTTTTATAGTGGATCTACCCAAACCCAAGTCCATACCGTTGATCGGTGTTGTGTCCTTCTTTAGCTTGGTAAAATGCTGAGCAATTGAATTTGGAATCCGGCCGTTACCATAAATGCACTCATCAATCAATTGATAAATAAATGGAGAGTGAATTCCATGTCTATTATTAGACCTAGTTCGATGCATTATGAAGTCCAAAGTCTTGATTCTTCAAATATGCGGATGATTGTTCGCTAAGCAAATGGTGAAAACTTTTTACCTATAAGTTGCGGATGTCACTTTTCTTATGGAATCTTTGCAGTGAACAATAGCATATGAGTAAGTCCCAAGAGACCTTTAACAAAAAAGAAAAAGAAAAGAAGCGCAAGAAGAAACGTGAAGAAAAGCTTGCGAAAAGACAAGAGCGAAAAGAAAACTCTCAGAAAGGAGCGGGTCTTGACGAAATGCTTGTTTATGTTGATGATTTCGGAAACTTCACGGACACTCCACCAGATCCAAGTGAAAAGGTGGAAGTAGAAGCGGAAGAAATTGAGCTAGGCGTTCCTCCAAACGAGAAGGAAGATCTTACCGGAGAACGAAAAGGGAAAGTTGACTTCTTTAACGATGAGAAAGGATATGGCTTCATTCTCGACACAACGAACCAAGAGAAGTACTTCTTCCACATCAGTGAGACAGTAGAAGAGTTAGGCGCAGGAGATAAAGTCGTTTACGAACTTGAAATGGGTCAGAAAGGCCTAAACGCAGTTCGTGTAAAGCGAGCGTAACACAGAGTTTTTTCTTCTGAACCACGGAGTTGATTACTCGATCGGCTCCACTCGTATGCCTGTTCCTGAACCACTGAATGCCTCACCAAAGCCATTCAAGAATTCAAAATCCATTAGTAAACCTTCATCAGTTAAGGTTCCAAGTCCGTTAAGAATCACGTACTCTTCAAGATTCTGATCTTGACTCACTACATTCTGCTGGCTGAGAATGAAAGAACTCCCTTCTACCTCGGCAACCGTTTCCTGTTGTGCAGAAATTGAGAAGATGTTAGCGAAATTGGTGATGACTAAATTCTCAGGGAAGTCAGGGTGCTGCTCAACTACGATTTCATATTCACGATGACTGTATTCAAAAGGAAGAATTCCTCCGTGAATCGAATCTTGAATGATATAGACACCAACATGCAGTTGGCTTTCGTACTCACATGAGCCATCATCGGTATCGGCCAGAGGCCAATAGTTCGTCGCTAGAGAATCCATACATCCTTCGTAATAGCACGATCCGTCATCTTTTTTGGCATCTGGGTTGAAATTCGTGGCTTCTGATTCTGTGCATCCTTGTTTGCAGGAATTAAGTAGAAGCACAGCTACGAGTAAGGAGAATATTTTTAGGCTCATCGATAGAAATAGGTATTTACAAGACGCATGACGAATTCGAAGGGTTTGCGACAAAAAAAAGTCTCAACCGCTTCGCGGTAAGACTTCATCATTTAGGGCCCAGGACTGGATTAACTCCCTTCGCTCGTTGGACCAGTGTTTGGCCGAGAATGGAATCAAAGCCTACATGAGCTTCGCTCATAAAGATCTTCCTCTATTTATCTCACTCTCGCAAGCGGAGTTCGATAAATAAAAAAGCCCCATCGCTATGCGATAAGGCTTTGATCATCTAGTGCCCAGGACTGGACTCGAACCAGCATGTCTTGCGACACACGCCCCTCAAGCGTGCGTGTCTACCAATTTCACCACCTGGGCTTGGGGCGGCAAATGTAAAAATATTCGTTTTTGAAAGTCAATTAATACCAGACTGATC
>JABJJW010000016.1 GCA_018660685.1 Flavobacteriales bacterium
AGAGGAGCCAGCAACGGAAGAAGCTCCAGCTGAAGAGGCTGCTGCACCAGCAGAGGAGCCAGCAACGGAAGAAGCTCCAGCTGAAGAGGCTGCTGCACTAGCAGAGGAGCCAGCAACGGAAGAAGCTCCAGCTGAAGAGGCTGCTGCACCAGCAGAGGAGCCAGCAACGGAAGAAGCTCCAGCTGAAGAGGCTGCTGCACCAGCAGAAGAGCCAGCGAAGGAAGAAGCTCCAGCTGAGGAAAGTTCTAAAGAAGAAAAGAAAGGAAAGGCCTAAGCCCTTTACGATTTAAATAGATTTGAAACCCTTCACCTTCGTGGAGGGTTTTTTTTATGATGTATAAAGAGATAGGACATGTGATTAAGCCTCACGGCTTGAAAGGTGAGGTGGTTGTTTTGGTTGAAGCATTTGCGGCAGACAGAGTTCAGAGTCTGAGTACAATATTTCTTGACCTCGGTGGATCGAAGGTGCCATTTCTGCTTCAACGTGTTAGTCCTTTGAGGCCTGGACAATTCAAGCTCAGATTAACTGGTGTCGAGACCCAAGAGGAAGCGGAAAGATTGAGGAAGCTCCCGGTCTATTGTCTCCGAGATGACATTCCTGACGAAGAGGATACTGATCTAACAGGTTTCATATTATTTAATCGAGGTGTGGAAGTTGGAAAGGTATTGGCGGTAATCGATAACAGTCTTCAAGTACTATTAGAAATCAAGACTGAAACAGGGGAATCATATGTGCCTCTCACTTCAGATTGGATCCTCGGAGTTGACGCTGAGGCGAAGAAATTAGATATGGACTTGCCGGAAGGGTTGTTGGATATCTGAGTTATTCCTCAGGATTTTTATTCCCGCTTCCAAGCTCCTCAAAACTGATATCAGTGAATTGGCTATCAAGTTTTGACTCAAACTCACTTGACCGCTCCTTGTTAAGTTCAATTATTCGTCTGAAGGCATCTTCAAGAGCATCGGAGAACTTTTCAAAATCTTCTTTGTAGAGGAAAATTTTGTGCTTTTGGTAACTGACAGACCCGTCATCTCCAAAACGCTTTTTGCTTTCAGTAATGGTCAGATAGTAGTCGTTACTTTTTGTGGAACGGACATCGAAAAAGTATGTTCGTTTGCCAGCTCTGACGGCGTTAGCGTAGATATCATCCCGGTCTTTAAATCCATTATCATCCATCTTCTAATCAGTTAATTCTCAAAATCTTTCACCGACAAAGACAAACATAGCAAAATATCCAACTGGCTAATGAATGGAACGGAGCATGGAATTAGTCCTCAGCATTCATGATTTCAAGCTGCTGTTGCTCATGAATTTCGTGATAATATCCTCTCTTCGAAAGAAGATCTGTGTGCGATCCCTGCTCAATTATTTGACCGTCTTCAAGCACGATAATTTCGTTACAGTGCTTCACAGAACTTACTCGATGGCTTATGATGATGGTCGTTTTGTCCTTCATGATCCGCTTCAAGTTATTTAGAATCCTTTCTTCTGTCTCTGTGTCAACAGCACTGAGACAATCATCAAAAATGAGCAACTGAGGCTGTTTAACGAGAGCTCTGGCAATGGAAATTCTCTGTTTTTGACCACCCGATAGAGTAATCCCACGTTCTCCAACCCTCGTATCGAAGCCTTCAGTGAAACCTAAAATATTTTCATAAACCTCCGTGTCTTTGGCCGCTTCTACAACTCGCTCTTGACTAATGTTCTCAGAGGAGGTAGAAAAAGCAATGTTATTTCCAATAGTTTCTGAGAAGAGAAACACTTCCTGGGGGACATAACCAATTTGGTCTCTGTAACCATCCAAGTTGAGTTCTTGAATGGGCGTGCCATCAACCAAGATTTCTCCCTCGTGTACATCATATAGACGACAAATCAAATTGGCAATGGTGGATTTACCACTTCCTGTATGGCCAAGAATTGCCAAGCTTTTCCCAGGTGAGACACTGAAGCTTAAATCTCGAACAGCGCGGACTCCAGAATCAGGATAGGTGAAGTGCACTCCTTTAAATTCAACGTTTCCTTTCAATTCGAATGAAGTGTCACTGGGTGAGACAATATCTGCTGGCGTGTTTATAAATTCATTGATCCTCTTTTGACTGGCAGCCGCACGCTGAACCAAAGAAGTAACCCAGCCTACGCTGGCTACGGGCCAAGTGAGCATATTTACGTAAATGACAAATTCTGCAATGTTTCCGGGTGAAACTTTGCCTTCCATTGCTAATTGACCACCTATGTAAATAGTGAGGATGGTGGATAATCCAATAAGCAGAATCATGGTCGGCATGAAGAGCGCATTGACCCTAACTAAGTCGAGTGATTTGTTTTTATATCCATTGCAGAGTTCGGTAAACTCAAGCTCTCTTTCTGGAATTCTGTTGTAGGCTTTGATCACCCTAATTCCACTGAACGCCTCTTGAACGAATGTGCTCAGATCACTCAGCTTTTCTTGAACTCTTTCACTGCGCTGATTGATCTGTCGCGAAACCCAATAAATAAGCACCGCAAGAATTGGTAAGGGAGTGAGCACAAAGGCTGTTAAGAGTGGGTTTACGCTCAACATCGTAATAATGACCATGACGAACAGAATGACCATGTTTATAGTGTACATAATGGCTGGCCCTAAGTACATTCTCACACGGCTTACATCTTCGCTGATTCGATTCATTAAATCACCCGTGTTATTCACTTTGTAAAACCCGATGTGCAAATGCTGGTAGTGATCAAAAACATCATTTTTGAGATCAAATTCGATCAGGCGGCTCATGACAATAATGGTCTGCCGCATGAGGTAGGTGAAAACCCCCTTCATCAAGGCTAAAATCACAACAAGGCCAGAGAAGAGAAGAACTGCTTTTGTCAAGGCAGAAGAATAGAAAGGCTGAAATTCTGGGGTGTTGAAAATGGCATTTACCACTAACGTGTCCTGCACAAAGTCAATCGCATATCGAATGACTTGGGCTGGAAAGATTCCGAATAAATTAGAAATGACAACGAAGACTATCCCACTAGCTAAATGGCGTTTATAATGCCAGAAATACTTGTTTAACTGAGATAGTTCGTTCATTTATGCTTTTGTTCTCGAGCTTTTACTGAGGCTTATTAAGTATACATTTGCCGCGCCAAGAACACGGGCAAATGTAAGGGAACGTCGAACAGACAATTCTTACTTAACAGGTTCTTTAAAAATTAGTTGACTTTGGATACTTCAACAGCTACAGCGCTAACTCCCATGTCTGAAATGGGACACGAGCAAGTCGTTTTTTGCAACGATCCCCATACTGGGTTAAAAGCAATTATTGGAATTCACAACACTTTACTCGGACCAGCCCTTGGAGGCACGCGGATGTGGGTATACGAATCAGAAGCAGCTGCGCTGACTGACGTTCTTCGTCTCTCGCGTGGTATGTCTTACAAGGCTGCTATCTCTGGCTTAAATCTAGGTGGAGGTAAGGCAGTTATCATCGGCGATTCGAGGAAGATTAAAAACGAAGCACTCATGCGTCGTTTTGGATCGTTCGTAGATTCCCTTGGAGGTAAATACATCACCGCCGAGGATGTTGGAATGACCACCAAGGACATGGAGTATATCCATATGGAAACTGATCATGTGGTAGGTATTCCTGAATCGCTGGGAGGAGGAGGTGATCCATCACCTGTGACTGCGTACGGAGTTTATATGGGAATGAAAGCTGCCGCGAAGAAGGCCTATGGCACAGACAAATTGGAAGGCAAGAAAGTACTGGTTCAAGGCGCTGGAAATGTTGGGGGCTATCTTGTAGACCACCTCATGGAAGAAGGAGCAAGTGTTATGATTGCCGACATTTTTAAAGATAAAATTGACAAAATCACGACTCAGCATTCAAATGTAGAAGTTGTGGATCCTTATAACATTGCGTCGATTAACATGGACATATATGCGCCATGCGCACTTGGGGCAACAATCAACGATGAGACCATTGATCAACTCACATGTCAAATAATTGCCGGAGCTGCCAATAATCAGCTTGCTGATGAAGACAAACACGGCGCAGCTTTGATTAAAAAAGGCATCATTTACGCGCCTGATTACTTGATTAATGCTGGTGGACTTATTAATTGTTACAGTGAATTAGAAGGATACAATCGCAAGCGAGCGCTGGAACAAGCTGAAAACATATTTGATACGACCCTGGAGGTGCTGAATCAATCACAATCCACCGGTAAGTCTTCACACTTGATTGCAAACGAGATGGCCGAGGCTAGGATCGATAGCACTGCTCAAATCCACCGAAGCCTGTAATGAGAAAAGGACTTCCCTCGTTGATCAACCGCCGTTTCCTGAGGATCAAGGTATTCCAAGGCATCTATTCCTATCATCGGACAGAAAATGCTGATTTGGTAAAAATCGAAAAGGACATTTTCGAAAGCATCAACAAGGTCTATGACCTCTATTTATATCTGATCAAACTATTGATGCACGTTCACCGAGCATCTAAGGAAATTGTTGAGCAAAACAGAAATAAGAAACTACCCAGCCGAGAAGACCTGAACCCTAATCTTCGTTTCGTTCAGAATCGAGTGCTCAATGCGCTCAAGGATAATGTTCAGTTGAAGCAATTGATGAAGCTGCGCGAAATTAAATGGGACGAAGATCATGATGACGTTCGTAAGATTTTCAAGTTATTTCGAGAAGATGAAGCATATCAGCTCTATTTGATTCGAGAGGATGAGAGCTTGGAAATTGACAAAGAAATCGTCATCAAACTCTTTAGGGAGTATTTAGGGGTGAATGAGATTATTCATTCTGTACTCGAGGAGAAAGACATTTACTGGCAGGATGATCTTCCCATTGCAGCGATCACGATTATCAAGACAATTCAAGATCTTCCTGAAATTGAGACAAAGAACATTTCCATTTTAGCGGATCTTTATAAAACAAAAAAAGAGGATCAACAATTTGTGAAAGAATTGCTGAACAAGTCCATCACATTTGGAGATGACTACAGTGAACTTGTAGCAACCCACGCTGATAATTGGGAAACAGACCGTATTGCTCTTCTCGACATGATACTGATGAAAATGGCTTTGAGTGAACTCGAACACTTCCCGACGATTCCAATTAAAGTTTCGCTTAACGAATACATTGAACTTGCCAAGGTTTATAGCACGCCAAAGAGCAAAGTTTTTATCAATGGTGTATTGGATAAGCTCGTTGCAGAAATGAAGGGGAGCAAGAGAATCAATAAGAGCGGAAGAGGGCTTGTTGAGTGATTTGTTAAGTATTTCACAAGAGCAGAAAATGAACTCACTACAGGCCTATTTTTGCGCATCTTATAATGAATGAAGAACATGAATAAACTAGTTATTACCAGCCTTGCACTCACGTTGGTACTTGGGTCATGCACAGGTGGAGAATCGACAGAAGGGGAATCAGCTTTGACGACGGAAAATGTAGAGTCAACAACGTCAATAGAATTTGCTGAAGAAGCTTTCGACTTCGGAACGATCACCCAGGGAGAGAAGGTAAATCACGTATTCAAGTTTACCAATACGGGCGAGTCTGACTTGGTCATTGTGTCCGCTAAAGGCAGTTGTGGTTGCACTGTTCCTGAATGGCCTAAGGAGCCAATATCACCTGGAGAATCTGGTGATATCCAAGTTATTTTCAGTTCAGAAGGAAAGAAAGGCAAGCAACATAAGCGAGTATCCATTATTGCGAATACTGAGCCTGCAACGTCGGTTATTGCTATAAAAGGAGAGATTCTCACTCCAGATGCCGAACCAGAAGCTCCAGTCGAAGAAGAAACAACAGAACAAACAGAATCATAATGAACAATTCTATCAACTCAATTATTCTTCAAGCATCAGGTGATGGTGGTCTCATCAACATCTTCATGCTCGTCGCAATTGTTGTTGTCTTTTACTTTTTCATGATCAGACCTCAAGCGAAGAAAGCCAAGGATGCTAAGAAATTTAGAGAGGCTTTGGGCAAAGGAGATAAGGTTATTACCATTGGAGGAATTCATGGTAAGATCATCGAGGTTAAAGAACAATATGTCCAAATTCAAATCGCCAATGGCGTTGAAATCAAAGTGTCTAAATCTGCGGTTTCTCCTGAAATGACTTCAGGATCAGGTGAGAGCGAGTTACAGAAGAAGTAGAAGATTCTTTACTATTGACAACCTCTTCGATCTTTCGGGGAGGTTTTTTTATGATTAAACTTTAGGTTTGAACACATGGCTAGGGAGTCGTTTTTAAGTGTCAAGGATATATTTCAAGATCGACGGAAGTTGACTGTCTTTATTATGTGCTTGAGCCTTTCGATTTTTATGTGGCTCCTTATTTCATTGGGGAAGCAGTACAACTCAACGCTGGTTGTACCCGTTCAATACGTGAATTTTCCTGAAAACAAAACCTTGCTCAACGACGTTCCTCAAGAACTCGGAATTAATGTGAGCGGAACCGGTTACGATTTACTTCAGTATGCCGACGAGCTTATTGATGACACACTCATCGTGAATCTCGATCATCTGAATATTGCAATAATGGGCGGCTATCAGCGTGGATCGCTCAATCCATTAGAAATAAGCAAAGATTTACAAGATCGATTGCAAGGCATGTTAGCGATCAATGCGGTACTAACTGATAGTATTCGCTTTGTTTTTGATCTGAAGGTTGCACGGGTCATTCCTATCAAACCCGTTGTTGATTTCAAAGTTCCTTCCGGCTTCGTGACGATTGATTCCGCAATTGCCACCCCATCCGATGTGGAGATATTCGGAGCATTGTCCATTCTTGAAGATTTGGAATTTTTAGAAACATCTCCACTTAACCTTGGCCAACTTGAGAAAACGGCTGCTGTGCGTGTTGCGCTTTCAAGGTCAGTCATTGGGCAAGACGCTGAGTTGCCTTTTGATTCTGTTGATGTTCTTGTGGATATTGAGCGTTTGACAGAAAAGCGACTCATGATCAAACCCGAAGTGGTCAACCTTCCAGACTCTATTGACCTGCTTACATTTCCAAATACTATTGAGGTAATATCTCAAGTTCCTCTTCGCCACTATGACGATGTACTTGAGAAAGATTTTAAATTGGTAGTCGACTATACCAAGCTCCAGAAAGGATACCCTGTTTTACCAGTAGACCTTCTCGAATGGACGAGCAAAGCGATCAAGGTGAGCCTTCAGCCAAATGAGGTGGAACTTGTAATCTCTCGCAAAGAATGAAGCGGATTGGCTTAACTGGTGGAATTGGTTCAGGAAAGACGACGGTCGCTCAAATTTTCAAAACGCTATCTATTCCTGTTTTTGAAGCCGACAATGTCAGTCGTGAACTGCTTCAAAGTAATCAGTTGGTTGTCAGTGAGGTGAAATTACTCTTAGGAGATGACGTCTATGTTAATGAGCAAGCTGACCGTTCAGCCATTGCTCAAATTGTATTCAACGATTCATCCAAGCTGAAGGCTTTAAATGGCATACTTCATCCAGCAGTATTCAGTTCATTTCAAAAATGGAGCGATGATTTCAATGATCGAGTTCCTTACTGCATCAAGGAAGCAGCAATTCTATTTGAAAGCGGTGGTTCTGAACAATGCGACGAAGTGATCTCCGTGACCGCGCCGATTGATCTTCGCATAAAACGTGTTATGAATAGGGATGAAGTAAGCAAGGAAGAAGTGGAGGCGCGGATGGCAAATCAACTATCCGAACAGGAAATTACGACCAAGAGCGATCATATTATCGTCAACGATGGGGTTGAAGCGCTCATTCCTCAAGTGCTCCGAATTCACTCGCTATTTTCTTAACCGCATCATCGCAACGTTTTCAACATGGCTCGTGTGTGGAAACATGTCAACCGCCTGGGCCTTAATCAAATCGTACTTCTCATGAAGCAGTTTTAAGTCTCTAGCTTGAGTGGAAGGATCGCAACTGACATAAACAATTCGTTTTGGCTCAGCCTCCAGAATTCGCTCGATTACATCCGTATGCATGCCCGCTCGTGGTGGATCTGTGATAAGAACATCTGGACGGCCATTTTCATCAATGAAATCTCGGCTCAAAACCTCCCTCATGTCACCAGCATAGAAACTCAGATTGGATTGCTCGTTCAGTTCCGAATTGACTTTTGCGTCTTCAATAGACTCAGGGACATATTCAATTCCAATTACATGTTTCGCGTAGCGGGCCATAAACAAGGCGATTGTTCCAGTGCCGGTGTAGAGGTCATAGACCAGATCAGATTTCTCGATTTCAGCCCAATCGAACACTAATTGATACAACCGCTCCGCCTGATAAGCATTCGTCTGAAAGAAACTCTTCGGGCCGATCTTGTATTTAACCTCAGCTTCGGTGGCCGAGTTCTTGAATGTTTCGATGAGATGATCATCTCCCTTCACCTTTACAACAGGACAGTCGGCATATGAATCATTCAATTTTTGATTCAAAATCAACCATAGTGATGTCACTTGGCTGAACTCGGTCGAAATCTTTTCACACAGTTCATGTACCAAGTCCGTTTGTTCAGAGACCACGAGTAGAACCATCCACTCGTTTTTCCTGTTATTTCTTAGAACGAGATTGCGAAGGATGCCTGTCTTTTCCCGTTGACGATAAAAGCTAATATCCAGCTCCAGTGCCGTCTTGTGAACGAAATTTCTGAATTCGTTGTTCAGAGAATCTTGCAAATGGCACTCATCAATTTGAAGAACCCAGTCGAACCTCCCCGGTACATGAAATCCAAGAGATGGAGTTTTGCGGATTGATGGGTCGCTCACTTTATCAGGCGTTAGCCAACCTTCTTGTGTGAATGTGAATTCCAGTTTGTTGCGGTACTCATATACCTCTTCGGATGATAAAATTGGAAAGCTCTCATAAGATTCAAACCCACCGATGCGATTCAGTTGCTGCTTTACCTGCTTCTCCTTGAAAAACAACTGTTTCTCATAATCGAAATTTTGCCAGCTACACCCACCGCAATGTTCAAAATGTGAGCAAGTTGGATCGACGCGATCACTAGAGTAGGAGGTGATTGCATCGACGATTCCCTCTACATGACCTTTTCGGTTCTTCCTGACCTGCAGATTGATAGTATCACCGGGTACGGCCCCTTTGCATAAATAGACTTGGCCGTCTTTCTTGCCAATGACTTTTCCTTTCGTTCCAAGATCGACGATGTCGATGCCTTCTACAATGCTTCCCTTTTTTGGCACTAATCAAGAAGTTTTTCGAGCAATAATTCCCTGAGGCTTACTAGTATGTCTTGGGTTTCGCTTTTAATTGCCACGGCCTTATCCATTCGTTTGATTGATTCAGAAAGTGCTTCTGTGTCAATTACCTCAATGTTCTCAATTACGGTGCACACCTCTAAAACGGTCATGTATGTACCATTAATTGAAATGTCTATGAGGAGCTCAATGCGGTCTCCTAGATCAACGCCAGACTGCCAAACACAATTGAGTACCTCGGGTTGAACATGATAGAAATCCTTATCCATGAGAAGCTCGATCAGTGATTCTTTGACTCCGCGATCCTTCAGATTATTCAATGTTTTGTCAAGCAGTATACGAGCTTCTGATGACGGCCCAGCTAGTACCAGCTCAAACATGGGTCGAATCATTTCTGGACTACCGTCATGCGGAATACGCTTGAGCGCACCAAGCACCTTCTTCTCATTCTTTGACCTCAAGTCAATGATGATGTTCTCTATTTGTGTCTTTCTCTCTTCAGTCATTTCAATCTTCTTGTTGTTCAACGCTCCACGCTTCTGGTTTCCCATCAAATAGCGCTTTTGTCTTTGCCCATGTATCAGCGAATAATTTAGAATTGCGATATGCTTGCAGGTCCGCATCACTATCCCACGTGCTATACGTGAAATAGATTCGTCGGTCAGCAAGGTCTCGGAGCAACTGAACGCCATTACAACCCTGCTGTTCTTCGATTTTAGGTCTTACAATGTTGAATAGGGATTCAAATGAACCTACCTCATCCTTTCTGAAGGTCATTTTTACAATTCGTATCATTAAAACTGCATTACGATGGTTGTGCCTGGATGGAGTCCGATCAAATCACTTGCACGCCCTTGATTCATGGCAATTTCTAAATGTCCAGCAGAATTTATCAAAGCGAGTCGCTCACCTTCGGTGACGTCGCTGTATCTCATGCTGATTTGTTCAATAGTATAGCTCGGGCTCACAAAGCCAAGCGCATATTCTCGTCCCTTTCCAATTTCTTTGATGAGGTCAGTGGTAATATTGGAGATGGCGTTTCCATAGTCATCCACATAAATGATGCTTCCTGTGATTTGATCAGGCCCTACAGTTGGAGCCATAAGCACGCGCTGTGTCATCTTATCGGTGCGTCGGCCTATTACTTCAAGCGTTCCACCAGTCGCCAAATGCACTGCTGCCGGTGCGTATAAGTCCTTTACTGGAAAGTTTGGATAGTCGGATTCAAGGTTCATCTGGAGCTCTACTACTAAATCGGGGTGGAAGCGAGCAATCAAATTAAAGAGTCCAGAGTCAGCAGTAATGATGTATTGATTCTTGTATCGGATACCGAGATGTACCATGTTGTCGATTGCCTTTGTGCCCACTCCGACTATGTGAACTGTGTCTTTTGGAAAATCATCAAGAATGTTTTTCAACACAAATGCGGCTTGAGCAACATCGTACTTGTCAATTTGATGCGTGACATCAACGATTTGTAAATCAGGACTTTGGGATAATATTTTAGCCTTAACCTGACTGAGGTAGTAGTCCTTGTTTCCTAGGTCTGTTGTTAAGGTGATTATCGGCATGCGCTAGAGCAAAAATCAGCGTAGTAAATTTGTTTTCTTTGCGTGGCGCGAAGGTAGGAAAACCAGTAGCCCAGTTAAACTAAGAAGCTTCTTTGCACGAGATTATTATCCAATTTGACGACATCCATCCAGTAGAAATTCTGGGTGCGAAAAATGCCAATCTCTCCATTCTAAGGAAACACTTCAGTGCATTAAAAATTATTGCACGTGGCGATCAAGTCAAAGTGCTTGGACCAGAGAAGGAGCTAAAAGAATTTGATGAGAAATGGAAGTTACTCATCAATCATCTAAATGAATATCAACGGCTAACAGACACAGATGTACGCAGAGTCTTAGACTCTTCCGCATCTCTTTCGAAAGTGGATAGTTCGGTATTGGTTTATGGCAATAACGGAAAGCAAATCAAAGCCAGAACGGCTAACCAAGCCAAGCTTGTTGAGCTTAGCCTGGATAATGACCTGACCTTTGCAATAGGGCCAGCTGGAACAGGAAAGACATACACTGCTGTGGCGCTCGCAGTGAAGGCATTGAAAGAAAAGGAAGTACAGAGGATTGTCTTGACGCGTCCGGCGGTTGAAGCAGGCGAGAGCCTCGGTTTTTTACCCGGTGATTTGAAGGATAAGCTAGACCCTTACCTCAGGCCGTTATACGACGCTCTGTTCGATATGATCCCATACGATAAGCTCTCCAAATTCTTAGAGCGAACAACGATCGAAATTGCTCCTCTGGCTTTTATGCGAGGAAGAACATTAAGCAATGCTTATGTTATTCTAGATGAAGCTCAAAACGCAAGTGAGAATCAAATGAAAATGTTCTTGACCAGAATGGGTAAAGGTTCCAAATTCATTATCACTGGCGATACAAGTCAGGTGGACCTACCTAAACATATACCTAGTGGACTTCTCCACAGTATTAACCTTCTGCGAAATGTAGAGGGAATTGCCGTTATCGAATTGGATAAAAGAGATGTTGTCCGGCATCGTTTGGTAGAGCGAATAATCGGGAAGTACGAAACAGCTGAGAAACCGAAGAAGAAGTGAAACTCGTAATCAGCATAGTATTGATGCTTGCTGCCCAGATTTCTATTGGGCAGAAGATTGATAAAAGCAAGCCCAACGCATACTTTCTGAGCCATTTAAATCATCATGCTGGACAGGATGATTTTAAACAAGTGCCGCATAACGTTTTCATTGATTTTGAGGAGAATCTCATTTGGATAGAGAATGATGACAACTGCGACATCGTTTATAAAATTGAATTTGACAGCGCTTATCAAGGGGGGAGCCCAGCGGTGGTCCTGCAAGAAGGAGAGACCATGTTTTTCACAAAAGATTGGCAAGTACAATTTGTAATGTATCAAGAAAGCGTTGGAGTGATTTCATTGATTATGAATGAAGGAATTAGTCACCTGTTCGGTGAACTTGAAACAGAGGAAGAGATCCCGCTTCTCAAATATCACAACCAAAGACAGTGGGTTTATATGATAGGAGTAAAGAAGAAGAAAGATGAGTGAAGCCCTGAAAGACACAAACTATCATTTTCCTCATCAGACGAAAATGTACAGAGGCAAGGTTCGAGATGTTTATCACATTGGACCTGAGCATCTGATTATGGTTGCTTCGGACAGGATATCGGCCTTTGATTGTATTCTCCCTAAAGGAATTCCTTACAAAGGACAGGTGCTAAATCAGCTGGCAGCAAGGTTTTTAGATGCGACGAAGGATATTGTCCCAAATTGGATGTCGGCAGTTCCAGACCCAAACGTAACCGTGGGGCTTAAGTGCAATCCCATCAAAGTGGAAATGGTAATCCGGGGCTATCTCAGTGGACATGCTTGGAGAGAATATCGATCCGGTAAGAGAATGATATGTGGAGTCTTCATGCCAGACGGAATGAAGGAAAGCGATAAGTTCCCTGAACCAATTATCACCCCTGCCACAAAGGCAGAGGAAGGACATGATGAGGACATTTCAAGAGAAGACATCATCTCTAAAGGAATTGTGGAAGAATCAATTTACGTTCAACTAGAAAGCATTACACGACAACTGTTCGAAAGAGGAACCCAGATTGCTGCGGAAAGGGACTTGATTCTGGTTGATACCAAATATGAATTTGGAATCGGCTCTAATGGAGAGATTATCCTCATTGATGAGATTCACACTCCTGACTCTTCTCGGTACTTCTACGCAGATGGCTATGAGCAAAGGCAGGCGAGTGGAGAGATCCAGAAACAATTGAGTAAAGAGTTTGTTAGGCAATGGCTAATCAGTGAAGGATTCCAAGGACTTGATGGTCAGACAATGCCTGAAATGCCCGACGATTTCGTAAACACAGTTAGCGAACGATACATTGAACTTTACGAAAAGATAACTGGTGAATCATTCGGCCGAGCGGATACGAACAGAATCAATACTAGGGTAGAAGCGAATATTGCTGACTGGATTGAGACTAATCTCTAATACTTACTAGGCGAAATTTCACTCATATAAGTCCGGGTGTATTCTTTGTCGAAGACAAATTCTTTTCTCTTCTTATGGAATTCGATTAGCGCAACCGGGTAATCTTTAAGATATTCATCGAAGTCTTTTTCACCTTTCAACGTCATGCCAATATCAAATGGAAACTTTTGGAAGTCACCGTCAACACCACTGAGCTTCGTGTTTATTGAAACTCTTTTAGCGTAGTAGCCTTTCTTACTTATTTCAATCGTGTAGATCTTTTCACTGTAAAGAGTGAATTTGTACTTTCCATTTTTCTTGGTCAATTCTTCAGTGACAACTTTATTGCCCTCCCATAACTCCACATTGATGCTCTCGATTGGTTCATCTAAATGAGAGATAATCCCGCCGATAGAGAGTATTTCGAATGATTCGACTGCCGATGTGTCTTGTCCAAAAGCTGGTATGCAAATTGACCCTAGCACGGCAATAATTGATATATAAATCAAGCTTTTCATATGATAAAACCTTGGTTTCTTTGTCTAAGTTCAGGAAAAAATCAATAGAAATTTTAGATATAGCTTCATTATTTCCCTTTTCATCATTGGGGTGCTATGGTTGATTCACTTCTTGAACAGTCAATTTCTCATCGATTTCAGGGGTTTTGGATTAAGACCAAGGTCCATTGAAGGCCTAATTGGACTTATTACTTATCCGCTGCTCCACGCTGACTGGAAGCATCTAATGGATAATTCCGTGAGTGCATTTGTGCTCATGTTTGGTCTGTTTACGGTTTACGGAAGACTTGGCTGGGCCGTCATAGGTTGGAGTTGGTTAATGAGCGGAATATGGATTTGGATTGCGGCAAGAGATGGGAACCACATTGGATATAGTGGAATTATTTACGCATTAGCTTCATTCATCTTCTTCAGCGGTGTCTTCCGAAAGTATTATCGCCTCATGGCACTTTCATTAATCGTGGTCTTTTTGTATGGTTCGATGGTGTGGGGAATTCTTCCGATTCAACCCAGTATTTCTTGGGAAGGGCACTTATTTGGAGCGATCGCAGGATTGATCCTAGCGTACTATTATCGCGGAGATGGTCCACAACGACCTAAGTATATTTGGGAATTAGAAGAGGAATTGGATGACGAAGACGAAAATCCATATTGGATAACAACGTCGACTCACAATTAGAATTTACTGGCTAAGCATCACGGGCATCACCAACATGGTGATTTGCTCTGCATCATCCTTATCAGAAGGGGATAGCAGGCCAGCTCGATTTGGGGCAGAAAGCTCCAATTTGACTTCATCAGATTCTAAATTGTTCAGCATTTCAATAATGAAACGGCTGTTAAACCCAATAGTGATGTCATCTCCTTTATAGTTACAAGTCAATCTCTCTGATGCCTCGTTGCTAAAGTCAAGATCTTCTGCGCTTACTTGAAGTTCGCTTCCCTTGATCGCAAGTCTTACCTGGTGTGTTGTCTTATTTGAGAAAATTGACACTCGGCGAATGCTGTTCAGAAACGCTTCACGGTCAATCATCATTAAGTTTGGATTCTCCTTTGGAATCACCGCTTCATAATTTGGGTATTTCCCATCAATCAATCGGCTTACGAGTGTGTAATTATCAAATACGAATGATGCGTTGGTTTCATTGTATTCGATGCTCACATCTGAGTCCATAGAAGCGAGTAGTCCTTTGAGAAGATTCAGTGGCTTTTTAGGCATTATAAAAGTCGACGCTTTGCTGCTCTTGGCATCGCTACGCTCATACTTCACAAGTTTGTGCGCATCAGTGGCAACAAACGTTAGCCCGTCCTTTTCAAGCGCGAAATAGACTCCACTCATCACTGGTCTGAGTTCATCATTTCCTGTTGCGAATACAGTCTTGTTGATGGCGTTGAAAAGAACTCCGCTATCAATCTTTAAACTGGAGGAAGAATCCATCTCAGGAAGTCTGGGGAATTCATCTCCATTCACACCTGCCAAGCGATACTTACCGTTGTCAGAGGCTATCTCAATACCAAATGACTTTGAATCTATCGAGAACGTTAACGGCTGATCTGGAAATGTCTTTAGCATATCGAGCAACAACTTTGCTGGTACACAAATCTTCATGTCGTCATCAGCCTTGTCAAGGTCAATTTCCGTAATCATAGTGGATTCTAGGTCAGAACCAGAGATGGTCAACTTCTTATCCTTTACATCAAAAAGAAAGTAGCTCAGAATTGGAAGATTGCTGCTCGTGTTGAGAACTCCGCTGATGGAGGTCAATTGCTTCAGTAATGTGTTGCTGGAAACGATGAATTTCATAGTCGTCAATTATGTGCAGTACGCTCGCTCTAATGTGGGCAAATATAGATTATTGGTCTTGAGATAAAGAGAGATGATTTTAACCTGAAATGAACAAGTTTTGAACGCTATCGAAAGAGACCAATCCCTTTCGTTAATGGATCGAAAATGGCATACTGGCCAATTACCATTTCGCCATTGTCGAGTTGCAGATAAAGACGATCTAAGTCATAGCCGATTGCATTCCCCTCAGGATCATATCCCTCCCGAATCGGCTTCTTGAATCCAGTGACTCCAATGGCTCCATGATTAAATGTGCGCAAGCTGATTTGAAACAAAGGTTCTGTTCCTCTGATTGAATCTAAAAACTCAGGCGACTTCGTCTCTTCAAAACTTTCGTAATGAACCAACTCATACTTTTTCAAATATGCCATCAATAGAAAGGTGTCAATTTCTGAAGATGAAGGCGAAACCGTCCAGGAGCCTGTTGTTTCATTTCTACTTATATCCACATCCAAAGAAGAATCAGCAGGAAAGGAGATGTTCAGCCCGTCTATGTTGTGAATCTGCTCCTCAAAAATTCCGCGATGCCGCCATTCCAACACATTGGTGAAATAGCGAGTCGTCAAAAACCCGTGAAACCCTTCAAGGTGTGTAATAAAAGGCCTCGAAGACCCTTTCATTAACATGAGTGTTCCAGTGTGTGTTTGATCTGGCCCGCCCACATAATATGCTTTGTCCGCCTCCTCACTTGAAGTATAAATCTTAATCAGGGTGTGTTTGGCTATGATGTTCTTTAGCACCGAGTTCATTCCTTGTTGACTTACCGGGGATTTAACGGACAGTTTTGACATGGTCGTCAGGAGAATTCTCACTGCATCAGGTCTGGCGATAAACTCCTGATTGACAATCCAACCTTTTTCATTTCTATCTAAAACGACTGTTACGCCCGTTTCATCTTCAAGTGTGATTTTGCTTATCACAGCTGTATCCTGAACAGCAAAGTCGGTGAGTTCTGATTTAATGGTGCTACTCGATTGATTATTGAGAACCCAAAACGTGATTAATGTAATCACGAACAAGAAAGCGACTCCAATTCCTATTTTTCTCATGCGGCCATTTA
Organism: Flavobacteriales bacterium; assembly: GCA_018660685.1. Lineage (GTDB taxonomy): Bacteria > Bacteroidota > Bacteroidia > Flavobacteriales_G > Salibacteraceae > SHAN690. The sequence continues at coordinate 16,637 of JABJJW010000016.1, forward strand.
TGAATATTTCCTTTTTCGCATCCAAGTACGAGCAAAACCAAAAAGCACGACTATGACGATGGGCACCGCTGTGTTCATGAATTGCCAGTAAAAGCGCTCCTCATCAATTTTGGCTTGGTCTAGTAATCGAATTTTAAATTCTTTGCTCCGGATATTGAGCAGGCCTTGGTCATCTAAGAGGTAGTTGATTGCGTTTAGGACAAACGCCTTGTTTCCATAGGTTTTGTTGGTATAGCGATCATAGCCAAGGGTGAAGTATCGGTTCTCATCCCTCCGCACTGGATTGCGAATGATGTCTCCGTCACTGACCACAATCATTTGCGTGCTGTCGCTCATTTCCAAGAAGTCAATTTTCTCATTTGCAACAAGTCGTTTCGGTAATCGGTTCTTGAACACAGATTCAAATCGCCCCTCTAACAGCACAGCGACTGCGTGGGGTCCGGTATTGAATAATTCGTATCGTGGAGCTTCACGCAGAATATTGAAACTAACGCGTGTCGGAGCGTTCACTAATTTGGTTTGGTCACTTGAGCTCAGAATTGTTGTGGCTTTGATTCCTTCCAATTCTAACGATTCGACGGTGCTGGTGAATTCGGTTTTGACCCTGTCAAGATTTAAACTTATTGGATGACCATCATTTCCACTCAAGAGAGGCGAGTAGTACCAAGGGAACATCTCCTGCTTCGGTTGATCTCCTACTTGACCGGTTACAATTGGGATGCTGACACACTCCAAGTCTAAAATGAGATCGTTGTTGAGCCGAACCCCGTACTTAAATAGCTGATCAGTCAGGTTGTGTTCCAACACTAAACCCATCGTGAGTTGGCTATTTTGAAGGCTATCCATACGGGCGAAAACAGGGTCAATCATCCAGAGGACTTTCCCACCTCGCATGATAAATTGATCTAGGACGAACTTGTCCTTTTCGGAATAGGCGCTATCAGGTCTCGCGATGATGATCGCGTCCACACCTTCTAGGGCACTGAGCTTTTCATTGATTGTGATCCGTTCGACCGTATATAGTTCTTTGAGCGATGCCTCGATATCCGCAGTTTCCATCGCATCAAATTCGCCATGACCTTCAACAAATGCAACAACCTTACTTTGAGGCTGCATCAATTTTTGAAGAGCCGAGATGAATTCGTATTCCAGTTGCTGGATGGAATTGCTGATCATGTCTTGTTGAGAGGCTCCGAGCTTGTTTTTCAGTAGTTGCAACGGCACTTCGACACCACCATACGCTACAATTGCTCCAGGGAAGATGATTTGTTCGGAAACCTTGTCTTCGCTCTGCAATCTTATGTTGGTATACTCAAGACCTGCTTTTGTCAACTCTTGATAGACCGCAATTCTCTCTTCTTCGGTGGGCGCAGAAGAAGGGTTTATAAAGACATACTCAACCTTGCCCCCCGAATAGGCCCTCATTTCATCCAGCGTTTCCTGAATGTTGTTTCTGAACTCCCGAAATTCCGCAGGAAGATTGCCTTCTAAGTACACACGGATGAGCACAACGTCTGGCAGGTTTTCTAGTATTTCTTCAGTGGATGACGATAGTGAATATCGTTTTTCTGAAGTGAGGTCAAATCGTTCAAACACAAAGCTCCCGAGAATGTTCAACATAATGACAGTGGCAATCGCAATAGCCAGCGTAAGCCAATCCCCAAGTCTTCTATTCGTTGAAGTGCCTACCATTTTCGACTGGAAAGTTTTGTTTTCGAAAAAAACAGAAAAAGAAAAATCAGACTACCGAAATAGAGAAGATCTCGTGTGTCAATCACACCACGACTCATGGACATGTAATGCTCGTTAATACCAAGGCTTATGAATATGAGTTCAAACGAACCCGTCGGAACGAATCCGCTCAGAGAATCGAATCCAATAAACAGGACAAAGCACAAGAACACAGAAGAGATGAAACTGACAATTTGATTCGAAGTGAGTGACGAAGAGAATAGGCCGATTGCAATGTATGCACCTGCCAGCATTATAAGTCCCACATATGACCCCAGGACGCCACCGACATCTAAATTTCCTTTTGGACTTCCAAGTTGATGAACAGACCAGAAGTATATCAACGTTGGCAACAGAGCGAGAATGCTGAGTATCCAACCAGCCAGGAACTTTGCTAAAACAATATTCCATTCGGTCAATGGTCTTGTCATAAGTAATTCCATGGTGCCAGCTCTATTCTCTTCAGCAAAGAGGCGCATGGTGATCGCTGGACACAAAAACAAAAAGACCCAAGGTGCAAGGGTGAAGAGTGCGTCAAGATTGGCGTAGCCGCCATTCAAAACATTTATATCAATAGGGAAGACCCACATGAATAACCCAATCGCACATAGGAAGACAGAGATGACAAGGTATCCGATGAGGGAGGAGAGGAATTCGTTTACTTCTTTTCGCAGAAGTGCTATCACATTGTAGAATTGAGTGGTCAAAGATATGCAGTAGCACAGGTGTATAAATTCAAATTGAGAAATAGGTTTTCAACTGCGGGCTATGTATTGCCAATAAACATCTTCATAGTTCTGTGAGTGAGTGAACGAGTACATTTGCGGCCCAATTTGAAAAGATGATTGTTCAGAAATTCGGAGATACATCGGTAGGAAGCGCTGATCGCATTAAGCATGTGGCAGAGCTCGTGAATAGAGAAGAGGAGAGAATTGTGGTTTTGTCAGCGTTTTCTGGCACCACGAATGAACTCTCACAAATTGTCCAGCATCTCTACCGAAATGAGAAAGCAGCGATTGTTTTGGGAAAGCAGTCTACATGCCTAATTCAGAACGAGGAGATTTGATTGCGATTCGTTCTGTTGGAGCGTATGGTGAATCAATGGCTTCCTCCTACAACCTACGCCAATTGAATGATTCACTTTTCGTGGACTGACCATTATCACCTATCTAGATTTTCAAATGCGTGGGTTATCGCATAGATTTGAATTTGGCCTATGACCAAGCTTGAGTTCCGACCTCGATACAAGTTCAAATCTCCATTGTCGACTGTTGATATAACGACACGTGTCGAAAAGAGCATCGACACTGACAACCCCGAAAACTTATTGCTTAAAAAGGTGCACGATCACTTGGTACTTGAGCTTCCGCCCGAATCGCGACACTATTGGAGCCCTCACATGGATGTCAATTTGGAAGAGGAAGGCGGCGAAACAATGGTCAGATGCATGATTGGACCAGCTCCCACGGTCTGGACCATGTTCATGTTCTTCTATGGGTTCTTTGGATTCGCCTCTTTTGTAGGACTCACTCTTGGAATGTCCCAATGGACACTGAATAAGGAAATGTGGGGTTTTTGGATACTCCCAGCGGCGCTAGTAGGAATGACGGTGATGTACTTCATTTCGTACGAAGGGAAGAAGCTTGCTCGGGATGAGATGAGGACTTTAAAACAATTCTTTGATCGGGCGCTGGGCTGTGATTGCTTTCAGCTTGCTGTTCAGCAGGATTTTGATTAACGCGCTTCGATCATTAATCCCAGAACGTAATCTTGAGAGGATGCGGTTATCGTGTACTTACCAGAAGGCAAGGATTCACTTCCTGTTATATACAGTCCGCGTTCATCAACTAAAACCTCTTTATCGTATAGGAACTCGACACTGTGCACGTCCCGCAGAACAAGGATTAACCTCTTACCGTTGAACGAACTCAAATCAATGATCGTCGTTTTTTTCACTCAAGAATTCATCTGGAACCATGATTTCTCCTTTGGCCAGATTTTCCAATCCAAGGAATACAGGAATCGTTGGAGTGTGAAGGGTGTCATCACTGTTTAGGATCTGACTCATTCGGTAATATGACCACCCTGAATAGGGATCAAAATCCACCTCGAGCATTTCGAATTGGGTTTCAGGCGCTTCAATTTCCTTCCAAATATCAAAGACTTTATTGTCATGGCTTTTTTCGAGATGGTAAAGCTTGACTTCACTATCAGTCGCGGGCATCCAATGGGTCTTCACCTGATCATTTTCATCATCAGGGTATACAAAGTACTCCTGGAGATATCTCATCCCTTCACTGCCAGCCGTTCCGGCAAAACATAACGCAAATACAATCGAAACCCAAAGGATCCTCTTCATTATCCCAATCATCCATCCTTAGCTAAGCCGCTCACATTCAGGTGATATGCCTGCTGAGCGATCATCGTTACAAGATGCGCTAAAATAGCGGAATAAGGAATTCATGCTCAGGAAGAGGATAAAACTTTTGGATCAACAATTTGTTGATTACTCAGCCTCACGTTCCTGCGCTAGACGAAATGCGGCAAGTGCATCAAGAACGCCTCCAGTGGAGGACAGTTCACTGAATTCCACTTTTGTTTTTTTAGTTCCTGGCAGAATTACAGATCGGTCAATCTTACCGGAACTGTTGAGTAAGACGTCTCTAATTTCTTTGGCTGAATAATCTGGAAAATACGACCAGATCATTGCGGCAACTCCACTAACCACTGGCGCAGCCATACTCGTCCCACTTAGAAACTTATATTCATTTCCGGGAATTGTAGAATAGATTTCATCTCCGGGAGCGAAAATGTTAACCGACTGTTTACCATAGTTGGAAAAGTCTGCGACAAGCTTTTTGTTCTTGTGCGGGGCAAGTGCGCCAACCGTGATCAAGTTGACGTCTGTTAGTCCACTTCCATTTGGGTAATTCGTGATGACATCATTGTCCTGACTGTCATTTCCGGCAGCATGAATTAGCAATACACCCTTGTTTGACGCATACATAAATGCTCTTTTTACTTCATCGGAATGCGGTGATATTCCCTTCCCAAAACTCATGTTAATGATGTTGGCCCCATTATTAGTGGCATAGTGGATAGCATTTACAACGTCGAGGTCATACTCGTCTCCGTCAGGCACGGTACGTACGAGCATTATTTCAGCTCCTCCAGAAGAAGTGCCATCTGCCCCGAGATCATTCCTGCTATTTGCTCCAACAATTCCTGCAACGTGGGTGCCGTGTTCAGCATGCTGACCCTCGTAGTCATTGTTACCGTATCCTTTCTTGTTATAGTTGAATTCATCTCGAGTAACAAAAGACTTGTTGAGGTAATACTTTTCGTAGGTCTCAGACTGTATTGCTGTTTCCTCAAGATCTCCCTTGCTGAGTTTGATAAATTTAAATATCCTGAAAATCTTCTTGGTTTGCTTGAATTCTGGCTCCTTCGACTTGTGTTTGAATACATCTGAGTAAGTGTAGTTCTCATCTCCTGTTACGGCAATTGCAATCGAGTCAAGCGAGTGGAATGTTTCTGCAAAGGAGAGCATCATCTGGTAGTCGACTTCGTTGCTCTGATAGATTTCCTCCGCCAACTTGACCATTTTTTCATCCAGCCATTCGGGGCTCTCAACTCCAGACTTTCTATAAACACTGTCCAGGCGTAATACTCTCGTGGCCTCCAAATTCTCGTGGCCAATATCTCCTTGTTGCTCATCAACTAAAAAGTTCCAGCCGTGAATATCATCGACGTAACCATTGGCGTCATCGTCAATGTTGTTGTTGGGGATTTCACCCTCATTTGTCCAAAGCACCTCAACCAAATCCTCATGTTCGCTATCAACGCCAGAATCTATGATTGCAACAACCATTTTCTTTTTTGGCTTCGATTCTCCTAGTGCTTTCCGCAGTTCTATGATGTTCGCCCCATAAGCCTTTGCGCTTTTCTTGTTTTGCAAATGCCAGTTTTTGAGGCCTTCGCTCTTATTCGAATTGACTGACGTCAGGGAAGTTTGAGCTTGAAGACTCAGGATGGAAAGTATAAGTGAAGCTGCAAATAGAATTCTCATGTTTCTCATATCAAAAGCGAACAAACGAAAAATCTAAGTTTAGAAATCTAAAAATGTGATAAACGAACGATCATGTTGACGAATAGTCGTTGAAAGCAATTTCAAGGTCAATTGATTTGTATTTTTCGACCGTGTACGCCATCGTTGATATAGAGACAACAGGAGGGAGGTCGAAGACCGATCGGATCACCGAAGTGGCCATCATTACTCTTGATAATGATCGTATAATCGATCGCTATGAAACCCTGATCAATCCAGGGGTCAAAATCCCTCCGATGATCACGCGTCTCACCGGAATTAGTGATGAAATGGTTCAGGATGCACCCGGGTTTGATGAAGTCGCTGACGAAATATGGAAGCGGACTTCGGAGTCAATATTTGTTGCACACAATGTGAATTTCGACTTCGGCTTTATCAAACAGCACATGGATGAGGTTGGAAAGGCATGGAGACCCAAACGGCTTTGCACAGTTCGGTTGTCGAGAAAGATCATGCCTGGGATGTATTCTTACAGCCTTGGTAAGCTTGCTCAGCAGCTAGGGCGAACCATTGAAGATCGTCACCGCGCTATGGGAGATGCTGTATTCACGGCCGAATTATTCATGAAGCTGCAAAAGCTGGACAATGATGGTCATATGGCATTTGCTCTAAATGCTCGGTCGAGAGAGGCAACACTGCCACCACATTTAGATCGAAATGTCTTTCTCAGTATTCCTCAGACTCGGGGAGTCTATATTATGAAAGGGCCAAAAGGCAAGGTTCTATACGTTGGAAAGGCAACCAATCTGAAGAAACGCTTGTCTGAACACTTCAGACAGACTTCTCACAGCGGGTACAAGAATCGTTTTGTAGAACAGATTGAAGACCTTGAATACATTGTTTGCCCAAATGAGCTGATTTCTCTTTTAACCGAAGCACAGCTCATTAAGAAGTACTGGCCACCCTTCAATAGAGCGATGAAGAGAATCTCATTGAATTGTGGCGTATTTGCATACTCAGATCAAAATGGATATGGTCGTCTAAACTTTGGTAGAGTCGGAAAATGGGATAAGCCGTTACTCTCGTTTAAATCACAGCATGAGGTGAGAACAGTACTCGACTCATTGTGCAAAGATTTTGATCTCTGTGCGCGTTATTGCGGATTACAAGAGAGCTTAGAGTCCTGTGATGACTGGTTCGGTAAGTGTTTTGGCGCATGTACACTTGAAGAATCCGCCAAAAGTTACAATCAAAGATTTGATCAAGCCGTTCAAAAGCTCAGTGAATTTGAACACTCGCTGATCATTCGAGGAAAAGGATTCACTGACAAGGAAAGTAGCGTCATCCTTATTGAGAATGGACGCTTCAAAGGGCACGGGACGATTGCTTCTAACGAAAATGAATTGTCGATTGATAAAGTGAAGGATTCAATTGAAACGGCGTACGATGATCAAGATCTTCAAAGCATCATCCGTAGTTTCATTTTTCAAATTCATTCTGGGAACACAAAGGAGGAATTTGAGGTCGTGTCCATTTGAGTGAAACCAGAAGGGGGATTAAGAAGTTCAGCGAGCCGCTCAAAACGATCTTGGTTGGCGTTGGTATTCACCGATTCTAGGATTTGATTTTTCTCCCTACTCGTTAAATGCCAACTCAAACTTATCGGGTTTTCGTCAGTCCGATTGAGGATGAATTCAATCACCTCTATTTCGCCGTTGTACCAGTCCTTTGCCCTACGAACACTAGCATCCAGCTGATAATCTTGAATGTCTAGCACCGTGTTATAAAAGGTGCCAAATGGTTGAGTTACTCGATCAGCCAAGCTTGGATATTGGGATGCTTTTAGATCTATAAATTTCTCTTGATCTCTGATCTGAAGTAAAACTATTCCACTTGTATTCCTTAAAAGCCATTCGCGGAAAAAATAGATGAAATTTAGTGTATTGCTCATTCCGTAATTGTCGCGGATTCCCGCGTCCAGCACTTCTACAGAGGGGTTTGTGGGTAGACTGGCGGCTGGAAAGACATATGGAAATGTAGCGCTCATGCGCAGGGCAGAAAGAAAGCTCAAGCTATCAGGCTCATTGTTCTTGAAGAATCGTCGGAATTCAATGTTTTCGTTGAGCTGGTTGGGGTCATTGTTATGACAGAGATATGATACCGGCTGTGACGACACAATTAGCTTTCGCCCGTCATTGCTAATAGTAGGTGAGAGGATCAGCAAAGGCATATCTCTCCTTAGCTCAAGTTGAGCATAGTCAGAAAGCCGCCTGTCCAGCCATCCCCGAGTATCAGCATTAAGCTTCTGCTCAAATGCGTACCCTCGATCTTTAGTGTAATAATGGCTTCCGTATTTGAACTTCTTGAATCGAAAAAATAAGTCATGCAAAACTGCTGTGGCTGCGACTGGGTTCAGCTTGTCTGCGCTGATATCCTCAATGACTTGATCAGAATTAATTTCAGCCAATCCGTTCTCTGTACGGTAGTAATATTCTCTTAAATAGGAGGCTCCGATCATTCCGCCTGATGACCCGTTGATCATGACGAGGTGTTTCCACATGTCTCCGTTAGTAGCATTATTGGCAGCGTCAACAGATACCATCGTCCAAAGAGCCGATCTCAACCCACCACCGGGAATATTTAGGAATACCGCAACAGGTTTCTCTTCGCCGGTTTTTGCCTTCCAGTTTTGTAAATAAGTCAACCCGTGCTCGACGTCTAAATAAACAGTTTGATCATTCTCCTGTTGGGTTCGAATGTTCTCTTGGGTGTATAAGACTTTTTCAGTGCTGTAATTCAGACCATAGGCTTGCGTCTGATAAAACGACTTCTCGATGCGTGTCAGAAAAGTTAGTCCAACCAAAATGCACATTATCACTACTGCAGTCCAGCCCCGAAACCATGAATAGACGGCCGATGTCAGCATGATCAAGATGGTGAAGAAAAGCATGAAGCTCGCCGCTGTTGGAATCATCATCCATTTATTCTCGATCCATCCAAGCGTAAAAAGTGCTGAAAGGACAAACAACTGAAAGAATGATGCGTTAATGCGGTTTTGCCTAAATACCTTTTCCAACGTAGACTTTTTATAATGACTACTATCTCGAGCAAGTGCAACAGATCCAAATCTTGAGATATAGGATACCACCATCCAGTTCCGAGATTCGGAAATTGACTTTTGCCAGCTCTTTTTATTGCTAAACAAATCCGCCACAGGCCTGACCTGATCGGATATCTGTTGATCAAATGCTTTGAGGCTTTTATTCGTTACCATAAAGTACAGGGCCGTTAATAAAATGAACAGGGCGTTTCCAAATAAAAACCCAGTCAGATTTATAATGACATGAGAGAATGATAATTCTTCAGGCCCCAGCTGAAAGCTTGCAAGTGAAGCGCAGTAGAGCAATGTGAATGTGAGAGGGATGATGAAGTTATTTTGGCAGTACTTAATAAAAGGACGACTTAATGTGGCTAGAAAACTGAATCGAAAACCATTTACCACATAGCTGGAGATGTTGAATGCCATGATGAAACTGCCAGTGGATAAACCAACGAGCAAATGAGAGAGAAAGCCTACTTTTCCTAGATACTCTGGGAATAGGAATAAATATGGGACACCGTACTTACTTCCAATAAGCTGTAGGATAAGGGCAAAAAGAATCAACCAGTAGAGGATAAGTACAAGGTTCTTTTTTAGATGAACGAAGACCAATTGAACTGGAAAAAAAGAAGACAATTTTCTCCCAAGTTTTGAATTGAATCTTCCTCTCCTTCGTCGCCATATATTATTCTACGTAAAAAAGCCCGCCTTGTTATATAAGACGGGCCTGTACAGTATTATGTGAGGTTGAGATTAGATTTTATCCTCGACAAATCCTATGATTTTACTCTCCAGCTCATCCGCTTTGGACATATAGGCGCTCGCTTCATTCATGACATCATCAATGAAAGATTGGTCATTGAGATCCTTAGCGTTGATTCTCACATTTAACCATGCGCCACGAACCGCAGTGCGAGCACATAGAGCTCCGACACCGGCATCGCTAATTGAAGCTTCCAGGCCTGTTTGAGACATTTCCAGCATCACTTCCATTGAGTCAGCCGCATTCTTCATGACTTCCAACGGAATCAGAATCGCTCCTTTCGTAGCGTCTGAAATGGCTTGTTTTCTTGCTTCTTTTTCAGCTTCTGAACCTTTAGGAAGTCCAAATGCAGCCATGATCTGATTGAAAGCTTCAGTGTCTTCATCCACCAATTCGGTGAGTCGTTGTTTGTACTGTTGGCCTTTAACGGCCCATTCAGAATAGTATTCCCATTTATCGTCCCACCCGCGTTTATGAGCACTCAGGTTTGCGACCATAGTTCCGAGCGAAACGCCTAGAGCGCCCACATAGGCAGATATCGAACCACCGCCGGGAGCAGGAGATTCAGCCGCAGTTTCATGCGCAAATTCCTTGAGATTTAAATCAACGAGTTTCGAAGAATCGCTGAGTCTGTCTTCCAAGACATATTCAATAATTCGTTCGCGAACATTGAAAGGGGCAAGTTCGTCGAGGCCAAGCGATTTGACAGCGATTTTTAGTACTTCCTCCTCATGTAACCCCAAGGACCTTTCTTGTTTCTTCAAAAAGTACTCTCCAGCTTCCAGGAGCGCTTTTTTTGGAACGAGACCAATTAATTCTGATCCAGTTACCCTAATTCCTCGAGCCAGCGCTCGTTCACAGGTCTTATCGAAAGCTTCGTGAATTGAGGTCACGCTAATGTTCGTGAGGTTGTAGCTTATCTGGGCTACTCCGTATTCTTCGATGAACCAACCGATTCCTTTCACACATTTTAAAAGGCCGGGCTCAGAAACAGGATTACCACTATTGTCTTTGATTATTTTTCCGGTTAGACTGTTCCCTTCTCGTTTTACACGGCCTCGTTCGCGTATGTCAAACGCAATAGAATTAGCACGACGAGTGCTCGTTGTATTCAAGTTAATGTTGTAAGCAACAAGAAAGTCACGAGCGCTTACGGCTGTGACTCCAGATCGAGATACAGATTCATTATATGCTGACGGTCCATGGTCAGGCTTCCAATTTGAATCGGAGAGTTTGTCCTTCAATCCTTCGTATTCCCCGGAGCGAACAGTCGCTAAGTTTGACCGATCGGAAGAGGTCGCCGCGTTTTCGTAGAAGTAAACAGGAATTGAAAGCTCTTCTCCAATTCGCTTTCCAAGGATACGGGCGTACTCGATGCATTCTTCCATAGTCACATTACTCACTGGTACGAGTGGGCAGACGTCCGTGGCTCCAAATCGAGGATGAGCTCCAGAATGTTGAGACATGTCGATTTCTTCAGATGCCTTTTTTATAAGCTGGAAAGCAGCCTCCATGACGTCTTCAGGGCTTCCGCCAATCGTGATGACCGTTCTATTCGTTGCCTTTCCCGGATCAACGTTTAAAAGCAATGCACCATCTACTTTTTCAACTATGTCCGTAATCCTCTTGATTTTCGCTTTGTCTCGGCCCTCACTAATGTTAGGCACACACTCAATAACTCTCTTCATTCTAATTTTTTGGAGCCGCAAAGCTAAATTCCTTTTCTCCCATTCACTACACCCTCGATAGGAATTCAATCAATTGAAAGTTCATTTTGGGCTGAATCCATATATGATTAATGATATTTGTATCAATCATTAACTAATAATTTAACATGAAAAGAATTCTACTTTCAGGTTTGGCGGCGATTACTGCTGCTGCAGGCCTAAACGCTCAAGTTATTTTGAGTGAGGATTTCGAATCTGGTGTTCCAGGTTCGTGGACTCAGGTCACGCTTGCCACCGACGGTGGATGGTTAGCAGGTGACGCAACTTCATTATCTAGTGCATCATTCCCAATTCCAGAGCACGGAAACTTCATTGCAACGAATGACGATGGATGTAACTGCGACAAGTCAGCAGATTCAATTTTTACAGAATCGTTTGATTTAACCGGATTATCTGCTCCACGTCTAGTCTATGATGTGTTCTACGGAGAATTTACTTATCAAGCAGCAACAGAGTCATTTGACATTTATGCTTCTGATGATGGTGGTGCTACTTGGAGCATGCTTCAAGATTTGACCGGAGACGGAAATGGCTGGAGAGAAAATGAAATTGTTGACCTTTCTGCTTATGCAGGGTCGGCGAATGTTCAACTGGCTTTCATCTACAACGATGGCGCTGGGTGGCTTTATGGAGCTGCAGTTGATAATGTTGTGGTTGAAGAGCCTTCACCATTTGATATCAAATTGAGCGCTATAGCTGTTCCAAGATATGTTACTTCAACAGGGACGCAACTTGCGGGATCTGTTCTTAACAACGGTGCCAACTCGATCTCATCTTACACGGTAAGCTGGACTGATGGTACAACAACCAACACAGAAACGATTACTACATCTCTTGCTCCTGGAGCGAGTGAAATATTCATTCACAGTGATTTACTAGCTCTTAATGCTGGTGATGAAGTTGATGTTACAGTATATGTTGAAACTGCAAATGACGGCAACCTTAGTAATGATACACTGGCTGCAATGTCTTCTGGAGTTTCATTCATTCCAGTTAAGGCTGTAGTAGGTGAAGAAGCAACTGGTACATGGTGCGGATGGTGTCCAAGAGGATTCGTTTACATGGAGTACATGGAAGACACATATGGCGAAGACTGGATTGGAGTTGCCGTACATAATGGTGACCCAATGACGAACTCGGACTATGATACATGGATGGGTGGACAGGTTCCAGGTTATCCAAGTGGACTGATAAGTCGTGACGGAAACGCATACGACCCATCTGATTTTGAGACTCCGTTTGCGACCTATATCAATCAATTTGGTCTTGCTGAAATTGAAGTAGAAGCTACAATGGACATGGACAACGTTGTTACGGTTGATATCACAGCAACTTTCGCAGCATCAACCAGCGATGATCTAAGATTGTCTGCAATTGTTATCGAAGATCACGTGACTGGAACAACTGCAGATTACAACCAGGCCAACTACTACGCAGGTGGTGGTTCTGGTGCTATGGGAGGTTGGGAAAATCTCGCTGCTTCAGTTCCTGCTGCTGATATGTCATATGATGATGTTGGGCGCGAGCTGTTAGGTGGTATTGATGGAGATGCAGGTTCTGTTCCTTCTTCAGTAACCGCTGATGATGTTGTTGAATATTCATATACATTCACCATGGATGGAGATTGGGATCACAATAACGTTCGCATTGCGGCACTTCTTCTTGATAATTCAACAGGAGCTATCTGGAATGCAGCGGAAGATGATTTCATCGACTATGAGTACGAAGATGCTGGTGAGACATACTCTGTTGTAGATGGAGATACATTCGAGCTTTGGGATGGTAACTGGGTTCCTCTAGGGAATGCAGGTGTTTCTATTGCGGACGTAAATATTTTCCCGAACCCTGCAAAGGACGTGGTCTCTATTACAGGAATGAACGGTCTGAAGAACATTACAATCTATGATGCTCTTGGAAGAACTGTACTCAATCAAGCATTATATTCAAACACTCTTGATGTTTCTGGGTTGAACGCTGGATACTACAATATTGTCATCGAAAATGATATGACTCGAACAACGAAGTCACTGACTGTGGTTAAGTAATTAGCATAGTACAAGCATTTTGAAGCCCCGTCCACGAAAGTGAGGCGGGGCTTTTAGCATTTCAATATTTTGGGTTGCTTTTAATGATTGAATACTCTCCTTGAGTACATTTGGAGCATATTCATTCTTAAAATCAATTTTATGAAAAAAGTTCTATTATCTCTAGCGGTAGTATTGACAGCTGGTTTTGCCAGTGCACAGTACTACTCTCTATCACTGGTTAACGCCGGTAACAATCCGGGAGAATTAAACAATGATGATGAGCAGCCTTCTGCTTACATGACTGCTAACTTCACCGGTTACACTGAGATCCTGACTACTGGTTCTACTGGTTGGTCAGCTCAAGAATCCATTGGATTTGATTTTGATTTCGATGGCACAACGTATTCATCTTACTATGCTGATGCTGGTGGTGTTGTTACGTTTGAATCTACTGTTGGAGCATCTCCAGGTTCAACGCCTGCAAGTCTTCCTTCAGCGGATATTCCAGCAAACTCTGTCTGTGCATGGGGTCTGAATGTTACAGGTGCCAACGACGGAGTTATCACTAAGACATTCGGTACTGCTCCTAATCGTCAACACTGGGTAATTTGGGCATCTGCCTCAAGTTCAACTCTAGGTGCTGGATGGGCATATTGGGGAATCGTCCTTGAAGAAACTTCCAATAAGGTATTCGTTGTCGATATGAGAAGTTATTCTCAATCAGGAGGCAATGTTGAGCTTACTGTGGGAATTCAGTTTGACTCTACCAGCGCGATGCAAATTTCTGGTTCACCAACAATTGGCTCGTACAATACAGCTACTGGTGGTTCTGAATTTACCGCAGTGGATAATACATACTATTCGTTTAATCCTGGTACACAACCAGCAACTGATGCTCAAATGTCATCTGTGTTTGTACCGAAAGTTGTTACATCAACTCAGGGAGGAACTATTACTGGATCTGTTACTAACTGGGGTTCTAATGACATCACAGCTTGGGATGTAATTTGGACTGATGGAACATCAACCAACACAGAGTCTTACACAAACACAATCTCAAATAGTGGTGGGTCAGCAAACTTTACTCACTCCGATCAGATTTCATTGAGCGCTGGAGATCAGGCAGATATTACAGTATATGTAGTTGCGACTGGTGATGCTGACAATTCAAATGATACACTTTGGGGTTCAACTTCAGGTGCTTCATTCTGGCCAACGACTGCTGTTCTTGGTGAAGAAGGTACTGGTACATGGTGTGGATGGTGCCCAAGAGGTGCGGTTTACATGGAGTACATGGAAGACACTTATGGAGATTCCTGGATTGGTGTTGCTGTTCATAACGGTGATCCAATGACAAATTCAACTTACGACACATGGATGGGAACAAAAATCGGTGGATATCCAAGCGGATTAGTAGGAAGAGATGGGACTGCATATGATCCCTCAGGATTTGAAGTTCCTTACGTTATTCAGGTTAATGAATTTGGCTGGGCTGATCTTGATGTTACTGCTGAAATGGACGAGAATGATGTAGTTACTGTTGACATCAGCGCTGACTTTGCGGTTACTTCATCGGCAGATTTCCGTTTAGCCGCTATCGTAATTGAGGACAACGTGACTGGTACAACATCGGATTATAACCAAGTGAACTATTATTCTGGTGGTGCAAACGGCGCAATGGGTGGATATGAGAATCTTCCTGCTACCGTTCCTGCTGCAGATATGGTATACAATGACGTAGGACGTGAGCTACTTGGTGGAATTGATGGAGATGCTGGTTCAGTTCCTTCTTCAGTTATTGCTAATGATAATGTGACTTACTCCTATACATTCACTAAAGATGGTGATTGGGATATCTCAAACTTGAGAGTGGCCGCAATTCTTCTTGATAATACTACTGGCGCTGTTTTAAACGGTACAGAAGATCACAACATCGACTATGAGTACACAGATGGTGGCGAAGATTACGCAGTTCTTGATGGTGATACATTTGAGCTTTGGGATGGTGAGTGGGTTCCTCTTGGAACTGAGCACGCTATCGGAGCAAATATTAGCTTGTATCCAAATCCAGCTAACGACGTTGTTACAATCAACGGAGTTACAGGTGTAGCTAACGTTAAAGTATTTGACGCAATGGGAAGATTGGTTATCAACCAAAACCTAAGCGGAAATGCACTTAATGTTTCTGCTCTTGAGGCGGGATATTACAACGTAATGATTGAAAATGCTGGTGTGAAGTCTGTATCTAAGATTACAGTCGTCCACTAAGTATTATCATTTATAATACAGTGAACCCTCTTCAGAAATGGAGAGGGTTTTTTATTGCCCGAAAGTTTCGCCATTGATCAATACGTGATCAATGTGATTCGAACCAAAGGCATATGGAAGGTACGAGAGAGAATCAAGTTCCTTTGTGACAATTAGATTGGCTCTTTTACCCGGTGTAATGCTGCCAACTTCTCCACTTAATTCCATAGCAGCAGCTCCATTTATGGTAAGTGCATTGATGGCTTGAGACGGTGTCATTTTCATAACGACGCACGCTAGAGACAAAACAAAATTCATGTTGCCGCTTGGAGTGGAGCCAGGGTTATAATCAGTAGCTAGTGCCACTGGGATTCCTGCATCAAGAAGCCGCTTGACTGGTGTATATGGAATTCCAAGGAAGAACGAACAGCTGGGCAAGGCCACCGCAATGGTCCCACCATTCCGTTGTTTTAAAGCTTCAACATCATCTTCGGTCAACTCTTCCAAGTGATCAACTGATACAGCATCTTGCTCACAACACACCCTCACACCACCAGTTGCTGTGAACTGATTAACGTGAATTTTAGCCTTTAGACCGTGTGATTTTCCGGCTTCAATGAGTCTTTTAGTTTGTTCAGTTGAGAAGTATCCATCCTCGCAAAACACGTCGATGTAATCGGCCAACTTGGTTCTTCCGACTTCAGGAAGAATATCGGCTATAACATGGTCGACATACGCTTCAGAATCACCTTTAAACTCTTCTGGAACAGCATGAGCGCCCAGAAACGATGCCTTGATCGGAATAGGAAATGTTTTTTTCAATCGATCTATGACCTTGAGCATTTTCACCTCCGAATCGAGAGTCAGCCCATAACCGCTCTTTATTTCGATTGCACCTGTACCCAGTGAGATCAATTCTGTTAAGCGATCAGCGGCTCGTTCAAAGAGGTCGTCTTCACTCAGTTCTCTGAGTTTTCTGGCTGAGTTTAGGATTCCACCGCCTCGATTCGCAATCTCTTGATATGTCAAACCATTTATTCGATCCTCGAACTCTCCATGTCTTGAATCCGCGAAAACAATGTGGGTGTGACTGTCAGACCAAGTCGGCAAAACAGCTTTGCCCCTTAAATTAACTTGCTCATACGCACTAAATCGAGAGGGATCCAAATCACCCATGGATCCAAAGTCCTCGATCACGCCTTTTTTTATTGCTAGCCATGCATTTTCGATGGTAGGAAGGTCGTTCATGGCCTCTCCTTTTACCTGTAAATGAGATTCTCGTCTCGTTTGTGCTAGTATGTTGATATTAATGAGGAGCTTCATTGCCTGCAATTGGCCCGCAAAATAATCGATCTAAGAACATTGTGATTGAAACAAATAGGATCATTCCTTTGCAGTTGAATTTTTAGAATGGCTGGAAGCTCAATCGGAAAACTCTTTATACTGACCACTTTTGGTGAATCTCATGGAAAGGCCATCGGTGGGATCATTGATGGGTGCCCTCCCGGACTTAAGCTTGACCTGACTGAAATTCAAACTGAATTAGATAGGAGAAAGCCGGGACAAAGCAATATCAGCTCATCTAGGAGTGAAACTGATGCAGTGCAGTTCTTGAGTGGAATCGTTGATGAAACGACAATTGGAACTCCCATTGGTTTCCTTATTCAGAATTCCGATATCAAATCTTCGGATTATGATCATCTCAAAGATGTATTTCGTCCTAGCCATGCCGACAATACTTATGAGGAGAAATACGGCATTCGCGATCACCGAGGTGGAGGAAGGTCCTCAGCTCGTGAAACGGCATGCAGAGTTGTTGCCGGTGCAATTGCCAGGCAGTTTTTAGAGGCTAATGGCGTTTCTGTAATTGCCTTTGTTTCGAAGGTCGGAAACATCCAAATGGAAGATAGCAACAGCATTCCTTCCAGGAAAGAGGTGGAAGCGCATATTGTCAGATGTCCAAGCCCCGATATCGCTTCCAATATGCAGGTCTTAATCGAGGAGGTTAAAAAAGATGGAGACACCGTAGGTGGTGTGGTGACATGCATTGCTCATGGTCTACCTTCCGGATTAGGGGAGCCCGTCTTCGATAAGTTTCATGCAGATTTAGGGAAGGCGATGTTGAGCATCAACGCGGTTAAAGGATTTGAGATTGGGAGAGGGTTTGAGTCCTCAATGATGAGGGGTTCTGAGCACAATGACACCTATTCTCAAGAAGGTCGAGTTACATCCAACAATAGTGGAGGTGTTCAAGGCGGTATTACAAATGGAAATGACGTGGTTGTTAGACTGGCCTTCAAACCTGTGGCCACGCTGATGAAGGATCAAACAGGACTGACTAAAGATGGAGATGCTGTTATAGTTGAGGGTAAGGGACGCCATGATCCTTGCGTGGTCCCTCGAGCGACAGCCATTGTGGAAGCGATGATGTTATTAACAATAATGGATCATTATTTGCGTCAACAAGCGATCAAGGGCTAAGTATCACGCCTTAAATTCGACTGTGCAATGAGGTCCGCATTTCTCGCCATCCTGCTATTTCTGATCTCGGTTACGAGTTACTCTCAAAAGGTGACGAACAAGAGCTTCAAGATCACTCCTTCCTCAGAGTGCGCAGAAACGGAAAACAAAAAAGCCAAGAAGTTTTTGGAAGAAGGTATGAATCGCAAAAACTCGAAAGAGGAACGAGTTGGCGCCCTTAGAAAAGCGATCGAGGAAGATCCTGATGTGGGTCTAGCCCAGTATCTAATTGGTCTTGAGTCTTTGAGAACCTCGATGTCCAAAGGAACTTCACTAAAACCAGCACAGGGCTATCTCAAAGAGTGCATTCGGCTCTGTCCAAATTTTCATTTTGAACCGTACTATTTTCTAGCTGAAATTGCATTAGGCAGATCTGAGTATGCCGAGAGCATTGAATATTTTGAGAAATACTACGAATTAAGTGGCTCATCAGTGGAACCATTGGATGATGACCGAGAAGATGAAATCAAATTGGATTATGAGTACGCCAAGTTTTTTGATGATGCCTACAAGAATCCTAAACCTTATAATGCCAGAAGGGTAGGCGCAGTTTGTACGGAAGACGATGAATTTTTACCGTTGATATCACCGGATAATGAGAGTATGCTGCTCACCAGACGGTATTCGATTCGATCTGAGGTAAAAGCCTCTTTATTGACGGACAATCAGACCTTTTCTGAAAAGTTTGTCAAAGCAAAACTGGTAAATGGAAAGTTCGAAGAAGGAGAGCCGTTTCCTTCTCCATTCAATGTAAATGAGGGTTGGTATTACGGCGGAGCGACAGTCAGCTTGGACAATAAGCATCTATATCTTACGATTTGCAAGCCAGCAGGCATGGGCTATACAAACTGTGATATATATCAAGCTGACTTACACTTCGGCATCGAACCGAAGTCAAGAATTGAAGGATACTATTGGAGCAACTTAAGAAGTCTTGGGGATAAGGTAAATACACCGAACGGTTTTGAATCTCAACCCAGCATATCGGCTGATGGTCAAACCATTTATTTCACCAGTGACCGCGGTGAGAATTCTGGATTGGAGATCTACTATTCTAAAAAGAATCAGAATGGTGATTGGATGGAGGCACAGAACATTGGATCTCCGATCAATACGCCTTACAACGATAAAACACCTTTCATTCATAGCGATTCTAGGACATTGTACTTTGCTTCTGACGGCCACCTCGGATTTGGTGGATTGGATGTGTTCTATACACAGCAAAATGATGATGGCACATGGAAGAAACCTGTGAATTTGGGGCACCCCATCAATACAGCTCAAGATGAGCAGGCGTTTGTGGTAAGCACAGATGGCAAGAGAGTATACTACTCGGCCAAGGATAAAGACTACCCACAGAGCATTGAAATATGGACATTCGAATTGTACAAGGAAGCTAGACCTGATAAGGTTGTGTTTGTCAAAGGGCAGCTGAAAGATGATTCCGGATATCCCATTGAAAACGGAAAAATTGAACTGAAGACAATGCAGTCTAAGAAAATTACTGCCGTAGATGTCTCAGATGAGGATGGTAAGTACGCGGCAGTCATTGCAGTTCGAGATAATGAGGATGTTGTGATGAACATCAAAGCAGATGGTAAGGCGTTTCAATCGAAGTTGATTGAAGTAGAAGAGGATGACGATGACATGAAAAGCCGGACAGGGGATGAGGAATTGGTCATTGAAACCTTTCAGGATATTGATGTGGAAGTTGAAGAACTTAAGGAGGGCGGAGTTTACAAGATCAATGACATCTTTTACTCTTCCAATAGCGCAGATATAACTCAGCAATCAAAAGCCATTCTAACCGAGTTCGCTCTTTACCTTCAAGAGAATGATTCCATGAGGATTGCAATTCACGGACATACTGACAACGTAGGAAAGGATGAAAAAAACCTTGTGTTGTCTGCCGATCGAGCATTCTCGGTCAAGCAATATTTAGAAACCCAAGGTGTCAACGGGTCACGAATTGAGTACAAAGGGTTTGGAGAGACTGTTCCTTTTGCATCGAATGAAACCGAAGAAGGTAGAGCTAAGAATAGAAGAACTGAGTTTTTAATTCTCAGCCATTAAGCTAATGTTCTCTGAGTTTACCGTCCTATTGATGTCATTATTGTTTATTTTTTGACAACTATCTTGGTCCTTAGCCCTTGGGAAGACATTACTTGGACAACATATAGTCCTTTTGCGAGCATCTTTAAGTTTATCTGACTCGGTAATGGTGTGATGTTCTTTTGGACAAGTCGTCCATTCAAGTCAATAATGGAGACCTCTACGAGTTCGGTGCTTTGAATATTCCAGTCAAGATTTAGGAGGCCAGGGGTTGGGTTTGGAAAGAGTCGAAGGTTCTCATTATTAAGTATCTCATCATTTCCAATTACGTAATCGCACGGCTCTGACGGATTAGATAGCGTATAGCCAGTAAGCGTAGCTGGCAGGCCTGTTTTGACTCCGGATCCCACGCTTGATGACACAATGTTCACTGTAGGATTTATAACCGAGGCCTGAATGCTAATACTGGTGTCATGACAGACATTCACCCCGGCACTATCTGTTTTGATTAAGTACACATCTGAATGCGCAACGCCGAATCCCATCGTGTAGCCAGCAATGATGAACCCCTGATCATCCGTCTGTTTTATAGATCGAGCAAAATCACCTAGGTCGCTGCCGATGGCACGTCCAAATTGCACATCTCCACTATCGCTGAGTTTCAGGAGGAGAACATCTTCGTCACCAGCACCATAACTGCTCGTATGCCCCGTAATTGAAAAGCTACCATCAGTACACAGATCGATGGACTGGCCTGATTCAGATTCTGCACCTCCATAAGCATTTGACCATTCAATGTTACCGATCGAATCAATCTTGATTGCAATGACATCGGCCTTACCAGCTCCAAAACTGTGAGAAGTCCCACAAATAACGAAACCACTGTCCGGTGTACTTGTCACAGAGTAGCCCTATTCATTCTCAACCCCACCATAGGTCTTCTCCCATTCGATGTTTCCATCAGCGGTTGTCTTGATAGCATACACATCTGAACTGGACGCCCCGAAGCTGAAGGAATAACCCACCATGAATAATCCCCCATCTGGAGATTGGATAACCTTGGTCAGTGCGTCTATTGATTCGCCACCAAAGGTTTTGTTCCATACAAGGTCTCCATCCAAGTCAATTCTCAAAACATAGCCATCTCGGACATCCACATTGCCACTTTCTGTAAAGCCCACAATCACGAAATCTCCATTCGCAGTCTCAAGAACTGCCTCAGAGTAGTCAGCTTCGGTTGTGCCGTAAGTCTTTGACCAGAGCAGGTTGCCTAAGGAATCGACCTTGACAACGTAGACGTCAGCTAGACCTGCTCCGAACCCATGAACTTCGCCGACCATGAGATACCCATTGTCACTCGTTTGAATCGCGTGATATCCAAGATTTCCGCCGTTGTGACGAGCATTAGAGTCAACCTTCCGGCCGTAAGTCCTTGCCCATATAGTGTCTCCGAACTGATCTGTTTTGATGAGGTAGAATTCTGAAGTGAAAAGAGCAGTCATATCGTACCATCCAGCAACGATGTATCCGCCATCATTGGTGAGCTCTACAGAGTTTGCTTGATTTCCATGCGCGTTTCCAAATGTTTTCTGAAACGTGATTTGCGATAGAACAGCTTCCGTGGAAAAGAGAAAGACCCAAACGAGCAGAAATCGGAATATGAAATGGAATGGTTTCAACATGCGGACTGAGGTACGAATATGTAGTTTACATCCATATGCTGAGTGCGGAATTCTGGGCACGTTGGTTTCCATACATTCGGCCAGTCCGAAAAACATACACCTTACATGAATAATTGTCCTTCTTGCAACTCAGAACATGCTTATTCAACCGGAATACTGATGGCTTGTCCAGAATGTGGACATGAGTGGAATCCTGATGAATTAGAGGAGGAAGTTGGTGAACGAGTTTTGGATGCAAACGGTAATGAGCTTCAGAGCGGAGACTCGGTCATTGTTCTCAAAAACCTTCCCGTCAAAGGATCGCCGCAGCCAATTAAGGCGGGCACTAAGGTGAAAAACATCAGGCTGACAGACGGTGACCATAACATTGATTGTAAGATCGATGGCTTTGGTTCAATGGCGTTGAAATCAGAGTTTGTGAAGAAGGCTTAGTTGTTAGAAACAAAAAATCCCCGCTAATACGAGGATGATTTGCTATGCGGAGAGTGAGGGATTATTCCATGATCCCATTTTTATTGAGGAGGTTCAGACCAAATCATCCTCACTCATTTCATTCGTCTGTGATCTTTGTTCCCAACCTTATCCAAGCAAGCTTGCAACGGCCAGAAACAAAAAATCCCCGCTAATGCGAGGATGATTTGTTATGCGGAGAGTGAGGGATTCGAACCCCCGGACCCGTGAAGATCAATAGTTTTCAAGACTACCGCATTCGACCACTCTGCCAACTCTCCGCTGCAAAAGTAAAATCATTTTGATACGTTAAAATGTAAGTTTCAAGAAGATTTTTCCGGAACCCTTTCCGCTTAAAAATCAGATATTTGGGTAGGACTCAACAAGCAATACTCACTGACTATCAGTATTACATTAGAAATACAACGACTCGTTTCGAAACCCATATTCAGAGAGTTACACCGCGTAGATGATGTTCGGAGTATTTTGAATCTCTTGTTTGAATGGACATTCATCGTTGGTGTAGTTATGCTAAGCGAACAGTTCTTTTCGTGGCCGCTGTATCTTTTATCCATTATCCTCATAGGCTCTCGAAGAATTCTAAACCAAGACTTTGAGATCATGAAAAAGGCAGCAACTATAAAGAGGCAAATTAAGACTACATAGCAGCTATACTCTACAGCCTGAACCAGCTAATTTTAAATATCTTTGAAATAGAGCTTATTACCTATGAGATTCCTTTCTGCTCTGTCTTCGCTTTTGCTTTCACTTTCTCTCAATGCCCAAAGCATAGCAGATTACAAGACCACTCAATCTGGAGTGTCATTTACTGAGAATAAAGGGCAGGTTTCTGACCAGCATTACAACCCTCGTCCTGATGTGCTCTATAGCGGTAATAGCGGAGGGTTGAACTTCCATATACGAACTGATGGTATCAGCTACCAGATGACTCGAATCGACTCATGGAAAGAAGATGATATGGGTCTACCAGAGGAATTAGCTATGCCAGATGGCGCCAGTCAACCTAAGGACTCAGTGATTGATCAAATGACCATCTACCGAACCGATATTAATTGGATTGGAGCAAGAAGCAATTTTGAGGTTGAAACAGGAAGGGCTAAACAAGGCTACAATAACTACTATCTACCGACCTGTCCAGATGGTGCTTTGAATGTTCTATCGTATGATGAGGTAACTTTTAAGAACCTCTATGAGGGTATTGATCTGAAATGGTACAGTAACGAAGGCGCATTAGAATATGACTTCATAGTTTCCCCGAATACAGACTACAGTCAAATCAAGTGGGAGATTGAGGGAGCCGAGGAGATATCTATTGGAGATGAAGGACAGCTAATCATTACCACACCACTGGGTAAGATCGAGGAGCAAGCTCCAATTGCCTTTCAAGGTGAGCAAGAAGTAGACATCGTTAAAAATTTCATCTTAAGTATACGGCGACTGCTCCTCACGCGATCAAAATAATCATAGTGATTGGAGTGAAAAGCTATTATAGCTTCAATCGTGCTGAATAAAACCTCTAATATTCATTTAAATCTTACATAAAGTCAGCCGTATACCACGGGGCTCTACTTTCGTCGAAAATGAAGATTGCCTTCCTCCAAAAGTTTATTCTTGACCAAAATCTATTCAACATGAGACATTTAATTCTCACAATTTCTTGCGGTTTTCTCATCTCAACTTTATTTGGACAAGATGTCCTAATAATTCATGATAACGGGAGCACATTTTCTAATACAGTTAGTTTAAAGGATACCTTGGATAGTGAGGGGTTTGACGTCACGATAACTACCGTAAATGAATCAAATTGGAATAATACAAATCCATCCGTTTCTGGTTTTGATGCTGTCATTCATTTGAATGGAACGTCATACGCAAGTGAAATGCCGCAAGCGGGGCAGATTGCTTTGAATGACTTTGTAGAGGACGATGAAGGATTGTATATAGGTTTCGAGTGGAACTCGTATCAAAGGTTTGTTTTAAATGAACTTCAAAACTTGGATGATTTAATACTTTTTCAGAGGACTTCTGGGGCTACGGGTTCGCCAACCCATACTATTTCTGCTGGTCAAACGAATCACCCTGTACTCTCTGGAGTTCCGAATTCTTTCTCCGTGTATGATGGGTATAATATTGGGAATTTACGAACACTATCTGGCTCTACGCTCTTGATGCAATCTGGATCGAACCCTTTAGTCGCCGTGAGGGATTTTGGTCAAGGTCACATTTTAAACTTTGCCATGGCAGCTAACTACAGTCAGGGTAATAGCACTGTGCTAACAAATAGTCATATTCAAACAATAATTATAAACTTTATAAGAGAATACGCCTTCAATGTAGAGATTATACAAGATTCGTCTATTCTATGTTATGGGGACTCAACAGCAGTTCTCTCAGCAGATGTTATTGGCGGAGATTCGCCCTATACATATTTATGGAGCAATGGAGATACGTCTTTATCGATTTCTGGGCTCGATACTGGCACATATGGCGTAACAGTTACTGACAGCGTGGGGGATCAAACCTCAAACTCCTTTATTGTTAGTGAACCAACTGAATTAATTGCTTCTCTGGGGTATCAGGAGAATATTCTTTGTCCAAATGATTCAAATGGCATTGCATTTGTTGCTACGAATTTGGGTGGAATCCAGCCTTATACGTATGCTTGGAACGATGGCTCAATTAATGATACAAATACGAATTTACCGCTAGGTCCATTTACTTGCACTGTATCAGATTCTAATAATTGTATATCGACTTACACTGGGACTATAGTTTCGTTAGATATTACGGCCCCGACTGCAGTAGGACAAAACCTGACAGTTTACCTTGACGCTAGTGGATCTGCGAGCATCACTGCGGCACAGGTAGATAATGGCTCGAGTGATAATTGCAGTGTGGATTCTCTCTACCTAGATCAAACTGACTTTGATTGCTCTGACACGGTAGTTAATGAAGTCACTCTCACAGCGGTTGATGCATCAGGCAATAGCTCTTCTGTAACAGCTGACATCACTGTTTTAGATACGATCTCTCCTACGATGGCGAGCCAGAACTTGACGGTTTACCTAGATGCAACGGGCGGAGCTAGCATCACTGCGGCACAAGTCGACAGTGGCTCATCGGACAACTGCAGTGTGGACTTAAGTCTTTCTCCGAGCGATTTCACTTGCATGAATGAGGGATCTAATACAGTCGC
>JABJJW010000028.1 GCA_018660685.1 Flavobacteriales bacterium
GATCCAAGGATTAGGACATTCAACACATCCAAAGTTTTGGTTGACACCACCTGTAATAATTGGGTCTCCTTGGAGTGTGCTCCAATAGAAAGTATCTCCGCCATTGGCGTTCAACGAGATCGTATCCAATGAACAGATCGCTGTATCAGGGCCAAGGAATGTTGATGGAATAATCTTAATTAAATAGTTGTAGATATTAAACCCGGTAACAGGACAAGCATCATCTGTCAAAGTCAGATTAAACGGGACAATACTCTGGTTTACCGGAATCGCGTTCCAGCTTACAGTCACTGTATCAGGATTGGTTCCGAGACGCGACCATGTCGCTCCAGGAAGAACCGTTCCTATATTACAATCAATGTCAATACTATCTGTAGAATATCCACCCGTTGTATCCAGGTCATAGACAGCAATTTTAAACTCAAAATTTTGTCCAACGCAGACTTCGACAGTGCTCGAATTAATTACAGCTCCCGATCCAACGAAATCAATTATTCCTTGAGGATCTTGTTCTGGAGAATAATTCTCGCAGGAGTCCATTACAATGAACTGTACATCTCTTTGAGTAGTACTGATCAATTCTCCCGACTCTTGGTCATATTCACTGACTTTAACCGCAATAGCATAGTTCGCCGCAATCAAACCGGCAGGCTTGAAGGCCACAAATTCGAGCTGACCAGTCGCGCTATCAATAGTTACTCCTGTCATTGGGTTTAATCCATCCCAAGGAGCATTATATGTTATGTAATTGAATCCTGATATTGTATTGTAGGTTGTCAGCGCTGTATCCAATTCCCAGTAGAGACTATCACCATCTTGTTCGACAATTCCCCAGTTGTATGTCACTTGCTGACCATCGCAGAAGAACGGAATCGGTTTTTCGGTTGTAAATAGAGGTGAGGTATTATTTGGATATGTCTGTTGTCGAAGCGTTGTATATCCTGCGATTGATGGTTGACTCAGATAATTCACTCCTGTATTTCGTGCTCCTGAACCATAAACGAGCAAGAACTCCGAACAGGACGAATTGGGCAGTTCACTCAATACTAGCGTATCCCTTCTAATAGTCCATTCAATTCCAAGTAAACCCGTTTGCCAACCTGCGACGCATGAGTTCTGCGATTGACTAAGGGAATCGCAAATTGGAGACACGTCGATCAACGTGTCAAAAACAGTTGGACGACTCTCACTCATTCCAAGGGCTGGACAATAAATAGTATAAGATGTTGGAACGCCAGTACTTGCATTCGTTGGTGAACCATTAAAAGCCGATCCTCCGCAGTATCTCCAGAAGTCTGTGGTAATGACATAAGTATCCCCGGTGATATGCTCGTAGGAAATGTTCATCCCCATTATATGCGTCGCATGGGACTGCGAGGCGCCGAGAAGGAGAAAAGCTACCGTTAGTGTTTTGAGTAGATGGTTCATGGTTCACGATTTGATACATAGATTCAATTTTTAGACTGGAAGTTGTCTGTGCTTATTTATTTATTCCTGATGAATATCAAGCCGCCGAAATTCGAATAGAAAATACCTTTGCAACATGCCTTTGCATAATCAAATAGACAAGCGGGTACTCAAGCAACTGCTCGCTGACGACCCAAAACAGCGCAGGACTGTTTCCTTCTATCGATATGTCAATATCGAGGACGCAGAATCATACAGGGATTATCTGTACAAAGAGTGGGAGGAGCTCGGAATAATGGGGAGGATTTACCTCGCTCCTGAAGGGATTAATGCTCAAATGAGTATCCCTCTTGAACATTGGAACGCCTTCGTTCAATTCTTGACAGATGACACGTACTTGTCAGACGTTCCGCTTAAAATAGCGGTGGAAGATGATGGCAAATCATTCTACAAACTGAAAATCAAGGTTCGGAACAAGATCGTTGCCGACGGACTCGATGACGACTTGTTCAATCCTTGGGACACAGGAAATCACCTCAGCGCCGAACAGTTCAACGAGGCAATCGAAAATGGCGCCATCGTAGTAGACATGCGAAATCATTACGAAAGTGAAGTTGGTCATTTCAAAGGAGCAATTCTTCCAGATGCAGACACATTCAGAGATGAACTGAAAATGGTAGAGGGAATCCTTGAAGGAAAAGAGGACAATAAAATATTGATGTATTGCACAGGCGGAATCCGTTGCGAAAAAGCGAGTGCCTATTTCAAGCACCTCGGGTTCAACGATGTCAATCAGTTACAAGGAGGAATCATCGAATATGCTCATCAAGTTCAGGAAAAAGGACTCGAGAATAAATACGTAGGAAAAAATTTCGTGTTTGACGAACGGCTCGGCGAGCGAATTTCAGATGAAGTCATTGCACATTGCCACCAATGTGGTGACGCGTGCGATTCGCACGTCAATTGCACCAATCTTGAATGCCATCTCCTCTTTATACAATGCGATAATTGCAAACAACGATATGACGGTTGTTGCTCTGATGATTGCCAAGAAATAATTCATCTACCTGAAGAAGAACAAAGGGTTCGTCGAAAAGGAAAACTGAAAGAAGGTGATGCGCGAAACATCTTTAAGAAAGGGCGCTTTCTGAAGGATGGAGGATCCTTAAAAAAAGCGTGACAAAACATTGCATAAATGTGAACAATAGGTGAATAAGTTTTACCTCTCAAAGGCACGGTATTCGGTAATATTGCACCTTAAATCTGCACTAATCTACCAAGGCATATGAAAGAAATCCGCTCTGCTCTTGTTTCTGTTTTCAATAAGGACGGTCTCGAAGATATAGCTGATTTACTCCATTCAAACAATGTGACCATTTATTCGACTGGTGGCACTGCAGCATTTTTCAAGGCGAGAAACATTCCGGTGGTCGAGGTTGAAACCATCACTGAATATCCTTCCATTTTAGGTGGCAGGGTGAAAACACTGCATCCAAAAGTTTTTGGCGGAATTCTGAACCGCTCAGAAAATGAGAACGACCAGAAGGAACTCGCCTCCTTTCAAATTCCGGATATCGACTGCGTGGTTGTCGACTTATATCCATTCGAAGACACGGTAAACTCAGGGGGCACATCCCAGGAGATAATTGAAAAGATTGACATTGGTGGAATCTCATTAATTCGTGCTGCGGCAAAGAACCACAGCGACGTGGTGATCATTCCATCCAAAGACCAATACACTGACTTGACTCAAATACTGAGATCAGGAAACAAAACTGATCTCGAAACGAGAACGAGGTTGGCCACATTGGCATTTGGTGTGACAAAACACTACGACTCTGCTATCTCAGAGTATTTCGAAACAGGATCCTTGAGCGATGATGAAACGACTCTTCGATATGGAGAAAACCCACATCAAAATGGGTCGTTCGTTGGGTCAATGACTGATTTTATCGAGCAGCTGCACGGAAAGGCACTTTCCTACAACAACCTCTTGGACATTGACGCCTCTCTCCGCTTGATTAGAGATTTTCAAGATGATGCGCCAACATTTGCCGTTGTCAAACACAATAACGCCTGCGGATTTGCCACTCGAGGAGATTCCAAAACTGCCTATCTCGATGCTCTTGCAGGAGATCCGGTTAGCGCTTTCGGCGGAATCATCACGACGAACAAGAGCATAGACGAGGCCACCGCTGAAGAAATCAACAAGCTTTTCTGTGAGGTGGTCATCGCCCCCGAATACTCCGAAGGAGCATTAGAAATTCTTAAAAGCAAGAAAAACAGAATTATCCTGATTGACCATCTGCATTCGTTTCCGACGCAGATTGATCGAAGCATACTAAACGGCACGTTAAGACAAGATGCAGATCAAAAGACCGTAGTTGAATCTGATCTTCAAACCGCCACAAAAAAGCAGCCTAGCACTGAAGAGATCAACGACTTACTATTCGCGAATAAATTAGCAAAACACACGAAGAGCAATACGATTGTTTTGGCTAAAAACAATCAATTACTTGCTAGCGGGGTTGGACAAACTTCGCGCGTTGATGCCTTGCGACAAGCGATTAACAAAGCCCAGAGTTTTAACTTCGACTTAGAAGGTGCGGTAATGGCGAGTGATGCTTTCTTCCCTTTTCCTGATTGTGTGGAAATTGCGAGCGAAGTTGGAGTGAAATCAGTGATTCAACCAGGAGGTTCAATAAAAGATCAGGATTCAATTGACTTCTGTGACAACAACGATATCAGCATGGTCATGACGGGCCATCGACATTTCAAGCATTAGCAATTGATTTGAATAAGTATACCTTTAACATCGATACGCACAGGGCAGGCATAATATGAGCTTTTTCAACTTTTTTACTGAGGAGATTGCAATCGATCTAGGAACGGCGAACACCATCATCATTCATAATGATAAAGTGGTTGTGGATGAACCTTCAATCGTCGCTGAAGATCGATCAACAAAGAAGATAATTGCTGTGGGTCGACAAGCGATGTTGATGCATGGTAAGACACACGAAAATATCCGGACAATTAGGCCACTAAAAGATGGTGTGATTGCCGATTTCCACGCAGCTGAACAAATGATT
Source organism: Flavobacteriales bacterium (assembly GCA_018660685.1). Taxonomy (GTDB): domain Bacteria; phylum Bacteroidota; class Bacteroidia; order Flavobacteriales_G; family Salibacteraceae; genus SHAN690. The sequence goes on from JABJJW010000028.1 coordinate 4,500, forward strand.
CGCGGTATGATCAGAATGATCAACTACGGCAATCGACTTTTCACCCCGAGTCTAAGAATGGTGATTTGCATTCCTTCTGGAATTACGGAAGTAGAAAAGCGGGCGGTAAAAGATTCCGCAGAACATGCAGGAGCTAAAGAAGTTTATCTCATCCACGAACCAATGGCCGCGGCAATTGGTATTGGCATCGATGTCGAGGAGCCCATGGGCAACATGATCATTGACATAGGAGGAGGTACGAGCGAGATTGCTGTAATTGCCTTAGGAGGTATTGTCTGTGACAAGAGCATTCGGGTTGCTGGTGATGAATTCACGAGCGATATTGAGGACTATATGCGCCGGCAGCACAACATTCTTATTGGTGAACGAACTGCCGAAAAAATTAAGATCGAAGTTGGAGCTGCAATCACAGAATTGGAGGATCCACCCGAGGATATGGCCGTGCATGGGCGAGATCTTATGACTGGTATTCCAAAAGAAATCAAAGTTTCTTATGTGGAAATTGCTCACGCTCTTGACAAGTCTATTTCTAAGATTGAAGAGGCGATACTGAGTGCGCTCGAAATGACTCCACCAGAACTCTCAGCAGATATTTACCGTACCGGTATCTACCTGGCTGGCGGTGGTTCTATGCTTCGAGGACTTGACAAACGAATTAGTATGAAAACCAAGCTCCCCGTTCACGTTGCGGAAGATCCACTTCGTGCTGTTGCTAGGGGAACAGGAATCGCGTTGAAGAATGCACACCGATTCCCTTTCTTGATGAGATAGAAGAATTAGACGGGAGGTTGGGACCCGATTATCATGAGGAACCTTCTTCAGTTCATTTGGAATAACCAGTTTACACTCCTCTTTCTATTTTTAGAGGTGCTGGGTTTTTTCATTCTCGGCTCCAACAACAGCTACCAAAATAGTAGGCTGCAAGCCTTTTCAGTAAAAGTTAGCGGAGGCGTCGCCGATGTCCAGCGGTCCTATTCGCAATACATTGGATTGGTTGAAGAAAATGAAGAGCTTCAAGAGGAGAACTCAGTGCTCAGGGAAATGCTGAATAAGCGAATTCATCGAAGTATCCCGAGCGAAATTGATGTTATCGAATACGAGACTATTCCTGGAAATGTAATCTCAAGTAGCCACGATCGGGGAAACAATTACATGATATTAGATCGAGGGTTGGTTAATGGAATAGAGGCCGAACAGGGAGTCCTGAGCTCAACAGGCGTGGCGGGTATTGTGACGAGTGTTTCTCACAACTATGCCGCAATAATGCCCCTCATCCATTCTCAAGCACTCATCAGTTGTAAACTGAAAAAGAACGACTATTTCGGCATTGGAAAATGGGATGGAAAGGATTACAGAATTGGGCTTTTAGAAGATATTCCAAATCATGCGCAAATATTTCCTGGCGACACAATCGTAACGAGGGGCGCTTCGGGATTTTTCCCACCAGATCAAATCCTTGGTTTTGTCAAGAGCAGCGAACAAGACGAAAGTTCTGGATTCCAAACAATCAAGTTTGAATACGCAACTGACTTTCGAAAAATTGAGAGTGTATATATTATTCAAAACACCATGAGAAATCAACTCGACTCGTTGATTATTAATCAAGAAGATGAATAGAGATTTACTCATATACATCCAGCGTTTCATCATTCTCGTATTGGTGCAAGTTCTCCTCCTCAATAATGTTCAATTTTCTGGATTGCTGAATCCATACCTCTATTTGTACTTCCTTCTTCTTCTTCCTGTTGACTTCTCACCAAACTTCGGATTGATCTTAGCATTTTTCCTCGGTTTGACCATCGACATATTTAGCCAGACACTGGGAATGCACACCATTGCAACTGTCTTTGCTGCATTCGCGCGTCCATACATATTAAGATACATGGCACCTCGCGATGGATATGAATTCAGTCGGGTTCCTAGTATCCGAGATATGGGTTGGATATGGTTCCTGACCTATTGTGGAATTATCACATTCCTCCATCACTTCATGCTCTTTTTCGTGGAGTCATTTAAGATGAGTGGATTCGTTTTTACCGTATCCAAATCACTTGGAAGTACTGCCCTTACCATCTTCCTCGTTGCCATGGTTCAACTCCTGTTTGCTCGACTTCCGAAGTCCGCCTAAATGGATGAATTAGAAAACAGAAAAGTGTTTGTGATAGCCGCATTTGTGGTGGTCGCATTCATATTTCTGACCCGTCTATTCTATATTCAAATCATAGATGATTCTTATCGCTCCTCTGCGGACAATCAAGCCCTGAGATACGTCACCAAATACCCTGCCCGTGGCATCATCTACGACCGAAAATCTCAAGTTCTAGTTCAAAACCAAGCGGCTTTTGATTTGATGGTGGTGCCCCGCCAAGCAGAGGATATTGACACAATCGCCTTCTGCGAAATCATGGATATCGAAAAGATGGAGTACAAAGAGCGGCTCTCAAAAGCCAAGGCTTACTCTTCCTATCGGGCCAGTATTTTTCAGAAACAACTCACATCAGATGAATTCTCAAGGATCGCGGAAAGTTTGTATCGATTTCCAGGGTTTTATGGTCAGAAGCGTACACTCAGGACTTATCCAGACAGCGTCGCTTCTCACGTCTTGGGATATGTTGGAGAAGTGAATGCCGGTCACCTAGAACGAGATTCGTTCTATCGATCTGGTGACTTCATTGGTATTAGCGGATTGGAAAGACAATATGAAGCCGAACTGCGGGGCGAACGTGGATTGGAGGTACTCATGGTTGATGTGCACAACACTGTTCAAGGCAAATATTCAGGTGGAAATAGGGATGTTGAAGCGAGAGCAGGCGCTGATTTAGCGACGTCGATCGATCTAGATCTTCAGGTATATGGCGAGCGCTTGATGAACGACAAAAAGGGAAGTATTGTAGCAATCTCGCCTGAGGATGGTGGCATACTTGCGCTGATTTCTAGCCCAAGTTACGACCCCAATTTACTTGTTGGAACCAAACGCGCAAGAAACTATCAACTCCTCGCTTCAAACGATTCACTTGACCCTTTGTTTAACAGAGCTCTCATGGCGAAATACCCTCCTGGATCCATATTCAAATTGATTCAATCGCTTGTGGCGTTAGAGAACAACGTGATTTCTGAAAACACTGGGTTTCCATGCAACAAATCCCTCGTTGGTTGCCACAACCACACGTCTGCCACAAATCTGAGAGAGGCTATTCAAATGTCTTGCAACCCATACTTCCACCAAGTCTTCAAGAGACTGATCAGTCCGGGTAAATCGTCCAACTATTTCGTAGATAATGCACTCGGATTGAGTCAGTGGGCAAAAGACGTGGAAGATTTTGGGTTCGGTCAAAGGCTCGCGCTGGACTTACCAAACTTGAAGAGCGGAAGTGTCCCCACCACAGAATACTATGACAAAATCTATGGGAAAAGAAGGTGGGCTTTCTCCACAGTTTATTCATTGAGCATTGGTCAAGGCGAACTTGAAGTCATACCAATTCAAATGGCCAATCTGGCGGCGACGATCGCAAATCGTGGACACTACATTGATCCTCATTTGGTCGACAAGGTTGGGAAAGACTCGAACGTAGTATGGAGTAAAAATGAAACCGGCATCACAAAAGATTTATTCGAACCCATCATTGATGCCATGCAGTGGGTGGTTGAAAAACCTGGAGGCACGGCGAGAAAAGCACGCATTGACGGAATCGAAGTCTGTGGGAAGACTGGCACCGCAGAAAACCCACATGGAGAGGATCACTCTGTTTTTATTGCGTTTGCTCCAAAGGACGACCCACAAATTGCCATTGCTGTTTATGTCGAGAATGCTGGATACGGCGGGACGTGGGCTGCCCCAATTGCTAGTTTGATGATTGAAAAATTCATTCGAGGCAGTGTAAGCGACAGCCTAAAAGAGAACAGAATTCTAGAAGCTAACCTCTTAGATGTTGAAGTAGATGAGGACTAAGGTTAGCATATTTGAAGAAATCGACTGGCTCAGTGTGGCCTTGTATGCCGCTCTTGTATTTTTTGGATGGTTGAGCATTTATGCTGCCAACTACGACGATCAATCTAGCCAAATCTTTACGCTCGAAACGAATCATGGCAAGCAACTGCTTTGGATTGCTTTGGCTTCGATTTTAGGAATGATCTTACTCCTGCTTGACCATCGATTCTTCGAATCATTTGGATACATCATTTACGGAATCTCTGTCTTCCTCCTGCTTGCAGTTCTTCTTGTGGGAACAGAAATTAAAGGAGCACAATCTTGGTTTGTGCTGGGTCCTGTAAGTTTCCAGCCATCCGAGATTGCAAAGTTCGGTACATCACTCGCCTTGGCAAAGTATCTGAGTACAATGGGCGTCCATTTTTCTCAAACCAAACATCGACTTCGAACGCTTGCCATAGTCGCTCTTCCTGCGCTGCTCATTATGCTTCAACCCGATGTTGGATCAACACTGGTCTTTCTTGCATTCACTTTGGTGCTTTATCGACAAGGCTTGAGCAGTTGGTACTTTTCATTGGGCTTTGCGGCAGTGTTCATATTCATTATGGCCCTGTTTCTCAAGCAATATGAATGGACGGTTTTTGGGATAATAATCCAAGGTAAAATTGCCTTCTTAGCAGGTTTCACAGGATTGATCGCCTTGGTCTATTACCTCTTAAGAAAGGTCAAAGGCGCCTTGTTGATTCTAGGTGGAGTCTTTGCCTCCACCCTGCTCTATTTCTTCAGCGTCGATTACGTGTTCAGCAATGTACTGAAGCCCCACCACCAAAACAGAATCAATGAACTTCTTGGTATAGTTTCGGATCCATTGGGCGCTGGTTACAATGTGCATCAAAGCAAAATAGCCATTGGATCAGGAGGCTTTTCGGGCAAAGGTTTCTTGCAAGGAACTCAGACCAAATTCAACTTCGTTCCCGAGCAAAGTACCGACTTCATTTTCTGCACTGTTGGTGAAGAATGGGGTTTCCTCGGTAGTCTAATTCTCGTCTTTCTCTTCCTGGCCCTTTTGATCAGAATCATCTGGCTTTCAGAAAAACAACGCAGTTCGTTTACTCGAATCTATGGTTATTGTGTCGCTGCAATCTTATTCATGCATTTCAGCATCAACATAGGAATGACAATTGGACTGGCTCCAGTAATTGGTATCCCCCTTCCATTTTTCAGCTATGGTGGATCCTCTTTATGGTCGTTCACAATCTTGCTATTTTCATTCATCAAGCTCGACTCTGAACGAAAATTTATCTTGCGTTAAACCAGCTAACCTTTCGAGTTATCTGTCCGCTTTCGAAGTTGAATCTAGCTATGTAGATTCCGAGCGGCATTTTATGATCCTGAACCCGATTTGATCCAACGTAAATGGGATATTTCTGGATAACTCTCCCACTCAAGTCATGGAATGTGAGGTGGCCATCGACCGATGAGGTTATGATCATGCTGCCATCCATCCTCTTCACATTGAAGGCTTCTTCAACATCTCTTAAACCTTGTGGTATAGTGTCTTCGGGCTCCTCAATAAGTTCGAACGACAGGTCCAGCTGTACCGGAAGGTGGTCGCTCATTTCATAGAGAGCAACCAAGACCGATGACGGGACACTCGAGTTTCCACCGGCTGAAACTGATTGATTCAAGTGGTTACCATCTTGGCCAACCGCAACGTAGCTGTTCTCAACAAAACTGACCTTACCAGTATCTTCCAAGACTTGTCCTGATACAAGAATGACGTCAAACCGATCATCCATTCCACCGCCAGAGAAACACCCATTGTTCGTGTTGGAACTACGCGTTGATTGCGTATGAACATGAGCGAATGAGCTATTGGAATTCCAGCTTCCAAGTTCATCAATTGGGTCATAGAATTTATGGTCACCAGCTGCGCTTTCAGTGAGGTTTTTAAATGCTTGTTCATTTGAATTTTTCATGTTCATATCACCTGCAATCAGGAAATATCCTGGCTTCATTTTTGAAATGATATGATCCATTGCTGCCTCTGTTTCCAAGTCTCGAGATTGAATGTCGGAGGTTGAACTTCCAGCCTTAAGATGAACTGCCAGAACATGAAAAAACGTGGTGTCCTGAACCTCGCTTAAAAGCTCGTCCTTGTAATAGAAAGTACAAACATCAATTGCTCTCGTGAGATCATTGCCGTTTACATCTTGCACCACTTTGGTCTGTTCATGTAAGGCCAATTTGTTCTTATTGAAAAAGAGGCAGTTAACCAGGCTTGAAAATGAATTGCTCTGTATCGTTGCTCTTTTGTACCTATTTACACCATTAGTATTCAGCGAATTAGCCAGTATTCGATCTCCGTAGATTCCAGCTGCTCCCATTTCGTTGACAATGAGCAAGTCGGGTTTAACATGTTTCGTGATGGTCTCGAGAAATCCATCTTTATCCTCAAGATTGTTGGTTGAGCTCGTGCAGTTTGAGAAGTTAGCGCCGTAGAGTAACAGGTTGTACTGCATCACCCTTAGCGTATCAAATTGTTGAGCATGACTATTCACCAAAAGGAGGAACAGCGTTAAGACTAGCGAAAACCGTTTCATGAATCTGAATTGGTTGTTGATGTAGGAATATCTCTAACGAGGAAATTATCAGACGACTCGTTCATGGCACTTCTAACTTTAAGGTAGTGCTTCTGAAATTGATCAAACTGGGAAGCGTCAAGTTGGAGCAACGTCTTTAGGCCCGTTGTATCAAGAGATCGTATGATGTGAGCCACGGTCAATTGATCAGTACTAATTAGCGGCACGACACCATCCACAGAATCAGACTCCATTGCGACCTCTCCTAGTATATGAGCATGTTCTAAAGCCTCCAGTGCATTCATGGTTACCCCGAATGGGATGTTCAATTCTGACGCAAGTTCTTTTGGACTCAGCGGGTCTTTCCCAGATTCAAAATTCTCAACGATTCGTCGGACGATCATGATGGCTACCACGTGACGTTGAGATATACTCAAGCGCTTCCCATCGATTTCATTTTCAATCTGTGTCACGAACTGATTGGCGTAGGCAATCTGAGCTCCAAGTAAAGTGATGAGCCAGGAAATATTGGCCCAAATCATAAACAAGGGCAAGGCCGCAAACGAACCGTAGATCGCATTGTATCTACTTACTCCAACCTGAAAATTAATGTATCCCCACTCGACGAACTGAAATGAAGTTCCCGCAATGATTCCTGCAACAAGGGCGGATTTCAAATTGACTTTGGTGTTCGGCATGATCATGTAAACACCGGTGAAGAGGAGCCAAATGAGGGCATATGGGATCATCTTGATCAGAAAGAAAACGAATGGACCAACTTGTTCTAGAAACCCGAATTGTGAAACGAGATTTTCTATCTGGGTGGTGATGACAACAGTTACACTTCCTGCTAAGATGATGACGATCGGAGCCAAAAGCATAATGCTGAAATACTCAGTGAGCTTTCGAATCCAAGTCCTCCCTTTACCAACGTTCCATATGGCGTTGAAGGATACTTCAATGTTTGATAACAGGCTATAAACAGTCCAAAGAAGAACAGCAATACCGATACCTGCGATCAATCCACCTTGAGTACTCTCGAGCATTCGGCCGGCAAACTCCATGATCTGTTCGATGACTTCTTCATGTCCAGTTAAGGATGAGCGAAGTTGTTCTTCGAGAAGGTCTTGCGCTCCAAACCCTTTAGCAATTGCAAACACTAAGGCCACAACAGGAACGACCGAGAGCATGGTATAAAATGTGAGAGCTGCGGCCTGTTGCTGGAGCTTATTCTCTCTCGCACTCTTGATCACGATCAATACAATCCGGAGTTGATGAATCAGGAATGCCATGACGAAATTTCGATCTTCCAATCTCACGTTCCAGATTCGGTCATTGAAGTAGTTGAAGAAACCTTTTTTCTTGCCCATTGAGAATCAAAAGAACAAAGTTCAAAAAAACTATGTCCAAACTTCTTTGATTTCTTTTAGCTGCCTAGGTTTGGTAGATGCAAAATTTTACCCTCGTTCTTCTCATCTCTGCGACTGCTCTTATTGCCTGTTCTCAGGATCAGTCGACCTCTCAATCAGCAACAGCAATAGAAGTCAATCAAGAAGTTTTCGATTTACAATCGTTCTATAGTAGCTCTGAGGCCTTGAACCAAGCAGTAAATGAAGTCTATTCTGGCTTGAGTGAGCGAGAAAGGGTGGCACAGATGATTGTAGCCTCATTGGGTAAATTAGGAAAACCATATCCAGCGGTTGAACCTTTAATTGTATCCCGATCAATTGGGGGAATTATTTTCCTGAGCGGTGATCCGGCACAATTCAAGTCAGATATCAAGAGCATAAATGAACTGTCCACCGGTTGGCCATTGATCATGAGCATGGATGCCGAACCGAGCTTATTCAATCGCCGAATGCCTGGAACTCCAGAGATGCAGCCAACCTCAGAACTCAGCACAACCTCCCAAATAAATGACGCAGTGGGTGTCATTAATGAAATTCTTCATGACATTGGATTTCATCACAATTACGCCCCTGTAATTGACGTCTCACCAGACAACGAAGCGATAGGAAACCGGACCATGGGTGGTGACTCGGCCTCAATCGTTCCTTTGGCTACTGCCTTTGTGAAAGCCACTCAAAATGATCAAATAGTTGCTACTATAAAACATTTTCCCGGCCATGGCAGAGTTCAAGGCGACACCCATAAAAAACTAGTTTTTATTGATGGAGAATTGACAGAGGTGTCAATCTACAAGCCGCTCATTGAAGCCGGAGCCCTTTCGGTTATGGTTGGACACATTGCCATTGAAAACAACGCCAAACTTGCAACAGAAGGAATGCCTTCAACTTTAAGTCACGCGGTTGTCACAGGTCTCTTGAGAGAGGAGATGAAATTCGAGGGCTTGATCATTACCGACGCCATGAACATGGGTGCTGTCGCAGCAATTCCGAATTCTTCTTTATTGGCCGCCAAAGCTGGTTGCGACATCATCCTTATGCCGCCTGATGAAGTTGGATCTCTCGAATCAATTCTCAACGAAATGAAAACTGACCCTGAATTCAATCATCAAATTGAAGAAAGTGTTAAGAGAATAATTCGACTAAAGCTCTGCTTGGGTATGGAATTTCAGAACATCTGATCTATGGGAAGATCCGTCTCAATTTCTATAGGAACAGTTTTGGTATACAACCAATTACCTGCTTTTAAATCACCCTTAAGCATGAACTTTGGTGTGTTTCCAGTAAGTAAACCTGCTAGACTGCTCAATCCTCCAGATAGCAAATTACCAACCTCTGCTTCGACCGGAATTGGATACGATTCAGTAGAGTTGCTGACAATCTTAAACGAGCTACCCAATTCTGCGGTCCCCATGTGCTTTTCGCCGTTCAATACATCAAACTCAGCTGACTTAACTTTAACGTCAAATGAATTTGGATTTGTGAGAACAACATTGAGGGTTCCTTTCAACTTTCCGCCTCGAATGCTCTCCACTTGGAAACCTTCGACTCGCTCGAGCGTTATGTCTTTAAATTCGCATGCGACAAAGACTTGCGAAACGATAACCAGAAAAAGTAACAGAAACCTATTGGAAAAAGCATGAATCATGGGCTCAAATATTGGTTAAAATCTAAAACGATTCAACCAGTATTGTGTTGTGTTTTCTTAATGCTGTTGGTAAATGACAGCAGAGCTCAAGAAGAGAGAGCATGGCGATGGGCTTTTCCAAACTTCAATGGACTAGATTTCAGTTCGGGTTCACCTGTTCTCACCAATGACTCGCTGACTGGAGCAGAAGGAACTGCAGCAATTTGTGATGCTCAAGGAAATCTAGTTTTCTACAGCAATGGCAACAAAGTTTGGCAAGCAAATGGAACCATTATGCAAGGTGGAACAGGATTGATTGGAAGTACGGGCTCTACTCAATCATCCATCGTCGTACCTAGTATTTTGAGCACAACGCGCTACTACCTTTTTTGCATTGACAGCGACGCAGGAGCTGACGGTTTACAGTACTATGATGTGGAAATGACGCTCAATGGTGGGCAAGGTGGAGTGGTCGGCCCTACCCTACTATTAGATACAGCAGTGGAGAAGTTGAGTGCAGTGAAGCATGCAAATGACCGAGACTACTGGGTATTGGGACATCGATGGGAATCTGATGACTTCACAGCGTTCTTGGTAGACCTTAACGGGGTAAATCAAACCCCAGTTGTTTCCTCGGTGGGAATTGAACATTTGAATTCATCCGGGTCTGGAGAAGAGCGCGGCCAAATGAAAATATCCCCAGATGGTGCTTGGGTAGCCACGTGTAACTTTTCCAGCGGCTATGTTCAGCTGTTTCGGTTTAACAATGCGACGGGAGGAGTGAGTGACCCAATAACCCTCCATGGTGCATCTGCAGGATTCTTTCCCTATGGCGTGGAGTTTTCCAACGATTCCAAAAAACTATTTGTTGCAAGAGGCGATAATACACCCGGTGCACTCAAACTATTTCAATTTGATTTAGATCATATCAACGAAGATTGCCTCTTGGCTTCTGAAACTCCGATAGCAGATACCGGAGCATTTCCTTTTCGCATCCCAGGAGATCTTCAACTCGGAACAAACGGTGAGATTTATATCGGATCCTATGATGGAGGAACGGGGTCAAACACTGCTTTAGACGTAGTTCACGAACCAACCAAAATGGGAGTTGATTCTGATTTCGATGAAGGCGGCCTAAGTGTAAATTTCGGAGTGAATCTAGGATTATCAAACTTCGTCAGCACTTTTCTGAGCGATGGAATTACTTACGAATTTAGCACCAATTGCGATCAAGATACTACCTGGTTTTTTCCAGAAGACACCCTTGGTGTTGATAGTGTTCAGTGGGTTTTTGGAGATCCCACAAGCGGGGCAAACACCAGTTCCACATTGAATGCTGGCCACGTCTTTACGACTCCAGATACATTTCAAGTCACCCTGTATAGCCACACTGGCAATGACGTTGACACATTTGTTAGAGATGTAATCATTTGGGATACTGCGCTCAACCTTCTTGGAAATGATACCACGTTCTGCAGCGGGCAGTCGGTCACCCTTGACGCTAGTTGGTATAACAGCTGTTACGTTTGGGCTGACAGCAGTACGAACTCGACATTCACGACGAATCAAGCTGGATGGCATTGGGTTGACGTATTTCATCAAAGTTGTCAATTCAGAGATTCGGTCTTTGTAACGCTCGTCAGCAACCCGCCCCAATTCAATCTTGGTAACGACACCTCCGTGTGCGCAGATGTCAATTTTGTTCTAGATCCTGATTTGCAAAATGCCTTTTACACATGGCACGATGGATCTCATGACACCACCTTCGTCGTAGATTCAACTGGAGTATACTGGTTGAGCGCATCAAACGCATGCGGCACAACAACTGACACGCTTCATGTTGAATTGAATGCAGCTGCCCAACCTATTTTGCAATTCCCCGAAGACACCACCGTTTGCGATACAGTGGGACTGACACTGGATGTGACCTTTGAAGATGCGATCTATGAATGGTCTGGTGGCAGTACCGTTCCAACGAAATTCATCAACCAGGCAGGCATCTATTGGGTGCGTGTCGGGAACAGTTGTGATACGGTGTCTGATACAATAAATGTGATCTTGGATAGTGTCATCTTCAACATTCTTCCGAATGTGAGTGTGCTTTGTGATCAAGGAGACACGATCAGGCTACTTGCGACCGAAGACAGTTTGGTGGTTGATTGGTCTGTCGGTCCGAATTCATCGGTATTGACAGTCGCTAATCCTGGAACCTACTTCTTTACCCACGAGAATACATGCGGTGTGTTTTCTGATACTTCTCGGGTCTTAATTTGGGATACGGGCTTCGTTTTTACCATCGGAAATGACACCGCAGTTTGCATCGACAATGACACGATCGTTATTGGCAATGCATCGGAAAGGTTCCCTTTTGACTATGCATGGTCAACCGGATCGACACTGCAAAATATTGGAGTGTTTTCCGGAGTTTTTGCGGTAACCGCAACGAACAGATGTGTTACACTAACTGACCAAATTAGCATCGGTGTACCGGAGGAGGTCAGAATCATCGAGCCAATGAGCAGAACCCTCTGCCCAGGTGAAACGAAAAATCTAAGTCTCAGCGTCTTTGACATCCAATCTGCAGAATGGTCTACAGGTGACACGGGATCGATCATCAACATATCCAATTCAGAAATCATCACAGTCCGCATTTTTGACGCAGACGGATGCCTTCAAACGGATTCCATATCCTTAAACGATTTTTGCCCTGGCATTGTCAACATCAACAATGTTTTTACACCCAACGGGGATGGCATCAACGACGAACTCTGTGCGGAGTTGCAGAATGTAAAATCCTATACTCTCATTTTATTCGACCGATGGGGTAACGAAATCTTTCGAGATAATGGATCTTATCCCTGTTGGGATGGTAAAATCAATGGAGAGCAGGCTCACGAAGGAACTTACTTCTTCATTCTAGAGACGCTGGATTACCAGGACGAAAGCGCAAGCCACCGCGGGTCATTTACACTCTTCAGGTAATTATTCTGCAAGATACTTGTAGAACAATGGGATGGTCTCAATGCCCCGCAGATAATTGAATACTCCATAGTGCTCATTTGGAGAATGGATGTCATCAGAATCCAGTCCAAAACCCATCAAGATAGATTTCAAACCCAGTACTTCTTCGAACAGAGCCACGATTGGAATACTTCCACCACCTCTTACTGGAATTGGTGTTTTTCCAAATGTGTCTTCCATGGCTTGCGAAGCAGCTTGATACCCTTTGAAATTTGTTGGTATTACAAGTGGTTCCCCACCGTGTAAGCCAGTTACTTCCACCATCACAGTGCCTGGCGCTATTTTCTTAAAATGATCTTCAAACAACCGAGTAATCTCTTCATGATCTTGACCTGGCACCAATCGCATTGAAATCTTTGCAAAAGCTTCAGATGGAAGAACCGTCTTAGCACCTTCACCGATATATCCTCCCCAAATTCCGTTGACATCAAGGGTTGGCCTAATCGAAGCTCCTTCCATAGGAGAATAACCAGACTCAGATCTAGCGGCCTTAATTCCTAGTCCATTTTGAAAGCTTTCAAGGTTAAACGGCGCTTCAGCCATTTTAGCTCTGTCCTCAAGACTCACTTCTTCTACTTTGTCATAGAAGCCGTCCACCGTGATGTGCCCATTCTCATCTTTCAGTGAGGAGATCATGTCACAAAGCACATTTATTGGATTGTCAACGGCACCGCCATAAACTCCAGAATGCAAATCCTTATTTGGTCCGGTGACTTTTACTTCCACATAGCTTAACCCTCTCAACCCTACGGTGATAGTCGGTGTCTCATTATCGATTATTGAAGTGTCAGAGATTATAATAACGTCGGCATTAAGCTTCTCGGTGTTGTCCTTAACGAAGATCCCAAGGTTCTCACTCCCGACTTCCTCTTCACCTTCAATCATGAACTTGACATTGCAGGGCAATTCATCGTTTTCAATCATGAATTCAAATGCCTTGACATGCATGTAGAATTGTCCTTTATCATCCGCTGAGCCGCGAGCATAGATGTTTCCATCTTTTATTACTGGCTCAAAAGGAGCTGAATCCCAAAGTTCAACCGGATCAGCAGGCTGAACATCATAGTGTCCGTAAACAAGCACTGTTGGAGCGTCTGGCGAAATGATCTTTTCGGCGTAGACGATAGGATGCCCAGCGGTTTGGCAGATTTCAGCATGATCGACTCCCGCTTTCTCAAGGGACACTTTTACCACTTCGGCACATCTCTGAACATCTCCCGCAAACGCTGGATCTGCACTGACGGAGGGAACGCGAAGAAGTTCGATTAATTCATCTAGAAATCGATCCTTATTTTCCTCGATGTATGCTTGGATTTGCTCTTTGTTCATGATTCAGGCAACCTTTGATTGGTTTAACGTTATACAAATGGCGACAAATATATGTTTTGAGCAACTCCGAACACCGTGTCGAATCGCCTGAAACTAGCCATGTTTCGCGTCGTTTTTTGAACCTTTTACCCAAGAAATTACGTATCATTGTTGGTTCATTTACAAGGTTTTTAGCCTATTCAATGAAAGATTTAACTCGCATAATAGCCGCGCTGATTTTCATGACTGGAATTTCCAAAGCCCAGAACGATGATCCATTGCCGACTATCATTGCCTTTGGAACAGATCAAACAATCTCGTGCATTGATGATCCTGTTCGCATTGGGGTTACAGTCAATAATTGGGTTGAAGGCATTCAATACTTATGGAGTAACGGCTCAACCGATTCTTCAATATTTGTGAAACCAGGCCAAACGAGCATCTATTCAGTAACGGCTTCCCACCCCGATCTTAACTTTTATCAAACGAAAGGCATCAAAGTGAAGGTTCTAAACCTTCCAGTATTTATGGACGATGAATTCTTCAACATTGATAAATTCACTTGTCCAGATGAGCTAATTACTATTGGCGCAACACCTTCTGGGGGTCATGGTTCTTACAGTTATTTATGGAACACGGGCGCTACGGATCCTCAACTTGAAGTTCAAGTCAACGCGTTAGAAAAATATCATGTGGTCGTAACGGATGTATGCGGATCATCAACTGAAGCTGACGTGATCGTTTTAGCAGAAGCCCATGATCCAATCGTCATTAGCAAGTTAACAGAGTTTGATTTTGACTGCTCCGGTGAAGAGGTCAAGATATGGCCGAAGCTGAAAGAAATGTCCGGAGGTGTGGGCTATGGTTACAAGTACACCTTCTCTAATTGGGAAGAATCAAATCAATCGATCGTCGTGAATGCCATGGATAATAGCATCCATACGGCATATGTCACCGACGCTTGTGAAGCGCAAAGTGTTGAAACTTACGTCAAGCTTCATCAAAATGAAATTGTTCTGCCTGAATTCGATGAAATCATTGTTTGTGAAGGCGAGACCGTAAATCCACTGGAAGGGACGGAGTCTGCTTATATATGGGACGGCTTCCAAATGCATGCTGAATATTCAGAACTGCTAGCGGGCGATAAGAACTTTGAATTAAAGTACATCGATCACTGCGGCGATCCTCACCGTATTCTTCGAGCATATTCTACTCATGAAGTTCCTAGCGATTTCAACTTTTGGATTAATCATTTCGAACCGGTGGCTGACTTTTACCCACTTGAAGAATCGAATGGGTTGGTGTTCAAATGGTACCTGAATGGCGACCTGGTCAGTGACGATGAAGCTCCTTCTCTGGAGTTAGAAGAAGGAACGACGAACGAGGTTATGCTCGAAACTACAAATCCAGCGGGCTGCACTCACAGCACTACAAGAGAGGTAATTGTTCAGGACGGAATAGAAATTCCAAGTGCCTTTTCTCCCAATGGAGACGGGAAGAATGAAAGTTTCAGGATTCGAATCGAAGAAGAACTTGAGTCGTTCAACATAAAAATATTTGATCGATGGGGGCAACTTCACTTTGAATCGAACGACAAGAACTTTGAATGGTTTGGTATTGGGAATTCAAGTAATCAGCCGATCAATAGCTATTCATACATTCTGAAGGCCAAAACGGTGACAGGAAAAGACATTAAGAAAACAGGAACCATCACAGTTATAACAACAAACTAAATGAGTTCATTAAGAAATATACTTCTCACATTAACCACAGTCCTCGCTACTGTGTGGAGTGCCAATTCCCAGCAACTGGTTACAACCAGTGCTGCACCATACAATAGTGTACCATACTTGGTCAACAATGTATTGATGGGAAATGGAGTACAGGGTTACAACATCACCTCCTATGGAGCTAGCATCCAAAGAGGATTCTTCAGCAGTGGAGGAACGGCTATAGGCATCGACAGCGGTCTAGTCATGTGTTCAGGAAATGTCACCAATATCATGACAAGTACAGGTGCTTGGGCGTCAACTGCGATACCGAATGGTACAGGTCAAGGTGCTGGTGATTCGGATCTTTTGAGTGTTGCGCAAAGTGTTCCTTCCTTGATTGGACAATCATTTAGTGTTAACTCTACTTGGGACGCTTCTATTATAGAATTCGACTTCGTTTCACTCAGCGATACAGTTGAGTTCAGTTACGTTTTTGGATCAGATGAATACACTACTTGGATCAACACTTCATACAATGACGTGTTTGGCTTTTTCCTTTCTGGTCCAGGTATCAGTGGCAGTTATTCGAACAGTGCAATCAATGTCGCAACTGTTCCTGGCACGAACCCAGCTCTTCCAATTTCGATCAGCACGATTCACCCTGGACTTAATAGCAGCTACTACAACTCCGGAGGTTCGTTGCACGCGTACAACGGTTACACTGATGTAATGACAGCTGTTCTTTATGTAAGCTCTTGTGACACTTTTCACATGAAGCTTGGTGTTGCGGATGGTTCAGATAAGATTTTAGATACTGGAGTATTTCTAGAAGATGGAAGTTTCGCTACTGCAGGCTTAATCGTTCAGCCTTCGCCATCATACAATCCGTTTGGAGCCGATACAGCGCTTTATGAAGGATGTGGAGATGTGAAAATTTTCTTTACGAGAAGTGACTCCGTTCTTCCTGCTGCTACCTTATCGTATAAGGTGTGGGGAGATGCAGAGATGGGTACAGACTATTCCAACATAATTAACTCACAAAATCAACCGTGTACTTGGAATGGTTCATTGAACCTGTGGGAATGTGAGGTTTATTTTGCTCAGAGTGTTACTACGGATTCAATTGCATTTGAAGTTTATGCCGATGGATTAACAGAAGGAGTCGAGGATCTGGTCATTGCAGTAGATGATAGTATACAGCTAGGATGTCATTCTGGTGACACAATTGAATTAAGTGTTATTGATCCGCCTACCTTGGACATCAATGCATTTGGAGACATTACCATTGACTGTCATGACGACTCGGTTCAAATTGGCGTGAATGCCAACGACGGTTTACCTCCTTTTGACTTCGAATGGAGCAATGGAGCCCAATCTCTTTCAGATTTTGACTCGACAGATACGATTACGGTCATGCCGACAATTACTTCCTCGTACGTTGTAACTGTAACCGATGGATGCGGAGTGCAACAACAAATTGACTACGTGAATGTCAGTGTTTTCAATGTGCCTTGGTCTTCAGTTAAGATTGGTGACAATCAGACTATTTCATGCATTGATCCACCCGTAGACCTTGCAGTTGGGGTCGTGTTCAACGATGGGATTTGGCACGGTGACATTAGCTATCTATGGAGCACTGGCTCCACCGACTCTACCATTAATGTGTTCTCAGTGGTTGACACGACATTTACTGTTACGATTACTCGAGGCTGTACACAAGAGCAGATAGTTCACGACTTTACGCTCAACACGTACAATGATCCAGTCATTACCAAAACATTTGATGTTCCTGAAAGCGATTTTGATTGCCCTGGGGATATTCAAGATATCAAGGTGTCAACTTCGGGAGGCTATGTTCCTTATTCGTTCTCTTGGAGCAATGGAGCTCTTGATTCCACGACCAGTGTTGGACCCGTGTTGACCAAGACTTACTACGTTACTATCCACGACATTTGTGCGCTGGTTGATTACGTAGATTCTGTTGTTGTCAATGTTCCTATTGCTGATCCGCTTGTGATCGATGGAATTGTCAATGACACGCTTCCTTGTCCAAACCTTAAAGCTCATTTCGGTCCTGCTGTTCCAAGTGGTGGCTATGGATGGGGATTTAAATTCAGTTGGGACAATTGGGCCACGGTTAATGACTATACGCAGAAGATCGTATCCGGTGATGAAGAATTCACAATTGAATTGACCGATGGCTGTCTTACTGATACCGTATCTAAAACTGTTTCAGCAATCATTGCTGTTAAGAATGACTTAGAGCTCTACGTTTCAAATGACACACTCATTTGTTTTGGAGATGAAATTATACTAGAAGCTGAAGCTGTATTTGGTGGTGGTGAATATGAATTCGTCTGGAATACAGGAGACAATCGATCGCGAATCAAAATTTCACCAACTGAATTGACGACGTATAATATTCGACTGACGGATCAATGTGACACCGTTCGAATGGCTGATGTTGTGGTTGATGTTAGTCAGGTAAATGCTGATTTCGATTACGAGTATATCGGTGATTATGACTTGAAAGTTCACAATAACTCAATGTCCACGGATAGCTTCGCAGCCCATGAATGGATCATTGAAGGAGCGAATGTCTCCTCATTGGAATTTGATCCTGTTCTAGCGTTACCTGATGGAAATCCATACAGCGTTGAGTTGACTTCAACCAACATTCATGGATGTGTCGATATCGCTACCGTTATCGTTGCACCAGAATTTCACCTTTACATCCCAACTGGTTTTACACCTAACAATGACAACTTGAATGATCGTTGGACGATATCAAGCGTCGGAATAAGAGAGATGAAACTGCAAGTGTTTGATCGCTGGGGAGGAAAATTGTTTGAAACAACAGACAAGTCCTTTGAGTGGGACGGAAGTGTTAATGGCAAGCGAGCACCAATGGGAGCTTATGCTTGGAGAATTGTTCTCTACACGGACAAGGGAGAATATGTTGAACGTCGAGGTAGTCTGAATCTGATGAACGACTTCCAAGAACGATAAAAGAATTAAAGAGATTTGAAAATCCCGTCACAGTTTAGTGGCGGGATTTTTTTTGTGCCTAAGCTTTGATCTTTTTCATGAATTCCGAAGCATAAACAAAGTCTAATACTTCTTGATTCTCTGTTTTGAGAATGCTCTTGTTATCCCCTTCCCACCAATTCTTTCCTTGATGGAGAAACATGATGTAATCTCCGACTTCGATGACCGAATTCATGTCATGTGTAATGACCACAGTTGTGATGTTGGACTCTTGCGTAATCTCATGAATCAGATTGTCGATTACAATAGAAGTCTGTGGATCAAGCCCAGAATTCGGTTCGTCACAAAAAAGATACTTGGGGTTCGGAGCGATGGCTCTAGCAATACCTACTCTCTTTTTCATACCTCCACTCAGTTCAGATGGGAAGAGTTTATGGGCATCCTTCAATTCTACGCGATCCAGAACGAATTGTACACGCTCCGCCTTTTCATCGGTGCTCATTTTGGTAAGCATGTCCAAGGGAAAGCGGATGTTCTCCTCCACAGTCATAAAATCAAACAAGGCGCTTCCTTGAAACAGAAAACCAACTTCCTTTAGCATTCCGCGTCGTTCTTTTCCAGTCATTCCCAAGAAGTCACGACCATCGAATAATACTCCCCCTTCATCCGGAGCGACCAATCCGACTAAGCACCTCGCAAGCGTGCTTTTCCCGCTTCCGCTTGCCCCGATTATTAGACTGGTCTTCCCTTCCTCAAATGATGAGGTAATGTCATCCAATACCTTATTCTCCCCAAAGGACTTATAAAGGCCGGTAACCTCAATCATATGAGCACCAATTGTGTGATGACATAGTTAGCGATAAGAATTACAATCGAGCTGAATACGACGCCCCTAGTACTTGCCTTTCCTACCTCGAGCGCACTACCAGAGGCATAATATCCTTGATACGCTGGAATGCTGGTAAAAATGAATGCGAAGATGACTGACTTGATCAACGCGTAATTAACATGGAAGGGCCTAAAGTCAAATTGAATACCATAGACATAGTCTGGTACCGAAACAATGTCGGTAAACTGAGCGATCATGTAACCTCCACCGATTGAAACAAACATGGAAATAACTACCAAAAATGGGTTGATTACGACCGCTGCAAGGATCTTTGGGAGAATCAAGTAGGAGCCTGAGTTTACTCCCATTATTTCGAGGGCGTCAATTTGTTCAGTGACCCTCATGAGTCCAATCTCTGAAGCGATATTAGAGCCGATTTTACCAGCGAGGATCAGCGCCATGATGGTGGGGCTGAACTCCAAAATGGTTGATTGTCTCGCCGTAAATCCAATCGTATATGCTGGAATGAGCGCGCTGTCAATGTTTGCACTTGTTTGAATGGTAATTACCGCTCCCATGAACAAAGAAATTATCATGATGATACCCAGCGAATCCAACCCGAGGGTGACCATTTCATCGAATAATCTTTTGCGGTATATCGAGACCTTCTCCGGCTTGCTGAACACGCGCCAAATCAGCAATGCATATCGCCCGAGATGATATAGGAATGACGCCATTGGAACAAATGTAACTCTTATTCGAAGCCTCTTCATTCATGATTTCACTAGCTTTGAACGATGCGCACTGCAAAAATTATTGGCTGTTTTTTTCTTCTACTAGCGCTTGGAAGTTGTTCTCTTTTCAAGGGTAAAAAAGATTGTGACTGTCCTTCTTGGGGGTCTCAACATTTGAAACAGCCTCGTCAAAATGCAGAGACTCAGGCATCATGAATGAGATTGAGTTCTCAGCTCATTTCACGCAGTACCTTCCCGAAAAAGCGCTCCCCGTTGTCTTCAATTGGATAGATGGAGAACGCCTACACATTCGAATAAGCAAACCTCGGACCTCCAAGTTGGGAGACTTCAGGGTTAAATCTCGAAGATCCATTCCAGCCATTTCAGTGAATGGAAATCTAAATCAGTATTCGTTCCTAGTAACCTTAACACATGAAATTGCACATTTCAAAGATTTCAAACTGAGAGGAACCCTCGTTCAAGCACATGGTGATTCGTGGAAGTCAATTTATTCTTCGCTTCTTGATGAACTTATCCAGACAGATTCATTTCCGCATGACATTCTACCCGCTCTTCGTCGGCATATTGATAGTCCAAAGGCCGCGTCCTGCTCCGATCCGAAGCTCCTTGAATCGCTCCGAAGCTATGATGACGACCCGCCGGTTTTATTGAAACATCTGTCTGATGGCGATCACTTCGCCATCTCAAATGGTCAAATCTTCGTGAGGGGAGAATTAAGGCGAACTCGCTATAAATGCCGCGAGGTAGCAAGCCAACGGTTCTTTCTCGTTCACGGCTCAGCTGAGGTATTCCCGGTTCCGCACAACAAAAGCTAACGATTTCTTCAAATTGGAAGGTAAGCATAGTCTTACTTTCGCAAGTCGAATTTTTGAAGTTATGAGAGAGGTCTATTGTGTAATAATGGCCGGAGGGATAGGAAGTAGGTTTTGGCCTATGAGTCGAGAAAAGTCTCCGAAACAGTTTTTAGATATCATGGGTACAGGATCGTCGTTGATCCAATTGACCTATGATCGAATGAAGGGTATTTGCCCTCCTGAGAATTTCATGGTGGTCACCTCGAACGACTATGTTCAGCTTTGCGCTGAGCATTTACCAGAACTTAAGATCGATCAAGTTCTCGCAGAACCTAGTCGAAGAAATACGGCTCCCTGCATTGCATACGCAGCATACAAGCTTTACAAAAAGAATCCTGACGCCATCATGATGATCTCACCAGCAGATCATATCATCCTTAAGGAGTCTGCATTTCATGAAACTTTGAATCACGCAATCGATCATGCGCAAGCAACGGACCACCTTGTAACAGTAGGAATCAAACCAAGCCGCCCAGACACAGGTTATGGCTACATCCAAAATCATCGAGATGACACCTACGACTCGAATGACCTTTTTCGAGTAAAGAAATTTACTGAAAAGCCGAGTCAAGAGCTTGCTCTGCAGTTTCTCCAGAGTGGAGATTACACTTGGAACAGTGGAATGTTCATCTGGAAGGTTTCCGCAATTGTAGAAGCATTCAGAGCACACATGGGAGACATGGCTGCACTCTTTGAGTCGCATTTGGATTCTTTCAATTCAACATCTGAATCAGGGGCAATCTCAGAAATTTATGGCAGCTGCGAAAGCATTTCCATTGATTATGCCATCATGGAAAAAGCCAAGAATGTCGATGTGATTTTAGGTGATTTCGGATGGTCAGATTTGGGAACTTGGGGTTCGCTATTTGCACAACTCGATCACGACGCATCTGATAATGTTCATCTGAGTGGCGAAGTCAAAACATACGATACAAATCACTCGATCGTAAAAGTTCCGAAAGACAAACTAGCAGTAGTTCAAGGATTGACGAACTACATCGTCATCGATACAGAAGATGTATTGCTTATTTGCCAAAAGGATGAAGAGCAAAAGATCAAGCAGTTTGTGAATGATCTTAAAGAAGCCGGGAAGAAAGAGTTTCTTTAATCCAAGCCCCCAATCATCTTCGACGGATCGACCCATTCGTCAAACTCCTCCGCTGTGAGGTAACCTAAGTTGACCGATTCCTCTTTCAAGGTGGTCCCATTCTCATGCGCCGTCTTCGCAATTTTTGCTGCCTTCTCGTAACCGATTTTGGTATTGAGCGCTGTCACCAACATGAGTGAATTATCAAGGTTCTGTTTGATGCGTTCGTAGTTCGGTTCGATTCCTGCTGCACAGTTTTCATCAAATGACACACACGCATCGCCGAGGAGGCGAGCACTATTCAATAGATTGTAAGCCATCATCGGCTTGAAAACGTTCAATTCAAAATGGCCTGAAGCCCCACCCGTAGAGACGGCAACGTCATTGCCCATAACTTGAGCACACACCATGGTCATTGCTTCGGCTTGTGTCGGATTCACTTTTCCGGGCATAATACTGCTCCCTGGTTCGTTTGAAGGAATGATCAACTCCCCTACTCCACATCGCGGCCCGCTGGCCAATAATCGAATATCGTTCGCCACCTTCATCAAGCTTACCGCAAGCTGTTTTAGCGCGCCGTGCGACTCAACGATAGCATCATGTGCTGCAAGGGCCTCAAACTTGTTTTCAGCCGTTATGAACGGCATTCCCGTGAACTCAGCAATCTTCTGCGCTACAAGCTCTGAATAGCCCGCAGGCGTATTTATTCCAGTCCCAACGGCAGTTCCACCCAATGCTACCTCGGAAAGATGGCTCAATGTATTCTTAAGTGCCTTGAGCGAATGATTAAGTTGTGAGACATATCCACTAAGTTCTTGGCCGACTGTCAACGGGGTGGCATCCATCAAGTGAGTCCGTCCAATCTTCACTACATCTGAGTATTGCTCCGACTTTGATTTCAACGTATCTCGAAGTTGCTCAACTCCTGGAATCGTTGTTTCCACAATCATTTTGTAAGATGCAATGTGCATTCCGGTTGGGAACGTATCGTTGGACGATTGTGATTTATTCACGTCATCATTCGGGTGGATGAGCTTATCTCCTTCTCCTAAAGTTCCACCAGCGATCACATGTGCTCGATTAGAGATTACCTCGTTGGAATTCATATTAGACTGTGTTCCAGAGCCCGTTTGCCATACGACCAATGGAAATTGATCATCCAACTTGCCTTCTAAAATTTCATCACAGACCTTGGAAATCAGATCTCGCTTCTCTTCGCTCAGGGCGCCCAACTGACAGTTCGCGTGCGCTGCAGACTTCTTCAAATAAGCGAAGCCATAAACCACTTCCAGTGGCATGCTCGCTTCTGGTCCAATCTTAAAATTGTTTCTCGATCGCTCTGTTTGGGCTCCCCAGTACTTGTTTGCGGGAACTTGGACGTCGCCCATGGTGTCTTTTTCTATCCTGTAGTCCATAATTGCTAAATAGTGATGTTGAGCAGTTTTTAAGTCTTTGCATCGCCAAAATTGAGGGATGCTTTATATTCGCCACCAAATGTAAAATGCCATGGGTAACTACATAGGTTTCTTCATCTTTCTTTTCTTCATTTTAATGGCTTTTTGGCTATTGATCTTCCTAATCGGATTTTTAGGCTACTGGGCAACGCTTGGTGGACTTAACAGTTTAATGCCTGGTCTTTTCGCAAAGAAAGAAGAAGAGATTGCAGAAGAAATGGAAGGATAATTATCCTTCTTCCTTCACTTCCAATTTACCCGCATTCCACATTAGGAAGGCTTCCAAGAATTTATCGATATCCCCGTTGAGCACGCCATCCGTGTCGGTTGACTCTGCTCCAGTGCGCACATCTTTCACCATTCTGTAAGGTTGGAGAACGTAATTTCTGATCTGGCTTCCCCACTCAATTTTCTTCTTGCTTGCCTCTATCTCCGCTTGTTTGGCTCGCTTCTCTTCTAGCTCCATTTCATATAGCCTCGACTTCAAGAGCTGGATGGCTTTCTCTCTATTCTGGAGCTGAGAGCGTGTCTCTGTGTTTTCAATGATGATTCCAGAAGGCCCGTGTTTTAGTCGGACACCTGTCTCAACTTTGTTGACGTTCTGTCCTCCTGCACCCCCGGATCGAAACGTATCCCAATCAATGTCGGATGGATTGACCTCAATCTCGATTGAATCATCAACCAGAGGATATACATACACGGAGACAAATGAAGTATGCCGCTTGGCATTTGAGTCGAACGGCGAAATACGAACGAGACGATGAACGCCATTCTCACCCTTTAGATATCCAAAAGCAAAGTCACCCGTGAGTTGGAGCGTGACTGTTTTGACACCAGCTACATCGCCCGCCTGATAGTTGACTTCCGTAATCTTATAGCCGTGCTTTTCTCCCCACATGAGATACATCCTCATCAGCATCGAAGCCCAGTCACAGCTCTCTGTTCCGCCAGCACCCGCCGTAATCTGCAGAACAGCATCGAAGTTGTCTTCCTCAGCGCTAAGAAGGTTCTTCATTTCGAGGTCATCGAGCAATTTTAATAGCTTGTTGTGCTGTTTAGTGACCTCTCCTTCTTCCGCTTCTCCTTCTTTGAAGAAATCATATAAAACGGTCAAATCTTCGAGTGCGGTTTCAATTTCATCAAAAGCCTTTGTCCAGACTTTCTTCTTGTTGATTTGCTTTACGATCAATTCGGCTTTCTTCGGGTCATTCCAGAAATTGGGATCATGCGTTTGCTGCTCCTCATCTTCGATTTGCGCGCGTTTATGATCAATGTCAAGGTAGTTTTTCAGCGAGGATAACCTTCCCTCTAGTTCCTTAAGATCCTCTGGTGAAACCATGTTAGCAAATGTACTTGTCATGGAGCAGACATCCTTCCCCTCTCGAGAAGGGGTGGATTCTGAGTAGCGTAGCGCGAAGAAGACGGGGTGTGTCTATTTAGATTGTACAGAAAGTGTTTTGAAACTCTTCAAAAACACACCCCGCCCCTCCGGGGCACCCCTCTCAAGAGGGGAAAGATCACAGCTTCAACCTCGTCTTGAGAATACCCCTGAAATCAGAAAAGTGATACCCTTTGCCCTGTAGATACTTAGCTACTTGTTGTTGCTGGTTCCACTTATTCCCCGTTAATCCTCTTAGCTTCTTTTCGATGAGCTTCTCAATTGACTTTGAGTAGTCATCTTCCTCAATCTCCATCATGGCCATTTCGATCAGCTTGTCGTGGAGAAATCTTCGTTTGAGTTCGTATCGAATCTTGCCTTTACCCCAATCTTTGTTGTAGAAATGGCCCCTGACATAACTTCGAGCATAGCGCTCTTCATTCAATAGATTTTCATCCATCAGATGCATGATTACCTCTTCGGAATCCTTTTTCCAAACGCCAAGATCATAGAGTTTGTCTTGCACCTCTTTGTGACACCTCTCACGATAGTTGCAATAGCTCCGAAGCTTGGTCAATGCCTCTGATTTATCTAGGCGTTCTTTTGAGGGAGACATGAAACAAAGAAGCAACAAAAAAGCCCCGATTTCTCGAGGCTTTAATTTAGAACATAACTTCTTTTCCTTCCTTATCCAGTAGCTCGTAGTCGAGCAAGGTGAGTGCCGTTTTTGGTTCAACAGCGATCCACTTCTTGTAGCTTTTAAACCACTTTCGTTGGAACGAGTAAAGATTCTTCTGCAGGTATGCCGCCACAAATGGGTGAGCTGCGATCATCAATGATCTTTCACCTTCTTGATCGTAAAGCGACTTGAGGTTATTTTCAATCTCATCAATGATGGTGATGGCTGCTTGCACTTCTCCACTGCCTTGACAAGTTGGACAAACCTCAGCAGTCTTGATATCCATTTCTGGACGAACTCGCTGACGAGTTATCTCAACAAGACCAAAACGAGACACCGGCAATACCTGGTGCTTCGCGCGATCATCACTCATATGCTTCCGAAGCTTCTCAAGCAATGACTTACGATTCTCGGATTGTCGCATATCGATGAAGTCAATCACCACCAAGCCACCCATGTCACGAAGTCTCAATTGTCTTGCCACTTCTTCCGCGGCCTCGATGTTTACTCGAATAGCATTGGCTTCCTGATTCGTTTCCTTCTTAGCCGTGTTTCCACTGTTCACGTCAATGACGTGCATTGCCTCAGTATGTTCAATTACCAAGTAAGCACCACTCTTCATGGTCACGTGTTTTCCAAACAGTGTTTTAATCTGTTTTTCAATACCATGGTATTCCATGATATCGGTCTTGCCACGGTAGATCTTCACGATCTTCTCGCTGCCTGGGGCAATGGTTTTGAGGTAATCGGAGACATCGTTCTGAACTCCTTTATCATCTACCACGATCTGGTTGAATGAAGCACTCAAAAGGTCTCTCAATATAGCATTGGTGCGATCTATTTCACTCAGCACCTTTTTAGGAGGCCTTGTTGAGGTAAAGTTTTCAAAGGCCTCTTCCCATCGACTTACGAGGTTTCGTAAATCGGTGTCGAGTTCAGCCACTTTCTTGTCTTCTGCAACCGTACGTACGATTACTCCACAATTTTTTGGCTTAATGCTCGAAATCAATCTCCTGAGACGGTCGCGTTCATCGCGTGATTTGATCTTCTGAGAAACCGAAATCTTGTCATTAAATGGGACAAGTACTAGGAACCTTCCAGCTATGCTTATTTCGCATGTTAGCCTTGGTCCTTTTGTAGAGATCGGTTCTTTAGCGATCTGGACGAGCAGGTAACGATTTGGCTTTAAAACTTGATCGATTTTCCCGTTCTTATTGATATCGGGTTCGATCTTGAAGTCCTGGAGTAACCCAGAATTTCTTTTTCCTGTAATTCCTTCCGTGATGTATTTCTGCAATGAGTCCATTTTAGGACCTAAATCATGATAATGCAGAAAGGCGTCTTTTTCGTAGCCTACATCAACAAATGCGGCATTTAAGCCGGGAACCAATCGTTTAACTCTGCCCAGGAAAATGTCACCTACATTGAAACCTTTATCAAGTTTCTCGTTGTGAAATTCAACCAGACCTTTATTCTCTAGAAGAGCTATATCAACTTCACCGTCCCCAGAGCGAATGATCATTTCTTTATTCTTATCATCCACAGTTATTGTATTTAAATTCTACAACGGGGTTTTAGTGCGAAGGAGAATTACTTCTTCTTCTTGTGACGGTTCTTTCTCAAACGCTTCTTGCGCTTGTGAGTCGCCATCTTATGTCTTTTTCTTTTCTTACCGCTTGGCATCTCTTTAATTTAATTCGTTCAACATCATTTCAGCATCACTTCTGAGCTGACTACTATTTTGTTCCTCCTTAAGAAATTCCTCAAGGTTGGATTTTGCACTTTCTGACTGCCCCAGATTATACTCTGCCTTACCTAGCCAATACTTTGACTCAACGAATTCAGGATCAATTTGTTCCACGATGGTGAAACGCTCGATCACTTTCTCCCATTGATTGGTCTGTGCAGATAATCTTCCTAAATGATACTGAGCTCTGAAGTTTGCAGGATTCTCCTCTGCAATGTCTCTCAACAACAGTATGCCTTGCATTGGTTGCTGAGTCGCAATAATGCCCAATGCTGAATCAATTTCATTCTCAATTGTGGGCGGCTCATCACTTAAGTTTTCCTCGCTCACTTTTGTGAGGTCGGGTTTATTAGGGGCAAGAAATAAAAGAACAAATACTAGAAGTGTAAGTCCAACGGCTATCCAATGTTGCTTCTTCAGGCCGAGCACTTCAACTTACTTAACAGAAACGTTTTTCTTCACTTTCTCAACGAAAGTTTTCGCAGGCTTAAATGAAGGTATGTTGTGCGCAGGGATAATGATCGTTGTATTCTTTGAAATATTACGACCTGTCTTCTCAGCACGCTCCTTAACCACGAAAGAACCAAACCCTCTGAGGTATACATTTTGGCCATCAGCCAACGAGTTTTTCACGCTATTCATAAACGCTTCAACAGTCGCTAAAACCTCCACTTTATCAATTCCAGTCTTATCAGCAATCTCCGTTACAATTTCTGCCTTCGTCATTTTCTAATCAATTATAAACTTTTGATATTCAGTGTTTTTCCTTCATTCTAAAAACGGGTTGCAAAGATAGAATCATTTCAATACGTTGAAAGTCAACCTAGAACTATTTTCGTTGTATGGCAACAGAGGTTGAAAACGGTCCTGAAATCACTCAGATTCTTGGCCAATGGTATGATGCCAACCAACGCAGTTTGCCTTGGAGAGAAACAACAAATCCCTACTTCATTTGGCTGTCTGAAATCATCCTACAACAGACCAGGGTTGACCAAGGAACTCCATACTATTTACGGTTCATAAAGAACTATCCAAAAGTAGAAGACTTAGCAACTGCTCAACAAGACGATGTGCTGAAACTTTGGCAAGGGCTGGGCTACTATTCTCGTGCTCGAAACCTGCACTTTACCGCCAATTATATTTCGAATGATTTGCATGGTCAATTTCCGAGTTCGTACGCAGAGCTCATCAAATTAAAAGGGATTGGAAAATACACCGCATCCGCCATCGCTTCCATCGCATTTAATGAGCCGGTCGCCACCGTAGATGGAAATGTTGTTCGGGTTGTTTCAAGGTTATTTGCAATTTCCGAAGATGTAACGACCAAGAATGCGATAATCAAAATCGAATCTATCACATCCTCCTTGCTGAATCCACTCGATCCTGGAAAGCACAATCAAGCTGTGATGGAATTTGGAGCTACGCACTGCACGCCTGTAAACCCAAGTTGTCTCGAGTGCCCACTCAATACTCATTGTCAAGCTTTCAAATTAAAAGTAGTTTCCTCCATTCCATTGAAGTCCAAGAAAATCAAACGGAAGACTCGCTATTTCCATTATCTCGTTGTTCATACCCCTGATTCTAGCTACCTCCTCCATCAGCGCACTAACAAAGACATTTGGAACGGCTTATATCAGTTCCCACTTATAGAATCTGAAAATGATGCGGAACTCAATGATCAGCACCTCAAGCAGTTTTTAAAATCAAACTCAATCGGAATTCAAAAAGTGAACCGGGTCCGAAAGCATGTGCTTAGTCATCAAGATATTCACGCACGGTTCTATCATCTGCAAATTGGAGAACAAATCCATGAATCTTTCAAGCTGGTAGCAGCGAGTCAAATTGGGGAATACCCCTTGCCACGCTTGATTGATCGGTATCTAGAAGAACATGACGTGAAGACTGGGAATGCAGCGCTTAATGCTTAAGTTTGCCCAAAGAAAAATCAGTTATGGCCGGTAGTGTAAATAAGGTAATTATCGTTGGTAATCTAGGTACAGATCCTGAGGTTCGCACGTTAACAAGTGGGACCAAAGTAGCACGTCTTAATATTGCTACGAGCGAAACCTATAACAACCGCGAAGGCCAAAAAGTTACCAATACTGAATGGCATAAAGTCAACCTGTGGCGCGGTCTGGCAGACATTGCTGAAAAGTATCTCACAAAAGGAAGCTCTGTCTATGTTGAAGGCAAATTGCGTACTCGCAGCTACGACGATAAAGACGGGATCACGCGTTACGTTACCGAAATTGAGGGCGACAACATGACCATGCTTGGTGGTCGTGGGGATTCATCTCCGGCTCCTGCTCAAGCGGCAGCTCCAGCAAGCTCTCAACCAAGTTCATCTCAACCTGCCACGCCTCCAGCAGCCGATGTGCAAGATGATGATCTTCCCTTCTAACGAATACCATCCTACGTGGACCCCGGCGAACCGCTCTCGATACTTCTAGCAAACATTATTTTACCTTGGAACACAGGCATTGTCATTGGCCTTGTAGTCATGCTATTGCTTCTATTTTGTTCTGCACTCATCAGCGGTTCCGAAGTTGCCTTCTTTTCAATCTCCCCACAAGACAAGGAGAAACTTGAAGAAGATGAAGGAAGGAACTCTGCGCGTGTCCTAGAATTACTTCAACGACCAAAGACACTTCTTGCTACAATATTGATTGGCAACAACTTGGTTAACGTGGCCATCGTGATTTTGTCGAGCTTTCTAATGAGCATGATGTTCGACTTCGGCGAAAGCGTCGCCGTGGCGTTTTTGGTGCAGGTTGTGGTGGTGACCCTCATCATCTTGATTGTAGGTGAAATTGCGCCCAAGGTTTACGCCTCGAAACAAGGCTTGACCTTGTCAAGATTCATGTCAGCCCCGATCGTAGTCATGATGAGATTGTTTTCACCGCTCGCTAAACTCCTTGTCCAAGGAACACGGAAGATCGATGAGCGTGCCAGAGAAAATGAGGGTGACAATCAAATTACAGCGGATGAACTGAGCCACGCTCTTGAGCTTACCACCGATGATGAAACTCAAGAAGATGAGAAACGCATTCTTAGCGGAATTGTGAAGTTCGGCAGCACTGAAGCCCGTCAAGTGATGACACCACGGGTTGATGTTACAAGCATTGATGTGGATACAAATTTTGCGTCTTTGGGGAATCATATTCTGGATAAGGGATATTCCAGAATTCCAATTTTCAAGGAGAGCTTTGATGAGGTCGTCGGAGTCCTCTTCGTAAAAGACTTGTTACCTCACCTGGGCGCTGAAGCAGATTTCAAATGGCAGGATCTTATTCGTCAGCCCCACTTCGTTACAGAAAACAAAAAACTCGACGATCTTCTTCGAGAGTTTCAAGAAAAGAGAAATCACCTGGCCGTTGTGGTTGATGAATACGGAGGAAGTTCAGGCATTATTACCCTAGAAGACATCATCGAAGAAATCGTTGGAGAGATTACGGATGAATTTGACGATGACGAATTGATCTACTCCAAACTAGATGACAAGAATTATGTTTTTGAAGGGAAGACTGCGCTCATTGACATGTACCGCGTGCTTGATATTGAAGGGGAAGATTTTGAAAAAGCAAAAGGAGATAGCGACTCCATTGCAGGTTTTATCTTGGAGCTTACAGGAAAAATTCCCTTGAAAAACGAGAGGGTTAAATTTGATAATTACCTGTTTACTATTGAAGCTGCCGATAAACGCCGCGTAAAACGAATTAAGGTTACCATTCTGGACTAATGCGTATTTGGATCCTTCTTGCCTCTATTGTCTTCTTGGCTTCTTGTGAAGAAAATTATACCCCCAAACCGCAAGCCTATACTCGAGTTTCTCTTCCGGATCCGACCTATTTATTGACGGCAGGTGAAAATTGGAATTGTCCGTACGAATTTGAATACTCCGCTCAAAGTGCCATGACCATTGATCCGCGCTATCAGAGCAAGACGTGTTGGTACAATTTGTACTATCCCGGCTTTAGAGCCACGATTCATTTGACCTATTCTCCAGTCGAGGGAGATCTTTCTGAGCAGATTGAGGAAGCTCGAAAGCTAGCCATGAAACACATTGCCAAAGCGACTAAGATTTTGGAGAATCCAATTCAAAATGATTCAGCAGGTGTTTACGGATTGAAATACTCATTTAGAGGAGAGACTGCTTCAGATGTTCAGTTTTTCCTAACCGATAGCTCTTCTCACTTCCTTAGAGGGTCACTCTACTTTAGCGTTAAGCCAAACAAGGATAGCCTCTCGCCGATCATCGATTATGTAGATCGAGATATTGATCATCTCATCAAGACACTTCGATGGGTTTCGGTTGGAAGCTCAGAGTGAAGTAAAGCCGAACGAGCGAAAGGAGTACTATCAAGGCCACTACTTGATGTAAGACTGCCAGCGTAATTGGTACTTGAAGGAGTAGCGTTGCCACTCCTAGGATGAATTGGAGTACCAAGGCAACGATGAATGCGAACAATGCCTTTCGACTTCTTCCTTCGTAATCTTCTAAATCTTTAAAAAGCAGCAAAGAAAGAAGCAGCACAGCTACGGCCAGAGTGCGATGCACGAATTGGACACCTGACTTTCCTTCCAAGAAATTTCGGATCCATGGTTCCATCGAAAAGACCGTCTCCGAGATCAACGCTCCATCCATTAGAGGCCAGGTGTTGTGGACCCAACCTGCCTTAAGACCAGCTACAAATGCTCCAAAGATTATTTGAACCGAGATCAGCATACCTAGAGCCACTAATATTCTTTGCCGAGAATTGACTACGCTGACTACCGTGCCATGATAAGTGTACTTGAGCAATGTCCAATAAATGACCGCACAGGTTAGAAATGCCGTGAATAAATGAGCTGCCAATCGAAAGTGGCTAACGCGAGGGACATCAATCAATCCGCTTTTTACCATGTACCATCCAAGTAATGCTTGGAGAGCTCCCAGGGCTAATATCCCCACGAACCACTTTACATGGTCTTTTGGGATTCTTTTTTTGAAGAGAAAAAATGCAAATGGGACAATGAATACTATACCGATCATTCTCCCAAACATCCTGTGAATGTACTCCCACCAATAGATCGACTTGAAATCACTTAATGTAAAACTGCTGTGCAATTCCTGGAATTCAGGTGAGGTTTGGTAACCCGCGAATTCATCTTCCCACCCTGCATCACTCATCGGTGGCAATGACCCTTGAAAGCTCCAATGAACCATTGATAGGCCAGAGTGAGTTAGCCTTGTAATTCCACCAATGACTACCATGGCAAGCACAAGCACAATGCCTAAGTATAGCCAGTAGATTACAATTTTAGATGGAGTAAATGGTGTGGTCATTCAGCGCAAGAACAAAGCTACTGAATGGATAATCAGAAGATCGTGCGAAAAACGTCAAAGACGTTTGGGAATCGGAACAATTCATCCGAGCTCTCCTGTTTCTTCTGTTTTGAAGCTTTCAACTCTTTTTCTGAAACTTGAATGAAATCAGCATCGGATTGGGCTAGCTGCTCCACATCTTGAGATTCGACTTGCGTCACTTGCTGGCAATCACTATTCATGAAGGCGAGAACCGTCAAAAAAACGACTGAGATAGCAAGAAATCTGTTGATTGTTGATTTCATCGAGGGCAAAAATAGTTTTTTTTTGATTCCGTGTCTGCGCTTGGGCGTTAGTCGTGTGGTGACAACTCTATCTTTGCCGCCCTTTGGCAGAAGAACAACATACAGAAGAGGATGAAATGTCCTTTTTGGACCACCTTGAAATTCTTAGATGGCATTTGATTCGAAGCGCCACGGCCATTCTGCTCGGCGCCGTTGTAGCTTTCAGCTTCAAAAACTTCATTTTCGACACTTTAATCTTCGGCGCGCTCAAATCCGACTTCATCACCTACAAGTTTCTTTGCAAGGCATCCGCTAAACTCAGCACTTGGTTACCTGGGATGTTCCCCGACGGATCTATCTGCATTGGACAAGATCTTCCAACCTTGGTCAATCTTACAATGGCTGGGCAGTTCATGGCACACATCATGACGGCAATCGTTGCAGGCATCATCATAGCATTTCCATACGTGCTTTGGGAAGTATGGCGTTTCATTTCTCCAGGTCTTCAGAAATCCGAACGCAGAACAACGCGAGGTTTTGTTGCTGCTGCATCATTTCTATTCTTCTGTGGAGTGTTGTTTGGATATCTAGTTATATCTCCATTATCCATCAATTTTTTCCTCAACTATCAGGTTAGTCCGGATGTGGTCAACAATCCAACACTTTCCACCTACATATCTCTGGTGACGAGTGTTGTTTTGGCATGTGGTGCAGTCTTCGAGTTGCCAATATTGGTTTACTTTTTAACCAAAGCAGGAATCCTCACCCCAAAAGTGCTTCGGGCTTTTCGACGGCACGCATTGGTTGGTGCCCTCATTCTTTCAGCGGTTATTACACCTCCCGATGTTTTCAGTCAAATCCTTGTAACCATTCCGATCTTGTTTCTGTATGAGGTTAGTATATGGATATCTTCTCTTGTACTGAAGCGACAAGCTGAGTAACATTGTAAGAGCTACTCCTAACTCCTTGAAACTTTTGAGAATACTCATTGCCAGTTTCTTGACTGCATGTGCAATTATGGCGTGCAATTCTGCCGTGTTCGGTCAAAAAACGATCGTTACGGGAAAGGTGTATGATCCCACCTCAGGAGAGGCACTCCCTTTTGTCAACGTCTTTTTTAAAGACAGCAAGATTGGAACCACCTCCGACGAAAGTGGAAATTATCGGATCGAGACTTATTACCCCACAGACAGCCTTATTGCTTCCATGGTTGGTTATAGCAGAACCGGTATGAAAGTAAAAAAGGATCGTGCCCAAGTTCTAGATTTTGAAATGGCAGTTAGCGGTATCGCTCTCGGCACAGTAAACGTCGTTGGCGATCGCAAGAAAAAGGACCCAGCGGTGGAGATCATGAAGCGAGTAGTTCGAAACAAGAAAGCAAACAACCGAGAGAAGCTGCTCGCGTACGAATACGATCTGTACAACAAAATTGAGTTCGACATGAACAATGTTGGAGAGTCGTTTCGGAAACGAAAAGTCATGAAACCCTTCGAGTTCATTTTCGACAATGTCGATTCAACATCCGAAGAGAAGCCGTTCATTCCAATATTCTTAACGGAATCATTTTCTCGTTACTACTACAATAAGAATCCGAAGCATTCCAAGGAAATTATAGAAGCGACCAAAGTGGCTGGAGTGAAAAACGAAAGCGTCAGCCAGTTCTTGGGAGACATGTATCAAAGCACAAACATCTATCACAACTACGTTAGTGCATTCGGTAAAAGTTTTGTGAGTCCATTATCGGATTTTGGCCCACTATCCTATAAATATTTTCTCCTGGATAGTGCTATTCTCGATCAGAAGTACAAATGCTTCAAAATTGCCTTCTTGCCACGACGAAAGGGAGAGCTGACGTTCGAAGGTGAAATGTGGGTACATGACACCACCTTCGCGATCAAGGAAATTGAAGCCACAATCGGAGCAGATGCCAACATCAATTGGATCAACGGCTTTACGGTGAAGCACACTTATGATCAAGCGGAGGACGAAGTATGGATGCTCACGAAAGAACACGTGGTGGTTGACTTTAACGTCAGTGAAAAGACCATTGGCTTCTACGGACGCAAAACATCAATCTATTCGGATTTCAAGATAAATGAGACCCTTAACAAGTCATTCTTCACCGCCTTCAACAATGTTGAAGTCAAAGAGGACGCCAACGACAAATCCGATGAATTCTGGAGTGAAAAAAGGCCAGAACAGCTAAGCGTGAATGAAGCCAATGTCTATGATATGGTTGATACCATCCAAAACATTCCTGCCTTCCGCACTTATGTAGACATTGTCACCCTTTTCGTCACTGGTTACTATGAGATGAAATACTTCGATCTCGGTCAGTACTACACCTTTTTCAGTTTCAATCAAATAGAAGGGCTCCGCGGACGGTTTGGTGGAAAGACAAACAGCGATTTCAGCACAAAAGTTGAGCTAAAAGGATACATCGCATATGGCTTAAAGGACGAGCAAGTCAAATATGAAGGCGCAACACGACTCTTTCTTACCAAAAAGCCAAGGCAAGTTTTAGGACTGATTCATAAACGTGACTTAGAACAGCTCGGTCAAAGTGCAAATGCTTGGCAGACGGACAATATCCTCTCATCCGTATTCAGGCGTACTCCGAATAATCAGCTCAA
The DNA here is from genome assembly GCA_018660685.1 of Flavobacteriales bacterium. Lineage (GTDB taxonomy): Bacteria > Bacteroidota > Bacteroidia > Flavobacteriales_G > Salibacteraceae > SHAN690. The sequence goes on from JABJJW010000028.1 coordinate 40,077, forward strand.
TGCATTTGAAGAATACAAGGTCAATTACCAGGTTGAATACTTCCCTGGATTGTCAAATACGTTGACATTTAATAGGCGAGACATTTGGTCTGTTGGATCGTTTCCATTTCAAAAAATTAGCTCGGAAGGTTTAGTGACTGAGATAAACAGAATCAAGACTTCAGAAGTGACAGTGGGCACGAGGATAGCATACGATGAAAAATTTATCTCGGGCAATCTAGATCGTGTGAGCTTAGGCACTCGTTTTCCGGTGGTCAACGCAAGTGTTTCATTCGGCATTAAAGATTTCCTTGATGGTAACTATAACTATCAGCGAATCAACATTAATATTCAAGATCGGGTGGCTTTTAATCCTCTTGGCCAGAGCGACATCACTATTGACGCGGGAAAAGTATGGGGCGACTTACCGTTTCCTCTACTCCACCTATTCAATGGAAACGAAACCTACTTCTACGACATATATGCTTTCAACCTTATGAACTACTATGAGTTTGTGGCCGATGAATGGGTGAATGTGTTCTGGGTTCATCATTTTAACGGCCTGCTATTCAACAAGGTTCCTCTCATCAGAAAGCTGAAATGGCGGGAGGTTGCCACATTCCGTGGAGCGGTAGGGGGTTTGTCGGATGATCATCTTACCGAACTTCAGTTTCCTACCGATTTATTCAAGTTAACAAAGCCGTACTTCGAAGCTGGCGTGGGCGTTGAGAATATTTTAAAGATTTTTAGGGTCGACGCACTGTGGAGATTGTCATATTTGAATAATCCGGACGTTGTTCCTTTTGGAATTAGAACAACTTTCCAATTTGATTTCTAATCATGAAACTCAGAGCAGAAAATCTCATCAAGAAGTACAAGAGTCGAACGGTTGTAAACAACGTCAGCGTCGAGGTCGAGCAGGGTGAGATTGTTGGGCTTCTCGGTCCAAACGGTGCAGGAAAAACCACGACCTTTTATATGATTGTTGGATTGATCAAACCAAATGACGGTGAGATTTTCCTCGATGATGAAAATATCACGAGTCTACCAATGTATAAACGCGCTAATCAAGGTGTAGGTTATCTTCCACAGGAGCCGTCGGTGTTTCGTAAACTTAGCGTGGAAGAGAATCTGAAGGCGGTTCTTGAAATGAGAAAAGACTTGAGCAAGGCTCAGCAGCATGAGAAACTTGAAACATTAATCGATGAACTTGGCCTTGAACATGTGCGCAAGAATCGAGGTGATTTGCTTTCTGGAGGAGAAAGACGAAGAACAGAGATAGCCCGGTCTTTAGCTTCTGATCCAAAGTTCATTTTGCTTGATGAGCCTTTTGCTGGAGTCGATCCAATAGCTGTGGAGGACATTCAGTCCATCGTAGCGACGTTGAAAAATAAGAACATTGGAATTCTGATTACCGACCACAATGTGCAAGAGACTTTGTCCATTACAGATCGAGCCTATCTTCTGTTTGAAGGAAGCATATTAAAAACAGGTACAGCCGAGGATCTAGCGAGCGATCCACAAGTTAGAAAAGTCTACTTAGGTCAGAACTTTGAATTGAAACGCGCTCCTGTTAATCAGAGCGTCGATAAATCGAACGAATAGGATTCGACGATTTGATTGCAGAGTAGATTTTTACAAGCCTCATCTACTTTATTCCCAGCAGCACTCTCATCAGCAGCCTCTACTTCGAGGGTAATGTGTCTACCAATTCTCACATTGCTAATCTCATTGAGATTAAGGTTTCCCATTGAAGAAGATACAGCCTTCCCTTGAGGATCAAGGAGATTTGCGTGAGGCATGATGTCGATTTCAGCTTTGAATTTCATCTGAGATTGTGCTTTCGTTTGAGGCGGCAAAAATGGAATAAATCACTGAGAGGATGAAATATCCTATCATGAAAATTGGAAGAATCAAGTAATCAATCAAACCCCATGAAAATGGGAGTGATAGATATGGTACTAAGAAGATCAAATAGCAGATCAAAACCCAAATCAACAAACTATATTTCCATTTGTTCTTTGCCCATGAGAACCCTTTGAATTTGAGTGAAATCATTGGAATCTTTGATACCATCAAAAACGATAGGCACACTGCCGTAATTTGATAAAAGAGCGGCGAAAACATCATTCGAAGAACAACCGCATCTGAGGCATCCCATTTTCTTTCTTGAGCAAGGATGTCGATGAACTGATCTGAAAGGGGATGATAAAAATTCAAATTGTAATTGGTTTCCAAGACCAATGGAATTGATAAAATGAACAATGACATGGCTGGCACTGGCATTCCTTGGAAATGCGGAACCTGCTTGTCACTCAAATTGAATACAGCAAGGCGATAGGCTGCTCCCATAGGTAGCACTGATGAAACGCTTGCCATTAACCAGACACTCAGAGGCCACTCTTGTATTGGCACAAAGTAATACCCCTTGGTAATAATGATCATTTGAAAAACCACCATACCGGGTGCTATACCAAAAGTGACGAGGTCTGCTAGGCTGTCAAGTTGTAACCCGAGCTTACTATCCGCTTTGAGCATTCTTGCAACAAAACCATCAAGAAAATCCAGAATTAGCGCCACTCCAATGCAGAGCACCGCTGAGACCATCTGCTCATTCGCAACGAAGATGATGGCAGTGAATCCCATGGTGAGATTACCTAACGTAAACAAATTGGGAATGAACTTTATGACTCTCTCCATTATGCCGCCAAAGATATCGATCGGGTACTGCGATTCACATTTTACCGTTAATACGACACGTCTCGTAACAAACCATGGCCTTTAATACTTCGTATTTTTGTTAGATATCATGAATCGCACTCCCCTTCTACTCCTTATTGGAGTCTTTTTTTCCGCCAATGCCCTAGCCCAAGCTCCGAAATACAGCAATGAATTTCTAAGCATTGGTGTTGGCGCCAGAGGTTTGGCGATGTCGAAAGCCCAAGTAGCTTCCGTCAATGATCTCACATCAGCTTACTGGAATCCGGCAGGCTTGGTTGAAATCAAGGACAATCTTCAAGTCGGAGCTCAACACGCCGAGTACTTTGCAGGGATTGCTAAATACGACTATGGCGCCGTCGCCATCAATACTGACCGAAAAAGCGGGATGGCATTTAGTTTTCTTCGATTTGGAGTAGACGACATCCCAAACACCACCGATTTAATTGATCAGAATGGTCGGGTAAATTACGATCGGATCACATCATTTAGCGCTGCGGATTATGCCTTTCTTTTTTCCTATGCGCGACAGCTAGGTCCTGAAGGTTTGAGTGTAGGAGGAAATGCCAAAGTAATTTACCGTCAAGTTGGGGATATGGCCAATGCTTGGGGATTCGGTCTTGATGTTGGAGCACAGTACAAGCTTAATGATTGGCGGTTCGGTGTGATCGGTCGTGACATCACTTCCACCTTCAACGCATGGAGCTTCAATCTCGATGAGAGAACGATAGAAGTGTTCGAGGCTACAAATAATGAGATCCCTCAGAATGGGGTCGAAGTCACTTTGCCTAAGCTTAGTTTAGGGGCAGCTCGGTCTTGGAGGATAAAAGAAAAATTTGGAGTGTTGGCTGAGGTCAATTTTGATGTGACCACGGATGGAAAAAGAAATGTCCTTGTTAGTGGAGATCCTTTTAGTATCGATCCCAATGTAGGTCTAGAGCTAGATTACCAAGGGATAATTTTCCTAAGAGCGGGACTCGGAAACTTTCAACGGATCAAGGCAGAGGTCGGTGACTACTATGAATACACGATGCAACCGAACGTCGGAATTGGCGTGAACATTAAAGAGACTTTGAGCATTGACTACGCACTGACTGATATTGGCGATCAAAGCGTTGCCCTCTATTCAAATGTGTTCAGTCTCAGAGTCGCCATCAATCGAAAATCTGAGTGAAACGGCTACTATAGACCGGATGGGTTTGATGATGGTCTTCACACATTGTTGGTAATGGGTCGAGATGCGAGCGGAAATTCAAGCGGAACCGATTCTTACAAGATTGAGTTCGAGGTGATCAACCGGAGTATGGTTACGCATGTGATGAATTATCCAAATCCGTTTAGCACTTCAACACAGTTTGTTTTCACGCTCACCGGTTCAAGTATCCCCGCTGTTTTCACGGTTCAGATAATGACCATTTCAGGAAAAGTGGTTCGCGAAATCACAAGGGCGGAATTGGGGTCCATCCATATTGGACGAAACATCACTGACTATACTTGGAATGGTACAGATGAGTACGGCGACCGGTTAGCCAACGGGGTTTACCTGTATCGTGTTATCACAAAAATTGATGGCGAATCGGTGGAGAAAATGACCACAAGCGGCGATCAATACTTCAAGAAGGAGTTCGGAAAAATGTATCTGTTTCGTTAGCCGTCGGAGCTCAACTCTTCTTCTGTAAGAATTGGATAACCTCTCATTTTCAAGAATACCTGAATCAGGGTGACCACATCTTTTTCGCAGTACGTAACGATTCTTGCCAAATCATTATCCTCCCAAAATACTCCTCCAACCTGACTTCCATCGATGTCGTCTTTGGGTGTTGGCAAACCAAAAACATGGGCAAGTAACTTCAGCGATGTGAAGTTTTTGAAATCTCCAAACTTCCAAAGTTGCATTGTATCCAAGTGACCAACTTCCCAAGGTTTTTTACCTGCTGTATCTAGAATAGATGGAAGTTTCAGTCCATTGATGAGCATTCGTCTTGCGATATACGGAAAGTCAAATTCCTTTCCATTGTGGCCACATAGAATGTGATGGCTTCCGCTAAAGTGACTTCCCAGAAGATTTGAAAAATCCTTGAGGAGTTCTACCTCATCTTCACTCGCGAATGACTTCAGTCTTAACTCCCGTCCTCCACTGCGTTCATTGATGAACCCAACTGAGATGCAGACTATTTTACCGAATTCGGCATAAATTCCAGCACGACCATAGATCGATTCAGGTGTATCCTCCTCCTCTTTGAGTAAGAACTTAGCTTTTTCCCCCCACAAATATTGCGTGTTCTCATCGGCGGAGGTGAAATTGGAAAATTGCGATACCGTTTCAATATCTAAAAAAAGGATGTTGCTCAGCTGCATTGGTCAAATAATCAGAATACCCTTTTGCCCTAAAACCGGTACGTCAACAAGGTTATTTTCAAGTAAGGTATCCGGGAGAAAAATAAACTTCTTATCGAATATCTGCTCCTCGAAATAATAACTCACCCAATACTGGTTATTCAAACCTTGAAGCTCCTTAGGTATAAGTTCAATTTGGAGGCTTGAATTCGAGTCTACCTTCTCAAAGAAATGCCTCAACTCGGATGTTTTCACATCATGGTCTTTTTGAATGCCTCAACTCGGATGTTTTCACATCATGGTCTTTTTGCCTGCCATATCCTCTTGTTGATACAAGAATGTTCAGGAGTGGCGCTTCATGCAGGTTGAGAAGGTGCACTTTCCAAATGTTGCCCCTCTCACTCGGAACTGCACAAATTCCAACGTTTTCTACTTTAGGAAATTCAATATCCTTCTTCATTCGCCAATCATTCTCAATCCCATGTCAAGAAAATGGTAGACATCCTCTGGGTGAATACGGTCTTCTACATAGTGCCGCTTCCTGCCAAGTCGAGTAATTACAAGTTCCTTTTCGGGAACAACGAGGACGTACTGCCCTTTAATTCCTCGCATATAAAAGAAGTTTAACCCGCGGTGCTCACCTACCCACCATTGATAACCATATGTCTTGTTTTTGTCTCCGTCCTCAGTAACTAAATCAGCTGCTCGAATGGAATTTGAAACGAATGATGAATCAACTATTTGTTGACCGTCCCAGTTTCCTTGATTGAGATACAGTTGTCCTAATCTGGTGAAATCTCGCGCCGTTGAATAAAAACAGCAAGAAGCTTTTTCCATTCCATCTCCCTGATCCAGTGCCCAGAATGCCGCCCGTTCGGCTCCAATTGGATTCCACAAATGCTTGTAGGCATAATTCGAAATCGACGTACGAGTGGCTGCGCCAAGAACCATTGCAAGCAATTGAGATGAACCGCCTTGGTACCTAAAAACCTTTCCAGATTCGGTAGAAGGCTCATAAGCCTCCATTAATTTTTCCAGGTTATCTCCATAGTAGGCTCGGGCCGGGAAGGCAAATGGGTTCAGATAATCTTCGTCAAAGTTGAATCCAGAACTCATCGTCATCAGGTGCTCAAGAGTAACTTCCTTTCCCAATTCGGTTTCATATTGAGGCAAATAGTAGTAGAGCGGAGTATCCAAACTTTCAATTTCACCTCGCTTCAAAGCAATCCCGATGAGCATCGAAACGATACTCTTCGACATGGAAAATGAATTACTCACATCATTTTCGGTGAACTCCTGCCAATAACGCTGATAAACTATGCTCTCCTTATGAGCCACAATGAACGAGACACTCTGATATTCGGCGTGATAATCTTCTTCTTCATTTGTTAAGGAATAACCCTCCGACACGAATTTCCACGGCTGAGAATTGTCAGCTACGATTTCAGCGACCGGTGTAATGTGCGAATCCTGAATCTCTGGGCCTAGCCTTCCTTCAAATATGGTATGGGCGAGTGTATTATAGATATAATCATGGTCAGTAATTACTACGACCATGTGAATCAGCAAAAGCCAGAATGCAATCTTGCCCAATCTCTGCCATATGCTTTTCTTTTTTTCCAATCTGCCTAGCCAGCAAGTTCGCCTTTCATCCAATCTATAACATCAACCTCTATCGCATCTGCTCCAGTGATATCGGCCATATGAACAGTCATCCAATCACCAAGGTGAATAAGATACAGCGCTTGTTCGATCATTGAGTCACCTTCAGCCTTGCAGTGGTGAATGTGAGGAGTGTACTTTACGTAAACAGATTCTGTCAATTCCATTCTTCTCACCACACGATCATGATCAAAATTGCTCGTCAGGAAGACAACAGCTAAATCGTGGTTCTCGTTTCTCCAACCTACGAGCTCATTATGATTCATCTCGGGGTAGACATTGGTCCACGCCAACTTCTTGCTATTCTCATTAATTTGTTGCTGCCACCGAACTGCAACACCTTCCAACCATCCAGAGCTATATATCACCGGTGTTTTAGCGCTCATACTCTCTGCGAGTTGACGAGCAGTCGTTGAGATCTGATCATCGTGTTCATCCAAATATTTTATGGCATTTCTAACCTCTTCTTCCCAATCCTCACTCGTCAATTCTAGAACGCTAGCCAATTTGAATAATTGAATTAGAGAATAAGCTAATGCTGCTCGAGGTGGGATGCCACCCGGTAATTCAATGATGGGCCAATTTCGATCCGCAGCAGCAGCAGCCAATGCACCACCTGATGAAATACACGCTATGTGCGCCTGCCTGATGACCGCTTCGTTTAATGCCTCGAGAGTTTCTTCCGTGTTTCCGGAGTAGGAACAGGCGATGACGAGCGTGTTCTCCCCCACAAATCCTGGGATCGAATAATCCTTTGAAGAGACAATCGGGACAGAACAATGATCATCAATCAGATTTGAAAGGATTGTACCTCCTATACCAGATCCACCAAGTCCACAAATAAGAATATTATCAAAATCAGGAATGTTCTTCCACTCAAATTCACTCGCAATATCCAGGGATGCATTTAGCTGATCTGTGAATTCAGCAACATACTCTTTCATCTTCTTGTACATAGGGGCAAATATAGTCCCGTCAGACAGGCGTAACTATAGACAAAGTAAGATTGACTTATTGAGCTTTTCTGAGTGGGTAGTATAACTCAGAACGGAATCTGATCATTTCTCTCAGGAGATTAAAAACTTCTAAGCTGTTGGAATAATTACCCGTAGCTGCTGATTCCAAATCGCCACATTTTCGAGAAATGTCGATTGCTCCAACCTTAGCGTAAAGCGGCCTCATTCTTCTGCACAGATCAACTATCGCCCGGTCATCGCTTAATTGCACAGCGCGCTTAAGCTGAAACTCGAGTTCCGGTATCTCATCAAGAAATGTCTCTAATGTGAGGGTCATGCTGTTTCGTTAAATATCCCCAACTCAAAAGAATTGAAAACACATTAATATCCTACGGTTTTCGGCAGAAATAGTTCCATTTTAAGCACAATTCAACTAGATGCATCAATTCAGCCGAACATTTCGATATTTGGACAGTCGTCAAACAAAAAGGAGATTTAATGAATGTAGAAGAAGTTTTTAGCAATAACGCAACGTGGGTAAACGCACAATTAGGAAGAGACCCAGAATATTTTAATTCACTTAGTAAAGGTCAGGCACCTGATTTTCTTTACATCGGCTGTTCAGACAGTAGAGTGCCGGCAGAAACAATCATGGGTGCCGTCCCGGGTGAGGTTTTCGTGCACAGAAATGTCGCGAACATGGTCAACAACCTTGATTTAAGTGCGATGTCTGTTGTGAATTACGCGGTAGTTCATCTCAAAGTCAAGCACGCCGTTGTATGTGGACATTATTATTGCGGAGGAGTTCAGGCAGCTATGGGCTCATCCGATCTCGGAATTATTAATCCATATCTCAAGAGCATAAGAGACGTGATGAGAATTCATAAGGACGAGCTTGATGCTATCGCCGATGACGATGCAAGGTATCGACGGTTGATTGAGCTGAATGTTCAGGAGCAGTGTATCAATCTAACTAAGAATCCTGAGGTTCAGCAAGCGTTGAAAGCTGGGTCGCTACAAATTCACGGCTGGGTTTTTGACATTGGCACAGGGAAACTCATTGATCTTGGAGTAGACGTGAGCGCGTTGCAATCAGGCTATTCGGATACGTTCAGAATTGATTGATTCTCTGCATCTTTGCCGCCCAATTTGCGGCGATGTCACAACAATTGAATGATCAGGAAAGAGAGCGACGGGAGAGTCTAACCCAGTTGCGAGAATTAGGTATTGACCCTTTTCCGGCAGCATTATATCCGGTTAACAATACCAGCGTTGAAATCAAAGCCAGCTTCAAGGATGAAGAGCCGATGGAAGACATCTGCATCGCTGGCAGATTGATGAGCCGCCGAATTATGGGCAAGGCCTCTTTTGCCGAAGTCATGGATCATGCCGGTCGAATTCAGCTTTACTTCAATCGAGATGAAATCTGCACTGGCGAAGACAAGTCCATGTACAATATCGTATTCAAGAAGTCTCTTGATATCGGTGACTTTATAGGAGTTAAAGGTCATGTCTTCCGCACCAAAGTGGGAGAAGTCTCGGTGCATGTAAAAGAGTTTACGGTCCTATCAAAAGCACTGCGTCCATTGCCCGTTGTCAAAACTGACGCAGACGGAAATGTTCACGATGGCTTTGCTGACAAAGAACAACGCTACCGTATGCGTTATGTGGACCTCGTGGTAAATCCCGAGGTAAAAGAAACGTTCCTAAAACGAACCAAAATCATCAACTCACTGCGTGAGTTTTTCAATTCAAGGGGCTACCTAGAAGTTGAAACTCCAATCCTCCAGCCAATTTCTGGAGGAGCAGCGGCCAGGCCATTCATCACCCATCACAATTCGCTGGACGTAGATATGTACTTGCGTATTGCGAACGAATTGTATTTGAAAAGGCTGATCGTTGGTGGCTTCGAAGGTGTCTATGAGTTTGCCAGAAACTTCCGAAACGAAGGCATGGATCGAACGCACAATCCAGAATTCACCATCATGGAAATCTACGTGGCCTACAAGGACTACAACTGGATGATGGACTTCACTGAGGAGATGATTGAGAAAGCTGCCATGGACCTAAATGGAACCCCAGAGACACCGGTTGGAGAAAATCTGATCAATTTCCAGAGACCGTTTCGTCGAGTTACATTTTTAGGTGCCATCGAAAAATTCTCAGGAGTGGATGTTTCAGAAATGGACGAGTCTCAACTTCGCGCATTCTCTAAAGAACGAAACATCGCGGTGGATGAGACGATGGGAAAAGGAAAACTCCTCGATGAGATATTCGGCGAGTTGTGCGAGCCGAAGCTGATCCAACCAACTTTTGTCAAGGATTATCCAGTTGAGATGAGCCCTCTTTGCAAAAAGCATAGAGAGAACCCAGAATTGACTGAGCGCTTCGAGCTGATGGTGAATGGAAAAGAAGTTGCAAATGCTTATTCTGAGTTGAACGACCCTATAGATCAGTTAGAACGATTTGAAGATCAACTCAAGTTAAGTGAGAAGGGCGATGATGAAGCCATGTTTATTGATCATGACTTCATTCGAGCACTGGAATACGGAATGCCCCCTACTTCGGGCATGGGAATCGGGATTGATCGATTGGTAATGCTACTTACGAATCAAGCTTCTATCCAAGATGTCTTGTTCTTTCCTCAAATGCGACCAGAGCAATAGCGGAGGGAGCATTCACGAACCCCACTTTCATTGGTCTTCAAACCGAGTATTGTTCCAATGAAAACTCCGTTCTGCTCCAAGGTAATCCGGCCGGTGGGGTCTTCAGCGGAAGCGGGGTCGTGGGCAACATGTTCAATCCTTCCGCGATTGGTCCTGGTACATATGAGCTGACATACTGGGTAGAAAATGAATTTGGATGCGATGCGACTACGGAAGTCGATGTGGTTGTCGTTGAACTGAATGTAGCCGATGCTGACTATTCATGGGAAGCCTTTGGAACACTAGTAGAGTTTGAAAACTTATCCATCAACGGGGAAGAGTATTCTTGGAATTTTGGAGATGGCGATACGTCCACGCAGTTCCAACCTGTTCACACCTATGCTGGTCCGGGCCTCTATTTAACCCAGCTGGTTATTTTCGGAAATTGTGGAGAAATAGATACCGCCTTGAGTCTTGTATCCATATTTCCACAAGGCGTAGCATCTTCATGGTTGCTCGAATCACAACCATTTCCTAACCCCGCAAATTCACTTTTACGAATTGAGGATGTTCACTCAGGGTATGAACTATTCGACGCAAAAGGCAAACGTTCATTGATCTTCTCACGAAGAAATGGCCGATACCAGGAATTCAACACCAGCCACCTGTCAAATGGAATTTATTATTTGAAACAAATCAGCAAGTCAAATAAGTGTTTCAAGGTTGAAATTATTCACTAATTCTCTCTTGCTTTAGCAATCGTCTCTCTCGAAGGTTCTTTGGGAATTACAACGTCGAAAGGCACTTGACATATAGCTTGCACACGTTCGTTGATGGTGAACTTAGAAAAGCTGAACCCCAAATAGTAAATCAGAAATCCGTATGAGTACAACTCACTCATTAAGAACTGGTAGGCCACATCTCGCCCACTGTGAATTCCAACAAGAACTCCGGATGACATAAGGATTATGGTAAGCCACAGAATCAAGTAATAACGCAATTTGTCATTATCAATCTCAACTCGACTATCATGAAAATAGGAGGATCGAATTGCCTTGTTCTTCATCGTAAACCAGAAATGAACGGAGGCGAGGTAAAAAATAAAACTCAGTTCATACACCTGCTGGGCTGTTGGGTTAATGAGCCAGAAATCATAAAACCCGTGCATAGCTGAGGCAAGTATGAATCCTCCAAACAAATAGTACAGCTTCCGTGACTTTTTGAATGTGGACAACATGATCGAGTATCCTATGACCGAACTGAATGTCATATGCGCTACGCCCGCCATAAGACTACGTCCATTGATTGCCTCAAAATCTGATCGATTAATGTAGAGTACATTCTCTATGAAGGCAAATCCCAGGGCAGAGACACTTGCATATAAAATGAAATCGAATGGTTCATTGACCACTTTTCGAAACCGCATGATAATCAATAGCGGAATTAGTTTTACAAACTCTTCTACCATTCCGATGCCAATAAAACAGTAAAAGAAGTCATTGATAAAAGCCCCAGTCATAACGAATCCTGCCTCATTGAGGAACCCAGAAATTGGAAATACCAAGAACGTTGTGAGACACCCCAGAATGAAGACGATCAAGATATTTACCCAGCGCTCACGCTCATAAATATCTAGACTGCGAACATAGTACGCCCAAATCGCACTGATAGAAAAGGACATCGCAATTGACGCCCATAACTGAAAATCCGACAACGCATTGTTAGTTGTAAATAATGAAGTATTGGGCAGGAAAAACTTGATAGCAGATAATCCTAAAATGACCATCGCGGAGACGGATAGAATGTACTTGTGTTTCTCAAATTTCCAGAATTCGGGCTTGTCAACTTCCGTTGTAAATTGGACAAACTTGAATTGAAAGAACTTGAAGAGTAAATAACCCCCAATCAGGTTGAAAATGATGAAGATTAAGTTTCCCATTGGATCAATATTCAACATTTTTTTGTTGGTGCGGCAAGAGCCCTAACTGGGAGTGCTAATTTTGAAGAGATGAAACCAACGTACGCAGTAATTGGAGGAGGTAGCTGGGCAACTGCCATTGTGAAGATGCTGAGCAACAATTCTACCAAGGTTAATTGGTGGCTGCGCCACGAAACCAGCGTTGAGCATGTGCGGAAGTACAGACACAATGATCGTTATCTCCAATCCGTAGAATTTGACCTAGATCGGGTTCACCCCAATTCAGACTTGAAGCAAGTCATTGAGACGAGTGACGTTCTTGTCATCGCCATCCCTTCTGCATTCGTATTCGAAACCTTTGATGGTTTTAGAGTAGATGGCATTGAGAATAAAATTCTATTCAGCGCCATAAAAGGAATTGTCCCTGAATACCATTCGATTCCGGCCAGATTCTTTCATAAAGAGTTTGGAATTCCCTACGATCGAATTGGAATAATTGCAGGGCCCTGTCATGCAGAAGAAATAGCACTGGAGAGACTCAGCTTTCTTACGCTCGCCTGTCCAGATCAGGATATTGCTCAAAACATGGCAAACGACCTCGCTTGCCGATATGTGAAAACCTCAACATCCGAGGACATCTTCGGAACTGAGATTAGCGCAGTCATGAAAAATGTAATGGCAATTGCCGGTGGAATATGTCATGGGCTTGGTTATGGAGATAATTTTCAGGCCGTTTTGATAAGCAATGCCATTCGAGAAATTGAGTCATTTGTTGATCAGGTCAATCCTGCGCATCGAGATGTCAAGTCTTCTGCATATCTCGGAGACCTCTTGGTCACAGCTTATTCTCAATTTAGCCGAAATCGAACCTTTGGAATGATGATCGGCAAAGGATACAGCGTTAAGGCAGCTCAACTCGAAATGAGTATGATAGCAGAAGGCTACTACGCGGTAAAATCAATCGTGAAGATGAACGAACGATTCAAGGCGGACCTTCCAATTACGCAAGCTGTTTACCATATTCTCTATGAGAAAATCAGCCCGATCATCGAAATGAATATCCTCAAGGATGAACTTAGCTAAGGTTTGGAAGATGTATGGTAAAGCTGGCGCCTTTTCCTTCCGAAGAATCGGCTGCGATGGTTCCTTGAATATTAGCAACGGCTTCCTTCATGATGTAGAGTCCTAAGCCGGATCCCGAACCTTCACTTGTACCGCGAAAAAACATGTCCCATATTTTTGGGATATATTCCTGCTTAATTCCTACCCCGTTATCCTCAAAGACGATCTTGATTCCATCACCATTTGGGCTGATTGTAACCCCAACAAAACTCTTCTTTTTGGGGTCAGCGTACTTGATGGCATTCGAGTACAGATTCGAAAAAAGGATCTTGATTCTTAGAAAGTCGGTCGTAATCGAAACCCCGTCCTCGACATTTACGAAGTACTCAATGCCTTGGTAATTTGGCAAGTAAGCTAACTCTTCACGGCATGTTTCGATGAGGTTTTTCAAATCAATCTCAACCGGATCAATTTCAAGTCTCTTGTTCCTTGAATAATCAATTACATCTCGTATGTACCTATCCAGCCGATCAAGTGCTTCTCGTTGCATTTTCAACAGACTGCCAGTCTCTTCCATCGATTCCGATTCTTCAGCAAGGGAGATTAACCCAAGCACAGAGGCGATTGGAGCTCGCAAATCATGGGAGATGCTGTAGACAAAACGATCCAACTCCTGATTGACAATGTTCAACTCTTTGTTATTCAACTCGAGTTTCATCTGAGCACGCTTTATGTCATTAATATCAAATGAATAACCCATCAAGAATTTTTCGATCTCACCTGTACCCGAGGGAAATTTTAAGGGAACCAGATTTCGTATGTGATATGTTTCACGACCATCTCGTGTTTGCATTTTCTCTTCCCACCGCACGGTTAACCCCGTTCTGAAAGCTTCATCTACCCGTTCCGCTCTCTCATCTGCAAAATCTAATGGGAGGTTCCTATATTCGGCATAGTCTCGGTCGTGTTTACCTATCAACCATGTGCGCAACTCATCATCAGCAATGGCATTTTCACTAATGAATTGGTAAGTACGGTCGCTTGCAATGATGACGGCCTCAATCGGAATCAAGTTCAGGACTTTGTGATAGAACTCCCTCGTCGAGATAATCTCCTGTTCTTGTTCTTTTTGCTGGGTAATGTCCTGAACCGTTCCATACCAAGAATCTTCCTGATCTTGATTTCCGTGTTTATAAAGGCAGATGTAATGTAAATAGCGTCGTTCACCGAAGGGAGAGTTATACCATGTCCCAAACTCGTAAGCCTCGTTCATGAGCAGACAATGCGCAATCGCAGCATCGACCTCCTTCTCAGTTACGGTCTCAAGGCATCGAATCCATTTAGAGTACGCATTCTCGTCATCATTAGTTTTAAACCCATGGACACGCTCACTTTGTTCCGACCAAGTCATTTTCTTGGATCGAACCCCCATTTCCCAGTTTCCTAGTCGTGCAAAGGACTGCGCTTCTCGAAGACGTTGTTCGTTCTCTTTGATAACTTCATCTTGTGCTTGCTGGATGGTTACGTCAGTCACTGTACCAATCACAAACTCCTCCCCTTCTTCTTCAATTTTGGTCGTGCTCACTCTTCCCCAGAAATGACTTCCATCTTTCTTTCGGTACTGCAGCAATGAATTGGCCACTTTACCGCTCTTTTCAATTCGCATAAACAAAGAATCTCGATCGGCCTTCGAAGGATAAAGGTTGACGGGATGAGTTCTCAGAATATCTTCAACGGACTCATATCCGAACATCTTGACAAAAGATTGATTCACATACACTAGCCCGTCATCCTTGGAAGACTTAAACACACCGTCCTCCATGTTTGCGCTGATGGTCTGTAGTATGGTCGCATCTCGCATTGATACTCTAATGGTGCTCTCAAGTGAGCGACGTCTTGACAAAGAGTTTTGATACATGATGAATCCAATGCTGGAAGAAAGTGTGAAGGCCAAGATGTAAACCACCACCCTCACGGTATCCATCTCTTCAAAAGTGAGTTTCACTAAACTGATCCGTCCAAAATGAATATAGGCTACTGAAATCGCGGTGAGCACGGCGAATATTACGATAAGCTGTAAGTCCTGCCAGTCACCTCGCCTGAAGATAAATACATAGGTAAACAGGAGAATAAGCGAGACATACTGCAAGTTGCTCTCAGTTCCAAAATAGACCAAAATCATGGTGACAAGGAGAGCCGGGTCAAAAACAAAAATGGTTTTAGCGATCCGATGTTCTCCAAGCGAATGCAACAGCATGATGGACACGGTTGCAATGGAATGGGTCAATGCAAGAACAAAAAAGAACCGAGCGTGCTCAGGAAGAAGAAAGGAGGCACCAACACAACTCAATGACACGGCTAAAAAGCCATGAACTTTGATTGAATTCATCACCTTGATTTCGTCCACCCTATCGAGACTCAATTCTGGTGTAATTCCAATTCGAATAATTCGCTTGAAGAGCTTGTTCATTCGGACTTGCTAAAATATTCTTGTATAGCGTGAGCCTGTGATGCCGAAACTACGGTTTCCAATTCAGACAAGTTTAGCCCTCTGATTCTTTCAATGCTGTAAAAAATTCTGAGCAATTCTTTTGCTGACTTCTCTCCTACTCCTTGAATATCTAGCAACTCACTCTTAAAGGCAGCCTTACTCCGTTTATTTCGGTGATGCGTAATTCCAAATCTATGAGCCTCGTTTCTTAGGCGTTGTATGAGTTTCAAAGACTCCGAACGCTTATCAATATATAGCGGAATACTATCTTCTGGAAAATAGATTTCTTCGAGCTTCTTCGCGATTCCAATAACCGTGATCTTCCCCCTGAGATCCAATTTCTCCAGGCTGGTTACGGCAGATGATAGCTGCCCCTTTCCTCCGTCAATAACAATGAGCTGAGGTAAACTTTGGTTCTCATCGAGCAGCCTCCTGTAACGACGAAAGATCACTTCCTCCATCGACGCAAAATCATCGGGTCCTTCTACAGTTTTGATATTGAAATGCCGGTAATCCTTTTTGGACGGTTTAGCTTTTTTAAATACCACACAAGCAGCAACCGGAAAAGATCCTTGAAAATTGGAATTATCGAAACACTCAATATGCATTGGTAGGTCTTTCATTCGAAGATCTGCCTGAAGGGTCGTGAGAATTCTGTTGCTATGCCTGTCCGGGTCGACTTTTTCCTGGGCGCGTTGACGATCCATCATGAAGAATCGAGCATTTCTTTTTGAAAAATCCACGACGGCCTTCTTGTCTCCGCGTTGAGGAACATGGATGTTTAAAGTCTCATCTTTTAAATCTAATTCTTCGGAAGCTAAAATTTCGGTGGCATCACTCTGAAAAATTTCGCGCATCTCAACCAGAGCATTCGACAAAATTTGACTCATCGGCTCAGACATTCTCTTTTTAAACTCGATAGAATGTGACTGGACCACGGCTCCATTAATTACTCTCATGAAGTTGACATATGCGAAGGCATCATCCCCGAGAACAGAAATAACATCTACGTTTCGAATGGAAGGATTCACCACGACCGACTTATGCTGATAATCTTCAAGAAGCCCCACTTTTTGGTGAAGCTGATCAGCGGTCTCAAAATCCATTTGCTCAGCTGCCAGCTTCATCTCGGTCTTCATCTCTTTAATGACTCCACCAACATCACCTTTGATCAAACTCCGAATCTCGGAGATTGATTTGCTATAAGTCTCCTCTGATTGGAACCCTTCGCATGGACCAAGACAATTTCCTAAGTGATATTCAAGACACACTTTGAATTTACCCGCCTCAATGTTCTCTTCACTTAAATTGAAGTTGCAGTTCCGAATTTTATGAATCTTGCTGATGATGTCCAAAATGGTCCTCATCTTCTTGACCGATGTATAAGGCCCGAAGTATTCTGAACCGTCACGCACGACATTTCGAGTTGGAAATACTCGGGGGAATCGCTCCTTTTTAATACAAATCCAGGGATATGTTTTATCATCTCGCAACTGAATGTTGTACTTCGGCTGGTGCTCCTTTATCATTGAGTTTTCTAGGAGTAATGCGTCGTATTCGTTGCCAACCACAATGTGGTTCACAGCATTAATCTTCTTCACAAGCAATGCTGTCTTGCCGCTTTCATGGCGGTCGCGATTGAAGTAGGATGAGACTCTTTTTCTTAGACTTTTCGCCTTTCCGACGTAAATGATTTTTGCGTCACTATCCAAGAATTGATAGACACCAGGCTTTTGCGGAAGCTGAGTAATTTGCTCCTTTAAGTCAATATTAGAAACTGAGGCCACTAATACAAAGATTGAACTAATAGCGTAAATCAAAACGCTTAGGATAATAACCCTATCCAGAAAACTCCTTGCTTTGCGGTAAGCGATTTTATGGCAAACTTGGAAGAGGTAATATTAGTCGACGAACGAGATCACCCAATTGGATTCATGGAGAAGATAAAGGCCCATGAATTGGGTTTACTTCATCGCGCATTTTCGATTTTCATATTGAATGATGAAGGTGAAATGCTTCTTCAAAAAAGAGCAAAAAGTAAGTATCACTCTGGCGGCTTGTGGACCAACGCCTGCTGCAGTCATCCGAGAGGTGGAGAAACGACTATATCGGCTGCGCATCGTCGTTTAGAAGAAGAAATGGGGTTTGATACTGAGTTACAAAACGCATTCGAATTCATTTATCGAGCCGACCTAGACAAAGGCCTCATAGAGCATGAATATGATCACGTCTTCGTTGGAAATTACAGTAGGCCTTTTGTCCCAAATGAGCAAGAAGTTGAAGATTGGAAATACATCGGACTACCTGAATTAAAAGCGGAAATTGTCCATAAACCTGAGTTGTTTACACCTTGGTTTAAAATTGCATTTGAGCGATTGGTAACAAGCGGAAATGAATAGATAGAAGCTATTCTACATGTGCTTCACTTCATTCGGTAGCTCATAAAAGGTCGGATGTCTATATATCTTATCCTTCGCCGGTTCAAACAGCGATTCTTTATCTCCAGGATCGGAAGCCATGACGTTCTTAGACTCCACCACCCAAATGCTCACTCCTTCATTTCGCCTGGTATAAACGTCCCGAGCCATTTCAAGCGCCATTTCTGCATCGGCAGCATGTAAACTACCTGAATGACGGTGACTCAATCCTGCTTTGCTTCTAACGAATACTTCCCAAAGTGGCCAATTCTTCTTTGACATCTGTCCTGTTTTATAATGTTATGCGGCTACAACTGAAGCCTCTCTTCTTATTCTCTTCTTTTCTGCATATGCTAAAGCTGCTTCTCGAACCCAAGCTCCATTTTCATATGCATTCTTTCGATCGCTAATTCTCTGACGGTTGCATCGACCATGTCCTTTGACGACATTCCAGAATTCATCCCAATCGATGTCGCCCATTTCCCAATGACCTGTGTCCTCGTTAAACTTCAGATCCGCATCTGGAACTTCGCAACCCAACAAGTGGCATTGTGGAACCGTCATGTCTAAAAATCGTTGGCGTAATTCGTCGTTAGAAAATCGTTTGATTTTCCAATCCATGCTTTGTTTTGAATGCTCTGATTCCGCGTCCGGAGGACCGAACATCATCAAAGCTGGCCACCACCATCTATCAATAGCATCCTGTGCCATTCGCTTTTGTTCAGCAGTTCCCTTTGCCATCGCGACCATGATTGAAAAACCCTGGCGCTGGTGAAAACTTTCTTCTTTACATACCCGGATCATTGCCCTGCTATAAGGGCCGTATGAACATCGGCACAATGGAACCTGATTCATGATAGCGGCGCCATCTACAAGCCATCCAACGGCTCCTATATCTGCCCAGTTTAATGTTGGGTAGTTGAAAATGGATGAATATTTGGCCTTGCCATCGTGCAAGTCATCGATGGTATCATCTCTCTCCACTCCAAGAGTTTCGGTAGCCGAATAAAGATATAGACCGTGTCCAGCTTCATCTTGAATTTTGGCTAGGAGATTCAGTTTTCTTTGAAGACTTGGAGCTCGAGTAATCCAATTTGCCTCTGGAAGCATCCCGACAATCTCGCTGTGCGCATGCTGTGAAATTTGACGAATTAGAGTTTTACGATACTTCTCAGGCATCCAGTCTTTCGGCTCGATCTTGACTTCTCTATCAACTTTATCTTGAAATATCTTCTCTAAATTCTTTTCTGACATAGCTCAATAATCTGTCACGAAAATACATCACGATGCGGTTTTTTATGCGCCGTGGGAGTGATATCAATCAATTAACCAACTAATGTCAGTTTGGATTGAGGGGTTGCTGAATAGTTAGAACACTATTTTTACGCTCTCTATAAGTTTTGCCTATGCCTAAGTTTCATTCCCTAAAAGTCAGTGACATTAAAAGAGAAACAGAAGACGCCGTGTCGGTTTCGTTTGAAGTACCTCGGGATCTTGAAGATGATTATAAATTCAAGCAAGGACAGTATTTGACTTTTAAAATGGACATCGGAGGGGAAGAATTGAGAAGAAGCTATTCAATCTGCCGAAGCCCACTTGACAATGATCTCCGAGTTGCAATTAAGAAGGTAGAAAATGGTCGATTCTCATCTTTTGCCAATGATGAACTCAAGGTGGGCGATGTGTTGGAAGTGATGACACCGCTTGGGAGATTTTATACCGAGGTTGATCCTCAAAACGATAAACGCTATGTTGCCTTCGCCGCTGGGAGCGGCATCACGCCCGTAATGGCTCACATGAGAACAATCTTAGCAACCGAGCCAAAGAGCGAATTCACATTGATCTACTCGAACAAGTATATCTCGAGCATTATTTTCAAAGAAGAGATTGAAGACCTCAAGAATGAGTACATGGATCGGCTTAGAGTTTTCCATGTATTAAGCCGAGAAGCCAGTGATGTCCCTCATCTACACGGAAGGATTGATGAAGACAAGTGCAATACTTTTCTCAAGTATTTCATCGAACCTTCTACCATTAATGATGTCTTTATATGCGGACCTGCCCCGATGGTTGACTCAGTGAAGGAGAGCCTAATTAACGCTGGTGTAGATAAGAAAAGCATTCACTTCGAATTATTTGCCTCTCCTCAACAACTTGCCGAACGCAAGGGAGAAGAAAAACCAGAGCAATTTGAAGGTGTAGCCGCAAAAGTTAAGATCATCATTGATGGTGTTGAGACAGATTTTAACATGGCGAGCACATCTGAAAATGTCCTTGACTCAGCCCTGAAGCATGGAGCCGACCTTCCATTTGCATGCAAGGGCGGTGTTTGTGCAACTTGTAGAGCCAAGCTTGAAGAGGGCGAGGTTCACATGGACCTCAATTACTCTCTTGAGCCAGACGATTTAGCAAGGGGCTTCATTTTAACGTGCCAATCTCATCCAAAAACGGACTCGATTGTTGTCAACTTTGACGAAGTTTAATCGAAACTGTCCCGAAACTTCATTTTCTATTTCGGTGATTGAGCCACATATTTGCGCTATTCAAAATCATGAGTAACTCACGCATTCTTGTCATTGGTGCCTGCGGTCAAGTAGGGACTGAATTAGTTGAAAATCTCGCTGATAAGTTCGGAAGGGATAGGGTCATTGCATCGGATATTCGAGATGAAGCAAATTTTGATGTTCCTTATCTCAGACTTGATGTTCTCGATCGCAATGGAGTGAGACAAGCGGTCATTGATCATGAGATTACCGAAGTCTATCATCTTGCCGCCATGCTGTCCGCGACTGCAGAGCAAAAACCCGACCTGGGTTGGCAACTGAACATGGACAGCCTCTTCAATGTTCTTGATTTAGCCAAAGAAGGAATTCTCAAGAAGATCTTTTGGCCAAGCTCAATCGCCGTATTTGGACCGACGACGCCGAGACAAAGCACTCCTCAGAGAACGATCATAGAACCGACGACCGTTTATGGCATTTCGAAGCAAGCGGGTGAACGGTGGTGTGAGTACTATCATGATAGATGGGGTGTAGATGTGAGGAGCATTCGTTACCCAGGGTTAATTGGTTGGAAGTCTCTTCCAGGTGGAGGAACCACAGATTACGCCGTTGACATTTACCATCAGGCTCTAGCTTCTGGAAACTATGAATGCTTTCTGAATGCTGACACTTCGCTTCCAATGATGTACATGAGTGATGCAGTTAAGGCCACTATGGACATCATGCAAGCGCCGGCCGATCAAATCAAAATTCGTTCGAGCTATAACATAAGTGCCATGAGCTTCAATCCTGATGAAGTTGCGAATTCTATCCGAGATCATATTTCCGATTTCGGGATCACTTATAAGCCAGATTTTCGACAAGAAATTGCCGGCAATTGGCCCGCATCGATCGATGACCAAGAAGCGAGACAAGATTGGGGTTGGTCTCACTCTTATGACCTTGATGCTATGACAACGGACATGTTAGAAAATCTCGCCAAACTATTGAAGGCCACTGACTGATCTGAAAATGGAAATTGGCTTTAGTCGAAAGTAATTTATCTTTTGCCGCTCTAATGAAGAACCCGTTCCAAATGAAAAACCTGTTACTCATTGCCCTTCTTTTTTGTGCAAGCGCTCTTCTGGCTCAGAATGCTAAGAATGATGCTGGTAGAAAAGTTGGTTATTTGGTCGTTAAAGGGGCTGACTCTCCAAAGCCAGGATACTCTCCTGATGACAAGATTGAAGAAGGAGAATATCAAGAAGGAAGAAAGACCGGTAAGTGGAAGGGCTATTTCGCATCCGGAAAATTGAAGAACGAAATAACCTACATCAACGGCCGACCAAAAGGTCCTTACACTACTTTCTTTGAGAACGGCAAGGTTGAAGAAAAGGGAACTTGGAGTTTAAACAAGAATCAAGGGAAGTTTACACGGTACTATCCCAATGGACAGGTCCAGCAAGATTTCACTTTTAACGAATCAGGCAAGCGCGATGGAGATCAGACTTACTACCATGAAAATGGCCAGGTCATGATTGAAGGAAACTGGGCTGGTGGTAAAGAAAATGGCGAGGTCAAAGAGTATTTTGCAAATGGTGAAGTGAAATCAGTCCGTGTTTTCAATGGCGGACAAATGGACGCTTCAAAGTCTACATTTAAGAAACCATCCACTCCTCAGGCAGCACCAAAAGCCGAACCAGAGCCGGTTGCAAGTGGAAACCAGAAGGTGAAAGCATCCGTAGCGGTAGCCCAAACAGGCGCCAAGGCGAATGTGGGTTTCTTTGATGGAAACGGGGACCACACGCTTTACAACAAGAACAAGCAGATTTCTCAAAAAGGTGAATTCAATGGTGGCCGATTGTGGAACGGGAAGTTCTACAAATACGATGACAATGGAATCCTCACCAACATCGAGATCTACAAGAATGGACGATATGTCGGTGAAGGCGTCATTGACAAAAACATGCAGTAGCCCTAGGCTCATTCGGTCCTCTTCAATTCTATCTTTGCTGGCTCATTAATTTCTATGGAATCTCAGTTGCATTTGTACAATACCCTGAGCGGTACGAAAGAGTTGTTCAAACCAGTTAATCCTCCAATGGTTGGATTGTATGTCTGTGGACCAACCGTTTACAGCAATGCACATCTGGGAAATTGCCGAACCTTCCTCTCTTTCGACCTCATCTCAAGATACCTGCGTTACCTAGACTTCAAAGTGCGGTATGTTCGAAACATAACCGATGTTGGTCACATCACTACTGAGGTGGATGATGGAATTGATCGAATTGGAGAACAAGCAAAACTCGAAAAGCTTGAGCCAATGGAGATCGTTCAGAAATACACGGTCGATTTCCATGAAGTCATGTCGAAGTTGAATCTCCTACCTCCAGACATTGAGCCAACGGCCACTGGCCACATGATCGAGCAGATCGAAATGATCAAAAGCATTGTTGACAAGGGTTTCGCATACGAATCAAATGGGAACGTTTACTTTGATGTGAGTGCCTATAAGGAGAAGCACAACTACGGCGAACTCAGCGGACGCAATGTCGATGAACTCATGGAGAATACCAGAGCGTTGGATGGCCAGAGTGAGAAAAAATTCTTTGCCGACTTCGCACTTTGGAAAAAAGCTTCTCCTGAACATATCATGCGTTGGCCTTCGCCTTGGAGCGATGGAGTTCCTGGATGGCATTTAGAATGTTCGGCCATGAGTACCAAATATTTGGGTGAAGAATTCGACATTCATGGTGGAGGAATGGACCTAAAGTTTCCCCATCACGAGTCCGAAGTTGCTCAAAACACGGCTTGTTCTGGACACGGTCCTTCGAAGTATTGGTTGCACACGAACATGCTGACCTTTGAAGGTTCCAAGATGTCTAAATCACTAGGAAATAGTATTCTTCCTAACGAACTTTTTACAGGTGATCACCCGATGCTAAAAAGGGGATTTCACCCAATGGTCGTTCGGTTCTTCATGCTGCAAGCCCACTATAGAAGCACATTGGACTTTTCTCATGATGCCTTGGAAGCGGCTGAAAAAGGATATCAGCGATTGATGGCTGGAGTAAAAGTCATGGAAAGCATGCCGGTCTCTGAGAGCAATGAGGTTGATGTTAGTGCACTTGCCGCATCGTTCAAAGAAGCTATGGACGATGACTTCAACAGTCCTGTATTGATCGGTCATCTTTTCGATGCATCCCGACAAATCAACTCGGTTATTGAAGGTCGACTCAAAATTGACGCAAGTTCTAAGTCAGAACTTTTCAAGTTGGTTCAAGGCTACGTCTTCGATGTCCTCGGTTTGATGTCAATTGAAGATACAGGGGATTCAGCATTGGTCGATGGACTTATGGAGTTGGTGCTCGACCTTCGGGCAAGAGCACGCGCGAACAAAGACTGGGCTACGTCGGATGCGATTAGAGATCAACTCAACGAATTGAAGATTGTAGTTAAAGACGGTAAAGATGGAGTGAAATGGGATTTGGGCGCATAACGAAACTACTTCTTGGAATTTTCTCACTTACCATGATTGCCAGCTGTGGTGATGGTGATCGAAAAATTGAACCGCCTGCAGAAAAGAAGGCGCCAAAGCCAAAAATTGAGCTTGTAAAAACTCCTGTTTTCAATCCCGATTCTGCTTATGCATTCGTGGAACAACAAGTAGGGTTTGGACCGCGTGTGCCAAATACTTTGCCCCATGTTGCTTGCGCAAAATGGCTCGAAACAGAACTGCAACGACACGGTTTGGCTACGAGAATTCAGGAGGCAAGAGTTACAGCATTCAATGGTGATGAATTGAAAATTTACAACATCATGGCAAGTTATCGCCCTGATTTAAAGGACCGAATTCTCTTATGTGCACATTGGGATACAAGACCATTTGCCGATCGAGATACAAAGCACAAAACAAAAGCTATCGATGGTGCCAATGATGGAGCAAGTGGCGTCGGAGTCTTGTTGGAAATTGCCCACGCTATTGGTTCTGATACTGGCAACGCTCCAAAAATTGGATTCGACATTGTCTTTTTTGATGCTGAAGATTATGGGAAGCCATTAAGCTCGATGATTGGAGAATCGAATGACAGCTGGTGTCTTGGTTCACAGTATTGGTCAAGGAACATTCCGGTTCCGAATTACAATCCGCGTTATGGAATTCTCCTTGACATGGTTGGAGCCAAGGATGCCATTTTTCCTAAAGAGTGGGCTTCGCTTCAACTAGCTCCTGAACAAACGAAGAAGATATGGGCCATTGGCCGAGCAATGGGTCACACCAATCAATTCCTAAATATTGCTGGCAATCAGATTACCGACGATCACATTTATTTGAACACGATTGCCAAGATTCCGACGGTCGATATTATTCACTACGAGATGGCCAATTCGGACTTCGGTTCCTTTCACCACACACACGCTGACAACATGGATGTGATCGACCCAGAGATGCTTGGAATAGTCGGTGAAGTTGTGATGCAGGTGATTTATCAAGAGTGAGGTTTTGGTCATTCCAAATTGATTTTCTAATTTGGTTGGAAATCAATTTGCCTATCGAGTAACAACTACTATCCCCCATTTTTTATCGTAAAAGACTGATGCCTTGGTATGGATCGAGGTGAGACAACTGGCGTATTGCATTTGCTGTAGTTTAGGAAAAGACCAGCGCACAATGCGGCTGTCTCACCTCTTGAGGATTTTATATCTGAATACCAAGAAATCATGTCTTTTTGAATGTTCGGATGGACAATTGACGTTTGTCTAAAGTAGAGACCCGATTTATTTCGGGTCTTTTTTTGTGTCCGATCTGAATCCCTATTCTTTGCTTACAGCTATATTTCGAGAAATTAATTTTTCTCAATGGCCGACAATAAGCGACTATTCCTGCTGGACGCATTTGCACTCATCTACAGAGCATATTACTCCTTCATTTCGAATCCGAGAATCAGCAGCAAGGGAATGAATACGTCAGCGATGTTCGGTTTTACGAATACGCTCTACGAGCTGATCCGAAAGGAACAACCAACGCACATCGCAGTAGTCTTCGATCCACCAAGTGGCGACAAAGAGAACTTTCGAGTTGAACAATATGCTGAGTACAAAGCAAATCGAGAAGCTATGCCAGAGGACATCGCTCGCTCAATTCCTTACATAAAGAACATCGTAAAGGGGTTTAGAATTCCCGTTCTTGAAGTAGAAGGCTTTGAGGCGGATGATGTGATCGGGACTTTAGCTAAAAAGGCAGCTCGACATGGATATGAAGTATTCATGATGACACCTGATAAAGACTACGGCCAGCTAGTTGAGGATAATATCTTTATGTACAAGCCTGGTCGTCAAGGCTCCGATGTTGAGATTTTGGGACCACCAGAAATCTGCGCGAAATACGGTCTCGAACGACCTGAGCAGGTCATTGACATTCTTGGTATGATGGGAGATGCAGTCGATAATATTCCAGGAATTCCAGGAGTTGGCGAGAAGACCGCCATGAAATTTGTACAGCAGTTCGGATCTGTTGAAGGGTTGTATGAAAACCTTGATCAGTTAAAGGGCAAGTTGAAAGAAAAGGTCGAGGCCAATCAAGATTTGGCCATCATGTCGAAGCAACTAGCAACCATCGTGCTTGATGTTCCAATTGAGTTCAATGAAAAAGAACTCATCATGGAAGAACCCGACGGGGAGGTCTTGAACGAGATATTCACCGAACTCGAATTCAGAACATTCGCTAAACGGATCCTTGGAGAAGAAATCACCGTTACCAAAACCAGCAGCAGCGGCGATCAACTGGACCTTTTTGGCGAAGCGGAGGAAGAAGCAGCTGTTCAGGAAGGCTCAACTCTGAATATAGAATCGACCGGGCACGACTACAGATTGATTGACACTCCAGAAAAGAGAAAGTCGCTCATCGATGATCTGGGAAAACTTGATTCATTCTGTTTTGATACAGAGACTACAGGTATTGATCCACTACAAGCAGAATTAGTTGGAATGTCCTTTTCATACAAAATCGGCGAGGCTTACTACGTACCTGTGCCAGATGATCAAAGTGAAGCCAAAGCAATTGTTGCCGAGTTTAAATCTGTGTTTGAGAATGATGCTCAAAAAATTGGTCAGAACATTAAATATGACGTTGAGGTGTTGATGCAATATGGAGTGCAGGTATCTGGATTCCTATACGATACCATGATCGCCCATTATCTTCTCCATCCTGATCAAAAACACAACATGGATGAAATGGCTCAGTACTTCCTGAATTACAAGCCCGTCTCGATTGAGACTTTGATCGGAAAGAAAGGGAAGAATCAAGGCACCATGCGTGACGTTCCTATCGAGAAGATCACTGAATATGCATCGGAAGATGCCGATATCACTTTGCAACTGAAAGAGGCACTTGACAAGGATTTAGAGCAGGATCACTTGGTGAAACTATTCAGGGAAATTGAATCTCCTCTGATTAATGTGCTCGCTAAAATGGAAAATGAAGGGGTGAACTTGGACGTTCCCGCTCTAGAAGAATATTCAAAGGAACTCGAGAAGGATGTCATCGAGCATCGAGACAAAATCTACAAACTTGCTGGCGTAGACTTCAACGTCGATTCGCCAAAACAACTTGGTGAGGTTCTATTTGACCACTTGAAAATTGACGAGAAAGCTAAGAAGACTAAAAGCGGCCAATACGAAACTCGGGAGGACACGCTTCAGAAGCTTGCAGAAAAACACGAGATCATTCCGCTCATTCTCGACTATAGAAGCATCAAGAAATTAAAGAGCACTTATGTGGATAGTCTCCCAGAAATGGTCAACCCAAAGACGGGACGAGTTCACACGAATTACATGCAGACAGTGGCTGCTACAGGACGACTTTCATCCAATAATCCAAACCTCCAAAACATCCCAATCCGAACCGAACGCGGTCGCTATGTGCGAAAAGCATTCATTCCTAGGGATAACGAACACGTACTCCTCGCTGCAGATTACTCGCAAGTGGAGCTTCGCATCATAGCTGCACTCTCTGGAGATGAAGGAATGAAGGAAGCCTTTAGAAAAGGACATGACATTCACGCGGCCACGGCCGCTAAAGTTTTTGGAGTTGCACTCGAAGATGTGAATCGCGAGCAGCGAGGCCGAGCAAAAGCGGTAAACTTTGGTATCGCATACGGTCAGGGAGCCTTTGGGCTTTCTCAAAACCTCAATATTTCGCGCGGTGAAGCCAAAGAAATTATTGATAGTTATTTCAATGAATTTCCCGGATTGCTCAAGTACAAAGAAGACAGCATTGAGAGATGCAGAGAGCGAGGATATGCAGAAACGTTACTGGGTCGCCGGCGTAACATGCCAGACATCAATTCTCGAAATCATACCGTACGAGCTGCTGCCGAACGAAATGCCATAAATGCACCAATTCAGGGCTCTGCTGCCGATATTATTAAAATTGCGATGATCAATATTCATGATCTTTTTGAGCAAGAAGGATTCCGGTCAAAAATGATTTTGCAAGTTCACGATGAACTGGTTTTTGACACCCATAAATCGGAATTGGAACGAATCACGCCGATCATCCGTAGAGAGATGGAGACGGCATTTGAGATTGATGTTCCACTAGTTGTTGACATCAATCATGGGATAAATTGGCTTGAGGCTCATTAGTGCCGCCATTTTAGCAAACTACATTTGATCCAACCTAGGCAAAATATGAATCGATTAATTCCCTCAATCCTTATGCTGTTCTTGCTTTTAGCAGGATGCGGTGGTGAGATAGAGAACAAAAAGCCTACCCCTGATCTAGATACCATCATGAATGATGGTGGAAAAAGTGACGAGCTCTTCGAAGAGGCAAAGAAGATATACTATTCAATGCCCTCTCCACTTGAGTTGACCACGCTGATCAAGCAAGCGGGTGGCGAATTTCAAAAAGGTCTTGCGCTCAACACGAAGGGCACCTCTGACTACCAATCAACTCTCAAGCAAGGGATGATTTTAGGTGTGTACGGAGCGGACCTCAGTTACACCCGTGTTTATGAGCAACAGCAAGAATCACTGTTATTGTTGGCTGCAGCCAAACGCCTCGCGGGTACCATTGGAATTCACGATGCATTCTCGAACAATCGAGTTGAACGCGCCAACAATAACCTAAACAACAAGGACTCAATGGTCTCGATCTTGTCAGAAGTTTATTGGGAAATCAATGGGCAACTGAAAGATGAAAATCGAAATGAGATTGCGATGCTCGTCATGGTTGCTGGATGGGTCGAAGGCCTGTACATTGGCGTGACACTCGCGGATGTTTCAAATCCGAATGATGAAATCATGAAGAGGCTTATGGAACAAAAATTCACGGCGATGCAGATTGAAGATATGTTTGAAGAATATTCTGAAGACAACATGTTGGCTCAGTCGCGCCCATATTTTGTGGACATTCTAAACTTCTATGCCAACTTGCCAGTCACTGAAGAACCAACAGAAATTTCTGAACCCGAAGATGGCAAGTTCGTCATCGGTGGTGCCAAAGAAGTTCAGTACTCAGCTGAAGATTTCAATAAACTAAAGGAGCTAGCCTTGGAGAGTCGAACTAAAATTGTTGCACTGTGAAAAAGTTGATCCTCCCTATACTTCTTCTCGCATTAGCAGTTCCACAATTTGCTTCCGCTCAATGCAAGTCATTCACCAAGAAAAATTGTCGAGAACCTCTCGAAGACTATACAGGAAACGGCCAATACAATGGCGCTGTTATGTTTGAAGGAGAAGAAGCGACGCTTTCTCAAACCTTCTACTCTGGCCAAGACTACAGACTCTTCGTGTGTTCTCAGCCATCCATCAGCGACAGCCTTTACTTCGAGGTAATGGATTACCGAAAGAACGTTTTGTACTCCAGTCGCAACTCGGGAGAAAAGGTCTTTGACTTCACTCTGGAATCAACACAACAGCTCAAAATGAGAGTAGTGGTTCCGAGTTTGGGCACGGCAAATAATCTCAAGAAAAACGGCTGTGTTTCGATCATGGTCGGTTTTAAAAAGCAGGAATAAGAACGCCTGTAGCTTCAAGCACGCTTAGCTTCACTAATATTGCGCCATGACTTACTCCATGACGGGCTATGGCAAGGTAATATGCGAATACAACGGTCGCCATATTGCTATCGAGATCAGAAGCCTGAATAGCAAACAAGCAGATTTGAACGTTCGAGTTCCCTCCATTTATCGCTCGAAAGAAATGGAGATGAGATCGATGCTGACAAGTGAGCTGCATCGAGGTAAAATAGACTTGAACATCCAACGAAATTTAGCGGAAGGAGAATCATCGAATCAACTCAACGAAGCCCTCGTGAAGTCCTATCATGAGACTTTAAAAACAGCTTCAAATTACATTGATGGGGGTGGCGAACCAAGTTCTGCAGAGTATCTCAATCTGATTCTAAAAATGCCGGATGTGCTGACACCCATTAATGAAGAATTAGAAGATGGTGAATACGCGGCCATTAAAAATGGACTGATTGACTGTATCAAAAATGTCAAAGCCTTTCGATCAGAAGAAGGAAAAACCTTGGAGGATGTGGTCAAAGCATCAACACAAGACATCTCCTCTAAATTGGTGAGCGTTGAGCCATTTGAAAATGAACGCATAGAGCGAATTAAATCCAGGATCAATGCTAGTCTCACCGAAGATGGAGCAGATTCCAAGTCCATTGATGAGGATCGACTCGAGCAGGAGATGATCTATTACTTGGAGAAATTGGACATTTCCGAAGAAAAGGTTCGACTCAAAGCCCATTGTGAGCACTTCCTCAAAACATTGACGGAAGACGATTCGAAAGGAAAAAAACTAGGTTTTATTTCTCAGGAAATGGGACGAGAAATAAACACGCTAGGAAGTAAAGCCCAACACTCCGATATACAGCACATTGTTGTTGGAATGAAGGATGAACTGGAAAAAATCAAGGAGCAAGTCCTCAATATTCTTTAGCCAAATTGAATCCCTCAGGTAAATCCATAATCTTCTCAGCGCCCTCAGGAGCCGGTAAAACGACCATCGTTCATGCGTTACTCAGGCGACAACTTCCCCTTGAGTTTTCCATCTCAGCAGCAAGCCGAGATGCACGTGGTCATGAGCGGGATGGTGTGGACTATCATTTTCTCGGCATCGACGGATTCAAGTCTAAAATTCAGGCAGAAGCATTGTTGGAGTGGGAAGAAGTATATCCCGATCAATTCTATGGAACATTGCGCTCAGAAATTTCAAGAATCTGGGAGAATGGCAATGCTGTAGTCTTTGATGTGGATGTCTACGGAGCGTTGAAACTGAAAAATGAGCTTAAGGAACAAGCCCTTGCCATTTTCATCGAACCGCCTTCAGAATCGGTCCTAGAAACAAGGTTGAGAGGAAGACAAACTGAATCGGAGGAGAAGATCCAAATACGCCTCGCAAAGGCAAGGGAAGAACTATCCATGAAAGATAAGTTTGACATTAGCATTTTAAACGAAGATCTTGGACTAGCCATTGAACAAGCCATGACAGCTGTAGTTGATTTCTTGAAGAATGAGTAAGCGAGTAGGACTATATTTTGGAACGTTCAACCCTATTCATGTGGGCCATCTGATTATTTCCAATCACATGGCTCAACACGCCAGTTTGGATCAGGTTTGGTTCGTGGTTTCGCCCCAGAACCCCTTAAAACCCAAGGCTTCTCTCCTTGCGGACTATCATCGGCTCACATTAGTGAGAATTGCCATTGAGGATAATAACAAACTCGGTGTTTCTAACATCGAATTTGACCTTCCTCAACCTTCGTACACCATACATACGTTAGTATCCTTGGCTGAGAGATTCCCAGATCATGATTTCAGCATCATTATGGGCGAAGACAATCTGAACACCTTCCAAAAATGGAAGAACTACGAACAGATCTTAGAGGATTACAATCTCTTGGTCTATCCGAGAGTTGAGAGTGACGAGAACTTGACCGTCAATACTTCAGCCCCAAGCGAATTTCTGGACTATCCTAAAGTCACGCTGATCGATGCGCCATTAATGAAAATCTCAGCAAGCTTTATTCGCAAGTCGATCAAAGAAGGAAAAGACGTGCGCTACCTTCTGACTGAGCCCGTCTCTAAATACATTGAAGAGATGCACTTCTATAAGAAATAGTGCAGGTACCTTTGCACCTCAATTTTCAATTATGGCTGATAGAACAGAATTAAGTGACATTGGGGAGTTCGGATTGATCGAACATCTTACAAAGGGCATTGAGCTCAAGAATAAATCCTCCATCAAAGGAATTGGCGACGATGCCGCGGTAATCGATCGAGGTGATCATGTTGAGGTCGTTTCTTCTGACCTTTTAGTCGAAGGAGTTCACTTCGACTTGGGCTACACTCCTTTCAAACATCTTGGGTATAAAGCAGTGGTCGTTAACGTCAGCGACATATGCGCGATGAACGCACAACCGACTCACATACTTGTGAGTATTGCCGTTTCAAATCGTTTCCCGGTTGAAGTTTTAGACGAACTGTACGCCGGAATTAAGCTGGCTTGCGACACGTACGAAATTGACTTTGTAGGAGGAGACACATCAACCAGCACCAGTGGATTGATGATTAGCGTCACAGCCATTGGATCAGCAGACAAAGACAAAATCGCCTATCGCTCTGGAGCCAAAGACAATGACTTGGTCTGTGTTTCAGGAGACCTCGGAGCAGCTTACATAGGATTGCAAATCTTGGAACGTGAAAAGCAGATATGGAAGGAGAATCCAAAGGTTCAACCCGACCTAGAAGGATTTGACTATGTCCTAGAGCGAATTCTGAAGCCAGAAGCTAGGAAAGATGTAGTCACAGCATTGGCGAAGAACGAAATTCAACCAACTTCTATGATTGATATTTCAGATGGTCTCGGATCAGAGCTCTTGCATATTTGCAAATCAAGTGAGTGCGGTGTTCGTGTCTACGAAGACAAACTGCCAATTGATCCTACAACTGCTTCTCAGTCAAAGGAGTTTAAAATGGAGCCCTCTGTTTGCGCGATGAATGGAGGTGAGGACTACGAATTGCTATTCACAGTCGATCAAAAAGATTTTGAAAAAGTCAGGGCGATGGAAGAAGTCCACATCATTGGACACATCACCGACAAAGCTTCAGGAGCAGCCATCATCTACCCACAAGGTGAGGAGATTGAGATCAAGGCTCAAGGCTGGAAGAGTTTCTAATTTGTTTAAGTCAAAACAGATTAACCAAAATAAAAATTAAATCCACTATGATGGCGAGTGCCATGGTGCGCATGATCCACTTCATTGGTTGAACCGCCAACATCATTGACAAGCTCAGCATCGTGAAGGCTGCGATGACACCAATCTGCCAAATGGCATCTTTCACGAATACGCCGACAGTAATCCCGCCGACAATCCCGATAATCAGGAACCCGAATGAAATAATCCCGAATCGGTCAAATTCATTGTTTTCCAGTCGTTGCCATAAGTTCCCGGTTTGTTGTTCTGTGCCTTCCATAGAGTTGATTGTTGGTAGGTTCAAAAAAAGCAGCTTGCTTCCATCGTACCGATGATGGCCATTAGGTCAATTTCTGATCTTGATCAGGAAGATTAATCCTCGAATAAAAACTAGATTTGGGTGGTTCATGAAATACATTGATCTGGATTTTCTTGAGGCTGAGTTCGACACAATTCAACAGAACTTCAATTCTGGCACACCCTTTAGGTGGTGTACGTTTGATGGGATATTTAAAAGTTCGGAAGCGGAGCTGGTTCTCAACGCTTATCCTGCTGTTGAAGATGGGAAGTGGGATGGCACTACCTACCTAGACCAGAAGAACAAATTTCAAAAGACCAAGTTTGAGTCCGGTAGCGTTTTCGACGCAGTGTTCGCTGAACTAAACAGCGACGAATTTTTGGGTTGGTTACAGCGCGTGACGAAATTAGAAGACAAAATTATTGGGGACGCGAATCTGTTCGGTGGTGGACTACACCAAAGCATCAACGGTGCTTTTTTAAACGTGCATGTTGACTACAACATCCACCCAGAGACACAATTTCATCGCCGTTTAAACACCATCGTCTACATGAACAAGGAGTGGAAGGACGAGTATAATGGTCATCTCGAACTCTGGGATTTAAGCAACAACAATAAAGTGCAAATAGCCCAAGTTGCTCCGGAATTTAATCGGTGCGTGATGTTTGAGACGAACGAGATTTCATTTCACGGCCACCCTAAACCACTAAACACTCCTGAAGGTATCAATCGAAAATCCTTGGCCACTTATTACTACACCAAAACGCGACCTGAAAGCGAAATCGCCCAAGATCATAACACAATCTACGTGAATACTGAAGGTGTAGCTGGCAGTGTAAAGAGGATTACTTCCGGCGTGAAAGCGCTATTGGAGCGGATTAATAAGAAGTGACAATAAAGCCTATTTCAGAATTTTCTTGAAAACTTGGATCGTCTCTTCTTTTGCTTCGATGTAACTCATGTGTCCGATTCCCTTGATCACATGAAGGGTAACAAACTCTGAAATCTTAGATAATTGTATTGATTCTTGGATTGGAATTCGAGGGTCTTTGTCCCCAGCAACGATGTGAACGGGATATGGTGGGAATTTCAGAAGCAACTCACGATTCGGCCGAATCCGCATTCCTTCAAGAGCCGCCACCACTCCTTGCGAGGACGTCTTCACTGCCTCATCAATCAACTCCTTAATCTCTTTTTTAAACGTCTTCCGATTAACAGGACGAAATAGTAGTGGGATGGATTTTCGAATGAAGCTTGTCGGATTCTTCTTGATCAGAGTAGCTGCCCTTTTCCGATCTCTCTTTTTCTCGTTGGAGTCGGCCTTTGCTGTGCTTTGGTATAACACCAAATCTCTTAGGTTATCCGGATGCTTTTCGGCATAAGCCAAAGCGACATACCCTCCCATACTGTGTCCGACGATCGCATACTTACGAAGCCGAAGAGAACGAAAAACGGAATGAATCGCTTCTGCCATTTCATCCATTGTATGAACATAACCAATGCAATCGCTCTTTCCATGACCTGGCAAGTCCACACAAATAACGCGATGCTTCTGGATGATTGATTTCTCAATGTCTTTCCACATGGTTAGATTTTCCAGAAATCCATGAATCAAGACTACCGCTGGCCCTTTGCCTCGGTCAGTAAAATGAATTGAAATATCCTTAAAGATGTGCTTAGGCATTCATCAAATCCTCAATCTCCTCCGCTTCGATTGGAATGTTCTCCATCAAGTTTTTGTGCCCAGAATCGGTGATAATATAGTCATCCTCTAGACGGATTCCCAAGTTCTCCTCGAGAATGTAAATCCCCGGTTCAACGGTGAAGGCTGACCCCGCTGGAATCGGTGCATTCCATGGTCCGTAATCATGCGTGTCCAAACCAATGTAGTGAGACGTTCCGTGCATGAAGTACTTTTTGTAGGCTGGCCACTCAGGATTCTGATTCTTGATGTCGTCCATGGTGATCAAGTTAAGATCAACCAGTTCTTTCTCCATCAAACTACCGACTTCTACGTGGTATTGCTTGAGTGTTTTCCCAGGTCTCAGAACCTCAATGGCTCCATTTTTCACCCGGAGAACAGCATCGTATACCGCTCTTTGTCGTTTCGTGAAACGACCATTCACCGGGACAGATCGCGTCAAGTCAGAAGCATAGTTAGCATACTCAGCCCCAAAGTCCATGAGGATAACGTCGCCATCCTTACATTCTTGATTATTTTCAATGTAGTGTAGAACACAAGCATTTCTACCAGAACCCAAGATTGGTGTATAGGCAAAACCTTGTGAGCGATTTCGAATGAATTCGTGCCATAGCTCAGCTTCGATTTCATATTCCATTACTCCAGGCTTGATGAATGGAAGAATTCTTCTCACTCCTTTCTCCGTGATGTCGCAAGCCTTTTGCATTAGATCAATTTCTATCGAATGCTTTACTGCCCTCAGCTCGTGTAAAAATGGATTGCTCCTCAAGTAGTTGTGTACAGGATACTTTTCCATGCACCATTCGATCCAGCGATCTTCTCTTGTCTGAGCTTCAGTATTCGCCCTCCAATGCTCATTGGTATTGATGTAGACATGTTCAGCCTCACTCATCAATTGATTAAAAATCGTCTCAAATTGATCAAGCCAGTAGATCTTTTGTATACCAGAAGTTGCAATTGCCGCTGTCTTGTCTAGTTTTTCACCTTCCCAAATCGCAATATGCTCGTTGGTCTCCTTTAGGAACAATAACTCTCGGTGATTCGGGTTGTGGCATTCAGGGAACAGAACCAAAATGCTCTCCTCCTGATCAACTCCTGAAAGCCATAAAATGTCTGTGTGTTGTTTGAAAGAACGAGTACTATCGGCACTCGTGGTAATAATGTCGTTGCTATTGAAAACAGCCAATGCCCTTGATTCCATGCGTGAAGAGAAGTTCTTCCTGTTTTGAATGTAGAGGCTGTTATCGATTCTATCGTACTTCATTGTAATCCGATTATCTTACAAATGAAGCAGAATATCCTCACTTTATCCAGTGGATGCTTTGTTCGTTCAAATTCTAGTTGGCGTAAGTTTGCATCAACTGATGAGGCTACTCTATATTTCATTTTGGTCAATCGATAATGGGCTAACTCATGCTACAATTTTTCCTGTCCTTCGATATCTGATTAAGGAAAAACTGGTTTTGTCAATTACGCTGACCACTCCTGAAAGCAAACACAACGATGTATCGTTCCACGGTATTGAAGGTGTTACGTGGTTACCTATTTACACCGCCAAGAAAAATGTCAATGAGTCGGGCTTCTGGCAAATAATCACTCTTCTCAGGGGAGTTGGAAAACATTTGAGGAACCACAAGTTGAAATACGACATGCTCTGGGCACGAGGCGCAGTAGCCGGCGGCGTTGCTTCTCTTCTGAGCAAGGTATTTTCTCTTCCCTTTGGAGTGGAATCTTTTGAACCACACTCAGATTATATGCTTGAAAGTGGCGCTTGGAAGGACGGTCAGAAATACAGAATCCAAAAGAAGCAAGAGGCTCGAGCAATGAAGAATGCCTCCATTCTAATCACGGTTTCAAGCCAATATACCGAGTACCTCAAATCAAATGGTCTGACTAATGTGCATACGATTCCATGTTCGCTTGATTTTGATGAGATGCCCTTTGATAGCTCCATTCGAGAAGAAATTAGGAGCAGTCTTCCTCAGGTAGATAACCAATGGATCGTTGGAATATATGTGGGCAAATTCGGCGACATCTACTACGATGATGAATTCTTCGACTACATAGGCCGTCTTCTTCATTCGGATGAAAACTACTTTCAAATCATTCTTACTCCGATGCTTGATCATGCGAAACGCGCATTTGAAAAGAGAGGAATTTCAGCTGAGCGATTTTTGATCAAGAAAGTTCCTCATTCGGAAATTGGCGCCTATTTAAGTGCTGCTGATATTGGATTCTGTCCGGTTAGACAGACCAAGAGTAAGAAGTATATGTCGCCAGTAAAGACTGGAGAATATCTCGCCGTAGGGCTCCCGATAATTGTCACCAAAGACATCAGCGATGATTCTCAACTCATTGAGGAAAACGAAATAGGATTAGTCGTGGATTTTGAAGATGAAAACGCTCGAACTGCTATCCCTGACTTACGGAAGCTTTCCTCGATCTCAGAAAGAACTCAAATTCAAGAGCTCGGTGCACTCTATCGAGACTCCAAGCACAATTTCAAGGTCTACAACCAAGTTTTTAAGGCGCTAACTTGATCCACGCCTTGAGTGCTTCCAAAAGTTGAAAGTTCTTGAGGAAGGATCGAAACATTATTCTTCGTGCAGCAGTTTTGTAGCTCTTGATGTTAGAATCTGAAATCCCCTCTAGGACTTCCAACTCCTTTCCTACTTTTATGTAGCCTGCTATCAAACCATTCAGGTTATTCATTGCAGACTCACCATGCTTTCGGTAAAAAAGCACCGTTTCACTCGTGTAGGAATATTTAACATCACCGGCATATTCGGCATAGAATAGCAGCTCTTCACCATGACTCAGACCAGGCCTAAAGGCGTATTCAACATCCTTCTTTCTCAACATCCAAGTATTTCCGAAGAAACACGTCCCGTCTAAGCTCAGTAATGGCACTAGCGGAATACCATGAAACGACGGTTTGTAGCGAGCTATCACGTTGCTCAAATCTTGATGAAACGTAAGAGTCGATCCATCAACCGCTCCAATTTGATCATCTTCTTGCAGTATTTTTGCGCGAGACCGCAGGCTTTCAAGTGGAAGGACGTCGTCACCATCTAGGAAGGTGAATAATTTGCCCGTCATTCTTTTTAAGCCCTCGTTCCTGCCTACACTGACACCCAAATTTTCATTGAGATTCACCAGGACAATTCGCTCATCACTAAGTTCATTTAGGATTTCAGCCGTGCCATCGTTAGAACCATTGTTAATGATCAGCCATTCCCAGTCTGATAATGATTGTGCTAATACCGACTGAATGCATTGCTCCAAGTAGTCGGCATTATTGAATGTTACGGTGATTATGGACACCAAAGGAGCTGAATTCATAGGGCAAAAGAATAAAGAATCGAAATACGGCCAAGAATTCATACTCCGACGACCCAACCTAAGCCCTAATTTGAAGGTATTATCTCCATACATTTGTCTAGCGATGTTTGAGCGCATCACTTTATTGGCCCTTCCCGTGATTTTACTGATGTTTTTAGGAATTCCCCGGTCCAATGCTCAATGCCCTGCTATGCCCATTCAAATGACTGATTCTTCGTGTGAAATTGTGCTTGGAAATAGCAGCGAGACATTCCAAATTTTATTCAACCCATAGATTGAATATTTCAAAGAATATATTCTACAATCTACTCTCTCAGCTTCCACAAATCCTGTCGGGATTGATAGTGAGTATATTCTCTACCCGAATTCTTGGACCTGAGGGCAAAGGAGTATTTGGGGTCTTGACCTCTGATATTCTCTTGTTTGGGTTGATCATGAATCTTGGTATTCAGATGGCCACCGGCTATTTCATCTCGAGCAAGCAAACTGAGCCACGTAAAATACTGGGAGTAGGAATCTATCACTGGATGATCAACCTCATCTTGCTCGGAGGTGCGTTCGGCGTTCTGTATCAAATACAACCTGTCAACATCCTCATACCAAGGATGGGGGCTCAATGGTTGCCTTATGCATATGTCTTTGCCTCATTCTCGCTTAACTACATGAACACCTTACTGAACGCCATTTTCATTGGCAGTAAAAAGTTCAGATACATAAATCAATCCCTTATCCTCAAAGCGTTTAGCGACATTGTTTTCTTCTCGATTCTCTACTACTTACACTTACAAAGTGAGCTAGGCATGCAAGAAGTAATGGGAGCTTTCTTCCTAGTCATCGCACTTCAGTCGCTCTTCTGGATTATCTCCTACATGAAAGAATTTGGCGAGGCACCTCAAATGAACAAAGGTGTAATAGCCCAGGTATCCATGCTGCTAGGCTTCTCGCTTATTGGCTATTTGTCTAACCTCTTGAACTTTTTGAACTATCGCCTAGATCTATGGGTAGTTGAGTACTTCACAACCATCGATCAGGTCGGGTTCTATGTATTTGCGGTGAATTTGACGCAGATGATGTGGCTTATATCGGATCCTATCGCTGGCATCCTCAAACCAAATCTTGCTGACCCTGATGTAAAGGATCGTGTTTCAATTTTTAGTGCCTTTCAAAGAGCAAATGCTACCATCATTCTGATCATAAGTCTAATCGCCTGGCTCATCGCCGACCTGCTCATAACATTGCTTTATGGATCAGAATTCTCCGCTTCCATCCTACCCTTTAAAATTCTTCTCATCGGCAATTTTTTCGCCTGTAGTTCAAAGGTGTTTGCGGTCTATAATGTTGTCACCAACAACATCAAATTCAATTTACAGGCAACTGCATTTGGGCTGATGCTCACTGTGATATTCGACCTTCTTTTCATTCCAGAAAATGGAATAATCGGCGCGGCTTGGGCATCCAATATTGCCTATTTTGGGACCTTTGCATACTTGGTATTGGTTTGTCGATTCAAGTTGGACTTGAAAATCAACAACCTCTTCCTATTCACTAAAAAAGACCTTCAATTTCTTCAGTGATGAGTGATGTAGAAAAGTTTTATGATGAGTTTGCCGATAAGCAAGAAGACGCAGGCATCAACCGCCGTCATGTTAGCATCGATAACTGGCTTACTGAATTCGGGTTAAAGACGAATCATCAAGTTCTTGAAATTGGCTGTGGCGTCGGGACTCAAACAGAACTATTGGCAAAGCGTCTAAACGAAGGATCGATCACTGCGTGTGACATCAGTTCTGAGAGTGTAAAACGGGCCGAGAGTCGATTGAATGGTTTCAGCAACGCGAAATTCATCGCTTGCGACATTGTTGAATACAACATGGAAGGCAGCTATGACTTCATCATAATGCCAGATGTTCTTGAGCACATTCCGATCGACCAACATCGTAGGCTTTTTGTAAAACTGTCACAGCTGCTCAAAGAGGAGGGCAGTCTTGTAATTCATATTCCAGACCCATATTACAATCAATGGGTATCCATTCATCGGCCAGAACTGCAACAGATTATAGATCAAAACTTATTTATGCCACTAATAATCAAACCAATTTATGATGCCGGCTTATGCATAGAATATCTAAAAACATATGATTTGCACGCAAATAATGGTGACTATCAAGTAATCTTAATAAGAAAAGTAAGAGACAAACTATACGATCCGCTCATTAGATCAAAATCCCCAATAGCAAAACTTATTTGGAAACTGAAATCTTTCTTTCATATTACTTAGGTCAGAATAACTTTAGAAGATGAATCAAGATAATTAATTGTGATGATCAATCAGTTAAAAAAAATAGCATCACAAGCCTACTACGAAAAAGGTGCAAGACAAGTTTGGGAAATTACTAAGATTATTAGTCGATTTCTACTCAATTGGCAATATAACCCCGAACAGAAATTTATAATTTTTGGGCAAGGCCGAACTGGCTCTACTCTTTTGCTGCAGTTAATTAACAGCTCAGAAAATGTTTACTGTGACGGTGAAATCTACAGCACTGAATTTCCATTCAGAATATGGAGAAAAGGACTTGCGACAAAAGTCTACTTAAAAATAAGGAGTAAAGCATTTGGGGTGAAAATTTACGGTTGTAGAATAAAGATTTACGACCTTTATAGGCACCAGTGCATGAGCACAGACGAATCCATTACATTCATAAACACTCTTGCAAAAGATGGATGGAAGATTATTCATCTTACCCGAACAAATAAATTTAGACAGTGCCTTTCGAGTCTTGTGGCAGAGGAAAGAAATGTTTACCATTTTCAAGACGAAAGCACCAAAACCAAGCAAAAAGTGACGATAAAAACGGAAGAAATCCCAGAGCGAATTAAGTTGTTGCGCATTTTTGACAAACAAGAACAGGATTCATTGAAGGATGTTTCCGTTCTATCTGTGAACTATGAAAAGGATCTGGAGAACCAAATTAACCATCAAGCTACTCTGAATAAGATTTGTGCATTCTTAAATATTCCGGAAGTCGAAGCCAACGTTCAACTTACACGCACAAGTACATCAACATTAGAAAATTATATTGAAAATCATGAGGCACTTAAGTCAGTCTTGATTTCTGAAAATCTTCAGCATTACCTCAGTGAATGAATAAAGCAAACATCGATCATGTATTGATGGTTGCCGCCTGGTGGCCGACTACCGAGAAGCCAAATTCTGGTTTATTTATAAGAGAACATGCTCTTGCAGTTGCAAAGTATGTTAGAGAAGTTTCAGTTATTCACGTTTCGATAGAAAAGGAACTGTCGTCATTCCCATTTTCAATAGAAATAGAGCAAAGCAACGACCGTGGGCTGCACGTTTATCATGCCCAAATAAAAACAGCTATTAGAATATTTGGCGTACATGATTTGCTTATCCGAAAGACCTTTGCTAAGTCATTCGCGCTGGTAGGTAAAAACTTCCTGCCTCAATTTTTCCACCTGCATGTAAGGGATCATATCACGAAATTGGCTCTAAAGGTTCAAGCTATCAAATCACTTCCGTTCATTCATACCGAACATTTTTCTTTCTATCACCATGGCATAGATTTATTGCCAAGAACAAAAAAAAAAAAGGAAATAGAAGATTTAAAAAACTGGTTTTCAAATTCGAAGCTAAAAATTTTCACACCTGTTTCGAATAACCTTGGGAATATAATTTGTGAACGTTTTGAACTCAAAAACGAGAAAATAGAGGTTATTCCCAACGTAGCTTCCAAGGCATTCTATTTCCATGAAAAGCCACATGATAAATTAAAGAAATTCAAAATAGTACTTGCCGCAGCCTGGCTAGAACCTAAAAACCCTCAACTTTTCTTTGAGGCTATTACCAAACTTGCGCCCGAATTTACTGAGCTTCTTGAAATTGATGTTTTTGGTGAAGGACCTGAACTAGAATTGAGCAGGGTAATAATTGAGAGCAAGTTGCCACACCTAAGTATTAATCTCAGAGGTTTTCAAAGCAAAACTGAACTAGCAAAAGCCCTGCAATCGGCACACTTATTTGTACATCCCACTAATAGAGAAAACCTACCCACTGTAATTATTGAATCATTATGCTGTGGCACCCCTGTTTTATCTATGAATGTGAATGGAATTCCAGAATTAATAGATGACAGCAACGGAATTCTTGTAGAACCCAAAGATGTTGAAGCGCTAAAAAATGCGCTAAAAAAAATAATCTCCATCTATGAGAATTTTGATCGTAAAAGCATCGCTCAGGAAGCCCAAAATAGGTTTTCGCCTAGTGTGATTGGGAGAAAATTCTTCCATCTGTACCAGCAAATCTGCGCGGAAATTAAATGAAAAATACCACCACCGTTGTGATGCTCCTTGACAACCCCCTTATTTCTGATTCAAGGGTAGAGAAAGAAGCCGTTTCTTTTATTAATTCTGGGTTTAACGTAATAGTTTACTGTGTTTCTGATAAGAATTTACCTTTAGAAGAAACCCGCAATGGAATCGCTATCAAACGCATTCTCAGTCCATTTTTTCAAAAGCCTTTTGGTAAAAATTATAACGAAGAATTGAAGCTGTTTGCAAATAAAATCCTTCAGGTGTCTTTTGACATACTGCACTGTCATGACTATATGTTGATGCCTTTAGCAGCGCTTATAAAGCATAAAGAGCCTAGAATTTTCTTGACTTATGATAGTCATGAATACCTAATAGGCTGGCCTTATTACAAGGAAACTCCTAGCCTAGTTAATCGGCTAAAAGGCTATTTGGTTTGGAGGAGAATGCTTCAAAATGAAAAAAATGCTTCAAAATCCATCAACGCCCTTTTAACGTCAAGCACAGCGATTTCCGCAGCGTTAAAAAAACGCTTTAAGCTTCCTTTTGAGGGTATCTCTGTCAGAAACATTCCTGAATCTAAGAAAATAGATCCGACTATTTCGCTCCGGGAAACGTTGAAAATAAGTAATAATCGGAAATTACTTGTTCACTCAGGAAGTGTCTACATGCCACTAAAATTTATTGAACAATTAATTCGCCTAATTAATAATTCCATTAATTTATCTCTTGTGTTTATAGGCAACCGATCTATTCATGGCGATTTAAAAGAGGAGTATAGAGAAGCCCAACACATCCATTTTATTGACTACCAGCCAAACCTATTGCTTGATCAACTTGCCAGCTGCGATGCCGGGATTCTTTACACTAGATCAAAGTCATACAAAGCACATCAGCTAGGTTCTTCAAACAAACTGATGGAATATGGACTCGCGGGCTTGCCAACCATAGGCACAGATCAACCGGCGCACCAAGAACTTAAAGAACAATTTAATCATATTGAATTGTTCTATGAAAACAACATTACTTCCTTTAAATCGGCCACCAATCGCATGATTGATCTACTTCCAGAAAAAAAGAAAAACGCAGAAGGCATTAAACACTCGCTATCTTGGAAAAATGAATTTAGACCTGTGATTGAGCTTTATAAAAAAGTAGCCGATAGGATGGCTGAGGCATAGCGGAATTATGCCGAATGCCTGCTCGATTGCGTATTCCGACATTCGTGTTTTCCTTAGAACTTCTGGAGTTTACATTTGCCTCCTGATTACAGATATTAAATTATGGTAGCACTAATCCGCACTTCAGTAGCCAGGAAATATGCCATGGCGCTTTCGGGATTTTTTCTTCTCTTCTTCCTGCTTCAACACCTGACGATCAACTTCACCTCAATCCTCAGCGCTGAGACCTTTAATTTTCTCTCTCATTTCATGGGCACTAACCCTTTCGTTCAGTACGCCCTTCAGCCGGTGCTGGCATTTGGAGTGTTTTTTCACATCGCAATGGGAATTGTGCTCGAATTGCAGAATCGCGCAGCTCGGGATCTCAATTATTCCTATTCAAATCCAGCGGCAAGCTCCACATGGATGAGTAGAAACATGATCATTACAGGGATCGCAGTCCTGCTCTTTTTAGGTCTACACTTTTATGACTTCTGGTTCCCAGAACTAAAGCTCAAATTCATCGATGGAGTGTGGAACATTGAAGACCGTTATTTCTCAGAGCTGCAACACAAATTCGCCGACCCAATCCGAACTGCACTCTATGTACTTTCATTCGGTTTCTTGGCGTTGCATCTCTTACACGGATTTCAAAGCGCCTTTCAATCAGTTGGATTCAGAAATAACAAGTACACCCCAACTGTGAAACTATTGGCAAACATTTATGGCGTCGCTGTTCCATTAGGATTTATCGTCGTTGCCTTGTATCACTACTTCGGATCATTAACGCATTAAGAAGAGACATGACAAAGCTCGATTCAAAAATTCCAGAAGGTCCAATTGCAGACAAATGGACGAAACACAAAAACGACATCAACGTCGTTAATCCTGCCAACAAGCGATCCATTGATGTAATCGTGGTCGGTTCAGGTCTTGCAGGTGGATCAGCGAGTGCGTCGCTCGCAGAGATGGGATATAATGTCAAAACATTCTGCTTTCAAGATTCACCTCGAAGAGCGCACTCGATTGCTGCACAAGGAGGAATCAATGCTGCAAAGAATTATCAAAATGATGGTGACTCCACATATCGATTGTTCTACGACACGGTAAAGGGAGGTGATTATCGAGCTCGGGAAGCGAACGT
This sequence comes from Flavobacteriales bacterium, assembly GCA_018660685.1. Classification (GTDB taxonomy): domain Bacteria; phylum Bacteroidota; class Bacteroidia; order Flavobacteriales_G; family Salibacteraceae; genus SHAN690. The sequence continues at coordinate 84,931 of JABJJW010000028.1, forward strand.
GTATCGACTCGCGGAAGTTTCGGCTAACATCATCGACCAGTGTGTTGCCCAAGGAGTGCCATTTGCACGTGAGTATGGCGGCTTACTAGACAACCGGTCTTTTGGAGGTGTGCTGGTTTCCAGGACTTTCTATGCCAAAGGGCAGACTGGGCAACAGTTACTTCTTGGAGCCTACTCAGCGATGGCCCGGAAGATTAATACTGGCAAAATCAAGATGTACAACAGGCACGAAATGCTGGACTTGGTCATCGTAGATGGAAAGGCCAGAGGAATCATTGCCCGAAATCTAGTAACTGGAAAGATCGAACGGCACGCTGCACATGCTGTTGTGCTTGCCACTGGAGGCTACGGAAATGTCTTTTTCCTTTCGACCAATGCCATGGGTTCTAACGTAACAGCGGCTTGGAGAGCTCATAGAAAAGGAGCATTCTTTTCAAACCCATGTTACACACAGATTCATCCTACGTGCATTCCCCGTTCGGGTGACTATCAATCAAAGCTGACTCTGATGTCTGAGTCGCTCAGGAACGATGGTAGGATTTGGGTACCAAAAGAAAAGGAAGATGCCATTGCGATTCAGGAGAATCGAATGAATGCGATTGATCTTCCTGAAGAAAAAAGAGACTATTACTTAGAACGACGGTATCCGGCCTTTGGTAACTTGGTTCCTCGTGACGTAGCATCTCGAGCTGCCAAAGAACGATGCGACGCGGGTTTTGGTGTCAACGAAACAGGTGAGGCAGTGTACCTAGACTTCGCTACAGCAATCATGCGCTATGGGCAAGAGAAGGCTAATATTCTTCATCTCGAGAATCCTTCCGATGCGAAAATTAGAGAATTGGGCGAAGGCGTAGTGGAAGCCAAGTATGGAAATCTATTTCAGATGTATGAAAAGATCACGGATGATAATCCATACAAAATGCCCATGAAAATTTATCCTGCGGTTCACTATACAATGGGCGGATTATGGGTAGACTACAATTTGATGACGAGCATCCCTGGTTGTTATGCTGCAGGGGAAGCAAACTTCTCTGATCACGGTGCGAATCGACTTGGTGCTTCTGCATTAATGCAAGGGCTCGCCGATGGATACTTTGTACTTCCTTACACAATTGGAGATTTCTTGGCGGACGACATCCGAACGGGACCAATTTCAACCGAATCTGCGGAATTTGATCAAGCAGAAAAAGATGTCCGAGAAAGATTGGATAGCCTGATCAACAACAAAGGATCGAAGTCTGTGGATCATTTCCACAAAAGACTGGGTAAGGTCATGTGGGACAAAGTTGGAATGGCACGAAATGAAAAGGGACTAAAAGAAGCGATTGAGGAAATTCGACAGATCCGCGATGAATTCTATGAGGACGTATTTGTACCTGGCAGTCAGAACGAATTCAATCAAGAGCTGGCAAAAGCAACTCGAGTTGCGGACTTTTTAGAACTCGGTGAGTTATTCGCGAAAGATGCACTGGAAAGAACGGAATCATGCGGTGGCCACTTCCGTGAAGAATCACAAACACCAGAAGGCGAGGCGCTTCGAGACGATGAAAACTTTGCGTTTTCATCGAATTGGGAATGGACGGGTGATCCTAGAAATTCAGTCATGCACAAAGAAGAATTGACGTTTAACGATATTGAATTGAAGCAGCGTTCATACAAGTAGAATTACTTGACAAAGCGAAAAGCATATGAATCTTACACTTAAAATTTGGAGACAGCAGGACGCCAACTCAAAGGGCGCAATGCACACATACGAAGTCTCCGATATTTCCGAACACATGTCCTTCCTTGAAATGCTCGATGTCCTGAATGAAGGACTTGTTGCAAAAGGGGAATCTCCAGTCGCATTTGATCATGACTGTCGAGAGGGAATTTGCGGAATGTGTTCTTTGTACATCAATGGAGAACCACACGGACCTGATAGAGCAATAACAACATGTCAATTGCACATGCGAAAGTTCAAGGATGGAGAGACCATACATATTGAACCATGGAGAGCGAAAGCATTTCCGGTCATTAAGGATCTTACCGTTGATCGATCATCCTTTGACCGTATTATTCAAGCTGGTGGTTATGTGTCAGTGAACACCTCGGGCAATACTCAAGATGCGAATGCCATTCCGATTCCAAAGGCAGATGCGGATAATGCATTTGATGCAGCGACATGCATTGGTTGTGGAGCATGTGTGGCAGCGTGTAAGAATGCATCAGCAATGCTGTTTGTTTCGGCCAAGGTTTCGCAGTTAGCTCTGCTTCCACAGGGACAAGTCGAGCGTAAGGATCGAGTCATGAACATGGTGGACCAAATGGACAAGGAAGGATTTGGAAATTGCACCAATACTGGAGCTTGCTCGATTGAATGCCCTAAGGAGATTTCACTCGACAACATTGCTCGAATGAATAGAGAGTTTTTAATTGCATCTGTCTTACCTGAGTAATCTAAATTTTACATAGAAAGAATTTGAATTAGGGGCCTTATGTCCCTTTTGTTTGTAATAACGTGCCTGTTAGTCGAACTTTAAGTAAGTTTGGTTATATATTTACTTAACTATTATGAAAAAACTCCTTACTCTATTTATTTCAGTCGCTCTCGGAGGTCTGGTGGCCTATGGACAAAGTTCAGCTAGCGGCACCTATTCTTCGGGTAATATCTCGACGAATTACGGTTATTACAGCTCAAGCTGTAACGCAGGAAACACAATAACAGTTTCTGTTCCTGCAGGATCTCTTGTCGTAGGCGTTGATGTCTCATACAACATGGTGGCCCAATCGGGCGCATGGATGGGGGAACAGCGTTCAAGAATTTCGTGTACGACTACAGGTAACACAGAACCCTCCTACTATTCAGGAAGTGGTTATGGCGGAACTTATGGCTATAACCGGACTGATCTAGATATTGCAAATGGCATATCTACGGGTAGCTACACTTTTGCAATGCAGTCCTATAGGACTTGGGGAAGTTACGGTGGTTGCGGCACCTACTATCAGCAAATTCCAAATAACACTTGGTCCGTTACTGTTTATTACTGCTCGGCTACCCCAACGTACACGCCAATATTGAGTACAGACACGGTCTTGGGAACTTGCGGGGCAGACTCAATAGTTGTGACTGCGAACGGTAATTACTCATCGTTTCTTTGGTCAAATGGGTCAACTGACTCTATAACATCACTGTTTGCTAGTGGTGAGTATTCTGTAGAAGCTACGGATGCCGGTGGATGTCCATATTCTGACACCCTTACAGCCAGTCTAATCAAGCCAAATGTTTATCCTGCGGACACTTCAATCTGCATCGGTTTTGGTGATAGCGTGGAAATGAACGCTCTTTACACTGCGCCAGCGTCATGTATGACAATGCCTGGCTTTGAAGAATCAAATAATACTGTTGTAGATCACAATTCGTACTCAGGAGATGACCGAGGTGGTATTGCGATTACCCCTGATTATTTCTACTATGTTGGAGATAATAACACGGTCCGTTATAATGCAGAGGATATGAGTAGTCCTACTTCTCTTCCTCAACGTGATGGAATCTTCAGTGACCTTGGAAATGGCCAACTATACACCTTCTGGGATACAGTTGATAATGGGTTTGCTAGTAGCAGCACATATTACAACACGATCAATGCAATCCGAATGATGAACACCAGTCTTGGATATGGTACCATCATAGGACTTTCTCAAGAAATCAGTGCTGGTTATACTTCATTCATTGCTGCGGGAACAGGATATGTAATTCTTTGGGCAAATAATAATGATACGTTCTACCACATTGATTTAATGGATGGAACAGTTACAAACCTTGGAACTGGCAATCTGACATCTTACTCAAATCCTGGAGTTTACTATCAGAGTGCAGAGAACTGGTCTAGATGGGGAATTGCTGAGTGCGACGGCGCTGGCAACTACTCTATAATTGGTAGAGCTTACTACCATAATGGTTCTTATGTTGCCGGATATTCTACGCCGACTCGGTTTGTACGATGGAATATTTCAACTGGAAGCAATGAGCTTGTTAGTACCCTATCAAGCGGTGCTAGTGATATGGCCTGTATCACATACTCAAGATGGCACCAGCGTTGGTACTTCCACCATGAGAGTAGCAGTGCTACATTTGGTGGGGGCTCAGAAACTGCTGGATACGCTGATGTTACGGGAGCGGGAACGTCTCCATTTGTATTCTCATGGAGCACAGGTGATTCAACTCAAAGTATCAGAGTTCACCCTACATCAACCACCACTTACTATGTTGATATTACTGATGGAATTCAGACATGTTCTGACAGTGCTACTGTAAATGTTGATCCTGTGCCAGTAATTTCCATTACTGAGAATAACATTGCCTGTAATGGCGATAGCACCGGTTCAATCAATGCAACTGCATCCGGAAGTAGCTCACCATATATGTACATGTGGTCAAATGGTGATTCTACTGCGTCGATCGTTGATCTTGGCGGCGGAATGTATTACCTGACTGTAACAGATGACAATGGTTGTATGTCAATGGACACAGCTGAAGTCACGCAGCCATTGGTTCCATTTACTCCAATTCTCGCTAATGTTATGGACTTGAATTGCTTCGGAGACAACAGTGGATCTGGAACTGTACTTCCTGCTGGAGGTGACGGACCATATACTTATGCTTGGTCTACCGGAGGAACTTCTGCTAGCGAAACTTCCCTTGCTGCTGGTGCAGTTTCTGTTACAGTTACTGACGCCAATGGATGTGAAAGAATCCTTTCCGATTCGCTTGATCAGCCAGATGAATTCTTTGCTAATCTCGGAATGACCGTAACCACTTGTTCTGGAGACGAAGATGGTACAGCCTCATCAAACGCCACTGGTGGAACTGAGCCTTACTCCTACTCTTGGGGGTCCGGTGGATCAGATTCAAGTATTTCTGGAATTTCTTCTGGATATCAAAACTTGACTGTTACAGATGCTAATGGTTGTGTGTATGTTGACTCTGTTGACGTTGCATTCCAATTTGCAAGCCCGGTTGTACCTGTTGGTCCAGTTGACACAATGTGCAACGGTTTTACATACGTGCTTGATGCGGGATCAGATGGTTCTATGTACGAATGGAGCACTGGTGACTCAACGCAAACGATTACCATCTCAACGAGTGGTCTTTACGACGTAACCGTTACTAATAACGACGGTTGTGCTACAGAAGCCACAACCTTGGTAGTCAAGAAAACTTGTGTTACTGGTGTCTCTAGCATCGCTGGCGAAGAATTATCAGTCAATATCTTTCCTAACCCAACTGATGGAATCATCAACCTTGAGGTTAAAGGAGACTTGACAGATGCACTTGATCTTGCTATTCTTGATCTAAGTGGACGTGTTGTTTGGTCTAAGGCATCTGCCGTCGCACCAAACGGTCTACAATCAATTGATTTGAGTAATCATGCCGCTGGAACTTACTTCCTCAGAATGACTCAGGAGAATCAAGTGGTTAACGTAACACCAGTTACCATTAAGTAACACTAGGGTTAGAAAATTTAAAAGGGGCTTCGGCCCCTTTTTTTATGCCTTATTTTCTGAGTTCTCATCCTCCGCTGCCCAGAGCATTTTACATTTGCCGTCCAAGTCTGCCCGTATGTATAAGTTTCCTGGTTCCGTTCATTCGAAACTTCCAAAAGTTGGAACCACCATCTTCACGGTAATGTCAAAATTGGCAGTTGATCAAGGAGCTATCAACCTTTCACAAGGTTTTCCTGACTTCCCTGTTTCACCGCACCTTGTTGACTTGGTTTACAAACACATGCGCGAAGGGCGAAATCAATATCCTCCGATGGCTGGCATTCCGAGACTTAGAGAGGTTATTTCTGCCAAACAAGAGTCATTGTACAGCGCTCAGTACGATCCTGAGACCGAGGTGACCATCACCGCTGGAGGAACCCAAGCAATCTTTACGGCTATCCAAGCAACGATAGGCGAAGGTGATGAAGTCATTCTTTTCACTCCTGCTTATGACTGCTATGCGCCGGCGATTGAATTGGTGGGAGGCAAACCGGTCTATGTTCAACTAAACTCCGATGATTATTCAATTGACTGGCGGCAGGTTAAAAAGCTAATCAGTCGACATACCAAGATGATCATGCTGAATACTCCTCATAATCCTACTGGAGCGACGTTGACTTCAAAGGACATGAAGGAGCTAATCAAGATTACAAAAGGGAGTGACATCATAATCATGAGCGATGAAGTGTACGAACACATCATATTTGACGGACAAGAGCATCAGAGTGTCAGTCGATACAAGGAACTCGCTGAGCGATCATTTGTGGTATACTCCTTCGGTAAAACCTTTCACGTCACAGGTTGGAAAACTGGCTATGTTCTCGCGCCTTCAAATTTGATGGCAGAATTTCGAAAGGTGCACCAATTCAATGTATTTACAGCCAATGCTCCGATCCAATATGCCTTGGCAGAATACATGATCAACAGCGATAATTATATGTCAGTTGCTGCTGAGTATCAACGAAAAAGAGACGTGTTTCTGAGCGCGGTGGAAGGCTCAAGGTTTAAAGTTAAACCTTCGAAAGGTACCTACTTTCAACTCCTGGATTACAGCACCATTAGCGATGAAGCGGATACAGAATTGGCAAAACGACTGACCATTGAGCATAAGATTGCCTCTATCCCCGTATCTGTGTTTTATCACAACCCGGTCCAGAACAATGTCCTTCGATTCTGCTTTGCGAAAGAGGAGGAAACATTACTCAGAGCCGGCGAGATAATCTCTTCGATATGAAAGAAGAACTGCGAATAGTTCTTGTCCAAGAGAATGTTCAATGGGAGGATAAAAGAGCCAATTTGGATCACCTTCAAAACAGGCTGGCTTCACTGAAAGAAGTTGACATTGTTGTTCTGCCTGAAATGTTCACTACTGGATTTAGCATGAACACCAAGGAATTAGCAGAGGACATGTCTGGCGAATCCGTGTCATGGATGAAAGCACAAGCCAAAGATTTAAACGCAGTGATCGTGGGTAGCCTCATCATCGAAGATGGCGGACAGTGCTACAACCGGTTGGTATGGGCGAGCCCTGATGGCAAGGTACAGCACTACAATAAACGTCATCTATTTTCTTTTGCTGAGGAGGACGATTTCTACACGGCAGGAACAGATCGCCTGATCGTCGAATGGGAAGGATGGAAGATCTGCCCTTTGGTCTGCTATGATCTTCGGTTTCCTGTTTGGTCAAGAAATCAAAAGTTGGACGGAACCTCCACTAATTTTGAATATGATCTGATGATTTTCGTCGCCAATTGGCCGGAAGCGAGGAGACGGCCATGGATCAATCTACTTGAAGCTCGGGCGCACGAGAATCAAGCATATGTTGCCGGTGTCAATCGAATAGGAACCGATGGAAATGGAATCACTTATTCAGGTGACAGTGCCGTCTATTCTCCCAAAGGCAATCTGCTAACTGATTTTGAGAAAGACGAATCAGGGTTGCGCACCGCAACAATTCTCAAATCAGAATTAGAAGCGTTCAGAAGTAAATTCGGTGCTTGGAGAGACAAAGACACCTTTAATCTACGACAGTAGCGTCTACGAGGTTCCAGTCAATCTCACTGGTCCAATTACTTCGGATTTCAATACTTTGATCGTAGATCCGTACTTCCTCTGGTTGAAGTCCTTTTAAGTACCGTCCCGAATCCCACTTACCATTTTGGTTTACATCGAACACCAATCTAACTTTGTACTTGCCCGTTTTAAGATGCTTGTATTTTATGACCTCTTTTGGCTCTACCGATTGCCGGTCCACTACATTCTTCTCTGCATCGAGTAGTTCCCAAACGTATTGTGGACACTCCTCAGGGAAGATGCAATTCACAGTAAGTTCTCCAAAATTTTCTGTTTTGGTCACGTTGAAATTTAGTTTAATAGAATCGTTCTGTTGAATGAATCGATCTACAATGCTTGAATCCGGAATCACGATTTTGTATCGGACTCCTTCCTTCCATTTATAGTCTAAGCTAATTGCAGTTTCTGCCCAAGTCCAAGAAGTTCTGGTGTCAACCGTGTCCTCCCCTTCAATAAACAGAACACTCCCAAAGTCCGCGCTGACCAGAGGTGTTTTAGCCCTCAACACGAGCGGCGAAAAATGCGGCTTCTTATCCTTGAAATTCTTTTTTAACCATAATCCGGTTTTGGTTGGAGCCCCTTTAAACGCGGCTTTCGACTTCGGTTTTCTCAAGAAAATCGTATCCCTGAAACCCTCAACATCTACGAATAACTTGAGTGAATCATATTCCAGCACCTTGTCAAACCAAAAAGTCAAAGTGTCTCGTTTTGAGTTCCACTTTCTAGACCACAAACTTTCATCTATGGTCGTTAACTCCCGGAAATCTAATTGCTCCACTGGTCTATTGAAGATCAACTTTATGCCATGATTTTCATTTTGGACCGTCTCGGAGACAAACTGATTTGTATCCTCTTCAACAAACACCAACATCTCAGGAAGGGTGACCCGATTACTATCAATTGGATAGTACGAATTGACTCTTTGATTTAAAAACGAAATCCTTTCTGCTGGCTGATCAAACAAATACCCTTTGTTTTCGGGAGCAAGCGCGAATATTTTGAAATCGCCTTGTGCCAGATATTGCAACTTGTATTCTCCTTGCTCGTTGGTTTTCGCAAAATATCGAGGTAGCTCCAAATACGGAAGCGAATCATCAACGCCATCGTAGAGCATTACCCAAACATCTTCGACAGGCGCAAGAGTCTGCGCATTTATGACCTTCCCTTCCATTTGAAACGAGTCGATATAAGAGCCCGTTGAGAAGACAAAGACATTACTGTCTAGTGCGATGTTTTCATTTACATCCTTAATACCATCCCCAAATTGCAAAGTGTAAGTCGTGTTTTCGAACAAGGTGTCCTCCCAAGAAATGGTGACGGATCGACCTTTCATTTTGACTTCGAACGGTTTTTCAAGCGGTGGCGATACTATTGCTTCGCTCGCCAATCCCGATGAATTCACATATTCGTCAAATTCAAGAATGATGCTATTTCCTTCAAAATTTACTGATCCATTCAGGGGTTGAGACTCGAGAATTCTAGGTGGTGTCTTGTCCCGATCTCCACCAGACGGGCTTACTTGCTGCGCGCATGAGACCAATAGGACAGCAAGGCCAATAAAGAAATGTACGCTATAATTTTTCACCCAACCAAGTGGTAATTTGACTCAATCCTTTCGCATCAACTTCATCGTAGCTTGCGAACTTATCGCTATCAAGATCGAAGACAGCAATTACCCTCCCATTCTTTCCTAATACAGGAACGACAATTTCACTCTTTGACTCTGAATTACATACGATGTGGCCAGGGAACTGGTTCACATCATCTACAATCTGAGTGGATTTAGATTCCCACGCAAGGCCACAGACTCCCTTGCCATATGCAATTCTTAAACAGGCTAATGGTCCTTGATATGGTCCCAACACCAAACTATCTCCATCAACGATGTAAAAGCCTGTCCATAAATTATTGAATACCTCGTGGAGAGCGCCAGTAACAATAGACAGGATTGCAGTTGAATTCGTTTCGGCACCAACAATAATCTTCAGCTGGCTGAGTACCTGATTGTAACGCTCCGCTTTAGAAAGGTCAGAGGATATGGGAATGCTTTCTACCAAGATGACAAATATAAATTCAGAACCACTAGACCGGCATGGGAACCGCTAAGGTCAAAATCGAAACTTTGGTGTTCGGGGCTGAAAGAATTGAATTTGCGCACGCTTCCAACGTTGATCCTGTGGTGACAACATCGTCGACTAAGACTACATGCTTTCCCATGATTTCACTTTCATCCACGACCTCAAACCCTTCTTCGACATTCTGCCAGCGGCTGTATCGATCAAGTTTGGTTTGACTTTCAGCATGACTCTTTCTCCTCAACAAATCAGGACGATAACGAAGGTTTAAACCATCTCCGAGCACACGTGTTGCCGATGCACATTGATTGTACCCTCGGAGCTTCATTTTTTTGGGATGCAATGGAACTGGAATAATCAGATCCGCTTTGGCAAATGAAGAGTCCTTTATTTCTCCTGCGAAAAGACTACCCAGATAGGATCCTACTTTCTCTTGCCCATGATACTTCAACGCATGGAGCAACTCTTGTACAATTCCTCCCTTTGTGAAGTATAGAAATGAGGCTGCGTGCTGAATTTCAACTTTTCCCCAAAACAACCGCTCTACTCTGTTATTCTCTATCTGCCAATTGTAAGTTTTAGGCAAGTCACGTAAGCAATGATGGCAAATGAACTCTTCTTCTTCATCCAAAACCCCGTTGCATGCCTTGCAGATAATTGGGTATACAAGATGCGTGAATGCATCGAAATACTTTTTCAGATTGCGATTTGTCTGGGTTATAAACATGTGTTTGAATATTACATCAACACACCTCCACAATCGATAAATAATTGAAGTCTTTAACTAATTGGTGCTAGTCAACGACGATAAGTTTTTTGATCACTTCAACGTCACCACTCAAGTGCAACGAGTACACCCCAGAAGGAAGTTGTGGCAGTTGAAACTGCCGTTGTCTTACCTGTGAAGAAAAAACCAACGCCCCATTCAGGTTCCGTATCTCCCCAGAGGATAAATGATACTCCGACAAAATCTGAATGGTTTGATCTGAATGAACTGGATTTGGATAAATAGAAACGTTGCCTGACGCCTCGAATATCCCACCAATTCCCAGGAACCCCTCGCCCAGTAAGGTATCGCTGAAACATCTATTGGCGGCAATTAGGTAATAGTCAAAGTCATAAAACCCATACCAATTGGAGGATTGAACAGAGTCCCCGAAAAGAGTATCACCAGATGGGGATCCATTTTTAAATGGCATCCATGTATACGAACTGACATATTTTGAGCCTTCGGCCTTAAATACTCCTTCTGGATCTCCCCATAACAACTGCGTGAAGGAGTGAGTGAGTATTTCCGGATATTTCGAAGTGGTGATACGAACAGAATCCACGGCACCAATGCTTTCCAAGTAGTATGATCCTGATCTTGAAGTTTCTAGTCTAAATGCGCGAACTGAATATTCATACATCCCGGAATCTAAGAGACAGAGATCCGTGAATGAAGTATTTGATGCTACCACGTCTCCCCTTCGCTCCCAACTTCCCTTGTTTAGTCTTTGATAAATGGAATAGCCATCAATACTCGTATCAACGGAGGCCATCCAGCTAAGCGAAATGTCAAATGTGTCAACGGTATCAATTGCGAGCTGCGTCGGTCCTGCGACATATTCCATGCGCAAGGAAGGATCTCCAAGCAACGCCAAATGGGTGAACCTCCCTCCGTAGCTGGCCTGAAAAGATGTTGTGCTATTGTTCATGGTTAGCCTTGCACACTCGCCAATGCTCGCTCCCATACCCATTGGATGATAGTGCCACCAAGGTCTTCCGGCCCAACTAATACTCATTGTTCGGCCTTGAGCCAAGGCGCTTCGCATGAAGTTGTTTTCCTTATCCCAGTCGCCGAAATAGCTACCAAATAGCATCGTGAAACCCGTCAGTAATGAGTCGGTCGCCAACTGGGCAGAAGTTCCAATCCCTCCGGCTGATGTATAACTTCCTCCCCCACAACCATACGAGAACAGATAACCTTCAGTGTCCATTGTCGTTCGATAATCTAGAGCCTGAATATTCTCACGTCCGACCAGAGGCGAGAAATTTCGCCATCCATTGGATGCAAATGCCTCCCCAGAAAAGCCTCCAAAATTGTCATCGACAAGGCCTCTCTTCGGTAATGTCCAGTTGTCGTTTTTATAATCATGAACCCGCTGTAAATAGCGTTTTGTCAATTCCAATTCATCTTGGGTAAAAGTGGTCAGGTTGTTAAAGTCCACACGCCCGACCATCAATTCTATGTCGCTCGGGATTAAAGATTGGTCAAACTTTCCATCTCCTGGAACATTATGATTTCTTGGATCAGTGGCATTGGCGTTATTGATCTGTGCGTCAGTCCAAGTGCCATTAAGATCCCCATAATACATATCTGCTGGCCAGGCTCCCACATGATCTGGAACGTGTCCGTCAGGCGCCAGGTTCCCTGAATAAGGAACAGGAACATTTCCAATTATATAGATCGACTGCAGGTCGTTCATGTTGCTCGATGCATTGACTACCAGGGATTTCACATAAGAAACCGTCGTATCCGGAGAAGCAGAAATCCATTCAACTTGATAACCATCCCCATTGAGATCCAGCTTTAAGTCATCGAGTTCGTCATTCAGATCTGGGATAAGATTCGAGGCTACCAGCACCAATATCCCGCCTCGATCAATGGGTGCGTGGACATTGATTCCAGATCGAACGTAACCATACGCACTGTTGCTCCCATTTGAAAGCACGCGGTAGTCATAGAGTTCTCCCGTTACGGCCGTTGTATCGACATAAGATGTATCGCTGCTGGATAATGTAGCTATCTGGGAACCCCACACTAAATCGACCGGACTCTTTCTGAAAATATAGTAGTTGTCTGCAGCTGAGTTCACATCCCACCTCAATGTAATTTGAGCTGGGTTAGCTTCCACTTCGGCTTCAACCATGACTACATAGTCGAGTGTCGATTGTGCAACGAGAAAATTCGCTAGTAAAAGGCAGGTTAAGAAAGAGTAAAACTTCTTCATTGGTGGCTATTACGCTGAAAAATAAGGATTTCAGACAAACGACCTGAGGATGCTTCGAACAGAGCCGAGGTATCCTCCTCCAAACAAGACTACATGAACCAGCAACGGATAGAGATTTGCAATTTCAATCCCTTCAGACCAATTTGATTCAAGCAAATATTTTTCGTTATAAGATTCCATTGCTCGACTGTCGAACCCACCAAAGAGCTTCATCATGCCTAGGTCCATGTATCGATGACCGTAGTAAACTGCAGGATCGATGAGCACAGGTTCCCCTTCCTTTCCAACCAAATAGTTGCCAGACCAGAGATCTCCATGAAGAAGTGAGGGCCTTTCTTCTGGGAAAAAATCATTTAAGCTTCGTTCAAGTTTGTCAAAACTCAACAGGTCAGACGATTCAAGAAACCCTATGTCCACTGCCTGTTTAATCAGTGGGCGCAGTCGCTGTTCCGCAAAGAATTCGATCCAAGATTCGCCTTGTGTGTTTGATTGCGCGAGAGAGCCGATGTAGTTGTCTGTATCCAATCCAAATGCAGAATGAGTGTGTTCGTGCATCTCAGCTAGGTTGGTCCCGAAATCTATCCAAAAGCTTGGCTTCGCGGTGGCTGGTTCAATCATTTCCATGAAAAGAAATGAATCGCCATCAAGATTCACTATCCCAAAAACTTCCGGAATGGTAAATTCAGATTCATGTCTCAGTAATTTGAGCCCCGTCGCTTCATCTTCAAACATACAGGGGTAACTCTTAACCGAATTGGTCTTTAAAAAACAAGCCTGATCACGAGAATGGATCCTGTAAGTATGATTGATGGAACCACTTCCGACTGAGGTAAGAGTAATCTCCTCCTTCGAATTAAAAAGTTGCGAGTAAGCGGATTGGATTTTGGAATTCACTGCTGTATATCGTCCTTTGGCTGGTTAATCGACAAATCGAAAGAAATGAAAACTATCGGATTAGTAGCTTCAATAATTCTAAGCACAATGGCGGTAAATGACAATACTATCTACCAGTTCGCAATGAATTCAATTGAAGGAACTGAAATTAACTTGGCTGATTATAACGGTAAGGTTGTGTTGATTGTGAATGTAGCGAGTGAGTGTGGTTTCACTCCACAGTATGCTGAGCTACAGACCCTATACGATCAACACAAAGATGAAGGGTTGGTGATTTTGGGTTTTCCAGCCAACAATTTCGGGGCCCAAGAACCAGGATCGAATGAAGAGATCCAAGCTTTCTGTGAGAAAAATTATGGGGTGACCTTTCCGATGTTTTCTAAAATCTCAGTGAAAGGAGATGACATGCACCCATTGTACCAGTTCTTGACACAAAAAGAGAAAAATGGACACTCAGAATCAAAGGTCAAATGGAATTTCCAGAAATATTTGATTGGACGCGACGGAACTTTACGGGAAGTGATTGATCCAGGAATTAGGGTTTCCGACCCTAGGGTTATCACTTCAATCGAGGCCCTTTTGGCTGGATCATAGTTACTATATTCGCCGGCTCAAGGGGGATTAGCTCAGCTGGCTAGAGCGTTTGACTGGCAGTCAAGAGGTCACCGGTTCGACTCCGGTATTCTCCACAA
>JABJJW010000027.1 GCA_018660685.1 Flavobacteriales bacterium
ACGAAAGTGTTTGGAACGGATGACATCACAGAGTTCTGGGATGGGGCCAAAGAGCCGGAAGGAACCTATTACTATGTAGTCAAGGGACGAGAAAAGACTTTGGGTGCTGAGCCAGTTGAATGGCGTGGTGATCTGACTTTAGTCCGCGACTAACAGGCTGTTTTTGTATCTCTTAATATGCCTGACAATATTGACGTCAGGCATTAGCGAATTTCCATCGACAAGATGTTCGATGAGATGCTTAGAAAAGTAAGGCGCTAGCATCACACCTTTAGTTCCTAGACCATTGAATAGTGAGATACTCTCGTGATTGGGATGTCTTCCTAGGAATGGGCGTCTATCTGCCACAGTGGGACGAATTCCAGCCAGAGTTTTTACTACTTCAAACGGGACATCAAAAACTTCCTTGAAGGCTTGGGTCAGTTCTAGTTTCGCTTCATTTGTGGATTCCCAAGTCATGTCTTCCCAACCATAAGTACTGGATAATTTGTAGAGACAATTGCCCATTGGGATGATGTTAAGCACATTGTTTAGCACCGTCGAACAAACTTCTAGTTCAGTCTTTATGACTATCATTTCTCCCTTGCAGAGCTTGAAGGGTAGCCAATTCCAAAATGGATTCTGTTCAGCGTACGCTCCTTCACAAAATATCGCATGATCGTAGAACTCGCCCTTCAATGTGATACCATCTTTTTGAAATGTCAGATCTCTTGAATCGAAGTCCGAATTGATAACTTTTGATTCTGTATTGAGATAAGCTTGATAGTCAGCCATCATTGTCGAGCAGTCAAGTATACCGGCATGATGAATATCACCTAGATTATTACGAACTGCGCTAATATATTTCTCGTACTCTTCCTGGCTAGCTCTCTTATTCCACAAATGCGCATAGTCATCGCTCGGAATGCATTTTGAGAATTCAATTGGCTCCAAATAGCCTTTGCCAAGCCTTTTTCCAATTGAGTCATAGAAGCTCCGCAACTCAGGAATGAGCTCGTCAACCATCCAGCTCAGGTTGATTCTTTTAAAGACAATTGGATTGAACATCCCCGTAGCAGCCTCAGTGCTAGACGGTCGGTTTACAGAATTCATGATCTGAAAATCGATACCTCTTTCTAGAAGCCGCTCTGAGACCGCGATTCCAGCAAGTCCCGCCCCAATAACTAATACCCTTTCCAAACCGTTTCGATTAGCTTTCAAATTTATTGCAATATGATGCCGCTTTTGATGCGTTGAACAGCTAGATTTCATTAATACATTTGTAGATTCTAATAATGTCGTCTACGAGGCAACTTTTTTTAAGAAGAAAGTGTCTGCCTTGTATCAATCGAAAGAAAATGAGAAAATTACTCTTAATCACAGGGCTGCTAACTCTCGTCCTTACCCCGCTTTCTCAGCTGAAAGCTTCTCACAATCAAGGGATGAACATCACTTACAATTATGTTGGTGAAGACTCATTGGAAATCACGGTCGACTTTTGGCGTTACTGCGGCGGTACAGCATTTTCACCGACGGGTAATCCACAAAGCGCTGCCGGTGCCGGAAACACAGTAAACGCAACATTCTTTTGCGATGCATATGGATTTTCACAAAATGTTACCCTTCAAAAAGATACATTTTACGAAGCTTCGCCGATTTGCGAGGCTCAATCATTTCTGAGTTCATGTCCTCCAAATGGGTCCTACCAAACGGGTCTTCTTGGGATTGAGTGGCACATTTATAAAGGAGTAGTTGACATTTCGACCTTCGCACAGTCGACGTGTGATGAATGGCTAATTTATACGACCATTTGCTGTCGTAACAGTGGTACCAACTATACCAGCCAGCCTGGGCTTGTTGCTTTTGCGAAATGGCGTCAGAACGAATTCCCAACAAATAGCGCGGTTAATTTCACCACCGTGAAGCCAATTCCTTTCTTCTGTGAAGGACAACAAGTGACCTACAATTGGGGTGCAATCGAACTGGATGGTGATAGCCTTCATTGGGAGCTTGATACTGCATGGGCTTCATTTAATACTACTTCAGGTCCAACGTATGTGACTTACAACACTGCTTACTATGCGCCAACAAATGGTACTGAGCCAATTCCAGGTATTACGATTGATAGTATTACTGGTCAAGTCCAATTCTTGGCGGACATTCCGCCCGGGTACAATTTTGCAAACTTTGCTGTTGCCGTCAGGGTGGATGAATATGACTATGCGACCGGAGATTACATAGGTTCTGTGCATCGAGATGCCCAATTCATTGTGCTCGATAGTTGTGATAATAACCCACCGGTTGACCCTCTGGGCATTCAAAATTTCCAAGGATCGGGTGCTCTCATTGATTCGAATACCGTTGAAGTATGCTTCGGTCAGGACTTTGAATTTGACATCCTGATTTATGACTACGACTCAGTTGGAAATTTGTCCACAGACAGTCTGACAATTAGCTGTAACATCGATCAGATTTTACCAGGTGCTCAGTGGACGACTTCTGGAACGAACCCAGATACAGTTCATATCAGTTGGGTTTCAGTTCCCACACAGCTTTCGTTGGTTCCGTTCAACATTACCGTTGAAGATGACAATTGTCCGATTACAGGATTCAATATTTACAACTACAAGATTCGCATTGTTCCATCTACGTTCCTAGGTCCGGATACGGCGATCTGTTCATTGGATACGATCTCGTTGAACGCCAATGGCGGAGATACTTTCTATTGGAGCACACTCCAAGGAGACCCAATTATTACAGGTGGTGTCAACCAAAACTTTGGATGTGTTGAATGTCCTAATCCTTGGATC
>JABJJW010000009.1 GCA_018660685.1 Flavobacteriales bacterium
CAGGATCACGAAGTAATCCTGCTCCTAAACTGATGATAAAAAGCCCAGAGCAAGTATGGCTTGCATGGGCGAAGTCCAATGCTCGGTCTAGACAGGATCACGAACAGAGCGAGTAATCCGAGACTGATTAGGAAATTAGACAATTAGCTGATTGATAGAAATAGATCAAAGCATGGCTTGCATGGGCGAAGTCCAATGCTCGGTCTAGATAGGATCACGATGTAATCCAATATCTTCACTCTCTAATTCACCAATTTGGACTACCAAGAAATCGCGCTCCGTTTTGAAAGTGATCTGTTTCCCGAAATCCTCGAAGCAGAACTTGCCGAAATTGGCTTTGACAGCTTCACTTCTAATCGAGACACACTCAAAGCATATATCCCAGCATCGGAATTCGATCCCGATTTGTTGGAGGCCATTCTGACGGCATACAGGGAAAACATCATCTCCAAGGAGATCCAGCAAATCGATCATCAAAACTGGAATGAACTCTGGGAGTCCAATTACGATCCCGTTACTGTCGATGACAAAATATTCATAGGCGCTCCATTCCATCAAGTGCCTGATGGATTCGAGAATAATATCATCCTAGAACCGAACATGAGTTTCGGCACAGGACATCACCCGACCACGCACATGATGCTCCGAACACTTTCCACGATGGATATTATGGGCAAGTCACTATTTGACTTTGGCGCCGGCAGCGGAATCTTGTGCATCTATGCCGATCAGCGGGGAGCAAATGGATTTGGTGTTGAAATTGACGAACATGCGGCGCAAGCAGCAAATGAGAACCTAAACCTCAACAAGTGCGAATCATTCCACATAGTGGCCGGCGGTATTGAGGAGGCCGCGGAACGAAAGGTCGACATCATTGTTGCTAATATTAACCGTAACGTCATTGAAGAATCTGCGAATAAGCTCCGAGCAATAATCGAAGACGGAGGCACTCTCCTTTGCGCTGGATTCCTCAACTCCGACACTCCCGCCCTTACTTCGTTTCTCGAAGCCAATCGTTTTGAGAAGAGTGGCGAACTCAGCGACGGTGAATGGACTTTGCTTAAATTCATCGCTTCTTGATACGAAACCTAGTTATATCCTTAAGCCTCATCCTAGCATTTGGATTGGAGTTGAGCGCACAAGCGTTCAAAGAATTTGCGGGTGAAGATGTCTTTCTTGAAGAATTAGAGGCTCAAATGGTAGAGCGAGCAGTTGGAGACGCCAAAAAGACGAATAAGGAACTGCATGAGCAATTCACCGAAATGTGGGTTGAACTCAATGTACTTAACCCTTCCCAAAAGACGAGGATTTTCAATGCTTCAAATACCATCCTGAAAAGAAGGCTTGCAGTGATCCCAGGAGTTCGTGACTACATCGTGACCGTTATGGACATTGCTAACTCACCACTCGGATTAAGTGCCTTTGAAGAATGGCACCGTACAGTTGACGCAATCCTTGAGCTAAGATCGGTGCGGAAAGAGTTTGCTCGTTACATGGACTTTAGCGCAGCTTTATTCTCGGACAATGTCGTTTACAAGTCTCCTTCTGTTCAATGGATCAGTGATAGTCCGAACTTTTCGTTTCAACTCGAAGATGGCAAGCCAAAACTCATCTTTCCAGAACTCAATTTGAAATGCGAGGCCAAGCGCTCGGATGGACATATCAAAAACACCAGCGGCGTCTATTATCCGCTTGACGGAAAGTGGATTGGCAAAAACGGCCTCGTAACTTGGGAGCGAGCAGGTCTTGATCCGAATAAAGTCTACGCAATTATCAATGAATATGACATGCTCATGAAGTTTTCCAACTTCGACGCAGACTCAGTCACATTCTATAATACAGACTACTTTGACACTCCTTTGCTCGGCCGTCTTGAAGATAAGGTCCAAGCTAATGTCACCCCGGAAAACGCTTCATTTCCATACTTCATTTCATACAGTAAGCGATTAAGAATCGCCAACATCGATAGAGGAGTGGATTACGAAGGCGGTTTTTCACAGAAAGGGGCCCGTTTTATTGCAAGTGGATCTGAAAAGGACCCTGCGATATTGGTTTTTCACTTAAATGATAAGCCATTTTTGGAGGTGAATTCAATGAGTTTCAGCATCAAGGATGACAGGATTATTTCCACGAATGCTGCGATTAGATTCTCCCTTCATGAAGACTCAATTTATCACCCTGGTCTTGACTTCAAGTACTTCAGAAAAGATCGTATTGTGAATTTGTACAAGGCTGATGAAGGCCTTCAAAAGGCTCCGTACTTTGATAGCTATCATGGCATTGACATACACACAGAGTTAGTACAATGGAAAATTGACCAACCGCGAATCACTTTCGGGACTATACCGAACAGCTCTGACAACCGGGCAATGTTTGAGTCCGACTTCTACTTCCGAGCTGGCAGATTTGATCAATTAATGGCTCTGAGCATGAACCACCCAATGGTGATGATAAAAAACTGTTTTGAGGAAAAAGAAGTCGACGTGCTTACAGATCGAGAAGTGGCATCCTGTATGCACTCAAGCTTAACAGACGCCCAAGTAACCCTTCTCAACTACACCAATTTGGGGCTGGTTAAGTACAATATCAAAACAGGTAAAGTGAGGTCAACCGACCGATTGTACCATTATGTAAGAGCAAAGTCCGAAAAGGAAGACTACGATGTAATTCAAATCGCCTCAGACATCGGCACAATGGAGAATGCAAGTCTCGATTTGGTTGACGAGGTTTTTAAACTCAAGATGAACGGCATTCGAAATATTACGGTATCTGACTCGCATCAGGTGGTCATTTACCCTAAAGATGGAACGATCACCATGAAGAAGGATAAGGACTTCGATTTTTCTGGTGTCGTAAGGGCGGGTCGCTTGGAGTACTTCGGAAACAATTTTGAATTCCTCTACAATGATTTCAAAATGGAAATGCCCAACATCGACTCCATCAGGCTCATTGTCTCTACTGATCAAAAGACAGCTGGAGGAAAAGAACGTCTCGCGAGGGTGAGTACAGTGATTGAAGATGTTGAAGGAACTCTAGAAATTGATCACCCAAAGAATAAGTCTGGACTCGAAGAACTGGAGCAGTATCCAATCTTTACTAGTCATAAGAAGTCTTATGTCTACTATGATCGATCGAGCATCCAAAACAAAGCCTACCATCGAGATAATTTTTACTTCGAACTGGACCCATTCGTTTTTGACAGTTTGGACAACTTCGAGAATAGACGAATCGATTTTGAAGGGCGTTTTGTCAGCGCCGACATATTCCCTGAATTCAGAGAGAGCTTAACGCTTCAAGAGGATTATTCACTTGGATTCATTCGAAACACACCAAAGGATGGTTTCGATGTTTACCGTGGAAAAGGAGAATATCATGACACGATCAAACTCAGCCATGATGGACTGAGAGGATCTGGAAAGTTAAAATACCTCACGAGCACGTCTAAATCTGACAACTTCTTATTTCTGCCCGAAGAGATGAAATGCATCGCTCAATCATTGGTCATTGATGAGCAAATGGGTCAAGTTGAGTATCCGCCTGCCACAGGAAAGGACATTATTGAGGATTGGCATCCCTATGACGATAATATGCACCTCGAAACGGATGAAAATCCGTTTGTCATGTACGATGGCTCGGAATTAACAGGTAGCCTAGACTTATCGCCCGAAGAGCTACAAGGAGCAGGATTATTTGCATTTGACAAAGCCGAATTAGAATCAGAATCATTCCATTTCAACTTTTCCGGGTTTGATAGTGACACGGCCGACTTCAAACTTCTTTCAGAGGTTTCAACTTTCGAAGGCTTGCAGTTCAGGACAAACAATGTTGAGGCACACGTCGACTTTGCAAAGAGGAAGGGTGTTTTCATTTCGAATGACGGAACTTCCATGATGGAATTCCCGAATAATCAATACGTCGCATTCATGGACCGTTTTACGTGGTATATGGACCAAGAGGCGATAGAATTATCAGGAGGCAAGGCTGACAAGAGCAATGCATCTGGAGCAATGCAGTATGAGGGATCAAGATTTATCTCCGTTCATCCAGACCAAGATTCACTGGAATTTTACTCTCCAGCCGCGCGATATGACTTAAGACGAAGTATTATCAAAGCAAAAGAAGTGGAATTCATCCAAGTTGCCGATGCATTAATCTATCCAGACAGTGGTTTCATTACTGTGCGAAGAAGAGCAAAAATGAAAACCCTCACTAACGCTCGCATTGTAGCTAATGCGATTACCAAGTACCACAAAATCGATAGCGCAACCATCGACATCTTCGCGAAAAGAGAGTACGTTGGAACCGGACTGTACACTTACAAAGACGCTAAAGGAAACAAGCAGCGAATTCGATTTCACAACATTAATGTCGACAGCACCGATCAAACTTATGCGAAGGGAGACATCTCCACAGAGAGGAATTTTACGCTGAGTCCGTATTTCGATTATAAAGGGAAAGTGCGCCTGAATGCCAGCGTTAAGGATTTAACATTCAACGGTATGTCGAGAATTAAACATCAATGCGAGGCTTCTGTTTCTATGCATTGGTTCAAATTCAAGGCGGCAATTGATCCAGACGACATCTTCATACCGGTTGACAAAACCACATTTGATAAAGACGACAACTTGCTAAAAGCGTCATTGGTCCTCGATCCCGACACCGGGGCGATCTATACCACATTCATGTCTCCAAAACTTGAGGACAAGGATTACGATCTGTTACCTGCGACAGGATTCCTCACTTACAATACTGATGGGCAGGAATACCGGATATCGAACATCAATAAACTTGCTCAACAGACTTTACCCGGGCAATATCTGAGTCTAGATGCTGAAGACTGCAAAGTATTTGGAGAAGGCAAACTCGGATTTGGATTCAATCCTGGTCAAGTGGACATCTCGACTGTTGGAAACATGAAGCACGACCTCAGCTCAAACGGCGTCGACCTCGATGTTATGCTTGTGCTTGACTTCTTCTTCGTTGACAAGGCAATTGATGATATGGCCAAGATCATGCAGGAGAACGCTATGGGCGAACCAATAAGTTTTGAACGAGAGACATATCAGCGTGGATTAGGAGAACTGATTGGCACTGACGAAGCAGATCGCCTTATTTCTCAAATAACATTGATAGGACAATTCAAAAAATTCCCTTCAGACCTCGAAAAGCATTTCTTTTTGACCGATGTTCAAATGAAATGGAATGCTGAGACAAACAGCTATCAATCGGTTGGAGATAAAATCGGAATTGGAAATATCGGCAAGCGTCAAATAAACGTGAAGGTGAAAGGAAAACTAGAAGTTGTGGTAGGGCGAATTCCTGAGATCAACCTGTACTTGGAAGCCGACAACGACACTTGGTATTACTTCAAATATTCAAGAAACATCATGCAAGCTTATTCTAGCATGGATGACTTCAATACAGCAATTGGAGATCTTAAGGCAGATAAGCGAAAGAAGAAGGTCGAAAAGGGTCAATCTCCTTACAGTTTTATGCTCTCGAGCAAGCGGCGACGTGACGACTTCGTGACTAAGTTTTAATCGAATTTTGACAGAATATTAAATTTGCGCCTCGATAGTGCTGACTTTACCAGTCATATCATCTTTAATTCTTGCCTACGTCTTGGGCTCCATTCCAACTGCAGTTTGGATTGGCAAAGCCTTCTACGATATAGACGTCAGAGAATACGGTAGCGGCAATGCTGGTGCCACGAATACTTTTCGTGTTTTAGGTAAAAAGGCTGGAATACCCGTTCTGCTGATCGATGCATTTAAAGGATTCGCAGCCGTATCCCTAGTTCATCTCTTTACTGAGGAACCAATCAGCACAGAAGCTTTCGTTAATTATCAGCTCGGTTTAGGAATTGCGGCTGTAATTGGTCACATATTCCCACTATTCGCTGGATTCAGAGGAGGAAAAGGTATTGCGACGCTGTTAGGCCTGATGTTAGGAATACATCCAGAGGGAGCTTTGCTTGCCTTAGTTGTCTTCCTTCTAGTATTTGCACTTACTCGGTTTGTATCGCTTGGATCGATGTCGGCGGCCATCAGTTTTCCGTTTCTAATTGTGCTCGTATTTCAAGCAACCGTGCCGAGTTTGATCATTTTCTCCATGTTCGTAGCCATTCTGGTTTTAGTCACACATCAAAAGAATATTGAGCGATTAGTGCGTCGAGAGGAAAACAAAGCCAATATTTCAATTAAGAATTTAATTCGCCAAGCCGGCGAAGACGACTGATTCTCCCCTAACTTTACTCACATTTGTTTGCTGAAAAGACCTATTTGGCGGTGTTTTTGCAACTAGTCTTATTAGGATTTTTACCATCTGTTAGAAAACAGGACTACAAATTTGAGCCTGAAGAATCATATCGTTGCGCTGACACTGGCGTTCGTTTCTGTGCTTCACGTGAGTGGACAAGAATCAGAGGAAGCTCTTCGAGAAAAGGCTGAAGCCTTATTCGAACAAGAGAATTTTCCAGAGGCATTTCCAATCTACTCGCAGCTACTGAGCCTTAAACTTCAGAGTCCTGAGTACAATTACCGATTTGGCGCCTGTCAACTTTTTACAATTCAAAACAAGGAAGAACCTCTTAAGTATCTTGACTTTGCTGTAAAGGCGGAAGAGCCACCCGCTCTCGCCTATTTCTACTATGGCTTAGGATTACATCTTAACTATCGATTTGATAAGGCGATTGAGCAGTATCAGAAGTATAAGGAATTAGGTGCTACAAAGGACAAAATGTTCAAATTAGCCGATCGGTATATAAAACAATGTACGGACGGCAAGACGCTCGTTTCTAGCTTCACAGACATTTCAGTAGTCGAAGCGCAAGTCCTGCCTCGCCGAGAGTTCTACAGAAACTATGACTTGAGGGAGTTTGGAGGAAAAATCATCGTTAAACCTGATGACTTTATGTCCGATGAGGACAAAAAGAGGGATGCACGCTTTCTAATGTACTTTCAAGAAAGTGCAGACTTAATCTACTACGCCTCCTATTCAGACAAAAACGCCACGGGTAAGGATCTCTACTATATTCAAAAACTACCAACAGGTGGATGGAGCACTCCCAGCAAGCTGCCTGCTACGATTAATACTTCCTATGATGAAGACTACCCATTCATCCATCCGGAGGGCGATGTACTCTACTTCGCCTCTAAGGGACACAACAGCATGGGTGGTTATGACATTTTCAAAAGCACTCGTCGTGGAGATGGAACTTGGACTCAGCCAGAGAACATGGAATTTGCGATCAACACTCCATGGGACGAATTCATGTTCATTTCTGACTTGGATGAAAAACTAGCCTGGTTCGCATCAAATCGTGAAACAAGTAATCATGATGTCACTTTATACAAGATTGGCATCGATCGAGTGCCTTTAGACTTGACGTTGATCAAAGGAAATTTTCAAGCAGAAGGTTCGCGCAAGGCAAAAATCACCGTCCAGGATTTAACACAAAACAAAATTGTCGGTGTGTACCACTCTGAAAGGCAGTTTGGCGAATACATTTTGGATTTGCGTGGAAGTGGTAAGTACAAATTCATCGTTGAGGCACAAGAGAGTAATTCCATCCATGAAGGAATCGTTGAAATCCCTCGCGAAAAAGGCCTCAAACAATTCAAGCAAGAAATGATTCTCGCCGTTGATGGAGGCGAAGAAAAACTTCAAATCATAAACCACTTTGACGAAGAGCTTGATTCGGACGAAACACTTCTTACGGCTGATATTCTTAGACGCCAAGCAAGCCTTACGGTTAACAGTTCTGAAGACGAAGTGGTTCGAACCACTGAAATTCTCGATGATGGAGTCGCTAGTTCTGGGAGCGTTACAGAAGGGAAGTCTCAGGAAGAGCTGATTGCAGAAGCGACAAACCTCACCTCAGAAATGGAAGGTGATGCGAAATTGCTCAATCAGAAGGCCGCCTATCTATATGACGTGGCCGTTGAGAAACAAAGTTCATCAGATCCTGAGCAAGTGGCAGAAGGTGCTATTGCTGCGGAGTTAGCTGGAGTCTATAAAATGGAAGCTGACAATCGGGGGACGGCTGCCGACCGCATGAACGGTTCATTGAGTACGCTAAGTTCTGGGGCGCTCGAAGAAGCCGCGTTCAATGCTCAATTCAATCAGCTGCAAGTTACTTCCTCCAACTATGATGAACTTTCAAAATTTGAGGATCGGGTACCGAATGAATTTGAACGTAGAATAGCTCCAACCTTGAGTGAGTATGAAGTGAAAGTCGAAGAAGTATCGACCCTAGAAGATGATCTCATCGAACTAGACAAGGAGATTGAGTATCTGACTTCTGAAAAAGAAAACACCAAGGATGAAACCATGCAGGCTGAGTACCAAGCTCAGATTGATGAAGCTCAAGCCACAAAACCTGATAAACAAGCTTCTCACGACAGAGCAACGGCCGAATTAGACGTACTCGAAGATTCAAAGGATAAAGCGAGTAATTATTTCACGATCGCAAAATCCTTGATGTTGAGCGCTGATGCTGGAGCCAGTGGCGTTGCGAACCTTGTAACAGCTGCTTCAATCAATACGATCCAAATCGCATTCACGACAGGAGCAGAAAACAATCCTGCATTGCTGGCAATGATCGCCCCAACATTAGCGGAAGGCGCACTTGCACAGAGCGTCGCTGCAGGAAGAAAAGAAGACAGTCAATCTTCAGAGCCTAATGATACTTTCAATGCTCCAGCATCGATAGCAGGTACGGACGAACCAGCGTCACAAGGGACTCAAATCGATGAGCCTGAAACAACAACGGAACAACCAGCAGATGAAGTCGTGCAGTCAAGTGATCAAGACACTGATGTAAATGATCAAATTCAACAAATCGTTGGCTCGGAATCCGAACCAGAGATCGTTTCCGGCGACTACAATGCATTTTTCAATACGGAAGTTGCCATGGCTGGAAATGCAGAAGATCCAGTAATTGCCGAAACAAGAAAAGCCGAGTTATATGATCAATGGGTAGATAATCTTCAATTTAGGATTGACTCATTGGAAGGAGTTCAGCAGAGCGAAGACCTTTCTGAAGAACAGAATACTGTTATTAATGATCAACTTGCTTCGCTAGAATCAACAAAAGATGAGAAACTAGACCTTTCACTCAATTCGTATCAACGGATAGCAGAACTGAGCGATCAAGCGTCGTCTAGCGAAAGCGACGGCGGGGGCGATGGTCAAATCTCAGGAGTAGATTCTCCTGGAGGTGATGAATCAACCGGATCAGGTACTGAAGATTCTTCGCTTGTTGATGATAATACCCCAGCGCTATCGCTGGCAGATTTTAGCACAGATGCTTTACCCGTAAAAGTCATCAGGCTGAACAGTAGTTACACTGCCCAGTTAGACGCTGTTCAAGAACCTGATCCAATCGATCAGAAAAAAGCTCAAGCCGGTGTCTATCAAGATTGGGCCGATGAATTACTGGGTCAGCTAACTGCAATTCAAACTCAAAGAGATGCAACTTCTTCCATTGAGGAACAGAATATTTTGGATCAAAAAGCGACAGAAGTAAGTGATCTCCGGCTCGAAAAAGTAGCCGCTGCAGCTAAACTGAATCAGGAAGCGGGAGATGCTGAATTCGCCCAAGCTAATATTGGAGTCCAGAACAACTTACAAGAGCAACTCTATCAGTATGTAGATAACTACGATAAAAGAGCATTTGATCAGATCAAAACTGGAATTGAGAACGGTACTAATCAGGAGGAAAAAGATGCGCAATTAACCACACTGAATAAGAATTGGTTGATGGCCATTCAAAACGAAAAAGTCAAGCTCGAGGCGCGATTCGAAAACACCGACGATCCGGAACAGATAAGATATATTGAAGATCAACTAGCGAAGCTAATTACAGAAAAGGATGAGGTACAGGCAGATCTTGCTGCGCTAGACCCTGACGCAAAAGTTGCTGAGCTAAGCGCTCCTAGTTCTATCCTCGTAGAAGGAGCCGAACGATTTGAAGGCTACGAGCCTGTAGATAATCCAACTGTTGGTAATTACCGTGATGTTTCAGCAATGGCAGCCGCTTCCGCAACCGACGTGACCAATTCCATTAACGCATTGGAAACCGAGCTCGCCGGAACAAAGAAGAAAAAGCATCGCGCTGAAATTGAAGACAGAATCGTCGTTGAAGAAGGAGCTGAAGCTGTAGCAGAAATGAGGAGTATATTCTATGAGGAAGCAGCGGAAATCCTTGCGACTACAGAAAGTCAACTACTCCAGTTAGGACCTGAGGACCCACTTCCATCAACGAAGCAAGCTCGTGTTGCCGAAGATTTGGCTATGGAGGCGACCATGGCTGCTAATACAGCGGCTAAAATGATGGAGGACGCACTGAATATCAGGAAGAAAAAGGTGCGAATTGCCGCAGTAAGAGATGCTCAACGAGCTTCAAATGATGCGACCGTCAAACAACAAAAATCACAACTGAGTGCGCAGCTGGTGGAGGATATTAAGTCAGTCGAACAAGAAGCAGTTGCTCAGAATTTCCTCATTCTTCCCAAGGATCAAATCACCCTACCGATGACTCGAAGAGAGCTCAACCCTACCGAGCAGGCAGACGTGAAAGCAACGTCCGAGTTCCAGTACTATGAATCTAACCGTGCAGTTGCTGATTCAATCCGCAGAGAACTCAAGATGATTGAGATGCGGGAAGAGCAGTTTACGAAGAGAGGACAAGCCACCATGGCCCAATCAGCCATGATTAATTCTGGCGACGACGGAGGCAGATCACGAATGGCTTTAGCTGAACAAGCTTATGCTGACTTTGAAACAGCGGACAGTCTTAGCTCCGAAGCAGCCAAATTGAAGAGACAAGCCACTTTCTATGAGAATGAAGCTAATCGCAAACTTCTCATGGAGCCAGAAGAGGTATATATGAACATCATTGCTTACTACAACCTAAATGCAGTAAACATTACGATTGACACAAGCGATAGTTCATTTGCCATGACCGCACTTCCCTCGATTAAAGAGGCAGCGGAAGCTGAGGAGCCTGAAGATCCTTTTAACTTAAATGCTCCAATTCTAGGAGGTAATGAACCAGTCGCAATAAGAGAAGATGATAAGCTGACCTCCACCATTTTTGAATTAAATCCAGGTGGAAATTCATCATCTTACAGCGAGTCCAATCCAATTCCGATTGATCCGCCCAAACCTCCTGGTGTCATTTACAAAGTTCAGATTGGAGCATTCAAAAGGGAAATTCCGCAAGATGCATTTCCGGGTATAGTACCAATTGAAGGAGAGTCAACCAATTTTGGTTTTACGCGATACACGGCAGGCGAATTCAAAGCGTTTGGATCCGCAGACAATGCTAAAATTCGAATCCGGTCAGCTGGATACTCTGATGCGTTTGTTGTTGCCTATAGAGATGGAGTTAGAATATCTGTCTCACAGGCCAGAGGAGGTGCTGGTTCTGTAGCGAGCTCTGGAAGTGGAACCGGAACAGGACGCGTTAGTTCAAGCGGATCGAGTTTAGTGCAACAAGGATCTACATCCATTACGAATGTTTCTGAAATCGCTGGCATGTTCTACACCGTCCAAGTGGGAGTGTACTCAAGACCAGTTCGACCAAATGAAATTTACAATATATCTCCACTCAATCAAGAGAATCTGAGCAATGGAACTTATCGTTACACCACTGGCGTCTTTGACAATGAGGGAACCGCTACTCGCGCAAGAGACGAAGTAAGGTCATTGGGCATCAGCGATGCCTTTGTCACAGCCTATCGCAGCGGTCAGAGAATTACAATGAATGAAGCACGCGAAAGCAGCGGTGGTTTTGCTACGCAACCTTCTGGAGGGTCCAGTGGGCCTTGGTCTTACCAAGTTCTGCTTGGAACTTACACTGGAGAAGTGCCAGTTCAAGATGCTGTAGTAATTCTGCGTTTGAGCTCCCAAGGAGTAGACAAAGTTTCGAATGGAGATGGCTCAAGCAGCTATTATTATGGTGCCTTTACGAACAGCTCTGAAGCTGATGCGGAAGCTGAAAGGTTAAGAGGTCAGGGAATGACCCAGGCAAAATCAATTGAGCGTTAGAACCTATCCTCTTAGCTCATACTTTTGAGATCTTTTAAAAGGTCATGAGTACAATTCACGAAACAGAAGAAGAAGTTGAGCAGGACGTCGTAGATATTACGGTCCACTCCATCATTTTGTACAATGACGATGTAAACACGTTTGACCATGTGATTCTATCGCTGGTCCAAGTTTGTCAGCATACTGAAGTTCAAGCCGAACAAGTGGCTTGGATCGTCCATACAAAAGGCAAGTGTGATGTTAAACACGGTGAATTTGACACGCTCCATCCGATATGTCAAAAACTAAGAGACAAAGGCCTTTCTGCCGTAATAGAAGCATGAGAAAATATTCTGGTATTATCGTTTTAACCCTTTTCATGGTTGCTTGCTCCAAGGTCCCAATTACTGGGCGCAAACAATTGAACATGTTACCTGAAAGCCAGCTCATGTCAATGAGTCTTACCCAGTATCAGACTTTCTTGAAGGAGAATAAAACCATAAAATCTGGCTCGAATGCCGAAATGGTAAAAAGGGTTGGAAACAAGATTGCCAAACAAGTAGAGGCTTACATGAAGAAACATGGTCACGGCAATCGTGTCAAGGACTACAAGTGGGAATTCAACCTGGTTGATGACGACTTGGTAAATGCTTGGTGCATGTCGGGCGGCAAGGTTGTTTTCTATACTGGGATTTTGCCAATCACAAAGAATGAAACCGGGTTGGCTGTTGTGATGGGGCATGAAATTGCTCATGCCATTGCACGGCACGGAAACGAACGAATGAGTCAAGGATTGTTGGTTCAAGCGGGTGGCTTGGGTCTGAGCGTTGCTTTGAGTGAAAAACCTGAATTGACTCGCAATCTACTACTACAATCATTTGGAGTAGGAGGAACATTGGGTATTTTGAAATTTAGCCGAATGCACGAAAGCGAAGCGGACAAAATGGGATTGATCTTTATGGCTATGGCCGGATACGACCCGAATGAAGCAGTTAAGTTTTGGCAACGCATGTCCGAACAAGGAGGACAGAAACCGCCAGAATTTCTATCTACCCACCCACACGACGATACAAGAATTGCAGACATTAAAGCGTATCTTCCCGAAGCGCTTAAGTTCTACAAACCTTGACAGTAAACATTCTCATACTGCTGATTGCCATCGCCATCGGCTTAATACTCATCGAGATTTTTCTTATTCCCGGTGTCGGAATTCCAGGAATCGTTGGAGCCGTGCTCCTCATTGTTGCCCTCGTCCTTGCTTATCAGATCAGCGGCATGGTAGGACACATTGCGCTTGTGGTCACTGGCATCATATCAATCGGCTTAGTCTACCTTGCTTTTCAGGCCAAAACATGGGATAAGCTTAGCCAAAAAGAAGAGATTACCTCGAAGGTAGAATCGCACACAGACGAATTGAACATTGGAGATAAAGGTCAAACCATCAGTAGACTTTCTCCAATGGGTAAAGTAATGTTCAACGAAGCGTTTTTTGAAGTGAGTTCCAAGGGAGAATACATTGAAGAAAATACTCAAGTGGAAATCGCTAACATTGAAGGAAGCAAAATCATCGTAATACCAGCATAGCTATGTTTTCAGGAATCGGATTAATCGTCGTCATCATCATCCTCGCCATCGTTGGCCTTTGGGTACTACTCTACTTCATCCCAGTTGGTTTATGGTTTCAAGCCGTTTTAACCGGGACCAGAGTTTCATTGATTCAACTCATATTTATGCGTTGGAGACGTGTGCCACCAGCCATTGTCGTTAACGCGATGATTGGAGCGAAAAAAGCAGGAATCACTATTAGTTCCGATCAACTAGAAGCACATTACCTAGCAGGTGGTCATGTACAGAATGTTGTAAATGCACTCATATCGGCCGATAAAGCAAACATCCCTCTCGACTTTAATATGGCTACCGCAATAGATCTAGCGGGAAGAAATGTATTCGAAGCAGTAACGATGTCCGTGAATCCAAAGGTGATTGATACACCACCAGTCACTGCCGTTGCAAAAGATGGAATTCAGTTGATCGCCAAAGCGCGTGTGACGGTTAGAGCAAACATTAAGCAGCTCGTTGGTGGAGCAGGTGAAGACACAATCTTGGCGCGTGTTGGAGAAGGAATCGTAACGTCGATTGGTTCGTCTGAAAGTCACAAAAAAGTACTCGAAAACCCTGATTCAATTTCGAAGGTTGTCCTTGCACGTGGGCTTGACTCTGGAACTGCTTTTGAGATTTTATCGATTGACATTGCTGATGTGGACATTGGGAAGAATATTGGGGCAGAGCTTCAAATAGACCAAGCGGAAGCCGATAAGAACATTGCACAAGCAAAAGCGGAAGAGCGTAGAGCCATGGCCGTTGCTGAGGAACAAGAAATGAAGGCCAAGGCTCAAGAAGCAAGAGCTAAGGTGATTGAAGCCGAAGCCGAGATTCCGATGGCCATTTCAGAAGCTTTTCGAAGCGGTCATCTTGGTGTCATGGATTTTCAACGCTACAAGAATATTCAAGCTGATACCGAGATGCGTGATTCGATCGCGAAGCCTCAGGATAAGAAGCCCGGACAAGGAGGTAAAAACAAATAATTAGGCAGACTGAATAATCTGGAGAAAGGAATCAATCTTTAGTGACGCTCCTCCTACCAGGCCGCCATCGATGTCTTGCTGGCCGAATAGCTCCTTGGCATTTCCAGCATTTACGCTTCCACCGTAAAGAATTCGAATGCGTGAAGCAACATCGTCACCATACTTAGTTGCTACTTGATCGCGAATGAAAGAATGCATTTCCTGCGCTTGTTCTGGAGAAGCCGTCTCCCCTGTTCCAATTGCCCAAACTGGTTCATAAGCAATCGTACATTTTGAAATCTCCTCATTGGACATCGCGAACAATGCCTCTTCCAATTGAGTTTGAACGACGTCAAAATGGTTGTTGGATTGGCGTTCATCAAGCTTTTCACCGCAGCAAAAAATCGGCTGAATGCCAGCCCCGATCGAGTGTTGAAGCTTCTTTGTCAACGTCTCACCGCGCTCACCCTGATACTCTCTTCTCTCCGAGTGACCTACAAGAACGAACGACGAACCAATAGAAGAAAGCATACCCGCTGAGATTTCTCCCGTAAAGGCGCCATCTGTAGAAGAAGCACAATCCTGTGCTCCGACAGAAATCGCCGACTTCGCATTTTTTAGAAATTCAAATGTGTGGCGGACGTATGGAGATGGCGGACAAATGAGCACGTCGCAATTCCAGTCCTTCTCGTTCTTGACCAAATCGGAAACAAGACTCATTGCCTCGTTCCAATGCAAATTCATTTTCCAATTCCCAGCAACTAGCTTTCTACGCATGCTGCAATATTACTAGTTCATGTAATTCTGCTTGACCTCTTCATAGGTCGGAATGGAATTGTAATGCCATTTGCCGATCACCGTTCCTTCTTTCAGCAACACCAGACCCGCATTTGAACGAATAATAGTCTTGAGCATAGTGGCATCCGCAGTTAAATAATCAAACTGGTTTTGGTTTGCGTGGCGGAAGGTTTCAATTTCAGAATATGAATTGGCGGCCAATCCATACATGTAAGGACCGCCTTCAGGGTCATTCATTGCAGCTTCATTGATTGCATTGATTTTTACCTGTGAAGCATTGTCCGT
This sequence comes from Flavobacteriales bacterium, assembly GCA_018660685.1. Classification (GTDB taxonomy): domain Bacteria; phylum Bacteroidota; class Bacteroidia; order Flavobacteriales_G; family Salibacteraceae; genus SHAN690. The sequence goes on from JABJJW010000009.1 coordinate 15,681, forward strand.
TTCGGTGATGTCGTAACAAACAGAAAGAAAGATGTACCCTTCTGCTAGAATGTCTTCGGTGTAGTCATTTCCATCACTATCTTCCAAAACGAAGTCATGGATAGGAGGCTCGCATCCTTTGAATATCAGTTCCGTTTCTCTATCAACAAATTCAGCTCCCTCAATATTCCAAGGTTCATCTTCCGTTGTGTAGGTATTCACCTCCCCATTGACGCTGTAGAACCACGTGTCTTCGTAAATGTCTTGGGGCGCATCAGGAGGACACTCCTTGAGCTCTGAAATGTTATTCCCGATTTTATATGGTCGAAAATCCTTTATAGGAAGGTACATGACACAGTACAAGCAGAACCAAGTTGTTATGATTGTCGCAACTGAGGCCATCACCCAATCTTTCCAATCTTGCTTCATGAATTCCTTGATGCCCAACAGCACTATAAATGTGACGATCGAGAACCAGATTGGGAAGGCCCAACCTACCATGCCCAAAGAGAAGACGGAAATCAGAATGAGTGAACCACCCAAATTCAACAGATCGGAATTCCTATCTGCAGGTTCAGTGTTCCTTCGATCCAGGAATATGATGATCGAAAACACCATGAGAACAACGTCCTTCCAGAAGCTTTCCCAGGGGTCCAACTTAATGGCATCACCAAAGCAGCCGCAGTCTTTCATATAGCTGATATCGTCCCTTGCTACGAATCCCAATACTCCTTCGAAAAAATGGGTAAGTCCTGACTCATGATTATCGAAGAACCAATTCGCTACCGCTGTGTAGCCAGTCAAAAAGGTGAAGAAAATCATCAACAGTAAGAGTGCCCAAGAAGCCAGTTTCATCCTCGCTCCCAACAGAACGGCCACACCTAACACAATCTCAGCCACACATACTAGAATGCTTAGTTCGAGTGCAAACGGATCTAACCATGGAAGATCAAAGACACCTGGTGCGAAATAGTCATTGAGTTTGTAGGAGAATCCCACTGGGTCATTTGCTTTGATGAGTCCAGAGACAATGAAAAGCGATCCAACCAGGATTCGAGATATTCTACTCAGCATAAAGCCATCATTTTTGAGTTGGACAAATGTAAAAGCTGAAGCTTGCTTTTGCATTCGATTAACAGGTGGTTAACTGAGTGTAACTACCGAATTCTCATTTATTCTTTTCGCTGGAACACTTTTCATCGAGTTTAGGCGTCTTATTGATAGCACCCTAACTCTGCAATAATGAAATCAAAATGGACTTTGGCTCTGACCCTGCCATTTCTTATTGGATTTATTTCTTGCAATAAGTGCAAAACATGCTACCTCGTTGATGAGAGCAACGATCGACGCATCGAAACGGAACTGGGATTGTTCTGTGGAGAGAAACTAATTGAAGATGTTTCCGTTGATTTTTTAGCTTCCAATGGAGGTGAGCACGTTTACTGTAGATAAACCATGACCATATTTTGGTCACCACTGAAAAGGCGCGAACGTTGTCGATAAGACAATTCTTCGGGCCTTTCTTTTTTTCAGGCAAGTCGATGAACCTCTCACGATTCCGTCGACCAAGATTCGGATTAAATATGTGCTTGGGGGAATTAAAAACCAAAACCCCAATTAGGTCCTGACTGTTCAACTAGCTCCAACCTCATCACCTAATATTTTATTTAGATCGGTTCTAAATACCGTAAACAGGGTATTGCGCAGAACCTATTTCGAACCGTTCTTTGCATTCTATTTAGAATCAGTCTAAGGGCACATTAATGATGAATCCGAAACGCAAAAACTATTGGCTAACCACCGCAGCCGCCATGGTTTTCTCCTTTAGCCTTTTGGCGCAATCCGCCTCAGTAAAAGGCAAAATCCAAAGCTCAGATAGCACCCAAAACCTATCTGGTGTATCGGTCTATCTTGACGGCACGAATCACGGCACGATATCCAATGGAAGTGGCCATTTTCGATTAGAAGAGATTCCAGTTGGTGATTACACCTTGGTCATAAGCTCAATAGGATATTCACCTCAGCGCATTGCTGTCCAGTTAAGCGAAGGCGATGTACTCACCCACAGAGCATTTCTAGAAGAATGGGTAAACACCCTCGATGCCGTGAATATTATTTCAAAAGGAGTAACTGGAATCAAAGATGCTCCAGGCTCAATGCACGTGCTCACACCACGGGTAATTGAGAAATTCAGCTACACCGACATTAATCGAACGCTGAGGTCAATACCTGGAATCAACCTACAAGAAGAAGATGGGTTTGGCCTACGACCCAACATTGGACTTCGAGGTACCGGCGTTGAGCGAAGCTCGAAGATCACCGTAATGGAAGATGGTGTGCTTATGGCACCTGCTCCATACGCAGCTCCGGCAGCATATTATTTTCCCACGATTGGTAGGATGCAGGGAATTGAAGTATTGAAAGGAAGCAGCCAGATCAAATATGGCCCTTACACGACTGGCGGAGCCATCAATCTAATATCCACTCAAATTCCGTCTGAGTTCGGAGGCAGAATTCACATGATCGGCGGAAGCTTCGGCGGAAGAAACCTTCATGCATACGTTGGAAATTCTCATAAGAATGTGTCCTACCTAGTGGAAACGTTTCAATTCGGCTCAGAGGGTTTTAAAAAGCTTGATGGTGGGGGGAACACAGGCTTTTCTAAGCAAGACTATTTGGCTAAAGTACGCGTCAATACCAACGCAGATGCCAAGTACTACCAGAGCTTGACATTTAAAGTTGGCCAGTCTGCAGAATCAAGTAACGAGACTTATCTCGGCCTAAGTGAATCTGACTTTAGTGCGAATCCATTGAGAAGGTATGCAGCCTCTCAAATGGATCACATGGCCACGACTCAACATCAGTATTCAATCAGTCATAGCATTCGATTTCCAAAAGTTGCAGAATTAACAACGACAGCATATCGAAGCGACTTCAGCCGGAACTGGTATAAATTAGATAAGGTCGTTGATAGCTCAGGTGCCAAAACGAGCATTTCCTCCATTCTGGATGATCCAAATTCCTACGCAAACGCATTTGCCATCTTGAACGGCGGGAGCAGCTTGAACTCCAATGCTCTTCATGTGAAGGCGAACAATCGTGATTACTACGCCCAGGGCATCCAGACCAATTTATCCCTAGACTTCAAAACAGGAAAATTGTCGCATAAGGCTGATATCGGCGTCCGAGTGCATCAAGATCAAATCGATCGATTTCAGTGGGTGGACGAGTACGCCATGGTCAATAATGTAATGCTAAAGAGCAGTGCAGGAACTCCAGGCACAGAAAGCAACAGAGTAGAAACGGCTAACGCGATTGCATCCTATATCCAATATAGGATCAAATACCGCAAGTTTACCTTCACTCCAGGTCTGCGATATGAGAATATACACCTGAAACGACTTGATTATGGTAAATCAGATCCCGATCGGACAGAATCTAATTTATCAAACCGCAGCAACTGGGTTCAGGCATTGATTCCCGGTGCCGCCATAGACTATCAGCACAGCAAGTTTTTCAGTGCATTTGTTGGCGTTCACCAGGGATTTGCCCCAGCAGGAAGTAAGGATGGAGCAGAACCAGAGCAGAGTGTGAACTACGAAGCTGGAATTCGCTATGCAAAGAATGCATTGAGCGGGCAGGTTGTCTATTTCATAAATGACTACGAAAACTTGTTAGGAGCTGACTTGAATGCCGCTGGTGGAGCTGGGTCAGGAAATCTATTCAACGGCGGTCAAGCAATCACTCAAGGTGTAGAGTTTCAAGCCTCGCAAGACCTCATCTGGAAAAATGAGGACAGCAAATACAGTCTTCCACTTTCTGTTGTATATACGTTCACCGAAGGGCATTTCGAGAATGATTTTTCAAGTGATTTTGAAGGTTGGGGTTCTGTGGCGGCCGGCGACCATCTGCCCTACTTGGCAAATCATCAATTCTCCGTAATTCTAGGAATTGAACATCACAAGTTCAGCGCGAATGTAAGCGGTCGTTTTGTAGATGAAATGAGAACAAACCCGGGTCAAGGAGCAATACCGTCAAACGAAAAGACTGACGCATATTTTGTCTTGGATGCTAGTGCATCATACAACCTCCATAAGTACATTTCGCTATTTGGTAATATGACCAACATCTCTGATGAGACGTATGTTGTGGCTCGAAGACCAGCAGGACTTAGACCAGGTATGCCTCGGGCATTTAACCTAGGACTTAAAGTCAACTTCTAGCGGTTCTTCTCCTCGATCCATCGAGACATGTACTCCGTACTTCGAAGCGTGTGGTGGTTTAGCATCTGACCAAGGAAATCTGATTTCCTGTGATCTCCTAGGTTGGATGAAAGAAGATTCAAGTCGTGAATGAATTTTAGCTCGAATGGATCTTTTGAGAATCGATTCTTAAGCAGAGGCACTATTCTCTTTGCCGAAGATTCCCACTCTTCTTCATTCTGATAAAGTTCAATCGCCTTCTTCGCAAACTCTTCAAAACCTGTTGCTACAATTCCTGGGAACTCGTCTTTGGTTGAAATCCCCTCCAATCCAATTACCGTAGTCACAGATGGTGTACCACTTTGCATGGCGTCGAATAATTTGCCTTTCAAGCCGGCTCCAAAGCGCAGTGGAGCTAAGAGAAGTCGATACTGTGAAACTGTCTCGATTGCTTCTTCTGCCCTGCCTTTAATCAAAAAACCAATTGCCTTATCATTGAGTTGATGCTCACTTTCTTTAGAGTAAGAGCCATAAACGTGCATTTCTGCTCCGGGCAGTTCCTTCCTGATCAAAGGCCAGATGTCTTTTTTAAGATAGCGGATCGAATCCAAGTTCGGGGCGTGTCTAAAGTTCCCAATGGTGACAAAATGCTCTCGGTTCTTCCAATTCACCTCTGGCTCAATCGCTTCAACCATGAATGGAATGTAATGCAACTTTGACGCATCAATTTTGAATACTCTCTGCAGCAAAGCGTACTCATACTCAGAGATCATGAGGCTTAAGTCGCAGCGATGAATGCAAGCGAGTTCGCGAATCGCGACTTCATTGAACAGATCGGACTCTTCATAACCTCTGTCACTTTCAAGTGCAATTTGCCGCCCACGCCTAAGACAGTGAAGATCCTCGGTATCCAAAACCTTCACAGCACTCGGACAGTGCTGCGACACTCTCCATCCAAATTGTTCTTCGCACATGAAGCGGTCAAAGAGCACGATATCTGGATTGAGTTCCTTCACCAACGAATCAAAACCTGAGTCATTGACCTGTATTGATCCTGCTTTAATTCCTAATGCTCTAAAGTCAATGCTATGCTTACTCGGAGCTGCGGTAGACACATAGGTCATTGACCATTTTTGATCGAGGAACGCGCTGAGCAATTGAAGCATCCGGCTACCTGCTGCTGTGGATGTCGGCTCAGGCCAAACGGTGCTTATGATGAGGATTTTCATTTCTATTGATGCTCATCCTGGGGGCTCGAGGCCTTCTCGAAGGAGGCCATCAAAGATAATTGGCTTGTCTTCGGGACGACCAAGATTGTCGCCAATAGTATGCTTGCATGAAGTAATATGTCATATTTACTACCTGAACCATGAAGGATTTCTTTGTACTTCTAATTTCTCTTCTTTTTGCACTACAAGTTCCAGCTCAAAAAAAGTATAGACTGGTATTTCAGAACCATACGACGGAAAAGAAACTCATCCTTAAAAAAGGGCATTTTCTTAATTACGAGCTCGCTAAAAAGTATGGCGAGATTGAAAATGACAATCCCCGGTTACTCATTTCGGAGGATAAACATGAACACAAGATCACAAATGGAAAAATTAAAAAGATTATTCCTGGTGATAATCCAGCGGTCTATCTCAAACAGTACGGAAAAGAAAGTGTGATTTTACTAGCCGATGTTGACGTCGTACATAAATACTTCTATGTGGACATTATTTCGATAACCAGTTCAATTGCCCTCACAGGCGTCATGGGCGCAGCCCTCATTGGAATGGGCATTGGATTTAAGGAATCTGGACTGGGGTTTATTGGAGTGCCATTACTAGCCACCGGGATAATTTCTGGTTTTCTTTTTAAGCAAAAGACATATAGAATGTCGGAAAACAGCACTGCGCATGTTGCAAGTAAAGAAAACATCAAGAAAAGATTCAATTAACTATCCTAACCGAATCAATGCAAAGAGCGCATAATTCATCATGTCCTGATAATTTGCATCGATGCCTTCTGAGATGAGTGTTTTGCCTTGATTGTCTTCGATCTGACGAATTCTCAAAATTTTCATAAGGATCAAATCGGTGAGCGAACTCACCCTCATTTCTCTCCATGCTTCTCCGTAATCTGAATTCTTTTTGATCATGAGATCACGTGTCTCTTGAACTTTGGCTTCATACAATTTTGAGGTCCGCTCCACTTCCATCTCGTGATCAGAATCTGTAGGGAGCTCCAATTGGAGCTGAGCCATGACACAGTAGTTGACAATTCCAACGTATTCATTGCCGATGTCTTCTCCGACCTTATTCTCCCCTGTTTCTTCGATGGTTCGTATTCGTTGAGCTTTGATGAATATTTGATCTGTCAACGACTTCGGCCGGAGTATTCTCCATGCAGTTCCATAATCCTTGGTTTTCTTAAGGAAGATATCCCGGCATTTACCTAATGCCTCATCGTATTGTTTCAATGTCAGTTCCATCTATTTTCGCTATCGATTATGTGGTCACAAATTACTGCAATTCCGATGAAAAAAACGCTCAACTGTCGAGGTAGATTGATTGACATGAGCACGCCTGCAGTAATGGGAATCCTGAACGTAACTCCCGATTCATTTTTTGATGGTGGAACCTATCAATCTGAAGATCTGTTAATGCATCGTGCTGAGCAACACTTGAAGGATGGCGCTAAATTCTTGGATGTAGGAGCGATCTCCTCTCGTCCAATGGCTGAAATGGTAAGCGAAGAACAAGAGAAGACAAGGCTCATTCCTGCTGTTGAAGCGATTCATAAAAGGTTTCCCGAGGCGATCATATCCGTTGACACTTTCAGAGCGAATATTGCCCACATGGCGATCCAAGCCGGTGGAGACATCATTAACGACATCAGTGGCGGTGAACTGGACGAAGCAATGTTTGAGACCATCGCCCAACTTCAAGTTCCATACATCCTCATGCACATGAAAGGAACCCCCCAAACCATGCAGCATGACCCAAAATATGGAGACGTCACAGAAGAAGTATTTAATTTTCTCGTTACCCGAGTTCATCGCCTCAAGGAGCTAGGTGTTCACGACATCATATTGGATCCTGGATTCGGGTTTGGAAAGAGCGTTGACCACAACTACGATCTGCTTGACGAGCTGGACCATTTTCTTGCCATGGGACTGCCACTCCTTGCTGGGTTTTCACGAAAAAGCATGATCAACAAGGTAATTGGTACAACTCCAGATACGGCCTTAAACGGGACGTCTGTATTGAATACATTAGCACTTCAGAAAGGTGCTTCTATACTTAGAGTTCATGACGTAAAAGAAGCGATGCAGGCCGTTGCACTCATTAACCGAATGAGAAGGGCTTAACATTCACTTCAAATTCTACCTTTGGCCGCAGATAATTCCAATTCTATGGCCGTTTATCTGGATTTTGAAACACCAATTCAGGAACTCGAGGAACAACTCGAAAACCTGAAACAAGTCAAGGAAAAAAGCAAGCTCAAGTCAGACGATGCGATTGTTGAACTAGAAGCCAAACTGGTTCAGACCAAAAAGAGCATCTACAAAAACTTGACCGCTTGGCAAAAAGTACAAGTCTCTCGACATCCCGAGCGACCGTATACGCTGGCTTATATCGAAGCCCTCACCGGAGGGAACTTTATTGAGCTCCACGGCGATCGCAATGTTCGCGATGACAAAGCCATGGTCGGTGGTATGGGAAGCATTGATGGTAAGACCTTCATGTTCGTTGGCCAGCAAAAAGGCATTAACACCAAGATGCGCCAATACCGAAACTTCGGAATGGCAAATCCAGAAGGATATCGTAAGGCACTCAGGCTGTTTAAAATGGCCGAGAAATTCAATAAGCCGATTGTTTGCTTCATCGATACACCGGGTGCTTTTCCTGGACTCGAGGCAGAGGAAAGAGGGCAAGGAGAGGCGATCGCCAAGAACATTTTTGAAATGATGAACCTGAGAGTTCCAGTAATTGCCATTGTAATTGGTGAAGGAGCTTCTGGTGGTGCACTAGGTATTGGCGTTGCTGATAAGGTCATGATGATGGAATACACATGGTATTCGGTTATCTCACCTGAGTCCTGTTCTTCCATTCTTTGGAGAAGTTGGGATTTCAAAGAGCAAGCCGCTGAAGCCCTGAAGCTTACAGCTGATGACATGCTCAGCAATGGTCTTGTAGATGGAATCATCAAAGAGCCTGTCGGAGGAGCGCACGGCAATCCACTTGAGGCATACGAGAATGTCAAAGAAGAAATTCTTCTCCAATACAATTCACTCAAATCACTTAATGCCGATGCTCGGATCACCAAACGAATCGAGAAGTATAGTGGCATGGGTGTGTTTGTAGAAGGCTAATTGCCTTGAAGTATTCCTGGACTAAACACCGACTTCAATTTCTTCGCCCTGGCGGCACATCTAGGGGGGTTTTAACCCATAAAGACTCGTGGTTTTTGATGGCTACAAGTCCAGAATTTGAATATCCAGCAATTGGGGAATGCAGTATTATTCCTGGCCTTAGTCCCGATCCGTTTAATGAAATCGAGAAAATGCTCGATGTTATTTGTGTAGGACTTACCGAAAATGGGGATGAACCAGATCTATCGAAATTCCCAGCACTAAAATTCGGTTTAGAAATGTTGAATACCGACATAGCCGCAAAGGGAACCAAGGTCTTTCGTCACGATAAATTCACCTCAGGAGAAAGCGGAATCTTAATCAACGGACTCGTATGGATGGGCGATACGGATTTCATGAAAAGTCAACTCGACGCTAAAATTTCAGAGGGCTTTACTTGTATCAAGATCAAAATCGGTTCGTTGGATTTCGAAACCGAAAAGCGTTTTCTAAGTGATCTGAGAAATCGATATGGTGATGAATTGGAGTTACGCTTAGATGCAAATGGCGCGTTTCCCATATCCGACGCATCACAGATGCTGGATCAGTTGAATGCCTTCGGAATACATTCGATCGAACAACCGATTAAAGCTGGAAATTGGACGGACATGGCCTCCATTTGCTCAGCTTCACCGATTCCAATCGCACTGGACGAAGAACTTATCGGAGTGAAATCTCACAATGAAAAAAATGAGCTACTGGATGCGATAAAACCTCAATTCATCATTCTAAAACCGAGTTTGGTTGGTGGGTTAAAAGAGTGCTCGCAATGGATCGATCTCGCTGAATCCAAAGGGACTGGATGGTGGATCACATCAGCCTTAGAGTCCAACATTGGTTTGAATGCCATCGCGCAATATGTATTCAATAAAGGAGCATTTATGCCCCAGGGTTTGGGAACGGGAAGCCTATTTGCAAACAATTTCGATTCACCGCTGTCTATTCAAGGTGAAATGTTGAGATTTAGCGCACATTCTAGCTGGAACCTAGATGAATTGAAAGATGACTGATTTTAAAGCATACAAAACCCTTTCGCTTAACGGGCGGAAAAGATCTCTCCAAGAATGGCGAGCACACGCTCAGCAACAACTCCAAGAGGGTTATGGATTGGGAGACTTGGAAGAGATTCTTGAATTCGTGGTAGATTGGAGTGACCGAAGGGAATGGATCGAAACACGAACTTCTGGAAGCACCGGCAGACCTAAGAACATCAAGATTCGCAAAGAGCACATTATTTCTAGCGCCTTACGTACACTCGAATTTCTTAAGCTAAAATCTGGAGACTCAGCCCTCCTCTGTATCCCTGATCAATTCATTGGAGGAAAAATGATGATTGCGAGATCCATCATTGGAGAGCTTGACCTTCACATCGCAGATAGCAGCTCAACTCCAGAGCTTCCAGAAGGAAAAACAATTGACTTCGCGGCGCTCATTCCAATGCAAGCCTATCATATTGCTCAGAATAAGGATTTAAAAAAGACGTGGCAAGGAGTCAAGAAAATAATCATCGGAGGGGGTCACATTGACCCTCTATTGGAAGCTGAGCTAGCGACTTGGAAATGTGAGATCTATGAGTCTTTTGGAATGACAGAAACCATCTCACACATTGCTCTCCGGAAAATTGGGAGCAAAGAAAGAGAACCTTTTGTGCTGCTTCCAGATATCACCATATCCCAGGATGAACGGAATTGCTTGCTCATCGAGTCTGAGTTGCTACCAACCAACCCTCTCGTCACCAACGACATCGTTGAAATGGTGGATGATAAGTCCTTTCATTGGATGGGGAGAGCAGACAACCTCATTAACAGTGGAGGTGTTAAAATCATTCCAGAAGTAATAGAAAAGCTGGCCAAACCGCACGTCAATTCCAATTTCATATTTGGTGGAATGCCCGATGAAGAACTTGGCCAAAAAGTGGTTCTGCTCATAGAAAGTCAACCGCTCAGTGACGATGATCAAAAGGAATTGTTGAAAGACCTGAGGAAAGAATTACACAAGTATGAAATGCCGAAGGAAATACACTATCTCGATGCATTTGAAGAAACCGAAAATGGCAAGGTGAATCGCAAAAAGACGCTGAAGCTTATCAACGCCTCGTGAGGCTAATCAATATCACAGGTAGATTTAGCTTTTACGCCTGTTGATCTCTTTCAAAATCATACTATATTCCTTCCCCATTTGACCTGCGATTGCGGTGTTTTCCTTCGCTCTACGAATTAAGTATGGAAGCGTTGATCGAACAGGGCCATATGGAAGATACTTGCTCACATTGTATCCTGCAGCAGCAAGGTTAAAGCTCATATAGTCGCTCATTCCATAGAGCTGAGAAAAGTAAACGTGAGGGTGGTTTTTGTCTAGCCCTTTTTCATTTAGGAGCTGAGTTAAATAGATCGAACTGTACTCATTGTGAGTCCCAGCGCATATTTCTACGATGTCAATGTTTTCGATACAAAGCTGCAACGCGGCGTTATACGCATCATCCGTTGCTTGCTTACTTAGTTGTATTGGCGTGGGATATCCTTGTTCTGCAGCTCGGGCATTTTCTTTGTCTAAGTATGCTCCTCGAACAATTTTGTTTCCAATCCGAAATCCTTCTCGCCTTCCTTTCAATATCAATTGGGTGAGGTATTCCAATCGATCGTGCCGGAACATTTGCGTGGTTTGGAAGACGATGGCCTTCTCCCTATTAAACTGGGTCATCATACTCTCGACCAAACGATCAATTGCATCCTGAATCCAGCTCTCTTCCGCATCCACATAGATCGGCACGTTCGCTTCATACGCTGAACGACAAATTCGCTCAAATCGTTGATGCAAATTGGCTGCTGCTTCTTTGTCTGAGCTGGACAAGTCCGAACCAGTACTCAATTTTTCGAGCAAACCATTCGAAGCTATTCCACTGACCTTTATACATGACACCGGAATATTTTCATTGTCTTTTGCCAGTTGAATCGTTCGGATTATTTCCTGTTCGGTCATGGCAAAATCAGACTCCTTCTCCTGCCCTTCCACGGAATAATCCAGTATGGCCCCAACATGGCTTTCACGAAGTTTTTCAATTACCGAGATCGATTCGGAAATGGTTTCACCACCACAGAAAACCCTAAAAACCGTTGGTTTAGCCGCCCATCGAACGGGCATCCTTGACGAAAGGGCGAATTCAGCCAACGAAGTAGCAAACTTGGTAAGGCCAGCATTATTCATCAGCCTGAAAATCCAATAGTTGAAGCGCAGGTCGCCATTGCTTAAATGAGCAAATGCCGTTGAACTATCCTCGAAACTTACTTGCGGTTCTGATTCGTTCGCCATAGGGCCAAAGTTAATTCAGCTGTAGCATGTCATCCAAAGTATTGGTGGAGACAGAATGATAATTTGGACGAGCCTTCTGATAGATCGCTTTAGCTCGAACCATTTCTGGTTCGGCTTCGATCAATGCTCTGTAGATTGGAACTAGGAACTTCCTACGGCCGACGCTGATCAGAAATGCCTCTACCTCTTCATTGACAGCCTCATAACCCACAGAAATAGATAGTACGAACCACTCAGCGGCAATTTCGCTGTTCCCAGTAGATGTAAATCCGAATGCACGATCCAACTCCATCATTTTGTCTTGTTGGATATCTCGAGGTAGCCTCCGTAAGAAGTGAAGCCAATGATGAGTCGTCCAGTTGCTTGAATCAATTTCCATCGCTGGTGAGCCCTCAAGCCACTTCGTCATTTCGTTTTCGACTTGGGCAAATAGTGGTGACTCAACCGACACGCAATTGCTAGGAATACCCGGTTCGTATACCCACTGATCAACCATTAGAGCGTCATACGCTTCGTCAGAGCTACCAAATAAATCTGCCTTCAAATTCTCAAGAAATGTCTCCGTATCAATGGTCTTAAACGCGTTGTCGCTAAAGTGTTTATTGAGAAATGCATCAAACTCTTCCCGACCAACAGACTCTTCCATTGTGCGCAGTAGCAAATAGCCTTTTTCGTAGGCGATGTCGCTCATCCCGTCATCTGGGTTACGGCCGTCAAGCGCTAGTTTCAATTTGGTATCATCCGGTGTATCAGCAAATTCCACCAAGGTGTGATCTAGGTCCTGTTTTCCCAGGATGGCCAACATGTTTGCATAGTCTTTTCCATAAACCGACTCCATGATTCGACGCTCAAAGTAGACCGTAAACCCTTCATTGAGCCAGAAGTCATTCCACGTGGAATTAGTCACCAAATTCCCACTCCAGCTATGAGCCAACTCATGCGCAACAAGTGCAGTGAGCGATTTGTCTCCAGCAAGTATTGTTGGCGTTGCAAAAGTCAATCTAGGATTCTCCATCCCACCAAAAGGAAAACTAGGCGGAAGCACCAAAACATCGTATCGATCCCAAGCATACCGACCGTAGATCGCTTCGGCGGCTTCGAGCATTTTTTGCATGTCCTCAAATTCATAAGCCGCTGCATCCAATATACTTGGTTCTGCATAGACTCCTGTTCGTTCACCAATTTCCGCAAATCGTAAATCCCCAACTGAAAGTGCCATCAGGTAGCTGGGAATAGGTTGATTCATTTGAAAAGTATAAACACCCGTCGTATCAATTTGAACTGGATTTGATGCACTCATAACAGCCAGCAGGTCTTTTGGAACACTCACCGTTGCCTCATAAGTATACCGCACACCGGGACTATCCTGTGAAGGAATCCATGTTCGTGCTAGGATGGCTTGGGACTGTGTAAATAGAAATGGTTTTTCCTTTCCAGCAGTCTGTTGAGGATTGAGCCACTGCAATGCTTCTGCCCCTTCCGTTGTCTCATAATCAATTGAAACTTGCTTCGACTCAGGAGTGATCGCAATCGCCAATTCTTGTCCCAAGAATGGTTTCTCAGGCCCAATCCACCACTCCTTGGTTTCAGCGCCATCAACCCGTATGGCTTTGATGTTGAGGTTTCTGATATCCAGTTTCAGCCGCTCAGCATCTGCAGCGACCAGCATGTCATATGTTGCGGTGGCCACAATTTTCTGATTGTCAAAATCAACGTGTGCATTCCAATTTAAATGGGTCACAACTGCTTTTGATGGATCAGCAAACGAATGAATCAAGGGTGACGATGCTTCTTGTTCGGCATCAGGTCTTTCTACTTTGGATTCAGAGCATCCAAAAAGTACAATCAGTAAGATGAGAGATAAATAGCGCATACTTTTTATTTGAAGGAGGCGCGAAAATAGCTCTCCTCACGATGATTGACATTGATTTTAAAACTTCGTCAGATTTGCATGGATGGTTGCTTTGTCAACTACTTCTGGTTCCAATTGAATTCTCTGAAGATTTCCTGTCGTCATTTGATGCTCGGCGTAAACATATTTGTTGTTAACCTTACCGTAGGCCACAATCCAGACTTCCTCGTTGCTAGGAATTTCATTGAAACCCAGCAATCCAGTCGCATCAATAATCTGAGCCGGCAATATGCTATTGATCGTATCGAAGATCATTCGGACTCCAATTTCATTATTGAAATCAGGGACATCAACCATCAAATTGGTTGGGTTGTCAATTTCATAGAACAGGTCGCAGTTAATCCAGCCGAGAGCACTACTTTCTAACAAGTATCCATCTCCTTCAAACCAACTTCCATCTAACAAGTCAAATTCACTCCACTCTTCATCTTCCCATTCATCCTCTTCCCATTCATCTTCTTGCTGAAGTTGAACATTACTCCAACTCATTCTTTCCCAGTTGATGATGTCGAATTCATCCTCTCCTTGAAAGACCTTCATCTCCCTTTTAAGGTCATAGGCCGGAATAAAAATTTCAATGAGTTTACCTCGTCTGAGCTCGATAGGTTCCCCGCTGCACGTTGCTGAGATGTAGAGCATGCCTGCGCTTTCCAGCATCTTTTCACCAGAATTTGATGTGAGTTCATTTAAAAGAAATTCTTCCTTCGACAAGTATGAATGAAGTTCAATATCCACGAAATCACACTCACCCAGAATTCCACTTTCACTTTGAAAAGCGTATTGAGGAAACCGAACAAGCACTCCCTTCGAATCGTAGATTTCTGCAACTTCCGTATTGTCAATTGTGAAAGACTCACCTCCTTCAAGTAGCGGATTGATACCGCTGTGCGTGAATTGAAGTGGCATATCTGGCTGTCGTGAAACAATCAAATTGTTCACCAACATTCGGTCAGATACAATCGCATTGTCATAGCTTAGATCTCGAACGTATCTCCGGCGTTCGTACTGTTTCACCTTGAATCGATGGACCTCTACTCCCCTTGTTCGGAGGTGTTCAAAAATTGCTCTACATCGGTTCAGTGAGAGTCGACAGGCTGTTGGATAATCTCTTTGCCGCTCATAGTTTGAAACAAGGACTAGTTCCACTTCAAAATTGATGGGTAGCTTGTCATAGACTTGATCGACCTGATGAATAACCGATTGAGTAAGTCGAGATCCACCATGCGTAAACTCAATGATGGCCTTAGACAAATTTGTTCCGGCGAAGGAGGGAAAAACGAGAAGGAGGGTGCTTGCTTTCAGAATCAGAATGTTCTTCATGTTGAAGCAATTAGGCTTTCAATGCAAACGATTCCTTCAATACTAAAGTGCTTCTCGATCAATCATTTATACGGACGTAACTATTTTCTCTGTGAATCGTACTTTAATAAAGACCAACCAAAATCATTGCTTGCGTCTTTTTGACATCGCCATATGACACGCTCAGTTATTATATCAATCGTATTACTAAGTCTTTTGTTGACCTCTACGGTCGGCTACTTTGAATATGGAGCGGAAAACCTAAGAACATTGAGCATTGATTGGAGTTACGGTCTAACAATACTACTTGCCACGGGCGTTCTTAGCCTTTCACTGGTTATGCTCTTAGAAGCCATTCGCAAACTGCGTTCAGTCCCGGAAGGTTAGAAGAGTTTTTAGAAAATCTTTCCAGGATTTAAAATCCCTTTCGGGTCAAAGACCTTCTTGATTGATCTCATCAAATTCAAGTGTTCTTCGCTAAACATAATATCCATGTAGTCACGTTGCACATATCCAATTCCATGCTCTCCTGATATCGTTCCACCAAGCTCTTTTACACTGGTGAATAATTCTCTAATGGCCACAGGAAGGTTTTCATCCCAATTTTCATCCGACATATCATCCTTCAAGATGTTGACATGGAGATTCCCATCACCAGCATGGCCATAACATATACTTCGAAAACCATGGTCCGATCCAATTTCTTTAACAGACTTCAGCAATTCTGGCAGCTGAAACCTAGGAACAACAGTGTCTTCCTCTTTGTAGACTGATTGTGCCTTCACCGCTTCACCAACTCTCCGGCGCAGCTTCCATAGCTGATCTTTCTTTGCTTGATCCTCCGCGAACAGGATTTCACCACAGTCGAATTGAGCCACAATTTCAGAAATCGTTTCGCAATCTTTCATCAGTAATTCCTCATCGTTTCCATCAACTTCTATAAGCAGGTGTGCTTCTTCGCCATCCTTCAACGGCACGGGTTCTTCACCGATGAAATCCATTGTGAACTGAATCGCGTCACGCTCCATGAATTCCATTCCGCTCGGAACCACACCGGCTTTGAAAATGGCGCTCACAGCTTTACATGCATTCGTCGCCGTTGAGAACGGCACCAGCATCAGAAGATCGTTCGTCGGATGAGGAATCAGCCTCATCACAATTTTGGTAATAACTGCCAAGGTTCCTTCACTCCCTACAAGAAGTTGTGTGAGATTATATCCGGTACTATTCTTTAAGGTATTTGCTCCCGTCCAGATAACTTCACCACTGGGAAGTACAGCCTCTATGTTAATGACAAAATCCTTCGTCACTCCATATTTTACCGCTTTCGGGCCGCCCGAGTTTTCGGCAACATTTCCACCAATAAAACAACTTCCACGACTTGCCGGATCTGGTGGATACATCAGTCCTTTTTCCTTAACCGCAATTTGAAAAACTTCGGTTATCACTCCTGGCTCCACTGTGGCCTGAAGGTTCTGCTCATCGATTTCTAAAATTTGATTGAATCGTTCCATACTCAATCCTATTCCACCATGAAGCGAAAGGGCTCCACCACTCAATCCGGTTCGAGCTCCGATTGGTGTGACTGGGATCCCATGGTCTGATGCAATCTTCATGATTGCAGAGACTTGTGACGTGTCTTGTGGCTTGAGGACGGCATCAGGAGGGAAATTAAAATCTTCCGTCTCATCATGCCCGTACTCGATCCGAGTCTCTTGGTCCACGTAGATGTTCTCATCCCCAACAATGGCCCTCAATTGAGAGGTTAGCTCTTGATCTAATTTATTCATCTGTTCGTCACAAAGATGGGAGTACACCTCAAGGCAAGAAACACAACGCCCAAATATTTCTATTTTCGGCTCCCCCACAAACAAACACAGGAAATGAGAAGAGGATTAATTACAGTCTTGATAATTGCTGTTTGGATTCCAGCCTATACACAGGAGCTGACACTCGCTGATATTTGGAAAAATGGAACTTACCGCCAAGAATCCGTCCGTGGCTTACGCTCCATGGAAGATGGATTGCAGTATACCGTCCTTGAAACGGATCGCGGTGGAAAAACAATCAACCGATATGAGTATGCAACAGGCGACAAGAAAGGACAAGTTCTAGCTGAAAACACACTCAAAGATTTAACCGGTGATCCGGAGGCAAAAATCGAAGACTATCGCTTCAGCTCTGATGAACGATACTTGGTGATTTCTTCGGATGTCGAACGAATTTATCGTCATTCGACCAAGGAGAAATACTACATCGTCGACGTCCTAAATAAGCAAGCTCGACTATTGAGTGAAGATGGCAAGCAAAGGCATGCTACGATATCTCCTGATGGACTGAACATTGCATACATTAAGGGAAACGATCTCTTCATGCAGGACTACCAAACCTCTAAAGAGACTCAGGTAACCAAGGATGGCAAGGCGAACAGTATTATTAACGGATACGCCGATTGGGTTTATGAGGAGGAGTTCACATTTGACAAAGCATTCTTTTGGTCTCCAGATGGAAAAAAGATTGCATTCTATCGCTTTGATGAAACAGAAGTTCCTGAATTCCACATGCCAAAATATGGCGATCTCTACCCTGAAGATTACACGTTTAAGTATCCTAAAGCTGGCGAAAAGAACTCCAAAGTGACCATCATGGTTTATGATATTGGTGAGGGTTTGATTCACAAATTGGATCTTGGAGATTACGAATACATCCCAAGAATAAAATGGACAAAATCAAGTGGTCTATTGGCAGTCATGAAAATGCCTCGATTACAAAATAAGCTTGATATTGATCTTGTAAACACACAAGACTACACTGCCAAGACGGTATATAGTGAGTCGAGTGATACGTACATTGAAATTAGCGACGATCTAACATTCTTTGGGGAAAACGAAGGCTTCATTTGGAGAACGGAAAAGGATGGTTATTATCACCTCTATAGTTACGACATGGAAGGCCAGAATGAGAAGCAGCTCACTTCTGGACCTTGGGATGTGAGAACCTTTTTAGGTTATGATGAAGGGAGTTCGTGGCTTTATTTCAGCGGAAGTATGGATCAGCCTTACGACAATGGAATTTTCCGAATCAATTTGAACGGTGCAGCACCAGAGCCAATCAGTCCACCGATCGGATCGAACAGAGCGAGCTTCAGCAAAGGGTTTAAGTACTTTATGCTTTACCATAGTAAGGCAACCGAGCCGTCTCGTGTTTCCCTTCATCGCTCTGACGGGTCAGAAGTGAGGATATTAGAAGAAAACTTAGAGCTCCACGAAAAGATGCACGGCATGAAGCTCTCCGATGTTGAATTCATGGAAATTCCAAATTCAGAAGGAACATCATTGAATGCATGGATGATGAAGCCGGCGGATTTCAATGCCAAAAAGAAATATCCAGTGCTTATGTATGTCTATGGTGGGCCGGGTTCACAAACCGTAACCAATGGAATGAGCAGCAACTTCTGGTGGCATCAATTGTTATGTCAGCGAGGTTATATCGTGGTGTCAGTGGACAATCGTGGAACCGGTGCTCGAGGTCGCGACTTCAGGACAAGCACATATCGAGAATTAGGGAAATTAGAAACCATGGATCAAATAGATGCCGCTAAATGGCTCGCTTCCCAAGATTACGTGGATGGCTCCCGCATTGGAATATGGGGTTGGAGTTATGGAGGCTACATGTCTAGTCTGTGTCTTTTCAAAGGAGCGGATGTTTTCAAAGCTGCCATTGCGGTCGCGCCCGTGAGTAATTGGAAGTACTATGACAACATATATACGGAGCGATACATGGGACTGCCCCAAGACAATGCGGATGGCTACGACAAGAATTCACCCATAAACTTTGTAGAGAAAATGGAAGGCAACTATCTACTAGTTCATGGTACTGGAGACGACAACGTTCATTACCAGAACTCCGTGGAGATGGTGAATGCGCTGATATCAGCTGACAAACAATTTGATTTCTATATTTACCCCGACCGCAATCATGGTATTTATGGCGGAAACACGCGCCATCATTTGTTTACCAAGATCACGGACTTTATTACTGAAAATCTCTAATCACTAACTACACAACTATATGAGTTCTATTACCAAGGGCCATCCACAGGGCCTAATGACGCTGTTCTTCTCAGAAATGTGGGAACGGTTTTGTTATTATGGAATGAGGGTTCTCCTCACGCTTTATCTCGTTAAATCATTAATGAAAGGAGATGCCGAAGCGTCCTTGATCTATGGAGCCTATACCGGCCTCGTTTACGCAGCACCTATTCTTGGTGGCAAGATGGCGGACAAATATTTAGGTTACCGCTATGCTGTAATTCTCGGAGCCATATTAATGGCAATTGGAGAGTTCTTGATTCTAGAAGGAAGCGAAATGTTCCTCATGATTGGTATGGGAGCGCTGATTGTTGGTAATGGCTACTTCAAAGCGAACATCTCAACCATTGTCGGTAAGCTTTACGAAGACAACGATCCGCGTCGAGACTCGGGTTTTACGATCTTTTATATTGGCATTAATATCGGCGCTCTTCTGGCGACGACGGTCGTCGCCTATGTTGGTGAAACCTATGGTTTTGATAAAGGCTTCGGTTTAGCCGGTATTGGAATGTTACTGGGTACGTTTATATTCTGGTCTGGCCGGAAAAACTATGCAGCTGCCGCAGGTCTGAATCCTACGGAAGCAGGTCTGAAAAAGGCAATCGGCCCATTGAATATGGTCCAGGTGATTTCAATAGGATCGCTCCTGCTTATTCCACTTTGCTACGTTCTGGTTTTACAAAACCAAGTGCTTGACTACATCCTTCTTGGTCTATTCATCTACATCAGCTA
The DNA here is from genome assembly GCA_018660685.1 of Flavobacteriales bacterium. GTDB lineage: Bacteria > Bacteroidota > Bacteroidia > Flavobacteriales_G > Salibacteraceae > SHAN690. Next base: position 35,601 of record JABJJW010000009.1, read on the forward strand.
TGCGATGATCTCTGCTGGTGCTAAAGAAGATCAAACTTCAGACAAACCCATTTGGAAGGATAGGATGATTGCGCTCATCATTTTCATGGTTATCAATATTACTTTCTGGGCATGCTTTGAGCAGGCGGGAACATCGCTCACGCTCTTCGCTGATCGAAATGTTGATCGTGAAATTATGGGATGGATTATGCCAGCCTCAATGACGCAGTTCTTTAACCCGTTCTTCATCATCACGTTTGGATCTATATTTTCCATCATGTGGGTAAAGCTGAGTGCCATTGGTAAGAATCCTAGCATTCCTATGAAGTTCGCTCTTGGTATTCTTCAACTTGCTGCAGGTTTCTTAATCACAAAAGTAGGAATGATGTTCGTAGATGACGCATTTCAAGTTCCACTATTGACGCTTTTCTTCCTTTACATGTTACATACGACTGGTGAATTATTCTTGTCACCGATTGGACTGTCCATGGTAACGAAGTTGTCACCAAAGAGCATGGCTGGAACGGCCATGGGAGCTTGGTTCTTGAGCTTTGCGATAGCGAACTATGTTGGAGGTAAAATCGCTTCACTGACCGGTGGTCATGGTGACAGTGGTGAAGCTTTAAGTGCTGCTGAAGGACTAGATAAGTACATCGGAGTCTTTTCGACAATTGGTTTGGTTCTCGTTGGAATCTCGATTCTAATCATGATCGCGAACAAGCCACTTAAAAAGCTAATGCACGGAGTAGAATAGCCGAATTGCATTGCAAGAATTTGGATGAAGGCAGTTGTTAATATGCATTAATGACTGCCTTCTTCTTTTTTAAGAAACGTCTTATATCCGTAATTTCACCGTATGAAACCATTGTTTCTTATAGCTATAAGTCTGAGTTTAAGTTTATCCAGCCTTGCCCAAGCAAAGGTGAATTGGATGTCGTGGGAAGAAGCTGTTGAAGCTTCGAAAACGGAGCCTCGACTTGTTTTCGTTGATATGTACACGTCATGGTGTGGCTGGTGCAAGACCATGGATCGCAACACGTTTGCGAATCCTGTAATCGCCGAAGTCATGAACGACCACTACTATGCGGTCAAGATGAATGCAGAAATGAAGGACACCATCGACTTCAATGGCTACCAATTTGTGAATCCACGGCCTAAAGGCAAGAGAAGTGCTCATCAATTGGCTGCTTCCCTTTTAGAGAACAAGTTGAGTTATCCAAGTTTTGTCTTCCTGAATGGAAAATTTGAGCGATTACAAATCGTCCCCGGATACAAAAGTCCACAGCAGTTTGAACCAATCATTCGATACTTTGTTGAGGGCGCGCCTCAAAGTGTGCCTTATGAAAAGTACATGCAGACGTTTGAGACTCGGCTGAAGAAAAAACCGCAGCAAGCGAAGCCGACGAACAACTAGTACACTAGAACTTCGTTAGACTAATCTTCATCAGTGAGCGGAGTATTGCTGTTCACCTGCCTCCACCTTAACATCTACAAAATTCACCGTTGGCGGTATGGGACATGAAAATCCTCCTCCATACGCGCAGTATGGATTGTAGCAACGGTTAAAATCCAGCTCAATCTCTCCGTCCCCTTCTGGAATGTTGATGTCAAGGTACCTACCACCTCCATACGTCTCCTCCCCCGTTGTTAAGTCTTTGAATGGAAGAAATAGAGACGGTGGATACGGCGATACATAGCCTTCGGGCCAGATTCGTTTGTAAGCATATAGAGTATCCATCCTTTGGCCGTTGTTGAAAGTGATCATGCCATAGGTCTGAAACTGCTTTACCTTCCCAATTGAAGTCATGATATCCAATACTTCGCCGTCAATGATCAGACTGAAATCGGCGGTCTTGTTCCAACCTTCATCCACATCAAAGTAGTTCAAGTGGGAAAATGCTTTCCGATCTACTTTCTGCAGTGGAGAGTGCTTTCTGCTTTCGAGCTCTTCGTCCTTTTCGTGGCGCTCGGTTATGATTTCGTTTTGGTAGACCGATTGGGCCGAGATAGCCGTAGTATGGAGAATGAAAAGAACGGCGATCAGACGTTTCATAGGATGAATTTGATTACAAAAATAGCACGACCCGACGCTCGACCAGGGTTTTCAGATTGTCATGATAAAATGAGCTCCATAATTCGAACTTTCGTTCTAGGAACAGACGTCAATTAACCACACCTTTGCGCCGTGCAAGACACACATCGCATAACCACTGACCTTGAACGTCGGATTATCCGAGTGGAATTTCTTCTCGAAGAAGACACTAAGGAAGACCGGGAGAAGTGCATGAAAGAAGTGTCGGAAATCATGAGCAAAGACTCATGGGAAGGATTGCTCATTGATACACGAACGCTGAAAGATCCTATGCCCGTTGTGGAGCAATTGCAGATTGGGCAAAGCGTGCAAAAATCAATGATGAGCTTGATTAAGACTGCAATGCTGTACAATCCAAATGGAGGTAATGTGAATGAATTCATCACTGCGGTTTCCAAGAAACGAGGTCGGAGAATTCAGGAATTCACCGATGCAGAAGAAGCGGAAGCCTGGCTCGCGGAGCAGTAAGTTGGCCCTCATGGATTTCAAACTTAGATCTTGGTCTATTGACGATAGAGAGGCGCTGACACGGAATGCGAACAATCGGCTCATCGCGAAGTTCATGACCGATGGATTCCCGCATCCATACAATGAGGCTGATGCCGAGCGATTCATAGGAATGGCAACTTCAAATACTCCTGCAAACATCCTCTGCATTGAAGTGGATGGAGAAGCATCAGGTGGGATTGGAATTCACCCACAAGCTGATATCCATCGAATGAACGCAGAATTGGGGTATTGGCTTGCCGAGCATCATTGGGGAAAAGGCATTATCACCAAAGCAATCAAAGAGATGGTGGATTATGCATTCACTAGTTGGGACTTTCAAAGGATTTATGCCATCCCGTACGGAACCAATATTGGTTCTCAACGTGTATTGGAGAAGGCCGGTTTTCAATTGGAAGCCACGCTAGAAAAAACAATTATTAAGAACGACGAAATGCTGGATGAGTTAATTTTCGCCATTCGTCGTAAAGATTGGAAGAAATGAAATTTGAATTATCAAACGCCTTAGAGATCCTAGAGCGCACACCATACGTGCTTGATGCCATGCTCTCTGAAATTCCAGATGAGTGGGGCCGACAAAATGAAGGTGATGAAACGTGGAGTGCCTTTGATGTGATGGGTCACCTAGTACACGGAGAGCGCACAGATTGGATGGCCAGATTGGACATCATCATGTCCGATGCAGATAAAAAGACATTCACTCCTTTTGATCGCTTTGCACAATTTGAAGAAAGTAAAGGCAAAACCATGAATGGCTTACTAAGAGAATTCACCAAGCTTCGAAACGACAATCTGGACCGACTTGTAGAAATGAGCCTCGAAAAAGATGATTTCAAGAGGGTTGGAAATCATCCGTCATTGGGTCAGGTGACGTTATCACAACTCATCTCTACTTGGGTAGTGCATGATCTTTCCCACATCTCGCAAATTTCTAGAGCCATGGCTCATCAATTTAAAGATGAAGTGGGTCCATGGAAAGAGTACTTGAGAGTGCTCGAAGGCAAGTAGTATTTTTCGCATCCAAAACTGAAGTGAATGGAGAAGGCTAATTGGACGACCGTCAAAGAGTATCAAGACATCACCTACAAGAAGTCTGGAGGAACGGCTAGAATTGCCTTCAACCGACCAGATGTAAGAAATGCATTCCGCCCGCGAACCGTCTTCGAATTATACGAAGCCTTCCACAATGCGCGTGAGGATGACAACATAGGCGTTGTTCTCTTTTCTGCAGAAGGACCATCATCTAAAGATGGAATCTATTCATTCTGCAGTGGAGGAGATCAAAACGCCCGCGGACATCAAGGCTATGTAGATGACGATGGAGTTCCTCGTCTAAATATTCTTGAAGTTCAACGTCTGATACGATTCATGCCTAAAGTCGTGATCGCCGTCGTTCCTGGTTGGGCGGTTGGTGGAGGACACAGTCTGCACGTGGTATGTGACCTAACGTTGGCGAGTAAAGAGCACGGCATCTTCAAGCAAACGGATGCTGATGTTACCAGCTTTGATGGTGGATATGGCTCAGCGTATCTCGCCAAAATGATCGGTCAAAAACGCGCCCGAGAGATCTTCTTCCTAGGTCGAAGTTATTCGGCTCAAGAGGCATTTGACATGGGTATGGTCAACGCCGCGATTCCTCATGCGGAATTAGAGGACGAAGCTTACCAATGGGCTCAGGAAATCTTAGCCAAGTCACCTACCTCAATCAAGATGTTGAAGTTCGCCTTTAACCTCACGGATGACGGAATGGTCGGACAACAAGTCTTTGCTGGTGAAGCGACACGGCTTGCTTACATGACGGAAGAAGCCAAAGAAGGAAGAGACGCCTTTTTGGAAAAACGCAAACCAGACTTCAAGGACATTAAGTGGATTTCCTAAACGCTGGCGAAATAATTTTCTAGCTCCTCCAATGTTCCGTCCGACGTTCGGATGTCATTGATGATCTTTCCTTTTTCAAGCAACACCACTCTTTCACAAACTTCAGTTACATGACTTAAGTCGTGGCTTGAGATCAACATTGTGACTCCGTGATCATCCTTCAAATTTCTGAGAAGCTCTTTTAATCGAATCTGTGTGGATGGATCGAGGTTGGCAAAGGGTTCGTCCAAAACCAAAACTTTAGGGTCAAACACAAGCGAGGCTGCTATTCCCACCTTTTTCTGGTTTCCTTTACTGAGGTCTCGGATCAACTTCTTTCCTCCAAGAATCTCTCCGTTGAACAAGTGCTCAAACTCATCGAGTTTAGCCTGTAGATCTGTTTTAGTGATGCCGTGGATTGAGGCAATGAAATTGAAATACTCTTCAGGGAGCAGGTGTCCAATTAAGAAACCTTCGTCAAGAAAACTTCCTGTAAAATGTTTCCATGAATCATTTCCAGATGTTGACGTGTCTCCTATTGTGACTAGTCCTTCATCTGGTTCAATTAAGTCCAACACACATCTAAATAAGGTTGTCTTTCCTGCTCCGTTATTTCCGACCAGCCCAAAGCTTTCCCCCGAAGGAATTGTTAGAAGCGCTAAGTCCGCAGCGGCATAGTCGCCGTAAATTTTCTTGAGGTTGCTAATGCTTATTTCCATGTCATCCTTTTCTAAAATCCTCAGCAATTTCATATCGCTGATTGTGTAGCCATTTAGCTAAAAGTGAAATCCAAAATCGCGTTCCAGCCAATCCGAGAACTCCAATTGCCCCAACCAACAAGATTCCAACTTGATCTCCCCACAGGAATGATCCGAGCATGTAGAAGAGAACTGGAAGCCCCATGACTGGAATGACCAGAATGAATTGAGCAGCTCCCACGCCTTGCATATTCATTACCGTCCCTTTGGTCAGGTCAATTTTCTTGGGGTTGAAGGATCCGAAAAACATGACCACAAACGTGTTAATCCCAATATTGAAAAGGAAAACACAAAAAATGGTCAATAAAACTTCATATCCGAAGTAGACATAGGGAATCGAACAAATCATTGCTGCCAGGCTCACGAGGGTGAACAAAGTGAACTTACTCATGTAGTACTCCTCAAAACTCACATTCCGAGTTAGAACATGGTCAAAATGGCTTCCCTCCCATCCCAGTAAGTACTGTCCATAATTCATGATGAACATTCCAGTGATGATCAATGAGAATAGAAGATAAATCCACTTCATATCAACAAAGTCATTTGTTGTAAATGCCAAAAGCCCGTAGCCAAGAAACAGGATTGTAATGAGCAGAACAGACTTCGGCCGTTTGTTTCTCCAAATGAGTTTGAATTCAAGTTCCGTTAGTTTTCCAACCATTCCAAATCGGCTTAATATTCCGTTGCCCACATAGGTCACTTTGCTTTCTCTAAATTTTGAAAGGCGCTGCAGGTACATGTTCGCTCTCAGAAATCGGAAATTGGAATAGTATGCAATTGAAATGAAGATCAATGGGATTGCCGCTGTCCATGGATGCTGAAAGAGGATGTCAAATAAACGTCCTGATAATGCCATAAAGTCAACGATGTCGAACCATCCTAGAATGAATATTGCGAACACCACAACAAGCAATCCGATATAGATTCCTGAATTGATTTCTGAGGTCCGTTTTACAAGGAGTAGGAGGAAATTATTGGTGTAGATCAAGAGAAAAAAACCGGCAGACCAACCCAATGCAGAAGCAAACGGCAAGTTTGAAAATACTTCGATTGTGAAGGGAATGAAAAGCAGAAAGTGAAATAGATTGAACGGATTCCAGATCGATTTAACTAGCATGAAATTGGCTAACTGCGATCGTTTAATGGGTAAGTGAAGTAAAGGCCGAATCGAAAGGGCCGGGAGTTTTTGCATAAAATACCTCACTGTGAAGTCGAGCATTATATAGTAAAGCAGAAGTCGATTTAAACGTTGCAATACCCAAGATATGCCATGTGACTTATAAGTTACCTCGTCCATAGGTATGGCCATGAGGATATTATCCATCACCATTCCGAGTGCCAGAAAATTAGCTGCGAGATACACAAACATGAGTACCATCAGGGCATTGATCACCGCTCGGCGATGCCAAATCGGTGATCGAACAGACTCACGCCAATCATTGCGTATTATAAGCCATAATGAATTCATGGCAGCGAAGTAAATCCATTAGTCGAGGCCTCTAAGTCACAAGAGGATCATCGGTAATTTAGCTACATGAACGAAGATTGAACTCACTGTCTATTGAGAATTTTCCATGCCCAAATTGGGCGCTCGCGGTTATTAACAATCAGTGGGATTAGATGTCGAGAACTATTGGCTTTCAAAAGATTTGCGTGCAATATCTTCGCCTACAATTTGAGCAATTGTAACTTCTCCCAGATTTATGCCGAAAGACAATAGCATTAAGTCCGTCCTGATCATAGGAAGCGGACCAATCATTATTGGACAAGCATGTGAATTTGATTATTCCGGATCCCAAGCAGCCCGTTCTCTCAAGGAAGAGGGAATCGAGGTTGTCCTGATAAATTCAAATCCGGCTACGATCATGACGGATCCGGTTACTGCGGATCACATTTACTTGAGACCACTTGAGCCGAAGTATATCCGTCAAATTTTGGAAGAACATCCAGAAATTGACGCCGTCCTATCTACGATGGGAGGTCAGACTGCCTTGAACTTGGCGATCGAATGCGACAAGCAAGGCATCTTCAAGGACCACAATGTCCAAATGATAGGCGTGGATATTAAGGCGATAGATGTCACAGAAAACAGAGAGGAGTTTAGAAAACTACTTGACACAATCGATATTCCTTATGCTCCATCAGCGATCGCTCGCTCATTCTTAGAAGGAAAAGAAATTGCTCAAAAATTTGGATTTCCTCTCGTGATCCGACCTTCTTATACCCTGGGAGGAACAGGGGCTTCATTTGTCCATCATCAAGAAGATTTCGATAAGCTACTCGAAAGAGGGTTACATGCCTCTCCGATCCATGAAGTCTTGATTGATAAAGCCTTGATTGGCTGGAAGGAATTTGAGCTCGAGTTGCTCAGAGACAACAACAATAATGTTGTCATAATATGTTCGGTCGAGAATATGGATCCAATGGGGATTCACACAGGAGACTCGATCACTGTTGCTCCAGCCATGACGCTGTCTGATAAGACATATCAACGCATGCGAGACCTGGCCATCAAGATGATGCGATCCATTGGAGACTTTGCCGGAGGATGTAATGTTCAATTTGCTGTCAGTCCCGATGACAAGGAAGAAATTATCGCGATTGAGATCAACCCAAGGGTGAGTCGATCGTCAGCACTGTCATCTAAGGCCACGGGATATCCAATCGCAAAAGTGGCGGCCAAGCTCGCCATCGGATACAACCTGGACGAATTGAAAAACCAGATTACGGGAAATACTTCTGCGTTTTTCGAACCAACTCTCGACTATGTAATCGTCAAAATTCCAAGGTGGAACTTTGACAAATTCAAGGGGTCAGAGCGAGAGCTTGGCCTACAGATGAAATCTGTTGGTGAGGTAATGGGAATTGGAAGATCCTTTCAAGAGGCGCTTCAAAAGGCGTGTCAATCATTAGAAATTCGCAGAAATGGTCTCGGTGCAGATGGTAAGGAATTAAAGGATCAAGGAGCAATTCTGCAGAGCCTTGAACACCCGAGTTGGAACCGTCTTTTTCATATTTACGATGCTGTGAAGCTGGGTATTCCTTTCAAGACGATTTATGATACGACCAAAATTGATCCTTGGTTCTTGCACCAAATCGAAGAGCTTATTAGCATCGAACGGGTAATGGAAAAGGAGACCGTCGATTCAATTTCTTATGACTTAATGTGGGATGCGAAACAGCGCGGTTATGCTGATCGCCAGATTGCACATTTACTTGGGTGCTTGGAAAGTCAAGTTCACTCCAAGAGGAAGGAACTTGGAGTCAATCGAGTTTACAAGCTTGTCGATACGTGCTCTGCTGAATTTGAGGCAAAAACACCGTATTACTATTCGAGCTTCGAAGGCGAGAATGAGAGCGTTCGATCTGATAAGAAAAAAGTTGTAGTGCTAGGTTCCGGACCAAATAGAATCGGTCAGGGAATTGAGTTTGACTACTGCTGTGTGCATGGAGTATTGGCAGCCAAGGAATGTGGCTACGAAACCATCATGATCAATTGCAACCCAGAAACTGTATCGACCGATTTTGACACGGCGGATAAGCTCTATTTCGAGCCTGTCTTCTGGGAACACATTTATGACATCATTGAGCACGAGCAGCCAGATGGCGTCATCGTGCAGCTCGGTGGTCAAACAGCCCTTAAACTTGCGGAAAAGCTTGAGCGATATGGCATCAAAATTTTCGGAACAAGCTATCAAGCCTTAGATCTTGCCGAAGACCGAGGAAGGTTTTCAGACAGACTGAAGGAGCTTAATATCCCCTATCCTAAATACGGGGCCGTAGAAACGGCAGACGAAGCCATTGAACTTTCCCGAGATTTAGGATACCCGCTCTTAGTTCGTCCGAGTTATGTCCTTGGAGGACAAGGGATGAAGATCGTCATCAATGAGAAAGAATTAGAGCAACACGTCGTGAATATATTTCGTGATATGCCGGATAATCGAGTTCTTCTGGATCACTTCCTTGAAGGAGCGATTGAGGCAGAGGCCGACGCCCTTTGCGATGGGGAAGATGTGTACATCATTGGCATCATGGAACACATTGAACCAGCAGGTATTCATTCTGGTGATTCGTCCGCAGTCCTCCCTGCGTTTGACTTGAGCGACAACGTTATGAATCAAATCACAGAGCACACCAAGAAAATTGCCGTTGAGCTTGAAACGGTTGGATTAATCAACATCCAATTTGCAGTAAAAGATGAAACTGTATTCGTTATTGAAGCAAATCCTCGAGCATCTCGAACAGTGCCCTTCATCGCCAAGGCGTACAGAGAACCGTATGTGAATTACGCTACGAAACTTATGCTTGGCGAAGCCAAAATCAAGGATTTCAACTTCAATCCGCATAAGGAAGGATATGCAATCAAGCTTCCAGTCTTTTCATTCGACAAGTTTCCCAATGTGTCGAAAGAACTGGGTCCAGAGATGAAGTCAACGGGAGAGGCAATCTATTTCATCGACGATTTGAAAGACGAGTACTTTCAAAAAATCTATTCTGAAAGAAATCTTTATCTATCTCGATAGTGGGACTCATCCGACTTCTCGCAATAATTTTTCTTGTCTACTTAGTTTTTAGACTAGCGGCTCGATTTCTCTTCCCATTAGTCGCACGGTACTTCATGAAAAAAGCGGCGAGTACCATGGAGGAGCACATGAAGTCACAGAAATCTGGAGAAAAGGTGTTTCAGGAGGGTGATGTTGAAATTCGCAAAATGGACAATCCCAATAGTCAAGCTGCTTCGGATCGCCAGGATGACTACATAGATTTTGAGGAGATTGATGATTAATCAAGTCAGTTAGATATTTTCACGAGTTCATACTAAGAAGCCGATTTATGGCATTCGAATTTCACAAAGACAAAGAGCGATACTTCAGGATGCAGCACGAGACTACTCGCGACTACATCATTCCTTTTCTGGAAACTAAAATCAAGGTGTCGGCGGGACTTAGAATCCTCGAGATTGGGTGTGCAGAAGCGGGAGTTTTAAAAGCCTTCACTGATAAAGGGTGTACTTGCCTTGGAATTGAACTTGCGTCGAACAGACTAGAGACAGCCAGATATTTCATGAAAGATGAAATGGAGAAAGGTCTCATCACGTTTATGGATAAGGACATTCATGACGTGGACGTTGAGAATGAGCTCGATGAAAAATTTGACCTCGTGATTCTGAAAGATGTGATAGAGCACATCCATGACCAACGCAGTTTCGTTATGAGGCTTCGTGATTTCTTGAAGGATGGCGGAATGATCTTCTATGCTTTCCCACCTTGGTATATGCCTTTTGGAGGGCATCAACAGGTCGCTAAAAACAAATTTTTATCTAAGCTTCCTTACTATCACTTACTGCCGCTGCCTTTATACAAGGCATTTCTACGATCGTTTGGAGAAACCAAAGAGAAGATAGCCAACCTTGTAGAAATTAAGGAAACAGGAATATCAATTGAACGATTCGAACGCGTGGTCAGAGACGCCAATTTTGAGATTGCCGGAAAGCAACACTATTTATTCAATCCAATCTACAAGTTCAAATTTGGGTTGCAGCCTAAGAAGCAATATGGATTCATATCATCCATTCCTTTTATTCGAAATTTTTTCACGACCGGCGTCTATTACCTAACCATGCTGAAAAGGTAGACCCAAGCTAGTTTAATCTCACCAATTCTTCAGCGAGGAGTGCGGTATATTCTCTAGCCCCTTTTTCATTCAAATGAAATAGGTCAAATGAGTTTTGTTTGGTATAGAGTTGGGGATATTCTTGCGGATTCGAGTAATCTAATACGACATATCCTTTTGAGCTCAGAAAATCGGCTTGGGCGCTTACTGCGATGGCAGCATTCGGGCCTTGCCTTGGAGGGATTAAACAAATTAATTGGGTTCAATAGTCCGGATCGACTTTCAATTCGTGATAATAAATTACACATTTGAAGACGCCTGAATTAGGCGATCATTGTACGTCCTTCAGTCACCTCTAACTTTTTCACTTTGAGTTCTACGATTCTACCATTTTCGAGAAAAGCCATCCTGACTCATTCGAGCAGCATTGCCATTTTCATTGTCACAGCTATGTTGTACTGCTCACCCGTTCTTGAGGGCAAGAGAATAGTGCAAGATGATATTGTGAAGAACACTGCACAAAGCAAAGAGAGGTTAGATTTTTTCGAAGAAACAGGGGAAGAACCGTTGTGGACCAGTCGGGTGTTCAGCGGAATGACCATGTTCAACATCGGGACTCGTTTTTCAGGGAATGGATTGATCTATCTCGATTCCTTAGTCCGAAAATGGCTTCCTGTGACTGTCAACATCATGTTTGTCACGATGCTCGGATTCTATTTGCTCATGATGGCACTTGGAATAAATCCATGGCTTTCAGTCGGCGGGGCTGTTGGCTATGCTCTGTCCTCAAACCTCTTGGTATCGCTGATGGCAGGACATAACACCAAGATTTTAACCATAGGCTATATGGGAATGGCGCTTGCTGGTCTATACATGGTCTTGAATTCGAAAAAATATCTCGGAGCTACCCTCCTATCAATTGGCATGGGATTAATGGTACGCGCGAATCACCTCCAAATTCTGTACTATTTCATACTGCTTGGGCTGATTATCAGCATTGTTGAGTTGGTGAGAGCCTATCAAGAAAAGCGTCTTCCAGACTTTGCCAAAACAATCGGCCTCATTGCAATAGCAGGAATTATTGGAGCCCTTCCTGCTGCGGGAAAGGCGTATAACATTTATGCACACTCAGGCCCGACTATTCGAGGCGGTAATTCGGAGCTCTCGACGAAGAAAGAAGAGGACAAAGGTGGCCTCGACAGAGATTATGCCTGGCGTTGGTCCAATGGGCCTATCGAATCATTCACAATGGTCATTCCCAGCTTCATGGGAGGTTCCACTGGAGAAGCTCTTCCAAAAGACGGTAATGTTCAAAAAGAACTCCAGAAATTTCAGCTGAATAAACAGCAGAAAGAACAAATTCTTGGGAGAGCACCAATGTATGTTGGAAAGCAGCCCTTCTTGCTCGGAACAGTTTATGTCGGTTCAGCATTTATCCTCCTCTTCATATTTTCAATGTTCGTTGTAAAAGGGCCAATCAGACTCTGGGTAGGTATTGCGACCGTGTTTTTCTTAATACTGAGTTTCGGAAGGCATTTTGAATTGATCAATGGCTTGCTCTTCGACTATCTACCAATGTTCAATAAATTCAGAACTCCATCAATGGCATTGGCCATTCCGGGATTACTGATTCCATTTTTCGGACTGATAGGCCTAAATCTCGCGCTCAAAGGAGAACTTGAAGAAGCTGAATTCAAAAAAGCGCTGAAAATGACGCTGTATGTTGCAGGAGGAATTATGGCGTTGCTGTTGGTTTATGGTCTCACCAATGATTGGATTGGACCAAAAGACAGTCAATATCAGGGTGAGAATTCTCCTTGGGGTATTGACGGGGTGTATGAGGCACTCCTTGCAGATCGCAAAAGTCGATACATGACCGATTGGTTTCTCAGTCTAGTCATGATGGTTGGAGGTCTCGGTGTAATATGGGCTGGATACAAAAAGAAGATTTCGAATGTCCTAGTCTACGTTATCATTTTCCTCATTCTCGGAGGAGATAACTGGCGCGTCAGCAAACGATATCTGAACAATGACAAGTTTGAGAATCCACGCGATTATGAAAAGAACTTTGTTTCGAGTGCCGCAGATAAGTCAATCCTTAAAGATGCAGACCCAAACTATCGCGTAATAAACATTACCCGTAACCCGTGGACAGATGGAATGACATGCTACCATCACAAAAACATTGGCGGCCATCACGCGGCAAAATTGCAGCGATATCAAGAGTTGATAGAATACCAACTATCACCGCAACTACAAAAGCTTCAGGGTGGCTTGAGACAGGCAGGGGAGCGTGTGTTACTTGATCCCCAAGTAAGTGCTCAAATGCCAGTATACAATATGTTGAATACGAAGTACTTCATCCTTCGCCCCAATAACCCAATGGGTTTTGCTACCAATCCTAGCGCTTGCGGAAATGCATGGTTTGTTAGTGAAATAGAGCAAGTTGGAAGTGCTCAAGATGAAATTCAAGCACTCGCAAACTTTAATCCGAATGAAACGGCAATCGTTGAATCGGAATACAGTGAACAGCTTTATGGGTATTCATTCGGGAAATCAGATGATGCCAAAATTGAGTTGAACGAATTTCGCCCAAACCGAATCACTTACAGTTCGAATAATACAGAGGACGGACTTGCAGTGTTCTCTGAAATCTACTATCCTCTCGGATGGGAGGCATATGTTGATGACGCTCCAGCAGAAATTTATCGTGTTAACTATCTGCTCCGGGCCATCAAAATACCAGCAGGTAAGCACGAAGTGTTCATGATCTTTAAACCAGCGAGCTACTCTATTGGGCAAGGTATTTCATTGGCTGGAACCATTTTGTTGGCCCTCTTCGCTGGTAGCATGATATATTTCTATCGAAAGCAAAGCCAAACGGAAGAGTCTGAAGCTTGAAAAAGGCCCTCATACTCACGTACTACTGGCCGCCAGGATCCGGCCCCGGAGTTCAACGATGGTTGAAATTTTGTAAGTACTTACCAGAATTTGGTTGGGACACGAAGGTGATCACTGTGAACAATGGAAGCTATCCAAGTGTCGATTCAAGCTTAGAAAATGATATTCCTGAGGGACTAGAAATCCACAAAACCAAAACCATTGAACCTTTCGCCATTTACAATGCGCTGCGCGGTAAAAAAGGCAAATCAGTTGAAGTTGCACTAGCTAGTGTAAAGGGTAAACAAAGTCCTTTTTCCAAGTTTGCTAACTACGTTCGTTCCAACTATTTCATCCCGGATGCTCGGGTTGGTTGGAATACATATTCCTTTCCTAAGGCCATAGAATTAATAAAGAAGGATAGACCCGATGTCATTATTACGACAGGTCCGCCACACAGCACACACTTGGTTGGGCAACGACTTCATAAAATGTTTGATATTCCTTGGGTAGCTGATTTTCGTGATCCTTGGACTACGATTTATTACAATCAATTTCTTCTTCGAACGGACTCATCAATAAGAAAGGATAAAGCTTTAGAAGATCTGGTCCTATCAGAGGCGAGTGCCCTGGTCACGGCGACTCCAGGAATGAAAGCAGAATATGAGGAAAGGGCGAATTCTGTTCAATTCCTAACCAATGGTTTTGACCAATCGGATTTCCCCGAAGATATTTTACCACGCGAAGAAACATTTACCATCTCGTATGTCGGAAACTTCAAACCGATTCAAAACATTGAGATATTGTGGCAAGCACTGAAGGACTTGAGCACTGAAGGCGCAAGTCTAAAACTTCAAATTACTGGCAATGTGGCTGAAGAAGTATCGAAGTCAATTCTAACCCATGGATTGGACCACATGTTGGAGGTATTACCCTTCGTTCCTCATCATGAATCAATCAAACGAATGATGAGTGCACACATGTTGCTTCTCCCAATTCCGCAAGATGCAAGTAGTAAACTCATTCTCACTGGTAAGATATTTGAGTATTTGGCCACGCGCCGTCCAATTCTATCCATTGGTCCACCACACGGAAATGCATCAAGCATTCTCGATGATTGTGAAAAAGAGTCCATGATTGACTACAAAGATCTTGAAGGTCTGAAGATGCAGATCAAGACTCAGTTAGACTTATGGAGTTCCGGTCAATATGAGCCTATATCTGGAAATGATAATTATACGAAGTACAGCCGAAAAGGCGTTACTGAGTCGCTTGCTCAATTATTGAATACGCTGGTAGAATGAGATGCGTTGTTATCGGTAGCAAAGAACTCGGATGTGTCATTGTCGATGAATTAGTTCGACAAAAACACAGCATTCCTCTCGTGATTACTCGCGACGATTCGCCTGGGATGGCATTGTGGCATAAAATGGGGCACCGATCGCTGAAAGAAGTGGCGACACGGCATGGCTTGAATGTTCTGGAAGGTGTCAAGGTTAATGACGACACAACACTTAACGCTATTCGAGAAGCACGTCCCGATCTCATATTGTCTTGCTTCTGGAGCGATCTCTTTAAATCTGAAATTCTAATGATCCCTTCTCGAGGTGTATTTAACTTTCACACCGCATTTCTCCCAAAAAATCGCGGGTCAAGACCAATTCCTTGGGCGATGATTAACGGGGATGAGTTTACTGGAATCACCTTGCATCAAATGCAATTAGGCGTTGATGACGGGCCAATTGTGGCCACCAAGAAAGTGGCCATCACCGACTCTGACACCGGCAAAACTATGTATGACAAAGTCATGCGCGAAGGCGTAAACTTGGTCACGGAAGTGATCGCGCTATTTGGAGAAGGCAAGGAGGTTTTGACACCACAAGAAGATGCTGATTCGACCTTCCATCTCCGAGGCGAACCATATGGTGGTCAATTCAACTACTTCTGGGATGAAACCAAAGTGGATCGTTTCAAACGGTCATTCATCTTCCCTCCCTTTCAGGCTCACAGAAACCCACCGCAATCGAAGCAACTTAAGCAAGGCGTCTCCTTAATCGTGTCTTCAGAAAGATCAAGTGAATCATGGAATGAGCTAAGCGCTCAAAATCAATTCACTCAAGATCTTCGTCCATATCAAATAGAGTCTGGTGGTGATTCAGCGATGCGTAAGGTCTTGAGGACTTGGAACCCAAAAGGCGGCGCTCAATTGTGTTATTTTCCAACGCAGAAATCAGGCCTGGATGCGCATTATCCAATATTAGAATCCTTGATGCGGGGCGATTACCTGGCCAGCATTTCATCTCTTGAAACGTTAGACGGATCACCCGAAAGATGTCAACCTTTTCGATACGAGAACGGAATTCTTGAATTGCCTGTCAATTACGTTAATCCGTCAAAAGAAGAACTCCAATCTCACCTCCACACAGCTCAGCGGTTCAGTGCCAAATATGATTGCACGTGCTACCTCCACATACTGTTAGATGAGCATTATGGCACGGATGATCACGAGCTGTTCACGAGAGAACTCTCACAACAAATTCAAAACAGCACGATATCATTAATGACTTATGGTGATGTTTGCGAAGAATTCAACACAGAATATGAAGACATCAGCGCTTGAGGCCTTTGATACTGTCCTCGTACTCGCACCACACACAGACGATGGTGAACTCGGCTGCGGCGGGACAATTCACAAACTAAAACAACTTGGAAAAAGGGTTGTTTATGCAGCATTCTCAACGTGTGAAGAGTCGGTGCCAGAAGGATTTCCGAAGGACGTTTTGACACATGAGGTTAAGGCGGCCACAAAAGAATTAGGAATTCCGGAAGAGGACCTTATTATCCTCGACTATCAAGTCCGATACTTTCCACGGGATCGTCAAGCAATCCTCGAGGATATGGTCAAACTAAATAGAGAATTGAAACCGGACCTCGTTTTCTGTCCTTCATCATATGACATCCACCAAGACCATGGAACCATCAGCATGGAGGCCAAAAGGGCGTTTAAGAGCACCACGCTACTTGGATATGAATTCATTTGGAATAATTTCCAGTTCTCATCACAGTCCTTCATTGAGCTAGATGAAGCCGATGTTGCAGCTAAAGTTGCGTCCATGGAATGTTATAAGTCCCAATCAAAACGACTTTATGCGAAGGATAAGTTGATCAGAGGAATAGCAAATTATCGAGGGTTGCAAGCGCAAGTCGAATATGCTGAAGCTTTTGAAGTCATTCGTTGGATTATTTGATGGACACGCAGGCACATACCGTATTTCTGACTGGCACTGGCCGCTCGGGAACAAACATTTTAAAAAAGGTACTAGGCTCACACAGCAAAGCAGCATCACTGCCTTTCGAGTACAGATTCATCATTGACCCAGACGGCATCGTCGATTTTTACAATTCATATCCGGTTGTTTGGTCACCTTATCGTGCAGACAAGCAAATAAAAAGGCTCGAGTCATTTTTACTTGGTCTAGCTTCCCTTGATCTCGACAAAGAATCCAGAGCCGCGAAAGCATTATCTGCTGATCCGCAGGGCCTTGAGCTAACTCCACCTCCTTATAGTGGATGGGAGCTTGAAAAGTGGATTCCTGGATTTACAGAAGCTTCAAAACATTTGATCAATGACTTAAGCCAATTTGGATATTCTGCCGTCTGGCCCGGTTCCAAAGAAGGTGTGAATAGGAATGAGATGTATTTCCAAACGCCTAAGACGAAAGAAGAGCTCAAGCCAATAATTTCAGCTTATTTAAACTTCTGTCTCAACGCAATCGTCAATGCTCAGAATAAAGAAGTATTCATTGAAGACAACACTCACAACCTTCTTTTTGCCAATGATTTGCTGGAATTGGTTGATAATAGTAAAATGATTCACGTAATCCGAGATCCTCGGGACGTGGTAAGTTCGCTGATTCAACAGCGTTGGGCACCAAAAGAATTAGAGAAAGCCATAGAATGGTACGGTGCTTTGATGGATCATTGGCTTGAAATTAGAAAGCATACGCCGAGTGACAGGTTGCTTGAAATACGATTCGAAGACCTCATTCATCAAAGAGAGGAGACTTTGTCAGATGTATGCTCCTTTATCGGAATTGAAATCGAGCAGCCGCTTCGAGAAATTGATATGAGCAACCACCACATCGGACGTCATGAAAGCGATCTAAGCCTTGAGCAAATCAATTTGATGAACAATCGATTAGCTCGTATTATCGAAACGTATAATTATTGATCCTCCAACCAGACTGGAAGCTTCTCACCGCTGTGTCTGAGTAAGCCCTTTACCTGACTTAAGTCCTGTTGGTAGTATTGTTTCAGTTTCTGCTCTGTTTCTGTGCTGATGTCCGAATCAAAAGGCTTCCCATTTATTGCATGGTAGAAGGATGTCAACCATCGCTTGAGCTTTGGACTGCGATTCCAGAAACCTTGAAATCTTCGAAACACAGAAATTCCGATTGACTGCAACTGCGGATTTTTGAAGTCAACGCTTTCATTGTCACGCGTGAACTCGAAGCTTTCGTAGAATCCAGAGGCGATTCCGAGCCGTTCTGAAATCGACATCATCATGGATTTCGAATTCTTGAGATCGTCACTAAAGTGGATGGTCATGCGAGCCCCAAAATGGTCTTTCCACGTTACAAGGTCCTCGAAATAGAGACCGTCAACCAAGCCATTGTATACAGACTTATTCAATCTCACGCCCTGTTCCAGACACTTATCTACATACTCAGCAAAACTCTCTCCATCAGGAATCTCGAGTCCGCGCTTTTTGTATTTGTAGAATGAATGCAATCTTTTCACTGGGTCACGAAGCAGTAGAATGATCTTCAAATCTGTTCCTAAGTATTGGTCCAGATATTTGAGATTTCCCGCGATGTCATGAAAGTAGCGAGGCGTTGATTCGAGAATAATTTTTTCGCCTTGATGGTTAAAATGTTTCAGATAGTCGTCAAGCCTAACATTGTTCCAATCCTCAACCCGATTCCAAAAGAAGGTTTCCTTCACATCAGCTCCGCATACATCAGGATGTGCACTTAGGTAATTGTGCATGGACGTGGTGCCTGCTTTATTCACTCCTGCTATGATCAGATTTGGTAGAGCCATTACAGTTTTATCCCCACCTTTTTCAAACTCAGCAAAACCATTTCTTTAAGATCCTCTGAAAATCGCATCCGCATCACGATAAAAACAAACATTACCAAGATTAGAGCTGATCTCATTACAATATTGATCAAGGGATAGTCAAACTCGATTGGCACGAGCCATGCGACAAAGAAGATCAAACTCAACCAAATGAGTGCGTACAGATTATCCACTTTGAATGGCTGCATTTTCAGCTTAACCCAAACGAATAGAAAGAGTAACAAATTGTTGGATAGAATGGAAATTGAAGTGGCCAGTGCAGCGCCAGTAATACCATAAATGGGTATGAAGTAGAGGTTTGTAATTATTGCTGTAACGACCAACAGCAAACGGATTGCCAATGAGTATCGATAATGATCCGAGACAAGCAGGATTTCATTGTTTATACCGGTTGCAGAGCTAAATATCTTGGCCAATCCAATAAAGAAAACGACCCAAACTCCCTGTCTAAACACATCCCCATTTGGTATAAGGTCGAAGAGGTCTTGAATATTCAACCAAACGAGCGTAAAAATCAATCCTGAGGCTATGAATTGGTTCAAGCTAGTCCTGTGGTAGATGTCTCGAATGTTGGCCATGTTCCCATTTTTCCAAGAATTAGAAATTACAGGAACGGATATCTGTGTAATTGATTTCCGAGGAAGTTCGATGACATTTCCCAGGGCTAATGCAATGGCGTAAATACCTGTCGCGCCAAGACCAGCCAATGAACTAATCATCCAGCTGTCAATTTTTATAATCATTGAGCCTGAGAGAACGTTGAGAATTGCGAACAGACCATAAGAAAAGACCTCTCTGCGCTTCTCTTTATCGATAGCCTTGAAATTGGAATTAATGCGAACGGTGTTTCGACTCAAATACGATATGATCATCGAAATGAATACTAGCGCGTAGGTTAGTATAAAGAGATAGACCAACCATTGCACGCCAAGATCGAGGTAGAAATAGACCAGGACCGTCGTGATGTAGCCAAGGCGAAGAAAAATTGACTCATAGAAATTGGAAATAGTGATGTTAAACTCTGAACGGAAATACGCTCGAATCAACTTCGCACCACTGATCATGAAAATGAGTGCAGGCAGCCAATCGATGTATTCTACAAGCAAAGGCGAGTTAGACGCCACCGTGCTTATTAGAAACGGTTTCAAGATATAAAACACGCCCAATCCAAGGACTGCTCCTAGACCTGGGATGAGCATTGAAAGCAGTTGAAAGGCACCCAACTGGTCAGGAGAGTTTTTAAAGTAGGGATGATACTTTACGTAGGTGTTTTGCACACCGAGCAGCATAAACGGAACAATGATACCGGACAAGTCAAGCAAGACCCGAATTAGGCCGATTTCTTCCGTAGCCAGATACTTTGGATAAACGAAAAGTGAGAGGACAAATCCAAGTACAATACCCAGATAAATCACCACGCTGCTTAATGCTCCCTCTCTACGTATTATTCCCATTTTACTTGGATGCGTATTGCTGGAAAATTTCTTCCTGATTAATTGGTCGTATATCGTTATTCCTACAGAAATCTAACATCGCCCGATATACTTCGAGGTAACCGTCAAACTTCATGTTTGTGAAATATTTATTGTGCCATAAAACAGAGATGATCGCGTCCTCTTTATGCTTGTCCAAAAGCTCAACCAAGGTAGTTTGCAAACCTGATAAGTCCTGTTTCCTATACGTCCAGTTGCTTGTATCCATTACCATAAGCGGAACATGCAATGCCCTACATTGTTCTCCTCGATTGATGTCAAATGGTCGAATCGGAAGTGCGTAGTTATTTCTTAAACCAAATTCTTCCGCAAAGCCAAGAGAGAAATCAATCTCGAGAGGACTGGCGTCAACTTTTGAAAAATGCTCCGGAATTTGAAGCCTTAGGTAATGGTTCCTATTAGAAATTGTTTTGAATGGAAGAGCTTCTAATTCCGTTGAAAAGCTCTCAGAATTCACTGATTTATGGAGTCCTTGATGAAAACCGCGAGAGGCAATTTTTTGAATAATTGATTGAGTTCTCGAACTTGAGATTTGATAATCCCCGTTGCTGAGTGTTCTATTTTTTAGCGGCGTGGGACGATTATTGGCGATCCAGAAGAACGTGCTTTTCAAATCATACTCATCATTAATGTCCATCATCTGATCCATGTTCATCCATCTGGGATTTCGCATGATTTCACTCCACACGATTTGAAGCAGCCAATCCAATCGCCCCTTCTTCAAGGCGTAAAACCCATCTTTCGTGAAACTTCCATACAGACTATCGTTATCATGAGACACGAAAAGACGGGAAGGCTTGGTACCGACTTTTTTTGAATACTGTTCTTCAACAAATTCTCTGAATAGGTTGAGCACCTGATTCTCGGTGCAAACACCAAAGCGTGCTTGATAACTCTTCGCAAAAGGAAATCTTCCAAGATCGTCTTGGTCCACGGCTCCAACTTCTTGGAAGTAGTTGAGCATGTAAACGATGGTTGAAAGCCGGTCTATTGTGTCGTCTTCCCGATTTACGAAACCGTTTTCTCCTAAAATTTCATGATGAGAAAAACTGCGTTTCGAAAAATTATCATTGAAGCTAGATGAAACGAGATAGTTTCCAGATTCTGGGGTCAAGCCTACCTCCAAAGCATCCAATTCAACCGAATGATTTGCATTCAGCTGGTTGAGGCTCACTTCTATAGCCTTTGAAAAGGCAGGATCAATTCGAGAATCAAATGATAGTTTCAATGAATGTCGACCTTTCTATTCTTACCGAGTACCAATTGTACTATTCGCAAAGGAAGTTCATAAATCATATAAATCACCCATGGCATGATGTCCTTGGAATCAAAGAATGCGTGAGCTTCAGAAGCAAGGCTCGATCGGACCATCGACCTCAGGCTCACATTCCGATTGAGAATGAAATTGTAGATGAAGTCCTCCACGAAATAATACCATTCACCTTGGTCAATCTTGTTGAGTTGAGGCGACGATGGTTTTTCTCCCCTCGCTGCGTCCAAAGTAATCATGGGAAGGTTGACACCAGCGTACTGAGCGAGCGAATGCCAGCTCCAAGATCTTGGATTCATTTCGATGACATAAAAGTCATCTTCATACTTTTTGTACTCAATTTGAGCAATGCCTGAGTAGTTGAGCTCAGAAATGATCTTCTCGGAATAATCAACTAGCTTTTGGTCAAAAACGATTTCAGCCAGAGTCGCTTGACCTGCCTTAGGCGGGTATTGTCTCACCTTTCTTCCGGTGAAGCACCCCAACAATTTCCCATCCCAAGCTGCAATACCAGCAGTGAAGAGCTCGTCATCTCCCCCAGGAATGAATTCCTGAAGGATGTAAGGTGACAATTTAGACTCCAATTCCGCAATGAACTTGCTTGCTACCTGAGCGTTCTCGCAGAGTTTGACTTTGAATAATCCTTTCGAAAGGTTGTCGGTTGCTCTTCTGTTGTCTGGCTTAATGATAACCGGCCATGTAACCGTTCCATTTTCAACATCACTTTTCGAAAACTGCTTCGGCTGTGGAATGCTTATGTGATTTACGAAATCCGCAAACTGGAGCTTGTTCGAAATCTTATTTAGTACCGTGACATCCGTTTCGTAAAGTGCTTTAAAGTCTGATAAGAGACTTTGATTCTCTGCAAGAAGCTGAACGTACTCATCATTTACAGGAAGTAGATATAGATCATCATCTGAAAAATCAGATGCAATTTGAACAAGGCCTTGAACCAGTGCTTTGGGGTCCTTCCCTGGTTTGGGAAATTTGTATCGTTTGTATACGTACTTAGAATATTGGCCTGCCTTAGCCCAATGATGATCCACGGCAATAACTTTGCATCCAGCTTTCCCTAAGGATCGGATAGACGCTAAGCCGTTTCGGTTACAGTCTATTATGACAACTGTTGGCTTCATTTAATCCACTTGCATCGTGATCAATTTCCCATTCTCCACAATGCGTTCGTTCATCCCTGTAAGAGATCCTGAGTTTATGATTGAGATCAATCCCCGAATGAATGCACCATGGGAAACGATCAAAATGATCGGATTCATTTCATACTTCTCTAAAAAAAGCCTAATTCTTATCTCCAGTTGTTCAAACTCTCCTTTCAGATCACTAGCCAAAGGATCACCCAACCATGAATCTGACATCTCATCCAACATTTGAGTTTTTGGCAACCCTTCAAATCTTCCAAAACTCATTTCGCTGACGAGGGGTTCGATGGAATAGTCCAAGCCTAATCGATCAGCAGTTTGTACCGCTCTTTTTAGTGGACTGACCAAAACCAAATCTGGTTTTACCTGTTCTAGCTCATCTGAAATACTTGCAATTAAGCTGTTATTCAAGGCATCCGACTCAAGCAGTTCGATGTCGGTGAGTCCTTGCATCAAACCCTCATCGTTCCAAGATGTTCTTAAATGCCTAATGGCGTGGATGGTCATTATTTCAGGAAGAAGGTTTCGCTTCTCAGTCCTTGACGTTGGGCTTCAAGCAATGCAAGGTCTAGAGGGTTTACATTACCAAGGTTCACATTGGGTCCAACTTCGTTGATGAAATACATCTGAAGTGATGTAGCCGGTGCTTCAAAGATCAAGCGCTCTGGATCAGTTTGACTAATAATATCCGCTACAAGCCCAGTTCTTAGTTCTCCACTCGGTCTATAAATACCCGCTGTTCCACTATCCCTTCCCTCCGTAATTACATATTCCGCTCCTACCTCAAAAAGCATGTTGATTTCTTTGATCCACTCAGATGGAGGCATCACTTTCTCTTTGTCCTTTGACCCAACCTCGGATAAAACTGTAAACTCAGACTTCAGATCATCTACCATTCTGCAGCGATCATCTATAGAAATATCCACTGTTCCGGTCGAGATTTCCAACATGTCAATTTTGTGCTTTCTTAAAAAATCTAGGTATTCGTTGAACTTATTTTGAGCGTAAAACTTCTCAAATAGAGTTCCTCCGAAATAGACCTGAATATCATGCTTGCGGTAGAGTTCGATTTTGGCATCCAAATTCGGAAGAATGTAAGCCACACCGACACCCAGCTTTGCCACATCTAAGAATATTCCGTAGTCCTCGAGAACATTGGCAAGCTCTCCAGTACTTAACCTCGTGTCGTTGACAGCAGTAATTCCTGTCTTCCTTGGTTTTACTGTCCTGACCGGTGTATCTAGCATGATTAAGCGTTTTGACAAATATCCGAATAATCCAGCTCCAAACGTGCTCAAAACAGTTAACTCAGATGAAAAATGATTGGGTATTTATAGGTTACTTTGCACCATAGTATGGAAACAGCTACCCGAAAAATGACTTTCGAAGAGGCGTTAGTGTCTGGTGGGGATGAACGTCTAGATTTGGATGAAAATGGGTTAAACAAATACTTCGTCAATCCAACCCAAGGCTCAGGAGTGTTCAATCGAGGGTCTTGCACTTGTTCATTCATAACGGAGGATGCAAAAATTCCTACCCATTCACTTTACGAAAAGCTTAATCAAAATCCAGACTACTCGGAGCTATACGAATCTCTGAGTTTAAGAATCAAGTCTGCGTTGGAGGAAGGCACCGAACCTTTCGAAGTTTACTTGGCGCCAAGCGGCAGTGACCTTTGTTATTTTCCGCTGCTCTTTTCAGCGACCATTCAACCTGAAAAGCCTATTCTAAATGTAGTCACTTGCCCTGAGGAGTTAGGGTCGGGTTCTGTCCTTGCCTACAAAGGGAATTTTTTCTCCCAGAAAACTCAAATAGAGAAAGTGGAATTATCTGAGCCACTCAATAAGAGTATTCCAATTGAGTTCATCTCTTTTCCAGCCCGTGATGAACATGGGGTCATCCTCGATCACAATGAACAAATCATTGAATGCATCACTGAACACCAAGAATCTCACAACGTAATCGTGAACTTGGTGATTGGGTCTAAGTCTGGAATTGAAGACAACCTATCCATAGTTGAAGAATGTCAGCACCTGAATGTTAAGTGGGTCGTAGACATCTGTCAGTTGAGGGTTTCAAGAGCTCTTATTCAGAGGCTACTGGCACTCAATTGCAGTCTTTTGGTGACGGGGTCAAAATTCTATCAAAGCCCTCCATTCTGCGGTGCGTTAATCGTACCCGGCAGTCTTCAAAAACAAATTGACGCATCAACTGCGGATCCAGAGGTGACCAAAGGGTTTGATCGTGTTTTCACTTGCTTCGACTTTCCAAAGAATTCGATTTATAGACCGTACTTCCAAGAAAAGGGAAATCATGGACTCTTGCTTCGTTGGGAAGCTGCCCTGTATGAATTTGAGGCTATTTCTGCCTACACGGAGAGTGAGGTTATTCGAATAGTTTCCAAATGGAACATTACTATTCAAGACCATATGATCTCTCGGCCAGATGTCTTTGAGCTCATGAGTGATCAGGACAAAACCAATAAGTCTATTATCTCCTTCCGAATTAAAAAAGAAGGAATTTATCTCAGTCATGAGGAATTAAAAAGCTTGTACAAGCGGCTTTGCCTCGAAGGCAGTAAATGGATGCCCCAATATGACACTGTCACAATTGGCCAACCGGTGGCATACACATCTGGTTCGTTCCTCCGAGTGGCCTTAGGATCATTCAATGTTCGTCAATTGATGAGCAAGGACGTTAATCTTGACGAAGACATACAAATCTTAGAGACTTTGGAGGCCATCCTACACGAGTCCGCTTAATGCGACTTCAATCAAATAGAGCATTAGAGCTATTCAACACAGCGCAGTCCGATGGATTGATCGAAGAATTGGATACAACCATCATTTTCTATGACTTGGACATTCTTGAGCAGAGATTGAAAACTGTCCGCTCTGCATTTGGTCCTAGTTATAAACATAGTGTTGCGATCAAGTCGAACCCTTTGTCGAAGGTCCTTGAATACATCAGCAAAAATGAGAATGGATTAGAAGCGGCATCGTTCGAAGAGCTCTGTCTCGCCAATAATCAAGAACCTTCGTTTACGGTCTGGGATAGTCCGGTAAAAACGAAGGCAGAAATCATCGAAGCGGAAAAAATGGGTGGCGTACTGATCAACGCTGACAGCCTCGATGAACTTGAGTTGATTCTGGCACATACGGCTCAGTCAAAAATTGGACTAAGGATCAATCCGCAAGTGAATACAGGTAGCCATGGCTCCATGAGTGTGTCAGGTCAATATTCCAAGTTCGGTGAACCCATTGCGAATCGCGCCTCCATCATCGAAGCGATTTTAAGGCACCCCAAAAGAATAACGGCTCTACACGTCCATTCCAGCTCGCAAACAACCGATTACGATCGACTTTGCAATGCCATTCGTTCTGTTGTGGATTTAGCCAATGAAATCAATCAAGTCTCTGCTGCTCAGATCGAGACCATTGACATAGGTGGTGGATTTCCCGTAAGCTATGAAGCCGCAAGGGATTTCGACATCGCAGACTATGCTGAAAAGTTAAAAGAAACCTGCCCTGAGCTCTGGAATGGAACGTATCAGGGAATCACCGAGTTTGGAAGATATTACCATGCCAATGCTGGTTTCACAGCAACCCGCATCGAAGGCTCAAAAGGAGATTCCGAGAATCAAACAATCATTACGCATGCTGGTGCAGACCTCTTTTTGAGAGAGGCGTACAATCCTGGGGTGTGGCCTCATGAGTATTCCGTGATAAGAGCTGGTAACGAGGTTAAACAAACGTTGATCAGAACAGACATTGGCGGTCCGCTATGTTTCGGAGGAGATTACATTCAAAAAGAAGTTCTGCTTCCAAAATGCCAGCAAGGCGACTGGTTATTTGTGCTCGATACTGGGGCAAATTCATTTGCGCTTTGGTCACGACATTGCAGCAGGTCTTTTCCAAAGGTCATTGGGTTCGATGGAAAAGCTCAAATATTCAAAAAGCGCGAATCCATTGAATCTATAATTGGGTTTTGGTCTTAAACTCTTCAGGTTGAAATGATCGGATATTCTGGCATATATCATAGAGACAAAAGCTGGTCGCCATCCGACGATGATCATTTGACAGAGATGATCAACCAGCTCCAAGGAACCTCGGCATTGGAGCCATTAATTACTGAGTTTGAAAGCCACGGAAGATGTGCAATGAAGATTGCGTCAATCGACCCAAGGTCACCGATGATCACCAAAGAAAATGAGGTTCGAAAGTTGTGTTTGTTTGGCGAATTGTACCCTCAGTCCACGGCGAATTCCCTTTTGGAAGCAGTGCTTGCCGATGACAGTGAGAATTTGACTTCTAGTATTCAGGATTTGAACGGAGCATTCAATCTCATTGTCTACGACAAAACCAATTCTCAAGTCAAGATATTCAGGGACATTGGAGGAGTAAAAGCTTGCTTCTACCATGACAATGGACAGGAGGTGATTTTTTCGTCGGGGCTCCGGTCGGTAGCAAAATCATCACTTTACCGAGATAAACAAGTGGACACAAAAGGGCTATGGCTCAACCTTGCTTACCCTGCACCTCCACAGCCGCTCACCGCATTCAAAGACATTTCTTGTCTCGAACGAGGAAGCCGTCTTTCGATAAATTCCACGGTAACAACCGACCATTACTGGACTATTCCTTCGAGGGATATTGATATAGGTATGGACTTCAACTACGCTGTAGAGCGAGTGCATTCGACATTAACTGATGCAACATCCGATCGTGTTCAAGGAATTCAGAATCTAGGATCAACGCTCAGTGGAGGGGTTGATTCTGCCTATCTCTCTGCTCTAGCGTTCCAGAATAATGAGCACACGGAGGCATACACCTTTAAGCTCGCAGGAGAAGAGTACAGCCAATTGAATGAAGATGATGTTGCCGCTTTAACTGCACGGAAGTATGGCATGAAACATCACATAAAATCCTTTGTGTATGATGACTTCATGGAAGATTTCCAAACGCTCATCAAACTGTACGAGCAGCCTGGTATCTCCATCGGAGCCTACTATAGTATTGCGAAACTGGGGCATCAGCTTGGATACTCGCATGTTGTGAATGGACTGGCCGGAGATGAGCTCTTTGGGGGATTTCATTTCTTCAAGCATCTCAGCTATTGGCCTCTTTTACGACTTCTCTCCCCAGTTGCCTCGCTCGTTCCTTCCAATAGAACAAAAGGTATTGACAAGTTCATCAAAGTGGCTGGGGCGGGATCGATTGATGAGTATTACTCTCGTGCATTTGCTATCTATCTCGACAAGGAATTGAAGAACGTGTTCAACAACCTGTACTTCAGTGCTCTTGACGCTCAGCAAGAGCTGTACAATCCTCGGCGAGAACCATTCAAGGATAGCATTTCTGGGTTGATGCACTACATGTTTAGCAACTGTCCGAATCACCACATCTACAGGTTCGAATCATTTTCGAATCACTTCGGAATTCAACCGTTGTATCCATTTCTGGATAATAATGTGATTGAGCATGCATTTAAAGTTCCTTCTCGTTTCAAAGTGAAGGGCCACAAACGCAAAATTGTTTTAAAACAGGCCGCGGCTCCGTATGTCGTGCAACCCGCACTCACTGAAAACAAACGCGGCGTCGGAGCTCCAGTAAATAGCTGGATGAATACCCATCTCAAAGACATCAAAGAGGACAAGCTAAATCGTTTGAAGCAGAGAGAAATATTCAATGCTCAGTACATTGACCAAATAATCAAGGAGTATCCTCAAGGGTATGGCAAGAAACTATGGAAGTTGGTAATGACTGAACTCTGGATGGAGGAGTTTATCGACTAATCCAGGGCATTCGAAAATAAGCTAGAATCACCCAGATTTCCAGTACGAGTAACTACAGACCGAACGGTTTTAGTGAAGAACTTGATCCTTTCCTTAGTACTGGGTGCCAATTCCAAATCACTCGACTCACTAAATCGATCCACATCATACCCCAGCATCAAACAAGCATCTCGAAGGGGAATAACTTCAAGTGCGAATCGCTCAGCATAAGAAAGACCTAGTTTTTGTTTTCCAATTACTTTGAATAATGCGAGTCGCGTTTCAGCAATCACCTTGGCATTTGGATTCATAATACCTGATGTCACCGTGTTAACCTCCCATTCAGCCTTTCTCTTTGAACTCTGTTTCCTGTAGGAATTATTCTCATAACCTAACCGAACCTGTTCAGGCGATATGTCTAACGATCCATGTATGTTGTTGATGAGCTCGGAAGTAATCCCAAACGGATCTTCCACCAGATTCTCAAGTTTGATCCCATGCAATCGAGGGTTGTCAAAATGTGGAAGCACTTTTCCTAAATAACTCAACCATGTAACAACTGAGGTGTATAAACTCCAACCCCTGTTCATCAGACTGTTGAAGACATAAAATGGATCTCGGTACAAAAACACGAAGTGATTCTCATTTGATGAATTCAGCCATAAATCAATCGAATTGGCGTTTTGAGGAGTCTTTTCAAATACAATCGAATCATCCCCTTTCTCTCGATACGACGCAAAGTGAGCGGCAAAATGTCGTTGAAAAGCATTGAGCGAATCAGAAGCACTAACCATTTTCATCAACTCAGATTCGGCCAACCCATAATGCTTCAACCTTTCAAACCGGGGAAATATTCCTGTGGAACCAATTGAAAACAGTTCGCTCTGCGTACGAGGTGATGCTTTGAATCTTTTGAATTCGAACAGATTTCGATTGCAAAAAAACTCAAGCTCTGGTCCACACGCACTGTGTTCTGAGCTGTCTAGAAGATCGGCGAACATGGTGCTTCCACTGCTAGGCGAGCATCCTATTAGAGCTAGCTTCGCCATTTAAAAAGCACGATCAAATCCGATTAGCCATCG
This sequence comes from Flavobacteriales bacterium, assembly GCA_018660685.1. GTDB lineage: Bacteria > Bacteroidota > Bacteroidia > Flavobacteriales_G > Salibacteraceae > SHAN690. The sequence goes on from JABJJW010000009.1 coordinate 65,204, forward strand.
GAATTGCACATAGTCTTCGCCAGCTGGAACGCGGTTCAGGAATAGAGGAAAATCAAGGCGAATTTTAAGTGGTTTCCAATCATTCAATTTTCCCCACCTCTTAATTTCCAGCGTACTTCCAAATCCAGCATCCATCCTAACTTTTGCCCACTCAAGCGACTCATCGTTTCGATTAATGTTGATGATGCCTGCATCCGCGAACAGGTAGGTTTTTAGTTCTACTAGACGCTTCCATTTGCCTTGGATTCTCACCAAATCATCAAATTCAAACTCGGTGTTAAAAGCAACGCCACTCATTCCGTCGTATCCATATCTGAACAATGAGTCAGAATTCAGTCCTGGCGCGAGGTAGTTGTTATAGCCTCTCAGTCCAAGGCCGCCACCCGATTGAAAGTTGCCTGTTGATATTCCATAGCCATAAAAGTCTTGTGGAGTCAAGCCCATTGATCTCGTCAACGGGTTCTGCATCATATCCTCTGGGTTTGCTCCAGCCAAATAGAGTTGAGATTCTGGTGCCCAATTCTCACCACCGCCTATTTGCCCAAACACTCTAGTTCGCCAATTGAATTTGCTAAATCGATTATTGTTAACCGCAGAAACATTCAAAAATCCATATGAATAATCTGACCAAAACAAAGGTGCCCTCAATTCTGACTGAATGCGACCATTGCTCTTGTTGTATCGGTAATTGTGAACCGTAATGAGTCGCCCGAAATTATTCCAGCTCTCTTCATTCCAAAGGCTTGGATACATCAAGTAATTGAGATCGGTCGATGAAGCTCGGTACAAGCTCGCCACACCCAATTTGAAGCTGGTCTTATTATTTGGTAATGTCTTTAAAACATACACGTCGTTGAAGAACAATCCATCAATCCAACTTGTTTCAAGTCCAATTGAAAGTTTTTGTGCGATTGATCTGAGAGGCGTGACGTATTCGATGAAGTAGGAGATTTTATTGAACTCAGACAGATCCTCTGTGGCAAACTCCCCAGTTTGTTGCGCAATTGATGAATTAAACATCAATTTTCCATGCAACTTGTGATACGTAGCATAGTAATGGGCTTTGAACTCAATCCCTACCTTAACTCCATCGTAACCGTTGTACCAAGCAATAGGATTCCATTCTACTTCATACTCTTGATGTGGCGACGTCCATTTAAAGTCATTTAATTCAACCGAAAGTGGAAGAGTGGAGTAATTATCGAGCTGATAGACGTCCGCCAAACGTTTTGATGGATCAAGCTCAACGCGGCCAGCTTCTTCTTTCCAAGGAATATCAACAGTATACGTGTCTTTAAAATTGCGCCATCCATACCATTTGGGTAAGACTGTAGCGTCGGTTTTCTTTTCAAAATCGGTGTTTGGAATATGAAAGTCAGAAGCAGTCCCTAGTTCATTGTATACCCTTAGGTCCAGAGGCATTTGCATTCCGCGCCTTTTCAGCTTAATCCTGAGCGTGTCTTGACCAAGCTTTCTGACCGACTTGATCTTATAATCAATCTTCTCTTTAGTCTCCAACCACTGATCAAAGAACCAATTTAAATCTACCCGAGTGTATTGAATGATTGAACGTCTGAAGTCACCAAAATATGGATGACAGAATTTCCATTGATTGAAGTAATGAGACATGGCATCGAGGAAAAGCTCATCGCCTAAAACGTATTGGAGGTTATAGAGCATGGTGCCCGTCTTGGAATAAACCTGACCATATTGGTGCCTGGTCTCAAACTTGTCCGAATGCGTGTTCAATGAAGGAGAATTGTCTCGCGCAATCGCCGACCAGTAATATCCTGAATAGACGGACCTCTCTACTGTACCATGCGCTTCATAAAACAGTTTGTCGATTTTAGAACCTGAGTCGTTGCGATGCATGGTATCGCCTTCCAACTTAACGAGGGCCCAACTGGTCAAAAACTGCGTAAATCCTTCGTCGAGGCTAGCGCGATACGTCTCATTGTTCCCGACCATTCCAAAGAACCAATTGTGGCCAATTTCATGAGCCAATAATCCTCGGTAGGAAGGATCCTTTCCTCCATCTAGCGTGAGCATTGGATACTCCATGCCATCTCTAGCATCCGCGACAATCATCTTATGATAGGCATAGGAGCCGAAGTCTTGTGAGTAAACTTGAACGACTTGGGATGCATATTCTGCAGCGTTCTGCCATCCAGAAGCGTGTTGTTCTTGAGCTAGAGCAACACAAAGGATCTTGTCGCCATTTTCCAACTGGACTTCTTGTCTTCCTATTCTGTAATGAGGGTCAGCAGTCCAAGCAAAGTCATGCACATTCTCAGCATGGAATTTCCATGTTTTCAGCTCATCACTTTCGGGTAGTATTTCACTTGGAGGGCTATTCCACGGCTTGTCTTTGAAATTCTCGATAGCGAGTTTATCCATTAGGTCATCAGGAAGAACTTCTGATCGATTAAGGAGAAACCCAGTTCCATCAAGAACGTAGTTAGCGGGTAAAGTCAACTCAACGTCAAACGCCCCAAAGTCACCGTAGAATTCATGACCCAAATGCTGATCCTTTGTCCAGCCAAATTTGGCATCGTAGACGGAAACTCTCGGATACCAATGCACCACGTTGTAATGCTTTTTACCGAATGTTTCGTACATCTTCATCCGACCATGTTGTGGTCCGAAGTATGTTTTAAAGGCACATTCGATTTCTGCCTTCTCTCCAGGCAAAAGTTCAGAATTTAAGCGAACCGTTAGTATGGTATTGTCACGTTCAAATCTTACATCCTGAGCGTTCACGGTCAAATCGGACACGACAATGTGCTGATAGTTTGTATCTGACTTCGCAGCTCTATTATGGAACTCTGAAGCATAGGATCCAGGCTCGAAAGCATTTTGATATAAATGAAATACCAAAACTTCTAGATTGTTCGGACTGTTGTTAGTGTACTCTAGGCTCAAGACACCTTCGATGATGTCAGCCTGATCATTGAGTTGAGCCTTGATGTCGTAATAGACATCTTGTTGCCAATACGAAGCGTTTGGCTTCTTATTTTTCCAGTAAAGTGGGTTGTTGTCCGATTGAAAAGTGTTTGACCTTTCCAACGGGTTGTACTGTCCAAAAACAATGCAAGGAAAAAGAAGAAAGGCTAGCAGGACTCTCAATTGGCTTTTATTTTTAAACTCATATCAAATGACTTGACGGAATGCGTAAGCGCACCAACTGATATAAAGTCAACACCAGATTCAGCATAGTCCCTCACTGTTGCAAGCGTAATACCTCCAGATGACTCTACCTCAAACTTTCCAGAAATCAATCCTACAGCTTCTCGCGTCATAGATGGCGTGAAGTTATCGAGCATTATTCGATTGCATTTTCCATTCTCCAACACCTCTGTTACATCTTTAAGAGATCTGGTTTCAATTTCAACCTCCAAGTCAAGTTTATTCTCTTTCAGGTAGACATCCACTCGATTCAATACCTGATTGATGCCTCCAGCTGCATCGATGTGGTTATCCTTAATCAAGATCATGTCGTAAAGCCCAAAGCGATGATTTCCACCTCCCCCGATTTTCACGGCTAGTTTTTCAAACCACCTAAATCCAGGTGTGGTTTTGCGCGTATCCAGCACTTTCGCTTTTGTGTGTTTGATGGCTTTCGCATATTCTGAAGTGATAGTGGCGACGGCTGACATTCGCTGTACTGTGTTCAAAACTATACGCTCCATGGTAATCATGCTCCGGTATGAACCACTAATCCTAAATATCACTTCTCCCTTTTCAACGAATGCTCCATCTTCTACAAGTGGTTCATAGGCAAGTGTTTTGTCATAGGTTCTGAACAGATCTCGGACAACTTCAACTCCAGCAATGACACCTGATTCTTTTGCCTCAAGATAGGCCTCTCCCATTGCACCCTCTGGAATGGTTGCCATTGTCGTGTGGTCTCCTTCTTGCACATCCTCCGCCAACGACCTTTTTACGAAGTCCCTGATTAGTTTGTCCATCAGCCTTCCTCTATCTCAATACTCTCGATGTGGTGATGATCATCTTCGCCACGGATATACATCGTCATTCTAAACGAACTCTTCTCCGATTCAAGTTGACCAATCAAATAGACTACACCGCTTTTGGACGTCCCTTTATGAACCACATCGAATGACTTAATAGGATTTTGTTGAAAGAATTCAACTAGTCTTTTGCCTCCTTCATTTCGATCCAGAGTACTTCGCTCGTCGTTGATAGAAATATCAATTTCAGAATTCATATGTGCCGCCAGAGACATTCCATCTCCATGACCCACTAGATCTATGATTTCCTTAAACTCTTGAGCACTTCCGATCAATATGATCAGAAATAGAACCGCGGTACTAAAAATTTGCTTCATGGGGAGTACATTCGACTCTGTCAAAGATACCTGAACTATGATGATTCGCATTCTCTCACTCGGAAAAACAAAAGCAGGCTTCGTAGCAGACGGATTAGAAGAATACCTCCGCCGATTGAAGCACTATGCCAAGGTAACTTGGGAAGAGTTCGATGACATCAAGAAGATTGACCGAACGAACCAAGAGTTAGTAAAACAAAGAGAAGGAGAGCTCATTTTATCTCAACTAAAACCAGGCGACCATCTCATTTTGCTTGATGAAGGTGGAAATACATATAGTTCAACGGAATTCGCAAAATGGATACAGAAAAAGCAAGTAAGCTCAACCAACATGGTTTTCTGTATTGGAGGATCCTTTGGGTTTTCTAATGAAGTATATGATAGAGCAAATGAGAAATTATCGCTTTCCTCGATGACCTTCAACCATCAAATGATCCGGATGATTTTCGCGGAGCAACTTTATAGAGGTTTTACGATTCTTCGTGGTGAACCCTACCACCACTCTTGATGCTATTGAGATGCTCTTGCCACTTCCAAGCAGAAGACATGGCATCATCAATCGAATGGGCAGGAATCCAGTTTAGGACTGTCTTTGCTTTCTCATTATTCGCATAAACGATTTCTACATCACCATTTCTTCTGGGTCCCAGTGTGTAATCAAGCTTCACACCAGTAGATCTTTCAAAAGCATCTAACACCTCGAGTACAGTCACACCAGCTCCGGTTCCTAAGTTGAACACATCATTCGCCTGAGAATCAACGTTTTCAACTAAATATTTAAATGCCAAAACATGAGCATGGGAAATATCGCTCACATGGATGTAATCTCGGATGGGTGTGCCATCTCGCGTTTCATAATCGGTACCATAAACAGTCAACTGGTCAAGCCAACCACTCGCAAATTGAGTTACTGCTGGAACAAGGTTGTTCGGTCTACCCAAGGGCAGTTCTCCTATCATTCCTGACATATGCGCTCCGACAGGATTAAAATACCTCATCGAGATCGACTTGAAATTATCCTTTGTTTTTGAAAAATCGGCCAACATTCGCTCTCCAACCAGTTTCGTGAACCCGTAAGGAGACTCGGTCTCTTGCGTCGGAGTTTGCTCTGTCACAGCTTCACCATCCGTATTTCCATACACCGTACATGAGGAGGAAAATATGAAGTTCTTTACGTGATATTTGTGAACGCACTTCAAGAGGTTAATCAAGCCATTGAGGTTGTTCTGGTAATACATAACCGGTTTCTCAACTGATTCTCCTACCGCTTTTAGAGCGGCAAAATGGATAATTCCGTCAATCTTTGATTCAACATCAAAAAATTCTCTTTTCAGAGCATTGTAGTCGGCAAGGTTGATGTTATAGTTCTTAACCCTTTTACTTGTGATTGCCTCAATTCGATCAAAGGTTTCTGGTGATGAATTCGAATAATTATCTATCGAAACCACCTCATAGTCAGAACTTTCCAAAATATCGATGATCGTATGCGATCCAATATAGCCGGCCCCACCCGTAACAAGAATTTTCATAAGCTTCAGAACTGCATTATAAACTCCAATTTGAAAGGATTAATTTCCTTCGTGAAATCTTTGAAGCGCACAAATGTATAGTACGACAATAGAAACTTGGGAGTTACTCCTTTCCCCGATTTATTTCGGATTTGCCGCGCTATTGTGTTTGGTCTATCCTAAAGGCGAGGATCGCACTCACTTTACGATCGGTCTCACTGCTCGAATTGGAGGAGGAATTATGTACGGACTCATCTACCTTTTCTACTATGGCGGAGGAGATACAACCGCATATTTCAATACAGCTATCCCATTTCTGAATCTCATAGTGCAAGATCCGCTCCTTGGTATTCAGCTCTTTTTCGATGCCTATTCCATTGAAAACTATTCAGTCTTCACCGAATCAACTGGCTTTCCTTACCGTTACATCTATGCTGATATCTCCACTTTTACCGTGTCGAGAATCATCACACCATTCTTGCTATTTGGCCTTAAAAGCTACTTCCTTACGACCATTCTATTCTCGACAATTACCTACTTGGGTACGTGGAAGTTGTATGTTCTATTTAAGCGACTAGCACCATCAAGTGTCAACCTCGCTCTATTCTCAGCGCTGCTATTTCCGAGCGTTCTCTTTTGGGGCAGTGGAATCTCAAAGGACACCATTACCTATACTTCGCTCGCATACGTAGTATATGCTTTCTATTTCACTTTTATCGTGAAAGAAGTTAAAATCTGGAGGATCGTTATTGCGGTCGCAGGTGCGCTTTTAATTCTTCTTATCAAGCCTTATATCTTCCTCATTCTTTTTCCTGGCGCGCTTGTTTGGGTATTTCATGATCGAATTCAAAAAATCCGATACCGTTTCGTCAGAGCAGCGATTGTTCCTTTAACTGCATTGATAACGGCCCTAATCTTTGGAATAACATTCTCAAATCTGTCTCCAATTTTAGGTGATTATTCTGCTGAAAATATTCTTCAAAAAGCGCTGATCACCCAAGATGACCTTAAAAGGGATTATTATGGAGGGAACACTTTTGATATTGGGGAAATTGACCCTACAATCGTCGGAGTATTATCCAAATTTCCTATCGCTACTTTCTATGGCTTTTTCGGCCCAACATTGTTGGACGTCAATAACCCCGTAATGCTTTTCTCAGCGCTTGAAAACACCTTTCTTTTATTCTTGACAATTGCCGTCTTTGCTTTTAGGAGTCCATTAGAAACCATACGGAAACTCATGAGCAATCCATTCTTTAGCTTTTGTCTCCTATTTTGCTTGTTCCTTGGGTTTGCGATTGGTTTTACCACCCCAAACTATGGGGCCTTGGTCAGATTTAAAATTCCCTTAGTTCCATTTTACTGTTTTATGCTTCTTACGATCTTTTATCGGAAGCCAGTTGGTTACTCTTAAGTATGGAAATAATATTTGCTTCAGGCAACAAGCACAAGGTCTCAGAGATCAACCAAAAATGTCCATCGAGCATTCAGATAAAATCAATGCGTGAAGTTGGATTTACTGATGATATTGAGGAGTACGGCACGACCCTCGATGAAAATGCTAAAATCAAGGCCGATTTTATCAATAACCTTTACAATCAACCTTGTTTTGCCGACGATACTGGACTTGAAATTGAGGCCCTCGATGGAGCGCCAGGAGTTTATTCCGCGCGTTATGCTGGCGAAAATTGTTCTTATGACGACAATTGCAATAAAGTATTAAGGTCGCTCGACGCTGAACAGAATCGCAAGGCACAATTTCGTACGGTCATTCATTTAATTCTAGATGGTCAACATCACCAGTTTGAGGGAGTGGTACAGGGCGTGATTACCACTGATAAAAGAGGTGCATCTGGTTTTGGTTACGACCCCATCTTTCTGCCCAATGGCTCATCCAAAACATTTGCTGAAATGCCCATGGAGCTAAAAAATGAAATCAGCCATCGCGCATTAGCGGTAGCACAACTAATACGATTTCTAGAAGGGTTGGACTAGAATAAGACGTTCAGTTCATTGTCGAAGAACTCTTCTAGACTCATTCCAAAGTGAATTGCCTGCTGCGGAATAATGCTGGCTTCACTCAAACCGGGAGTCGTGTTTACTTCGATCAGGTAGATGTCATCTCCGCAAATCATGTAATCCGCTCGAATCATTCCCTTAGCGTGCAACCAATGATAGATTTCTTCAGTCAGAAGCATCACACGGTCATTCGCATCCTCATCAATTCGAGCCGGAGTGATCTCCTGCGTTTCTGTGTTGTTATATTTTGAGTCGAAGTCAAAGAATTCATTCGCTGGAACAATTTCGGTTACACCGATTGCTTGTATATTTCCGTTGAGCATAATACATCCACAAGAGACCTCCACTCCATCTAGGAATCGTTCTACAAGAGCGTCAACGCCAACGGATTGTGCCTTATGAATCGCCTTGACAAGCTGGCTCTTATCCTTGACTTTACTCACACCAATGCTGGAGCCTTCTTCAACTGGTTTGACGAAACAGGGAAGCCCCACTCGATCCACAATAGATTCTGCATCAATTGGCTCGCCAATTCGAGCTAAGAACGACTCCGCGACCAGCACTCCTGATGGGCTTAAATAGCGGTTGCAAGCTGCTTTGTTGAAGGTCAGCGCAGAAGCTAAAACTCCACAATTGTTGTACGGTATACCAAGCACATCAAAATATCCTTGGATTTTGCCATCTTCTCCAGGAGTGCCATGAATGGCGTTGAAGACTGCATCGAACTTGACCTTGTTTCCTTCTAAGTCGAAGGTGAAATCATTCTTATCGATGGGGAGAAGCTCATTCTGATGAACCACAGACCAATGGTCTTTGTCAATATCAACCAAGTAACACTGATACTTCGACGGGGAAAGATGCTTTTGAACCACCGCTGCGCTCTTTTCTGAAATGACTCGTTCCTCAGAAAAACCTCCGAATATTATAGCTATGGTCTTTTTCAATGGATTCTGCTTCTAATCCAAATTTAGAACGCAGACATCTCAAGAAAGATTGTGACCGACGTAATTATCAGGCTGGTCCTGTTAGTTACGTAAGGAATCGTGAATTGCCACCAATCCATCTTGGAGATTCGTGTTCGGTTTGTAGCCGGTAAATCTTTCCAATTTGGCTGAACTTCCATACCTGCGACCGACTTCATAGTCATAGCGCTTTTTAGGCGCATCGATATGATGGATTTCAGAAGTGGAATTAGTCATTGACTTTATCACGTCCGCCAACTCTCCGATCGTAGACTCTCTTTCGTTCGCAACGTTGAAAATCTCCATTCCATGAACTTTCTCACTGAGAAGAATCGTGGCTTTTACCGCATCCTTTACGTTGGTAAAATCCCTTGTTTGATCACCAGAACCATAGACTGTAATTGGGTCATTGATCATAGCTTGCTCGAAAAATCGTGGAATCACCATTCGATTGTCTTGTCGAAGTCCATAGACATTGAAGAATCTAATCGCTGAAGATTGAATCCCTTTCTCGTCGTGTAGAGACGCCAGGTAGATTTCATTATATCGCTTGGCCATGGCATAACTCGTACATGGATCCACTAAGATGTCTTCATCAACACTCTTTTCAAGAGCTAGATGACCGTAAACGCCGCTTGTCGAAGCGTATACAATTTTGTCGATTTGATTCACAGTAGCTGCATGAGCAACACTCTGCATTCCATTCACCTCTATCTCCATCGTCTCAATGGGGTTATCAGCTACAATATCGACTCCAAGTATTGCCGCAAAATGAAAAATCATATCGGCTCCTTTTGAAATCTTCGCCACACTTTCTTCATCTGTCACATCCACTTGATGAAACTCGACTTCTTTAAAAATGTGCTTTGGAATCTTGTTACCTCTAAGCAGAGTATCTATAACAACAACCTCATTCCCTTGTTCTACGAGGGCCTCACATAAGTGTGATCCTATAAAACCAGCGCCTCCAGTAACAACGATTCTTTGATTATTCATCGACTAACGTTTGATGGACAAATGTGATAAAATAGGCCATATGCTGGACAGAGGTTCTTCAATATCTTATGACCTGTTCCGCATATCTTTGACGGCTCAATGATTCAATTCATTTTTTCCAAAAAGTTCCTGATACAATTGGCGATAGCCATAGCTATAATTTTGGTTGTCATGACCGGTGCGTACTACTACCTAAAGCACTATACACGTCAGGCTGATGCTTTGGAGTTGATCAACCTTGAAGGATATGATATAGTGGAGGCAGAAGCAATTCTGCAGAACATCGACCTTAAACCGGTTCTGATTGATTCGCTGTACCTCCCAGAAAAGAAAGGAGGAGAGATCGTTGACCAAGAGCCAATAGCTGGATCGATGGTCAAAAAGGAGCGAAAAATATATCTCACTATCGCACGTTATAGTTCTCCCATGGTGAAGCTCCCTAATGTCATTGACCAAACCTTACCCTTGGCCATGGCCAAGCTTTCATCTTTCGATATTCAAATTGGAGATCTCAGATACAAGTCTAGCGACTGCACCAACTGCGTGCTTGCTGTTGAGGTAGATGGGGAAGAAGTGGAAATTGGATCTAATTTGGTAAAAGGTCAAGAGGTAAACTTGGTAGTTGGAGAAGGTGAAACAGGAGAAATGGTGGCTGTTCCATTACTTATTGGTCTTAGCATTAACGAAGCTCAGATTCTCTTGAATAGAACCGGATTGAATTTAGGTGCAACTCCATGTCCTGATTGCGAAACTGAACAAGACTCACTTGCCGCCAAAATATACAGACATGTTCCACGTCATGCGGATGGCAGTCATTTAAACCTCGGAGGTTCAATTGACGTCTATCTCACGTCAGATGAATCTAAAATACCTGAAGTAAACGTTGATTCTACGAAAGCTCAAATTCAGTGATGCACCCAATTAGATTAACATTAGTAATCATAACTCTGGCCTTTACAACCAAGGTCGTGGCACAGGAAGAGTTGGTGGACTTGCGTCATAACCAGCATTTGGTGAAGGCTTCGAAGAACACGAACATAGATGCAAGCAGAGGCGTTCAATTCACCCCTTTTATCTATGTTTTTGACACCTTGGATCTACCTTTTTTTGATGATTTCACGACCAATAGGATCAAGGTATACGACGCAAAGCAAAATGATGAAAATGTCTCTTTAAAAATTGACTACGATTTTTCAGTTAATGGTCAGAATCCAGTGACCCTTGAATTCATGCGTTCGTTGACGTACTCAGAGACAAAAGAAATTGGAGGAAACATTGTCTATAGCCCAAATCCAGAATTACACATCGTGTATTACACAGAGGGAGTCCCGGTCGGTGCCGACACAGGCTGGACAAATGTTATCACCAAGTTTGACGAAGGAACAGGGCTTGTTACCTATGACACATTATTAGCAGACGACATGCTCATCAACGATCCGGACACATTTTATGTAGTAGCGGACGACAAAAGTCTTTGGACTCCAAAAGTTCCAATTGACACAGGCGACACCTTCAACAGTATTCCTTTCATCAACAACTCCTTCGCTAGAAATAAACTTACTCAAGGTGTAGCCACCTTTGACGGTACAGATGAATTTGGTTTTCCCTACGATGTGAGCATAGAAACCAGCTATGGCCTAGCTGATATATTAGAATCCAAACCTCTTGGATTGGATTCATTGATGGAGGATATCTATCTGAGTTTTGTCTATCAAAGCGGTGGACATGGTAACCTTCCAGATGAAGGAGACTCGCTGATTGTCGAATTTTTCGATGTTGTTGATGGTGTTTGGAGACATGCCTGGACGGATGAAGGTGGTGGATTGAATGATTCAGTATTTAGTCCTCAAGTCTTTCTTTCTATTGAAGGCCCAAAATTTCAACGAGCGGGTTTCAAGTTCCGCTTCAAGAATTACTCGACTCTATCAGCGAGTTTAGATCATTGGCACATAGACTATGTGCGTGTTGGTCAAGATCGAGATACCACCCGAGATGACACAATCAAGGATGTTGCCTTTACAGAGGGAATTCGAAGCTTCCTTGCGCCTTATACCTCGGTTCCATATGCACATTACAAGGCAAGTCCATTGGCTTTTGAGGCTGATGATGTGGCCGTGGAATACATCAACCTGGGTAGCGACCCGATGAACCTGGTCGGTCTAAAATATCAGATCTACAATGATGAAGATTCCATGATTTTCCAGGAGACCACAGCCGATCCAAATGTTTCTCCATTCACAAGAGTGACCAGTCTTTTTCAGTTATCAAATGAGCAGCATTTCACCAGTGAAAGCAATAAGATTATCGATTTTAAAATCGAATGCAAGTACACCGCAACTGGAGAAGGAAACGCACAAACTATCAATGACACTATCAAGACGAGACAGCGATTCCATAACTACTTCAGCTATGATGATGGGACTGCTGAGAAAGCTTATGCGCTTACAGGAGCAGGTCTAGAATTGGCCTATAAATTCTACGCCCCGATTAGCGACACGCTGAAATCAATAACATTCAACTTTCCTCAGACCTTACACAACCAGAATGACAATCTTCCTCTTCGGCTTATGGTTTGGTCCGACCTCAATCAAGATGCCATTTTTGAGTCCAGTTTTACCGTAATTCCTGCGTACACTCAAGCCGGTGAGTTTGTCCGTTTTGAACTTGAAGAACCGCTGGTTCTTCAAGACACTTTCTATATTGGATTCAGACAGCAAGAGGCTACTAAAGTGTATATAGGATACGATCTCAGTCAGAACACATCCAATAAACTATTCTACAGAACGGGAAATATTTGGTACCAAAGCAGTTTCAACGGTTCATTGATGATGAGGGCAGATTTTGGTGATGAACTCATACAAGCTGGAATTGACATTCCAATTTCAAATTCTCTTCCTGTGACTGTCTTCCCCAATCCTGCGACGGATGTCGTCAATGCCAGAATTGGAGGATTTGAACCTCAATTCACTGAAGTGTTAGACCTTAGTGGTAAAGTCATCAAGTCTGCTAACGGTGGAACAGTAAGCACAACTTCTCTTTCAAGCGGATTCTATTTAATGAGGCTTCATTCAGATGAGAATGAAATACGCATGACGAAATTCCTGATAACCCACTAATGATCAATACAGAGGGGGTCGACATCGATCAGGATGATGAAGAATTATTTGAACATCATAAAGTCATAGCCGATCCAGGTCAAACGGCCTTACGGGTAGATAAATTTTTGATAGATCGCATTCCCAATGTTTCAAGAAGCAAGATTTCGTTAGCTGCGAAAAGTGGGAATCTCCATGTAAATGGGGCGCCCGTGAAAGCGAATTACAAAGTCAAAGCATTGGATGAAGTTGCCCTGGTTTTTGCTCATCCTCGCAAGGAACTCGAGCTGATAGCAGAAGACATTCCATTGGACATAATCTATGAAGACGACGATGTGATTGTGGTGAATAAGGCGGCCGAAATGGTCGTTCATCCTGGACACGGAAACTATTCAGGAACCCTGATCAATGCCCTTTTGCATCACATAAATGCACTTCCCGATAAAAAGTCTGACCCAAATGGGTATCCTGGGCTTGTTCACCGAATTGATAAAGGAACAACAGGGCTACTCGTAGTTGCAAAAACAGAACAAGCCCTCAATCACTTGGGTGCACAGTTTTTCAAGAGAACGAGCTCCAGATTGTACGATGCTATTGTTTGGGGAGATGTAGAAGAAGAGGAAGGAACCGTCATAGGAAATATTGGAAGATCAAAAAGTGATCGAAAGCAGATGGCTGTCTTCCCACCAGACGGCGAACTTGGAAAACATGCTGTGACGAACTACAAGGTGATTGAGCGATTGGGCTACGTGACGCTTGTTCAATGCAAATTGGACACGGGACGAACCCATCAGATTCGCGCACACATGAAGCACATTGGACATACCTTATTTGGTGACCCTCGCTACGGTGGTGATAGAGTTCTCAAGGGAACAACATTCTCAAAATACCGGCAGTTTATTGACAATTGTTTCAAGACCCTTCCACGTCAAGCCTTACACGCCAGGACTTTAGGATTCACTCATCCGAGCACTGAGAAATGGATGGAATTCGAAGCCCCGCTGCCAGAAGACATGTTGGCGGTCCTTGAAAAATGGCGAGGATATACCAAGGCAAATAATTGATTAAAACTTTGCGCAAGGAATGAGATAGCGACTTCTCCGACGCTTTCGCTTCTTTCTATCGCTTGCTAATTCCCAGACAAGAGACAACTCGTGTGCCCCTCCCGAGTTGGTGATCAACTTGGACGTGGTTATATCATAACTGTAGCCAAATCCCAAGTTTTTGTATTCGATTCCTAAAAGCAAGATGAATGCATCGTGATTCGGTTGTGCATAGCCATTGCGCTTAATGACAAGGTTTCGATAATAAGCCCCAGCTGTTATCACTTTGTAACGATAGTAAACCCCAAAATCAAACTGATCCCATTTGCGTTGCGACTTGTAGTGTCCTACAACCGTCGCGCTTGAAATCTCCTTCCTCTTTATGTTTCGAGAGAGAATCAGGTTATACCCACCATGAACAGTTAGCCGCATCGGAAGCCTGCTTTCTAGACTTATTAAAGATTGATTTGGCTGGTTAATGTGATGAAAAGCAACACCGCCCCACCATCTTTTCTGATAGGCAATTGCTCCAGTGCCAATGTCTGGGTAACGCACCGGTTCCAATGTAAATCGACCTTGAGAGGCGGAAGTTGGATTGTCATAGATTAGTTGATCACCGAATACCAATTCTGATTGATTGATATCTCTAAACGTGTATGAAAAGTACATGCCCGGTTTAATGGCAAAAGTTCTCGAAAGCCGAAGAGTGTAGGAATAGTGAACGGCAACATTAGAATACCTGAGTCCTGCTGATCCTGCTCGATCTTGCTGAAAGGCCAATGCGATACCGCTATTCAACTGATCGAGGTTGTAATCATAAGATGCTGCGAACGAAACGAATTTTCTTGGCATCGATGGCCATTGATTTCGATAATTCATCACTCCACGGGCCTGAACAGTATTTCCAGCAAACCCTGGATTTAAATACATAGGAGCCGAATAGAATTGCGAAAACTGGGGATCCTGAGCGGAAGCGACATTGACAACCAGCATGGCAATTAATATTGATACAATTCCCCTAAGCACTTTGTTCTATTGTATCAAGGTTACGTCTCCAACTTTGGTGAATTTCTCTCCACTCACATACTCACCCCGAACTCGCCATACATAAACGTCTTGCTGACATATTCTTCCTCTGTAATAGCCATTCCATCCATGAGTAACTTCCTCGGTCTCAAACAAGAGTTCGCCCCATCGATTAAACACGCTGAAGAGATAGTTCTCGGAAGTGACACCAGTTAAGATTGGGAAAAATACCTCGTTTGTTACAGCAAAAGGATCAAATAACCCATCGGATGCTCCAGTTGGACTCGGAATAAATGCATTTGGTATTTCGAGCATACCTTCTACCAGCCCAACGACTGGAATAGTGGAGATCATTGTGTCTATGCATCCTTCATTTGTCGACGCTACCAGTATCGGGAAGAAATTGCCGGCTTCTTTGTAATAGTGTTGTGGATTCTCTTCCGTTGAAGTGATGGTATCACCAAAATCCCAGAAGTAGTTATCCGCAAATTGCGAGTAATTGACAAAAGTCACGGGCTCACTTGGGACCCGAACTTCATTCGGAGCATGAACAAAACTGGCTAGTGGTTGTGCATTTACGACAACCGCTCCTAAAGCTTCTTCTGAATCTTTATCCCCTCCTGGTCCAGTCACAGTAAGCTTCACGTCATACGATCCTGGAAATTGATAGGTGTATGTCGGGTTCGCAGAGCTTGACGCGGCACCATCTCCGAATTCCCATAACCACGTGTTTGCATACTGACTATTACTCAGAAAATCAACTGTGATTGGCGCGCACCCAATGATCAAAGTGTCAAATACCGCAATCGGAAATGGGGGCTCAATAGTAATATCTCTCGAGATTGTGTCCTCACAAAATTCTGACATCGCTGTCAAGAGGATCGTATACTCTCCCCATGTGGCATAACCATGGGTCATAGGTTCAGCCAAGGCCGAGGTATCGCCATCTCCAAATTGCCAATGATAGGACCACGGTCCATCGGAACTCAGATTATCCAATGTGACAGTTGAATCTGGAAATCTCTGAAAAGTCGGATTCACAATGAATTGAGCCGCGGGAGTCGCCCTGACGGTTATGTCAAGCTCAGCTTCATCAGTACAACCAAAAATGGACTGAACTTCGAGTGTCACGGTAAACGTGACGTCTAAAGAATCCATGTTCACAAAGGTGTGGGTAGGTTCATCAAAGAATGAATTATTACCATCTCCGAATGCCCATTCAAACAAATTGCCGCCAGTTGACATATTAAAAAACTTGACTTCAAGCGGGGAACATCCGTCGTTCGCAGCCGCAAATTTGGCCTCGAGAAACGGGTACACCACCATTTCTAGGTCGGATGTATCGGTGCAGCCATAGGCGTTCTCAACGAGGAGTGTAATCGTTCTCGTCGAAGTAGTGCTTGTGAAATTGTTGAATACTGTGTCAATAGTGCCCGCGTTATCAACGAATGTTGCGGCACCCGCACCGAACTGCCAAGAATTAATCAGGTTTTGGAGGCTGTTATTATTGATTTGAACCGGTTCGCCGTGGCATGCCGGTGAGTTGACCAGATTGAAACTGCTTGACGGTTTGGGCAGAATGGTAACGTCAACAATCGAATCCTTGGTACAGCCCTCAATGGTCCCGGCTGTAAGTAATACTTGTCTGACGACAGGTACCGTTCCGAGATTAATAAAAGTGTGTTGAGGATGTTGTTGTGTACTTCCGAATCCATCGTCAAAATCCCACAACCAGCTCGAGGCATTCACGGAGAGGTCTGTGAATGTTGCTGCGTGAGGATAACATGACGAATCATTAACAGAAAATGAAGAAATGACTTGCTTGAAAATATGGACATCCACGGTATCTGTATCGTTGCAGCCATTGAGTGTTGTAGCAATCAATAGTGGATGGTAAAATGCGGTGTCATTGGTGTTGTTGGTGAACTCCGAATTAACCGTCGCAGAACCAGAAACCAAGGTATCTCCGTTGCCAAATATCCAGGTGTAAACACTTCCCCCGGTGGAGGCGTTGGTAAAATTGACCGTGAATGGTCCACATTCCTGGGTTAATGTTGGTGAGGCCACAGCCGTTGGATTTGGGAAGACTGTCACGGTGCCATATGCAGTGTCGATACATCCAAATGGAGTGGTCGCAATCAGGGTAACAACGAACGATTGATTATTCGTTGTGTTATTGTAGAACGTATGTGTGGGATTCGGACCAGACCCGGTGTTTCCATCTCCAAAATCCCAATCGTAAAGAACGGCTCCGACCACTACTGGAAATTGAACAACCAGCGGGCTACAACCTTGGTCGGGAACCATCGTAAAATTATACAATGGCTCAGGGTAGACAGCGATAGATTCTGAACTCGTATCGGTGCAACCATTTGGTGCAGTCACGATTAGATTGACAGTGTAGTTGGTAATGAACTGCGTAGTATTCTCAAAAGTGTGCGTTGGATTTTGGGCGGTACTTCCTGTGCTATCACCAAAATCCCACATCCAATTAATGGCGACTGACGAAGAATCAGTGAAGTTTACTTCCAGCGGAGCGCAGTCGAGCACGGCATCAGAAACAAATGAGGATACCGGATTTCCCATCACGACAATTGTGTCAGACACCGAATCTAAACAACCAAACGTACTCATGGCCACCAGCTTAACCACATAGAATGTATCGCTTAAGGAGGTATGAACAAAAGTGTAGGTCGGGGATTGCTGTGTACTCGTATTTCCATCTCCAAAATTCCAAGAATAGGAATTAGCACCAGTCGATTGATTTGAAAAGGTTACTGAAAGCGGAGAGCATCCAGAAGAGTCAGATTTTTGAAATTCCGTTATTGGCTTTGGTTCAATTTGCACATTTCCTAATACTGTATCGTGGCAATATTGAGTATTAACAACGAGTTCAATTTCATAAATACCAGAATCTGAATAGGTAAATGAAGGATTATTTAAGTTGGACGTAGAATTAGCAGAGTCGCCAAAACTCCATAAACGACTTATTATCGAGCCTCCATATCCTGTCGTTGATAAGTTTGAAAATGAAACTGGTGAATCTTCACAACCTGAAGGTGCAGAGAAACTTGCCACAGGACTAGCAAACACCTTCACCCAATTGGACAGACTTTTGACGCAACCAAACGAAGTGACAGCCTGTAAAGTTATCCAATGTTGACCAGCCGTCGTATAACTAACAACTGGTGGCGTGAATGAACTAGAAGTATTTCCGAACCCAAGATTCCAGTTAAAAGACGTCGCTCCAGTTGAGTTATTTATAAATGTAACTTGTAGACTATCGCATCCCTGAATCGGGCTCCTCGTAAATTGAGGATTTGGCAAAGGCATCACTGTAATTGAATCATAGGCGGTATCTGAACAAGCAGATGACGCTCCTAGAATTTTAGATACCGCGGTAATTTGGTAAGACCCTGGACTAGAATATGTATGGTATGATGTAGATGAAAAATTATAAAATATAGAATCATCACCATAATTAATAGTGTTCTGAACGCCCCCATTTGAATGTGAAAATGCAGCTGCACTGCCCTGACAAACACTATCCTGAGCAAGATTGACCTCTGCAGTAGGCGGAGACGTTATTTGTATAACTACCGAATCATTATCCACACCACATCTACTACTATCAAACAAATAGGCCACGTAAGTTCCTATACCAGGATAACTAACATCATGACCTGGGACATTTGGAGGGTCACATGGAACCCAATCAATAATAGAATCAACCCCTAAACCCCAATAGTCACCAAAATTCCACTTTTCCAACCTCTGTGCCGTGTTCCCATCATTAATGCAGTTCTTTATCGGCTCACTTTCGTAATGAACGATAGTGTCTGGATAGCATAAAGTCGTAAAATCAGGTTCAATAATAGCTTCATCCTTCTCATAAATATTGATAGGATTGAATGTTGCAGTAGAAGGATTATTTATGTTACATAAGTTATACGCTTCCAAGGATACTATGGTAGCACATTCCACAGTGCCTGGCATGTACATGTGGTCCATTGTATCGCCAGCGTTAGTATAATTAAATGATTGCGCAGGAGTACCATCTCCAAAATCCCATTCAAAAAAAGTATTTGGAGAAACGTCGGTACTGTTATTTATATAACTAATGATACCAGGAGCGCATGTCACAGAGGTATTAGTTCCTAAGGGCAGTTCAATCGATGAATTAGTCTGCTCCTCCTGAATAAGAGTTCCATAGCTAATGCAATTATTAGTTGTATCGCTAATCACAATATTATAAGTCACAACAGAGTCTGGATAACTATGTGACAGAAATGAGGAGGAAGACAGTCCGCCTGAAACTGTATCTATTGTCCCGTCGGCCCAATCAACGATAAGAACACCTGTATTTGAATCTGGCTGCAGATAAATTGTATAAGTGGAACCTGTGCAACTAAGCCACTCAGGGTTATTTAAAGATGTATCTCCAACAATCCAAGAACATGTTTGGGAAAAACATTCAAGCGCGGGGAGGAGCAGCAAAATCAATATGTAAAACTGCGTTCTCATCATTAGTAACAAAATTAGTCTAGAATCCGAGTGAGAATCAGCCGTATTGAACATAATCGAAAAGATTTCAGTTAAGTCTTCGTGTAGTTAGCGACTGAAACCTATCGATGGTAGGGGGATCTACTATATAGACATTAACAAATGGCTCTTGGTTGTCTCAATCTGTCAAATTGAGTTCGAGACTGATTTTAACTACCTTAGCCCAAACGCGCGTTAGTGGAGAAATACGATATCTGCGTTATAGGCGGTGGGCCTTCAGGTTATGCTGCTGCGATGCGAGCCATCGACTTCGGTAAAAAGACCATCCTCATTGAAAGAGGAAAAATTGGAGGAGCAAGCATTTACAATGGGGCACTCACCTCTAAAACGACTTGGGAAGTCTCCTCGAGAATTGCTTCGATAAATGAAATGCTCGAACAATCTGATCGACCATTTTTTGAAATTCCTTGGCAAGATGTTCGGCAAACGGTCAGTGAAGCAGTTTTTGATAGAAAACAACAGTATTCAGCTCACCTCAAGCTCCTAAAAGAAGAAACTTCATCCGTGAGGTTCAGGCATGCCAGAGGTGCAGGGAAATTCCTTTCGAAGAATGAAATACAAATCACCTCTAAAAAAGGGGAGGAAGTAATCTGGGCGGAGAACACCATTGTTGCCACAGGGAGCCGACCTCGTAAACTCCCACATATCGAAACGGACGAGCAGCTCATCATGACCAGTGATGGGATCGATTATATTGAGGACTATCCTAAAAGTCTGGTGATTTTAGGAGCAGGTGTAATTGGATGCGAGTACGCCACGATTTTCTCAAATTTCGGGAAGACGAAAGTTTACTTGATAGATCGAGCAGATCGCATTCTTCCTTTTGAAGATGAAGACATCGCTGGAATGGTAAGCCAAAACCTTCGAGCCAATGGTGTGACAATTCACAAACTCGCCAAGTTAGAGCGAATGGAGGTGGTGGATGGGGAAGTGGAATATGAGATTAGCAATCCCGATGGAACCAGTGAAGTCATCAGGGTTGAGAAAGCGCTTCTTTCTGTTGGACGCATCCCAAATACAGAAGAGCTTGGACTCGAAAATGCAGGTGTGGATATTTCGGATAGAAATCACATCCTCGACACCAACACTCAAACAAGCATTCCAAATATTTATGCAGTGGGTGATGTAACAGGGCACATTGCCTTGGTGAACGTCGGTGAAATTGAAGGCCGATATGCAGTCGAGAAAATTGTCGGAGAAGAAGTTGGCGATATGACTTATGACAATGTCTGCACGATCATGTTTTTGCACCCTGAAGTGGCAGCGGTAGGCATGAACGAGTTACAATGCATCGAGCAAGGAAAATCAATCAAGGTTGTTAAGCTTGATTTTAGCTGTATTGCCAGAGCCATTGCTATGCGTAAAACCCAAGGGTTTTTCAAAATTATCGTCACGGATGATGAGGACATGCGGATTCTTGGAATGCGAGCGATTGGCGAACATGCTTCAAGCGCGATACAAGCCATTGGGCTTTTAATCAAGATGGATCACCCAATCGAAGTACTAGCAGACTTAGTACATCCTCACCCTTCGATTATTGAAGGAATTCAGGAGTGTGTAAGAATGCTGCTAAACAAGTCCATTTTTAAGTCTGCCGTATTCAAAGATGCGATGCAGTGCTACCGCCGACAGGCTGGAAAGGTTGAACACCTGCAAGAACTCTAAAACTATTTATTAGGATCGCTGAAGTCTGGATTGGTCACAATCGAGCTATCGGTCATGGTAAGCAAGAATGCTTCCAATGCCTCTTTTTGATATTCAGAGAGTTGAATTCCTCCTTGATGAGCCTGCTTCATGAGGTTGTCGATGTTCCGATTCACTTTCACACCTTCACTATAGAAATCAATGACCTGACGAATAGTATTGAATCGCCCATCGTGCATGTAAGGCGCCGTGAATACCAGGTTTCGAAGCGATGGTGTTTTGAACTTGCCAAAGTCTTCATCATTTTCAGTAACATCAAATCTGCCAGGAGCAAGATTGGCGTCGATGTCTAACCCGTTGTTGTGAAATAGATTATCGGTAGCGAGGATGCTTCCGTGACAGTGAAAACAATCTCCTTCTTCCGTATTGAATACAAGTTCACTCCCGAACGCCTCCAATTCAGAGAACTGAGTTTCGCCGCGCAATACTTTGTCAAACTTGCTTTCTGAACTTACGATGGTCATTTCAAACTGGACAATTGCTCTGGAAACCAGCAGGGAGTCTATTTCTGTAGTTCCGAAAGCTTGACTAAAGAGATCTGGGTAAAATGCATCATCCTGGAGCTTTCGTACTGCTTCATTCCAGCTCAAGTC
The DNA here is from genome assembly GCA_018660685.1 of Flavobacteriales bacterium. Taxonomy (GTDB): domain Bacteria; phylum Bacteroidota; class Bacteroidia; order Flavobacteriales_G; family Salibacteraceae; genus SHAN690. The sequence continues at coordinate 87,061 of JABJJW010000009.1, forward strand.
CATCTCGATTGGGTTGGCAACTGGCTGAAAAGCTTGATCCACCGGACTTTTGGCTCTCCCATCCCAAAACAATTGGGGCATCCAAGCAATGTTCTGGACAGGCATCGATTGGACCGCCGTCCTTCCTCCATGTGTACCAAGGCTGAATTGTGCGGGGTCGCTAAATCCAGCTTCCTGTAGATGACATGAACCGCAAGAAATATTATCCTTCCGAGAAAGAATAGGGTCAAAGAATAGTTTACGACCTAATGCAATTCCTTCCAGCGTGAGAGGGTTATTCTCGTCAGAAAAATAATCTGGAAAACCTGGCGGCACCTTTAAGTGGTACCGAGTAGGTTGATAATCGCTCACTGCGTTTGGGTCGCTAATCAGGGGATCCTTTTCACAGCTGTGAATTACAATCATTGTCAGAACAATGCATCCTATGATCCAAACCTTTTTCATCGTATAACCTGAACGGTCTTCCTCAAGAACGAATCATTTGCCTTGACATTTACAATGTAAATTCCTGATCTCAGATTCGAAACATCGATGCTCAACTCTTTATCAGAATGTACTGATTGATAAATCAAACGGCCCTGAGTATCATGGATCGTGACAAAATCAACAATTGAAACCGCGCTTATAATTTGAAGTAAGTCGGTAGCAGGATTAGGATAAACCCGAATAAGCTGGGGACTTGCCTCTGCGACGCCCGCTGGATATCCAAGCAACACAGTGTCCGATTGGACACATCCATTGGCATCAATGATGTAAAACCGATGCCAGCCTACGCTCAGACCCGTTTTGACACTACCGAACGTACTATCGCCCCAGATCACGGTGTAGGGAGGTGTTCCGCCTGAGATATTCAAATCGATCTCACCATTTGATCCGCTATAAGGAATGGGAATCGTCATGTTGGATGTTGCAGAAATGGGATTGGGATCTATCAATTCAATTATTTCCACTGCAGTACAAGAACTTGAATCAGATGTGATGGAAACTACATAAAACCCGGCTTGAAGTCCTGTATCAACATTCACGGTAGAACCACTTTGCCACTCATAGTTATATCCAGTGTCTAACTCAATAATTCCATCGGCAGAACCATGACATGTTGGATGATCAAGTGACCAACCAATTTCAGGACTCAACGAATCACTTATGGCAATTTGCTTGACAATAGAATCTCCACTTGTATCAGAAATCGATACAGTATACGCACCAGCACATAAGTTGGTGATCAAAGCTGAAGTGGCACCCGTGTTCCATGAAAAATTGAATGGTGGATTGCCGCCAAGAACTTGAACATCAATTTCTCCATCACACAATCCACAGGCGGAATTTATCACGTTGGTCACCACCGTTAAGCAAGTATCACTCACAGCGCTCACCGCATTAAATAGATTAAGTCTGCCGCTTGTTGCAACCAATCCATCGAGAGAAGAAAGCACATCTACTCCATTATTAAGAAGCTGGTTCTTTAAATAAATTGCCAAACCGCCTGGGTTGCCTTCGTACGATTCCAGAACCTCTTCACACATTGCACTTTGCATCAAGGCTACAGCGCCAGCGACATGTGGCGTTGCCACCGACGTACCAGTGCTGTTTCCGTAGCCACTGTTCCTCGTCGAGTAAATAGAAGTACCGGGTGCTCCAATATCGATTGTAGATACACCATAAGCCGCACCTCCATTCTTTACGTCAGAGCTTGTCGTATTCGTTACGCTGATGAGAAAGTTACTTGGGCATGCGGTTGGCACATCTCCTTCTTCGTCAATATTGATATTGATATTCGCCGTGGCGCCGGCGCTAATAATTCCTTCAATGCCCATTGAGTCATACATGGCACACCAGAGAGGAAAGTCTAATGGATCTCCATAGTCAACACCAAACGAGGAATTTGTAGAGACAACATACGCTCCTTGCGCACCATTTGTCTCATTGTAAAGACGTCGCATGTCAAGAATGTATCCATAGGATTCCAAAACGGTTGACTCAATTGTTGATGAGCCAGATATTGGTAAAATCTTCACATTCCAGTTCACTCCGGTGACGCCAATTCCATTGTTTCCCCGAGCCCCAACGGTTCCAGCTACATGTGTCCCGTGATTGTCAAAAAAGTGCGATCCGGATGTAGAATAAACGTTCCAACCGTTAATGTCATCGACGTATCCGTTGTTGTCATCATCCACCCCATTACCCGGGATTTCATTTCGGTTTACAAATATGTTTTGTTCAAGGTCTTCGTGATTAATGTTGAACCCACCATCGATTACGGCAACCACAATCGTATCTCCAGATGCCGTGACACCGCCCGTGGAAATATCCCAAGCATTCTTGGCATCAACGTCTGCAGTCCCTGATCCTCCATTCGTACCATCATTGTAGAAATTCCACTGTTCATCAAAATTTGGATCATCCGGTTCACCGCGGCGTACCACGTTTGAATGATTGAATTGAACCGCCTCAATTCCTTTTAATCCCCAAGCAATATTTAAACCCTTCTCGGTTTTAGTTTCGTCACCTTCAAATTGGATGGTCCATAGAGGAATCGAATGGAGCAGTCGCTTTTTTGGCTGAACTTCTTCTTCTAGCTTGCTCGAGAGTAATGCACAAATTTGATGGATGTCGGCATCTCTCTCCAGATGAACAATCAACTCCCCTTCCACAACATTTCCATGTCCTTCATCTTGACCGAATGAAACGGAGTGAATCGCAACAAATAAGACAATGGGTATTAGCTTAAAAAGGGGTGAATCCATATACATTAGACGAATATCACGTAATTAAGTTGAATATTGTCGGCGGATGACTGAGAAGCCTCTTACCATAGTTAAAAGCTCAGCGGGTTCGGGAAAAACCTTTGCAATCTCTCGAGCTTATCTCACTCTCATCATTCAGCACGACTCACCTTTTCATTTCGGTCACATATTGGCTTTGACTTTCACGGTTAAAGCGACGGCGGAAATGAAAGAAAGAATCATTGTTTACCTGTCTGATCTTGCTCATGGAACTTCAAAAAGGAAGGACACTCAATTTATGCTCGAAGCGCTTCGACAATCAACCGGTCTCAAAGATTCAGAGATTAAGTCGCGATCTAAGCTTCTTCTAGAAGCATTGCTTCATAACTATGATGACTTCTCCATCATGACCATTGATAAGTTCTTTCATCGGTTGGTCAGGTCATTTTCCTCAGATCTTAGTTTGTCAAATGATTTTGAAGTCCAAATCGATCAGAATCAGTTCATTGATGCCGTTATAGAATCAGTTCAATCAAGGATAGGTGCTGATGACAATTTGCAAAAAGCATTACTCGATTTCGCCGATTTTCAAACAAGCCAGAACAGGAGCTATGCAATGGATTCTCAGCTTCGAGCGGTGATTAGAGAATTGATCTCAGATCATTTCTTTCAGGATCAAGGAGGCAGAGTAGAAATTTCTGACGAAGACGTAAAACAAGCTCGAAGTAGAATTATCCAAAAAGTTCGAGAAATAGAAGGGAAAGTAAAAGAGGCAGGCCTTCAATCGATTTCTTTACTCAAGAAGGAAGGAGTTTCAATGGAAGACCTGAAAGGGAAGTCCAGGGGCATTTGGGGAAAACTCAACAAGCTGTGCAATCCAGATTTGTCCAGTTTGAACGATAAATGGGATTCGTATGAAAAGTTCATCCAAGAAGATTCATGGAAGACCGTTACGAACAACGATTCTGTAGACTTAGTGCAACCTCAGATTGTGAAACTGCTTGAAGAACTGCGAGATGTGCAACCCCAATTTGCGCTCGCGGCATTTCTCAAATCAATATACCCGAGCCTGTTCGCAATTGGGTTCATTCAAAAACTCTTGCTCATTATTGAGGAGACAAAAAGTGATCTTAATATTCAGTCACTTGGCGATTTCAATCGAATTCTCTTCTCAAAACTAAAAGAGGAGAACGCTTACTTTCTTTTTGAACGACTCGGAAATCAGTACCAGCACATATTGATCGATGAGTTTCAAGACACATCTGTCATCCAATGGAATAATCTAATTCCCCTCGTAGAAAACAGCATCTCAGAAGGACATCAATCCTTGATCGTTGGAGATGGTAAACAATCAATCTATCGATTCCGTGGTGGGGAAACAGCACAGTTTTCCAAATTGCCTTCCATTGACCATTCATCTTCTGTCTTGTTTGAAGAGAGTGCGAATATTGAGCAACTCGAAAAAAACTATCGATCCTCGAAAAACATCGTTCTATTCAACAACCGCTTTTTCTCTGAATTCATTGAGAATTACTCTCCTGATTTAAAAAGAATATATGACGGTCTCGATCAGACACCTACATCCGAAGAAAGTGGTAAGGTAATTTGGAAGTTTACATCAGAGTACGCTAACAAATCGGACCGATTCCCTTTTTTGGCAAAGCACATCAGTGGCAAAATTGATTCGGGAATACGACCAAATACGATCACCTGTCTTCTGTTTAAAAATGATGATGCCCGAGAACTGGCGCAAGCTTTGAACCATCTCGGGGTTGAAGTCATCAGTGACGAAAACTTAAAAGTGATATCTCACCCAGCTGTGAAGCTGCTTCTCGCGTCGCATAAGCTTATTTCGAATACGAGGGACCCATTTTTACTTCAGCATTGGTTGTTGCGGCTTCATCACGTAAAGCAGATTGACAACTATCAAGCGCTGGCCATTGACATTCATAAAAAGAGAGCCCGATATCGTGATGTGATCGAGAAGTTAAAACTTAAAGACCCCGTTTGGTTCAATTTGAACTCAAGTGTTTTCTCTCAAATGTTGAGCATTGCTAAATCATTGAAATATGATTTGGAAGATTCAATGGTTCAGCTGTTCTTGGACAGCTGTCTTGAATATGATCAGCAGCATTATTATAAAGAAAGCTTTGATTCTTACTTGAATCGAGTGAGTGATGACTTGAACATCGAAGTGCCTGCAGATTCACAAGCCGTGCAGTTGATGACGATTCACAAGTCTAAGGGTCTAGAGTTTGAACATGTTATCATCGACGTTCCAGATGTGTCAAAAAGTAGATTAACGAAGGATTTTTCTTGGGTTGAACTGAAGGAAGAAATTGGGCTGGACCTAGCCTACATAGAAACGAGAAAACTAGAAGGAACTAGACATAGTGCAATTTGGGAAGATGAGGATGAATCGTCAAACATCGATTTCGTCAACTCCCTTTATGTTGCTTTTACTAGAGCTAAAACATCTTTGGAAATATTCTCAAAGCCCATGGTAAAGCAAAAGAGTGTTCAGTTTATCCAAGATTGGAATGAATGGGACGATGAAAATTCTGAACTAGTATTCAAATGAACATAAGCACTGAGATATCAGAATTTGAAGACCTTTCATCTCACGATGTTCATGCCTTGCTAAAACTCAGGGCGGAAGTTTTCGTGGTGGAACAAGAGTGCTTCTATCTTGACCCAGACGATGAGGACCTTGATTCATTTCATCTGCTGATGAAGGACGAAAAGAGACTCATAGCGTACAGCAGATTCTATTTAGATGGTTCGGAAAGGTGGCACATTGGACGTGTCGTTGTTCGTTCTGAACAGAGAGGTAAAGGTCACGCTCGACATATGATGAAGACGATTCTTGATCACATTCATTCTAGCCAGAATAACCACCCCATCGAGCTTTCAGCTCAAGTTTACCTTGAATCGTTCTACCGATCAATATCCTTCGAGCCGGTTGGGAACATGTATTTAGACGCAGGACTTCCGCACATCAGAATGCTTTATCAAGACAAGTCCTGAATCATTGTGAATTGTCGGTGCAAAGACCATTGAAAACTATTTATTCATGTTAAGACCTAGGCTGTGATTCGGACTCAAATCGGTTCACAATTCGATGGCATAGTGAATAAGTTTGGTTGAGTTTGGAGCGGCTCTCGCCGACCTCTCTTTACCTTTGATGTATGGAAAAACCGAGAGCTGAAGAAGCGAAATCCAAGACGGAGTTGAGTGTAGTCCGAAAGCAAATTGCTACTCCTGAATATGGTAAGCTTCCACCTCAAGCAGTGGATCTTGAAGAGGCCGTTCTCGGAGCTTTAATGCTTGACAAAGAAGCTCTTACGGATGTAATTGACATCCTCAAAAAGCAGAGTTTTTATAAAGAAGATCACCAAATCATTTTCGATGCAATCGTTGATCTTTTCCAACGTTCGGAGCCTATAGACATCCTAACGGTCACACAAGAGCTCAAGAAGCGTGGTGAACTCGATGTAGTCGGTGGAGCATTCTACATTGCACAACTTACCAACCGTGTTGCCTCGAGCGCCAATGTCGAATTTCATGCTCGCATCATTGCGCAAAAGCACATCCAAAGAGAACTCATCAAAATTTCGAGTGATACGATCAAACAAGCGTATGACGAATCGGTAGACGTTTTTGACTTGCTCGATTCTGCGGAAGCGGGGTTGTTTGAAGTGGCCGAAGGAAACATTCGAAGGAGTTATGAGGACATGACTAAACTCCTGTCCAAGGCAGTCAAGCACATTGAGGAGATTAGCAAGAATGATGGTACAAGCGGAATCCCTTCTGGATTTACAAACCTAGATCGAGTAACTGGAGGATTTCAACCATCGGACATGGTAGTCTTAGCGGCGCGACCAGGTATGGGAAAAACGGCCTTCGTTCTTTCGCTGGCAAGAAATGCTGCGGTCGATTACAAAAAACCAATCGCGCTCTTTTCGCTTGAGATGTCGTCGCTTCAATTAGCGAATCGACTAATTGCAAGTGAGACAGAAATTAGTGCGGAAAAGCTTAAAAAAGGAACGCTCGAGCCTTATGAGTGGGAGCAACTTCGCGCAAGAATTGGAAAGCTCACTGTCGCTCCAATCTACATCAATGACACACCTGGCTTATCAGTATTTGAATTAAGGGCTCAGTGCCGACGTCTTAAGGCAGAAAAAGATATTCAGATGGTCATCATTGACTACCTGCAGCTCATGACTGCTTCTGGTGATGGAAAAGGAAATAGGGAGCAAGAAATCAGTACGATTTCCAGAGCAATCAAAGGAATTGCCAAAGAATTGAACGTACCTATTATCGCACTCAGTCAGTTAAGCCGGGCCGTAGAAACTCGTGGAGGCGATAAAAAGCCAATGCTAAGTGACCTTAGAGAATCAGGAGCGATTGAGCAGGACGCAGATATGGTGATGTTTATCTATCGCCCTGAATACTACAGTATCGATGTGGACGAAGAAGGAAACTCTACGAGCGGTATGGCCGAATTGATCATAGCCAAACATAGAAACGGATCAACAGAGGACGTTAAAATTCGTTTCCAAAATCACTTGGCTCGTTTTGTCAATTGGGAGAATGATAATTTTGATAGTGGTGAGGAAGATCCTTTCTCACTCACCGAAGAAGATGATCATCAAATTCTCAAATCCAAAAATTGGGATAGTTCCGACGATAGCAATGATTCAGAAGAGCCACCATTCCTTTAAACCCTTTCTTCTCGTAGTTCTATTTCTCGTCTCGCTCAATTCATTTGGGAAGCATCTGCTTGTGCCGATGGATGATGGTCAAGCAAACCATCTCAAGGCGTACGGAGTGGCATATTGGGCATTGGAACGCGAAGTAGAAGTTGAATGGCTTTTGAACTATCGCGGTGGCAGTTTTCTCATCGAACATTATTCAGATATAGAAAAAGAACTCATCATTCGAGGAGTGTCATTTGAGGTCATTGGTAGCTCGGCTGCAACGGGAATATTGATGGAAATATCCAATCCTCAAATCAACCAGGATGCAATCAAGCTAGAGAAAGCACCGAAAATTGCTGTATACTCACCAAAGAGTGCACAACCATGGGATGACGCGGTGACACTGGTTCTTACTTATGCCGAGATACCATACGAAGTAATTTATGACGATGAAATCGTCAATGGCGAATTACACCTGTACGATTGGTTGCATCTCCATCACGAGGACTTCACAGGCCAATACGGAAAGTTCTATGGCTCGTACAGAAATCACAAGTGGTACAAGGACCAACAACAAGAATTTGAAACCACGGCGCAGCGACTTGGATTTGCAAAAGTTTCAGAACTAAAGCTCGCCGTAGCACTCAAGATCAAAGAATACACATCAGGGGGAGGATTTCTTTTCTCCATGTGCTCTGGGACAGATTCTTATGATATTGCCCTATCCGCTGAAGGTGTCGATATATGTGAAACGATGTTCGATGGTGATCCAGCAGATCCACAATCGCAGCGGAAGATTGATTATGACAAGGGTTTCGCATTTGAGAATTACAGCATCAGTATGAATCCGATGGAATATGAATTTTCAAAAATCGATGGGACACCAGTCCATGTCCGAGCCGGCCAGACTCAGGATCTTTTTACCCTATTTGAGTTTTCTGCGAAATGGGACCCCGTGCCGACCATGCTCACGCAGAACCATGAGCAAATTCTTAAAGGTTTCATGGGGCAAACCACTTCTTATTTGAGCAAGTATTTAAAGCCTGATGTACTGGTATTGGGAGAAAACAAAGGGTTGGGCGTCGCTAAATATATTCATGGCGAATTTGGAAAAGGTCAATGGACATTTTATGGGGGACACGATCCGGAAGATTACCAGCACTTTGTAGGTGATCCGCCGACGGACTTAAACCTCCATCCTTCTTCTCCCGGATACAGGTTGATTCTGAACAACGTATTGTTTCCAGCTGCAAAGAAGAAGAAGCGAAAGACTTAGTTCTTGAATCTCCAACTAAACGTAGCCATGAAGTAGCGTGGTGGCATGGAATAGCCTGGACCAATCAGTGGATCATCTGTCATCAATCCATAAGTCGAATTCACACTTCGGATTTCAATTCCAACTGTTTTAATGTCAAACTTGATGTATCCATCCACTTGGAGATACTCACCGTACTTATTTGTTTGTTGCACATAAGGCATGTCGAGAAGCGTGTGATACCCTCTAGCAAAATAATGGGAGAAGTAGCGGGCATAGCTTCCTACTCTGATCTTGACGCGATCTCGTAGCCAAGGCAAAGTGTAATCGAGGTTTCCTTGTAAGATCCATTCTGGGAAACTATATATTCTTGACCGCTCGTTGTATTGATATGTGGCGTTTAATCCAAAAATGAAATCCTTGCCATCATACAATACTTCTATTTGACCCAATAGCAGCTTTTGAATTGAAGTATCCTGAACAACGGTCCAACTATCATCCCAATAGGAATAACCATCAAGATTACGTGTTGAAGCCTTCACGTTGATATTCAATCGCTTCATGTCGACTCCAAGTCCACCATCAACTCTAAATTCATTGTACATCTTCAAGGTTGCTCTTTGAGCAACTGGTGTGCTCGTGTACCTCTCGAATATGAAAGGAAGCCTTGTTCGTTGCCCTTCAACCCGGAATTGATAGTAGAACCTAAAATCGCGAACCGAATCACCAGAGACATTCACTAGATTATGAAGTACGTGGTAATTATAATGAAACGATCCAGCGTTATATCCTTGGAGAGTAGATTCAACATCGAAGCTCATTGGCATGGAAGGGTTCTCTCTTTGAAAGTGGGCAACTGCTCCCCAGTTCTGAATGAGGACTGATTGATCGACCTGGACTAGCTGTACTTGATCCAAGGTCAATCCGGCTTGTGCTTTAAGCGCTTTTAAAGAATCAATTTGGTATGAGAAATCAAATGACAACTCATCCTCTAACCGCCAATAGAATGACGAATCAATGAGTGCTACAAGTCCTGTTGTCTGCAGGTCAGTATACAGACCGCTGCTTACAATATTATCCTCAAATCGCGAGACATATCGGTTAATGCCGAGTTGGTTTTTCAAGGAGACTCGAATGGTATCACCTTGATTCACATGATAGTGCTGAGCACTCTTAATGTGAAGGTCGGAGGTTTTCCGAAATGAACTTGTGGAATAGATATCGGATGCCAAAGAGTTGAAAGTTGACGATGAATTATCAGAAATAGAATACGCCGCACTGCGCAGCCCACCATTCATTTCATTGTCACCAAATGTTCCGCCCACCTGAAAATTGTAGCTCACGCGATCGTAAACGTCCCCGAATGCCACCCTCACTCTCGCTTCACGGGCGAACGAATTATCGAGCCAACCAGGGTTGGAGTTTCTATGAAAATCGAACTCTATGTGTTGGTGATTGTTGATGGGCCGAACAAGGTTGGCCACAACTCGCTGCATTGCGACACTGCCCGTAGAATAGCTTAGAAACGAATGGGCATTTGAATCAAGCACGCTCTTGGCGTGCTTCATGTGGAGCTTATACCTGCGATCATCTTGAGGACGCAGTCTGAATCCAACATGAGGAGTTGAGTCAACTGGTGTGAGAACATCTGAGACCCAGTCCAAGTTACCGTATGAATTGGTATAGTTCCACTGTCCCATTCCATGAAGAAATGAGAACGACAGGAATAGTATAAGTATGCTGGATTTGTACACGAGTAGAAACAAAAAAAGCCTCGCACAAAAGTACGAGGCTTTTAAAATCGGCAACGACATACTCTCCCAGGTATTACCCTAGTACCATCTGCGCTAGTGGGCTTAACTTCTCTGTTCGGAATGGGAAGAGGTGAACCCCACCGCTATAATCACCGTAAAGTCGTTGACCATCAGTGCCGGAGCACTCTGATCATCAATAATATGAATCTTGGATAATATAAAAACTTGCAAAAAATCTACGGGTAATTAGTATCGCTCAGCTTTGACATTCCTGCCTTTACACTTGCGACCTATCAACGTCATAATCTTTAACGACCCTTAAAAGAAGTCTCATCTTGAGGCGAGTTTCGCGCTTAGATGCTTTCAGCGCTTATCTCATCCGAACATAGCTACCCTGCGATGCAGCTGGCGCCACAACAGGTACACCAGAGGTTCGTCCCCTTCGGTCCTCTCGTACTAAAAGGAGGTCCTCTCAAACTTCTAACGCCTTCAACAGATAGGGACCGAACTGTCTCGCGACGTTCTGAACCCAGCTCGCGTGCCACTTTAATGGGCGAACAGCCCAACCCTTGGGACCTTCTCCAGCCCCAGGATGTGACGAGCCGACATCGAGGTGCCAAACCTCCCCGTCGATGTGAGCTCTTGGGGGAGATCAGCCTGTTATCCCCGGAGTACCTTTTATCCTTTGAGCGATGGCCCTTCCATAAGGAACCACCGGATCACTATGCTCAACTTTCGTTCCTGTTCGACTTGTCGGTCTCACAGTCAAGCACCCTTGTGCCATTACACTCTGCGCACGGTTACCAAGCGTGCTGAGGGTACCTTTAGAAGCCTCCGTTACTTTTTTGGAGGCGACCACCCCAGTCAAACTACCCACCATGCAATGTCTCCCGTTAGAGATTAGAATTCAAACAATTAAAGGGTGGTATTTCAAGGTTGACTCCACCAAGACTAGCGTCCCAGCTTCAAAGTCTCCCACCTATCCTACACATCAATAATTCAAATTCAATGCAAAGCTGTAGTGAAGGTTCACGGGGTCTTTCCGTCCCGTTGAAGGTAAGCGGCATCTTCACCGCTACTACAATTTCACCGAGCTCATGGCCGAGACAGTATCCAGATCGTTACACCATTCGTGCAGGTCGGAACTTACCCGACAAGGAATTTCGCTACCTTAGGACCGTTATAGTTACGGCCGCCGTTTACTGGGGCTTCAATTTAGAGCTTCTCCCGAAGGATAACCCCACCTCTTAACCTTCCAGCACCGGGCAGGTGTCAGGCCTTATACATCATCTTTCGATTTAGCAAAGCCATGTGTTTTTGATAAACAGTCGCCTGGATCTATTCACTGCGGCTTCCCACCGAAGTGGGGAAGCGCCCTTTCTTCCGAAGTTACAGGGCCAATTTGCCTAGTTCCTTAGCCATGAATCACTCGAGCACCTTAGGATTCTCTCCTCGACTACCTGTGTCGGTTTACGGTACGGGTTGTATATACCTGAAGCTTATTGGCTTTTCTTGGAACCAATTTCCCTACTTCGCTTCGTCCGAAGACTAGGCTCAACGTGCATTTCCGTCAGCACGTAGCAAGTACGTCGATTCGTCCCCAAATCGCAGTATATACAAGTACAGGAATATTAACCTGTTATCCATCGACTACCCCAATGGGTTCGCCTTAGGACCCGACTAACCCTGATCTGATTAGCATTGATCAGGAACCCTTAGTCTTTCGGTGTTAAGGTTTTTCACCTTAATTATCGTTACTTATGCCTACATTTTCTTTTCCAGATGCTCCAGCATACCTCACGGTACACCTTCAGCGCTGCTGGAATGCTCCCCTACCATAGAATCCACAGTTTCGGTGTCATACTTATGCCCGATTATTATCCACGCTCGATCGCTCGACTAGTGAGCTGTTACGCACTCTTTAAATGAATTGCTGCTTCCAAGCAAACATCCTAGCTGTCAATGCAATCAAACAACGTTTGGTCAACTTAGTGTAAATTTGGGGACCTTAGCTGATGGTCTGGGTTCTTTCCCTCTCGGACATGGACCTTAGCACCCATGCCCTCACTGCTGTACATCATTTCATAGCATTCGGAGTTTGTCAGGAATTGGTAGCCGGTGAAGGCCCCGCATCCAATCAGTA
>JABJJW010000007.1 GCA_018660685.1 Flavobacteriales bacterium
CTTTTTACTCTTATTCTTCAATAGGTCTCTCTCATCCATACCCAGGTTCACAGCCTCATTTATTAGGGCGTTTACATGTCTTCTAAAGGTGTTATAGCTTGTAGCATTGGTGTATCTGTTGAGCATAGCACTTAGTTCATCAACGCATAGTTTATTGCAATTGGAGGCATCAACAATATCCCTGTAAGTGTATCGAAGGGTTGTTTTGTATTTAGCTGAGTAGTTGCTATTCAGCTTACTGTCTAAAGCAAGCTTCAGGTACTCTAGGTCAGATAATCGACCTGATTGGATTGTTTCTCTTCGATGTGACTTTAGAACACCCCCTTTGGTGATGTGACTATAAACCTCCGCAGCTAATAAATTAGCCATTGACAGACGATGTTCAGCTGGGTGGTTATTCGGGTGTAACGAGCTATTAATTCTTTTACCGCTATACAGCCTTATTTTCTGATTATTCAGATGAAACGAGATGAAGACTTTAAGGTCTTTGGTTTGACCAACCTTGGGGTAACTTAGATTTATCACAGACAGTTCTTAGACAGTTAAACATTTATTAGATGTTTAATGCCCTGGTATACAGCAGCTTGTGTGGGATGAACTCATGACTCATAATCAGGTGGTCCCTGGTTCGAGTCCAGGTGGGACCACGAAAAAACCCTCATCGTTTTAGATAGCGTTGATGATTACGCAAGAACGGGATTCAATTAAGTACCGATACCTCTCCGATAATGGTATTGGACTAATAGTCGTTAGGCATGATGTGAAAGATATTGCATCATTTTTAAATAATCGGATTGGTTAAGCTCTATTCTGCCTTGGTTCGTGGAGGCTCAATTCCCATCTCTTTACTCACACTTATAAAAGCCTCTATGACCAATTGTTGTTCTTTCGGAAGGCAGAGCCGTCATGATTAAATACATCCATACGTTTAACCTTTAGATTAGCCTTTTAGACGGTGCACCGTCTTCATCTCGTTTTCCAGACCTCCTTCCGTTGTCAATACTTCACGAAGCCACAACCTACATTCATCAAAGTTCGAGAAGACATGTCGTTCCGAAACAATTTTGGGTATGACCTGCATGTCCCTCATGAGATCCAGCGCATGCTTATTTGGGCCGCTCAGTGCAACTATAACTTCCCGGTCATGCAATTCTTGGATTGCGGATTCCAGCGCGTACAATCCGCTCTGATCAACAAATGGAACCTTTTCCATTCTTATCACCAGAAGATGGATATCAGACATTTCGTAGACTAACTTTCTGAAATGGGTTGTGATTCCAAAGAACATTGGCCCATTTAAATGTTTGAAGATTACTTTCTCCCTAATGGCTGGTAGCACCTGCATTTCGTCCGCCCATAGACCGACTTCTTGTCCTTCAGACTTATTCAGGTTTGTAATTTGAACCTGATCCGCGCTGATGTCGCTCATTCGCTTTAGAAACACCACGGCGGCCATTACGAGACCGACAGCAACAGCGTAGACCAACTGCCAGAAGACAGTTAATGCCAAGACAACAAGCAGGGTGACCTTCTCGGAAGGGGCCATTTTTGGAAGCGCCTTGAGGCCCTTGTAATCCATGACTCCGATTCCAACTGTGATGAGTATTCCCGCGAGAACTGCGGCTGGTATTTTGGAAGCAATCGGCCCTAATACGATGAGAATAATGAAGAGCAACACTCCGGCCACCATTCCACTCAGTTTGGTCTTTCCTCCAGCTTGAATATTAACTACTGTTCTAATGGTTGCACCGGCTCCAGGAAGGCCACCAAACAAGGACGCAATACTGTTACCAATTCCTTGACCAACCAACTCCTTGTTGGGGTCATGGTAGGTCTTTGTCAAGTTATCAGCAACAACGGATGTGAGCAGCGAGTCGATCGCTCCTAGCATGGCCAGCAAAAAAGCCGAGATTAGAAATGGCGCTAGTATTCCAATGTTTACTCCCATGAACACGTCATAGTGAAATTTAGGAAGTCCCATGGGGATTTCTTGGATCAAGACATAGTCAAGCTCCAAGAAATAAGCAGTTCCAGCCACAGCAACAAGGGCCACCAAAGTAGAGGGTATGACACGCGTGATTTTTGGAAATAAGTAGATTATGGCTATGGTAGAAAGGCATAGAATTAGTTCTATGAGACCAATGTTGGAGAGCGCTTTTCTAATATGTCGGATTGATCCAAAAACACCTCTTCCATCATTGGTAGCCAACATGATGGCTTCATCTCTTATATCCTGAGCAGTAACATCTACAGCTCGTAGAATCGTCTCCTTAAAATCCTCTAAAACAAGAATGCCATCTTCAGCTTCTTCCTTTAATATTCGATCTAGAATGAGTTCTTCCGCGTGAGGCATAAAACTCTCGATGACGGCTTCGTCTTCTCCAGCATAATATCCAAGAGCTGGTGGAATCTGTGTAATTAATATGATAACACCGATTCCTGTCATAAACCCCGAAACCACGGTGTAGGGTATAAACTTGATGAATGTACCTAGCTTAAGAAAACCTAGTCCAATTTGGATTAGACCAGCCAGAAAGAAGACCATTAAAATGATCGGCAGGGCGTGCTCTATCTGCCCCTCGAAGGCTTCAAGGAGTCCAGCTACCACCAACATGCTGAGGGCGGTCATCGGCGCGGTCGGCCCACTAATTTGTGTTGGAGTTCCGCCAAAAAGGGCTGCAAAAAAGGCGATGAATGCCGCTCCATAAAGACCAGCGGCGGCACCTAGCCCACTTTGTTCACCAAAGGCTAAAGCTAAGGGTAGAGCTACGATTCCAGCAGTAATACCGCCTAACAAATCGTATCTGAAGTGCTGAAAATCAAAAAACCTTTTCACAGGAGAAAAATTTAAGAATGATAAAGTAGAGGATATGGGCTAATGAAAAATCAGACCAATTCAGGAGGAGGCGTGCTAATGTCAATCCTCTGGTTCATTCCAAATTGATGACGACTCAGGTTAGAACCGTCCGATAAGTCCCGGGCATGGGATTCGAATCCAATATCAACGAGGGCGAATTCTTCCGACTCATCCGATTCCTCCTCGTTATTCGTTTCTTCTTCTTTTTCCTCTTTCTCATTGACATTGTCGAGGACCATGATCGATATACTATCGTCGAATACGGAGGTTGCCGAAATGACGGGAACCCAAAGTATGGCAATAATTAGAAGCCAAGAAAGGGCAGAAGTTGATATCGAGATAGTTGTCGGGATGAGAGTTCTGTGTTGTTAGTGTCGACCCCAAAGATAGTGAGGTGTTCATCTCAATTAACAGCTAAAGTGAGTTCAAGTGCAAATTATAGTTAGTGAGAAGTGCGAGATGCATTCCATGTTTTTACGTATTCTCAGTTCTAAACAATCGAATTTTAACGCTTAACGGATTTGAATGGCGTTCATATGCTAAAAAACTACTTCGTTTGCATAGGTTTTAGAGAGAATTGAGAAGTAACTGGAAAGATAAATTGGTTTGGGTCACAGGTGCCTCGAGCGGCTTAGGAGAAGCTTTTGCCCGTGAGTTTGCGAACCAAGGAGCTAAAGTGGTCCTCAGCAGCCGATCAGAAGAGAAGCTCGAGGCCATTCTGCAAACGCTTCCGGGCGAAAATCACAAGATCATTCCGGTCGATGTTTCCAATCAAGATTCCATTCAAAGAGCTATTCAAGAAAATGCTGAGATTGTTTCAGCTACGGATGTCCTCATCAATAATGCTGGAATTAGTCAACGGGCATTGATGACCGAGACCTCGTTAGAAACCGAGCGACGAATTATGGAAACCAACTATTTCGGAGCGACTGCTTTGACCAAGGCTGTATTACCAGGTATGATCAACAGAAAGAACGGATCCATCATCGTCATGAGTTCGCCTGCAGGAGCTTTCGGATTCCCACTCAGATCGTCTTATTCCGCTTCGAAACACGCACTTCACGGATACTTTGATACACTCCGCGCTGAATTAAAAGGATCTGGAATAACGATCACCTTGGCTCTCCCCGGACGCGTGAAAACCAACATGTCCATAAATGCCATGATGGGAGACGGGAGCAACCAAGGAACAATGGATGAGAGGTTGAATCATGGCCTCGAACCTGATATCTGTGCGAAAAGAATAATGAACGCGGCATCAAAGGGTAAAGCAGAGCTTTATCTGGGTCGCGAGCAGGCCCTTATATATATTAAGCGATACTTACCTAGTTTGTTTCGGAAGATCGTAACCAAATTCAATCCTAATTAGAATGTTAAACGGAATTCAACAGGTCGGAATCGGAACTCCAAATGTGCACGAGTCATTTAAGTGGTACCGGAGGAATTTCGGATTTGACGTACCTGTTTTTGATGAGGCGGCTGAGGCACCATTGATGACTCAGTATACCGGTGAAAAAGTCCAATCCCGTCATGCTATACTGGCCATGAACCTTAACGGTGGCGGAGGAATGGAGATCTGGCAGTATACGAGCCGAGAACCTGAAACTCAAACTCCATTCTCACTTCTACAACTGGGCTTGCTAGTCACAAGGATTAAATGTGAGAATGCCTTAGAAGGACGAAACAAGTTGATTGAAAACAATCCTTCCGAGGTGAAGAATGACCCGTTAGGCAAGCCTTCATTTTCACTCACCGACCCGTTTCGAAATCGATTTATTGTTGCTGAATCTGACAATTGGTACCAGCACAAGAACAGCACATTTGGCGGCATCGAAGGGATTGTGATCGGCGTTTCCGATATGGAAAAGTCACTGAAATTTTATCGTGATGTTCTCCAGATTGACGACGTCTTGTTTGATGAAGAACGAGTGTTTGAAGATTTTGCTGGCCTCGAAGGAGGCGATCAAACATTCCGAAGAGTACGACTTGCCCCTTCGAAGAGAAACACCGGGGCCTTTTCAAAGGTGTTTGGAGCTTTCTATGTCGAGTTGGTTGAGGCCAAATCGACTCCGAACACAGGTCACAATATGAAGGATCGTTTTTGGGGAGATCAAGGATTTATCCATCTCTGTTTTGACGTGAACCAGATGGACACGATCAAGAAGCGTGCGGATGATCTGAACAATTCATTCACCATCGATACCGGCGATTCCTTTTCAATGGGAGAGGCCGCAGGTAGGTTTGCTTATTTAGAGGATCCAGACGGGACATTGATCGAGCTTGTAGAAACCCACAAGATCACGGTGGCTAAAAAACTCGGCTGGAGATTGAATCTAAGTGAAAGTCGAAAGCGTAAACCATTGCCCGACTTCGTGTTTAAAGTCATCGGCATGACCAGAGTGAAAGACTAACGAATTAAGGCTTTAACCTCTTCATTCAACATTTTAAAGTCGTCCCGATACGCCACCTTTTTCCAATTGTAATGCGCGAATAGGAACTCATCGACCACTTCTCCGCCAATTTTTGAGATCAGATATACGGTCAGTGGGACAAGTAGACCCATCCAGCCGAAAAGAGAACCGAAGACAATGGCCAGAATGATTGTTTGAAAGGAATATAAAATGAGATTTCCAGCAATGTGGATGGTGGTGTAAAATATGATGTCTTTAATTTTATTGTCAATGAGCCATTGGGAAATGTAGTGCGGAAGCAAACTCGGAATAAACGATATAAGCATAATGGGCGCAAGAATGGCGCGCTGTACCCAATAGACATCTTTACTATACTGATGTTTTAGGATCCCTTCTGTACGCTGGTCAAGTCCAACGCGTATTGCAGTTTCCTTCCACTCTGCACTAAGGGCGTCTTCACCCAAATCATTGAGCTTTTCAACCAGAGCTCGCTCACTTTGGAACACCGTGTCATCTTCTATGTAAAACTCGCTTCGCTCCTCGAGTCGATCGAGCCTGAGTGCCATCAGCGCTTTTTCAGTTAGGCAGTCGTCCGAATAGTTGTTCACTTCAATGAAATGTCTTTTCAGCTCCACTGCGATATCGCTTGTTAGTTTTTGGAACGCTTTATTTTCGTTTTCACGATACAGGTCGCGATATTCATTCACATCAATGGCTTTCCCAAATCGAGTTGCTATGGTACTCCGAAACTGACGATACCTCGAATAGTTATTGGCCATAGGAACGATGTACATTTTATCACCACCATGTTTTTCAAGATAATTTAATGCTAACCTCGCGCTTCCTTTCTGTAATGGCTGAACGGTCTTATGTTGTACGCTCGCACCTTCTGGAAAAATAAGTACGTGACCATGGTTGTCGAACTCCTCATAACATGCACCGAAGCTGGTTGCGTTATCCTTGAGGGAAGAGTACCCGTCTCTAAATCGAAATACAGGGAGCATCCATATTCGCCGAAAGATAAAATTGAGAATCGGGTTCCGAAAAATGTCTCCTCTAACCAAAACAGACACCCCATTTCGAAGAATGAGCGGTAAAAAGAAATAGTCAAGGGCAGAATTAGGATGGGTGCAAGCGAAAATGATTGGACCGTCGGTTGGTAAATCTTCTTCAAAATGAATATAGAGTTTCCTAAACCAGATCGGCACAACACTGCGCATCCAAAACTCCCAATAGCGGAACCAAAGCATGAGGGCAAAGGTAGCTTTGAAGCGTGATCGACTGACGACGTTATTATTCTTATGGAGTCCGCATTATTATTTGGCTCCCAAACTTTATCATTCAATAGAGGATGTGTAATCTTGCCGCAAATTTGGAAGCGATGAAAGTGAGTTCAGTGAACCCTTGGAATTTGAAGGTGATAGAGGAGTTTAACGTGCATTCGATCGAGGAAACAGATTCAGTAATTCAAGATGTGAATGATGCATTTTACGAATGGAGAACTACTTCATTTAGCGAGCGATCCAGATTATTCAATGCCGCTTCTGATGTACTCGTTAAGAATAAAAATAAGTATGCTCAGCACATCACCTCAGAAATGGGGAAACCCATTGTTGAGTCCCTTGCAGAAGTTGAAAAATGTGCTTGGGTGTGTCGATTTTATGCGGAAAATGCCGAGTCATTTCTTCAACCCAAAGAAATCGAAACAGATGCTCAAAGGAGCTTTGTCAAGTACGACCCACTTGGGGTGATCTATGCAATCATGCCATGGAATTTTCCATTTTGGCAAGTCTTCCGTTTTGCCGCTCCAACACTCATGGCAGGAAATGTAGGGATCCTCAAACATGCGCTAAATGTGACTCGATGTGCTCTGGACATCGAAGAGGTCTTTGTAGAGGCCGGCTTCCCTCAAAACGTATTTCGGACTTTGATTCTTGATAACGATCACGCGAGTAAAGTCATTGAACACCCAATGATTAAAGCGGTTTCATTGACTGGAAGCGAACGAGCAGGTGTTGCCGTTGCCTCAATTGCAGGTGCTTCTCTCAAGCCCAGTCTTCTCGAGCTCGGAGGTAGTAACGCCGTAATTGTGTTGAAAGACGCTGATGTGGATCAGGCTGTTGACACAGGTTTCAAAGCGAGATTCTTGAACACAGGTCAAAGTTGTATCGCTGGCAAGAGGTTTTTAGTGGCAGATGAAGTATTTGATGAGTACGTAGAGAAATTCAATGCAAAGGTTCGAGAGCTCAAATTCAATGAACCGACAGATTCATCCACTCGAATAGGACCTTTGGCACGAGTCGACTTGGCTGAAGGAATCGAGCGACAAGTCAATGACTCGATTGAAAAAGGAGCACGATTATTAACCGGCGGAACAAGGGACGGAGCCAAGTATGATCCAACCGTGTTAGTTGATGTTGAGCCGGGTATGGCAGCGTTTGATGAAGAATTGTTTGGCCCAGTAGCGCCCTTCATCCGAATCCAGGATTTGGACGAAGCAATTGACTTGAGCAATGACTCTAATTATGGATTAGGGGTTACGATCTGCACTGGAGACACGGACGCCATACTTGAGCGGGTCGGTGAATTTGAAGAAGGAGCTGTATTCATTAATGAATTTGTAAAAAGTGACCCTCGTCTTCCATTCGGAGGCATCAAAAATTCTGGTTATGGACGAGAGCTTGCATTAGAAGGCATACTCGAATTCGTCAATGCCAAAACCGTGTACGTTAAGTAAGAAACTAGATATATTTTCAACTTCTCTTCGCCCTTAACTCGTCAATATCAGATGATGGCGGATGTTGTTGACCGCACTCAGCCTTGAAGCTTTCGGAGATTTTATTATATTCCGTGTCTAGTTATTCCTCTTCATCAAAAAGACTGACCCGTGGAACTAAAGAAAATATTGAAAGATTCGATTCCTCATGCCTTGGAGAAGGCAAGGCGATATCGACTATTGAATGAACCTTGGCAAGCAGAAAGCATCTGTCGAGACATCCTCAGTGTTGACCCGGGTAACCAATTGGCGATACATACTTCTCTCCTTGCTATCTCGGATCAGTTCATCACTTCAACGAATACTAGGTACCCGAGGGCTAAAGATCTGTGCGAACAACTCGAAGATCCGTACGAGAAACTCTATTACCGAGGGATCATTGAAGAGAGAACAGGCAATGCTGCTCTGAAACGAACTGGACCCCAGACAAGATATATAGCCTACAACCACTATAAAAAGGCCATGGAATTCTATGAAGAAGCGGAGGCCCAGCGTCCTGACGAAAACGAGGATTCTGTGCTCAGGTGGAACGCCTGTTTACGCGCAATTGAAGAATTCAAATTGGTGTCATCCCGGGATGTTGAACATCCACCACAACCCTTCATGGAGTAGAAGCTCGCTCAAATCAATCAGCACTCTGGCTTAGTCAAGATCAATCGGAGGGAGTTTTTTCTTCTTCGGTCCAAAGATCTTCCTTCCGATTATGGTGACTGGGTCATAGAATCGATCCACTACTCTTTCCTTCATTGGAATGATTCCGTTGTCAGTGATATTGATGTGCTCAGGGCAAACATCGGTACAGCACCGAGTGATGTTGCACATACCCGATCCAAATTCATTTTTCAATTCTGGCAGACGATCTTCGACGTCCAATGGATGCATCTCTAAGCTTGCCACTCGGATCATGAATCGTGGACCCACGAAGTTTTCTTCTTGGCCGTGATCGCGCAATACATGACAAACATTCTGACACAGATAACACTCAATGCATTTCCTGAATTCCTGTACTCGATCTACGTCTTTTTGGTACATGACGTAACCCTTAGCGGTCTTTGACTCTTTTGCTAATTTGACAGGTTTGATCTTTTTGTTTTGCTCGTAATTCCATGATACGTCGGTAACCAAATCTCGAATCAGTGGAAATGTCTTCATTGGGGTGACGGTAATCGTCTCATCATCTGCGTACTCGTTCATACGAGTCATGCAGGACAGCTTTGGCTTTCCGTTGATCTCCACGCTGCAGGATCCGCATTTTCCGGCCTTGCAATTCCATCGCAATGCCAAATCGTTGGCCTGTTCTGCTTGGATCTTATGAATGACATCCAGCACAACCATCCCTTCACTCACATCGGTCTCGTAGTAGGCTAATTCTCCACTTTCCTTGGTACCTCGATAGATCTGAAAATTTCGTTTTGCCATATTAACTTGATCCTATTCGTTTGACCCCAACTATGTTAGATTCTTGTTTCATTCGGCTCCAACCTTGCCTTGTTCTTGTGCGATCTCTTTTTCGAGATCCTCAATAGTGGATTTAGCAATTCGCTCCATTTCTGGGTCGGGTTTTAGCCGTTCCGTTTTGGAGAGTGACATATTCCCATCTGCCCCTTTTTTACTTACAATGTTATAATTCAGCCATTCGTCCTGCTCACCAGGAAAGTCTGAACGGGTATGCGCTCCTCTGCTTTCTTCTCTCTGCAACGCTGCCCGTGCAACAGCCTCAGCGGTGATCAACAGATTCCTCATAGCAAGTGCCTCGTGCCAACCAGGATTGAATTGACTAGCACCTTTGGCCTTCACCGTTTGATAATCGGCTTTCATTTTCTCCAAGGCATCAATGCCTTTTTCAAGGTTCTCTTTAGAGCGAATGATACCAACGTGCTCCTGCATGTTGGTTTCCAGTGTTTCATGTAACAGGTACGGGTTCGCTCCGGATTCACGATTTAGAATGTCAGTAGCATTACGGATGATCTTCCTCACCTGATCCTCGTCAAGTGAATCGTGTGATCCCTTTTTGGCTGCATATTCTGCGGCGTTCTTACCAGATAGATATCCGAATACTAGGAGATCTGAAAGCGAATTACCTCCAAGTCGATTTGCACCATGCATTCCTGCGGCGCATTCTCCACATGCAAACAATCCGGGAACCGAACTCATGGTAGTATTAGCATCCACCTTAATTCCTCCCATAAAATAATGACAGGTCGGTCCTACTTCCATCGGCTCTTTGGTGATGTCCAATTCCGCCAGCACCTTGAATTGATGGTACATGGACGGCAGTTTCTTTTTAATGTCTTCAGCGGACCTTTGGGTAGCAATATTCAGATAAGCACCTCCATGTTTCGATCCTCTACCGGCTTTTACTTCTTCGTTAATAGCTCGAGCTACAACATCACGAGTCAGTAATTCTGGTGGCCTTCTCGCATTCGGATCACCAGCCAACCAACGGGCAGCTTCTTCTTCCGTATCCGCTGTCTCGTCTTTGAATCGCTCCGGTACGTAGTTGAACATGAAGCGTGTGCCCTCACTGTTCAAGAGGATTCCACCTTCACCGCGCACACTTTCTGTTACCAAGATTCCCTTTACAGAGAGAGGCCAAATCATTCCTGTAGGGTGGAATTGATTAAATTCTAGATCCATCAATTCAGCCCCAGCCTCATAGGCCAGAGCATATCCGTCTCCGGTGTATTCCCAAGAGTTGGATGTGACTTCCCAGCCTTTACCACCCCCTCCGGTAGCAAATATGATGGACTTGGCTTTGAAAATGATGAAGGATCCAGATTCACGCCACATACAAACAATGCCACATACTTCTCCTTTCTCATTCTTCACTAAATCCAAAGCGGTGCACTCCATATAGGTTTCTATGCCCTGATGAATGCCATGATCCTGTAATGTCCTAATCATTTCCAATCCGGTGCGATCTCCGACATGGGCCAATCTTGGATAGCGATGGCCTCCGAAATTTCGTTGATTGATGAGTCCTTTTTTTGTTCGATCAAATACAGCTCCCCATTCTTCCAGAAGACGGACACGTTCAGGAGCGAGCTTCGAATGTAATTCGGCCATTCGCCAAACATTGAGAAACTTCCCGCCTCTCATCGTATCTCTGAAATGAATTTTCCAATGATCGCGTGAATCGACGTTGGCAAGGGCTGCCGCCATTCCACCTTCGGCCATGACAGTATGCGCCTTACCGAGCAGGGATTTCATTACGATTCCTGTACTTAGACCGTGCGAAGAGGCTTCAATTGCTGCGCTAAGTCCAGCTCCACCAGCTCCAACCACAAGCACATCATGTTCTACCGTCCTTATCTCAGATATATCTAACATTCAATTTCGTATTAAAGCCCCCAGGTGTTAAGGTCAACGATGTAGCCCATCGAAACGAGTCGTATGTAAAGATCAGCGACAACGATCCAGATCATGCTGATCCAAGCAAAGCGTTCATGTCGCTGGTTAAGCCAGGTAGCTACTTTGCCGTTCTGATGGGAAATCTCGCCTCCCATTCCACAGGAATAACAATCTCTTCGACCGCTAACGAGGTGCCGTATCGAATGACACCCAAATGTGTAGGCGGCTAACATAATTGGATTCCCCAGAATTAACAAGCTTCCAATTCCCACTCCTAATTCTCCTGCTCTGAAAAACGATAGGTAGGCATCATAGAAGAATACTACGATGTAGAATAATGCGAAATACATGGTGATGCGATGGATGTTCTGCACGCGCATCAATCCAGTCTCTCCTTTGTATCCGGTCTTTCCTTTTCGGGGCAACGCGCCAACAGCACAAGCCGGTGGGGTTCCAGTGAACGCCCGATAATATGCCTTTCGATAATAATAACAGGTGAACCTGAAGACGCCTGGTATGGCCAGTATTAGAAGAGATGGCGAAGGGGGAATCCACTTTGGCCACCACTCAGGCCATGGTCCAAAAAATGAATGTTCCATCGGTGCGGCCCCAGCCACGCCTTCTTTGATGAAAATCAAAGGAGAATAAAATGGGGCGAGGTAACCTCCAAACCCATCTTGTCCTGCACTGAACCAATAATAGTCTGCTTGCCAAGCCGACCACAGTCCATAGATTAAAAAGCAGGAAAGCCCAAAAACAACGGTGCCGGGATACAACCACCATTTGTCCTTTCTGAGTGTCTTGGCAAAACCTTTAGTATGAATGGGAGTAGCTATGTCAGTTGGCATATAGGAGCTGAATTTCTTGGTTCGATGATCAGCTTACCGCGACGGAAATTAATAATTTATGAATACTAAACAAGAAAAGTTGAGATTCTGAAGAAGAGAGGATAGAGCTGTTTGACTCTTTTTGTCGAACTCAATTTGGGTTAAGTTCGAATCATTTGAACTTAGGAAACTCAAGTTTATGATCGAAAAACAGCTATTAACGTTGCACCACGATACGTGCGGTTCTTGACTCAGAGTTGGTGATCACTTTCAAGACATATAAGCCCACGCTATAGGTGGCCACCGTTAAATTGTGAGAAGCCGAAGTGATCACTTTCTGTTCAATAAGTCGTCCTTGAACATCAAATACCATTAATTCCCGAACGGCGCTAGATTGGAAGTCAATTTGGATTTGGGTGCCTGATGGGTTTGGAAAGAGGCGGAATTTATCATCTTCCAATTCTTCCGCATCCACAACATAATTTTTTTCTCTCGAAAAGATTTTCAACCCACCTTCTCCTGTACCCAAAAGGAGTTCATAAATGCCATCGCTGTCGATGTCCATAACTAGCGGACTGATTTTACTCACGTTGAAAAACAACGAATCCAATCGAGTGAATTCACCTGAAAGATCAGTCGGGATTTCAAAAATTTCGACGCTGAGTTCATTGCTTCCGACAAAGAGATATCGGCCTTCACCGAAGGCGTCGTTTCGCACAAACCTTGGGGTAGAAAATCCATCACAGCAAATAGGGTTGACGTCGATGCCACCAAGATTGGCGATTGTTGGAACCGATGGAAAACTAGCGCTGGACGTGGTGCCACCATTTTCGAAATAGGCGACTGTTCCCGTCCTGTCTCCTACCACCAAGTCTAGTATTCCGTCATCATTTATATCAGCAAATTCAGGAGTAGCATTAGAACCGATGCTCGTAATGCTCATGTATTGCGGTATGGCTAATGTGAAATTTGACTGCCCTCCGACTGAATTGTTTCTCAGTAAGTGTAGTGTTCCGTCCAAGGTCCCAATCAACATGTCTAGGTCACCGTCTCCATCGATGTCGCCAAGTCCGGGCACGACGGCTTCAAAACCGAACGCTGATAATCCCCCGATGTCACCATCCTCATATAGAAATGAACCATCGTTCTGTTGTTCAAAGTAGTGGATGCGACTTTTCAATCCGCCATTTGGGTTTCGACTATAATCGACTGCGATCAGAAGATCTTGATCTCCATCACCATTGTAATCCATACTGACGGGTGCAGTCATCGCTCCCAAGTCTAGCATTTCTTCTAACAGGAATTCTTTTGTTTCAAGGACATAATCGGGCGCTGTGCTGCTATTGTTATTGTAGAGCCAGGTATGCCCATGGTTCGTTGAACTATCGATTGTGTTATTGACGGACATGATTAAGTCCAGATTTCCATCGTGATCCGTGTCAATTTCATAACCAGAAACGAGGAAAGGCATTTCAATCGGATCAGTGGCGTTCGGAAAGTCGTTCGTTTGTTGATTCACGTCGATGGATGCAGAGTTCACATCGCCCACATTGATAGCGTGCACTACAGAGTTCGTTTGAATGTCACCAACAACTAAATCCTGATCGCCGTCCCCATCTGAATCCACAAGGAGTATTGACGACCCGGGGTGTCGAAGGCCTTTAGGTGGAATGATTCCTTTACAACTCGTGACTTGCAAGGTGCTGCTGTTGGACGGCTCCTCAACATTTCCCCAGCACTGCGTTACAACTTCAAATTCTAGGCTATCACAAGTGCCATACAATTCCATGGATAAATTTCTGTGAAACTCAATGGTGTTTTCAGAATTCACAGAACCGAATGTGAGAATGTCCAGGTCGCCGTCTGCATCTTCATCCACGATTGCAGGGACATCTCCACCGAGCACAAAGGCATTGGTAGTTACTGAGCCATAGTCAGATTGCAATTTGTCGATTACCTGGATAAATTCCGGAGAATCGGATCCAACATTTTTAAATACACGGAAGCTGGCTTGGTAGAAGGTGAAAAGATCTTTTTTGCCATCGCAATTGTAATCCTTCAGAATGGCAAAGTCTTGCATCTCACGGGGGAAAAATTGCTCGTAGTGCGGGGCGTAGTCGTATCGACTCGACGTAGAATTATAAAGAAATGTCCGCCACGTGTCTTGGTATCGATCAAAAACGAAAAGGTCCATGACGCCATCATCATCCAGATCAATTTCGGAGAACTGAGGAGCATTGAACCCACCAACTCCCAGTAAACGGAGATCGGTACCGTCCTTCTCGAAAGTCACAAGAGACTCACCAGACTCCCTAAATCCTAGGTTGAACTGAGCGCTCAACATTGTTGGGAGAACAATGAACAAAGAGCAGAGAACTGATTTTACTTTTTGATTAATCGAATCCAATCGGAGTGGTGCTGGTGTTCCAAAGAGACGAAGTAAAGCCCATCAGGGTAAGCTGACAAATTAATCTGAGTTTCTAGAATGCCATTCGACGCATTTGCCGATTCAGAAAAGAGCTTCCTTCCACCGACATCATAAGCATTGAGCGTGTATAGTTGGTTTTCGGCGTCAATGCGTTTGATGGTGAATGTCCCATCACTTGGATTTGGAAATGCTTCGAGTTTCCCTTTGGTCGAGGAATGTTCGGCTAAACCGATGGTGATGTTGTTCACCTTATTCAACATGTAGAGGCCGCCGGTTCGTTGTCCAATGATCAATTCATCCCTTTGATCCCCAAACAAATCAGCCCCGACAATGGAAGTGTAAGTAGCCTCGACCACAATGGAATCTACGGCCTCAAAGTTTCCAAAAATGTTGGTGATCGGGCCGTAAATTAAAATTTGTCCTTTTCCTGTGCCTTGCATGAGATAAAGGTTCGTGCCAAGAGAGTCAAGGTTATACGTGAAATACGGAACAGAAGCTCCTCCATAAGTATTGAAGTTTAGAATTCCTCCCATTTCTTCAATCGTTGCATTTTGACTGTATGAGGGGTCAGTGCTTGTTCCAATATTCTCATAGTAATGAATCCTGCCATAGTAGTCACCAATCACTAGATCTTGGAGGCCATCAATATTCAGGTCAAAGAAGGTTGGATGTGCTCCCAAACCGACGTCTATGTTTTCATACATCGGCTGATTAAGTTGGAAGTTGTAGATACTGGCGACACCTGTATTCTTGAAATAGTGCAAGTTTCCTTCTTCGTCTCCTACAAGTAAATCGACGTCACCATCATCATCGATATCTGCCAGACAAGGGTGAGCCGTATGAAATCCTAATGACGAAATCCCTGCGACATCTTTTTCATACAGTTCGAAAGAAGGGTTTCCTTCCGATCCCACATTTACGTATGCGGTGATGCTAGCTGAAGCCGTACCTCCATAGACATTGTAGCCTTCGTTTCCAATCATTAAATCAAGCAAACCATCACCATTGAAATCAACGAGAGAGGGGAAGGCACGTGATCCAACATCGATCATTTCGCTGGAAAAGAAGCCCTTTTCTTCAAGCTCAAAAGTTGGATTGCTGTTCGTGCCAGCATTTCTGAAGTACCAATCAACTTCCATATTGATTGAAGTATCTATGCTAAAACTGGCCTGAGAATTTAGTTGATTGGGACTCACCATCATATCTTTTACACCGTCCAAATCCATGTCTTCAAGGTATACGGCCGGAAGCGTTGGCACTTCAGCGGGGACGGAATTACTAGGAAACGCTGTATCCGATAGAGCAAGATTTACGACCGCGTCTTCATTGTCTTCGATATTGATCAAGCTGATAAGATTTCCCCTGTATGAATCACCGGTGATGAGGTCATTCAGCCCATCATTATTCAAATCCATCGCGGCGAGGGTAGTTCCGCCATGGCGTTTGCCTCTTTCATAAGCAGCGCCGGTGTCGCAAGCATAAGGCGTCCACCCAGTCTCACTGATGTACTCACGCACTTTACCCCAGCATTTATTTACAAGCTTGTAAGCTAAACTATCGCTGGTTCCATAAAGCTCTTGACTAAGGTTTTTGACATAAAGCAAAACGTACGGCGTTAGGTCTACCTGTCCTTGAATTAAAATGTCAAGATCACCGTCACCATCAAAATCATAAATGGCAGGCAAGTCATTGATGGGCGCGTAGAAGAAAAGGGCCGAAGCGGATTCTCGTTTATACATTAAGTCATCGGCCGCTTGCTCAAACTTCAAAATGGTATCACTGATATTTCGGTAAACATCGATTCCATAGTTGTTATAACCCGCCGTGAATATGTCAGACTTCCCATCCTCATCGTAGTCTCTCAACAGCGTGTAATTCCAGTTCATTTTTGGAAAATTTCCAATGGCTGAAGGCTCGAATTCAAACTCACCGTTTTCGTTTCGAATAAAGGGTAGCCTTCTTTTTCCGTCGCGTTCAAAAATGAATACGTCCATCGTCCCATCCAAGTCAACATCAATGCTAGAAAACTGAGGATTGTTTAGCCCACCCGCCCAAGGGTTTATCAGGGTGTCCAAGTCATGGATCACAGGGGTCTCATCGTAGTAATCATAACCAGCATTGAATTGCCCAAAGGTGTTGAGTGCAAGTGGCAAGAACAGTACTGTGAAATAGGATTTCATGTTTACAAGACGATCAATACAAAAGTAGCGTTGTATAAGCCACGACCGATTTGCAATAGGTACATTTGGCGGCTGAAAAATCAATTATATGAAACAGATCATTTCAATTCTGTCCTTATTCCTAGTTCTATCAGGAATTGTTGTTGGACAAGAGGCTGACACAACGAGTGTGAAGGCTGAAATGGAAGACGAAGAAGAGGGAATCCCTCATTTGGATTTGATGTTGATTGATTTGAATTGGGATTACCTAATTGGCAACAACAAATCGTTCAAGCAAGATTGGTACGGCCGTGGTGCAAATGTTTCTATCCTTTATGATCATCCATTCCAGGAAGATGGAATGGTCAGCGGAGCCTTTGGCGTTGGAATCGCAGCGCATAATTATTATTCAAACTCTGTTGTCACGAGATTTGACACGGCGTTGGTCTCTACTTCAGATTTCGTGGACATTCCAGACTCACTAATGAAGAGCATTAAGCTCTCCGTTAATTATGTGGATATTCCAATCGAATTGAGATTTCGAAGCGCGGTAGATGATCGTGGAAATAGAATAAAAGTTGCAATAGGTGCAAAAGTTGGTTATCGACTTCAGACCCACGAGAAGACCATTGATGCACAGAATGTGAAGCTCAAAACATTCGCATATCCACATATTACAAAGTGGAGATACGGTGCAACATTCAGAGCCGGATATGGTTCTGTGATGTTCCATGGATTCTACTCTATTTCGACATTGTTTGAGGAGCAGAACACAGTTACTCCGTACAATGCCTTGCAGCTTGGAGTGACAATTACCCCATTCTAAAATTCTGTTTAAGGAGGATTTCGGAACGCGAATGCGCTTCCAGAGATTTCTTAGTCTTTACAAAGTGGTATCTATTGATCCAGAATGGCTACTTGCAGTTTCAATTGCTTGTTTGAGGACAAACGGGCGCTGGGTGCCTAATCGCACGACCTTCCCCTCGCTCGTCGTAAACTCTACACTCCACTTTCCATGAGTAAAAAACCGAAGAGTTTCTTTTCGGTGAAGATTAAAAATTGGCCGATTCAACAGAAAAGGGCTGAAAGGGGTGATCTCAATATTCTTGGTTCCTATTAAGTCCAATTCAACTCGCTTATGGGTCATTGGCCCCAACAAGGTCAATTTGGAACCAGAAATTTTAGTTTCTAAATGTTTGATAAGCAGAGACACCATCGAGAGAACTAATACGACTATAGCAAGGAGAAAAAACACATTTCGATCAGGTCCGTTCTCACCGTTGAAGTAGTATATGCCTAGGCAAAAAAGAACGATGACTGTTCTTCTAATTATTCCAAATCGGTTATAGCCTAGGTATTGCTTTTCGTGAAAATCGAAATCCATTAATTAAAGATAGAAGAAAGAAATGGATAGGGACTGAGAATCAGTGTCTTTCAATTTAACTGCTTCAGAAATTTGAATTCCAGGGACCCAAAAGATGCGGCCATCGGCATCACAAGCAACCGGAGTGCGTAGTCGATTATACTTTGGAATTCCCTTGTCTTTTAGGTAATCAGTCAACTTTACGTCGTGCTTCATTCCCAAGGGATTGAATCGATCTTCGGGTGTCGCACTTCTGATCGTAATTGGAAAAAGTTCAGAATCAAAAGAAATGCGGACAGACCAATTATTCTTGGCTAAATGGTCGTCACCTTCAGCGCGACTCATTTGAATCTCTACGGAAGCATTGGATCGGTTTTCGACCCGTTCGAACACTAGGGGTTCGAAATCGGATCGGTAATTCTTAACGACATGGACTTCGTCCTTTTGGCGGTACAGCGTATGTTGTTCAGCGGACACTTTAGCACCAGATTCATCTGAGCGGACTAGGTCAACACACTGTTGCCGATTAAAGTTGAATTTTCGCACCGTATGATACAGCCAAGTGGCGACAGTATCCTCTGGGAATTTCTGAAGATCAATCTTAAGAATGTCGTGTTCCGCCACAAGAAACATGTCCCCCATCTGAGCAATGGCCTCAGAGTCAAATTCTAAATTTTGAATGCTCGCCAAAACTTTATCGCGGGTGTCGGGTTCTAGAGTTAAAAGAACAGGAAGAACCTCATTTCTCAGCTTGTTGCGCTTGTATTTCCCAGTTGCGTTAGAAGAGTCCTCGCGAAACAAAAGTCCCTCCTGGTCTAGATATTGGTCAATTTCAATTCGGCTAATTCCCAACAGTGGCCGATAAATCGCCTCAGATGAAATCATTCCTCTCATTCCATGGATTCCAGTTCCTCTGGTGAAGTTTAGTAGGGCAGTTTCGATCTTGTCATCTTGGTGATGAGCCGTTGTGAGAAGTGAATAGCCATGATTTTTCATAACGTTCTTGAAGAAGGCATATCGTATTCTTCGAGCTTCTTGCTGCACATTTTTACCTTCTTCTGGATTTTCAGAATGGATGTACAGAGGAACGCCCAACTGCTCTGCGAAGGATTTGAGAAAATCCTCGTCTCCATCACTTTCTCGCCCTCTCAGTTGAAAATTCACGTGGGCAAGTCCGATTTGAAATCCGAGAGTGTGCAAGACATGGGCAAGTGCTACGCTATCACGGCCGCCGCTAATTGCCACAAGAAGTTTGGAATCCTCTTCGAGCGATTTTTGATTCTGGAAGTATGAACTTACCTTTTCTAACACGTGCCAAAAGTAGAAGGAGTCTACTTGATTAGATCAAAAATGGGTCGTGCCTTGATAAATGTTTCTTCGTATTCAGCCTCTGGATCAGAAAGGGCGGTAATTCCACCTCCAGCATGGCACGACAGTCGCTTGGTAGAATCGTTGTAAAGAAGGCCTCTGATGATAACATTGAAATCCGCTTTTCCATCTGGAGTGAAGTATCCAATCGTACCGCTAAATAACCCTCGTTTTGAGTGCTCATACTTTTCCAAGAGCTCCATGGCCTTGATTTTTGGCGCGCCGGTCATACTGCCAATTGGGAATGCCTTTAGAATAGCATGTAGAGGATGGATGTCGTCTCTCAACTTAGCCCTGACGGTCGAATACATCTGATGAACTTTCGGATACGTTTCAACTTGATACAATTCGGGAACATCGACGCTCCCTTTTTTCGCGTAGTGGCTTAGATCATTCCGTACCAAGTCGACGATCATCACATTTTCACGGCGATCCTTCTCTGAGTTTTTGAGTTCCTCAAGGTTTTGCAAGTCTTTATTGGGGTCGTCCGAACGGGGTGCGGTTCCTTTCATAGGTTGAGAGATGATCTCGTCATCCTTTATCTGTAGAAATCGCTCAGGACTGAAAGAGACACAGTGATGCTCATTGAGTTTGTAGAAGACCGAAAAGGGGTTCGGCATGGCTTTAAACCCTTCTGAATAGAGTGAAGAAGTCGATATCGAAACGTCATCCCAATAAAATTCATGACAGTAATTCGCCTGATAAATATTCCCGAGCTGCATATGATTCTGAAGCTGAGTGACATCGCTTAAATAACGCTCGTGACTAATGCGATGGTTGGGAACTCCGATTTTGGTAATGCCCTTTTCAGGAATAGATTCAATTTCTTGGATCAAGACATCTACACCCGCCTCACCCGGGGTTAGGACGGAAAGCTGGTCGTCTTTCAATTGGAAGAGAAACTTGGGTTCAAAAAAGAATAATTCAGGAAATCCGATCGAGTCAGGATTGTCAGAAGTCAGTTTTTCCAATTGATTTTTTAAGTCATAGGACAGATGACAAAACACCCACTTGTTCGCTGCTGTTAGCGCTAAGGCGTCGTCAAAAGTATGAGCTGTAGAGTGAGTTCCAGTTCCTGCTAGAAGGTCGAAGTCATGGTTCCATCCTTTGCCATTGAAGCAAATCCCCACATCTTGATTCTCCAACCAAGCACATAGCTTTTCGGAGAAATTCTTGCTTACCCGATATTCACTGAATTTGGGCAAATCAACGAGAGGTAACGAGGTCTGCTAGCGTATCAATCCAAAGAGGGTGGTCATTCAAACTTTCAACCAATTGAACCTTTTCACCTCCATGCTCTACAAAGATTTCTTGGTATTCCTCACCAATTTCAACGGTTGTCTCAAGACAGTCAGCAACGAACGCCGGTGAAAAAACAAGGAGTCGCTTTGCTCCTTCTTTTGCCTTTTCTTCAACGACTTTATCGCTGAATGGTTCTAGCCATTTTTTATCGAGCCTTGACTGGAAGCAGACTGTATACTGCTCTGGACTTAAGCCAAGTTTTTCAGCAAGCAAACGAGTTGTGCCAAAGCACACGGCCTTATAGCAGTATTTGTTTTCATCGGTCACTTCATGTTCGCAATTATGATCGGAGCAGAGCCCGTCATCGTAAACTTTGTCAACTTGCCTTTCAGGAAGGCCGTGATATGAGAATAATACATGATCATAAGAACTGATATCATATTGCCGACCCCTTTCCACGAAGGCATTGATAAATCCAGAATGATTCCAATATTGACTAATCAGGGAAAGCTCAGGAATGACCCACCAATTCTTAATCACCTCCATGACTTCTTGAAGAGCTGATCCTGTGGAGGCGGAAGCGTAGTGAGGAAAAAGAGGAAGTACAATGATTTTGTCAGGATTTGATTTCCTTATTCTTTCGAGCACGCTTGGTATGCTCGGATTCTTATATCGCATTGCGAGTTCAACTTGGTACTGATCGCCAAGTTGGGTTTGTAATTTTTGCTTCGCAGCATTGCCATGAATGATGATTGGTGAGCCCTCGGGTGTCCAGAGATCCTTATAGATCTTCGCACTTTTAGGGGCGCGGAACGGTACGATAATCAGATTGACCAGAATTTTTCTGAGCAAGTATGGGATGTCGATTACTCGTGGATCGTTCAAGAACTGACTGAGGTAACTTCTCACATCGGAAACCCGTGGACTTTCTGGTGTGCCCAGGTTGACTAATAATACAGTGGTCTTACTCATTGGTTTCTGTGCTGTAATAGTAGTTGTTCATGTTTAACATTCCGGATCGCTTAACGTTTAGAGAAGAAGGTCGAATCAGGAGCTCATCGATAGTGACATCGACATTAGGCCCGTCTCGATGCAGCTTGATTTGAGTTGATGGGTTTTGGAAGGACGGCACAACATTTATCTCAATGAGGGCCCAGTCCTCTGATATAGCCTGAAGATGATCACAAACTTCGCTTAATTCGAGAGAGGCTTCCCCATCAACGACTGACCCCATCCAAACTTGAGTGTTGGCCACATTTTGTTCCTTAATGTTTAGCCAAAAGCTGACAATTACATCCTCGCTAACAGGCCAAGTATAACCTTCCGGAATCAAGGAGGTCCATTCTCGTCTTTGAAAACTCAGAGCACCTTTGCCAATAAAGGATGAAGTAGTCGGGAGATCGTCAAATCCATCGAAATAAAGGCTGGATCTTCCTTTGATCACCTCCGGGTCAGCAACAAGCACCAATAGTGAGTCATCGAGAAGAGCTTCAAGGTTTTCCATTTTGATTTGAAGAAACTGGTCGAGAGTCAGCGAATAGAATTCCATTCCATTTTCTTGACCAAGAGATGAAGCGGTTTGGATCAATTGCCTTTCACTTTTCTTGGATACAGATTGTGGATCGACTATGAGTAGAATGGGATCTGAATTTAAGTCCGAGAGCAATGAAATTTCAGATAGATGATGGTTTGTGAATTGAAGCGAACGTTTGGTTTGCTGATAAGAAGTTCGACTCAGTTGAACACTCATTAGTGGAAGGGCAGTGCCGAGGGAAAGTTTCATGGATGGCACGACAATCGAGTGGTTGTGATTGGTTCGAAAGTTCTCCGACCCAATATGATAATAAGGCAAAGGAAGAATTGCTTCGTACAATGACGCGTCTATGAAATCTGGAACGTGGCTATTGTGAAATGCATTGGATCCTGATGAGGTGTGCTCGGCGATGTAAGTAGTGTAAGCAACGGTCTCTATCGCCATTAAAACAAGCAGACCGAATGCCAATATTCGCTTCCACTGAGTTGATTCTTGGATCCATTTATTAACCAGGACCAACGCGTAAATATTGACCACGAAAAAGAAAACAAAGGAGAATCGGCCGATTCCTCGGAACTGTTGAAGAGGCCCGGTATATTCAAGAAGATAACTCTGTCCAATGATGATGAATGGCAACCCCAACGCCAGTAACAAAACGGGAATAGAAGCCAATAGAAAAATATGGGATCGTCCTAAGCTATGAAAGACGCTGTCTCGGTTTACCAACTTTCGTACAATGCCAAGCAATCCAGCTGCAATGCCGACCAGAGCCAATAATCCAATATAGAATCCCCCTTCTTCTGATTGTCTGAACCAACCAGGGATTAAATTATCGAGAAAAGCTCCGTGGGGAAGACTTACTGGTAAAAAGACTGACGATAAGGTCGCACGATATACAAGGAACCCGTATGGCGAAGCGCTGCGATCCAACACGGGATCTGTTAGGCTCATGAAAAGTTGGAACAGAAGGATCGGAGCTAGAGCGACCAGCGCGATATGCATTATGCTTTTCAAATTGATGAGATCGCGATTTGACCAATATTGAATGAACAACGCTGTGCCACCGAATAGGGCTAGCATGACCAAGAAATAAGGATGGACTAATCCTCCAAGGAGAGGTATAAGTATGAGAAATATGAGGGAGCGATTTCCATTCGAAAAATAATTCAGCAGCATCCACAAATACCATGGAATAATGAATGAATGTGCCAATGAATAGTGACCTGAAAGCCTCAGCCATTGGGGATTTAGGAATATAATTAAAACGGCACCAATGATCGCCAACCAAGCGCTCACGCCAAGTTTTTTGAGAATATCGAATATGAAAAATGCTCCCAGAAGAGAGGAGAGCATCATCATCCACACGAAGAGGAAGGTAAGATGATCTGAAATAGGGAGAATTTTATTCAACCACTGCAGGGCAATAGAGAAGATCGGTTGGTTATCGGTATAGCTGACGTGCTCACCATATGGATAGTTCATCCCATCGAACCAGAGAGAGCTATCATCATGCTGCGCGTGGTATGCCAGCGTGTAAAAGTTTTTAGCTCCGTCTTCTCCTCCTCCCGGGAGCTGATCCATCCATAGCGTGAGCGATGAACCATAGAGTATCCACAGACAAGCTGTAAATGCCAAAGTCAAGATCAGGTAAGGTTTAATACGAAGCAATTGTTGTGATTAGGAATCAAACGCGAAATTAGTTGATTGCTGTGCTGCCAAAAACTAAACTGCCATTGTGCACAGACTGTTGGTTTAATTTACGAGGATGCTTAATTTTATCACATGATTCGACTTGCCTTAGCCGATGACCACCAACTTGTCTTGGATGGTTTGAAATCCCTTATTAAGGAGGTGGATGATTTTGAATTTGTTGCTGAGGCTACCGATGGTAAAAGACTGGTAGATATTGTAAACAGTCTCACCCTCGATATTGCCTTGGTTGACATTGACATGCCGATAATGAATGGTCTTCAAGCCATCAAAGAAATTGCCAAACAACATGACCACGTTCGGTGTATCGCCCGAACGATGCACAACGACCCAAGCATGATGAGGAAGGTGATGGCGAGTGGTGCAAAAGGCTACTTGCTGAAGAACATAGATCAAGAGGACCTAGTTGAAGCCATTCGAAATGTGCATTCGGGAGGAGAAGTTTTTAGTGAAGAACTCGACACGAAGCTTCACCGAGAAGGGCAAGAGATGAACGTTGATTATCAGAATCCAATTTTGGAGAATCAACTGACTGATCGAGAGATCGAGATACTCAAATTGATAGCGCAAGGGTTTTCAAACAAGGAGATTGGAGATCGTTTGTTTATCTCCCACCGAACCGTCGATACCCACCGAACCAACCTGATGAAAAAACTGGATGTTCACAATATTGCGGGCTTAATTCGCTACGCAATTAGAAGTGGCTACGTGGAATAGGCAACTTGTGGTACTTTTATCGTCATTCTTTAGACGGAAAAATGCAGAGACTATGAAAATATTGAAGACACTTTCAAGAACAATGATGCTCACCATCGCTATGGTGGCAATGATGTCATCCACGCCTAGCGGAAACGGCGTATTGGAAATTGGTGACATGCTGCCCATGATGGGTCAGGAAGTAGTGGACATCTCTGGTGAGACTACGCACCTTAGAGAGTTGCATTCGGAAAATGGGTTGCTCGTGATATTTTCTTGCAACACTTGCCCATTTGTATTGCAGTGGGAGGACCGTTACAATGAGTTATACGCCGAGTGTTCGAAGAATAATATCGGAATGGTGTTGGTTAATAGCAATGAGGCCAAAAGACAAGGTGATGATTCTATGGCCAAAATGAAGGCCAAGGCTAAAGCTGAAGGTTACAAAATGAATTATGTGGTGGATGAAAATCATGAAATCGCAGATGCATTTGGAGCTCGAACAACGCCTCACGTATTCTTATTTGATCGCGATGCGAAACTTGCATACCGAGGCTTGATTGACGACAACGGCGAAAACAAGGATGATGTATCCAATCATTATTTGACGGATGCGATCGGAAACATGGTTGCGGGTGAGTCAATCAATCCGAGTACAACTAAATCTGTAGGTTGTAGCATTAAGAGATTAGCACCTTAAAAGAAGCTTTAATTTAATCGAAGGCCTTCCATTATGGAGGGCCTTTTTTTGTTGGTGTAGTCTCATCAAGCTTTCTTTATTTGCATGCAACTAAGTTGACATTTCTATGAATGTACTTTTACTTGGAGGAGGCGGTCGAGAGCACACGATTGCTTGGAAATTGGCTCAAAGTCCTCTCCTCTCTCAGCTCTACATAGCACCGGGAAATGGTGGAACAAGTGACATGGGAACCAATCTCCCATTTTCAGACTCTGATTTTCCCGCAATGAGAGAAGCCATCTTGGAACATCAAATCACATTGGTGATTGTTGGGCCAGAAGCACCTCTCGTAAAGGGAGTTCGAGAATTCATCGAATCTGATCCTGAATTAATGGGAGTTGGTGTTGTTGGACCCGGGCAAGTTGGTGCTCAGATGGAAGGAAGCAAGAGTTTCTCGAAAGCCTTCATGGAACGACATGGGATTCCAACGGCCGCCTACAACGAGTTCGATTCAAATCAATTGCAAGAGGCAATCAATTACCTCGATGATGTAAATCCTCCTTATGTGCTGAAAGCAGATGGGTTGGCAGCTGGAAAAGGAGTCCTAATTCTCGATGACCGAAACGAGGCAGCAGAGGCTTTGAGGGACATGCTCGAAGGTGGAAAGTTTGGAGATGCGGGTTCTAAGGTCGTCATCGAAGAATTTCTAAAAGGAATAGAACTATCCGTGTTTGTCCTGACCGACGGCACTGAATATATTCTGCTGCCGGAAGCCAAGGATTACAAAAGAATTGGAGAAGGCGATACCGGACTGAACACTGGAGGAATGGGATCTATTTCACCTGTGCCATTCGCAGATGACGCGTTCATGAAGAAGGTGATTGATAGAATTGTGGATCCAACAATCCAGGGTTTGCAACAGGATTCGATTCAGTACAATGGGTTTCTATTCGTTGGATTAATGAGTGTCGATGGCGAACCATTTGTCATAGAGTACAACTGCAGGATGGGAGATCCAGAAACGGAAAGCGTAATTCCACGAATTAAGTCTGACCTTCTACCAATTCTACACAGTTGTTCGAAAGGCGAGCTAAAAAAGCTTCAATTAGACATTGATGAGAGAAGCGCCGCATGTGTAATGCTAGTGTCTGGTGGATATCCCGAAGCGTATGAAAAAGGCAAGGAGATGCATGGACTTGATGGAATTGAAGGATCACTATTGTTCCATGCGGGAACCACGTTGAATGAAGGTAAACTAGAGACAAACGGAGGAAGAGTAATCGCTGTTACTTCGTTTGGAGAATCGATGAATGATGCATTGGAGAAGTCCTATGCAAATGCTCGAAATATCGATTTTGAAGGGGTTTACTACCGAAAGGACCTAGGCTTCGACCTCTAAGGTTACTTCAAGGTGTTATTCTGACGCGCTTCTTTATTGAAATCGCCCATCTTCTTTATCCAAATAACGCCGAGAATGCTCATCATGATGATGATAAAAACGTTGAATCCATTACCTAGGCTAGTTAAAATGCCAAATGTCCATTCAAAAATAACCGCTAACCAATCCATCAATTCGTTTAGTCTCATAGGATAAAAGTTTGCGCAAATCTATAAAACCGATAGGTTCCAGTAACTCATAGCTAAGTTTGTTTCGAGAAAAATAATTGTGGTCAAGCTTCTTCTTAAATATGATTCTCTCCTGCCGATACTCTGTACGCTTGTCATTCTTGCGGGGATGATACTGAACTCTATGGTGGGCTCAGAAGTAAGCCTTGGCTTTTTCAGTAATTCCTCGCTGTTTCGATGGATGAACCTTGGACCATTTTGGGTGGTTCAAATTTTGGCCGCTCTATCTGCGCTCGGGGTCGCTATATTTCTGAATCGACTGGTTCAATCCGAATCCCTGTTAGGAGGGATAAGCAATATGCCCTTCTTTGTCATTAGCCTACTATTCTTCATACTACCGTTAGAATACAATCATCCGATTTTCTGGATTGGCTGCATGTTTCAAATTCTACTAATTCGGCAGACGCTGAACATTTTTAGCGGGGAAAAGATTTCCTACGAGATCTTTAATCAAGGCCTGACAATCGGAGGTCTCGGAATATTTAATCCATCTTTTCTAGCATACTATTTAATTTCTGTGAGAGCAATGGTTCTGAGTGCTCGGTTCGATCTAAAAAAGGCGTTGGTGGTGCTGGTTGCAATGATGATCCCACTCTACTTTTTGAATGGATTTCTTTACATAATTGAAGAGGATCTACTTTTCTTTTCATTTTCCGCTATTGCTGATTGGGGGTTCGATGATACGTTCGAATTCACAAAGGCTGTTCTACTTCTCATAGTGATGGGGATCGCGTTTTTTCAAAGTAGAGCCCAGCTATCAAAAGCGACAATGCGTGAGAAGAGAAGATGGTCACTTATTAGCCTGTCAATTCTAATTGGGGCCTTCTCCATACTCTCATTCAACTATGGCTATTGGCTATTTACGATATGTGTTCCTGTTTCCATCGCACTGGCCAGAGCCATCCTGTTTATAAAGAACAAATGGCTTGCGGAGCTCTATTTTATATTGATACTCGGATTGATATATCTCTTCAAAATTGACCAGTAGAAGGTGGCCAGTATTACTACTTTTGCTAGGTAATTTTGTACTATGAAATTTGGTGTTGTAACCTTCCCCGGCTCGAATTGTGATCAAGACATGATCTATGTTTTAGAATCGATCATGGATCAGGAAATCGCCAGACTGTGGCATAAAGATCATGACCTTCAAGGGTGTGATTTTGTAGTGTTACCTGGAGGCTTTTCATACGGAGATTATCTACGTTCCGGCGCAATTGCACGGTTTTCTCCAATCATGACGGAAGTTATTGAGTTCGCCAATAAGGGCGGATATGTATTTGGAGTCTGCAACGGATTTCAAATTCTTTGTGAGTCGGGCCTTGTAGAAGGAACGCTACAACACAACAACAACCAAAAATTTGTCTGTAAAAATGTGCACCTCCGCACAGAGACTTCGGATTCTTTGGTCACGAGATCCATAGACAAAGGAGCTGTACTAAATGTTCCTATCGCTCACGGCGAAGGAAAATTCTTTGCACCTAGCGATGTGTTAAAAGGGATTGAAGACAACGATCAAGTCCTTTTTCGATACTGTGACGAAAATGGACAGATAACGGATGATGCAAATCCAAATGGATCGATAAACAACATCGCGGGCATCTGTAATTCGAATCGAAATGTCTTCGGCATGATGCCTCATCCGGAGCGGGCGGCAGACCCGAATCTCAAAAATGAGGATGGCAAGAAGCTGTTCGAATCAATTCTAAATGAAGTTCTCGTTTAACTTCTTTTCTCTGAAGTGATGAACTTAGTGAAGGCTTTGACTGTTAGGATTATCCAGCGAAAGTTGCTAGTATTGAAATTGCTGCCATGAAAGAATCACAGTTCGAAACAGGAGAATTTCTCAAACAAATTGAGTTTCCTAGAGACTTGAGGGAGAAGTTTTCGATCGAAGACCTTCCACAGGTAAGCGACGAACTGCGCGAATTCATTATTGATGTGGTCTCCCAAAAAGGAGGACATTTTGGCGCGAGCCTTGGAGTTGTTGAACTGACCGTTGCACTGCATTACGTCTTCAACACACCTGAAGACAGATTGGTATGGGATGTTGGACACCAAGCATATGGACACAAGATTCTAACGGGTCGAAGAGAGATTTTTCATACCAACAGAAAGTATGAGGGAATTAGCGGTTTTCCGAAAATCAAGGAAAGCGATTACGATACGTTTGGTGTAGGGCATTCCTCAACATCGATTTCCGCAGCGTTAGGAATGGCCGTCGCCAATCATTCAAAAGGAAACAAAGACCAACAGCACATTGCGATAATTGGCGATGGCGCGATGACCGCTGGCTTGGCTTTTGAAGGCTTAAATCATGCTGGCGTTGAGAACACCAATTTAATTGTCGTTCTCAATGATAATTGCATGAGTATCGATCCAAATGTCGGTGCGCTCAAGGAATACCTCACTGATATTGCCACATCCCATACCTACAATAGGGTAAAGGATGAAGTGTGGCACCTTCTGGGTAAAATGAGCAAGTTCGGGCAAGATGCACGAGAAATTGTTCAGAAGGTTGAAAACAGCATCAAGTCAACTCTGCTTCAGCATTCAAACCTTTTTGAGAGTTTGAATTTTCGCTATTTCGGTCCAATCGATGGGCATGACGTCATCCACGTCGCCAAAGTGCTTGAAGA
Organism: Flavobacteriales bacterium; assembly: GCA_018660685.1. GTDB lineage: Bacteria > Bacteroidota > Bacteroidia > Flavobacteriales_G > Salibacteraceae > SHAN690. The sequence goes on from JABJJW010000007.1 coordinate 29,664, forward strand.
TTTGAAGGACATTCCCGGGCCTAAAATTTTACACTGCATAACCACAAAAGGCAAAGGATACGAACCAGCGGAAAAGGGTTCCCCCACGAAGTGGCATGCACCAGGCATATTCAATAAGGACACGGGCGAGATTGTAAAAGTCACTCCGAACAGTCCGCAACCTCCTAAGTATCAAGATGTCTTTGGCCATACCATCGTTGAACTTGCAGAGAAGAATGACAAGGTGCGAGGAGTAACTCCAGCGATGCCAACCGGTAGTTCATTGAACATTATGATGAAGGCGATGCCGGATCGGGCATTTGATGTTGGTATTGCAGAACAACATGCCGTGACCTTCTCAGCAGGATTAGCTACCCAAGGACTCAGGCCATTTTGTAATATCTACTCGTCATTTATGCAGAGGGCATATGATCAAGTAGTTCACGATGTTGCTATTCAAAACCTTCCGGTTATATTTTGTTTAGATCGGGCAGGAGTTGCCGGTGCAGACGGCCCAACGCATCATGGGGCATACGACATTGCATACATGAGATGCATTCCCAATTTGGTGGTTAGTGCACCAATGAACGAAGAAGAACTTCGAAACTTGATGTACACAGCTCAGCTCAAAGAGTTGAATCACCCATTTGTGATTCGTTACCCAAGAGGACAAGGAGTAATGCCTGAGTGGAAGACACCATTCAAAAAACTAAAAGTTGGCACTGGCCGCAAGCTCAAAAGTGGTTCTGAGGTGGCTATTCTATCTATCGGACATATCGGAAACGAGGTTTCAAAGGCCATTGAAGAACTCGAATCAAGTGGAGCGTCCGTCGCCCACTACGATATGAGATTCGTGAAACCGGTTGATGAGGTTCTTCTGCATGAGGTTTTCGGAAAGTTTGATAGCGTCATTACTGTTGAAGATGGATGCATTCAAGGGGGATTCGGAAGTGCAGTCTTGGAGTTCATGGCCGACCATCAATATCAAGCCAATGTCCTGCGTCTTGGCATGCCGGATGAAATTATCGAACACGGTTCACAGCCGCAGTTGTGGGCAGAATGTGATTACGATGCAGCAGCGATCACAGCCGCAGCGCAAAAGCTAATATCTTCAAAGCCAAAATCAAATTCGTCTGGCCTCGCAGGTTAGACCGCAACGCTTTGTATTTTTGCACGTCTTTTAGCCTATGAAATGGACGTTCAAAATCATTCTCGCTCTCCTTGGTTTTTTGACCATTGACCAAGCGTCCTTTTCGCAAACAATTACAACGTTTCCACATTTTGAAGACCTCGAGACTTGGGATACTTGCAATACTAACTGTGGTGTGGCCTGTACGCCTGGAAGTGGGTGGACAAATCAAGGAACGGCAGAGTTTGTAACAGACACGAACGGAACGCCGACTGGTGTGACTGGTCCACCGATCGATCATAATCCCGGTACTATCTCAGGTAGATATACCTACGTTGAGTCGTCTGGAGCTTGTAATGCCGACACAGCTATCCTTGAAACGCCCTATGTTGATCTGAGTTCTGTGGTAAATCCAAGAGTTCGATTTTGGTATCATCAGTACGATGGTGCATTTGGAGCTCCGATGGGCACTGATACTTTCTACGTCGAGATCACTACGGACTCTGGAACGACTTGGAATGTAGTTCATACCGGACCTGATCAAGATACCGCCAATGAATGGTTGGCCGATTCTTTCAGTCTAGCGAGTTTCGTCGGTATGAGTGTAAAGTTGAGATGGATATGGATGACCAACAACCAGTTCAGCGATTTTGGTTTGGATGACTTTGCTTTCTTAGGGGAACAAACATTGGACGCAGGCATAGATTCAATTTATTCATCCACTGGGTTTTGTGGTAATGTTCCGAGCAACATATGTTTCCGATTGAGCAATGCCGGCATCATCGATATAGACACTGTGACCATTTTTACGACGATTAATGGTGTCCCTTTCAATAGCCCGTTTGCCTTTGATGATACGTTGACCGCAGGCTCAGATACTCTTATCTGTCTTGGCACCAGCAGTCTCACAACCGGAGATACGATTCGAATTTATTCGAGTATGCCTAATAATCTGGCCGATACCTTCAACACAAATGACACCGCAGAATTGATTGTAACAATATTTTCTCCGGCTACAGCGGAAGCCGGACCGGATACGACCATATGTGGGTTAAATGCATACACCCTTGGTGGTAGCCCAACAAGTAACTATGCGACATCCTATATCTGGAGCCCGAATAATTATGTAAACGACACCACCATAGCGAACCCGATAGGCTATTTTACACAAAGTGGGAGTTTTATTTACACGCTCTTCGTTGAAGATTCAAATGGTTGTTTTAACTATGATACGGTTAGTATCACGGTCCATCCCATTCCCATCATTGACGCTGGACCGGACACAACCGTTTGCATTGGCGATTCTGTTCAAATCGGAGGTGCACCAACAACAATCTCACCGAGTACTGTTTTGTGGTCGAACGGTTCGCAGTTGAGTGACAGTAATGCCTTTAACCCAATGGCGTTTATCCCAATCACACAGATTTTTACGCTCACCGTATCTGACACCTTTGGTTGTGATTATCTCGATACTGTAAATATATTCTCTTCCTCAAATCCTGGGCTGAATGCCGGAGACAGTATGGGAGTTTGTATAGGGGACAGCGTAACCCTCGGCGGTTCTCCTACTGCCTCAAATTTTAGTTCAATTGTATGGACGCCTTCGGCATCACTCAACTTTGACACAGTTCCAAACCCTGAAGCAGCGCCTACTGTTCCTACTGTTTACACTATCGTTCTATTTGATACCAACAATTGCTCGCACACCGACTCAGTTGAAGTAACTCCGGTTGCATTACCGAGTGCTGACGCAGGGCCAGACACTCTACTTTGTGCCTACGATAGCTTTATGGTTGGGGGCTCACCAACAGGAGGAATCAACTCTATTTATAATTGGTCGCCTTCTCCATTGTTCTCCAACCCAAATGCAGCAAATCCTATGGCACTTGTGCTGAGCGATACTTTGCTCATCGTTGAGGTTACTGACACTTTAACTGGCTGTTCCCGGTTTGACACAGCAGTAATTACCATTCATCCATTGCCGGTGGCAGATGCAGGATTTGCGAATCTCACAATATGTGGTGCAGACACGATAACTATTGGCGGTAACCCTACGACAGGAATTGGGAATACGGTGCTTTGGACAAGTAACAATACGCTGTCTGGAGCCGCGTTGTTTAACCCTCTTCTTACTGCCTCGATCTCGGATACAATCTTGTTGACGACCACAGAGTTGGTAAACAATTGCAGCAATTTTGACACGATCTTTTTAGTTGTGGATACGTTACCCCAAGTTGAGGCAGGTCCGAATCTCAGTGTTTGCTTGGACGATTCGATTGCTCTAGGAGGTTCACAAACAGGTCCTAGCGGAGTTTCATTCTCATGGTCATATTCGGGAATACTAAGTGACTCAACATTGGCAAATCCCCTTGGATCTCCGACTCAGGACACTTTGTTTTTTGTAACCGTAACTGATGGGAATGGATGCCAGTCAATCGACTCGCAAATGGTGGTGGCCGATTCACTTCCAGTTCCAGTAGTTGATCTCGTACCTGATACTTCTTGTTTGGAGGATTCGACTCAGCTGGTAGCGACTGGAGGAGTCTCGTATGCTTGGGGCAATTCGACTTTTTTAAGCGATGACAGTATCTCAAACCCATTTGCATTCTTTCCAGCAACTTCAATCGTAGGCTTGACCGTTACGGATGCCAATGGCTGTTCTGATTCGACGCAGATTACAGTTCCTTATTGGCCTCTACCTGTTGTAGGTGCAGGGGGTGACGATACGATTTGTGATGGTAATTCAGCTCCATTGGTTGCGACTGGAGCGCAGAACTATGTGTGGTCACCGGGCACCGGTCTTTCGGGGACAGCCATAGCTAATCCACTGGCAAGCCCGAATTCTACTCAAACCTATGTGGTAGAAGGAACAGATGTAAACGGGTGCAAATCCACTGACACGGTCACGATTTTTGTCAATGTCTTGCCTCAAGCGAACGCAGGCTCTGATGAAGCTATTTGCTTTGGAGATTCGATTCAAATAGGAGGTAGTCCAACGGGGCCGATCGGTTCATCCTTCAGTTGGAATACGACATCGGTCAATTTTGACACATTGGCCAATCCGCAATACTATGGAAATACTGTAGGCACGTTCACGATAGAGGTGACAGTGACAGATCAAAACATGTGTTCGAGTTCGGATGACATGGATTTGACGGTTAATGTGCTGCCAGTTCCCATGATAAACATTCAGGACACGACCATTTGTGACGGAGATAGTCTTCTGGTTTGGGCAAGTGGTGGTCTATCATATCAATGGTTTCCATCTTCTTCCTTGGAAAGTCCAACCTCCGATTCGAGTTATGCTTTTCCGGGTGATACAACATTGTACACGGTTACGGTCACAGATGTCAATGGTTGTGAAGCAAGCATCAGTGATACCCTAGATGTGTATCCACCGAATGCGGCCGACGCTGGACCAGACACCTTCTTATGTCAACAAGATTCGATCATTCTTACCGCAACGGGCGGAGTCATTTATCAATGGAACTCATCGGTTTTCCTGCTCAATGGTTCAACCGCGAATCCGCAGGTATTCCCTCTCGTGACGGAGACCTTCACGGTCACAGTTACTGACGCAAATACGTGTGAGAATTCAGATCAGATAACGGTCGTGGTCAAGCCATTACCGAATATCAGTGCGGGCGCGGATAAGAGAATGTGTATTGGTCAAACTGTGAAAATCGGAGGTTCGCCAACGGGGCCATCTAGTGCGACGTACACTTGGATCCCGTCAGTCGGTCTGACGGACTCGACTATTAGAAACCCAAAATCATCCCCCGATCAAACGACGATTTATAAAGTGATCGGTACGACAACATTTGGGTGCCAAGATTCAGCGGAAATGGAGGTCGTTGTAGATACCTTACCGATTGTAAAGATTTTGGACAGTCCAAGTCCAATTTGTCTGGGAGACACTACATCGGCGAGAGTAACAAATGGCTTCATGTCCTATTCATGGGCTCCGATTGAAGGAATTCTCGGTCAGGACAGTAACAGAGTGTCGTTCAGTCCGACAAAAAATAGGCGGTACATACTCACCGTCATAAATGATTTCGGATGTCAAAACGTAGACACAGTTAATATTACCGTTTGGCAGTTGCCGAAGGCGGTTGCTGGAGATGATAAAGAGATGTGTGCCGAAGACTCGGTAACGCTGTTTGCTTCAGGCGGAGTCTTGTATGATTGGGACAATGGTGCGTTGCTGAGCAATGCAAGTTCGAATGTAGGTTCGACCAAAGCGTATCCTTTGGTAACAACTGATTTTACAGTAACGGTGACTGATTCAAACGGATGTAAGTCATCAGACATGGCAAATGTGCGCGTGTTCCAATTACCAGAGGCGAATGCAGGGGAGGATATTGAGAATTGTGATGTTGATGTCGTTTATCTAGGATCGACCTTGGTTATTGACCCAACACTGAGCTACAGATGGACACCAGAAGGGGGATTAAGCGATCCATACGGCCCTAATCCGTATGTGATTGAACCAGAGAACAGAGTATACACCCTTGAGGTACAAGACATGAATGGTTGTTTCAATTATGACAGTGTTTTGGTTGAAGGAGATTGCTATCCCATCATTTATGCTCCAAATGCTTTCACGCCTGGGCAAGACAACAATAATGATGTCTTCATCATTCATACAATCGGAATAATAGAAACCAAGCTTGTAATCTATGATCGTTGGGGTCAGTCTGTGTTTGAAACGGACGATCTTAACGAAGGATGGGGCGGAGAAGTAGGTGGAAATTTAGGCCTAGCTCCAGCGGGCGCTTATCATTGGTTGCTCTCATACAGGGTCGAAGGAGCAAAGAAGACAACCAAGCGAGGTAGTATTAACCTGCTCAGATAAAAAAAGCCCCGGAAGAAGTTCCGAGGCTGATTAATTATCCTTTTTCAATTTCAGGTTTATAATCCCAATCATCCAAGAACTTGGTCGTTATTTTACCATCTCTGAATTTGGGATGAAGCATCAGTTTCTGATGAAACGGAATGGTGGTTTTGACACCTTCTATTATATACTCACCAAGAGCGCGTTCCATCTTCGTGATCGCTTCTTCTCTCGTTTGAGCAACCGTAATCAATTTGGCGATCATGGAGTCGTAAAATGGGGGAATGACGTACCCCGCATAAACATGCGTGTCAATACGGATCCCATGCCCACCTGGCTGGTGATATTCGGTGATTTTACCTGGGCTTGGTCTGAAGTCGTTCAGCGGATCTTCCGCATTAATTCGGCACTGAATGGCATGCCCAACTGGCTCATAATTTTTACCACTAATAGGCTTTCCAGCCGCAATCTTGATTTGCTCCTTGATCAGGTCATAGTTGATGACTTCTTCCGTAATCGTATGCTCAACTTGGATACGAGTGTTCATCTCCATGAAGTAGAAGTTCTTGTCCTTGTCCACGAGGAATTCTACAGTACCAACACCTTCATACTTTACGGCTTGAGCAGCTTGAATAGCCGCCGCACCCATTTTCTTTCGAAGTTCCTTCGTCATGAATGGCGACGGAGTTTCTTCAACGAGTTTTTGATGCCGTCTCTGAACAGAACAGTCACGCTCTGAAAGGTGACAAGCTTTCCCGTTTTGATCGCCGGCAATTTGGATTTCGATGTGGCGAGGTTCTTCAATGAACTTCTCCATGTACATGCCGTCATTACCGAATGTAGCGAGTGCTTCTTGTCGAGCACTGTGCCACGCTGTATCAACGTCTTCGTCACTACGGCAGATGCGCATTCCTTTTCCACCACCTCCAGCTGTCGCCTTCATGATTACGGGGTAGCCCATTTCCTTGGCAACTTCGAGAGCATCTTCGAGGCTCTCTAAAATGCCTTCGGACCCTGGGACACAAGGTACTCCAGCTTCAGCCATTGTTTTTTTGGCGTTGGCCTTATCGCCCATGCCATCAATCTGCTCCGGAGTTGCGCCAATGAACTTGATATTGTTCTCAGCACAGATTTTGGAAAACTTTGAGTTTTCAGATAGAAAACCGTAGCCTGGATGAACGGCATCGGCGTTGGTGATTTCTGCTGCTGCGATGATGTTCGGAATTCTTAGATAAGATTCACTGCTTGCACCCGGGCCAATGCATACCGCTTCATCTGCAAATCGAACATGAAGACTGTCCGCGTCTGCTTTAGAATATACAGCGACAGTAGAAATGCCCATTTCCCGACATGTTCGGATGATGCGAAGAGCAATTTCACCGCGATTGGCGATTAAGATCTTTTTAAACATAAGTCAGAGTTTTTCGGTTAGGTAACGAAGGCGTTACGATGGATCGACCAAGAATAGCGGCTGATCATATTCTACCGGACTTGCGTCATCCGCAAGTACTTTGACAATTTTCCCTGAAATCTCGGCTTCGATCTCATTGAACAACTTCATCGCCTCGATAATGCAGAGCACTTTTCCTGGAGCAATTTCATCTCCAACATTGGCGAAAGAGGGAGTTTCAGGATTTGGAGAACGATAGAAGGTTCCAATCATCGGTGATTTGATTGTCACATACTTACTGTCAGCCTCAGTTGCTTCGCCTTCGGCACCACCTTGCGCTGGAGCGGCTGGAGCGGCTGCCGGAGCAGGCGCTACAACGGGAGGCGGCATGTATCCTTGAGCTGGTACAGCAACAACCTGAGGGCTATCGCTCGGCTCCCGAGTGGCCTTTATATTAATCTTAAAATCTTTGGTTTCAAGTTCCACCTCGCTCACGCCAGATTTAGAAACGAACTTGATCAACGATTGAATTTGACTAAGATCCATAGGCTTAAATTATAGGGGCTAAAGTAGTCTTTTAACTGCTAAAACCAAGTTGATTATGAAGGGCCGTACGCCCATTTTAAATACACCGATCCCCATGTAAATCCGCCACCAAAAGCTGCCAGAATGAGGTTATCTCCTTTGTTCAATTTTGATTCCCACTCAGATAAGCAAATGGGAATTGTACCGTTGGTCGTATTGCCATAACGATCAATGTTTATCATCACTTTATCGGTACCAACACCCATGCGTTTGGCGGTTGCGTCGATGATGCGAAGGTTTGCTTGATGAGGGACAAGCCAAGCAACATCATCTGCAGAAAGGTTGTTTCTTTCCATGATTTCGAAACTGACATCGGCCATGTTAGAAACCGCGAATTTGAACACAGTCTTGCCTTCTTGATGAACGTAGTGCTCACCGCTGTCAAGAGTTTCTTGACTCGGAGGACGTCGTGATCCTCCTGCTTTTTGATGAAGAAATGGCTCGCCGCTGCCATCTGATCTCAAAATAGAATCTTGAATTCCAGTGCCATCTTCTGTTGGTTCGAGTAACACTGCACCAGCCCCATCACCGAAAATGATACAGGTTGAGCGATCCGTATAATCTACGATGGATGACATCTTATCGGCACCGATAACCAATACTTTCTTGTATGCTCCGGATTCGATAAATTTTGAACCTGTTGTAACGCCATATAAGAATCCAGAACAAGCTGCATTCAGGTCGTATCCCCAGGCGTTTTTCATTCCTGTTTTTTCACTTACGATGTTTGCAGAGGCTGGAAATAATCGATCGGGTGTAACGGTGCAAAAAATGACAAGCTCAATTTCTTCTGGTCCAATTCCTCTTTTAGCAAGAAGTTTCTCTACTGCACCTTTGGCGATATCGGTAACACCTTTATTATCTCCTTTTAGAATGTATCTTTCCTTGATTCCGGTTCGGGAAGTGATCCATTCATCATTCGTGTCGACCATCTTCTCCAATTCTTTATTGGTGAGAACATAATCTGGAACGTGATGGGCAACAGCCGTTATGGCGGCATTTATCTTCGTCATGCGCTATTTAAACACTTTTCGAATCCGATTTGCAAGATCAGCTTCTGCTGTGTCAGCCGAAAGCTTGATCATGTTTTTAATCGCATTTGCACTTGAAATACCGTGTCCAATAATAACATTTCCATTTACACCTAGCACTGGTGTGCCACCGTAAATTTCATAGTTGAATCGCTCAAAATACTCGTCTTTGATTCCTCGCTTATTTATCAAGGTAAAGAGAGCTTCAGCTTGCTTCAGAACAACATTACCCGTAAACCCATCGCAAACCACGACATCTGCTTCGCCGAGATAAATGTCCCGACCTTCAACATTTCCTTGAAAGTTGAATTCTTTAGAATCCTTCATTAACTGATGAGCGGCTTGGGTAAGAAGGTTACCTTTTCCTTCTTCTTCTCCAATATTCATAAGGCCAACCCGAGGATTGTCAATTTTGTAAATCTGCTCAGCCATGATGCTCCCCAAAATTCCAAACTGGTACAAAACATCCGGTTTGCAATCAGAGTTTATACCGACATCGAGTAAAATGGAAACGCCTCCATTCAGCACTGGCATAGCTGTAGTTATGCAAGGTCGAATCACACCTGGAATAGTCCGAATAGTGTACATCGCTCCAACAAGCATTGCTCCGGTGTTACCGGTGCTTGTAAATGCGTCTATCTCCCCTGATTGAAGATGTTTGAAGCCTAGAGCAATGGACGAGTTAGGACTTCTAGCAAAAGCTTTCGCCGGGTGATCATTCATAGCAATGCCTTCGCTGGTATGAATGATTTCAAATGTGTCGCGTGGCGCGCCGTTTTCATCTAGCAACCGGATAATGTCCGATTCATCTCCAATTAAGACAATAGATGCTCGGTCTCCCAGCTCTTCACGAGCTTGAAGTGCGCCTGATACATTTACGTCGGGTGCAAAGTCCCCACCAAGTACGTCGAGTCCGATCTTCATCGCAGGCTGTTAGGCCATGGACTCTTTCTCCATTACAACCTTACCCTTGTAATAGAGTTTGCCTTCGTACCAATGAGCTCTGTGATATATATGTGGCTGACCCGTTGTTGGACAGGTTGCTATAGTTGGCAATTCAGCCTTGTAGTGTGTTCTGCGTTTATCCCTTCTTGTCTTGGATATTTTGCGTTTAGGATGTGCCATGGTTCAAACTAGTTTTTCAATTTTTTAAGCGCTTCCCACCGGGGATCAATTTCGTTTTCGTTCGTTTCCTCTTCTTCTCCGTCTAACAGATTTAAAACCTCTTCATTGCATTCTCCATCATCGTGAATTCTTCTTCTCGGCAATGCAGTCATCACAAACTCATACAAGTGCTGACTTAAGTCAACCTTGTATTTGGAGTCGTCCAAAAATATCACGTCGTCATCGCTGAAATCGGTTTCGTTCGCAAAGCGAACTACTAATTCATTCTCTGTAGACAACTGAAAATCAAACGATTCTCCACAACGATCGCAATTCACTTTAACCGTCCCATCAATTTCAAAGTAGAGGTTCATTAACCTTTCCTTCTTTTCGATGCTAAGATGTGTAAGCAAATGAGTGTCTATGATTTCCTCGGCTTGTCGATCTTCAAAAAGATCATAACCGATTGACCAATCCATTTCATGCTTACCTTCTTTCAGTCCAATAAACTGCAGTTCGTATGATTGTTGAGGTTTCAAAGAGCGTTTCAAAAAAGGGTTGCAAATGTAATGAATAGCTTGAAAAACAGCCACCTAAACTTCTTTCCTTTTAGTAGTATGTTTTTCGAGAACGTTTGACGTCATCTCCTTGTGTCTTTCTCTGCTCTGATAAATATCTAAAGCCGCAAAAATGGCCTGTCTAAAAGAGCGTTCAGAGGCCATGTTTTCCCCAGCAATATCATAGGCTACACCGTGATCGGGGGAAGTTCGCACCACTGGTAAACCTGCCGTAAAATTTACACCATCCTCAAATGCGATTGATTTAAATGGGGCTAATCCTTGATCGTGATACATTGCTAGAATTCCATCGTAATTGGAGCGATGATGAGATCCAAAAAGACCATCAGCAGGAAATGGGCCGAAAGCCAGGAGGTTTTTTTCGCGCGCTTCGCTAATGGCGGGAGAGATGATTTTTATTTCTTCATCACCCAACAAGCCTTCATCGCCCCCATGGGGATTTAGAGCCAATACGGCAATCCGTGGTTTCACAATTCCAAAATCTTGGATTAATGCACGATTAAATACTTCAATCTTGGTGAGGATCAATTCCTGACTCAAGTTGCTGGAAACTTCTTTCAGTGGAATGTGCCCTGATACGAGGGCGACTCTAAGTCCTTCGTGCGCAAGAATCATTAGAGGATTGTCTTCATTAGCATAGTCTGCCAAGAATTCCGTATGGCCTGGAAAGTCAAATTTTTCTGATTGAATGTTCTTCTTGTTTATTGGGGCGGTAACCAGAACATCAATTTTTCCTGATGCCAAATCTTCGGTAGCCGACTTGAGGGATGCAAACGCACATTGCCCACCAGTCGTGGTGGACTTACCGAATTCTAGTTTCACTTCGTGGGACCATGAATTGATAACATTTAGCTTATCCTGCTCGACGGTGTCTATGCCATTCGCGTGATGCAGCTCAACATCCGGAAGTTCGGTGATTTTGAGAGTCTCTTCTACAACTTGCTTCGATGCATATACGACCGGAATGCATTGCTCATAAATTCGAGAATCCGAAACGGATTTCAATACCACTTCAAGCCCAATTCCGTTAATATCTCCACATGAGATTCCAACTCTCAGCTTTTTCGGTTGAGCCATTTTCGAATTATTAAGGACTTATCTGTAAGCAAGACTGGATACTTCTCGTCAAAATGTCTTAATTTGATAATCTGCCCAGACTTCAAATGTAGCCAACCAGAGGTCAACGGTGGACGGACTTTCGACGTCTAATTATTATGTGGCAACAGAGTTTCAAAATGCTTTTCGCTGTCCTCGTGTTATTCTCACTTGGAAGTTCTGGTTATGCTACACATAATAGAGCAGGAGAAATTCTCTACCAGCGGGTCAATGATAATCCCTTCCTCTATAGAATCTCAATCATTACGTACACCAAGACCGATGGTCAGAGTGCTGCTGCGGATCGATGTGAACTTGAACTTCATTTTGGAGATGGAACAAGGCAGACTGTTCTCAGAAAAAATGGACCTGTCAGTCCTGACTGTAGTGGCGGAGCGCGCGCTGGCGAGGTGTTGCCAGGGACTAACACGCGGTATAATGTCTATCAGACCCAACATGCATATCCCGGTCCTGGAACTTACAGAGTGAGTATGGAAGACCCGATGAGAATTGGGGGAATTCTAAATATTGTTGGATCAGATAATGTTCCATTTTACATCGAGAGCTACATTACAATTGATGTTGGTAGTGGAGGAAATAATGCACCTGTATTGCAAAATCCTCCAATTGACAATGGATGCGTCAGCACCCCGTTTTACCACAATCCGGGTGCAGTAGATCCAGAGGGGGATAGTTTGGTTTACACCCTCGTTCCGTGTCGCTCATTTAATGGGACTAGCATATCTGGCTACCAATACCCAAACCAAATTCAAGCAGGACCGAATAATGTGCTTAACCTCGATCCTGTCTCAGGAACGCTGTCTTGGATATCACCGCAACAACAAGGACTCTACAACATTGCCATCCTGATTGAAGAATACAGGACGAATGACAACAGTGGAGAGATATATAAAGTAGGATCGATTCTTCGCGATATGCAGATCAGTATTGGACCACCTTGTTCAAGTTCGCCACCGAGCATTTCTGTTACTAAGGCTGCATGCGTTACTGCTGGAGATTTATTGCAATTGACGGCCACGGCATCAGATGTAGATAGCAATCGTATTGAATTGACGGCTGTTGGTTTTCCGCTCGATGATGGGAATGGTGGAATTCTGGTTCCAGGAGATACCGTTTCAGGCTTTACGCCACTCAATTTAACCTTGAGGTGGCAAACGAATTGTACCCATGCTCGAAATGTTCCTTACTGGATGTATTGGAAGGCGAAGGAAGATCTCGATCTACCTGCGGAATTAGTCTATTTCGAAACGACTAAAATTCAAGTGGTTGATCCCGGAGTATTGATTACGAGCATTGAACCACAGGGAACATCCCTCATCTTAGAATGGACAACACCTGACTGCGACAATGCATCGGAGTATTCAATATACAGAAGCACAGACTCTACAGGCTATGTTGGTTCGAACTGCATCACAGGAGTTCCGGATGGGATAGGATATGAATTTGTTGCAAAAAGAGACGCAAGCGAAACCCGCCGTTTCGTGGATGATAATGATGGAACGGGATTGAATCATGGAGTGAGATATGCTTACATGATCGTCGTACAATTCGATGACAATAGTCAGAGCTATCCTTCACCTGAGGAGCTAGGAGAATTAATTGGAGATGTTCCTATAATGAACAAGGTGAGTATTAATTCAACGGATCGTTCAAATGGAACTGACAGTGTCGCATGGTTCAACCCAACGGAACTTGATGAGAGCAAGTGGCCTTCCCCTTATCGCTACAAGCTCTTCCGCAATTCTGTTGGTTCTGCGGATTTCGAAGAAGTATTTGCGACGAATGCCGAGAACACATTCAGCAAACTTGATACGCTATTTGTGGATACGGATCTGAACACGGAAAAAGACCAGTACATCTATCGTATTCAATTGTACAGTGGACCGAGCGAAGAACTTGTTGGGAGTTCACGAGCTGCCACCTCGGTTTATTTGACTTCCTCTCCGGGAGACAATAAGCTAAGACTGTCTTGGAACCTCGACGTACCTTGGAAGAACGACTATTACGTTGTGTATAAAGAGTATTCAGATTCACAAGGAGTGTACTATCCATTAGATACGACACTGATTCCGGAATACATCGATTCTAATCTCGTCAATCTACGCAAGTACCGGTACAAAGTCCTTTCGGTCGGAAAATATTCAAGCGTTGACTTTCCTCAGACCTTGACCAACTGGTCACAAATTCATGTTGGAACGCCCATTGATAACGAACCGCCTTGTAGCCCGCCGAACCAGATTGTGGATGGCGATTGCGATTTAGAGCATACATATCTGAGTTGGGTGAACCCAAATGAACACTGCCCGAAGACGGATGATGTTATCGGATATCGAATCTACTTCTCTCCAATTTTAGGAGAGTTCCCAGATCTTCTGGTTCAAATTGACGACCCTGATGAGACCGAGTACACTCATTATTCCACCGGTTCAATTGCGGGTTGCTATGCTATTGTGGCGGTGGATAGCTTCGGAAATGAGAGCGACTTTGGCGAGCCAAAATGCATCGATAATTGTCCGCTGTACGAACTTCCAAATATTTTCACTCCGGGCTCCGATGGTCGAAATGACTTTTTTGTGCCTCTTCCAGATCAGTTCAGATTTGTCGAGAGTATTGACATTCACATTTTTAACCGTTGGGGAGTCGAAGTTTTTCATACCACAGATCCAGAGATTATGTGGGATGGAAGCGATATTCGAACTGGCAATCCACTACCGGATGGAGTCTATTTCTATGCTTGTATCGTGAATGAGATATTTTTGGCGGGAATTAAACCACGCGAGCTGAACAGTTATGTTCACCTCATGCGAGAAGGTGATAAAACGCTAGCACAGTAGATGTTTACGGGAATTATTGAAGCTCTTGGCACATTGGAAACAGCCGAGAGGGAAGGATCAAACGCACATTTTTGGATTTCATCGCCGTTCACGAACGAGTTGAAGGTTGATCAGAGCATTGCACATGATGGCGTTTGTTTGACCGTGGTTGGATTCGAAAAAGATCAATTCCAGGTCACAGCAATTGATGAGACACTTGCGAGGACCACGCTTTCAACTTGGAACGAAGGACAGAAGATTAATCTCGAACGATGCATGACAGCAGGTGGTCGTTTCGATGGTCATATAGTGCAAGGTCATGTAGATCAAACCGCACAAGTATCCCACATTGAAGAATTAGATGGATCGAGGAATTATCATTTCACTTTTGAAAGTTCTGACAGTGCGTTGGTCGTTTCGAAAGGAAGCATTACGGTCAACGGTACTAGCCTTACCGTGGTCAATGCGAGCGCCAATTCATTCTCTGTTTCGATTATTCCATACACATATGAGCACACCAACTTCAAACAATTGAAAGAAGGTGATTTAGTCAACATAGAATTTGACATTCTAGGCAAGTACGTCATGGAAGCACAGCGACGTCTTCAGGCCAGTTGATTCTAATTTTCTGAGAGATATTTAAGTTAGTTTTGCACCCCAATTTTCGTGCATGAAGCGCATCAGAAACTTTTGCATTATTGCCCATATTGACCACGGGAAGAGTACGCTCGCAGACAGGTTGTTGCAGGCTACCGGTACTGTGAGTGATCGTGATCTGAAAGAACAGACTTTGGATGATATGGATCTCGAGCGAGAGCGTGGGATTACGATTAAAAGTCACGCGATTCAGATGAACCACACCCACGAAGGGGAAGAGTATGTTCTGAATCTCATTGACACTCCGGGTCATGTTGATTTCTCATACGAGGTATCGAGAGCGATTGCCGCATGCGAAGGAGCACTTTTGCTCGTAGATGCCAGTCAGGGAATTGAAGCGCAGACCATATCCAATCTTTATTTGGCCATGGAACACGATCTTGAGATCATTCCCGTCTTGAATAAAATGGACTTGCCGAGTGCGATGCCCGAAGAGGTCAAGGATGAAATGGAAGAGCTGCTAGGTTGTAATCGTGAAGACATTGTTGCTGCGAGTGGTAAAACAGGCGCTGGCGTGGACGAGCTACTTGAAGCGATCATCAACAAGGTCCCTGCACCCAAAGGAGATCCAGACGCACCACTACAAGCTCTGATTTTCGACAGCGTTTTTAATCCATTCAGAGGAGTGATAGCTTACTTCCGGGTTTTGAATGGAACGCTGACAACGAATGATCGCGTGAAGTTTTTTCACACAGAAAAAGCGTACCATGCGGATGAGATCGGAATTCTTCGATTGACCCCTGAGAAACGAAAGGAAGTTGCCGCTGGAAACGTCGGCTACATTATTTCAGGAATAAAACAAGCCAAAGAAATTGAGGTGGGTGACACCATCACGCACGTCGAGCGACCATGCGACAAGGCAATTGAGGGGTTTGAGCATGTGAAACCGATGGTATTTGCAGGAATCTATCCAGTTGATACAGATGAATACGAAGAGCTTCGAGATTGCATGGATAAACTGCAGCTGAATGATGCATCCTTAACCTTCGAACCGGAGAGCTCCGCTGCTCTTGGCTTTGGTTTTAGATGTGGTTTCCTCGGAATGCTCCACATGGAAATCATTCAGGAGAGGCTCGAGAGGGAATTCAACATGATCGTTATCACGACAGTGCCGAACGTGTCTTATTATGCTTTTACCAGCGGAGGAGAGGAAATGATCGTGAATAATCCATCAGATTTTCCTGATCCGGTCCATTTAGAAAGTGTGGAAGAGCCATTTATCAATGCTCAAATCATTACCAAATCTGACTTTGTTGGCGCCGTCATGAATCTTTGTATTGAAAAGAGAGGCATCATGAAGAATCAGGTCTATCTTACATCGGACCGTGTTGAATTGACTTTTGAAATGCCGCTTGCAGAGATTGTGTTTGACTTCTACGATCGCTTAAAATCAATATCCAGGGGATACGCTTCTTTCGACTATCACCCAACCGATTATCAGAAATCGAATCTGATCAAGATGGATATTCTGCTTAATGGAGATCAAGTGGATGCGTTGTCGGCATTGATTCATCGGGATAACGCTCATACTCTCGGAAAAAAGATATGCTTGAAGCTTAAGGAGCTCATTCCGCGACAGCAATTTGAAATTGCGATTCAAGCAGCAATTGGAGCTAAAATTATTTCGAGAGAGACAGTGAAGGCTCTTCGAAAGGATGTGACGGCAAAATGCTACGGTGGAGACATTACGAGAAAAAGAAAACTCCTCGAAAAGCAGAAAAAAGGAAAGAAAAGAATGAAGCAGATTGGTTCTGTTGAAATTCCTCAGGAGGCATTCCTTGCTGTTTTGAAACTGGACTAGGTTTTCATTCGACCTTAAAGCGTGCATCTACACTACTTTGTAGCATTTCTTTTCCCTTTTGTTGTTGGGCTGAACCCTCTGACCGTCGCTAGTATGATTAATCCACACCCAACCATGGATAATCAATTTACGTGAACGGTAGAGGAACTACGCTTTCTGCGCTTTTTCCACGTAAATTTGAGTCAGAGAATGAATCGCATCATGAACCTACTTAATCGATTAGTATTCACGCTAAGCGTGATTTGCTATTTCTGTTTATCATCAAACCTATACGCACAGACAGTTCCGAACAATTCGAACTTCTATGCTGGAACCGATTTAAATGCATCGATCAATGGTACCGGTGACAGTGTCACACTTCAGGCCATAATCGCCCACGATTGCCCCGGATCAATTAGTACCACGGATACAATTCTGCTCTTACAGAATTGTGGCGGTCCGTTAGTCAAACTAGGATTTGTTAGTGAGTCGAACATCAGCGATGCGAATGGTGTGACCACGACTTGTGCTTCGGGCAGTTTCTTAGGGAGATTCGCTGCCATCTACGAAAACACCGTTCCTATTTCAGATTATTCAGGATGCAACCCAGTAACCTTTAGGATTTATCCAACCGACAGAATTAATGCCGAAAATCTCAATAACAGTGGTTCATCAACGAGCGACCGATTGCGAGTTTTCATGCAGATGTACTTTGCCGTAGATTCTACGAACAGTGTTCCTTCCATAGGAGCCAATATGAATCCGTATGTGTGTTCTGGATCAGACATCGAGTGGGATCCACAGATTACCGATGCAGAAGACGATAGTCTTGTTATTTCATTTAGACAACCACAAACGGGAGCGAGCAGTGGATCAAATATTTCATATGCATCAGGATTTACACTGGCAGACCCAATTGAAAGTGGGGACAGTCTAGGAACTGAACGTGGAATTATTTATTTCACCTCACCGACAGACACCGGTCATTATCAAATTGCTCTTCAGATTCAGGAGTATGATAAAGCAACAGGAAATCTAATCAGCTTGTCATATCGTGATTTCCAATTCTACGTGAATGGGAGTTGTACCAATGATGGTCCCACCATCGCTTCATCGATTTCAAACGAAGTTGCTTGTACGGAATCATCGCCTTTTGTCATCGAAATAGACACTGCTCAAGCTGCGAGTTTCGATTTAACGTTTACTGGTACGGGATCTGAAACGTTGACCCTTTTAAGTACGGCGACTAGCTGGTTGAATGGATCATCAACTTCTGTCTCTACGTCCGGTAACGCGGCTACCATGACTGTGAGCTGGACACCAACTGCTGCAGATGTTGGAAGGCATGTATTCACGATTAGTGCTGAAGACAATGGCTCTCCTATCACCGGGAAATCAGCTCAAGAAATTATTGTGATTGTCAATGAGCAATCGCCACCCATCTCTATTACGAGTGTGGACATTGTGGATGAGACATGTGCTGGAAATGATGATGGTGAAATCACCATCAACACGACCGGCGGAATAGGACCATTTGGATTTCAAGTGATTTTTGGGCCACCGTTGACCATTGTTACTCAAGATTCAAATCACTTTGTCAACTTGGCTCCGATTTCTTACACCGTCGTAGCATACGATAGCAGTGATGGAACTTCTGATACGGCATACTTCCAAAATGTGGGTGACGGAACTACCTTCTTTTCTGGAGGATTTAACAGCATTGAGCCAACGTGCCATGACACATGCATCGGTGAGGCGAGCATTACCACCTTCCCGCCTTCCGGTTCGCGAACCTATGCCTGGGATAATAGTTCTTCAACCGCCCTTACAACAGACCTATGTCAAGGTCTAAATATTGTAACGGTCACTCAGAATGCTACTAGCTGTTCATTTATTGATACAGTATTTATAGTTGAAGCGCCCGTCGTATATGGGGTTACAGACTCAAGTTTTGACGCCTCTTGTGGTGGTGCAGCCGATGGGCAGGCTTATATTTCAGGTCACGGAGGATTTGCATTTTCTTCAAATACGAGTGATTATGTTATCGACCAAACGAATGGGTCGCATAATCCATACCCGTATGATTATAATGGGGCGACTAACTTCAGCCTTGGATCAGGATCTATTGATGATGGTGTTTCGAATCAAATCAATATTGGCTTCAATTTCGACTTTTATGGAACTACGTATACTCAGTTTAGAATATCAACTAACGGATTTATAACATTTGACAATAGCACTGCAAATGGATGTTGTACGGGGCAAAGTGTCCCAAATACAGGAACACCAAATAACCTGATTGCTGGTTTCTGGGAAGATCTCGACCCAGGAGGAGGCGGACAGATATCGTACTATACGGAAGGAACTTCTCCTTACAGAATATTGGTGGTCAATTTTTTTGAAATTCCGCACTACCCAAACAATGATGATGTAACATTTCAAATAGTCTTGTATGAGACGTCCAACATCATTGAGATTTTTGGAACTGTGCTTGACCCGGATGGTGGAAACCACACTCAAGGTCTTGAAAACACCGGCGGTACATTGGGCATTACGGCAACGGGACGTAACCAAGCCAACTTCACCGCGACCAACGACTATATCGCTTTTATTCCACAAACTCAAGCATTTTCATATTCTTGGCCAGGAGGTGGAACAGGAAGCTCACAAACCACACTTTTAGCTGGTAATTATTGCGTTACACTTACTGATTCATCTGGAGGAACTTCTTGCTCTGACACGCTTTGTTTGACCATCGATCAACCAGACACACTATTCATAGATACAACAAGTGTGACTCAACCTGCTTGTGCGGGTGACAGCTCAGGTTCTATCACTGTTCTGGCAACAGGCGGCGATGGTGGGCCATATACTTACAACTGGAATACAGGCGCAACGGGCGCTGCGCTCAACAACCTACCAGCAGGAACTTATACCGTAACTGCAACTGACCTTTCTGGTTGTGATGATTCACTTACTGTGGTTCTCAATAATGCACCAGCAATCACGATCTCCTTCACTTCCAATAACGTGAATTGTCTTGGAGGTAACGATGGTGACGCAACCGCGAGTGCCTCGGGCGGAGACGGGGGCGCTTATACCTATACATGGAGTACCGGAGCTACAGGTGCGACTGAAACCGGGCTCACGGCTGGAACCTACCTGGTAACAGCTGAGGACGGAGCGGGATGTACTGGAGTGGATTCCATTACGATTACTGAACCTGGAACTGCCATTTCAGTTTCTATTACCGATTCAACCGACGTTACCTGCGCTGGCGCTGATGATGGTGATGCAACTGCATTGGCTACAGGTGGCACAGGAACCATAACTTATAATTGGAGCAATGGTGGAACTGGGACTTCGATCACAGGTCTTTCTGGTGGCACCTACACTGTTACTGCTGAGGACGTAAATGGATGTCCAGATTCTGCAACTGTCGTTATTACTCAACCACTTACTGGGTTGACTGTATCCATCGATACAGCCGGCGACCCGCTTTGTAGTGGAGAGAACTCTGGTATTATCATAGCAAGTGGATCGAGTGGAACAGCACCTTATGCATACGCATGGAGCAACGGTGACAATGATTCGGTTGCAAATAATCTTACCGCTGGGACATACATTGTTACAGTAACTGATGATA
The DNA here is from genome assembly GCA_018660685.1 of Flavobacteriales bacterium. Taxonomy (GTDB): domain Bacteria; phylum Bacteroidota; class Bacteroidia; order Flavobacteriales_G; family Salibacteraceae; genus SHAN690. The sequence goes on from JABJJW010000007.1 coordinate 50,306, forward strand.
ATGGTTGTACAGGAACTGACTCCGCAACATTAACTGACCCATTACCTCTCTTTGCCGGGGCGAATTCTACTGACCCGACATGTCAGAATAGCACGGATGGAACCGCAACAGGTTTTGGAATCCAAGGAACTGCTCCCTACACATTTGAATGGAGTAATGGTTCAACTGCACAGGTGCAGACTGGCTTGACTGCCGGTACATATACAGTTACAGTCACAGATGATAACGGTTGTACGGCAGTGACAGATGAGACAATCAGTCCGCCAAACGCATTTACATTGACCATGGATTCTCTTGATCCTAGTTGTAATGGAATTGATGACGGTGAGGCCTATGCTGTCGTCACTGGAGGTACAGGGAACTTCACATTCTTATGGAATACGACTTCAACGAACGATTCGATCTTCGGACTTTCGGCTGGGGCATATTCCGTGATAGTTACAGACACGAACAATTGTTCTGATACTGGGCAGGTCAACTTGGTTGAACCGACTGCCGTTTCTGTCTCTATTATTGATTCTCTTGACCCGACTTGCGACGACGATGACGGAGAAGCCGAAGCATTGGCAACCGGTGGTACTGGAACAATAACATATACGTGGAGTAATGGTGGCAACACTGCGGCGATCACGGGATTAGCTGGAGGAGTGTATGAAGTAATTGCCGAGGACGCAAATGGATGTCAGGATAGCGCTTCTGTAACACTGGTAACAGCAGCAGGGTTTGTAGCGAATGGAATATTAATAGCTGACGATAGCTGTACCACTTCTGTAGGATCGGCTTCTGTGTCCATGGTCGGTGGATCTGCGCCATTTGGCTTTAGCTGGAGTAATGGCGGATCATCCCAGACGATAACGGGCTTGCTCGCCAACACCTACACGGTGACAGTGACGGATAATGATAATTGTACCGATACTGCCGTAGTGGTAGTTGACGATACATGCGGTTGTAACTGGAACGCAACGGGTGTTGTCGTCGCAGATGTTGATTGTAATGGTGATTCAACTGGTGTAGCGACTGTTACACATGCCGGAGCCGCTCCGACTGTGACTTATGTTTGGTCAAACGGTTCTACGAATGATTCTTTAATTGGGGTTCCTGCTGGAACATATACCGTTACTGTCACTGATGTCAACGGTTGCACCGATACATCTGAGGTCGATATTACTCAACCTGGATCCGCTGTCACGGCATCAATCAGTTCGACTTCTTCGCCTACGTGTGCAGGAGGTAATGATGGTCAGGCAGTCGCGGTCGGCGGTGGAGGAACATCTCCATATTCATACTTGTGGACAAATGGCGAGACAACCGATACTGCTTTTGCACTCACAGCTGGAACGCATACTGTAACAATTACAGATGATAATGGCTGTTTCCAAACAGCCTCCACAACAATTTCGGATGGAACTACCGTTGCAGTTACCTTATCTACCACTAATAGCTTCTGCTTCTTCTGTACTGGTACAGCTACTGCCACAGTGAGTGGCGGATCGACACCATACATCTATACATGGAGTAGTGGACAGATAGATACTTCCAACAGTACTACCAACACACAGAACGCACTTTGCTCTGGAATCTATCAAGTAACCGTTACGGATGACGATGGATGTTCAGGTGCTGACACAGCAACCGTGAGTGATTTGTTTACACCTACCATCAGCACATCTGTTACCGATGCGAATTGCTTCGGAGATTGTGATGGTGAAGTCGTTGCATCATACACATGTTTCTCTTGCGATCCTTTAGAGTGGTTTGTATTTCCTGATACAACCACTGTTATCAATACAGGAGATACGTTTAGTAATGTGTGCGCAGGAACATATTTATTGAGGCTCGAAACAGGATTTGGGTGTATCAGATTCGATACAGTGATTGTCGGAGAACCAACAGACCTCATTCTTACAATGGATACTCTGAATTCAGGTTGCGGAGGTTCGGGTACAGGTCAGGCTTCTGTCAGTGTTAGTGGTGGAACAGCCCCATACAGCTACGTTTGGAATACCGCAGCGACAACGGATACCATATCCAATCTTACGGCAGGAACTTACAGCGTTATTGTCACGGATTCACACGGATGTTTAGATACGGGTTTTGTTGTTATTACAGCTCCATCAGGTTTTACAGCTGAGGCAAATTGGATCTCCGATGCTTCTTGCAACGGCGGTAATGATGGAATGGCATATGCAACCCCACTTGGTGGCACGAACCCGCCATACGATTACTCTTGGAGCAATGGGTCATCAACGAACAACAGCTTCACGAATGACACAGTCTCATTCCTCGTAGCAGGAATATATACGGTAACAATCACAGACGATAGTGGATGTGTTGATACGGATACCGTCAATATTGATGAGCCGGATACGATATCCATTGCGATTACAGAAACGAGCATTTCTTGCAACGGACCTGGAAATGATGGAACGCTCACAGCGAATGCTTCTGGAGGTACACCTGGGTATACATATGCATGGTCAACTGGAGGTGGCGGTCCGACCATCACTGGTCTTACTGCTGGAACGTACTGCGTGACAGCCACAGACAATAATCTTTGCCAAAATTCAACATGCTACATTCTCACTGTTCCAACTGGAATAATCGCTTCAATCATTGACAGTGGTGATGTTTCTTGTAATGGTGGAACCGATGGTGATGCAGAAGCGTCAGCAACTGGAGGGACTGGAAACTACACGTACAACTGGTCTACCGGTGCCACATCAGCTGCGGTGACTGGATTGACCGCTGGAACATACTGCGTCACCGTTACTGACACGAGTACATCTTGTACAGATACCGTTTGTATTATTATCGACGAGCCCCTTGTCCTTACTGCGAGCATTGACTCTACTGTTGACAATGTTTGCTTCAACGGAACCGATGGAAAGGCATTTGCTTCAGGGTCAGGTGGTACACCGACTTACTCTTTCAGTTGGTCGAACGGATCAATCGTCGATTCTGCTACAGCTCTTCCAGCTGGTATGGTTACGGTCACAATAACAGATGCCAATGGCTGCACAGCTACGGATCAAATATTGATTACGGAGCCCGGAACAGGGCTGGATGCATCTGCATCGGTTCTTGCCCAACCTCTTTGTAATGGTGATAGTGGGACTGTGATAGCCTCTGCTACTGGCGGTTCAGGAACCTATACATTCTTGTGGCCGGGCGGATCAACGAATGACACTACTGTATTTGCAGCTGGAACATATTGTGTGACTGTTACGGATGGAGGAATTTGTGAAGACACAGCTTGTGTAACGCTCGTAGATCCAACAGTGGTTTCCGCAACATTCAACCCTACAAATCCAGACTGCCCTGGTGGAAATGACGGAACCATCACCGCAAATGGAACAGGAGGATCAGGAACCTACGTTTCCTATAACTGGAGTACAGGGGCTTCATCTCAAACAATTAATGGACTTACTGCAGGTTGTTACACTGTTACCGTTACAGATGATAATGGTTGTACAGGGTCAGCAACTCAATGTCTCACAGATCCAGGTGGATTGACAGCGACATTCTCGAATGTCAACCCAACAAGCTGCGGGTCGTGTAATGGATCAGCCACAGTCAATGTTACCGGTGGATCTTCACCATACAATTACTCATGGCCAAGCGGTGGCACTGACTCTACCGAAACAGGCCTTTGCGCTGGAATTATCATTGTGACAGTCACAGACAACAATGGTTGTGCAGATTCATTCTCTGTAAATGTTCCCAATCTCGGAGCAGATACAGTATTCGCATCTGTAGTTCAAAACACACTGTGCAACGGTGATTCTTCAGGAATTGGAGCGGCGAGCTATGTATGTACTGCAGCTCCTTGTAATGTTGAATGGTACGAAGTCGGTGGAACCACACTTCTTGGAACTCAAGACACTGTCACTGGCCTTTGGGCGGGCGACTTCTTCGTGCAGCTTACCAATGATTCTGGATGTGTATCGTTTGATACCATCACCATTACTGAACCGACACCGGTAGTTGCCAGTATTGACACTTCTACCAACGTTTCTTGTCTCGGTGGATCAGACGGAACAGCGAATGCTTCCGGTTCTGGCGGAACTGTTGGATCAGGATATACTTTCCTATGGCCATCAGGCGGTACCGGTGCAGTTGAAACTGGACTTGCTGCGGGCAGCCATTGTGTAACTGTTACGGATGGAAATGGCTGTTCGGACACAGCATGTGTAACGATCACGGAACCTACTACTGGACTCACGGTGATTGCATCTATAATTGACAGTGTAAGTTGTAATGGGGGATCTGACGGTGGTGCAGAAGCACAGGCCGCTGGAGGAAGTGGCACATATACCTACACATGGAGTGGTACTTCTCAAATTGGAGATACGATCAACAACTTGACAGCAGGAACGTACATTGTTACTGCATCTGACGGAGGATCATGTACAGCAACGGATACTGTTGTGATAACAGAGCCAACGCCAATTGTTATTACAGTTGACTCTACGACCAACCCGTCTTGTCCTGGTGATTCGAATGGTGCGGCAACGGTGACCGCTTCAGGTGGTACGCCAACCTATTCTTACTTGTGGCCTTCGGGTAACACGGGTCAAACAGAAACTAACCTTCCGGCGGGTACATACTGCGTGACGGTTACAGATGGAAATCTCTGTACTGAAATTGAGTGTGTGACGATCGTTGATCCAGCAGGAATTGCAACAACATTCAGCGCAATTGTGGCGTCGAGTTGCACAGTCTGCGATGGAACGGCAACAGCTAATCCGACAGGAGGAAATGGAACACCATTTACATTCTTGTGGGACAATGGTCAAACAGGAGCAACGAATGACTCCTTGTGCGCTGGAATTAACACCGTTACAATTACGGACTCAGCAGGCTGCTTCACCATAGAAAACGTATTGATAAACGCTGACAGTGCTGATACTGTCACTGCGTCTGGAATGAACGCCACATGTGGAAACTGTGACGGTGAAGTATATGCGACTTACACATGCACATTCGCTCCTTGTACAGTTGAGTGGACGAACTTCGGATCAGGATCGGTTGTGGGAACAACGGACACCGTTACCGGTCTATGTGCTGGAACCTATGCCGTTGAATTGACTAACGATCAAGGTTGTGTGAGTGTGGATACGATTACCATTACAGAACCGACACCTGTTGACCCTAACGCAGCTGTTTCAATGATCACGTGCTTCGGCGCCGATGACGGGTCAATTATTCTCTCACCAACAGGTGGGTCGGGAACTTATACCTACACATGGAGTAACGGAGCTGGTAATACAGCAAGCAACACAAACTTGAGTGCGGGACCATATACGGTCACAATTGACGACGGTGGTGGTTGTGATACAATTGTAACCTTCAACATTATTGAGCCAACCGAAATTTTCGGCAACGAAACAATCGCCAACGCTTCTTGTAGTGGAGAGTGCGATGGTAGCATTCTACTTGCACCAAGTGGAGGCGGAGGAACATATACCATTACTTGGGATCCAGTTCCTTCAAATGGAAATGGAACGGTCCTAGCGGACAGTCTTTGTGCAGGAGAGCATAGAGTGACCATTACAGATATTGATGGATGCTCCTTATTGGATACATTCCAAATCACGGAGCCAGCAGCAATCGTTCAATCTGGAATTACGATTACGGACGCAACTTGCGGAGATTGTGACGGTGAGATTTCGGCAACATATTCTGGTGGAGCAGGTGGATTAACGTTCATGTGGTCGACAGGAGATACGACATCAACGCTTGATTCCTTGTGTTTCGGAGCATACGATCTCACAGTTACTGATGTCGATGGATGTACTGCAGAATTCTTGTATCCGGTTTCTGAAACGGATGGACCAGATATTAGTCTTGCCGGTATCAATGCCTCTGCACAAGGCGCTTGTGATGGTTCAGCAACAGCCACAGTGGTTAGCTCACTTGGAACTGTGACCTTCAATTGGTCAAATGGGGACAATGGAAATACTGCTGACACACTTTGTGCAGGAATATACATTGTCACAGCAACGGACACGAACGGTTGCTCGACCGTAGATACAATTACGATTACGGAGCCGACGCTGCTACTCTTGACGTTTGACGTTACAGAAATCAGCTGTCAAGGTGGAGGATGCGATGGAATGATCGTAGCCAACGTTGGAGGTGGAACTACTCCATACACATACGCATGGTCGAATGGTGGTACGACCGATACCATCAGCAACCTGTGTGCTGGTACTTACACATTGACACTTACAGATAGTACAGGACAAGTGATTGTTGATTCGGTAGTTCTTGCCGATCCTCAGCCATTCGTTATTGTGTCTACCGTAAATGACATTAGTTGTCCAGGAGAATGCGATGCATCGATATCATTGAACATATCTGGTGGCTTGCCACCTTACAGCATCCTATGGAATACAGGAGACACAACAACGGGTCTTTCGGATCTCTGCGCTGGTCTTTATAGTGTGACGATCACTGATACTGCTGGATGTTCCGATAGTTTGACATTCAACCTAACGGATCCAGCTGCGATCACCATGACCGTTGATAGCATGATCGAACCTGATTGCCAACAAGCAAATGGTATGATTGGCGTTACTGCTGCTGGAGGAAACGGCGGACCATACACTTATGAGTGGCTCGATGCTTCTGGATCGGCTCTATTGCCTCCACAGAATACTCAAGTTGCAATAAACCTTGCTGCTGGTATCTACAATGTTAGAATCGTTGATTCGGCGGGATGTGAGGATACGATCAACGTTGTCTTGAATAACAACAATGCTCCGAGTATTGCACTCGACAACATTGACGATGTCAGTTGCTTTGGCGAGTGTGATGGAGCGGTGTTCATATCTATAACGGGTGGTACAACGCCGTACAGCTTTGCGTGGTCGAGTGGAGGAGTAGCCGAGGACGACACAGCTCTTTGTGCCGGACCTGATACGATAACCGTCACTGACGACAATGGATGCCTTGCATTTGACATCTATGAGATCGATACACCAGAAGAGATTTATCTAGAAGTTCAAGAAGTACAATCTGTGGTCTGCGGAAGCGACTGTGATGGTTCAATTACCATCAGCGCTGCTGGTGGAACGGGTCCATATACATACAGCTGGAGTAACGGCGACACGGATACAACACTGACTGATCTCTGTGTTGGGCTTTACGGATTAACCGTTACTGATGCCAACAACTGCGAGTTCGTTACGAGCATCAATGTAAGCGGAGCTACGGCGATTGTGATGACCGTAGATACGGTAGAACAACCTACTTGTACAAACACAGGTGATGGATCTGTATTTGTTACGGTCACCGGTGATACTCCGCCATATTCGTACTTGTGGATGGGTGACAACGGCGACACACTCTCAATTCAAGACTTAACAGGCGCCTTAGCTGGAACATATGTTCTTCAGCTCACCGATGACAGTGGATGTGTCGTATTAGATACGTTCGAATTAGAAGCACAGTTCTTTGTAGAGGTCACCGCATTGGATGACTTCGAAGTTTGTCCGAACGATCAAACCATTCCGATTTCAGCAACTGATTCAGGAGCAACTTCTGTGAGATGGTTGAACGCGAATGGAACGATTCACACGGAAAGTAACTCAGCTATTGTATCTGTGACGGGCGATACTTCCATGTACGTCGTAGAAGGAATCAACGGTGTTTGTGTAAGTCGTGATACGGTTTACATCTACGAAACAGACGGTCCAGGACTGGATGCTGGTGGAGACCGAGCAATCGAACCACTGGAGAGCATTGAAATTGGAGGTAATCCAACAGCCAATCCTGGCGTTGAAGTTACTTGGGCACCAGAAATTGATATCAGTGACATTACTGCTCTGAATCCAACGGTATATCCTTTGGAGACGATCACCTACTACGTATTTGCTACTGATGCCGATGGGTGTTCTGGAATTGACAGCATGATCGTAACGGTCGAAAAAGTAGTTGATCCGGTTGGTGGATTCTCACCAAACAGTGACGGCGTTAATGACGAATTCTTCATCGATCGAATCGATCGGTTCCCAAGTGCAGTCGTGAAAATCTTTAATCGTTGGGGTAACCCAATATTCGAATCAGCTCCGGGTTATGTATCGCCATGGAATGGAACATTCCAGGGAAGTAAATTACCGGTTGGTACCTATTACTACATCATCGACTTGAATGACGATGATTATAAAAAGCTAATCACCGGTCCGGTAACAATCCTGAAATAAAGAACTGAATCATGAAAAAGCTATTAATACTTCTCGTCTTTTCAGTATCGGCTTTGTGGTCGCAAGCACAACAGCTCGAACAGTGGACTCAGTTTTATATGAACGAGTACATGATCAACCCGGCAGTGACGGGTGCTGATGACTACTATCATGCAAATGCTCTTTACAGAAACCAATGGGTTGGAATTCAAGACGCCCCGCGGACTTATTATTTGAGCCTTCAGGGACCGATTGTATCAGATGTAATGGGTCTAGGCGGTGCAGTGTTTAGCGACATCGTTGGACATACCCGACGGACCGGTCTCCAGCTCTCGTATGCTTATCATTTAAAGATTAGTACAGAATACAAGCTCAGTTTCTCACTCTCAGCGGGATTGTTTCAGTTTGCTGTTGACGGAGGAAAGCTAAATCTCCAAAACGTGGGTGATATTGCCTTAAGCAATGGCTATATGTCTATTTGGACACCAGATTTTGGATCGGGCGTTCGATTCGCAGGCGATAATTTCCATGTCGGAATCTATGTTCCTCAGATCGCAAACATGCGGGCTCAATTCTTTGATGATTTCAGCGAAACAGATAACCTCCTTTCAAGACATTATTACTTGAACGCCGGATATATGTACGAAATCGATGATGACTTTGACATCGAAGCCAATCTTCTTGGACGGTATGTTACTCCGATGGATATGTTTGAGCTTCAGGTTCGAGGAATCTATCAAGAGATGGTGTGGCTAGGAGCTTCTTATAGAACTCCACTGATCTCTGATCAATTACCCGCAGCGGTTGGGGTGATGGCCGGTTACAAGTTTAAAAACAACTTGACAATCGGATATGCATACGATTTTGATATCGGTGATGTCGGTGTTGCTACGTCGGGATCACATGAGATAGTTTTAGGGATTACATTCTCCCGAAAAAACGACGATCCGGTTCTGCCCCCAGAATAGGAGCTTGATGCCTACCGGAGGGGTTTTGTCCATAGCTGAAATTGAGCGCTGCAAACCTTAACGGTGTCTTAAATCACATTTCTTCATTTCATTACTACCTACCTTTGTAATTCAAAACAAAGTGATATGTATATAGAACAACTCTACACTGGATGTTTGGCTGAAGCAGCCTACTACATCGAATCAGATGGAGAAGCGGCTATTATAGATCCACTTCGTGAGACTGAGCCCTATCTTAAGATGGCTGAGGAACGCGGAGCGCAGATTAAGTACGTATTCGAAACACACTTCCACGCAGATTTTGTAAGTGGTCATGTTGATTTGGCAAAGAAAACCGGAGCAAAGATTGTTTACGGGCCAACTGCAAAGACCAGTTATGATATCATCGAAGCGAACGACGGTGAGATTTTCGAATTAGGGAAGATCAAGATCAAGTTGCTGCACACTCCTGGACACACACCAGAATCAAGCTGCTACCTTCTTCATGATGAAGATGGAAAGGCTCATTCCATTTACACTGGCGACACCTTATTCATTGGTGATGTCGGCCGACCTGACCTGGCTCAGAAGAATGGCACTATGACTCCGGAAGATATGGCTGGAACGCTGTATGATTCTCTTAGAGAGAAAATAATGCCTCTTCCTGATCATATTGTGTTGTACCCTGGGCATGGAGCAGGATCCGCGTGCGGTAAAAACATGTCAGATGAAACTACGGCTCTTCTAGGTGATCAGAAGCAAACCAACTACGCATTGGGTGATATTTCCAAGGAAGACTTCATTAAAGAATTGACAACGGGCATCCTTCCTCCTCCGCAATATTTCCCGAAAGCTGCCATGCAGAATAAGCAAGGCTACAAGTCAATTGACGATATCTACAGCTCTTCAACTGAGATGAGTGTAGAGATGGTTCAAAAGGCTATTGCTGACGGAGCCTTGGTAGTGGATACAAGACACGAACATGATTTTGAAGCTGGACACGTTCCAGGTTCTTGGTTCTTCGGTCTCGACGGTAATTTTGCACCATGGGCTGGAGCGTTGATCACCGATCTGCATCAGCCGTTAGTGTTAATTACAGAAGCAGGTAGAGAAGACGAAGCCACTATGCGTCTTGCACGAGTTGGATTCGACAATGTGCTCGGATATCTTGGCGGAGGCATCGAGAGCTGGGAAAATGCAGGAAACGATTTAAGAACGGTTAAAAGCATTACACCAGATCAGTTTGTGAATGCGAAACCCGAAGGACAGACTGTTGACGTTCGATTGCCTTCTGAATACGATACTTGTCACGTTAATGGTGCTGAACTCGTTCCACTTGACTTCATTCATTCAGAATACCTGAAGCTGGATATGAACAGAGATTACCTCTTGCATTGCAAAGGAGGATATCGAAGTGTGATATTCTGGAGTATAATGGCTTCAAAGGGCTATTCACATCTCACCAACATTCGAGGAGGCTTTGATGCTTTGAAAGAAGCGGGAGCAGATGTTGTGATGCCGGAACTTGCTTAGGCCGGAATTGGCATGAGGTTAAAACCTTGCTCCAAATAATATTTAATTGAAGGTTCTAAAGCCCCGAGCAATCGGGGCTTTGCTTTTTCACTGTCATGGAAAACGATAATGCTTCCTGATTTGATTTTGTCTGTTGCATGGTTGATGCAATCTTGAGGTGAAAGTGATAAGTCGAAGTCGGCGCTCAGATGCGACCACATGATCAATTTGAATTGCTTCGAAAGATCTTTAGCCTGTGATCGAGTGATCTCTCCGTAAGGAGGGCGACACAATTTTGACTCAATTTGCTCGGCTGCCTTCTTCATATCGGCGATATACTCCACGTCCTTGGTTTTCCATCCGCTCAGGTGATTGTATCCATGAATACCAATATGATGACCTTCAGAAAGGGTTCGCTCTACGATCTGCTCATTCCCTTTGATATTGCTCCCAATCAGAAAGAAGGTTGCTTTGGCCTCATGTGATTTCAATACATCCAATACCCATGGAGTAAGCTCTGGGTGCGGTCCATCATCGAAGGTGAGGTAGATTTCATTCTCATCGTTTGGAAATTCGAAGACCAGATTCTTCGCGAGTGGCTTGATGATATTAGGAATGCGTTTGAAATACAATGAAATCTGTGTTTTTCTTGTCACGACAAAAATGAAATGTTTTTTACATTTGCGCTCCTTTTATAAGGATGCCCGATCGTCTAATTGGCAGGACAGCGGTTTTTGGTACCGTCAGTCAAGGTTCGAGTCCTTGTCGGGCAACA
>JABJJW010000006.1 GCA_018660685.1 Flavobacteriales bacterium
GAGTCAAGCGACAGATGCGTTCATGTCTGCGGAAACGAACGCGACACTGGGCGACTATAAAGAAATATGTGAGGTAGTATTTTGCACATATGGACTTCTAGAACAATGTCATGACACATTGTTAAGCGAATTACCTCTTCGTGCGCCGTATCTAGGAAATACATACGATTTCGGATTCAATAACGAGCCGATCTACCTTTTTACAAATGGGAACGAAATCGAATACATCGAAATCTTCAACTTACAAGGCCGGTTGGTCTATTTCGAAGAATGGAATAAATCTGAGGCGCTTTTTTACAAACTCACGTTTGAGTCTCTCATTAATGGTGGCTACATTTTGAGAATCACCACTGACTCGGAGGTCTACCCATTTAAATTGCTGAAGTTCAGGTAATCAGATCACCTCAATCTCAGAAGCATTCACGCGCGTTTTGAAATTCCCGAACAACACGACGGCTTCCTTGTCGGTCAATTCTACAACCTCCCCTTTTTGATTTCCGGATTTCAACCGGACCGTAGCACCTACCACGATCGGTTTGCTTGGACCTTTCTTAGATTGTTTCTTGGCCTTCAACTTCTTTTTAACTTGAGGCTGCGATTTCTCCTTATTGGTTTTGGCCTCGAGCTTTTTCTTTTCCTTTTTTGATTTCTCAATGGCCAGGTACTTCTTAACGTCCTCCAACACCGCCTTGTTTACCCCTTTTAGCTTGTAGCGATCTATGAATAGCAGCATTTTATTCCCGGCATTTATGGCTTTGTTGTTAGATTCTGCAACTGAGCGTTGTTTCTGATAGCGTGTTTGTACCTCATCGCTCAGCGCTTCATATTCCTCCCTTATCTCATCGGATTTTTCAGAAGCGGATTTGGCCTTTTTGACTTCTTTATCTAGAATGGATTTCTCCTTTTGCAATGATGTTATCAATTGATCCATCTCAACCTTGTTGGCATCCAATCTGAGTTTAGCCTCCTCAATTATTTCCTTCTCGATTCCATTGATCTCTGCAACCTCAAACGTAAATGATGATCCTGGCTGACCAATAGAAAGTTCAAATTTTGGCTTAAGACTTTCTTGATCAAATAGCATGGAGGCATTTATGGCATTTCTCAAACGAGTCGCCTTCATTTTAATATTGGCATAATGAGTCGTGAAAACCCCGAAACTCTTTCGGTTATACAGAGTCTCAAAAAATACTTCTGCCAACGCTCCTCCCAATTCAGGATCCGAACCGGTTCCAAATTCATCCAACAATAGGAGTGTTCTTTTATTGGCGACTTCTAAGAAGTACTTCATCCGATTTAATCGATAACTATACGTACTCAGTTGGTTTTCAATGCTCTGATTGTCTCCGATGTCTGAGAGAATAAACTGAAACCAACCGAAATGGCTAGATGGGTCTGAGGGAACTAAGAGACCCGACTGAACCATGACTTGAAGAAGTCCGACCGTTTTGAGGGTAATTGACTTCCCACCGGCGTTTGGCCCACTTATCACCATCATCCGGCAAAACTTATCCATGGTAAGTGACTGCGATTTGGTCTCCATGCCTTTAGCATCATTACTCATCTTTAGAAGTGGATGATATGCATCTATTAGCTCAATACGCATATCATCCGAAAGCGCAGGCTGAGATGCTTCCATGCGCATGGCAACACGAACCTTGGCGTTCACAAAGTCCATTTCACAGAGAATGTATTGATATGCATCAATCAGCTCTAGATTCTTACGCATCTCGTTGGTCAGCACTTGGAATATCCTACGAATTTCTTTTTGCTCGTCGTCAAGAAGCATTTCCAATTCATTGTTCAAGGCGACGTTTTCGTGTGGCTCTATGTATGAGAAGCCACCACTGTTTGAAGCGCCCAAGACATTGCCTTGAACCGAACGTTTGTAATTTGAGATCACACTCAAAACTCTTCTGTCATTGAGGAATGCTTCGACGGTATCAGCAATCCAGCCTTCTTTCTGAAGTTTCCGGAGCACCCGATCAAAATTTCGATTGATGTCCTTCCTGAGTGTCTTTATCTCTGATCTAATTTTCAGAAGCGCTTTAGATGCGTCATCCTTCACTTGCATCCGCTCATCCAACACTTTCTCGATCGGCTGAATGATGTCCATCGTGAGGTATGCCTGATCTACAATCTCAGAGAGTGTTGGGTACTCTGAATCAGATGTCTTGAAGAACGTAATGATGTCGTTGACCAGTCTGCTTGAGTCTAGAAGACGAATGAAACCTTCCAGGTCCAACCCAGCCCCCTTAATTCCCAAGCGTTGAATTTCATTTTCTAGTTCTTCAAATTCTAGTCGAGGAAACGAACCACCTTCTTGTCTTATACTTAGAAGCTCAGATGCC
>JABJJW010000005.1 GCA_018660685.1 Flavobacteriales bacterium
ATCGCAAAGGGAATCTTAAAAGACCCGCTTCCACACTGTCACATTGTAACGACAACGACGCACAAAACATTAAGAGGCCCAAGAGGCGGAGTAATCATGATGGGCAAGGACTTCGAAAACCCCTGGGGACTTACAACACCGAAAGGAACCGTAAGAAAAATGAGTGCAATTTTGGACAGTGGTGTTTTCCCGGGAACTCAAGGTGGACCATTGGAACACGTGATCGCAGCTAAAGCCGTGGCTTTTCAAGAAGCGCTCTCTGACGAGTATATGACTTACTGCCTCCAAGTGCTTAAAAATGCGCAGGTAATGGGCGAAGAATTGGTAAAACGAGATTATAAAGTGATCTCTGGAGGAACTGATAACCACCTCATGCTCATTGACCTCAGAAACAAAGACATTACCGGAAAGGAAGCAGAAAAAGCCCTTGTTGCTGCGGACATCACCGTAAATAAAAACATGGTTCCATTCGATGATAAATCACCGTTTGTTACTTCAGGAATCCGCGTAGGAACCGCTGCAATTACGACTCGAGGAGTCAAAGAAGATCGCATTCCTTGGATCGTTGACCTCATCGATCAAGTCATTTCCAGCAAGGGAGATGAAGCCGTTATCGAAAAAGTGAGGGCCGAGGTGAATGAACAAATGACACAACTACCCTTATTTGCATCATAATATGCTAGCATCAAATAATCCAAGAAGAAAATCATGGCTGGATATTCCGGAAGGAAGTGATTTTCCAATTCAGAATCTGCCATTCGGAATTTTATCTCGCGATGGTGGTCCGAAAAAAGTTGGAGTTGCCATTGGAGAATATGCCCTTGATGTTTCGGCCCTCTATGACTTTGGTTACCTCGATTTAAATCTCTACTCACACGAAACATTCGAGAATGACTGCCTGAATGATCTGATCAATCTGGGCAAAGAGGCAAATCGAGCCTTACGAGAGCGCATCTCCTATTTGCTGAGTGATGAAACATTTGAGCTAAAGAATGACACGAAGCGAGATCTATTTCTAATCAAGCAATCAGCACTGGACATGCATATGCCGATCAAGGTTGGGGATTACACCGATTTCTATTCGAGCATAGAACACGCGACCAATGTAGGAACCATGTTCCGAGATCCAGACAATGCACTCTTGCCGAATTGGAAGCACATACCTGTAGGATATCACGGTCGTTCATCCTCCATCATCCTCAGCGGTGAGAGTATTCACCGTCCGAAGGGTCAAACGAAACCCGATGACTCGGACAGACCAGTTTTTGGTCCTTGCAGGCTTTTAGATTTCGAGTTAGAAATGGCCTTCATCACTCATCCAGGTAAAGCACTAGGCGGTAGCATCTCTACCTCAGAAGCTGAAGATTACATTTTCGGAATGTGCGTATTCAATGACTGGAGCGCTCGAGACATTCAGAAATGGGAATACGTTCCTCTAGGACCATTCCTCGCAAAGAATTTTGCCTCTTCAATTTCGCCTTGGATCGTAACAATGGATGCGTTAGAACCATTCAAAGTTCAAGGCCCTTCACAAGAACCAGCAGTTCTTCCATATCTCGAGTATGAAGGCGAGAAAAATTATGACATTGACCTGAGAGTATATATCGAGCCTGAGGGTGAAAAGGAAAGTCTCGTCAGTCATTCCAACTACAAATACATGTATTGGAATATGGCTCAGCAACTGGCACACCATACAGTCAACGGGTGCAATGTTCGTGGAGGCGACATGATGGGTTCTGGTACGATCAGTGGCCCAGATAGAAGTAGTTATGGCTCAATGCTCGAATTGAGTTGGAAAGGAACGCAACCCGTTCAACTCGAAAATGGTGGTGAACGCAAATTCATCCAAGACAATGACACGGTCACGATGAGAGCGGCTTGCGAAAAGGAAGGAGTCAGAATCGGATTCGGTGAAGTGACCACGAAAGTTCTCCCTGCTATTTAACCTTCTGAGACCCACATTCCGTCAGAGCTTCCTAACTTAGTAGTAGAATGACCGAGACGGAAATAGCTAACGAGCGCAGAGCGATTGCGAGAGAATACCGCGCTTTGCTCAAGAATTCCATTCGCGTCACTAATGAGGCTGATAAACTTTTGATCAGAAAGGCTTTTGATCTGGCGGTCGAAGCTCATTCCGAAACACGTCGAAAGTCAGGCGAAGCCTACATCTTTCACCCTATTGCGGTGGCCAGAATCGTTTCAGAAGAAATAGGACTCGGAACAACTTCCATTGTATGTGCCTTGCTTCATGACGTTGTTGAAGACACCGAGATTACCCTTGAAGACATTGAAGGACTTTTTGGAGATCGAGTGGCACTGATTATTGACGGCTTAACCAAAATCACCGGAGCAACGTTTACAGAAGATGTCTCGATGCAGGCGGAGAATTTTCGGAAAATGCTTTTGACTCTTTCGGAAGATGTCAGGGTCATCTTGATAAAGCTCGCAGATAGATTGCACAATATGCGGACGCTGGATTCAATGAGTCGTAACAAACAGCAAAAAATAGCTTCCGAAACGCTCTTTTTATATGCTCCTCTTTCGCATAGATTAGGATTGTACAACATCAAATCGGAATTAGAGGACTTGTGCTTGAAATACAAGGAAGTAGAGTTGTACCAAAAGATAGAGCAATCTTTAAAGAAGAGTCAAGCGGTCAGAACAAGATTCATCAATCGATTTGTTGTGCCGATCAAACGGACCTTGGAAGAAGCTGGGCTTGGCTTCGAAATCAAATCAAGGACGAAGTCGATCTATTCGATTTACAACAAGATGCTCAAGAAGGATATTCCTTTTGAAGAGGTCTATGATCTATTTGCGGTGAGAATTATTCTCAACTCTAGAGAAGATGAGGAAAAATCAGAATGCTGGAAAGCATATAGTGTTGTAACTGACCACTACAAGCCAAATCCAGACCGCCTGCGAGATTGGATTTCCACACCAAAATCAAATGGCTACGAATCGCTCCACACGACCGTCATGAGCCCAACTGGCAAATGGGTTGAAGTTCAGATTCGCACGAACCGCATGGATGAAATAGCGGAAATGGGTTATGCAGCTCATTGGAAATACAAAGAATCTGCTAGTGAAAATGCATTGGACGAATGGATCAAGAAAATTAGGGATACACTTCAAAACCCTGATCCGAGTGCCTTTGATTTCATCGACGACTTTAAACTGAATCTCTTTTCTGACGAGATTTTTCTTTTCACGCCGACGGGTGACCTGAAGACATTGCCTAATACAGCCACTGCCCTTGACTTTGCCTTTGAAATTCACACGCAGGTCGGTGCGAAGTGCATGGGAGTAAAAGTGAATCACAAACTCGTCCCACTTAGCTATCGACTGAGAAGCGGAGATCAAGTTGAAATTCTCACCTCTCCTAAACAGAAGCCGAAAGAAGATTGGCTTCGTTTTGTAGTTACTGCTAAGGCTAAATCGAATATTAAAAGTCTTTTAAAAGAAGAAAAGAAGAAGATCGCAGAAGACGGGAAAGAAATTTTCACACGAAAGTTACGCTCGCTTAAAATTGATGGAAATGAGGCTAATATTCGAAAAATTCAACAATTTTTCAAATTCCCATCATCTCTCGAAATGTACTACCAGCTCGGGCTAGGCAAACTCGACTTGAATAAACTCAAGGACCTAAAGAAAGAAAAAGGTCAACTTAAATACCGCGGAGTTCGACGAAAGAAAAGCGCCAAAGTGGGCGAGATAGTCACCAAAGTGAACAGTGGAGCGGATCTTCTAATAGGTGATAGCATGGAGAACCTTGAGTATAAGCTCTCACAATGCTGTAATCCAATTCCCGGTGACAATGTGTTTGGATTCATTACCGTGAGTGACGGCATTAAAATTCATCGTGAAAACTGTCCGAACGCTATTCAATTGATGAGCAACTACGCATATCGAATTGTAAAAGCCAAATGGACCAATGCTGATTCGATTGCCTTTTTAGCTGGAATTAAGATTAACGGAATTGACCAAATGGGATTGGTGAGTGACGTCACACGCGTGATATCCAGCGAGTACAACGTGAATATGCGCAGTATTAATTTTGATACGGATGATGGCATATTCAAGGGAGAAATCAAAGTTTACGTTAATGACACCACCCATTTAACAGAATTAATGAGGAAGCTCCGAAATATTAATGGAGTGACTACCGTTAGCCGGATCAAAGGAGACCAGTTAGAACCTTCTCTAACAGACTCGAATTGATACTTTTGCACCTTCATGAAATCAAGTGATTTAAAACAGGACGTGCGTGCCATTTTTAAGAGATATCTCGAAGAAAATGGACATCGGAAAACTCCGGAACGATTTGCTATCCTAGACGAGATCTACTCCGCCACGGAGCATTTCGACGTTGAGTCACTTTACGTTCAAATGAAAAACAAGAAATATCGTGTTAGCCGAGCGACATTGTACAATACAATTGACCTCCTTTTGGCTTGTAACCTGATTAGAAAACATCAGTTTGGCAAGGCCATGGCACAGTTTGAACCGAGTTATTCAAACAGCCAACACGATCACATCATATTCACTGATGATGGTGAAGTGTTAGAGTTCTGTGATCCAAGGTTACAGCTCATCAAAAAATCCCTCGAGGACTCTCTTGGGATTAAAATCCTTCATCATTCTCTTAACTTTTACGCGGTAAGAGAAAGCGAAACCGCGGAATAATTTCAAATTAATCATATATGCAGGTTGACGTATTACTTGGAATGCAATGGGGCGATGAAGGAAAAGGAAAGATCGTAGACGTTCTTACCCCGAAGTATGACCTAATTGCAAGGTTTCAAGGTGGACCTAATGCTGGACACACTCTCGAATTCGATGGGAAAAAGTTTGTGCTTCACACGATTCCATCTGGAATTTTTCATGAGAGCACTATGAACCTCATCGGTAATGGGGTGGTGATTGATCCGGTCACATTAAGAAAGGAGATTGACAATTTGATTGAGCAAGAAGTTCCATTTACGGAGCGGCTTCTCATCTCAAGAAAAGCTCATCTTATTCTTCCTACACACAGGTTGCTCGATGCAGCATCTGAAGCAGCAAAGGGTAAAGACAAGATTGGTTCGACACTTAAAGGAATAGGCCCTACTTACATGGACAAGACTGGGAGAAATGGTCTTCGTGTCGGTGACGTCGAATTGCCAGATTTCAAGAAGCGATACGAAGCATTGAGAAAGAAGCATATTCAGATGATCGAGCGTATGAACTACGAATACGATGGGTTGGAGGAGATGGAATCAGAGTGGCTCGATAGCATCGAGTTCATGAAGCAAATTCCTTTTGTCAACTCGGAATATTACATCAACAACGCCTTGAAAGAAGGTAAAAAAGTGCTGGCTGAAGGCGCCCAAGGTTCGCTTCTTGATATTGATTTTGGATCCTATCCTTTTGTAACCTCTTCCAACACGATTTGCGCAGGTGCGTGCACCGGACTTGGTATCGCTCCAAACATGATCGGCGATGTTTATGGCATTTTTAAAGCTTATTGTACCCGAGTCGGTTCTGGACCATTCCCTACCGAATTGTTCGATGAGACGGGACAAAAATTAAGAGACGTGGGACATGAATACGGGGCGACTACCGGTCGACCTAGACGCTGTGGTTGGCTTGACATGGTTGCGCTTAAGTATGCTGTAATGCTCAACGGAGTCACCAAACTTATCATGACCAAGGCCGATGTGCTTAACGACTTTGAGCAAATCAAAGTGGCGACGTCGTATGCCATAGATGGAGTGGAAACGGACGAGTTGCCATTCGACCATGCACTTGAAGGGCTAAATCCAAATCTTAAAAGTTTTGATGGATGGAAAAGTGAGCTTTCTGCTGACCAAGAACTTCCACCCGCTTTGAATTCATATATCGAATACGTTGAAAAAGAGACCGACTGTGAAATATCGATCGTTTCTCTTGGTCCTGATCGGACTCAGACACTTATTCGAGATATGCAAATGGCCTAAAGCCTATGCGCATAGGAGTAATCTTCCTAATTCTAGGGATGAGCCTATCAGGCTATTCTCAATCCGATTCGACCAAGAAGACGACGGAGATAGAATTGCTCCATGCTGATAAATTCACGCGCGATCCGAGCACACCAGAAGGTGCGTCCAAACTCATAGGCGAGGTGCGATTCAAGCATCAAGAGGCCTTGATGTTTTGTGATAGCGCTTATCTGTATGAGAACAACAGCTTAGACGCCTATGGAAATGTCCGCATTGTGGAAGGCGACTCGCTGAACATAAAAGGAGATTCTCTCTTCTATGAAGGGAATGAGCGATTAGCTAAGTTTCGAGGCGATGTCGTGATTGACAATAAATCCTCTGTTCTCAAAACTCCTTTTCTCGACTATTTCAGAGATAGAAATGTAGCACACTACTATGGAGGAGGCGAGATTCACAGCCGTCAAGAGAATATTCAGTTGTGGAGTAAAATTGGTCACTATTTCAGTGATGCCAAAATCTTCCACTTCAAGGGTGATGTAAAGATGAAACACCCAGATTACACCATTGATACCGATACAATGCACTATGCTCCTGAAAGGGAAAAGACATGGTTTTTTGGGCCAACAGATATCGTTTTCGACAGCAAGGAAATCTATTGTGAATATGGCTGGTTTGATCAGCTGCAGGACCAAGCCGTATTCATCAAAAACGCTCAGATCAATTCTTCAGGACAGATAATGATTGGCGATACCATTGAGTATGACGAGAAGAACAAAATAGGAATTGGCCGCTGCAATGTGACCATTGTTGACACGAATGAGAAAGTTGAAATCAGCGGTGACTACGCCCACTATTTTGAACAAGACTCCTCGAGTTACATCACTGATCAAGTCATGATGAAGCAGGACATGGATGGAGATACGCTTTTCCTTTCGGCCGATACCCTCTACTCTATTCGAGATTCAGCGGGTAAAAGAATGATAAAGGCATTCCATCATACAAAGTTCTTCAAGAGCGACATGCAAGGGAAATGCGATTCGCTGGTTTACAGGAGCGAGGATAGTGTCATGTATATGTATCGCAACCCCATCCTCTGGTCCGATCAAAATCAGCTGACCGCTGATTCGATTAGGATGACAATGAAAGACGGCACCATAGACAAAATGTACATGGATGTAAATGCCTTCATCATATCTCGAGAAGACAGTCAATACTTCAATCAAATCAAGGGGAGAAACATGATCGGCTATTTCAAAGAAACCGACTTACACAAGGTTGATGTGTATGGCAATGGAGAGACCATTTATTATCCACGAGAAGAGGACGAAACGCTCATTGGTGTCAATGAAACGAAATGCGCTCGCATGACAATCAAAATCGACAGCAACGAGATGAATGAAATCACATTCTTCGAGAATCCCGTTGCCAAGTTAACTCCCAGTGACGACATGAAGGAAGGAGGAATAATACTTGAGGACTTTCTGTGGAGGTATGCCGAACGACCAGA
This sequence comes from Flavobacteriales bacterium, assembly GCA_018660685.1. GTDB lineage: Bacteria > Bacteroidota > Bacteroidia > Flavobacteriales_G > Salibacteraceae > SHAN690. The sequence goes on from JABJJW010000005.1 coordinate 7,468, forward strand.
GTCACCAGATCAGGTGTTCTACTCACCGGAGGAGGTTCAATTGCCCGCGGAGGCAAGTGTAGAAGAGGTTAAGGAAGAAGATTAACGTGCCAGCTATTCTCAACTTTGGTTTCCCAAGATTTGCTCAATTCACCAATTGACTGAACCACATTATTGAAAACTGGAGTTGAACTATTTGCTTCCCCTTGGGCAAGCATTCTTGTAAATTCATTCACGTCACATTCTACGACATCCTCGCCGCTTCTGTAAGCGACCTTCATTCTATTGAGCAAATCCAAGTTGAATTCAGCATCAATATTTTGAACTGTGCGCATCATACCATCAATACTACAGCCCGTGGCTTGAGCTACTTCTTCATCTACGGCAATCACCAAGAATCGATCGTAGCGAATTTCATACGCAGTCATCAAACTCAATCCATGAGCTGCCCAAGAACTTAAGAATTCGGTCAGTTGGGAATCAACTTCAGAGCGCATCACCCCAGTCAAAGGCCTGGACGATTGAAACACCCATACTCTCGCATGCGTGGGTAACACGCTTATATCATTGATTGATTCTTGAATCATAAATCTGCAGCTTCAGCTATTAATTCGGCGATGTCTTTTACTTCTATCTCACTTTCCTTATTGAAATGCTTGACTCCATCTGTCATCATGGTGTTGCAAAATGGACAGCCGGCAGCTACAATATCAGGTTTTACCTCTAAAACGTCTTCGGTGCGTTCAACATTCACTTCCTTGTCACCTTTCTCGGCCTCCTTAAACATTTGCGCTCCTCCTGCCCCACAGCACAGACCACGATCCTTGCATCTCTTCATCTCTGTAAGTTCAGCATCAAGCTTTGCGAGAACCTCTCTCGGAGCTTCGTATTCTCCATTTGCTCTCCCTAGATAACAGGGATCATGAAATGTAATTCTCTTGCCTTTGAAAGACCCACCCTTAACCTCGAGCCTGCCTTCATTGAGCAATCGTTGGAGAAATTGGGTGTGGTGAATCACTTCGTAGTTTCCTCCTAGTTCGGGGTACTCATTCTTCAAAATATTGAAACAATGAGGACAGCTAGTCACAATTCGCTTGACTTCATAGCCATTGAGAACTTGGACATTGGCAAAAGCCTGCATCTGGTATAAAAACTCATTGCCAGCACGCTTCGCAGGATCACCAGTACAAGATTCTTCAGCCCCTAAGACAGCAAACTTTACATTAGACTTTATGAGCAACTTGGCAAACGCCTTTGTGATCTTCTTCGCACGGTCGTCAAAGCTCCCCATACAACCCACCCAGAATAGCACCTCAGGTTGTTCGCCTGATGCGGTCATCTCAGCCATCGTCGGGATTTTCATTGATTCACTCATTGTTCATTTCACTTTCTGTTTCTATCCAAATCACTACCTAGGTAATCAGTAGTCGGTCCACAGTATTCCGCTGTTACACTTAAACCAATACCCTTTCGAGACCGAATACCGACTGCCCATTACCCAGAACCAGTTTTGTCCATTTCCTCTGTCCAGTTTCCTCGATCAGCTTGGGCAAATTGCCAAGGAGCTCCGTTGTTCTCGACATTCGTAAACATGGTATTGAGTTCATTCGGTGCGGCAGATTCTTCCATGACCAAGAACCTTCGCAGATCCACGATTATCGAAAGTGGGTTGATATTAACTGGACACGCTTGGACGCATGCATTACACGTAGTACATGCCCAAAGCTCCTCCGGGCTGATGTAATCACCCAAAAGACTTTTGGCGTCCTCGTCACCTGACTTTAGATTTTTCCCGTGTTCTTCTAAACGATCCCTCGTATCCATCATGATTTTACGAGGAGAAAGGAGCTTTCCTGTTTGGTTCGCTGGACATTCGGACGTGCATCTTCCACATTCTGTGCAACTATATGAATCCATCAACTGCTTCCATGAAAGATCATTTACATCTTTTGCTCCGAATCGCTGTGGAACAGCATCCGCATCAGGTGCAGAAGCTGCAAAGGGATCTTGGTTCGGATCCATCATCAACTCAACCTCTTTCTTCACAGCCTCCAGATTACCGACCTCTCCTATTGGCTCCAACCTAGAGTAATACGTATTTGGAAACGCAAGAAATATGTGGAGGTGTTTCGAATATGGAATATAGATCAGAAAACCAAAGACGCCGACGATGTGAATCCACCAGCACGCCCTTTCAATCATGTATAACGTCTCTACATTGCTCGGAAGCATATTGGCGATGATTCCACTTATCCAGAAGAAATCTGTAAACGCAATGTTCGTATATTGGTTATGTCCCGCGGCAATTACCGCCGCATCTTCCAAACTAAAAAGTACGCTATCCGCTGCATTCATCGTCAAGAGTACAATCATCAGAATTGACTCTACGATTAGGATGATGTTTGCATCAGACTTAGGCCATGACGTCATTTCCTTTCCGCTGAATCGCTGGATTCTACCTATGTTTCTTCTGATGAGAAATGCAACACATGCAAAGAGAACTAGGAATGCGAGAATTTCAAAAAAGCCAATGAGTGTATGATATAGTGAAGAACCCAATAGAGGGTAAAAGACTCGATGAGTTCCAAAGGCTCCATCAATGAAAATCTCGAGCATTTCAAGATTGATCAGGACAAAACCGGCATAAATGAAGATGTGCATGATCCCAGCAAATGGCCTGACGGTCATCTTGCTCTGGCCGAGGGCCACACGAGCCATCGTTTTCCATCTCCGAGATTTGTTGTCGCTGAGGTCTAAGTCTCGACCAAGATTGATGTTGGATCTAATTTCTCGAATCCGCCTGATGAAAAGGAATGAAGTTATCCCAAGCAGAATGATAAATACGATGTTGGATATCATTGATCTGAATTATCGTCATCCCGCGCCTTTTTCTTAAGTTTTTCTTCCGATTTCTCCTTCTTTCCAAAAACAGAGAAATGGACGTAGCGGCTTGGGTTTACCCGAAGGTCTTCAGCAAGTTTATCAATTTCAAGCGAAGCCTGTTCTAAATTGTTGTAGAGTTTGTCGTCGTTGATGAGTAGACCTAACGAACCTTCGCCATCATTGATCTTTGTAATGAGCAGGTCGAGCTGATTCAGTGCACTACTCGCATTTTCTATTGCTGACGCATAATTTGCCCTCGTCAGTGAATCACTGATTGTCGCAACGTTGTCTATGATCGTATTGATTTGCTTACTCTTCGAACGGATATTAGAAGCGATGGCATCGATGTCGGTTAAAACCTTGGTGAGGTTCTCATTCTGCTCCTGAACCATGATGTCAACATCTTTGGTTGTCTTGTTGATCACCTCCATGCTGGTCTGAGCCTTCTTGACCGACTCGTTAGTCGTCTCAATCATAATCTGGGTCTTCGCGATCAGATCTCGTGCCTCGATGATGACCAGTTCAATTTCTCTTTGAATAGGCGCCAGTTTTTCCTCAACCACACCTACAACATCTTTTTTGAGTTCTGGAATCAACGTGTCGCCTGACACGTGAAAGGAACCCAATTCAGAGAGTTCCAATTCAATTCCCTTTGTTCCTAGCAAGTCAAGACTGGCAATAATTGCTTTTGAACTGTCCGGAATTTTCAGATCATTTTGAATGATCTCCATCTTCACAAGAATCTTGTTCCCGTCATCAGGAAGAAGTTTGATGTTGGCAACCCTTCCTACCTTTACTCCATTCAAAACAACCTCATTGTCATTTTGAAGTTGAGCGACGTTCTTGTAAACAGCATAGAAATATCTAGATTCCGAAAAGACATTTGACCCTTTCAGATAGCTCATCCCAAAGTAGAGTAACCCAATGGCAATAAGGGCGACAAGGCCAACCTTTATTTCGTTTCTAACTTTCAATTGATCTTTTCACTGTTTAGGGCTCTCGACATTTCAAGTGCTTTTGCAATTGAGATACGCTCCCCTCTATAAAATGCCGTAATAAAGGCTTTTGGAAAGGCCTTTTCCCGCACGGTTCTTTGCAAAGAAACGGCTTTTTTGTAATCGGTTACTTCCCCAACAGTGTACTTCTTGAGGCCATCAACATCGTATCTTTTCACCCCTTCGAGCCCATTAAAATTGCCGGGTGTCAACTCAATTTCATTTCCGGATGCCATCAATTGAATTCGATACGTCACAGGATCGCTTTTTGCGACAGCTGCGGCGGCCTTTTCTTCCCCTTTTTGAGGCTTCTCTTGTTCATTGTGGATAATCGCAGTCGGTACAGGTTCATCAGACACGTCCGGAATCTCCGACTCAAAGTCCGGAGTACTAATTTCAACTCCTTCTACTCCTGCCTTGTATTGCTTGAAGGCCCGATAAATCGCCGACGCCATGTAGATCTTACCGTTGTCGCTGTTCAGGAAATCTTCTTCGCCCTTATTGGTCAAAAATCCTAGCTCGGTCAAAACACTTGGCATCGTTGTAAAACTGATTACCCAATAAGGTGCTTGTTTGACTCCCCTGTCTCTTCGACTTACGCGCTCACGATACTGATCCTGCATATGTGCACTCAAGACAAGACTTTGATCTAAGTACACAGATTGAGCGATCGATCGTGCTATAAGGCTCTCCGGCTCCTTTGGATCAAAGCCTTCATAAGTCTGCTCATAATTATCCTCTAATAAGATTACCGAATTTTCTCGCTTTGCCAATTCTAAGTTAGCCGAGATTTTCGTCATGCTCATGACAAAAGTCTCCGTTCCGAAGGCTTCTTTATTTGCGGCGGAATTGCAATGGATAGAAACGAACAAATCTGCCTGTGCTTTATTTGCGATGGTCGTTCTGTCCTTGAGTTTCACAAACTTATCTTCCTTTCTTGTGTAGATGACATCGACGTTTTCAAAAGCTCGGCCAATGTAATCTCCAACTTGAAGCGCAACTTCCAGAGAGATGTCCTTTTCGGTTGATTTGTACCTACCTGTTCCTAAGTTTCCAGGATCGTGGCCTCCATGCCCTGCATCCAACACGACTTTCAGCACTCCCAGCTCAGCGAGTTTCGGACCCCGATGATTCGGCACGAACGATGTAAATCCATACATAAACGCAATCCCCAACAGAGTTGCGATGAGTCTGGACTTTGATATTCTATTGATAAAATTGATCAATATCATAGTAGTGTGATTTGTTTAACCACTTCTAACAAATGTAGACGCGGGAATGCTGATCCTTCTTGAACTTGTGGCTATTAGTTCACCTCCATTTGTTGATAGGTTAATCAACAATTCGGGCACATAAATGGAGGATTAACAACTTTTGATACTAACGTGGAATGATTCAACGCATTGTAAGCGTTTAGATTTGCACCAGCATCCTACATCTTGAATTTAAATCGGGTTTACAACAGCGCCTTTAAGGTATTAATTCTCCTTTTCTGTTTTCAGATGCTGGGACAGTTGGCTTCAGCCCAAGAAAGCGACTCTGCACAACTATCTCAGAACGACACGCTCACCCTTGATTCGGCTGCTATTGCTGCCCTGAAGGACAGTGTATCAAATGGTGATTCCATCGCAGCAAAGACTAGACAATCCACCCTCGATCATGAGGTAGACTATCAGAGTGTTGATTCGATGCGTGTGGACCTACGAACGCAAATGGTCTATCTCTATGGCGATGCCGTGGCCACATATGGTGACATTAATCTGAATGCCGATTTCATTGAAATTTCACTGAAATCGAATGAGCTGATGGCCACAGGACTTCCTGATAGCACGGGCGAAATCGTTGGTAAGCCAGTTTTTAACCAAGGTGATCAGAACTTCCGCTCAGAAGAAATGCGGTATAACTTCAAAACCCAAAAGGGTCTTAGTAAGAGCGTGATTACGCAAGAAGGCGAAGGATTTCTACACGGAGAACGCGTGAAGAAAGATACCAGCGACGTCATTTACATCAAGAATGGAAAATATACGACGTGTGAATATGACGATCCGCACTTTCACATCCACGCAAATAAGCTTAAAGTAATTACTGGAGACAAGATTGTCACTGGGCCAGCCTACTTGAGCATTGCGGGCATTCCAACACCACTGGCAGTTCCGTTTGGCTTCTTTCCAAACAACGAGGAACAAGCGAACGGGCTGTTGATTCCTTCTTGGGGAGAATCCCAAGGCCAAGGATTCTATTTGAGCAGAGGCGGTTATTACTTTGGGCTGAATGATGTCATGGACTTTTCACTCACAGGAGATATTTACTCTCGTGGTAGCTGGGCGGTATATTTAGAGAGCCGATACAAGAGGAGATACAAGTTTAATGGTGGATACACCCTACAGTTTGTTCAAAGCAGATTTAGCGAAAAAGAATATCCAGACTTCTACACCAACAGCACGTTCAACGTTCGATGGAGGCATTCACAAGATGCGAAAGCTAGACCTGGCAGCAGCTTCAGTGCTGATGTAAATGCTGGTTCGTCCAAAAACTACCGAAATAATATTCAAGCTACGAGTGCCAATTACTTGAAAAGTCAGCTCAATTCAAGCATTCGTTATTCTAAATCATTCGCCAACACTCCATTTTCTCTTTCAATGGCAGCGTCCGGAAATCAAAACACCCAAACCGAAATTGTCTCCATTAGAGCGCCTGAGGCAAGTTTGAACATGTCTAGAATATTTCCATTTAAAGGCAATGTTCCAGCAAAAGGAATAAAGAAAGCATTTGGGCTAGACAAGGTCGGTGTAAACGCTTCAGCCGATCTGAGCAACAAGCTAACAGGTCGAGAAGACACGCTTTTCAAAGAAAACTCGTTCCGAAACATACAGAATGGACTCAAAATAAATAGCACGGCGAGTACCAATATGAAACTCTTTAAGTACTTGACGATCACTCCTTCGACGACACATCGCTTGGTAGGGTATCGTTCCACGATTCGAAAACGCTGGAACATGGACAGCGCGAGAATTGATGAAGTGAGAAATGATGGAATAGATGGATTCTATGAAGGGTCGGCAAGCCTTACGGCTAGCACTGTTATCTATGGAACATTTCAATTCAAAAACCAAATATTCAGGGCGCTGAGGCATCAGATCACCCCTTCCGCTTCGTTGAGTTATAAGCCTGATTTTAGCGACCCTATCTGGGGATACTACAGTACCGTAAAAAGCGATTCGCTTGGCAACGAACAAGACTACTCATATTTCGAAAATGGAATCTATGGACGACCTCAAGCCCAAGAAAATGGAGTAGTTAATTTCTCGCTCAACAACATGTTTGAGGCTAAAGTCAAAGCCTTCAAGGACTCTACAAAGGAGGAAACCAAACTCAGACTTTTGGATGCCTTTAACTTCAACACGAGCTACAACTTAGCAAAGGACTCGATTAACTGGAATCCGGTTCGAATTACCGTGAGGACTCAAATAATTCCGGGTTTGGTCTTGAATGGAGGGGCCACATTGGATCCTTATGCAACCAACGCTGAAGGATTCACTATTAATGAATATCAATTCTCTCAAGATCAGCGGCTGGGTAGATGGACCTCAGCGAACGCTGCACTTTCATACAGGATTCAGCCCAAGAAGAAAAAGAAGGATGCGGACAAGAAAAAGGATCAGCTCCAGAACAACAATATGTACTACGACGATTTCGTTGATTTTGACATTCCATGGCGGATCGCTCTGACCTACAATCTTAACTATCGGTTAAACGGAAACAAGGATGTCATCACCCAAGTGATTGATATGAATGGCGAAGTTAATGTGACGAAGAATTGGCGCGTTGGATTTAAAACTGGCTATGATTTCAAACTCGAAAAATTGAGCTACACCAGTTTTGATATTTACCGAAATCTGCACTGTTGGGAATTCAGCCTCGGAGTCGTGCCCTTTGGCTCACGTCAGAGCTACAACTTTCAAATCAATGTGAAGAGCAGCATATTACAAGACCTAAAGCTCAATCGAAGAAGGACGTTTGCCGTGCCTGAGCGGTAGTGCTAATAGCCTTGGTACTCTCCGTTTCGCTCTTCAAATACAATTCCTTGTTGTTGCAATTCTTCCAATATTGGAGTGTAGATTTCTTTGCTAATTGGAATGTGAACTCCTGGCGTTGTGATTCGCCCGTTTAAAATCATTCTAGCAGCTATTGCTACTGGGAGTCCGACCGTTTTGGCCATGGCTGTTCGAACACGATCTTCTCCTTTAATGACCATGTGCGACTCGATCTTCTTCTTCTCACCATTTAGCTCATATCCGAATAGGTGGTACATGACAATCATGTCAATATCATTCTCTGCCATTTTCCATTTCCGTTCTAGAATATGCTGGAGGATCTGGGCCGGTGTTGCTTTCGGTAAACCAATCTTAATCTCCTCAAAAAGATCGAGCCATTTCAACTTGTCCATGATGGAATTATCAGGATCAATTTTCAGATAGTGCATCAGCTTTAGCTCAACAGAATCATTCGGATTGTATGCCAAAAATGAATTAAGAAATTGGCGGAAAGTCATGTTTTCAGAATCCTCAATAACATAAGAATCATCGGTTATTCCAAGACGAATAAATACATCCCAAGCCCGACAGAAACCGGGTCGCCTAAATGTGCCTCGATAGATCGTTGGGATATCTACCATTCCGTATGCTTCACGATACTTTAGAGAATCGCGGTTTGCATAGCCTTCAAACTTTCCATATTCTGGAATTTCAACGATTTCCGTTCTTCTAAATACTTGGTGGTAGGGAATGTACTTGTAGCGTCCTTCTTGCTTGAATTTTACTGCACCGGCAGCACCGGCTAACACAACATTCCTCGGGTTCCACGCGAATTTGTAATTCCATGGGTTGTCGTCGCTTTCAGGAGCGGGCAGTCCTCCAGTGAAGCTTTCGAATTGGAGCAATTTACCGCCCTTATCACGAATTTCATTGATAACCTTCATGGCGCTCATATGATCGATTCCAGGATCAACTCCTAATTCATTCATAAGAATTACCCCAGCTTGAACCGCATCTTCGTTCAAGTCTTGCATCTCCTTGGACACGTAGGACGCAGTGACCATGTGCTTCTTCAGACCTATGCACTCTCGAGCCACCTCAACATGCAAATTCGCAGGCAGCATCGAAATAACTAAGTCTGCCTTACTAATCTCCTCCAAGCGTTGAAACTCGTTACTAACATCAAATTCAAACGCCTCACCTCTACTATGGCCTTTAATTTTGGCCATCGCCGATTCTAAATCTCTATCGCCCACTCGAATCTTCCAATCCTGGGATTCTGCTTGCCCAAGCAGATAATCAATGAGTACGGATGTACTGAGTCCAGCTCCAAAAACAGTCAAATTTTGCATTCTAGCAACTTTGCAGCGAATGTATTGAAGTGATCAAACGATCCATTAATTTGGATCAAGATTGTATAGGTTTTCTTTAGAAAAAATCCACCTTCGCAATCTACAAGAAGCGTATGAATACAATTACCAGACTGGGATTACTACTGTTCATCAGTTTCACTGCAACATCTTGCGCTACGCTCATCAGTGGCACCAAACAAAGTGTATTAATATCATCCAACATTCCTGATGCACGCATCAGCGTTGATGACGAACAAGCATTGGTAGGAAGTGGAACTATGAAACTCAAAAGGAAAGATGAACATAGAATATTAGTTGAACAAGAAGGAATCGAACTGGAGGAATTCGTCGTTAAGAAGAAGAGCAACCCTGTTTTGTGGTTGAATTCAATTTTAGCCGTGCCCGCTTTGGTTGGTGGTATATACTTGGCCTCACAGAAGGAAACAGTGACCTATGGCTCAGGATCATGGGCCTACACCGCGGAAGAGCCAAAGGAGCCTGAATTCGTAATCGGTCTTGTCTTGGCAAGTACATGCTACCTAGCTCCTCTAATCCCCATGGGAATTGATGCCGCATTTGGAGCTGGATCCCGTTTTGACAAAGAAGTGAAACTGAATTTGACCGCACTTCCGAAGAAAGTGACTCCGGACGAATCATTAAACCTCTCCGTCAGCGATGTCAATGTCAAACTTCAATCTGGAACCAAACTCGGTTCAATTCACAGCCTAAATGGGACGGAGCTATCAGATCTTCTTTGGGAGAGCACGGTCAATGTCTCATTTGAAGACTTAATCATCAATACGAACAATGATTTGAACTCTTTTGGTTTCAATGTTTCGGGATTAAGGAACGTTGAAGAACGCATGGTCCCAGGTGGTAAGGAGTCCTATTTGATTGAAGCTGAAATCAAAGAAATTAAGTACGACATCCATGTTGTGGGTCGCGCGGCATACGAATCAAAAACAGCATTGAGTATTACTTGGAGAGTGGTAAATCCAAAAAACAAGGATGTAGCTTTCTTTCTAAACGTAGAAAGCACCGGTTTTTCGCAAACGAATGGTGGTGCGCTTCCTGTGTACGAAGCGCTCAGACATTCGCTTTATAAATTGATTGAGAATGAAGAGTTCAGGGACTTGGTTACGAATAGTAAACCTATCAAGACTGAACCTGCAGTTGCCGGTGAAGCTATCTCCATTACCAATAACACCTCACGCGGTGACGCCTACGCTGATGTAAGTGAATTGGCCAAGGCATGCAAATCATCCGTCGTCACAATCACGAACCCATCAGGTCACGGAAGTGGATTCTTCATTAGTTCTGATGGCCTCCTTTTGACCAATGCACACGTAGTGGAAGGATACGATAGACTGCTTGTGAGACTTGGAAACGGAATTGACTTTGAACCAGAAGTTATTTCAATCGATTCCGACAACGATCTAGCCCTTTTAAAAGTTCCAGGCAGCGGATACAGTCCTCTTTCCTTTGCTAAGGAATCAGTACTACTAGGAGAAAAAATCGTCGTTATTGGCACTCCTGCAGAAGAAAGCCTCTCTCAATCGGTCACTGCAGGCATTGTATCCGGAGAACGATTGATTGAAGGCAAAAAGATGATTCAGAGCGACGCCGGAATCAGCCCAGGAAACAGCGGCGGTCCGATGCTCAACATGAAGGGAGAAATTATTGGCGTCGTCACGTCCAAAATTGTTGCTTCCGGAGTAGAAGGAGTCGGGTTCGCCATTCCAAGCGCGGTCGTGATAGATAAACTAGACATCGTACTAGATTAAGTTATAATTCCTGAGGTATGAAAGCTAAACCCTACCACCTACTCTTCGGATCATTCTTTGCCTTGACGGCAATCCTCCTTGGAGCTTTTGGTGCGCACGGTCTTAAGGAGTTCTTAAGTCCTGAGCAACTTGATTCTTTTGAAACAGGAGTGCGCTATCAGATGTACCACGCCCTGGTCTTAGTAATGATCTCACTTAAAGGGCATTCTTTCCATTTGAGGTATGAGAAAATGATCACTTCCATGTTCGGTGCAGGCGTAATTCTTTTCTCCTTTAGCATATACCTACTCAGCCTCCAGGACCTTTGGGGAATTAATCTAAAGTGGCTTGGACCGGCCACGCCCTTGGGAGGAAGTCTACTTATAATAGGATGGGCGCTAATTTTTGTGGATGCCGTCCAACTTATCACCACTAAAAAACGTTGACTGTGTATAAAATTTAGCGCTTCAAACTGGGTGTTCGATAAATCTATTGCAACCTTTGCACTTCGAATTTCTTGAACGTTAAACTAAAGTCAAGAATAAACGCAACTCGTATGAATGAATTTGGCAGAAAACCAGGAAATGCTTCAGTATCCGATTTTGGACTAAGTGGAGTTAGGAATGCCTATTGGAATTTAGAACCAGGCGAACTTGTTGAAGACACCATCCTTAATAACCAAGGAGCAATTGCTAGTTCTGGCGCCCTCGCTATAGACACCGGTGAGTTCACCGGCCGCTCTCCGAAAGACAAGTTGATTGTAAGAGATGCTCAAACAGAAGATACCGTCTGGTGGGACGGTGGGTTTAACATCCCTTTTTCACCCGATAAAGTTGAGCCTTTGCTCAACCGTATGACGGCGTATCTCCAGAACAAAGATGTTTACGTACGAGACTGTGTAGCTTGTTCTGATCCGGAATACAAGCTTAACATTCGGGTGATTACCGAATATCCGTGGAGCAATCTATTTGCGTACAACATGTTCATCCGTCCCAATACAGAGGAGCAAGAGAGCTTTGACAACGACTGGACCATCCTTTGTGTTCCCGGCTTTATGGCTGATCCTGAAATTGATGGAACACGCCAACACAACTTTTCAATCCTTGATTTCACCAGAAAAATCGCCCTGATCGGTGGTTCTGGATACACCGGAGAAATCAAAAAAGGAATTTTTACCGTCCTGAATTACGTCCTTCCTCAAGATAGAGGAGTGCTGAGCATGCACTGTTCAGCCAACATTGGTAAAAATGATGATACAGCAGTCTTCTTTGGCTTGTCAGGAACAGGAAAGACAACATTATCCGCTGATCCAAATCGTCAACTTATCGGAGACGATGAGCACGGTTGGACAGAGACTGGAGTTTTCAACTTCGAAGGTGGATGTTATGCAAAGTGCATCGACCTTACTCAGGAAAAGGAGCCGCAAATCTGGGATGCAATCAAATTTGGAGCTCTTCTCGAAAACATTGACTTCAAACCTGATTCCACGGAAGTAGATTTTGAAGGATGTACGAAAACCGAAAATACTCGGGTTAGCTATCCACTGCATCACATCGACAATGCAATGGATCCATCAATTGGCGGAATTCCTAAAAATATTTTCTTCTTGACCGCAGATGCTTTTGGAGTTCTTCCTCCATTATCTAAATTGACTCCCGGTCAGGCCATGTACCACTTCATCTCAGGTTATACAGCTAAAGTTGCTGGAACCGAAGCGGGCGTTACTGAGCCGCAAACCACATTCTCAGCTTGCTTTGGCGCACCGTTCTTGCCTCTTCATCCTACCAAGTATGCTGAAATGCTTGGAGAGAAAATGAAGCAACACAACGTCAACATCTGGTTAGTGAATACCGGATGGAGCGGAGGAGAATATGGAGTAGGTGAAAGAATCAAGCTTAAGTATACTCGAGCAATGATCACAGCTGCTCTGGAAGGAAAACTCGACAACGTGGATTACAAGACTCATGAAGTCTTTGGATTGGAAATGCCAACAGAATGTCCTGACGTTCCGACAGACATTCTTGATCCAAAAAATACATGGGAAAACAAGGATGGCTACGATAAGAAAGCCAGTCATCTCGCCGAGGAATTCGTGAAAAACTTCACTGAGTTTTCAGATTTCGCTAACGAAGAAATCATGGCTGCAGCGCCAAGAGTTTCAGTTGGAGTATAACGAAACACAATCAAAACTTAAAGGCTTCCTAATGGGAGCCTTTTTTGTTTAATATGGTTTCTTTGATGTAATGAAAGACGCCTTGCGACTGTATGTGCCTCAATCCAATTTGGGAGAGAGCTTTGATCTAAATCAAGGACAGCAAAAGCATTTGCGCGTTCTTAGGCTTTCATCCGGAGATCGTTGCGAAGTGTTTGATGGACGCGGAAGACTGTGCGAGGGGATATTGAAAATTGAAAAAAGAACCGCAACCATTCTGATTGATAAGCTTATCCGAGAAGAAGAGCAAGAGAACCAACTCACGATCGCAGTTGCTCCGACTAAAAATGTTGCCCGTTTCGAATGGCTTATCGAAAAAACAACTGAATTAGGCGTGTGTAAAATAATCCCTTTTGTGTCTGCTCACTCTGAAAGAACCAATCTAAATAGTGAACGACTCGAACGAGTTGTGGAAAGTGCTGCGGGACAATCAAAGGAACTTTGGCTTCCCGAAATTTCTGCATTGTCCTCCTTTGAGCAAATTCTGACGGAGGATTATTCTGAACGATGGATAGCACATTGCCAGGAAGATATTGAACGAATCTCGCTAGAGACGGCCTTTTCAGTCAAAGGCGATCATATCATACTCATCGGGCCTGAAGGAGATTTTTCAAAAGAAGAAATACTCGAAGCTCAAAAAATTGGCTTCCAATCAATATCTCTTGGGAAGAAGAGATTAAGAACTGAAACCGCTGCAATGGCCGTAGCTCTAGCTTACTCGATTTTCAATTCCTAATTCAGGTAACTTAGCACCGTGAAGCCCTTCTTACTCCTGCTCATCTTATCCATCACCAGCCCTTCATTCGGGCAAGGTTCATTCAAGCTCGCTCTATTAAAATACAACGGTGGTGGCGATTGGTACGCAAACTTGGAAACATCGCTTCCCAACCTCATCGAGTTTACAAATAGCAATTTACAAACCTCCATACATCGCGAACAGGCAATAATTGACCTGGGCGACAAAGCATTATTCAACTATCCATTTGCGCATCTCACAGGACACGGAAATATCATCATAAGTCCATCAGAAGCCGAAAATCTGAGAAACTACATGATAGCAGGTGGGTTTCTACACATCGACGACAATTATGGTATGGATCCATTCATTCGTCCTGAACTCGAGAAAATCTTCCCTGAGTTGGAATTAATTGAGTTACCACCATCTCACCCCATATTTCATCAGGCGTTTGAATTCTCAGACGGATTACCAAAGATTCACGAACACGATGAAAAGCGGCCTCAGGCTTTGGCATTGTACTATGAAGGAAGGATGGTTTGCCTCTACACCTTCGAGAGTGACTTGGGAGATGGCTGGGAAGATCCTCGAATTCACAATGACACTGAAGAAAATCATTTGAACGCTCTTAAAATGGGAGCGAATATTCTCCAATTTGTATTCTTGAATAATGAGCCAACCGGATAAGCCAGTTCTTCGAGAACAGATATATCGGATCATCTTCGAGACTGACACTCCGAATGGAAGAAGGTTCGATATTGTGTTGCTGTGGGCAATCCTATTGAGCACTGGTGTGGTCATGCTTGAAAGCGTCTCCTACTTACGAGAATCATTTCCTTTTCTCTTCACAAATATTGAATATGTCTTCACCATTGTTTTTACATTAGAATACACACTACGTATTTGGACGGCACGGAAGAGGTTGGGCTACGCCTTGAGTTTTTTCGGAATTATTGACCTTCTTTCAATTCTCCCAACCTATATCGCCTTCTTCGTGACATCGTCACAATATTTATTGGTCATAAGGGTGTTTCGATTGTTTCGAGTGTTCAGAGTCCTCAAACTTGCTCGCTATCTGAGTGAGGCCAACACGCTTGTAAAATCTCTGAGGGACAGTCGAGCAAAAATCATGGTCTTTCTATTTGCCGTCTTTAATGTGGCAATTATCATGGGAACAATCATGTACCTGGTAGAAGGTGGAGAGCATGGCTTTACGAGCATTCCAACAAGCATCTACTGGGCGATTGTCACAATGACCACGGTGGGATTCGGTGATATTCACCCTACCACGGCACTCGGGCAATTTCTTTCGATGATACTCATGGTTATGGGATATGGCATCATCGCGGTGCCAACAGGCATTATCGGGGTTGACATGATAAAAGAAGAAGCTCGATCTACTGGAAAGAATGGCCCACAATTAACTGATGCTAATTGCAGCAACTGTGGACATATTGGACATCTTGAAGGTGCTCACTACTGTTCGCACTGCGGTGCAAAACTTTAGTTTGCTCATCACCGTTGATCACATACCAATTCTTGCCAGCAAACTTTTAGATTTGCATTCCGTCTGATATAAGTAACTCAGTCACTAACAATTTTAATATGAAAAACTTTACTCGATTTATTCTTGCCTTGTCGATGATTTCAACATTTGGTGTTGCCAATGCGCAGTACGACCTGACGGCAAATTCTATCACTGCTACAGCGACTAGCAGCAATGAGGTTCCTCCTGGAACGCCAATCGTTCTGACTCTGGAATTTGAAAACACAGGACCACAACTTATTCCTGACCAAAGCACAGCTTTGTTGGTTTTCCTGAATGGTACTGACACTATTCAAACAATTGAAGGTGTTTTCAACGGAGATATGGCAGTTGGAGCCATTTACACCTTCAATTCAGATCCATTTACGCTTCCTGCGACTCCACCCAATGTTAATCTGTGTGGATTCATTCTATTGACATCCTCTCCTGAACTGGATTCAACAGACAATCTAGTTTGTGATGCTTATACAGTTTCAACTACGGCAAATCTTGATATTAAGACAAAAGGACTAGTTATGGTTAGTCCAACGGCCCAAGATCTTGACAGCTTTGACATCTTCGATGGTGACAATACCCCTCCGAACATCACTGGTGTCTATGCTGAATTCAAAAACAATGGAAACATCACTTTCCCTGCTGGATTTGGAATTCCTTACGCATATGAATTCGAAGGAAATGTGGTTGTTTATTTAGGAACACTGACTGCTGCAATGGCACCTGGAGATTCTACAACTCGCCCAACGGTTGATCCAAGCTTTATGATTCCAACTGAGGTTGGTGACTATGAAATTTGTCTTTTCAACTACTACGGGGATGACGAACTAGGTAATGATACTCTATGTCATCAATGGACAATGATCGATACGTACACGCCTCCACCGCCTGTTGGTGTTGAAGAGAACAGTTTTGTCTCTAATCAGACCATGTTCTATTACAATCGAGCATTATACGTTAAGAACGTCCGCAACGCCGTGAATATCACGGTTGTGGATGCAAGCGGAAAAATCTTTACGCAGTCAACGATGATTGAAGATGGATCAATCAGCTTCGAGGACGCTGTCCCTGGAGTGTACGTTGTTCAATCAACAAATTCTGCTAATGGCAACACTAGCATGCAAAAAATCGTAGTCCAGTAAAAAAGACTTGATCGAAGAACGAAGCCCCAATTCGGTTTATCCGTTTTGGGGTTTTTTCATGGTTTTCAGCCAACAGAATTTTCTTGAATATGTACTACCTTCATATCTCAGAATCGTCGTCATGAAAAGACTCTTTCTCGTCTCGCTTATTCTTGTCAGCTTTCAAGCCGCAATAGCTCAACAAGTTGACTTGGTTGTTTCTGGATTACACATAACATCAGATACCAACAAGCTAATTCCAGGTGGTGTTGTTTCCAGTGCAGCCATTTCAATTCAGAACATAGACTCGACCATTGTGGAGAGTGGTGACACGATTCACTTCTCGATGGGTATTAACGGGACCATCTACACTGGGATGGAAGTTCTAACATCCGATCTGGGTCCAGGAGAAGAGCTTTACTACAATTTTGGAGATTCAAATCTGTACTCATTCAGCGATACGGGAGGAATCCACTTGGTCTATGGAGCAGTAATGTATACCAATGACACTGTTGGGTTCAATGACTTGCTCATAGATACATTTCAAACAACTGTATTCGTATCCAATGATTGGTCATCTGATTCATTTGAAATCGTCCTCCCATCTAATTTAGATGGGTTTGATATCGACAACGGAACAAATGTGCCACCCAATGTTTCGGAAGCTGAGATTACTTTCAGAAATAATGGAGCGGTGACTTACTTGCAATACTCTTCTTTTAAGTATCGAATCTATTTAGGGAACGAGAGTATGAATGTGATTGCGAATCTCTATCAAGGAGATATAGCTCCAGGTGAGACAAATGTTAGAAACGTGACGAATCAAGCTCTATTCCCTAGCATTCCGGATAGCGTCGGGACTTATCAGATTTGCGCTGAAGTAACTGAACCGATTTCGGCTGGAGCATCTGGTTGTTTCGGCTTTGAGATTATAGACACTTGGGATCCTACTGATCCGGACAATTGGCCCCATGGTCTGAGCTCGATGGATAGAGATCATTACTCATTTGTCAATTCAACTGATAGGATGTTCTTCAGGGATGTAACGGAGCCGCTCGATGTGTGGGTCTTCAATCTAAATGGAACGCGTGTGCATCAGTTCTCGATTTCATCAGACTCGGAAATTTCAACCTGTGGGTTGAGCTCAGGAATCTACTTCCTTGAAGTTCATTCTAACAACAAGGTGTTAGGCCAAGAGAAGGTCGTTCGATTCTAAGCAAGCATTGCTTCAAAATCCGATTCAGAGATAATCGGAACCTTTAATTTTTCAGCCTTTTCCTTTTTTGATGGTCCCATTCCCTCACCTGCCAACACGTAGGACGTTTTCGAACTGATGGAGCTTGTGTTCTTGCCACCATTCTGTTCAATGAGGGACTTAAGCTCATCTCGACTATGCCTTTCAAACACACCCGATATCACAAATGCTTGTCCTTTAAGGATATCTGTGCCTTGGTTGCGCTCTTCCTCTGGAATATCGAAACGCAAGCCTGAGGACATAAGAGATTGAACAATCTTTGAATTATCCTCTCTGCTGAAAAATTCCACGACGCTCTCAGCTATTCTCTCACCAATTTCATCTACCTCTACCAGATCCTCTTCCGACGCTATTCTCAATGCTTCAATAGAACCATATTGACGAGCCAATGTCTTAGCTACGGTTTCTCCGACATATCGAATTCCCAAAGAGAAGAGGACGCGCTCGAATGGAACTTCTTTGGAAGCTTCAAGTCCAGCGAGCATATTCTCTACCGATTTTTCAGCCATCCTCTCCAGCGGCAATAGATCCGATCGAGTCAAATGGTACAGGTCTGCACTATTCTTAATCAGGCCTGATTCAAAGAGTTGGTCAATGGTTTCAGTGCCTAAACCATCAATGTCCATTGCTTTTCGGGAAATGAAGTGTTCCATCTTCCCCTTGATTTGAGGAGGGCAACTTGCATCGTTAGGACAATAGTGCTTAGCCTCACCTTCATTGCGAATAAGTAGCGTATCGCATTCTGGACAATGACTGATGTACTCAAGAGGTTGAACTTGCAACCCCCTCTTCGACATATCAACAGCGGTGACTTTAGGGATAATTTCTCCACCTTTTTCGACATAAACCGTGTCTCCTATTCTTAGATCTAATTCTGCGATTTGATCAGAGTTGTGAAGAGATGCTCGTTTCACGACAGTTCCTGCAAGCAATACGGGTGTGAGGTTAGCGACCGGTGTGACCGCTCCAGTTCTACCGACTTGGTACGTAACGGATTCAAGCACGGTGGTTACCTCTTCAGATTTGAATTTGTAAGCAATTGCCCATCTAGGAGACTTAGCCGTGAATCCAAGTTCATCCTGCTGTCTGTAGTCATTGACTTTGATCACAACGCCGTCGATTTCAAAGGGTAGGTTGTGACGATGTTCATCCCAATACTCAATGAAGTCCATGATATCCTCAATATCCTTCATCTTCTCCACCATTCGGGCATTGGTGTCAGGAATTTTAAACCCCCAGTCTCCGGCCGCTTGAATGCTTCCCCAATGAGAATCTTTCAAGGTTTCCTTGGAATACAGTCCGTAGAGATAGCAATCAAGGCCACGTGAAGCGACCACTGATGAGTCCTGCATTTTTAACGTTCCACTCGCTGTATTTCGCGGATTGGCAAACTTCGGCTCATCATCTTTCTCTCGCTGCTCATTCAGAGCATCAAACCTTTGGAGCGGGAAAAATATCTCACCGCGGATTTCAAAATCATTCGGATAATCTCCTTCTCTGAGTTGTAATGGGATGGACTTTATGGTCTTCACATTTGCGCCGACCTCTTCGCCGCGTGTTCCATCGCCTCGTGTCACAGCCCGATTAAACACTCCGTCCACATACCTAATCCCGATGGCTACACCATCGTATTTCAACTCGCATACGAATTCAATTTCGCCATCTGCAATTTTCTTAAGTCGATTCTCCCATTCAATTATCTCCTCTTTTGAATAGGTGTTCGAGAGAGAGAGCATAGGGAAGTCATGAACTACAGAAGCAAATTTCTTCGTGATATCTCCTCCCACTCTTTTCGTTGGAGAGTTCGGCAATGCAAGGAGCGGAAACTCCTCTTCAAGTCGCTCAAGCTCCTTCAGCAGTTGATCAAACTCGAAATCAGAGATAGTAGGTTGGCTAAGAACATAGTATTGGTGGTTATGCCCTTCCAATTCCATGCTCAGCTCTTCAATTCTATCCTTGGCCTGGTTAACATTCATTTTTTGTCGAACAGCTTACGATATGCTTCTGTGCGTTTACCGTCTCTATACTTGTAGTATTCCTTTTCAGCTTCGATTACCTCGGGCTTAAAAATAGTGCGATACAGGTATCCCAAGAACACCTTAATCTTAAAATCCAGGTATGGGTCTGTGAACGCATCTTGAAGTATGGGTTCGTCGGTAATTTTCACGTTGCGCTGTCCAACTCCAACTCCAACTCCAAACCATGGAAAAATCTTGTATTGAACGTTGATTCCAAAATCAATGACGCTCACGTCACGGATGGTATCAGTGTTCTTGAATTCTGGAAGTTGACCACTGATATCAAAATTATTCAACTCAATCTCACCATTTCCGAATGCACCCATGGCGCTTAATTCCCACCTGAAATTTCGATAAAATACAACCTCTCCAAAATAAGTGCGGTAGTTAAACTTCACAGATTGTGCGAGCGTGTCGTTCGTCTCTGGTGGTTCAAGATTATAGAAGTCATTGTTACCATAAAAGCCAAAGCCGGTCCTGAACCGTTTGTAAAACTCTAGGCCCAGTTTGAGTCCATTCATGCGACCTGTGACGTCGAAATACCGTTCATTTCGATTGTCAAATTGAAACATGACGTTTGAAATAAATCCGGCTTTTGGCTTGATCGGAATAGAGTCGGTTGAAACCGAATCTTGAGCGATTCCAGCGAAAGCATAAGTGATGAATAAAGCGATGATAATAGAATGACGCACGATGCAAAGGTCAACCCCGAATCGCTCAGGATGTTGCCTTCTTTAAGAAGATTTTAAATGTCAATTGTTGTAAGCGGGAAACAGTCGTGTGGCAATGTCTTCAGGGGGTGCCATTGGTCTTTGCGATTCTGCACTAACGAACACAAGCGTCGTCGAAGCCTTATTGATCTGCTCCCCTTGTTCATTGAACGTTTTGTAAGTGAAGTGGATTCTGGCACCACTCAGACTGTCAATGACAGTCTCAATGCGCAATTTTTCATCGTAGTAAGCGGGCTTGAAATATTTAATCTCATAATCAAGAACTGGAAGAATGACACCGTCATCTTCAAGATCCTTGTAGCTAACACCGAGGCTTCTGAGGGCTTCAACCCGTGCCACTTCAAAATAAGCAGCGAAATTTCCATAGTAGCAGTAACCCATCCGGTCGGTCTCAGCATATCGTACTCTTAGTTCCGTAGTAAATGTTGGATGTGATTCTGACATGGATCAAATGTGCGATCAGAAAGTCACTATCGCAAGCCTTTATTCTGGGTTGATGTACGTGTTCAATGATTTCACATAATCGTTGAACGCTTTGCGCCCAACTTTGGTGATTTGCACCAAAGTCTGAGGCCTTTTTCCTTTGTAGCCCTTTGTGACTTCGATGTACTTGGCTGCCTCAAGTTTGGTAATCTGCACGCTCAGGTTTCCAGCAGTGGAATTAGTCTGTTCCTTGATGAACGTGAACTCTGCTTCTTTCTTTGCGACTAAGAGAGACATTACAGCTAGACGAAGTGGAGAATGCAATATGGGGTCGAGTGACTTAAACATCTTACTTCATTCCTTTCATAATGAATCCAGGGATCAGGTAACCCTGCAACATACTGACGGCATAGATCATCGAACTCCACTCTTCCAGAAAATAAATGCTGATAATTCCTAAAATCCAGAATCCCACACCACCGTATTGCAGAGGTTTGAATTTCAATACCAGCCCAGTCAACAACGTAGGAAGTCCTGCGATAATCATGATGTAGCCGTTTGGATTGATTCCTTTTCCGACGAATCCGACAATTAAGAAGATAATCGTGATGAAGAATACTACCCAAATCGCAGTATACATTTTATCCAAATGCATCATTCTTCTAGAATTGTCTGATCGGGCTCCGTATAAGCCAGACCCAATCCCGCCTATTATTCCAGCAATTGGCCATCCGATCCAACTCATGTCGCCAGGATAAAACTGCTGCCAAAGAGCTGCGCCTATTAATAGCAGTCCCCAAAAGATAAAATAAAAGCTTCCTTGACTAAAATTAAACCGAGCCCTTTGGATCATCTCTTCAATGATTTGAAGGCTTTCTTGTGTTTCTAATGTTTGTTCTTGTTCCATTTTCATATTGATTTGATAACAAATATATAAATTAGTTTATGTTATAAACATATTTATGAAAAAAATTATTGTACGAACCTCAGCGCAACATGCATGTGCTTACTCATGACATCATCGTCTTTAATGAACGGAACTTCCTTTCGGAACGCCGTGCGAAGCTCCTCCAAAACACTCGAGCTCTTCCCCTCTCTAAAGTCCGCCGCTTGCGCTGCTGTCATTAGCTCAATGCCAATCAATTTCTCCAGATTCTCAAACACCCTCATTGCTTTGGTCGCCGCATTTGCTCCCATACTCACGTGATCCTCTTGCCCATTGGAAGAATCGATTGTGTCTACCGAAGCCGGTGTGCACAGCTGCTTATTCTGACTAACGATTGATGCGGCGGTATATTGAACAATCATGAACCCACTATTCAATCCAGGATTCGCAACCAAGTAAGCAGGAAGTCCTCTATTTCCAGAAACCAATTTGTATGTCCGCCGTTCAGAGATGCTCCCCAATTCCGCCATCGCGATGCTCAAAAAGTCTAAAGTAAGTGCCAAAGGTTGACCATGGAAATTTCCCGCTGAGATTATCCTATTGTCTTCCGGAATAAGTGTTGGGTTATCGGTGACTGAATTGATCTCAATTTCAACAACGCGTCTTGCATAGTCAATTGCATCCTTGCTCGCTCCATGCACTTGAGGGATGCATCTGAAGGAATACGGATCTTGAACATGTTCCTTTCGGCGTGTGATCCATTCACTTCCCTCCAAGTTTGCCTGAATTGCCGCAGCGCTGCTAACTTGTCCCGGATGAGGACGTAAGGCATGAACTGCTTCGTAGAATGGTTCAATGCGTCCATCATAAGCATCCAGGCTCAACGCCGCAACCTTCTCCAGTGAATCAACTCGATTTTCGAGATTCGCAAGGATGGTCAGTGCATAAGAAGACATGAATTGAGTGCCATTCAGCAAGGCTAAACCCTCTTTCGATTGAAGGTTGATTGGGTTCAATCCAACCTCTTGAAGAACGTCACTTGCATTTCTCTTCACACCATTAAAACTCACTTCCCCATGGCCAATTAGAGCCAGACTCAAATGAGCCAATGGAGCCAGATCACCTGAGGCACCCAGCGACCCTTGAGTGTATATCACTGGTAATACGTTTTGGTTATAGAACTCGATGAGCATGGAAATCGTTTCCAAGGTGATTCCAGAGTTTCCTTTCGACAGACCGAGGACCTTCAAAAGAATCATGGTCTTCACAATGTGTGTTGGGACTTCCTCCCCCATTCCAGCTGCATGAGACTTTACCAAATTTTCTTGAAGCTGGCCGAGTTCATCATCGTCGATCACTTGATCATAGAGACTTCCAAATCCTGTGTTGATTCCATAGACAGGATCCTTCGACTCCGCCATGAACTTTTCGAGAAATGACCGACCCTTCTGAATTCGTTCAACAAGCTCATCAGACAGAGCAATTGAATCTCCTGATTGGAGCAAGGAAGAAATTTCCCGAATCGTATAGTCTTTGTTCTCTAGTGTCGTCATTTCAACTTTTCTTTCAAGAAGTTGCTCAGTGCATCCATGGAAATATTCTCTTGTTCGCCAGTACCCATGCTTTTCACTGCGACAGTACCGCTGGCCAATTCTTCCGCACCAATCATACAAACGAAGGAAATTCCTTTGTCATTGGCATATTTCATTTGCTTCTTCATCTTGGCACTATCTGGATATACCTCGGCTGACATTGTGCTTGCCCGTACTTCAGAAGCGAGTTCGAAAGACTTAAGTGCTTCTGCTTGACCAAAATTTACAAACATGACCTGCGTTCCTGCATCTAGATTGGATGGAAAGAGATTTTTAGCTTCCATGAGGTCATAAATTCGATCTGCACCGAGGCTGATTCCTATACCACTCATATCCGAAAGCCCGAACATACCGGTCAAATCATCGTAGCGACCACCTCCGCATATGCTGGATGGAAATTCTGAATGTCCAACTTCGATGATGGCTCCTGTGTAATAATTCAATCCTCTAGCAAGTGTCAGGTCAATCTTAACTTTTTCACGTGTGGATTCTGGCAACGATTTCAAAACAGTCCTCACTTCGTCTATGCCTCTGAATGCCTCTTCTACTCCAGTCATGGCACCAGCGAGCATGTTAAGCACACCCTCTGCATCACCGGTTAGATTGATTAGGTTCAAGGCTTTCTTCACTCCCGCTTCAGGAAGTCCATTCCGAATCATTTCTTCCTTAACGCCATCAACACCAATCTTATCCAGCTTGTCAATTGCGACAGTCATTTGCTGGAAGTATGCTGACAATCCAGAAGCTTCAGCTATTCCACTTAAAATTTTCCTGTTGTTAATTCGAATTGAAATATCGTCCAAGCCTAACTTCGAAAAGACTTGATCAATAATGCAGAGCAATTCTGTCTCATTGAGCAGAGAATCGCTGCCAATAACGTCTACATCACACTGATAAAATTCTCTGTAACGTCCTTTCTGTGGCCTGTCTGCTCGCCAGACCGGTTGGATCTGATACCGCTTGAACGGGAAACTGAGTTCGTTCTGATTTTGAACCACAAAGCGGGCAAATGGAACGGTGAGGTCATAACGAAGCGCACGATCGCTCAACTCCTTGACCAAGGCATTCGAATCTTTTTGTCTTAGCTTTTCATCATCAACTTTACTCAAGTAGTCTCCGTTGTTGAGAATCTTGAAAATCAATCGATCTCCCTCATCGCCATACTTTCCAAGGAGCGTTTCGAGATTTTCCATGGCCGGCGTTTCGATTGGCTGATAGCCGAAAGACTGAAACACACTTCGCGCGGTGTCGAATATAAATTGCCGCTTTGAGCTTTGTTCAGGAACGAAGTCACGAGTACCTTTTGGTATGGAAGGCTTATTGGCCATAAGGCCGCAAAAGTAGGTTCAATTGAGAGATCTCTTCGTCAAGCTCTGAGAAGATTAGGTCAAACTTGCTACTAGGCTAGTTTCTTGTACCGAATTCGTTTTGGAGCATCATCACCCAATCGTTTCTTTCGATTCTCTTCGTAGTCGCTATAACCACCTTCGAAGTAGTAGACCTCACTATTGCCTTCAAATGCCAAAATGTGAGTGCAAACCCGGTCTAGGAACCATCGGTCGTGACTAATGATTACGGCACATCCAGCGAAGCTGTCCAGCGCTTCTTCCAGAGCGCGAAGTGTATTAATGTCCAAATCATTCGTCGGCTCATCGAGTAGCAATACGTTTGCTCCCTCCTTCAACGTCATGGCTAGGTGGAGGCGGTTACGCTCACCACCAGAAAGCACGTTCACTTTCTTGCCTTGATCGTTCCCACTAAAGTTGAATTTGGAAACATAGGCCCGCGAATTGATCTCTCGACCACCCATTTCAAGATTGTCGTTTCCGCCGCTGATGACTTCGTAAACAGTTTTGTTCGTGTCAATGTCTTCATGAGCTTGATCAACGTAGGCAACTTTGACCGTTTCACCAACTTTAAACTCACCAGAGTTCGGTTGCTGCTGCTCCATGATCATTCTGAATAGCGTGGTTTTACCGGCCCCGTTGGGTCCAATAATGCCAACAATTCCCGCCGGTGGTAATTTGAAGTTTAGGTTTTCATACAGGAGTCGATCATCAAATCCTTTTGAAACATCAATTGCTTCAATGACATTATTACCTAGTCGTGGTCCGGGTGGAATATAAATTTCTAAGTTCTCCTCTTTAGACTTCTGCTCTTCATTGAGCATCTGATCATAGTTGTTTAGACGCGCTCGGCTTTTGGTCTGCCTTCCTTTCGGATTCATCCGCACCCACTCCAACTCTCGCTCGAGTGTTTTGCGACGTTTACTGGCGGTCTTTTCTTCTTGAGCCAATCGTTTCGATTTTTGATCGAGCCATGAGCTGTAATTTCCCTTCCACGGAATGCCTTCTCCCCTGTCTAATTCGAGAATCCAGCCCGCAACCTTGTCTAAGAAATACCTATCGTGCGTGATCGCAATGACTGTGCCCTCATATTCTTGAAGATGATGCTCCAGCCAATCCACAGATTCGGCATCAAGATGGTTCGTGGGCTCATCGAGAAGTAATATGTCAGGTCGTTGAATCAGCAGTCTACATAGGGCAACGCGGCGTCGTTCTCCACCCGATAAATTCTTGATTGGAGTATCTCCTTCGGGCGTTCTCAATGCATCCATCGATCTTTCCAATTGGCTCTCCAATTCCCAAGCGTCCACCGCGTCAATTTTATCTTGGAGTTCTCCCTGTCGAGCCATAAGCTTCTCCATCTTGTCTGCGTCCTCATAAACCTCAGGCAAGCCAAAATCATTGTTGATCTTCTCGTACTCTTCGAGCAACGCCGTTATTTCAGTAGCGCCTTCCTTGACAATTTCCATCACCGTTTTGGACTCATCGAGTTGAGGTTCTTGCTCTAGATAACCAACTGAATATCCTTGACTGAAACTCAAGTCACCTTGAAATTCCTTTTCGACTCCGGCAATGATCTTCAGAAGAGAGGATTTTCCAGAACCGTTGAGTCCGATGATGCCAATCTTGGCACCGTAGAAAAAACTCAAGTAAATATTCTTGAGAACCTGCTTTTGAGGTGGGTAGGTTTTACTCACTCCTTGAAGCGAGAAGATGATTTTTTTATCGTCGGACATATGCTAATATAAAGGCTGCCAAAAGTAGGCTAATGACTAAAATCTGAAGTAAATAAACGGCTGTGAATCGGCAAGGGCGATTTGACCAAGACAAAGGACAAGAAGCATTAGTGCGCCAATTGACTTCACGATAACCAATGACTTTCTATCGCTTCTCATGAAACGTTCGAGGTAGTCGTGCATTGGACGCGGCACGAATGAAAATGAAACAGCGATGATGAGCATCCACCACTTTCGATCCTTTGGAAAGAAGTCCAGATGTGCATCCCATCGAAATAAGTGTTCAAAATAGTCGAGCGCATGTGTAAGATCATCGGCTCTGAACCACACCCATCCAAGCATGACGAGGATGAATGTCAATCCAGTGGATGGTCCACCAGGAAGCTTCTCAAAGATTTTCGTGTGGCGACCTATGGTAAGAAGTAAGCCATGCCAAGCACCCCATATCACAAAGTTCCAACTCGCGCCATGCCACAGCCCTGAAAGAAGAAAGACGATCCACAAATTTCTCATCGTCAGAGCTGCTGAAAATTTATTTCCCCCAAGTGGGACATAGAGATAGTCTCTCATCCATGTGCTCAGTGTGATATGCCATCGAGACCAAAATTCCTTGAATCCCTTTGCAACGTATGGCCATCGAAAGTTTTCAGGGAATTCAAAGCCCATCATGCGTCCTAGACCAATGGCCATATCACTATAGCCAGCAAAGTCAAAATAAATCTGGAAGGTGTAGGCGATGAGGCCAATCAGTGCTGTCATCGAGCCAATATCACCTCCGGCGAATGCCTTGTCAGCAATTGTAGCAAGCTGATCGGCGACCAGAATCTTTTTCGCTAAACCCAGACAAAACAATTGCAACCCTGTTAATCTTCGGTTCCAATTGTCTGTATCAAATCGATTCGATAATTGATGGTCAATGTCCTTAAATCGGATGATCGGACCCGCAATGAGCTGTGGAAAGAGAAAAACAAAAAGTAAGTATTGGGAGAGTGATTGAGCAGGCTCAGCATCCTTCCGATAAACATCGACCAAATAGCTAATCTTCTGAAAAGTGAAGAATGATATTCCCAATGGAAGTGCAATGTCTGCGTAGTGCGGATAGTTGAACCCAACTCCTTCAACGATGGCGCGGGCGTTGTCCGTGAAGAAGTTGAAGTACTTAAATATGAACAGAGTCAGAACGTTCAGAGCAAGCCCAAGTATCAAAGCCCGTCTGTCGTGCAAAGCAATTTGACGACTCAAATAGAAATCGATGGATCCACTTGCGACCAGAACCAAAGCAAATACTGGAGCACCCCAAGTATAAAACACCAAGCTACCAGCCAGCGCGACGTAGTTCTTAAATCGGATAGGAACCGCATAGTATGCTACCAGAAATAACGGGAGGAAATAAGTCAGAAAAAGGGCGCTACTGAATAACACTGTTCGAATGTAGGATAAGTGGCCTTAGTCAAGCCCATTGTTGACTGCCCATCTCACCAAGCCGGCAACATTCGTGACACCAACCTTTTTAAAAATATTGGATCGGTGACTCTCGATTGTATGGGCGCTGAGGTGGACTGCCTCTGCGATTTGCTTCGTGTTGTATTCATGGCACAAAAGCTTGATGATTTCCTTTTCTCGATCACTTAAGTGAGGGAAAAGATGATCCGGCTCCTCAGCAGTTCTCAATCCTTCTGCCTTGGCCTCTGCTTCTTGAGTAAGACAGACATGACCATTCTTTACGGAAGAGATGGCCTTGAGAATTTCGTGTTTGCCCGCTGACTTTAGGATGTAGCCATCCGCGCCGTACTTGAGCATCTGCTTTACAAATCGTTGTTCATCATACTGCGTGAGGGCAAGCACTTTGATATCGGGGTGCTTATCTTTCAGTACCTAGAGGCATTCAATGCCATCCATGACCGGCATATTGATGTCCAGAAATATGACGTCGACCTCGTTGTTGGCAACGAAGTCGAGGCATTCCGCTCCATTTGCCGCCTCTCCACATACTTCGAGACTCTCGATGCTCTTTAAGGCATTGCTCAATCCCTCTCGAAAAATCTCATGATCATCACAGAGTAGCGTTCTTAATCTATGTGACTCTTGCTTCATACAGCCTCAGTTTGATTAAGAGGAACAGAAATTATGAAATGGACTCCTTGTCCTTGGACTGAAGACACGGTCATGGCTCCTTCTAGAAAGTTAACTCGACTTTTGATTCCGCTCAGTCCAAAGTTTTCCGGATCCTCTACTATGGTTGCATCGAAACCCATTCCATCGTCTTTATAATTCATTTGGAGACCATCTGGAGTTCGCTTTATCATTAATTTTATTTCAGATGCACTGGCATGTTTCAAGGTATTGTTGACCAGCTCTTGGACGATTCTATAGATCATCACTTCTGTCTTATTTTCAAATCGGTCTTCGAAATCGTCATATGTGAAGGATATCTTAATCTTAGCCGACTCTCGCATACGATCAAAGAAGTCCTCTATTCCTTCGAAAAGACCAAGTTTCACAAGAACCCCTGGCATCATATTATGGGCGACTCTCCGCACTTCAGAATTGGCTCGATCTATCACCTCTTCGGTAGATTTCAAGATGTCCAATTCTGTCAATTTTTTGATCTCAGATTCAATGTTGTTGATGTGCAATTTGACTGCACTAAGCAAGGCACCGATGCCATCATGCAAATCTCGAGCGATTCTTCGCCTTTCTTCTTCCTGAGCGTATAACATGCTTTGAAGATTCATAACCTCACGCTCTTGTTCCAGTTTGGCGATTCGTTCCTCACTGAGCATTTTGTTATGCCGTAGGCGATTCGAGTAAATGATTATCACGGCGGTTGAAATTGCCAAGAATAGAAAAGTCAATACGATAAAGAAGTTGCGTTGCAAGTCAGATATGTGGTTGGCTTGTTCAAGCCTTACGATGGATGCCTCCTTCTTCTCAGTTTCGTAGAGGGTTTGGAAATTATTGATTGCCGTAACCTTCGCTTCATCAATAAGAACTGAGTGGATTGAATCATGTTTACTGATATAGTTGAGTGCTAATTCAGTATTCCCGGTTGCCAAGGCAACGGAATAGGTTCTATAGTAGATTGTTTCCAGTGCCGACGGGGAATCAAAACAATTCTGATGAGATTCAGCTTCTTCCAATGCAATGAGCGCCTCACCATAATGCTCATTCATTTCAAGTATCTCACCCTTTAAACTTAAAAATGTCGCACTTTCAAAACATCCTGATCCAATGTACATTTCAGCACTATCAAGAAACAAAAGAGAAGACGCTCTTTTCTCAGGTAAAAAGCAAGAGTACAACGCTACTTTTCGAAACAATAGACCCAGTTGGCCACTATCAGCATTTTGATTTCTACTCATCCTGAGCGCTTCGTAAGCGGTTTGCAAAGCAACTTTAACACTATCCAACTTCCAATAAACTTGGGCGAGGGCGTCCAAAGTCATAATTAGGTTTGGCACATCATCGAAGTCTCTTGTTGTCGAAACCAGATTCTTTCCGATTCTGAGTGCCTCCGTCGGATCGTCGAGTTGAGTTGCATACAAATTCATGAGATTGTACTCCGCTGAATTAAACCGATTCAGACCGTGTTCTGAATACCCTGCAGAAGCTTTCAAGAAGTATAAAGCGGATGAGTCAGCAATTCCAATATTTCGATAAAGCAAACCAAGCAAATTGTGCAGCTTAGCCTTCAACAGCAACTGATCATTTGTACTTGGTAGATTTACACGAGAGCGAGCGGGCAAAATATACTTCGCAGGTGAATCATATCGACCCTTAAAACCCAGATTTATCAGCTCTTCAGTGGCCTCCTGTGTTTGGTCAAGTCTGAGTCTGATCAAGGTTGAGTCAGCTTCGGTTCCGGCGAAAACAGTCAATCCGATCCAAAACTGTAAGAGCACATGAAAACCTCGTTTGGAAAATCTACTTTTCAGCATGCATCATCTTGCTTCACATTAATGTACAGCACTATTGCCATGATTTGATCAAGGCATCTGAGTTCAACTTGAGGTAATTAGATCGAATCCTTAGTTGTCTGTGTCGTTCGCTTCCTTTTCCGAAAGGCGTTTCCATTTTCATCGTAGACCGAAGCCATCAGAATTTTACCTGCGGCATCTTTTTTAAAGTCGGTCCGAATGGTAATGGATGATATATCTCCGTTGTCGCTGTCAACTACAATGGACTGCAGATATTCATCTGTGACGACATAGTCGGGTGGCCATTGATTAGAAGGAACATTGTTTCCAAGGCTCCCATTTTTGTTATTTGGATCTGGTGTGCAGGAGAATTTGCCTCCATCTGTTCTCGTGACCACTGCTTCTACCTTGTTTGTAGCAGCATTGATATTGACGTCCAATTCGGATCGTCATTATTTGGAATACTCATTTTGTCGGTTTAATAGGTTAGTAAGTGGTCAGAGGATTACTAAATAAGTACTTTATCTCTAAATGCAGCCCATCGTCCTCCAAGTTGATGGAATCAAATTTCAAAACCACTCGCAGGGACGGGTTCATAGGGTAGACTCGATGCGTCCCTGCGATGATTTTTTGATAGGGTCAGTTCAACTTTGATTGATCTGAACGTTTAACTATCTCAAATATCACACAGGGTCAATGAGATCCTTCTAGCGGTTTTCCGCTAAACTTCGAATTATGCTGCTTGACTTCCGTATAATTCCGAGCCCCCTCCAAGTCCTTCTTTTCGAAGCTCTTCTGCCTTCAGCAAGTCCATTTTACCGCCGGCTCGATCGCCGAGAGAAAGTCGAAATTTCCCTCTAATGTCAAAGACATTGGCTGCATTCGGCTTCAAACGAACCGCCATGTTCAAGTCGTTCATGACCTTGTAATCAATATCCAGGATGCGATATAACTGCGCTCGCTTCAAGTAGAATACATATTCAGTTGGTTTCAACTCGATGGCCTTACTCACATCGTCGAGTGCCTTCTTATGGTTCTGCAACTTGATTCTAATGAGCGCTCTCCGATAGTAGTTCATCGCTTTCCCCTCATCAACTTTAATCGCTTTTGTAAAGTATCGTTCGGCCTTATCGTACTGCTTGTCTCTTATCGCTTTGAATGCAATTTGTTCAAGTCGCTCACGCCAAGAAGAGACGTGCTTGTTTTTGACATAGTTCAACAAGCTTTCGTTCTGGATAATCAAATTACCACTTGAATCAACCAACATTAGGTATGACTCTTTGCAATTAATATCAATTTGATTATTCCAATTCTGCCCGTGGAGATGGGCATTCCAAATTGACTTGGCTTGTGTGAGGATTTCACTCCATGCTCCTGAAGTGAAATTAGATGGTCGCTCAAAAGAGCTTAAGAAGTGATTTAATTCAGTTGTGCTCATGACTTCAGATTTTAGTTTATCAATCAATCTGAGATCAAAGCTCTTGTGGGTGATCGTAATCTATTTACGTTCTGAAATCATAATCACAATTTACCCCCGTAAACCAGGAATACAGTAGGGTTTTTGCCGAGGTCAGGAATACGTTGTTTCCACTCTCCTACCGTTTTTGTCTGAATATATTGGGTTGGAGACGTAAGATTGGAAGCAATACATAAGTCGGTCCCTCCATCCAAAATCTTGAATAATGCCTTCAGCATTTTTGAATTGCGGTATGGCGTTTCGATAAACATTTGGGTAACGTCAGCTTCTTTCGATTCTCGCTCTAAACTCTTCAGTTTCTGTGCCAACTCCTTCTCATCTTTTGGCAAATAGCCATGGAAGGCGAATTTCTGACCATTCATTCCTGAAGCCATCAAAGCGAGAAGCAAAGATGATGGCCCTACCAACGGTCGCACATCGACTCCTTCAGCATGTGCCTGACGAACGATCAAGCCTCCGGGGTCTGCGACTCCAGGCACGCCTGCGTCAGAAATCAGCCCTACAGTACCAGCATCAAAAAGTGAAAATATCTCATCGATATCGTCTTCTCCGTGCTTGTTTAGTTCTAGCATTCTCACGTCATCAAACGAGTGAGGGAACTCAATGGATTTTAAGAATTGTCTTGCGGTCTTCGCTCGTTCCACAATGAAGCTCTTACACTCATAAATTTCGCTAATCGTGTCCTTTCCTAGAAACTTAGCGCCATTCGACTCATGTAAAGAAGACGGTATGAGGATGAGTTTCTTTTTCATTTGGATTGCTCAAAAAACCGATCTGCTGTGTCATTCAACAGTTCGTATACGTGATCAAATCCGCGTTGGCCTCCAAAATAGGGATCGGGCACAACCATGTCCTCACCGGGATGAAGCGTGTTCAGCAACAATTCAACTTTCGCTTCATCATCGCTTGATTTGGCTTGGGCGAGTACATTGGATTGATTTGATTCATCCATCACAAAAATCTTATCGAATTGATCAAAATCTTCATCGCTGAACTGCCGAGCCCTGAGGTCGCTGATGTCTATGCCGTATTTGAGGGCGGTCTCTTGCATTCGTTGATCCGGTTCTTCGCCTGCGTGCCAGCCACCTGTACCAGCAGAGTCGAATTCGTACTCCAACCCAATCTCTTCGGCCTTATGTCTGAATACACCTTCAGCCAACGGTGATCGACAAATATTTCCGAGACAGACGAACAGAACTTTCATAATTCAAAATTTGGTACAAAAAAAACCCACTCGCCAAAGACGAATGGGTTATTCAATCATCAAACACAATAACTATTGTATTGCCATTTTCTTCTCAAGATCACTGATATAGCCTCGGAACCGCTTGTCGGTTTCCATTAGATTATTTACGGTCTTACAAGCGTGTAATACCGTTGCGTGATCCTTGCCTCCACAGTGAGCTCCAATACTTGCCAGAGAAGCTTTTGTAAGCTGCTTAGCGAAGTACATTGCTATTTGCCGAGCCTGTACAACTTCTCGCTTACGAGTCTTAGACTTCATAAGCTCGATTGGAAGGTCAAAATAATCACAAACGACTTTCTGAATGTAGTCGATGGAAACTTCTCTTGCCGTATTGCGGACGAACTTGTCGATCATCTGCTTTGCGAGATCCAGCGTGATATTCTTCTTGTTCAATGAAGCTTGAGCGATCAAAGAAATTAAAGCTCCTTCCAGCTCGCGAATATTCGTCGTGATGCTATATGCGAGGTATTCAAT
Organism: Flavobacteriales bacterium; assembly: GCA_018660685.1. Taxonomy (GTDB): domain Bacteria; phylum Bacteroidota; class Bacteroidia; order Flavobacteriales_G; family Salibacteraceae; genus SHAN690. The sequence continues at coordinate 41,184 of JABJJW010000005.1, forward strand.
TACTTCTTTTGGAAGCTCAATTCCTTCGATGTACATCTTCTTTTCGAGAATAGCGATCCGTGCTTCTAGACCTGGCACTTGAAGATCTGCACTCAACCCCCACTTAAAGCGACTAAGTAAACGCTGCTCCATTCCTTGCATTTCAACTGGTGACTTATCGCTCGTTAGAACAATTTGTTTTCCAGTTTGATGAAGGTGGTTAAACACTCCAAAGAAAACCTCTTGAGTTTTTTCCTTTCCAGCCATAAACTGAACATCATCGATGATCAGCACGTCGATCATTTGATAGAAATGAACGAAATCATTGGTCGTGTTGTTTCTAACCGCATCAATAAACTGATGAGTGAATTTCTCGGATGAAACATAAAGTACCGTTTTGTTAGGATGGTTCTTTTTGATCTCGATACCAATGGCATGGGCAAGGTGTGTTTTACCTAAGCCTACATTTCCATAAATCAGAAGTGGGTTGAATGATGTACCACCCGGTTTCTGAGCAACTGCAAATCCAGCTGATCGAGCAAGTCTGTTGCAATCCCCTTCAACAAAGTTTTCGAAGCTATAATTTGGATTAAGCTGTGAGTCGACAACTACTTTTTTCAGGCCAGGAATGATAAACGGATTTTTAATCGTTTTACTTCCGATGTCAATCGGCATACTTACCGATGGATTCTTAACAGCGCTAATATTTGAAGTTGGAATACGAACAGTATAAGGCTTGGATGTAGTATAGTTATTCTCCATAACAATACTATACTCAAGGCGGCCTTCTGGGCCCATTTCCTTTTTTATGGTCTTCTTTAAGAGACCAATATAATGCTCCTCCAACCACTCATAAAAGAACTGACTTGGCACCTGGATCGTCATAGTGTTATCCTTGAGCTTGATTGGTTTGATCGGCTCAAACCAAGTTTTATAGCTCTGAAGGCTAACGTTATCACGTATCACTTCGAGACAACGGTCCCAAGCTTCTTCATGTGGTTTACTCATTGACAAAAAAGTCTTTATGGTCGCGTATCGCTGTCGATGCGCAACTGATATTAATTGAATGTTAGATACCGGATGTTCAGAGGTGATAACCTCTCATTGACTGAGCAAATATTCACTAAATAAAATGAAAAAAAAAACCGACTTGCTATTGATTTTGTCAATTGTTTTACAGTGCGATTCTAAGCCGAAAATGATCAATTCTGAAAAAGTAGATAAGTAACTGAAGTCGAGCTCCCTGAAGCGGTTTGATTGAAGTGAAAAAAAAATTCAGCCGAATAAAATATTGTTGGAAACCTTGTTGATATCAAAATCAATTTTCAATCCTCGTATTTTTCTACACAACTTATTAACGCGGCTTTCACGCTCGTTCTAAGATCTATTGGTTCTAGCACTTCGACTTGGTCACCAAATCCCAATATCTGAGTGATCAATTCGATCGTATTCAGCACGTTAAGTTGAACAACCAACCCATCACTTTCCTTCCTTAAAATGACCTGCGATTCATGTAGAGGTTGGGTCCGTATATAAGGGGTGAGTCTAGAAGAAAATTTCAAGACCACTTCCACTGGTTCATTGTCGGTCACCGTAATCCCAATTGCGTGCTTGAAAAACTTCATCCGATCGAATTCCGGTTTTGACTTGAATGGCATTTCCGTTGTCTTTGCAGAAACAAACCGATCGAGGCTGTATGTTCGAATTGATCCTTTGTCCACGTCATAGCCTATCACATACCACCTACCTCTATACTCTTTGATCAAGTACGGCTCCAACACCAATGATTGGGTCTCTTCGCTTTCAAACTTTTGATATTCAAACTCCAATTGGGTTTGGGCGCGAGCAGCGGCATACACCGCTTCAAGAAACTCAGCGCCTTGATAGGCCCCGGTTCTCTCAAATTGAATGACTTCCTGCTCGCTGTGATCGTCCGTAGTTGAAACTTTCATCCGATCCAGTATCTTTTCGATTGCTGTATCAAATTGTCGAAAAAGTGGAATGTCCCGAAATTGGAACAGCGTGTTTGCAGCATCTTGAATGGCTTCCAAATCGATGTCATTCAGTGGGAGTTCGCTGATGGTATACTCAGGATCCTCATAGTGATAACCTCCCTCGAATTTGTTGAAGGCGATCGGTGCATAATAACCTAGCTCGCCCTCATTCCTCATAGCCCAAATATCCTTGTCGATGGTGGACATCGAAATATGCTCGCCATCACTCCCATACAATGCCTCCTCACAGCTGTATCTTAAGTCTTCTTTAGAGGGAAACGGGTTTCTCGGATTGCGAATACATCGGTCAATTATTCGATATCGAAGAAGTGCATATTTATTGGCTGGCATAAAGTGCTAATCTAATCACTGGATTCATGGCAAACTTTGGTTTTCTAAATGAGATTATCAACTATCTTTGCCGCCCATTTTGGACCCGTAGCTTAACTGGATAGAGTCCTTGACTACGAATCAAGAGGTTGCAAGTTCGAATCTTGCCGGGTTCACTAAAATGGAAAGCCTTGACGCATGTCGAGGCTTTTACATTTGTTTAGAGAGGCCCCGTAGTTCAACTGAATAGAATATCAGATTTCGGCTCTGAGGGTTACAGGTTTGAATCCTGTCGGGGTCACTAAATGACAAAGCCCACTGCGAAAGCAGCTGGGCTTTTTCGTTTTCATGAGCCAAACTTGTTTGAGCGAGTGAAATAAGAAAAAGCTCAGGGCAAGCAACGCTTGCTTGGGCTTGGTCCATATCTCGGACAAAGCAGGATCACGAAGTAATCCTGCTCCTAAACTGATGATAAAAAGCCCAGAGCAAGTATGGCTTGCATGGGCGAAGTCCAATGCTCGGTCTAGACAGGATCACGAACAGAGCGAGTAATCCGAGAGTGATCAGGAA
>JABJJW010000004.1 GCA_018660685.1 Flavobacteriales bacterium
GAAGACGATTGTCCAGAAAAAGCCGGACCGGTCGAATTCCAAGGTTGTCCTGATACGGATAGCGATGGTCTTCCAGATAACAAGGATGCATGCCCTGAAATAGCTGGACCGGTTGACAACCAAGGTTGTCCGTTTGGTGACAGAGATGGTGACGGCGTGATCGACAGAGAAGATAGTTGTCCTGACACTCCCGGACCAGTTGAAAATGCAGGTTGTCCATACAGCGACCTCGATGGCGACGGCGTCCTTGATAAGGATGATAGATGTCCTCAAACTCCGGGTCCTGTAGACAATGAAGGTTGTCCAGTAATCGAAGAAGAAGAGCTTGAAGTGCTGAATACAGCATTTGATGCCCTCGAGTTCGAAACGGGTAAGGACATCATCAAGGCTACTTCTTACGCTTCTCTCAATGAGCTAGCTGATCTTATGATTAAGAAGGAAGCTTGGAAGCTTCAGATTTCTGGTCACACAGATAGTCAGGGTAGTGATGCAGCAAACATGTCTCTCTCCGAGAAACGTGCGAAAGCAGTCAGTACTTACCTTGAAAGCCGAGGCGTGAAAACTGACCAACTCATCGTTAAGTGGTTCGGTGAAACGGAGCCAATTGCAGACAATGCGACGGCTGAAGGTCGAGCCAAGAACCGTCGAGTTGAGATGGAAGTCAAGTTTGACTAATTGACATACAAATAATGAAAGCCCTTTCGATTCCGATAGCCATCGGAACGGAGGGGCTTTTTTAATTAGAGAATTGCATATTCGTCCGATGAAGGAAAACTCTCCTCCTCTTCTAGTTGCCTTGGTTCCTCTCGCCTTCTTGATTATTCTTCTTGGCACCAACGTTTCCATATTTGGAGATGATGCACTTTCATTCTCCAACCAAATTGCACTGCTTTTGGCAGCTGGTTTAGGAGGGCTACTTGGAAGGTTTTATGGAACGAGCTTTTCTGATTTGATGGATGGTGCAATTGACAATCTCAAACAGGCGGTTCCGGCCCTAATCGTTTTGTTGTTGATCGGAGCTCTTGCCGGTAGTTGGTTGCTCAGCGGAATTGTACCAGCAATGATCTACTACGGACTCAAGATTCTAAACCCAGACATTTTTCTATTTGCATCGTGTATCATTTGTGCAATCGTTTCGATTTCCACCGGTAGCAGTTGGGGAACCGTGGCCACAGTGGGAATTGCTCTTTTAGGAATTGGCAAAGCCATGGAGATTCATGAAGGCCTCGTTGCTGGAGCAATAATCTCAGGAGCTTATTTCGGAGATAAAATGTCACCACTTTCTGATACAACTAATCTCGCTCCAGCCGTGGCTGGAACGGACCTGCTCACCCACATCAAATACATGAGTATCACGACAATTCCCAGTATTCTAATCTCGCTGCTCATATTTCTAATAATCGGTTTCAATTATGACACCACATTCGATGAGGCGTCTGTTAGCGAATTGAGTGTTCTTCTTGAACAAAGTTTCGATTTGAATCCGCTACTCTTCATTGTCCCGATTGTCGTAATTGGGTTAATCGTTAAACGCATCCCAGCTGCTCCTGCACTTGGGGTTGGGGCGATTCTCGGTATTGTCTTCGCCATGATATTTCAACAAGAACTCATTGCTGATCTTGTTAAAAGTGAGGCGGGTGGAAATGCATACGCGTTGAGCCTACGGGCCCTTGGGAGTGACTTTAGTATTCCCTCAACAAATCCAATTCTTGCTGAGCTGATGAGCACAGGCGGAATGTCTGGAATGCTAAATACCATCTGGCTAATCATCTGTGCGATGATATTTGGCGGTGTAATGGATCGCAATGGATGTCTGAAGGTGATTACTGGGTCACTTTTAAAATTGGCCACTGGAAGAACAAGTTTAATTGGCACAACAGCGGCAAGTTCAATCTTCATGAACTTCACAGCGAGTGATCAATACTTAGCCATTGTGGTTCCTGGCAAAATGTATGAACCGACATTCAAGGAACGAGGATTACATCCCGCAAACCTCAGCCGAACGCTAGAGGATGCTGGGACCGTTACATCTGTGCTCATTCCGTGGAACACATGCGGAGCTACACAAGCAGGAGTTTTAGGAGTAGCAACTGCGGTCTATTGGCCATTCTGCTTCTTCTGTTTAATCAGCCCAATCATGACGATGATCATGGCGGCGTTCAACATTCGAATAAAAAAATTGGATGATGAAGTGAACGCTTCGAATGATTGAGCGTCTATTGGGAGACAATTATCATGAACTAAATCAACCTCCATGCAGAGACATCTACTCCGACTTACATTCATTTCATGCTGTATAATTGCCGCAATCGGCCTCACCAGTCCTTCAAATGGAGGTATTTCAGGTGATCGAACTGGTAGACTTGGAACGACTTCGACTTGTCAATCCTGCCACAGTACATTTTCTCTGAACTCAGGCAGCGGAAGTATCAATATGGGACTTCCTACCATCTACTATCCTGGCACAGCATACTCTGTGTCAATGACGGTTGATCAGTCAACTCCTAATCCTGCTAGACATGGGTTTCAAGCAGTAGCAGTTCGTGATAATTCTTCTAGCGGTGCAGGTTCATTCACTTCAGGAACAGGAACCGGAACCAGCACCACCTCTAGTCGGTCATATATAAAACACAACTCAACATTCAACTCGAGTGGAACTTGGAGTTTTACATGGACCGCGCCAAGCTTTGCTGATACTGTTACGTTTTACTATGCGGGGGTTGCAGCAAATAATGGAAATGGAAATAGCAATGACTATGTCTACTCAAACAGCAGCGTCCTTTATTCGTTACCTCTAATTACGGCTTCTGAGGATTCAACCTCGGTGTCTTGTTTTGGAGAAGCGGATGGTGCGGCCTCGATATCAAACATCACTGGAGGAGCAGGTGGACCGTACTCATATGAATGGTCAACGGGTGATACCACTTTGTCAATTTCGAACCTTACGGCTGGTGCCTACACTGTTTCAGTCACTGACTCAGCTGGTAATGAAGAGGAGGTCGTCATGAGCGTTGACTCACCAGATGAAATCCAATTGATATTCCAAGCTCTTCCATCCTCATGTGCATTTGGGGTCGGAGAAGTTTCCGTCCTCGCATCTGGAGGCGTGGGTGGATTCGATTATCTGTGGAATGATGCAAACGCAACCACAGATAGCGTCATCTTGAATACTGGTTTAGGGTGGTTTACGGTTACTGTAACCGACGCTAGTGGGTGTATGTCCATCGATTCGGCTGAAGTTGTTCAAGCCGGTTCTGGCCTAGCAGGTGTGATGAGCAACACTCCTGACAATTGTGGTCACGGAGATGGAACATGTACAATCGTCATGATCCAAGGCAATGCGCCATACACTTACAGTTGGAGCAGCGGTGGCACTTCCCAATCTGCAACCGGACTCACAGCTGGAATCTACACCGTCACAGTAACAGACGGGATTGGCTGCTTTGACGTGTTCACCGATACAGTCAACGCGTCGGATGCAACAATTACGCTCAATGGAATTACCGACGTGATTTGTTACGGCGATACTGCGGGTGAAATTGATGTGACGGCAACAGGCTCCGGAGACATAAGCTACACTTGGTCTTCTGGTAATAACACAGCCATGATATCAAACTTAGCTGCCGGAACTTATACCCTGACAGTAACGGATTCTGCCGGATGTACTTCTACAGAGACTTTCATGGTCAATCAGCCAGATTCATTCTATGCGGACATTACGATCGACAGCGCCAATGAAGGGTTCTGCGACGGGATGATGACGTTAAATACCATAGGCGGCACTCCACCCTATTCATATGATTGGTCACATCAATCAGGATTGAATTCCGCAAGTGCTGATGAGCTTTGTGGCGGAGCTTACACCATAGCCATCGAAGACAGCAACGGCTGCCTTCTCGTAGTTCACACAGAAGTTCCTGAAGCAACGGGTATCGGAAATCTCGCTTTACAGGCTATTCAATTGTACCCAAATCCAGCAGTTGATCAGGTTAATATACTTGGTGATCTATCTCAAATTGAGTCTATTGATTTCGTTGACCTTTCTGGAAGAATCGTCCTTCATTGGAATTCTGCGCTTTCTAATTCCATCGATGTAAGCAGCATTGAAAATGGGCAATACATCGCCTTGATTCGTGGGAAAGATGCATTGGTGAGTAGAGCCATTGTCATCGGTCGATAAAAGGCTAACCACTTCAATATCATTACCTAAAATGCTTCCCTTTGCGAAGCATTTTTTAATTATGCCCATTAATCTCGAAAAATCAGAGCTCCCAAGGATCATCATCATTGGAGCGGGTTTTGGTGGTTTAAGATTAGCCAGAAAGCTGATCAACAAACCGTTCCAAGTCGTGCTCATCGACCGGAATAACTTTCATCAATTTCAGCCACTCTTCTATCAAGTCGCAACCTCCGGGTTAGCGCCAAGCTCCATATCATTTCCTATTCGAAAACTGTTTCATGGGGCAAAGAATGTTCACTTTAGGATGGCGGAAATTGATTCACTTGACCTGAATCAAAAGGTTCTTCATCTTCATTGAGTGGCTTTGGAACTACATCACGTTCGACCAAAGCTTGAGACTGGTTATAAAGCAAAAGCCCCTCGACGAATCGAAGGGCTCCTGAATTGTATTTTGAGTCGACTTAGTGGTCGTGACCTGAATGATCGTGCTCGTCATGATTGAGCTCATCTCCTTCAGCACTCCCAACTTCTACCTCGTAGTCCTTCACAATGACACCGTCCGCAACGAAAGTTAATTCCGTCTTCGATTCGGTAATCTCAGCGATTTCTTCTTCGGATTCACCTGCATCCTCTGCGTAATGCTTTAGATCTTCCATACTGGTAGTTTCTATATAAGCATACCCATCAATGATGGCTTCCTTACCATCTATGTTTTTTGGAACGAAGAATCCGTAATCTTTAAATGAGACTCTCATTGATTCGCCCTCATCATTGTAGTACATGGTCATCCAGCAACCCTTTACTTGGCAAACCTTTGCAACGGTGCCAGTTACTTTAACTCTAACTGAGTCTGCTTCACCCAATTGTTCTTGGATGGTAGTAATATCTACTGCTCCATCTTCGGTAATCTCTGAACCAAAATATGCCATCGGAGCGTGAACGGAAACCTCGGATAATGTAGTCGAATCGTCATGATCATGGTCATGGTCATGAGTTCCTACGCCACATGAAACTGCTACGGCTAGAATTATGAGAGAGTAAAGTGTCTTTTTCATTTTGATGTTGATTACGTCACAAATCTAGTAAGCATTCAATGAACTGATTGCTTCCTTCAATCGATTAACTGCTAAAAAATTCTGTTCTAAATCTGAAGCGAATGGAACCGGCGTGTCGAGTGAGGCTACTCGATATATGGGAGCATCAAGGTTTTCAAAACAATTCTCAGTGATAAGAGCGCTGAGCTCGCCTCCGATTCCTCCCTTCATTACGTCTTCGTGGAGTATCAAAACTTTACCAGTCTTGTTGGCGGATGCGAATATGGATTCTTCATCGAGCGGTGAAAGTGTTCTCAAATCAATGATCTCGATCGATCCTTCAAAATCCTTTGCGGCCTCTTCGGCCCACGAAACTCCAAGTCCATACGTGAGGATGCTCATGTCGCTGCCTTCTTGTACTACCCTCGCTTTTCCGATTGGAGTCGTGTAATAACCTGTCGGAACATCGCCTCTCAGGCTACGGTACAAGTACTTATGCTCAAAAAATAGGACTGGATTTGGATCTTCAAACGCAGACAAGAGCAGTCCTTTCGCATCTTCTGGCGAGGAAGGGTAAACCACCTTTAATCCGGGTGTATGGAAGAACCAAGCTTCGGTAGATTGAGAGTGAAATGGGCCAGCAGCAACACCAGCGCCTGTTGGCATTCTCACCACCACATCAGCATTCTGACCCCATCGCCAATTGATTTTAGCGAGGTTGTTTACAATCTGATTAAAGCCACAAGTCACGAAATCGGAAAACTGCATTTCTACCATCGACTTTCGCCCTTTGATGCTCAGTCCGAGCGCAGCGCCAACGATGGCTGACTCACAAAGAGGTGTATTCCGCACTCTTTCCTTTCCGTATTTATCGAGCATTCCTTCTGTAACCTTAAACACCCCGCCATAATCAGAGATGTCTTGCCCCATCAGAACTAAATCAGTGTGCTTCATCATCGCTTCATTCAATCCATCAGCAATGGCATCAACAAAGCGCATCTCGGCGCTCTCCGCTGGCTTATGTACGACATCAGCCTTATGAGGACTATGGAGGTCTGAAATTTCTTCCTCACTATTAGGAACAATATGAGGCAGTTTTAGCGCTTCTTCAAAAGAGGATGAAATATGCTCAATGAACTCTTCCTTAATTTTCTTTTTCTCTTCAGCAGTTAATATTCCTCCCTCTTCCAAATACTCCTCAAACCGCTGAACAGGATCCTTGGTTTTCCAGCTATCGATCAACCCTTCGGGGTAATATTTCGTTCCACTAGCTTCTTCATGACCCCGAATTCTGAATGTGTTGCACTCAAGTAAATGAGGCTGAGGGTTGACTGCAATTTCTTTTCGAATTCGCTGCACTTCGTGATAAACGTCTAGTATGTTATTCCCATCAACCTTCGAAGCATTCATTCCATAACCAGGTCCTTTATCCACAAAAGACTCGAACTTGAATTGCTCCTTGCTCGGTGTACTTAACCCCCATTGATTGTTCTCGACGACGAAGATTACTGGAAGGTTCCATGCCGCTGCGACATTTAGCGCCTCGTGAAAATCTCCTTCACTCGCTCCCCCATCTCCACTGAACACGAGCGTTGATCTCTTGGTCTCTTCCAGCAATTCAGAAAGGGCAATTCCATCCGCGATTCCGAGTTGAGGCCCTAAATGTGAAATCATTCCAACGATTCGGTGTTCCTGACTACCGAAGTGAAATGATCGATCCCTTCCTTTTGTGAATCCTTCAGCCTTCCCTTGGAATTGAGCAAAAAGCCTTTTAAGCGGAACGTCTCGCGTAGTAAAAACTCCAAGGTTTCGGTGCATGGTCAGCATGTACTCATCCCGATCCATTGCTAGGGCGGTTCCCACACTGACCGCTTCCTGACCATAACCGCTAAACCACTTAGATATCTTTCCCTGTCTAAGGTAGATTAGCATCTTCTCTTCAATGAGTCTTGGAAGCAGAAGACGTTTGTAAAATTCTAGAAGGTCCTGGTCAGACAGAGTCTGTCGATCGAAGTGCATAACTTGAATTAGCCGTCAAAAATATCAATTGGAGAGCGCTGGTCTATGAAAATGGACCATTGGTCGTAAAACGTAGATCAATTCGCCAACGCTTGAGATAAATTGCAATCTACACTAACGAACTAAACCTTTTATCCTCATGAAAATATTCTTGAAACTTTTCTTCAGCCTACTATTTGTTGGCTTCCTTTCTAGTTGTAATGATTGTAAAGATGTTGTCTGTGATAACGGCGGCACTTGCGATGATGGCATTTGCCTTTGTCAAACTGGTTACAGCGGTACCAACTGCGAAGTAGAAGACTTGTGCATTACTCAAAATGTTACTTGTGAAAACGGCGGCGTTTGCGTTGATGGCGAATGCGATTGTGAATCTTACTACTACGGCGAAACTTGCCTTGACTACTGCGTCAATGGCTCTTACTCTGCAGCTACAGGAACCTGTTCATGTGAGCATGGATACAAAGGAGACGATTGTACAATCATTATGCGTGATTCTTGGATAGGAACATATTCGATGGCTGACGAGTGTAACTCAAACCCAGGTTTGGAAAGTGTAATTACCGAGAAAGAAAATCCAGACGATGCGGAAGCTGTTGATTTCATTGGCATTACCAATCTTACAGGATTAGATGACACGAAGGGTTATGGATACATAAGCAATGACACTCTGTACATTCCACAACAATCTGTGAAGACAAGTGAGGCAAACGGGGCTCAGAGCTACCAAGTTACAGGACAAGCTGGAGCCGTATTAATCGGTGGGCAGTATACGATTGAAATCAAGCGGAAATTTGGTTCGTTTACCAATTTCTGTGAACTAAACATGACCAAACAATAAGTCGACTTTCTTCAACTAACGGTGAGCGTACCTGCGAGAATGGTATTTTTGCGGCGCTTATAATCTATTATATAAATGAAAAAAATCAACCTACTTCTAATCGCCTTATTTAGTACTATGGCGCTAACGACAATGAACTCTTGCAGTGACCCTTGTAAAGATGTAACCTGTGAAAACGCTGGTACATGTAATGATGAAGGTCTTTGCGAATGTGCTGACACTTACTTCGGTGAGTCTTGCGAAACAAACTGTGTAAATGGAACTTATGATGCTGGTACTTGCGGATGCGATGCTGGTTACGAAGGTGACGCTTGCGATGTTGAGTCTCGTGCGGACATGATCGGAACTTACTCTGGAAGCGATGCTTGTTCTACTACAGGAGCAACTGCTGCTTACAATTCCACTGTTGCTGCATCTTCAGCTTCAGCTTCTGCTGACGGTATCCTAGTAACTGGATTATGGGATGGGTTCTTCATCAACACAATTACTGCAACTGTAGCTGGTGTTAACATTACTATTCCTAACCAAGAGCCGGATAGCGATGGATACACGATCCAAGGATCTGGAATTTACACTGACGGAACAATTGCCTGGACCTTTACGGTTACGGAAGTGTTCACCAACGGAGTAGATCAGTGCACAATGAGCGCTGTGAAGCAGTAATTCGCTCACAACATTCAGAAATAAAAAAGGCCCGCAATTGCGGGCCTTTCTTTTTGTCTTAATGTCTAGATTACTTTCCTCCCATTTTAGAGGCTTTCTTCTTTCCACTGTCTTCGGCCTTGTCAGCTGTACCAGACATCTTAGAAGCTTTCTCCTCTCCAGAATCTACTACTTTCTCGCCGCCCATTTTGCCTTCTTTAGTCGTCTCTTCGACAACTTCTTCAACTTCCTCAGTAACGGCCTCCATCACTTCTTCAGGCGCCTCAGCAGCTTCATCAGCAGCTTCAGTAGCTTGTTCCATGGTTTCAGCAGTCGCCTCAGCAGGCTCTTCAGTGTGCTCTTCTCCACCCCCGCAAGCGGTGAGAATGGCAGCGGCGAAAACTAGCATTGCCGCAATTGTTGTTATTTTTTTCATTTGTTTGATGGATTTTCAATTGAAACAAATTAAGTCATATTTCAAAATACCCACATGGTGTACACTGTCTTTTCGGCAAACTATCTTCTTGATCCAATCAATTCACCTCAAAAAATGGTAAGCACGCGTTTTTCATATATTTACCGCTCTTAAAAAAACCGCTCGAGATCATATGAATTTCAGATTATTTCTTCCCTTGACATTCCTTTTCCTTTTGGCAACCACAGCCTGCAACGAATGCATAGGCCCATTTGGAAAAGAGAAAGTAGTTTGCAACAATGGTGGAACTTGCAACGACGGTCAATGTGACTGTTTGAAAGGATACTTCGGTGACCGGTGTGAAATTTTAGATCTATGCGAGCTCAACGACGTGGATTGTGTTCAAGGGAACTGTGAAGATGGAATTTGCTATTGCGGAGTTGGATATGAAGGAGCTGACTGTTCCGTTGAATCCAGAGCCAAATTCATCAGTTCGTACTTATTCATCGAAAGATGCCCTGGGCTCGATACGGTCAATGGCTATACCATGGTTATTACCAGAGATCCATTAGACCAAGGAAGAATCGATATTACGAATCTTTTCAATTTTGGGCATTTTCCGATCAACGGCTTCTTCTCCGCCATTAGTGCTGTGGCCAATAAGAATTCTAAGACATTCACGATCCCTACTCAAGATCCTGATGACAATGGCAAGTCAATCAGCGGTAGCGGGTTGATCAACGATACGGACACCAACAACATCCGTCTCGAGATTGATTTTACTATTTCCAATAGTGGCAAAGAATACACCTGTACGATCGACGCGGATAGGATCTAATTCTGATGTCTAAGAAGAGTAAAGGCGGATACGTCTATTCTACCAATCCCCATTTTGAGCACGACGATTCTGAAGAGGATGAATCACTTCTTCCTTCTGAACAATTATTGACCCTTCATCGAGAAACAAAAGGCCGAGCCGGTAAAGCTGTAGCCATTGTAAGAGGGTTTGTTGGGACCGATTCTGACTTAAGCGATCTCGGTAAGAAGCTCAAATCCCATTGCGGCACAGGTGGTTCAGCAAAGGATGGAGAAATCATCATTCAAGGTGATCAACGAGAAAAAGTCGAAGCTTATCTGAATTCTCAAGGTTATAAGACGAAACGAGTCGGCGGCTAAGCTTTACTCGTTCCTAATACTCCACGAGCGACGAAAGCTGCAGCAATGACTGCAGCGCAGCCAATTGCATTGAACCATAAGAACCCAATGTCTGCCGTAAAAAACAGCGTCAGAACAACTGCTTCCGCTACGATTGCCGCAATAAAAACTTCCCGGCTACGGAGAAATTTGATGAAGAATGCACAGATAAACACTCCTAGGATGGTTCCGTAAAACAAGGATCCAAGGATGTTTACCAGTTCAATCAGGTTATCAACGAGTTGCGCAGACAAAGCGAATAGGATAGCAAGTAATCCCCATCCAACCGTAATCATTTTACTCAAGCGCACATCCGTGCTCCGCTCTGTTTGATCATTACGCAACCGTTTGAAGAAATCATTCATCGTCGTACCAGCCAGTGCGTTAAGCTCACCGGCCGTGGAAGACATCGCTGCGCTGAATATGACGGCTAGCAACAAGCCAATCGCTCCGTGTGGTAAATATTTCAAGACCCACTGGATGAACACGTAATCTGAATCTTTGGTTTCAAGTGTGGGGTCAATTTCTGTAGCGAGAACTGCATAGGATTCACTTATGGCGGTTTGCTGATGTTCTAAAGCTCGTAACTGCTCTTTATTCTGTTCTGGCTCCTTGAGAAACTCCCCTTTCTTTTCACCTAGCGCATTAAACTTAGCAATTAACTGCTCGCCTTCTTCGGCCCTATCAGAAGTAGAAATGGTTTTTACAACCTGTTCATTGAAATGAATGGGGCGCTCATAGTATTGGTAAAAGACGAAGACAAGAATTCCAATCAACAATATGAAAAACTGCATCGGAATTTTCAGAATGGCGTTGAACATCAGCCCCATTCTGCTTTGGCGGATGTTGCTACCCGATAAGTATCGCTGCACTTGTGACTGATCAGTTCCGAAATAAGAAAGTGATAGAAACAGTCCACCTGTCAATCCACTCCATATCGTATAGCGCTCATTGATGTCAAAACTGAAATTCACGATTTCCATCTTCTCGAATGCTCCTGCGATGCTGATGGCTTCACCAAACGAAGCGTGGGGAGATAAGTAAGAGACCAACATGTAAAAGGCATAGAACATTCCTCCCATGATGACAGCCATTTGCCATTTCTGTGTGAGGCTGACCGCCTTGGTTCCCCCAGTAACCGTGTAAACAATGACCAATACGCCGATAGTAATGTTCATGAGATCTAAATCCCAACCGAGAACAGTAGACAGCACAATGGCTGGAGCATAAATCGTGATTCCAGCTGCTAATCCTCTTTGAACCAAAAAGAGAAATGCCGTGAGCAACCGCATCTTAAGGTCGAAACGTTGCTCGAGGTATTCGTAAGCAGTAAATACGTTGAGTTTGTAGAAGATTGGAATCACCATGACAGATATGATGACTAAGGCCAGAGGAAGTCCAAAATAGAATTGAAGAAAGCCCATTCCACTTTCAAAGGCCTGACCAGGAACCGACAGAAATGTAATCGCCGAAGCTTGAGTAGCCATAACTGATAGTCCAACCGTACCCCAACCTGCGTCACGTCCACCTCTCAGATATGCATTGAGATCCTTTTGCTGGCGCGTACGCCATGTGCCATAGCCAACGATGAAGCTGAGCGTAGTGAGAAGTACAACCCAATCAACCCAATTCATGCGTAGAGATTAGAAATGATGGCATACATGATGATCTGCAAGACTAGAAAACCCAGCACAAGGAGGTAGACTAATGACCATTTTTCAGTCTTCTCTTGCACTACTGTTTGTATTCAATCATATTAACCAGAAGTCTGTAGGCTCCTGAAACACCAGCGGGGAGTTGCCTAAAGAAGCTGACGCCCGAATAAAAGAAGCTTCCCTCTCCGTGATGGGCTAATAATAGCCCTCCTGTAACATCCTCTTCTTCTTGGTCATGCCAACCAATCAACGGCGTGTAGGACTTATCCCATTCTCCTGCGAAGTACAATCCGCGCTCTTGAACCCAACCATTCCAGTCAGCATTGGTTATTTTATTGGGAACCGCAAAGACCTTATTCTCCGCATCAAGAAGGGAAACCTCAGAATCTTCTTCTGTCACTCGCTTTCTAGACAACGTCAGAGGTTGTGGTCCGATTTGCTCGACTTTCAAGTCGTAGGTAGTGTTGTACATGACAATCATGTTTCCTCCGCCCTCGACATAGTCATGAAGAAGATCCACGTTGGAGGCTAGTTCTTCATTTCGGTTAAATGCTCTTATCCCAGTGATGACAGCATCGTATGCTTTCAATTCTTCGGGTGTCATCCCGTTGATCGACTTCTTATCAACGTCATAGCCAAGGGAAGCCAAACTTTCATCGATCTCATCTCCTGAGCCTTCGATGTAAAGAATGCGTTTTGATTCGTCCATGCTCAGACTTAACGGAATCAGCTGAACCACTGCCTTTTCGTGAAGAGCAATTGCTGGAACGTGGTCGTAACTAATGACTTTCTGGTAATGCCCATACTTCTCCCCAGCCCTTTCCACGGAAAGCTCAAGTGACGTAGCCTTTGAGTTGGACGCCTTCACTTTGATGTCAAATACTTTGCTTTGCCCATTCTTTAACGAGAACGGTTCTCCGCTGTATTCTACAATCCATCCTTCTGCCCTTGCATTTAGAAGTAAGTCATCCATATCGCTGTGGGCGTTGACCTGTACACTGAATGTTTTGGTTGATCCTTCCGCTATGATAAGCGAATGCGAGCTTGAACTCAGGGTTACAGGATTAGAATAGATCATCGGCTCAATGATTTCTCCAATCGATCTGTCGCGCCACCTGCGATGTAACGTGCTCATTCCTCGCAGGTATCGACCATCTACCTTGACAGCATAACCAATTTGCATATCGGTCTCAAACGGTTTACCTATATCACGGTTATCCTCAAGCTTGTACAACGCACCTTCTTTTTGCTCACGTAACCAGAGCGGATTGCTAACATTTCTAGGTGCGGATAGAGAGCTCTCCCACACGACCATTTGTCCTGGGGCAGCATCAATAACGGTATCAATTCCCGTATGCTTGATGGTAACTTCTCTAGGTTCATTGGATGAATTAAACACTTCAACCATTACAGGAAATGAAGACCGTGTAATAACCTGATCTTCTTTGGAATATACTTCAACTCTTACGCCTGATAAGCGAAGCTTAATCTCATTGTTTTGATCCTGAATCCAACGCATGTCTCGCTCTTCAGCCCACATACTTCTTTGACCAAGTTTACGGTCAAAATTCTGGGTCAACGATTCCAGATTAGCTTGGTTACTTGTGAAGTTCCACCCCTCGACTAATTCTTTCAATGCCGCCTTGTGTTCTGCACTTCTTGACCAAATGCCATCTAGTCCATCGAGGAAGTTTTCGTCAAACGTTCCCTTCATAAACTGCAGATACTCGTTTTGAACACCACGCGCTCTGGTTGTCCCAAACGCCTGACATCGATGCTTGCTTCGTGCCATCGATGCAATTTCATTCATTGCTTCCCCTCTTAAATCGCTATAAACCCCAATGTTGACGCGATGCATCTGCTTCTTCAACAGTCCTTCTGCGTCTAGATTCTCCAGCTCTTTATCCCACCAAGCAGAAGCATTCCAGTAAAGCGCCTGTGGTTGCCAAACTCCGAGTTCAGCAACTTGTGTCGGATACACGTTCAGATCTATAGCAAGATCAAATGCCTCCTCAGCAAGTAATGCAGACGCTTCGTGATGGCCATGCCCTGCCCTTTCTGTTGGCGGAAACCGTGTAATGATCACATGAGGTCGATACTTGCGAATAACATAGACCACATCTTTTAGAACTTCTTCCTTTCCCCACTTTTCAAAACTCTCCGTCGCGCTTTTCGAGTAGCCAAAGTCAACAGCCCGAGCAAAGAACTGCTCACCACCATCTACTTTACGCGCCTCAAGAAGTTCATAGGTTCGCAATACGCCCAGCGCATCGCCTTTCTCATCTCCAATAAGGTTTTGACCGCCTTGCCCTCTTGTAAGAGATAGATAGGCCGTCCTAACATGTTGATCATTCTCCAGCCACGAAATCAAGCGTGTATTTTCGTCGTCTGGATGCGCAGCTAAATAAAGTACCCTCAGGCCGCGTTCTAGTTCTTGGACATCTCGATAAATATCAACCGAACTTTTAAGTTCAAAATCTTGTCCATTCAGATTTGCAAATCCAATCAGTCCAAGCAATACAGTTAAGTGAAATTTCATTCTCCTCTAATTCACAATTTTCGCATCTCAAAGAAACAATTTCAAACATTCCATTTTAGGGTTTTGTTGCTAATGGTTGTAAACGGAAAATATGGTTGGGCTTTGTTGTTGCTTTTCGGCTGCTTTTCCGCCCATACGCTAGCTCAACCGAATTCGAACATCCCCCATTTCAAACATGTTGAGAAGAGCGTTGATCTGTCTGGCATTGCCATCTCGCAAGTCCCTGTTTACTCTGGAGGAGAACTTGAGAACAGTGTACTTCTAGAAAACGGATACGCCAAATATGACATCATCAATGCGGAAGAGTGGCCGCCACAGGGCCAGAACATTGAGGTGACGAAGATTGAAATTGTATTTACTCAATACCCGAAGAAGTACGACGACTGGATTACAAATTATGATTTCTTGCTCAGCAAGAGACTCAGCGCTTTGCAAAACCTCGACAGCAAATTGATCAGTCAGACCATCGAATATGAGATAGTTCTTCAAACCGACTGCGAAAACGAATTCGAAGCAATGCAACTCTTTCATGGAGTTCGCATTCATTACCAAGAGCTGGAAACTACCGTCGGAATCTCAGAAGAAGATCAAGAACCCCTGATTGAAGAGGATACTCCGAAAAAACCCTCTAGACCAAGCTTGCGAACCCAGGGCTATTTAAAGAAGATCAGGCAATTCATGACGAAAGGGAAAGGGAAATACCATATGGACTCCACCGTTTTCAAAGTTCTAGAGCGAAACGAATGGCAGAACGCCCACATCGTTACGGACTGGACTGGCAGTATGTATGGTTATGGAGCCGAAGCACTGCTCTGGCACACGATGAAAGAATCGGCAAGCCCAATACGTCATTTGACATTCTTCAATGATGGCGATCAAAAGAAGAACAGGAAGAAGATGCTCGGGAGTACCGGTGGAATTTATACTTCAAATGCCACCTCGATATCGAAGCTGCTAAGACTGATCAAGAAGGTCAAGAATAAGGGGAATGGTGGGGATAGTCCAGAAAATGACGTTGAGGCCTTGATTGCTGCGCTCAACGAACATCCAGATGAGGCCATTGT
Organism: Flavobacteriales bacterium; assembly: GCA_018660685.1. GTDB lineage: Bacteria > Bacteroidota > Bacteroidia > Flavobacteriales_G > Salibacteraceae > SHAN690. The sequence continues at coordinate 15,581 of JABJJW010000004.1, forward strand.
TCTAATCGCGGACAACAACAGTTGCATCCGAGATTATGTGTTGCTAAAATGCCTTGACCGGCCCATCCATGTCATTCTGTGTGGTACACGCAAGGGAATTAACCATCAATACCTGAACTTAGCTTGGAAGACTGGTGGAAGCGTGCATACCAAGACCATGGACATTGACTCGATTGATCATGAACTGCGAGATGGACGACTTCAAATTTGCACAGTGTTTTATTCGGTCATGGAAGAAGATAGAATACTTCCGGTTGACCGCAGCTTGGACCGCTTTCAGTACTGCAACCGCTACTATCGAAATCCGAAAAGGAAGAAAAGAGGGAAGGTCCAAAAGATTGACTGCGACTAGGCAACCGATCCTTCTATATCTTGTAGCAAACAGCGTTGATGTTCATTCCAGAGCCAACAGATGCGAATATGACGTAATCTCCTTCATGAAGATTGTGTCCCTTATGATCACCGCGCCGAACTCGATCAAAAAGTGTTGGCACTGTAGCAACAGAGCTGTTTCCAAATTCGTGGACACTCATTGGCATAATGTCCGCAGGAACAACCTTCTCCCCGTAAAGTCTATAGAACCGTTTAACAACGCCCTCATCTAACTTCTCGTTTGCCTGGTGAATGAATATCTTCTTGATCTTGCTTACATCATCGATTCCTGCAGCTTCTACGCATTCCTTCATTGCAGCAGGAACGTGAGTTAGCGCATATTCATAAACCTTTCGTCCATGCATCTTGATGTACCGTATGTTTGGATCCGCTTCTGGATGATTTGACTTTCCCAAGAAAAGAAAGAATGCTTCGTCAATGGTGTGGCTTAGGCTTGAAGCCGAATAGATTCCAGATTCAGAATCTGCATCTGAATACTCGAGAACTGATGCGCCAGCACCATCCGAAAATATCATGCTATCTCGATCGTTGTCATCCAGCACTCTCGAAAGTGTTTCAGCTCCAATGACCAATGCTGTTTTAGCGATACCTGCTTTAAAAAAAGCATCTGCTTGAATGACTCCTTGAACCCATCCAGGACAACCAAAAAGAATGTCGTAAGCAACGCACCTCGGATTTGAAATCTTAAGGTTGTGCTTAACCCTTGCAGCGAGCGCTGGCAACACATCTGTTTGAATAGTTCCTTTTTTGACATCCCCAAAATTGTGAGCGAAAATCAGCTGATCAATTGTCTCTGGATCGATGCCAGAATCCTCAATAGCTCTTTGTGCAGCAATGGTTCCAATGTCAGACGTATGCATGTTAGGATCGACATATCTCCGAGCTCCAATCCCAGTTATTTCTTCGAATTTTTGTGCGATAACCTCTGGTGGAGTATCAATCTTGTTTTGATCAGCATCATAAAACGAATGATCACTAAAATCTTGATTCGTCTGTACTTTCTTTGGGATATAATGCCCCGTCCCTGTAATTATCGTTCTCCTCATTGCTTAAATCTATTTCGGAGCATCGGCCTGCTCGTCCGTTTCTGATTAACTCTCTGTGCTACCTCTTAGGACATCACAACGTTCGTGAATTCTTCAGTAATCATTTGGGTATTGTGCTTCTTTTTATCCACATCGACAATGAACAAAACTCAGTTATAAAATGGTAATAGAGTAACTCGAACAATCCGGGATTACACCAATTGCGCACTAGCACCGTACTGCGGGACAGTTGTCTCTTTTTTACTCAACATCTTGAGCATCCTGAAATGCAGCTTAAGCGCGGAATAGAAATTTGGATTCTCCTGATAGCGAATACCGTGTTCATCTGCCGTCTGCTTGATGATTTCTGTCAACGGAATGTAGTGAGCGTGGTTTATGTGCGGAAACAAGTGATGCACGACGTGAATATTGATTCCTCCAGTCAGCCAAGTCGTAAACCGATTCTTTCTACTAAAGTCCGCTGTCGTTTCAATTACATGTAAAAAGTAGTTGTTCTCGATGTCGCCATTCTCATCTGGCAGTGGGTAATGTGTTCCATCATAGACATGTGTGCACTGAAACAACAATGCGAAAGCAAGACTTGGCAGAAAGTGCATGTTCAACCATGCGACGATAATCCACCAAGCTGGTACATCCAACAGAATGAGCGGAAGCGCCAATGAAACAACGAAGTAGAAAAGCTTCGAAGAAAACAGAATGACGTATTCTGACGCGGTGTGCGTGATATTCTTAGAATTCCCAATATGCAACTCGCTAAACATCCACTTAAAGTCTTTCACTAAAACCCAATGAATCATGGCTAGAGCATAGACCATCGGCGTATAAATGTGTTGCCACTTATGCTTTGGCTCCCAAGGCTCGTGTGGGGTGAAGCGAAATAAGCCATGCGTCTCCAGCGTCACATCGATTCCAGCGATGTTCACAAACGAGTGGTGTGCATTGTGCATCATCGTGAAGAGATAGCTATTTCCTCCTATAAAATTCATGGTATAGCCGAGAATGCGATTGACCTTGCTGTTGTCTGAAAACGCATTGTGACATGAGTCATGCATAATGTTGAATGCCAAGAAGATATTGATGAAGCCAATCAATTGAAAGGCTAGTAACAATCCCCAAAAACTACCATTGATGAGACCGCTTAGAATCAACCCGTAGGTTACAAACCAAGCGATGTACCCCAGAACAGCTTTGAATTTCACCTGGGCATTGGCCTTCATCGACATGTTTCTGTCTTTGAAGTAAGCATTCACTCTCCCTCTCAACACTCGAGCAAAGGCATCCTTCGGCTTCGTGCTCTTGTATCTTACTACCTTTTCTGATGTGGTTGCTTGTAGCATGTAAGTATCAATCTAAAATCAGGTGCAAATATCTTAAGGATTAACCTAATAATGAACTAGTATCGGTCAGTTATGACCATGATTAATGTTAAAAACCGCTAGGCGATGTTCGTAAAGACGGCTTGAACGTCTTCATCCTCTTCCATTCGGTCGAGCATTTTCTCAATTTCTTCCAGTTGTTCTTCCGAAAATTCAACCGGCGACGTCGGGATTCGTTGAAGATTTGCCTTTTCTACTTCAATCCCAGATTCCTCGATCGCTGCAGCCAATGTCCCAAAGTCAGTATAGTTTCCATACACATAGATCTGGTCCTCGTTTTCTACGATTTCTTGCAATCCTGCGTCGATGAGGTTAAATTCCAACTCTTCTAAATCAAGCTCAGCGGGTTTCTCGAATTGAAAAACGGCTTTTCGGTCGAACATAAATTCCAATGAACCGGTTGGTACCAATGTCCCGCCGGGCTTCGTAAAGTAATGTTTGACATTGGCTACGGTACGAGTAGAGTTATCGGTAGCGCATTCCACAAAGACCAAAACCCCGTGAGGTCCTTTCCCCTCATAATTCACCTCAATGAATGCTGCCGCGTCCTTACCCTCTGCCCTTTTGATGGCCGACTCAATGTTGTCCTTCGGCATGTTCTGGGCCTTCGCATTTTGAATCGCCGACCTCAACGTTGCGTTCATGACTGGATCCCCTCCACCCTCTTTCGCGGCCATGGTGATGGCCTTGGCTAGTTTCGGGAAAATGCGAGACATCTTATCCCAACGTTTTTCCTTGGCTGCTCTCCGATATTCAAATGCTCTTCCCATCTCGTAAAAATTGACCGCGAAAATAACGAGCAAGTGAGGAATTATTGATAATTCTGTCGTCCAGAAATCGAATCATGGAAGAACACAACTACAAGGAAGTCAATAAGGACATGTGGAACTCGAAAGTGGATATCCACTTTAACTCTGAATTTTACGATGTTGATTCCTTCAAAGAAGGCCGTAACAGTCTGACAGATATTGAGCTGGACCTATTCGGTGATGTGACTGGCAAATCAATCCTTCACCTGCAATGCCATTTCGGCCAGGACACGCTTAGCCTAGCAAGAATGGGTGCCCAAGTCACCGGCATGGACATCAGTTCTGAAGCTTTGGCTAAGGCGAGAGAACTAAATGATGAACTTGGATTAAGTGGGCGATTCATAGAAAGCGACCTCTACTCGCTTCCAGAAAACCTCGAAGGTCAGTTTGACATTGTCTACACTTCCTATGGTACGATTGGATGGCTGCCTGACATCAATCGTTGGGCTGAAGTAGTGACCAAATTCATGAAGCCTGGTGGACGATTTGTCTTTGCTGAATTTCATCCCGTGTTGTGGATGTTTGATAAGCCAATTAAGGAGATCGTCTATCCCTACATGAGGAGTCAAGCCATTTTGGAGGATGAAGAAGGCACGTATGCAAACAAAGAGCACGATCTACAAACCTCAAGCGTCACATGGAATCATGGACTTGGAGATGTGATTGGAGCGCTGTTGTCTCAAGAATTGAAACTCACCCATTTTGAAGAATTTGATTACTCCCCTTACAACATCTTTCCAAAGGCAACGGAAGAGAAGCCAAAGCAGTTTCGGGTTGAAGGAATGGGTAAGAAGTTGCCGTTGGTTTATGCACTTGAAATGACGAAGTAGCCGGATTCTAGTTCGCACCCACCGCCAATTAGATGCCATGAATTAATTGATTTATCTGATGCTAACTTATAGCCAAAGAATCAGGCTATGAGAGAGCGCAGCATCAATGTTCAAATCCCAAAACCCTATCATGAGAAATGGGATGATATGACACCTCAAGACAAAGGCCGTCACTGCGCCTCTTGTGAAAAGGTCGTCACCGACTTCACTCAAATGTCTGATCGAGAGGTCATCGACTTCCTGCGAAAAGATAAAGGCTCCGGTTGCGGTCGTTTGAACCCAAGACAACTGTCTGCACCGCTGACTACGGTTGAAAAAAACAAATCTTGGTTCTCCCCGATCGGAATAGCTCTGAGCACGGCTCTTTCAATACTTATTTCAAATCAGACAGCGGCTCAAAAGATTTCAGAAAAAATCTATGTCCAGGAACAATCTGTAACAGGTGGATATGATGTTCTTCAAAATTCTGAGCCATCGGCTCTTGAGTCTCGAGAATTTAAAGGTCAGATCACAGATTCAGAAACCGGCGCACCAATTCCCTTCGTAAATATTGTATTCGATAAATCAGGCTTAGGAGGCTCCACAGACTTTGATGGATTCTTTTCAATTCCTCGAGGAATTGAAGAAATCAAGCATTTAGAAGTTACGATCACTTCACTTGGATATGTTTCGGAGTCCTTTTGTCCTGCTGATCCTGACTCATTTCAAAATATTCAATTGACACCACTATATTTTAACTCTATTGAGGGTGTACGTGGTAACCATTATGTCACTACTGGAATCATGGTCGGCGACATTGTTATTGTTGAATCTAAGCCCAAGAGATTTCTGCGCAAAGTAGGTCGTGTGGTTTCGTGGCCATATCACCGAACGAGATCAGCCATACGCGACTGGTAAATAGCATTTATCATTGCAGCTGAAACGCCGCGCCTTGAAACTACTCGCTAAAACACTGTATGGCCTTGAGCCGATTCTCGCCAAAGAACTGGAGTCTTTGGGAGCTCAGAATATTTCCGAAGGCAACCGCGCAGTCAGCTTTGAAGGAGATAAGGAGCTTCTTTATAGAGCCAATCTTGAATTGCGGACAGCGCTGCGCATTCTCGTGCCGATTGCTTCGTTTCGAGCAAGAGATGACAAGAACTTCTACCAACAAGCCAAGAAAATTGAGTGGAAGGATTATTTAGACAACAGCAAGACATTCGCCATTGACAGTACGACGTACAGCGAAACATTTAAGCATTCACAGTACGCCTCGTTGAAGTTGAAAGATGCCATCGTCGACAAATTCAAGGAAGAGACTGGAGAACGGCCATCCGTCTACACCTTCGACCCTGACTTCAAAATCAACCTCCATATTTCGAACAACGACATCAACATATCGTTGGACAGTACCGGTGAGAGTCTTGAAAAGCGAGGTTATCGAAGAGAAAGCAATGAAGCCCCAATCAGTGAAGTACTCGCTGCGGGAATCATCATCAAGGCATGGGATGGCACAAAGCCGCTAATGGACCCAATGTGCGGATCAGGAACCTTCCTCATCGAAGCTGCAATGATTGCGTCCAAGACAGCTCCTAGCCTTAACCGGTCATTCACGTTTAAGAATTGGAATGATTTCGATGCGGAACTTTTTGAAAAGATAGAATTAGAGCTGAAGGAGCGGATTGCTGCCCCGACCGTTTCGATTGTAGGAAAAGACATTGATGGAACTTCGATTTCTAAGGCTGAGCGAAACGCGGAACGAGCTGGCGTGCTCGACATGATCCAATTTGAGAAGCAAGATTTTTTGGAGTCCAAAGGTTCTGACGAAGAATCCATCATCGTGATGAATCCGCCTTATGGGAAGCGCATCGAGTTTGAGAAAGCATTGTTGGACGCATACCATGAGATTGGCTCTAGATTGAAGCACCACTACCCTGGAAATACAGTTTGGGTAATCGGATCAAACATTGGTGCGCTTAAGAAATTGGGACTCAAGGCAGCATCAAAGACGAAGCTCTTCAACGGCCCTTTGGAGTGCCAGCTTCACGAGTACAAGCTGTTCGCGGGAAAGCGTGTGGATCAGATCAAGGACAAGAAGTAACTTCCATAATCGTTCCGGCAATTTCAATTCGAGACTTCCTATTTTGGCAACCATTATTTGGGAAGAAAAACTCAAAGTTTACGATGCACTCGTTGAGAAGTGCTCTCGGTTTGACCGAAAGGGCAAGACCGTTCCCTATACCTCAGCGAACGGATATTTGTTTTCTCTCCTCAACAAGGAAGGAGAATTTGGAATTCGATTTTCCAAGGACGTGCAGAAGAAGTACACCGAGGAATTTGATTCGACCGTGCTCAAATCGCACGGCGCCACCATGCAGGGATACGTGTTGATTCCAGAGCACATGCTCGAAGATTTGGACAATGTAGCCACCTGCCTCAACGAGAGTTATGACTATGTAATGACGTTGGATCCGAAGTGAGCTACAGAGGGCTCAAGCTAGACACGACTCGTCTGAATGAAATCAGCTAATAATAAAGCTCCGCTCACTAAAAGCAGGAATCGTCGGTTCGCCCTCGTAGAAATAATTGATCTCATCTTTATTGTCCATCAAACCAAGGCTGTAAAGCACCGGGACGTAGTGGTCTGGAGTAGGTGAAGCTAGCTTGCCGGATTTGTGGCTCGTTTCATAGTTGATGAGATCCTTAAAATTTCTCGTGTCAATTTGCTTCTTCAGCCATTCATCGTACTCTGCCTCCCAACCAAATGGAGTCATATCACCTTGCTGCGCCTTTTTACCAGCGAGACGCAAATTGTGGATCAGAGACCCACTACCAATAATGAGTACGCCCTTTTCTCTCAACGCTTTTAATTGCTTTCCGAGTTGGTAGTGATAGTTAGGATCGGCATAGTAATCAATGCTCATTTGAAAAACGGGAACATCTGCTTTTGGAAAGAGATGCATGAGCTTCGGCCATGCTCCATGATCCAATCCCCAGTCCGTTGTTTCGGTCACGTTTGGGGCAAGTTTTTTGACTTCGTGGGCGATTTCGGGTGAGCCTTTAGCCTTGTAAAACACTTCGTAGTATTCATCAGGAAAGCCATAGTAGTCATAGATCTGCTCTTGTCGCTCGGCAACGTTGACGAAGGTTCCACGCGTGCACTAATGTGCAGAAACCACGAGCGCTGCCTTCACTTCAAAGTTCTGCTGAAGGTCTGTTCCAAGCTCATGAAGCTTATTCCAAAATGGCCGTTCTTCTTTGGACATGGGAATGTCCATCGGGTTTCCATGTGAGGTGAAGAGCACGGGCATTTTTGCTCCTTGCTCAGGAAGTCTATCCGTGAAATTTTTGAAACTGCTGAGTGTTCCCATTGCTGCAATGCCTAATAGTGATTGAATAAAGTCTTTACGATCCATGGTCTGTTTACATGAGGCAATGCTAACTGCCTGAGGCAGAAATGTAAGCACTATTTATGATCTTTTTTCCTTCCTTCTTTGTCATTTTCCTTCCTGCGTGCAGAGGGTGAAGGCCTTGATTCCCCTTTTCTCAAATTCTGGCTTTAGGAACAGAGCCCAAATGTTATTATCCTTCAAATCAGCGATGGCAAAGCCAACGACATGCTCATCAATCTCACACACCCATCCTTTGCCCCTTTTGGTGATATAGTCAAGACAATCCGCATCTGTGATCTTGCTGGGATCGGAAAGTGCATTCTCAACAACGGCGTTTCTGACATGTTGTATCTGCCCGATGTCTTCTTCTGTCGCTTCTCTAATCGTCATATAACCTTCTGAATGAAGCTATTTGACCAGCACTAACTTCTGATTTAGGCTTATACCATCTGATGTACGAATCTCTACGAAATAGACACCATTGTTCCATGCTGAGCAGTCAATTTGGTCACCATTCAATATCTGAGCGTGATGGATCAACTCGCCACTTATCGAATGAACATCAATTGTCGCTTGTTGTGAACTTGAAAGTTCGATTCTGAAAAGATCTTTTACGGGGTTCGGGTAGAGTCTAATTGAATTGATGTCCGTAGTTGAAACACCACTCGGAGCGTTGAACGACACTTCTCGATAATATATCGAGCTCGTAAAAAGATCGTTGAAGATGATGTGAAATGAGCCGTTTTCAAAGGCGACATCGGGATGGCGTTGATAGGACACAGAATCACCATAAACGTCAAGCGGTTCACTCCAAGTTTCACCGCCGTTGATGCTGTGAATGAATAGGCAGTTAGATATTCCATTATCTGAGTTTTGGAAAACAATGCCTATGGTATCGGTGTTCCCCGCAATCCTCGGGAAATTTTGCGAATTGCCGCTCTCATAAACAATTCCAGATTCGAACTCATAGTTCCAAGAGTGCATGTTTGAATAGTAAATCCTCGGTGAACCACTTCCAGAACTCATCCATGTAGAATGAACCCTGTTTCCATCAAAAATGGCGTCAGGCCCGCTGGAAGGACAGGAAGCGATATTCCAATTTCCTGGATCAACATCCAACACGGTATCGTATTGGGCTCCCCAATCATGGGAAGTTGCGATCCATGTATCACGGATATTTTGATCGTTATTTCGAAACGTAGTGACCACCTGATCGACCCAAACATTCAGATTACCAGGACAACAATCGCACACTTCATGAGGAGCTCCCTCACTAGCACTGACCATTGACTGAAATGTCGATCCGCCATCAAAAGACTTCAGGGTGACCCATTCCGGGTTGTGGTAATTCTCGTCGTAAGCCATAACCATCAAAACGGGATCTCCTAATTCATCCACTGCAACCGTTGGAACAAATGGAATCACCGAGTCTGGAAGCGCGATCAATTCTGGATCAGACCATGTCTCTCCTCCATCAACACTCTTTTTCAAATAGACCTTCGCCTCGATGTAAGGCAATATCATGTATGTGAGAAACATGGTGGAGCCGCTGACCGCAATGTCCGAACCGCCATAATTCGAAACGAATATGCTGTGATCGGCGCCGTTTAAATTGACCGGATCTGAGAAGATGGAATCTGAAGTTCGGTGATTCAGCCAAAGGCGGCTGTTGTTCTGCATCCAAAATACGTTTGGCGTTCCATTTACCAGTTCAATCCGAGGCCGCATGTCGCCATATTCCTGCGCATCAGCTACTTTGATAAGGTCTGAAATGTGAATTTGAGCATCGAGGACATGCGCGCTCAAAACAAGCATAAGGCTGAGTATAAGTTTCATTTCGGAAAGATACAGAGAACCTATGTTTCTGGTTTTCCATTCATGAACACACCCGGCCCCGCTAAGGGCGGAATTCGCAAGAAAGCTGTTAGCTTTTAGCTTTTGGCCATTAGCCGGATTTCTTAGAACCTAGCTAAGAGCCAATAGCGAACAGTTAAAAGCGAGCTTAAGGATCCTTCCCCTCATGAGAGGGGTGGATCACGCAAGGCGTGAGACGGGGTGTGTTCCCAGAAGAATACAGAAATCAGCTCTCAGGAACAGGAAAACCCCGATCCCTCATCAACGCATCAATTTTCGCATCACGGCCTCTAAACATTCGATAAGCCTCTGCCGGGTCAATGGAATTACGAGGAGCGAATAGATACTTAACGGCTTTGTCGGCCAACTCTTTGTCGTAGAATCCATCAGGTGCTTCTGCAAAAGCCTCAGATGCGTCTGCAGTCAGAACATCTGCCCACATGTAGCCATAGTATGCAGTAGCGTATCCTTCACCGGAGAAAACATGACTGAATTGTGGTGTTCTGTGGCGCATTGGTAATTCCTTTGGCATGTTCAATTCGGCCAATGTTTCTTTCTCAAAAGCATCAACATCAATGTCTGTTGGATCAGCCAAATGGAACTTCATGTCCATGATGGCCGAAGCTAAATACTCAGTGGTTCCAAACCCTTGATTGAAGGTCGATGCCTTCTTAATCTTGGCAATCAACTCTTCTGGCATTGGTTCGCCGGTCTCAAAATGAACGAGGTAGGTGTTGATCACATCGTCGGTAGCGAGCCATCGCTCGAGCAATTGAGACTGAAACTCTGTGTAATCTCTAACGCCACTGTTCAACGTCGGATATCGTACGTCGGAAGCGAAGAAGTGAAGCGCGTGTCCAAATTCATGGAAGAAGGTCGTTGCATCATCCCATGAAACTAAAAGTGCTTCTCCTGGCGCGGGCTTGACGAAGTTTGAGTTGTTGGAAGCAAGCACATTCTTGTTTCCATCAAATGACGACTGACTGCGATAAGTTGTCGCCCAAGCTCCAGACCGCTTTCCTTGTCGCGCATATGGATCGAGGTACCAAAGCCCGACATTCTCGCCTGTGGTATTGTTCGTTACTTCCCAAACCTTCACGTCTTCATGAAAGACCGGGACGGAACCTTCTTCCACTGGAGTGAAGTCAAGGTCAAACAACCGTCCGCCGACGTAGTGCATCGCCTCCGTTAGCTTATCCAATTGAAGGTATTTCTTCACCTCATCCGATTCGAGACTGTACTTCTCAGCCCTTACTTTTTCAGCGTAGAAGCGATAGTCCCACGGCTCAATAGTGATGTCATCTCCATTCTTGTCCGCAACTGCTTGCATGTCCACTACCTCTTCGGCGACTCTTGCAATTGCAGCAGGCCAAACGGCTTCCATTAATCCCATTGCATTCTCAGGCGTCTTTGCCATGCGGTCTTGCAGTCTCCATTCGGCATAGTTTGAATAACCCATCAGCTCGACTCGCTCACGACGAAGTCGTAAGATGTCAGCAATGATTTGATTGTTGTCATACTCATCGGCGTTGTCACCTCTGGCGTAGTAGTTTGTCCAGACTTGTTTTCTCAGATCTCGTTCTGTTGAGTACTTGAGGAATGGATCCATCGAAGAACGGGTGTTGGTGATAGCATATTCTCCTTCGTGTCCATTGTCCGCCGCAATTTTAGCAGCTGATTTGCTGAACCCTTCAGCTAAACCTCCCAATTGATCTTCAGTCAGGTAAGTGACGTAGCCTTCTTCATCGTGTAACACGTTGTTTGAGAATGAAGTGTAGAGGCTTGACAGCTCCTTGTTTATGGCCGCAAATCGTTCTTTCTTTTCGGCATCTAAATTGGCTCCGCTCATTTCAAAACGCTTATATTCTAGGTCTACGACTCGTTGCTGATCAACTTCCAACGGCGTTTGCTGTGATGCATCATAAACGGTCTTGATACGTTGAAACAGCAATTCATTCTGCGTGATTTTAGATCTGTACTCAGAAATGATTGGGGCTAGTTCGGTTTGAATATCTCTAAACTCTTGGCTATTAGCGTTGGCGCTGAATATTCCATAGTAAGTAAATGCTCGATCAAGTTCAGCACCCGAACGTTCCATTTCTTCAATGGTATTGGCAAACGTGGCAGCTTCAGTATTATTGGCGATGACATCAATCTCTGCTAGTTTCAAATCAATAGCAGTGAGGATTGCGTCTTTTACATCTTCTACCTTCATTTCGTCAAATGCAGGAACGCCGCCATAGCGGCCGGTCCATTCTTTCAGCAATACATTGTCGCCCATTGGTTCTTCACTTACCTCATTCGTTTCTTGGTTGCTGCATGCAGCAAAAATCATCAGCGCAGCCATGGCTAGCCAGCTGATTTTTTGTGTTTGGATAATCATGGCGTGAATGTCGTAGAATTCTTGAGATTAACGGCAAGCGAGTCGTCTCCAACTCAACTGTTTGTGCCATTGGTGTCTTCAAGGTCAAGTACTTTGAGCTTTTTCTCCTTCCACTGTGTCTTAATAGTTAGGCTAGTCAAAATATTACATTAGCCATTTAAAATTTGAATCAAGCTCTAAGTCATGAACCTTACCGATCGTCAAGCTGCGCTACTCGCTGGAATATCCCTCTTACTTATGGCCGCTGTCGATGGCTACGCATATGGCTATGCATATAACTCACTTGTCATTGCTGATGATGCGAATGCCACGTATGAAAACATCCGAAGTTCTACAGGTCTGTACACCGGCGGGGTGATTGGATGGGTCATCATCTTCATTCTCGATCTTTTGGTTGCTTGGGGATTATATCGCTTTTTCCAGAACATAAATCCGTCCCTCTCTCGAAACGCTGGCATTTTACGAGCGGTTTACACGTTATTCCTTGGCTACGCTATTTGGAATCTCATTCAGGTCTATCCATTGCTTGATGGCACGGAAGTAAATCCTGAAGTCATGGAACGACTTCAGCCCTTCACTTCTATATGGAATTACGGCTTGATCATCTTCGGTCTTCACCTCGTTGGCTTGGGAATGCTGGCTATCAAGAGGACAAAAGATGCTTCGATATTTGGGATTTCTACTGCTCTTCGCCGGGATTTGCTACAGCGGCTTGAGTGCAGCCAAGGCGATGATGCCAAGTTATGCGGATCAAGTTGCTGCGGCTGAGATGATCTTAAGTCTTCCTATGGCGTTGGCCGAAATTCTCTTGGCTATATGGCTGATTGTTAAAGGAGGTAAAGGCAGCTCTGAATAACTTTTTCTTCCACTTTGTCTCGACTTCTCTCTTGCCCTTTTTGCATCAGCACTTCGTTGTTTTCATGTGGTCATCTGAATTCTTATCCTTCTTTTTGTTGGACTTTTTTCTTCTCCACTTTGTCTTCACCTCCCTTCTGTTCTTTTCCTAGATGAAAAGAACCAAAAACCGAGCGTAGCGAGCTCACGAACACCATCAAGTATTGTGACGTGAGTAATCACGGCTGTGAATGAGAATGCTATTTCGCAAACAATCCGCTTCCACAGCCACAACCAAGCCGTTCGCGTTCTTCCTCACACATCTCTCAAACTCTGGGGGTGCTCACTTCCGGGTTGCGGCTTCTTGCCTTCCCTGCTTGTTGCTCAATCACACATTCACATTCAAGGCCGATCCTTTTTAGAAAGTGAAGTCTTACTGTTAATGCTGGGAAAGCTTCATCTCTTACTTCAAGAGCTTGACCTAAAAAAAGTGACGGAAGGCCTTGGAATTCCCCAATGAAACACACCCCGTCTCCCGCCTTCGGCGTGATCCACCCCTCTCAAGAGGGGTGCCCGCAGGGCGGGGTGTGTTCTTGAAGTTCGTAGCTACTTTAAGATCGTTCTTCCCAAAACTGGGCAAGATTAACCAGCGTCTCTACCGCCTTTTCCATATCCTGAACACTGGCCCATTCGTTTTTGGAGTGAAAGGCGTGCTCGCCGGCGAAGATATTTGGACACGGCAATCCCATGAAGCTCAGTTTAGAACCATCCGTTCCGCCGCGAATGCTGCCGATCTCTGGTATAAGTCCAGAGCGCTTGATGGCTTCAATGGCGTACTCAGAGACTTGCGGAACGTCCTTGATGATGTTCTTCATGTTTCGGTACTGCTTCGACACCTCGAAGGTGTAGGAAGCGTTGTTGTACTGATCCACTACCCTTTTGAGAATGGATTCAAGTTCGTCTTCGTACTTCTTCAAGTCTTCGTCTACAAACGAGCGAATGAGAATGATGATCTCAGCTTCGTCAATACCAGCTTTGAATTCGTACGGATGAACATATCCTTCTCTTCCATCGGTCGTTTCTGGAGACCAAGCGTCTTTCGGCAATTCATCAATAAACTCAGATGCAATTTTCAATGCGCTTGTCATGCGGTCTTTTGCAAAACCTGGGTGGGTATTGAATCCTTTGATTGTCACCACAACGCCATCGGCAGAAAAGGTCTCGTCTTCGAACGAACCCAGCGCTTCGCCATCAACGGTGTAGCCAAATTCAGCTCCGAGTCGTTCCATGTCCACTTTATCCGCTCCACGCCCAATTTCTTCATCTGGAGTAAACAGAATTCGAATAGCGCCGTGCTTCACTTCTGGATGAGTCATAAAGTAATCCGCCATGTCCATGATCTCAGCCACTCCGGCTTTGTTATCGGCACCAAGCAGCGTTGTGCCATCCGCTGTGACAATATCATTCCCAATTTTCTTGGCAAGCTCTGGATGATCAACGGGATCAATCTGAATGCTGTTGTCAGCCGGAAGCGTGATGACTCCTCCTTGGTAATTCTCATGAATGACGGGCTTCACATTCTCCCCGCTACTCTCTGGTGATGTGTCGACATGCGAGCAAAGGCAAATGACCGGAACGTCTTTATCCGTATTCGCTGGAACGGTAGCATATACATAACCGTGCTCATCCATTTCAGCATCGTTGATGCCCATTTCAATAAGCTCCTCCACCAGCAATCGGCTTAGATTCTTTTGCTTCTCGGTAGAAGGCGTGGTCTCAGAATGCGGATCGCTTTGCGTGTCGATTTTAACGTATCGGAGGAAGCGGTCTAGGACGGTGTGGTTGTATTCCATGGCGTTCAGTTGAACGGACAAATTAAGTACTTCCAGCGATGCGCTTCTAGCTGTACGCTTTTGGCCATTCACTTGGACCTTGTTCCATTCGTACAGGTGGTTTGCATTGAACAATTGACAATTGACAATGGTCTTAGCAACTGAATTGTTTCCAGCCATCAGAGACGACGTCATTTGAATGTTTGCAGTTTGCGAGCAATGCTACAATGGCGGATAGTAGGATTAAGCGTTTCATGAGAACAAAACTGACTGATTTACAATCTTTTAAGAAATTGAAATCTGCAAACCAAACATGAAATATTTGCACATTCTGCAATTAAATGCAACTGTCTATTTGGGTTTGGGATATTCTGCAAAATGTGTACTGGTTGACTGCGATCGAAGTCCTCTGAGCTCCTGGTGGTTCGCCCGTAGAGTTTTCCATTTGGTGATGCTGCACCGTATTTGGTAAAAGTGCATTGTGTCTCTCTTGCCCTTTTGGCTTGATCCAAAAGGGCGAAAAGATCAAGAAGCTTCCCTGAGGCATTTTCTCGACCGCCAATGCCAAGGCATCGACGGTCTTCGAACCGCGGACATCCTTCTCTAATCCACATATGCAGTGCATTTCAATGATCTGGGTTGCCTCACCGTTCATTCGAAATGAATAATTCAATTATCGCCGAAGGCTGCTCGCATAATGCTGGGGAAGCTTCATTCAGTATCCCTAAACATACTGCGTCGAAATGGCAACAAGTGCTTGCCTTGAGAATATGCAAGAGAGGAGAGAAATTCGGCCTTGGGGCGCGAAGGTGTTCTGGACGAAGTGCAGCCTTAGCGAGACAGGGAAGCTCCCAAGGAGATCACCCGGCCGAGGTTAGGGTGCACGAGAGACAGGTTGCCTTCGTGGACCACAGCCTTGACTTTTTCTTTGCTTCTTTCTTTTGTGTCAAGACAAAAGAAAAGAAGAGTAAGAGTGCCCTCAAAAGAATGAACAGTGATAACAAAGTATCATTGTACCAGCGTATCAAAGAAAGGTGAGCGACCAAGACGGAACACGAATCAATAAATACCTCAGCGAGATCGGCTTATGCTCTCGACGAGAGGCGGATCGTATGGTGGAACAAGGTCGGGTCACGATCAATGGAAAGCGACCATCGAATGGACAGCGCGTCAAAAAACGGGACAAAGTAAAAGTCGATGGACGACTCGTTTCAGAGGAGGCCGAGGATGACGTCTACTTGGCATTCAACAAGCCGACTGGCATTGTGAGCACGACGGACACCCAATCAGAACCGAATAACATCGTCGACTACATCGCTTACCCTAGACGGATATTCCCAGTCGGACGATTGGACAAGGCAAGCGAAGGACTCATCTTCATGACAAGCGACGGCGACATCGTTAACAAGATTCTACGCGCAGGAAACCACCACGAAAAGGAATATCAAGTTTGGGTGGATAAAGTCATCAATGCTGATTTCATCAAGAAAATGGGGAGTGGAATTCCCATCATGGGCACGACAACTCGAAAGTGTGAGGTCGAACAACTCACCAAAAACAGTTTTAGAATCGTCTTGACCCAAGGTTTAAACCGGCAGATCAGAAGAATGTGCGAGTATCTTGGCTATGAAGCCATACGATTGAAACGAACGCGCATCATGAACGTGAAGCTCGACGTAGCAGAAGGCGAATGGCGCGATTTAACAGCTCATGAGCTCAGAGAGATTAACGCGATGATCGCCAGCTCGACCAAGACCCAGAAGAAGACTGGGGCGAGTCATACGAGTCAAAAGAAGAAGCCAAAGCAAGGTTCAAAACCGCCTCAAAAATCGAAACCGAAGCTCAGGTCTTCCGGCCCTAGCAAACGTGGTTCAGGACCGAAGAAATCTAAGAATTCAGGGAAACGTCAGTCGTCGAAAGGTAGAAGGAGATGAGGAAGCGCCTCGCTTCTGGCCTCTCGCCTCTCGCTTGGCTTCGAGTCCGTTTGTGATCCTGCTTCCTAATTAGCTAGTGCTTAAACGATGAAACACACCCCGTCTTCTTAGTGGCTCTGCCACTAAGAATCCACCCCTCTCAAGAGGGGAAAGCGCGTTGGATTCACAGAAGAGCTGTTAGCCTTTAGCTCTTGGCTATTAGCCGTAATTCTTAGAACCTAGCTAAGAGCCAATAGCGAACAGCTAAAAGCGATCCGACATCCAAGTATCAAACTCCTCGAATTCCTTTAGGTTGTTATGCTTGGCCTCGTTTACGACCGTGTAGCTATCCCCATCCTTTAATATCGACTGTAACCGGGCCGAGCTTTTAGGCGGTGTTACCCTATCCTTTCCAGAAACGATGATGTGAAGCGGTAGCTCGCATTTTTCTAAATGCTCCGCGTTTGGAAAGTTAAATCGGAAAAGGAATACTGGTGGCAGGAATGGATAGTACGCATAGAACATGTCCTGGATAGACGAAAACGGAGTCTCCAGCAGTATCTGCTTTGCTAGGACTTTGGAGGCCAGAAACGAAGCGAGGCCGCTTCCAATGCTTCTCCCATAGATCGTGATATGCTCTGCAGGATAGAGCCCATCGAAATGACGATACACATTCAATGCATCATCATAGAACAAAGATTCAGCAATCGCCCCTTTGCTTTTACCATAGTGACGATAGTCCATAAAGAAGACGTCCAGTCCGGTGTCGGCAAACTGCCTATCGTAGTATTTTCCCCAGCGAGTTAGATTACCGAGATTGCCATGGAAGTACAACACAATTCCCTTCTCCGATCTTTTGTTCTCCTCATGGAAATACAATCCATGAATCTTGCCTTCTTCTGGTGACTCAATGACGACTTCTTCAAAGTGGTGATCGAATTCGAATTCAAAGTCTTGTGGGAGCTTAGCAGGTCTAAACAAGATTGGAAATTGAAGCCAATAAGTCAGGGCATTGCCAATAAGCAAAAGCACAATGAGCGTAATAGCGAGATATAGTATCCAGATCATTCGGCGGCCGAAAGTACCACTGCATTGGTGAACTTTAGTCCCCATTCGTCCCAGCTTAGGTTTTCGCTTTGATTAAATCAAGCAACTTCGTTCTCATGAATAAGCTTCTTCTTACATCCTTCTTGATCATTCCACTGCTGTCTCTCAGCCAGACATCCATCCAGGAATTTGAGAATATCCCATACTATTCAGCAGATCACGAACACAACTCAGAGTTGACTCAAGTAAATGTCTTGGCTCCGTCCAACGCGCGGAAGGCGCCGGTCTTAATGTGGATTGGTGGTGGCGCCTGGGCCTATGTCAACAGACATCAAGAAATGAATCTATGTCGCCGATTCGCAGAAGAAGGAATCGTGGTTGTGTCGGTTGGACATCGTTTGAGTCCAGCTCTTTTGGGTGAGAAGAAACGCCATGAAGGAATTAAGCATCCAGAACATGTAAAGGATTTGGCAGCATCGTTCAAATGGGTAAAGGAGAATGCTTCTCGATACGGGGGCGATCCTGAAAATATCTTTATTGGAGGGTTTTCTTCTGGCGCTCACCTAAGTGCACTCATTGCGGTGGATAAACGATACCTCGAGGAGCAAGGATTTGAATTGAGTGCCATCAAAGGAATTCTTCCTGTTGGAGGTGGATACGACATACCAGACTACAAGAAGGCGATGTTCATTGAAGATCCAACACTAATAGAAAACCACATCAACGTTGTGTTTGGCGAAACGCACGAAGAGCATTTGGACGCATCTCCTCTTTCTTACATCGACGAATTCCCAGTTCCGATGTTGATGCTCAGTGAATCCTATACGCATCCATTCACTAAAGTCTATGAGGAAGCTTTAATCGAAAAGGGACATACCAACTTTCAGGTCTTACACTGTATTGACCATGACCACGCCAGCCTGTGGAAGGCTTTGAGCAATGATCAGGATTGTGAGGAGCGCGACTATATGATCAATTTTATCAAAAAGGAAAGCGCCGCTTCAACAGCTCCACCTCCACCTCCAACAACTGACAATTGAGGATTGACTATTGAAGAACACACCCCGTCTTCTTCGCTTCGACTTCGCCAAGGCTTCGTCGAACAAGCTCAGAATCCACCCCTCTCAAGAGGGGAAAGAAGCTTGAGCTCGCTTTTAGCTGTTCGCTCTTAGTTAGGTTCTAAGCCGGCTAATAGCTCTTCTTCGAAGCTCCTAGCTTCACTTTAATGATAAAATGAGATTGCTTTCCAATTCAAACATGCCTTTCAGCGTGATAGCTGCTGCGAACAAGCGGTCCGCTCTCGACATGATAGAAGCCTAGCTCCTCGCCTATCTTCTTGTACTCTTGGAATACTTCGGGCTTTATGAACTCAGCGACAGGCAAATGCTTCTTGGTAGGTTGTAAGTATTGTCCAATTGTTAGGATGTCAACGTTTTGGGCTAGAAGATCCTTCATCGTTTGAATGACTTCTTCTTTAGTCTCGCCTAAACCGAGCATGATGCCACTCTTGGTACGGTTGATCCCGCCTTCCTTGAGTCTTTTCAGCACTTCCATGCTTCTCCAGTACTTTGCCTGGATTCGTACTTTCTGAGTGATGCGCTCCACCGTTTCAATGTTATGAGAAACAATCTCTGGTTTGACCTCACAAATTGGATCGAGGTTTTCCCAATCTCCTTTGAAATCTGGAATCAAGGTTTCGATGGTCACCTCTGGGTTTTTCTTACGGATCATTTGAATCGTTTTCTTCCAGTGTTCCGCTCCACCATCTGGCAAATCGTCCCGGTCAACGCTCGTGATAACCGCGTGCTTCAATCCCATTTGACGAACGGACTCAGCAACTTTAGCTGGCTCAAATATGTCGACCTCCTCGCCTGCTCCAGTATCTACGTTGCAGAACTGACACGATCGCGTGCAGGTATTACCAAGAATCATGAATGTCGCGGTACCAGCAGACCAGCACTCACTTTGATTCGGACATTTACCACTTGAGCAAATCGTATTGAGATTCTTCTCCTCTACGATGCTCTTGATCTTAAGGTATTCCTTACCTGAAGGAATTTTCACCTTGAGCCAATCTGGTTTACCAGTTCTAACTTCCTGGTCTTCCTTGTTTTTGAGAAGATTCGGCATTTACTTGCTGTAATTCAAGATGGTCTCACGAATGATTGATACACAGTCCATCAACTGCTCTTCGGTCATAACGAGTGGCGGTGCAAATCGAATGATGTTGCCGTGTGTTGGTTTTGCCAAAAGTCCATTTTCCTTCATGGCCACGCATAAATCCCAAGCTGTCGAACTATCTGGTGTATCGTTGATGAGAACTGCATTGAGCAATCCACGTCCTCGAACCGAATCAACCAAATCAGTCTCTTGAGCGAGCTTGCTCATCTCGGCTCTAAATATGTCTCCTAAGTATCGCGCGTTATCGGCGAGGTTCTCGTCCCGAACAACATCCAACGCAGCCATTGCTACAGCAGCGGCCACTGGGTTTCCACCGAATGTGCTACCGTGTTGTCCAGGCTTGATAACATTCATAATCTCGTCTCTTGCTAGAACAGCAGACACTGGATAAACTCCACCACTAATTGCCTTTCCGAGGATGAGCATGTCTGGCTTCACGTTTTCGTGATTGCAAGCAATGAGATCTCCTGTTCGGGCAATTCCGGTTTGAACTTCATCTGCGATAAAGAGTGCGTTGTTTGCATGACACAGATCGATCGCTCCTTGTAGATAGCCATCATCTGGCGTATTGACTCCAGCCTCACCTTGAATGGGTTCAACCATAAACGCGACAACACCTTCTTCCTGAAGTGCGTTCTCTAATGCATCGAGATCATTGTAAGGGATGCTTACGAATCCTTCGGTATATGGCCCAAAATTCTTTCGGGCGTCTTCATCGTCAGAGAAGGAAATGATGGTCGTAGTCCTACCGTGGAAATTACCATTGGCAACGATAATTTTCGCTTGATTCTCAGCGACACCTTGTTTCTCGTAGCCATACTTTCTGGCCAACTTAATGGCAGTCTCTACAGCTTCAGCTCCTGTGTTCATCGGAAGCATTTTGTCGAATCCGAAGTACTCAGACATATACTGTTCGTACTCTCCCAATTTAGAATTATAGAATGCTCGACTTGTCAATGTTAGCTTTTGTGCTTGCTCGACCATCGCTCCGACAATACGTGGGTGACAATGCCCTTGATTTACTGCGGAGTAAGCGGAAAGAAAGTCATAGTACTTCTTCCCCTCAACATCCCAAACGTAGACACCTTCTCCTTCGTCGAGCACAACCGGTAGTGGATGATAGTTGTGGGCGCCGTATTGATCTTCAAGTTTTATTGCTTCTGCAGACGTCATTTGCATCGTATCCATAATCGAAAAATATTGAGGCGCAAATATAGCTTTTGCCATTGTGATCATGTGTCATTCAGGATTCACTACTTTGGTTCAAAATACATCCTTATGAGTCGGATATTCTTCATTGCAATCGCGCTATCAATCTCATCAGCGGCGCTTGGCCAAACTCATGAGAATCTCGTCGACTTACAACCGAAAGATGATTATAAAAATATTCGCGTTCACAAATTGGACAGCGATTCACTGGCTTCCACTTTTTTAATCTGGGTTAAGAAAAGTGTAAAAGAGCATTTTCATGCCGAGCACACTGAGGTTGTGCAAGTTTTAGAAGGAGAGGGTGTGATGACACTCGGAGATGAGTCATTCAAAATTCGATCTGGCGATTACATCTTCATTCCGAAAGGAACTCCTCATTCTGTAGAAGTAAAACATGGATCAATCCTCAAAGCTCTGAGTATTCAGACACCGCTTTTTGATGGTTCGGATCGAATCTTCGTATCCAAGGAATAATGGGCTTTTCAACAAAATGACCCTTCCAACCTCTTGAAAACAACGCAATTAGGCACTCACTTATCAACAAAGAGGGTCATTTATCAACAAAATCGGCTGAAACGCTTGTCTACATTGATGTTTCGATTAATATTTGGTTTGTAACGAATTGCATGTTTAACCAAATTATCACGAAAAAATGAATAAAGCTGAATTGATTGAAGCAATGGCAGGTGGTGCTGGAATCTCAAAAGCAGATGCCAAAAAAGCGCTAGATGCATTCATTGACACTACCACTGGTGCATTAAAAAAAGGTGATCGTGTTGCTCTTGTAGGTTTCGGATCTTTTTCTGTTTCAAGACGCTCTGCGCGTACTGGACGCAATCCGCAAACTGGCAAGGAAATCCAAATTGCTGCTAAGAACGTTGTTAAGTTCAAGGCAGGTGCCGATCTCGGCAGTTCTGTAAACTAAGTTTAACCTCCTAATAGAATATTAAGGTCTCCAATTTGGAGGCCTTTTTTATTGGTAAAAAAGAAGTCGGCTATGTTGCTATTTTTGTCCGACTCAAAACAGCGATTTATGGGAAAAGGAGATAGAAAATCGACGAAAGGCAAAAGATTCAAAGGAAGCTACGGTAAGACCCGACCAAGAAAGAAGCCAGTCGTCATAGCGCCGCCGAAGAAAAAGGCTGCGGCTAAGAAAGCGGCTGCAAAGCCAGCTACCGCTAAAAAAGCGGCTCCTAAACCAACAGAAACTAAGCCTGCTGAAGTAGAGACAGCAGCTGTAACAACAACGGAAGCAAAAAAGCCAGCTGCAAAGAAGGCGGCGGCCAAAAAGCCTGCTGCAAAGGCGACTGCCACAAAGACTGCAGCCAAGAAACCAGCGACCAAAAAGCCTGCAACGAAGAAGCCAGCGGCCAAGAAGGCTGCTGCTCCGAAGAGCGAAGACAAGTCAGACAAATAGACCAACCGGTCTATTCAGCCTTTTCAGCTATAATGAAAATGGAACCTTCATCGGGTTGAGATAGAATCTCTCCAGGATGTTTGGTATATCCCACATGCGTGAGTGAGATGATTTTGAATCCGCTCTCATTTAGCAGTTCGGTAATCTCGTTTTCTGCGAAGTAATGCAGGTATGCAATTGATTTTCCGCCTGTTTTACGATAGAACACATCTCCCTTTTCGTAGCCCATGCGTTGAAGATCTAGTTGCTCATAGACACCAACAGCTCGCGGCCCCCATTCGAATCGGTCAATAACGTTGAATACGTCCAAATAGAGCCTACCTCCTACTTGGAGGCACTTTGAGATTTTGGTCAGGGACACCGCTCTTTCAGCTGCACTCGAAATGTGCCCAAAGGCATACAAGAAACTAACCGCATCCATACTTCTCTCCTCCACCTCGGCATTCAGCCAAGTTGAAGACTGGGTGCTTATGCCTCGCTTCTTCGCAATAGCACCCATCTCAGAAGAGATATCCACTCCAAAAAGATTGAAGTGCATGCCGCTCAGTGCTCGAATCTCCATGGCTCGCCTTCCTGTGCCGCAAGCGATTGCCAGATAATTGGCCATCTGCGTTTTGCTCAAATCATCTGCTATGAGTCGATTGATTCTCGACGTGTATAAGCGTCTTGATTCATGATTGGTATCATAGTGGTCATAGTTCGCGGCCTGTTCTCTATAGTAGCTCGTAAGAAGCTCTGTGATTTCATCTGCTCCTGGTTTTGGAATCAGGGGATGAATGCGATGTGAGGGAGCGTCTTTTCGCTTTTCTAACGCCTCGTATTTAAAAGCCTTCTTCTTGATCTCTTTGAAGGACGTTCTAGGTTCAGACCATGACGCGGATTCCGCGGTATCATTCAATACGCCAATCGTCTCCGTGGATAGATCATAAATTTCCATCCCATCAAAATCCGCGAGTGGAGGATAATAGAAATGAACCGTAATGGCCAGCTCATCCGTTGGGTTCTTCAACAAGTGAATCACGCCATCACTTTCTTTGATCAAGGCCCCAGCCAATCCACATTCCATATTCGACTCGGTAACAACGCCATCCTGATGGGTAAATGTGACATTATCAAGGCGGCCTTCAGCAACTGCAACAACTCCCCAAAAGCCTTGGTGGAAATGAATGGCACTACTCGACCGAGCCGGCCAAGCCAAGACTACAACCTCGATAGGTTCGAGGCACAGAATGTTTCGCGCATAATTGTGAGGATCCTTAACCTCGGGAATGTATTGCTGAAGATCAGCTTTCGTGAAATCGAATTCAAGCAGCGTTGTGAAAAGCGCTTCCAGATCGTAGGTCGAATAA
The DNA here is from genome assembly GCA_018660685.1 of Flavobacteriales bacterium. Lineage (GTDB taxonomy): Bacteria > Bacteroidota > Bacteroidia > Flavobacteriales_G > Salibacteraceae > SHAN690. Next base: position 39,425 of record JABJJW010000004.1, read on the forward strand.
TCCTGTTGCTTCAGTAACTCTACGAGGGAATCAAAATCGTTCATGCTTTTCAATGAGGGGAGCGAATGTATAAAAGAGATTAGGGTACCGAGGAATTCGGAGCAAAGCATTTTAATTCCGAATGTTTGGAATATATGCTGGCGAAATATATTTTGCACTCAGAACGTGTTTAAACCGGAGAACATAGAAAATGACTTCTTTATTCGGATTGGATTTGACTTTGACCCAGAGCAACTAGGCAGAGGAAAGGTTCTTATATCCGAACCATTCATGAGCGACCCAAACTTTAACAGGTCTGTCGTCCTGCTCACAGAGTACACAAAAGAGGAAGGAGCTTTTGGGTTTATTCTAAACAAGCCAACCGATTTGTTGATGAGCGACATCATGAAGGAGTTTCCTGATGTAGAATTTCCTTTTCACTATGGCGGCCCCGTCGATCCTGAGAATCTGTTCTTCATTCACACGGTGTCAGACTTGGTCGAGGATTCTAGGCCAATCTTGGATGACCTTCACTGGAGTGGTGACTTTGATACGCTGAAATCACTGATTAGCATGGGCAAGGTCGATCCTTCTGACTTGAAATTCTTTGGCGGCTATTCTGGTTGGGGTGAAGGTCAATTAGAAGAAGAGCTGAGCGAGCACAGCTGGATCATCGCTGATGTGAATGTCGAGCAGATCATGAACAATGATCATGAAGAGCTGTGGAAGAACAGCCTGAAGAAGATGGGCTCCAAATTTTCCATCATGGCTAACTTCCCTGAAAATCCCGGACTGAATTGAGCTGAAGCGCTCGGACTGTTTCCAATTCTCTTTTGGCTTGGGTCATTTCGCACTCATCACGCACATACCAAGACTTAATTCCCATAATCGAATTGGTGGTGAATATCTCGGTTGCCGAATAAAGGTCATCTGATGTCAAATCCTCATTGCATTCAACAGCGATATTATCTATCAAGACTTGTCGGACCACTCCGGCCAGCGCGCCCGATCGAAGTGGCGGGGTATAAACACGACCTTCCTTTACCAGAAAAATATTGGAAGAAATCGTTTCAACAACATGCGATTGCTCATTGAACAAAACCAAGTCATCAAAGCTTTCATTTTGAGATTCAAGCGCCACTTTTATTTGAAGGTGCTTGCCAATGGTCTTGTGATTTCCGAATTCCCCAGATGGCAAGGTCAGTTCACTTATTCCCAACTTCTGAAGTGGCGAGGATGGAAAAACCTCCGTTTCGTGGGGTTCAATTATGGCAACGCATTCGGCGCGATTTGACTCCGGCATGTACTTGCCTTCCCCATCTCGATAAAATGACAACCTTAGCCTTCCATCGCCTGGCTGAACAAAATTAATAATGCGGTGAAGTTTCCGAATCATTTGATCTAGGTCAGTTTGTAGTTCGAGGCTTAAATAGCTGAGCGTGGTCTGGATTCGTGCTTTATGGTAATCCCAAAAACACGGGGCGCCTTGAATGAGAAGCATCGTATCAAAGAATCCATCACCATAGAGGAAGGCTCGGTTAATCACAGGCAGATTCGGAGACTCCTGCCAGCACTTGTCATCACTATTGAAATGATACCAGCGCACTATCTGAGGTACTGAAGCACTAATTCTGGTTCAATCAACACGGTAAAAACTACTCCAAACAGACCACCGAAGTAATGAGCTGAATGGGCAATATTGCTTTTTCTGTTTCGATCCAAGTAGACTTCTAACGCTAAGTAGAGTAAGCCAAATACGATGGCTGGCATGCTAATCGGGATGAAGATTATTCCGAGCGGAGCCATTGGTTCCATTAAAATAAACGAGAACACTACGGCACTGACGGCACCAGATGCGCCGACGCCGTGGTAATTGAAATTCTCTTTATTCCTTGCATAACCTGGGATGGTGCTGAATAGAATTCCACCGAGGTACAGCAGAACGAAATAAACCTGCCACATTCCTGGAAACAATTGTTCGTAGTAGGTTTCAACCAACTTACCGAATTGGTAGAGAACATACATATTCACCGCTAAATGCCCCCAGTCTGCATGAACGAAGGCGTGTGATATGAATCGATACCATTGATTATTCCGTTGAATCAAGTATGGCTGGAAATCTAATTTCAAGAACAGATCCCGATTGTTCAATGCAGTGATTGACACCAAAGCGTTGGCGAGAACGATGAAGAGGGTAAAACTCATTCTTCGAGGTTAAAAGCTGTTTTCATTGCAAATGGAATGGACTCGACAAGATCCGATGCGATTAGCCCATGCTGTCCCATCAAGTCAGATCCTGCATCTCCGCTTAGACCATGAATATAGACTCCACAGAGAGCGGAGATTAACGGGTCGTTGACCTGGCACATCAAACCGAGAATTAACCCGGTCAGCACATCGCCGCTGCCCGCGGTAGCCATACCTGGATTTCCTGTGGAATTAAAGTAGACATCTCCTTTTGGAGTTGCGATGGTGGTGTATTGCCCTTTTAGGATGATGTAAGCCTTGATTTCCTTGGCTGACTCCATCAGCAAAGTGAGTCGGTCAAACTCGGATTCGCGTTTTCCAAATAACCGCTCGAATTCACCAACGTGTGGTGTAAGAATGCTGTTGGCAGGAATGATCGTCTTGAGCTCTGGATGATGCGCAATGATGTTCAGCGCATCGGCATCGATGATCATAGGTTTGTTCCATTCGCCCATTAGCAACTCCAACACAGATGCTGTTTGCTCATGAGTTCCAATTCCTGGACCAACGGCTACTGCATTAAACTCTTCGAGCGATGGAAAGCTGCAAATATGGTCTTCTCCCAAGTCGATGGAGCACATCGCTTCTGGAACACTGTTCTGCAGGACATCTACACCTTTAGCTGGAACATTGACGCGAATTTTTCCGGCCCCGGCTCTCAAGGCAGATCTGGCAGCAAGCACAGCGGCTCCCATCATTCCGTAACTTCCAGATAGCAGAAGGCAGTATCCATAGTCACCCTTGTGTCCAAATGAGCCACGTTCAAAATCAGCTTTAAATTCATCAATGCCGTCAACAAAATTGTACGGTGATTCGACTGACTCAATAAAGTCATGATCCAACCCAATTGGAATGATGCTCATCTGTCCTACATAGTCTTCCGAACTAGGAAACAAGAACGATAGTTTGGGCAGTTCCAAGGAGAGCGTGTGTGACGCATGAACCACTGAATCGGAACTTACCGTTGGTTTGTCTGCATACATACCGGATGGAATATCAATCGATATAATGCGATTGGAATGTGCATTCATCAAATCGATCACACTTTTAGCAACCCCTTCTGCAGGTCGACTCAAACCTGAACCAAATATGCCATCAATCAAAACATCATCCGAACCAATCTGTGGTAATTCTGAACTCTTCGAAATTATTGAAACTTCTATTCCACTTTGTCCCAGTCGCTCCAGATTAATTTGAGCATCTGGGCTCAGTTTATCACTGTATTGAACTAGAAAAGTGTGTAAATCATAGCCTGCGGAACGCAATAGACGCGCAACGACCAAGGCATCTCCACCATTATTACCGACACCAGCAATGACCGTAAATGTGGTCTGTTCGTGAAAGTGAAACTTGATCCATTCAAAACAAGCCGTTGCAGCCCGCTCCATAAGATCAATGGAAGCAATAGGTTCATTGCTTATGGTAGCTTGATCAGCCTCTCGAATTTGTGACGTCGATAGAATCTTGAGCATTGCCTCCCAAAAGTAACTTAAGGCCTGTTCTTGTTCAATTGAAAATGTTCGATAATGTCCAAGCCATAAGCCAAGATTTCGTCATTTTCAAAGAGCACTGGATAGAAAACTACTTTTTTGGGAGGATTATCGCCTTCATCATCCACATTGATCGTGAGACAATCAATCTGTTTTCGATCTAGATAATCAACAACGCGGCCACAATGGACGCCGTCATTAGATATGTAAAGGGTATAGTATCGAGCCACCTAAGTGAACTAGCGGGAAGATACCAAGGTGAGATTTCTGTCAATCTCTGGTTGGAATGAGCTTTTGCCCAAAACTTTTACTTCAAAAGAAACTGGCTCGTAGCCCGGTGCTTCAACTCCTACATCAAACTCTCCAGGAGGAAGGATGATGACGTATCGGTTCGTCTTTGGATTCGGCGTATAGTAACCGAAAATATCACCTGCAGTCAGGTCCATGACCGTGATACTCACATCTTCAACCGTACCGCGATCGCTGGATATTTGACCTTTAATAACACTGTATTCAGATTCGACTTCAGTAATCGTAACTCGGTACAAGTCGTAATCTCCGAACCCGCCTTTGCGTAGAGCTGAGATGTATCCATACCTTCCAGACTGAGACTGGCGGTAGTTCATGTCATCATCAACTGAGTTTACTGGATAACCAAGATTTCTGACGTTCATATACCGGTTGGAATCTGGATTCCATTCAGCCTTGAAAATGTCATAACCACCCATCGAGAAATGTCCCTTCGAGCTGAAGAAGATGTATTTCCCATCATGGGTAACGTTCGGGAAATCCTCATCACGTTCTGTATTGATGTCACGACCAGCATTGTATGGAACTCCCCAATTTCCTGTTGGGAGTCTTTTGATGATCCAAACATCGGTTCCGCCAAATCCTCCAGGTCGATCACTGATAAAATAAATCGTGTTTCCATCAGATGCGTATGTCGCAGCGATTTCTCTCCACTTGCTATTGACTTGTCCGTCAAGAGGTTTAATGTTTTCTAAATGATTTTCTCTGAAATCGGCCTCGTAGATATCTCCACTGATGCTTTCCAACCCTTTCATAAGGAGCATCTTCTCTCCAAATCCTGACATACCAATTACCACCTCGCTTTCGGCTGGGTCATTGTCTGCGCCAGGCATTGGCAGGGCTTGTACATATTCACCTTCCTCTACATGTGAGGAATAAATATTTGAAGCGAACGTGCCATCAGGTAGTTTCTTGCTGCCGTCATCCCTCTTAGATGTAAATGCAACGAAATTTTCATCAACGGTTACAAATGGGAAGTAGTCTGGGTACTCACTGTTGATCTGACCTCCAAGGTTTTCCCAAACGCATTGCACAGGGAACTTCATCAGTTCATATGCATTCTCACAGTACTCAATTTGAGTCTCTGCATCATCTACCGTAAACTCATCACCCATTGAGTAGTTCTCAATGAATGCATTGAACATGTCAATAGCGCGGTCAAATTGATGATCTGCTTGAAAAGCCCGCCCCATTAAATAGTAGACCGTCGCTGCTTCGTCATCGTAGAAAACAACCTTCTCAAAATATTGGAGTGCCTTAACCTTTGTGAAGTCAGAATTGAGATAGCACAGTCCAGCATTGTAGTTTGCCTTAATATCTTCTGGGTCATTATTATCCAGGAAAAACAAGTATTCCTTCAGCGCTTCCTTATAATTTTCATCAAAGAAGAGTTGGTCGGCACGATCCATATTGCCAGTTGGCTCTACAGAATCGTCCTGAGCCACCGCAAAGGCCTGTAAACACAAGACAAAAACAAGAAAATGTAGCAGACGAAACGTCATTGTAGCGTTAATTGGGATTCCAAATTTATGAATGCCATAACACGTTGGCAACTTTTTACGAACTATGATCAACTATTATCAGCCAATCTCCATCAATTTTCTCCCAGATCAGTGTGAATCTTCCTGTGAGAGTATCCGCAGTGCGAAACAATGTCCATTGGCCTGTAGTAAAGGCTGTGGAGGTAGATGTTCGCTTGATTTGCAGATCCGAAAATGCCAATTCTCCCATCCCTTCTTTACCCGGGTAAGATTTTAAATAACGGTCTAAGGCTGGTTGCCATCCAAAAGTGATTGACTTCCCGCTTGTAAAGGCCATATCATCATCATCCCAATAGCCTTGCATGAACGTTTCCACATCGGCGTCATTCCACGCTTCAACCTGGTCTTCCATCACCTTACGTATTTCCAACACATCTTGTTCCACTGGAGCAGAACAAAAACTCAAAAAAGTTAAAGGAATGATGAATAAGTAGCGGTACATCTATCGGTGTAATACAAAAGTGCCGCGAAGTTCTTTGACTTCGCTCGTGGACGTTTCGTAGAGAATCATGTAAGCATAGCCTCCATTAGGAGCCCAATCATTTGAATTTGGCAGCTTACCATCCCAAAAGAAATTCATGTTTTCACCTTCGAAAAGAAGCTCTCCCCAACGATTCCAAATGGAAATTTCAAATTGTCTGCCCTCATTGAATCCTTTTACGAACCAGGTATCATTAATGTCATCGCCATTCGGTGTAAAGCTGTTTGGAACATACAGCGTGGTCACCGGTTCCACATCCAAATACTTCGCCGCTGTATCAGGACAATTGAAAATATTCCAAGTTACTTGAGTCACCTCATAAGCACCACTCAGCTCATATGCATAATCAGGTTGGAACTCAGAAGATACTCCACCATCACCGAACATCCACTCCCAGCGAACGCCTTGTTGCGAGGTGTTTTTGAATGAAATGAATGGATCAAACATATCTAAGGTTCGCTTGCTAAAATTAAATCCAGCTCTCGGTGCAGGTAATACGGTAATTGCTTCTTCTACACCAACTGCGCCGATACATCCTGCATCACTTGTAGCTTCTAATCGAATAGAATACTGAACTGGTTCGAGCGTATCATTCTCAAGAATAATTATCGGTTCAAACTCCTCTGAAACAAGACTGTCATCTATGAACCAATGGTATTCCATGGTCCCTACCGATAGGGCACTATTGTTTCCAAGCATAACCGTCAATGGAGAACAACCTTCATCGGGAATGGGTGTAAACGAAGGGCGCGGTGTCTCAGGGATGAATATTTCTTTGATCGCTGTGTCTTCACACCCTTTGTTAGAAACCGTCCTGAGAGTTAGGTCGTAATTACCTGGCAATGTGTAAATGTGTTCTGGATCCATTTCAATCGACGTGTTTCCATCCCCGAAATCCCAATATGAGTCTGCAATGAGGCCCACACTCACCTTCGAGATGTTTCTAAAACTAGATGCATAATCCACACAAGCGATGTTATCCGAGATGATCGCATTTGGTAATGGATAAATGCTGGCCGTGTTATCTACGATGAATGAACAGCCATAATTACTCCATGTGGTGAGGCGAACAAAAATATCTTGGGCATTTGCCGTCTGATAACTTGTGTTTTGATTTGAATCCAAAATACTGTTGTTGAATTCCCATAACCAAGAAACGATTTGATCGCCACCAGGGGTGACTTGCGCTATGGTGGATTGATCAAAAAACGGAAGTGGATCTCCCTCACAAACATTATTGGCCCATGTAAATGCGGTAGCAGGAGCAGGATAAACCCGAATGGAATCCGTGACAGTATCTCGACATCCTTTGTTTGTCTGCACCATCAGTGTTACGTTGAACATTCCAGAACTTGAGTAGTCGTGTTGAGCATTTCCTGCAAATGCTGAATCTCCATCGCCAAACAAGTAAGTAAACTGATTAACATTTCCAGACTGGGAGGTGGATTGATTGGTAAATTGGGTTGCAACATTATCACATGCCGTATCGGCTGTAAAACCGGCAACCGGTAAGTGGTACACACCAATTGTTCTCAGCTTCGTTTTAATGCAACCTGAGTCGGTCTCTACTGTCAAGCTCACACTTTGTGGTCCTGGTGTACCATACTGATACAATGGCCCAGGTGAAGGAACACCTCCTGAAATGCTATCCTCATGTCCATTGCCATCTCCAAAATTCCATGTCCAGTGATGAATATTGCCCAGTGCAACCTCGGAACTATCAATAAATTGAGATTCATCTTTGAAGCATACCGAAGGCACGAAAAACTCTGCTACCGGATTTGGATGCACCGTAACCGTCTTAGTGAGCGAATCTGTACAACCCAAATTATCAACCAATTTCAACTCTGCCGAGTACTGGCCAAACGTTCCGTACGTATGTGCAGCGTTGGGAGTCGAATAGTCCGTAGTGCCATTTCCTTGAACATCCCACTCGTAGGTGGTGATCTGACCAGAACCGTTCCCGCTCGTATTGATCAGGTTGACTGCATCGTTGTCACAAGCATTCTCAATTTGAAATGCTGGATATGGGTTCCCATAGACCGTAATCTGGGTGTCCGAAGTATCACGACAGGCCGCGTTTGTCTCTATGATAAGTTGGACAGTATAAGTTCCTGGGTTGGCATAGAGATGCTCTGGACTCTCAAGTGTATCCCCATTCAAATCCCCAAAATCCCACCACCAAGCTACATTATGTCCGATGTTGGCAAACGTCGTATCAAAGAATTGAACCGAATCGTCATAACAATGATTCGGAACATAGATCTGCGCATCCGGAGATTCATGTATGTATATGGGTTTGGCCATCGTGTCCGTACATCCATTTACGTCCGTCGCGATTAGAGAAACGTAGAACGTATCCGAGTAAGCGTAGATGTGAGTCAGGTTTGTATCCGTGGAAAAGGTTCCATCACCTAATTCCCAATAAAAAGTGTCGAGGTTGCTGAAGGCGTTTAAACCAGAACAGCCGTTAGTGTCAATGAAGGTGAATCTGGAGGTATCTCCAAGACAGACATTTTCGGACTCCATGGTGTAGTCTACAAAGAGCTCGTAATTGAAATCGGTATAACGTGCTCCAGCTTGGGAGTAGTTATAGAATCCAAACAACCCCGGTTCAAAGCATCCAGTCTGATCGAATATCGTGTCAGAATCAATCATGATTACGGCCCTCGTTGGGGTGTAGAGCAATTCAAAGTCGTAGGATGTGTATGATACCCATCCATTCGTCGTGCTAAAATCTGTCTGCAGCACATTAAAGCCTGTACTGCTTGTGTGAACCCAATAACTAGGGAATACTGCAGCAATTGTCCGCGGGAAGTTCTGGTTAACTTTATTCAGACTGAACCCTTCGAGTGCCGTGTATCCGCTCCAAGTCTGGTTGTTTTTCTTCCAATCAAAGAGATAGTACTCATGAAACATATTCTGCGTTCCGTACCATGCTTGATTCCAAGTCTGCTTAAAACCAAAAACGAAACCTATGTAGTCATCATCTGAATAGGTTTGAACTTCAAACGTTCCTGTAACCCTAACGTTGATTAACGTATCAGGGCCGACATACATTCTCGGGTAATTATTATTCTGATTTGATGAGAGTATGGTCCCCCCACCTGAAACGATCCATCCGTTGTTTCCAACATAGGATGAATCTCCCGTCCTCTTCCATGATCCAAAATTCACAGTTTGAACACACTGAGCAAAGGCCGCGTGGGCTAAAATCGTGAGAAGAATTGTAGAAAATATGTGCCTAGATATTCGCAATTGAATCAATTACCTTCAAATATAAACGCGTTTACTGTTCGTAACGCAATTACGGGGTGTTGGTTGGCTTATAAACTTGATTAATCGATGGATTTCTACAATCCGTATTTATCGATGAGATAAACCAACGCCGAAATCGACCCCATACCAAGTTCAAGTTCACGTTTATTTACGGCATCAAAAGTGTCGGCAGCGCTGTGGTGATAGTCAAAGTAGCGTTGGCTGTCGGGCACGAATCCGATCAAAACATTGTCGTCCGTTTGAAGTGGACCAATATCGGCGCCGCTTCCTCCTTCTTCGAGCTGATGAATCCCATATTTCTCCAATAGTGGTTTCCACTTGATGATTTTATCAACCGCTTTTGAATTTCCCTCGACATGAAACCCTCGAGGTGTGAAGCCACCACGATCAGATTCGATCGCTGCTATATGATTCCATCCTTTCTCTTCCGTTATCTGAGCATATTTTTTCGCTCCTCTCAGCCCGTTTTCTTCATTCATAAAGAAGACAACTCGAATTGTATTGTTTGGTTCATAATCAAGAATCTTGAAGAGCTCCAATACACCAAGGGATTGCATAACACCCGCTCCATCATCGTGAGCACCATGACCTTTATCCCAACTATCAAGGTGACCTCCAACGAGTATGATGTTCTCCGGGTTCTTTTTCCCCTTGATTTCACCGATGACATTGTAAGATTGCTTGTCGGGAAGGTTTTGGCAAGACTGCTGAAGAAAGACTTTCACCTGCTCTCCATCCTTCAATTTCTGACTGAGTTGTTCAGCACCTCTCGTACTTACAGCGGCAGCCGGGATTTGCGGAATTCCTTCATCATACTTCATTGAACCGGTATGCGGAAAATCATCAATCCGGAGACTTAAAGACCTTACTAAAGCTCCTACCGCACCATACTTTGCTGCCTCAACAGCCCCACCCCATCTATGCTGTACACAATGCCCATAGCTGTGGAACGTGTAGGTGTTCTCGGGATTCATGGGTTCGTTGAAAAAGACAATCTTCCCTTCGACCTGTTCACGACCCAATGCCTCAAGGTCTTCCCAAGTTTCTACCTCCACAATTTCAGTGTAGAGTCCATCTCCTTCAGTTGAAATTGATCCACCCAACGCGCAGATGTTCAGTTCTCCTTTCCCACCTTCGGATGTAGTGAAATAAGCCATCTCCTGCCCTCGTTCCCAATGCGGCACCATGCATGGTTGCTTTGTCGGATTCAGTCCAATGCTGTCCATCAAGCGATACGAAAATTCAACTGCAGAATCTGCTTGGGCGCTTCCACTCAAGCGAGGGCCAATATCCAGACACATGTCTCCTAGCCAATTGTAGACTTTGCTCTTCGTGAGCGACAGACGATAGATTTCGTCGATTACTTTTTGATCGTCAAGGAAGTCGATTCCTGCTGCTCTCGGTTCTTGGGCGGTAGCAAGGCAGCAGTAAAGCGCAAATGCTCCGGTCAACAAAATCTTTGGCTTCATACCGCCAAATGTAAGAAGTGGTTTATTCCTTGAGGATTTTGCGAGTGATCACATCATTCTCAGTCTCAAGTCTAAGAATGAAGGCTCCTCTTTGAAGGTTTGAAAGATCGAACCGCACTGATGAAGAATGTGGGTTGTCGATCAAGCAAAGTTTTCCATAAATATCATAAACAACGGCCCTTTCAATTCGTTCATCCATTGATATATTGAGAATATCTGATGCTGGATTTGGATAGACTGAGACGTTCTCCTCAATTTCATCGACTCCAAGGATGTCAACTTTCTTAACAATTGAATCAGAGCCGTAGCTGCTGAAGGCGTACAGTTTCACCCAGTATAATTCTTTGGTGTCATAGTCATGGCAAGTATCTGCAACATTTCCGATGGTGGTGTTACCATCTCCAAAAAACCAGATTAGTGTTTCCGCTCTTTCAGAAGTACTTGTAAAGCAGGCGATAACCTCTGTGTAGTCAAAATAGAATTCAAAGTCAGCGATTGGAGGAAGACAAGAATCAATCGATATCATCGCTTCCATGGAAATGGCAGAGTCACCGTTGATATCCGTAATAATGCATCGGACCACAGCGCTGTCCAACGCAGTAATGCTATCGCAAAACACTAAGTTGTCGGAGTTTGTTCCGACTCCACTGAAGCCACTCCCTTGATCAATTTGCCAGAAATAGTTCATTCCGGTTCCGACAGCTGCGATGTCAAATGCAGCGCAGGTATCCGCACAAAGGACTTGATCAGCAGGTTGTACTGTAATGATTGGTTGCGCTAAGGCTATTGCAGAGATGCATATTGCGGCGGAAAGAGAAAGTAGATTCTTCATAGGTCTAGGTTACGGTCGATAAAGTTATCGCTTAGACGTAAAAAAAAACGCAGGAGGCTAGTTTTTAGATGAATAATCCAAATTCATCTTTAAACCAATGTAAATTTCACGACCATGGACAGGTGCGTACGAGTATGAGGTGTCAAAAAATGGGCTAAAACCGGGTGCAAATGAGGGGTCATTGTACCCAACAAGCGGAGATTCTTGTTGTTTATAGTTCAATAAATTTTGAATTCCTCCATAGATTTCAATCTTGTTTTGGGAGAATTGTTTGTTAATCTGAACATTATGGAAGGCAAATGGCTTGCTCTTCGTTGAACGAGCCATTCCCACCGGGTTTCCTTGATTATCCAAATCATAAACCTCTGGCAAGGCCATTGGACCAGTAATCGAAGCGGTATAGGCTATGTCTAGTTTATGCTTTTTAAATGCGTAGTTAATGTTGACAACACCTGACCACAGAGGGGCGAAATTGAGCCAAGAGGCTTCCATCTCACCGGCATCGTTTCTTTCATTCAGCGAAGTGAAGTTATAGTTCACTCCAAATCTATATGCAAGTGGGAATTTGAACTGCTGACTGAAATTAAAAGCTGCTCCATATGACTCAGCAAAACCATTCACATTGGAATAAATGATTTTGTTTGGATCATCATAATTCGGTGAAATCTTATTGGAAAACCGTGTATAGAACACATCGAGATCAATCATCCCTGAAGTACCCCACCAACTGTGTGTTTGGTTCAAGTTTGTCGAAAGGTTCCATGACTGCTCGGGATCCAATTTCTCTGCAATTTCCACAGCCCGTTGACCAGAAACAAAGGCGTGATCTTCGGTGAACAGATTTACAATCTTAAACCCTGTCCCAAAATTCAGCCGCCATGTCGTCCATTCATCTATGGCGACTTTAGTACTCAGTCTTGGTGAAGGAATAAGCCCATGATTCGAATACTGATCAACCCGCATTCCACCAAGTACGGTCAATCTTGGGTTTAAGGCGAACTCATCTTCCAAGAATATTCCAGGGATGTACTGCTTTTGTGCTCCAGACAGTTCTGTTGCGACCGTATTGTCATCATAAAATTGATATCGATTGCTGAATCCAGAAACTACCGTGTGCTTTCCTTTTTGTTTAGTCCAAACGAGATTAGCAAACCCGATTCTCTGGGCCGCCATATAATGAGCCGCTCCATAATAGCTGTCTTGATCATGGTTGCTAAAGGAGTAATCAATTCGAACATTCTCCTTCATGGCGAGCTCATAGGTACCAAAAAGCTCCATACGCTTCGTTAAGATGCTTTCCCCATAAATTGAATCGTTCCCTCTTAAGGTTCTGTACGCTCTGTTGGCGAGAAATTCTTGGGTGCCGTTTCGCCGATCTTCATAGTAGTACTTACCGGCAATGGTAAATTTCTTGAAGTTTTCGCGCTTCATGCTCCATTTCGAAAACAAACTGACACGATCCATATTGACAATGTCACCGAAGCCATCTTCATTATCGTCATCGTAAAGATTCAGATATGCATAATTCAATCCACTCATTTGGTACCATTTTCCAGCCTTCGAAGCAACGGTCACATTCCCGAATGATTCTAGATGAGAAGTTCCCATCACATCCACGGCGAGGGTTGATTGGTCTTCGGGTTTCTTGGTTATGACATTGATAACCCCAGCAATTGCCTCCGAACCATACAGTGTTGAATTCGGTCCCTTGATAATTTCTATTCGATCGATCATTTGGGTCGGAATTCCATTGAGACCATAGACAGCAGCTAAATTCCCATAGATCGGACTGCCATCCATCAAAACGGCGGTATAAGGTCCCGGCAAGCCATTGATACTAATGCCATTCGTATAGCAGACACCACAAGCAACTACTTCCTGAACGCCCGTTACTAATTGTAACCCTTCCATCAAGTTTGTAGCTGGTAGGTTCTTAGTCAGGTGTTTGACGCTAATGACATCAACCTTAATAGGTGAGGCTTTCACAAACGTTTCGCGCATTGTCCCGGTAATCACAACTTCGTTCAAGCCTAACATGTCGTCTTGAAGCTCTATATCTCCAAGATCAATTACCTCTAAGCTGAGGTCAATTTTAATTTGCTTCGTTTGATAGCCAACTGAAGATATGCGGAGTTCATCAGATGTTACATCCGAAGGAACGGCCAGCCTGAAGGTCCCGTCCTCACGAGTAGATGTTCCAATTGTGGTGTTTTCAACCAAGACATCGACGAAGGGCAGCGATTTTTGAGAAGAAACCACTTTACCTAAGATGACCTGTGAAAATCCTTGGGTCACAAATAGAAAGGAAACAAAGAGAGCAATGCTCAATTTCATTTGACAAAACTAATATGATTTTTAGACGAGTCTTAATTTATTTTAGGAAGTATTATAAAATCCTCTAGTTTTGTGACCAGATAATCGCGGAACATGCCCTCGTTTACAGTAGAGAATTACATAAAAGCAATCTATCGTCTCAGCAAAACATCGGAAGGTGGAGTCAACACCAATTCGATTGCGGAAACGCTGGGAACAAAGGCTGCGACCGTTTCAGATATGCTCCGAAAGCTGAATGAAAATGGGTATGTAAACTACAAGAAGTATCAAGGCACCAACCTAACCACTAAGGGTAAAGACGTCGCCATCCAAATCATTCGCAAGCACCGGATGTGGGAAGTATTTCTAGTAGATAAATTGGAATTTAAATGGGATGAGGTGCATGATTTAGCCGAAGAGCTAGAACATATCGGCTCGTCTGAAATCACCAATCGACTCGAAGAGTTTCTTGACTTTCCGAAGGTTGATCCACACGGAGACCCCATTCCTGATCGGGAGGGTAACATTGATTTGAGTGACCAGATTCCGCTTACAGAATTATTGAAGGGAGAATCCGGATTGGTCACAGGAGTCAAAGACAGTTCGAGTGACTTTCTACGATACTTGGATGCACAAGGAATTCAGCTTGGGAAAAACGTCAAGATCGAAGAGATCTTCGACTACGACCAGAGTCGAACTGTAATAATAAATAAGAAGCAGATGAGCTTGAGTCATCAAGTCTGCAAGAACCTATACATCAACAAACAATAGCGAATGGAAGCCTTACTTGAATTCATGGAAGGGCTCAACCCGATTCTAGCTGCACTTCTCGCTACGACATTCACTTGGTTTCTAACCGCCCTTGGAGCATCACTGGTCTTCTTTTTCAAAAAGATGAGACGAGCTCTTTTCGATGGTATGCTTGGTTTCACAGGTGGAGTAATGATCGCTGCTAGTTATTGGTCCTTGCTTGCTCCTTCCATAGAAATGGCGGAAAATCAAGGCCAGCCGGGCTGGCTCCCGGCCGCGATCGGGTTTGCCTTAGGAGCGCTGTTTCTTTTTGCCCTTGACAAACTTATGCCTCACCTCCATATCAACTTTAAAAGAGAAGACGCGGAAGGACCGGAAACGAAGTGGCATCGCACCACGCTCCTCGTGCTTGCGATTACCATGCATAACATTCCCGAAGGACTCGCGGTGGGTGTTCTGTTCGGAGGAGTTGCTGCCGGAATCCCTGGGGCCACCATCGGAGCTGCGGTTGCATTGGCCATCGGTATCGGTATTCAAAATTTCCCCGAAGGGTTGGCCGTTTCCATGCCGCTCAGACGACAAGGAGTTTCTAGAAGAAAGTCATTTTGGTATGGACAACTGAGCGCAGTGGTTGAACCAATAGCCGGAGTACTTGGTGCTGCTGCGGTCATCTTTTTTGAACCAATACTCCCTTACGCCCTTGCTTTTGCAGCTGGCGCGATGATCTATGTGGTTATCGAAGAAGTGGTTCCAGAAACACAACAAGATAAATATACCGACATCGCAACCCTGGGGTTTATCGGCGGTTTCCTAGTAATGATGATCTTGGATGTAGCGCTCGGATAGTCATCCTTCGTCACTTCGAGCCTGATCGAAGCTTCCTTGAAGCTGAGAGAAGAAAAGTCGAGAAGTGAATTCAATAATCCCTTCGCCGTCATTCTCGACTATTCGATGCGCGTGCGCATCGGCTCGAACTGACAGCATTAATCTATGACTACACCGTAATCCGCTGGATCTTCTCCATCCGGAACGAAAACCATTGCTTCTGAATTCAAGCAATACCTCAAGCCTGTAGGTGGTGGTCCGTCATTAAATACATGACCTAGGTGACTTCCACTCTTGCTGTCGAGAATTTCAATTCTCTGCATGCCCAAAGTCTTGTCGGATTTATACGTGATGGCCTCTTTGTCAATTGGCTCAAAAAATGAAGGCCATCCGCAACCCGAATCGAACTTTGCATCAGATCTAAACAAGGCTTGCCCTGTCGCGGCACTGTAGTATGTTCCGACATCATTTGAATTCCAATACTTTCCTGTAAAAGCCCGTTCCGTTGAAGCTTCCCGTAGGATTGCATACTGATCTTCGGTCAATTCCGAACGCCATTCCTCCTCCGTCTTCTGTACTTCAACAGGAATTTCCTCACTTGAATTATAAACCTTGTCAATCAACTTTTTATCCTCCATCTCAACTTGACTTTGTCCACAGGCGCTGAATGCTAACCCAATGAACATTAAATAAAATATGTGTTTCATTTTCCTTGAACTGTTTCATGAACCATGGGTTCATCTCACAATCTTTTGAAGAGTATGTGACGAAACTCTTACACGATCCTCCGGAATTTTGAAATAGGTCTCGTCAATTGGATAAACATCCATCGAACTGGCCGTGTATCGCATTCTTACTCCGCGATCTTGAAAGTCGAAAATCAATGGCAGAAACATCAAATCATCATAGCCGGTTCCCGAAGTGTTTTGGTATCGTGTATCACACCACGCTTCCACAATTAACCCATCAGCCGATTGTAAAACATGCCTTGTCAAAACGATGTCGTTCCAGGTCATGGTCTTCTGCTTCGGGGCAACACGAAACTTGACTGGTTGATTTTTCATTCTTCTATAAAATACGGATTGTCCCGTGAGCTTAAAGAGGACTGTGATGCTGTCTTGATTGGAGACATAAAGCGATGTCGTCTCCCCTCCTACTTCCGTGGCCGACTCTACTCTGGTGTCTGCACCGCTAATGAACCAAGTGGCTTCGTTGGGGAGGACATGTTCCATGGCTTCCTTTCCTTCTGGGAATTCTTGATATGTAATGAGAAAGGAGACTTTGCCCTCAAAAGGTTTTTGAGCACTCAGGCTTTGAAACAGGCCTAGTATTAGAACTAGGAAGATGTTAAGCCTTCTCAAATGCTCTGATTTCTTCGACCTGTCCCTCGAGTTTTTTATAGAGTTCTGAACTAATTGGAGCAAGAGGTAACCGCACCGTCGAACCCACGATTCCCAGAATTTCCATCACTGCCTTCACCCCAGCTGGATTTCCCTCCGCAAACAATGAATAGATCAGGTCAATCAACATGTAATGGAGTCTTCTGGCCGTGTCGTATTCTCCTCCCCAACACGACCTTGTAATCTCTGAAAACTCCGCTGGAAATGCGTTTCCGACAACGGATATTATACCATCACCTCCTAGGGCCATGTGCGGCACCACAAGCGGGTCATCTCCGCTCAAAACCAAAAAGTCTCTATCCGTTCGTTTAATAATTGCCCCAACTTGATCCAAATCTCCTGAGGCCTCTTTTACGGCGATGATGTTAGAATGCTCTGACAAACGTACCGTGGTCTCGTAGCTCATGTTTGAAGCCGTTCTCCCAGGGACATTATACATGATGACTGGCTTCGGGCTGGCATCAGCTAATGCCCTGTAGTGTCCGAGAATTCCATCTTGAGTCGGTTTGTTGTAATACGGACTGGCTGAAAGAATCGCATCAACATTGGTCAAATTGAATTGGTTGAAGCCATCAATCAATGCTTGAGTGTTGTTCCCACCATGACCAAAGACAACCGGTCTTCGTCCATTCACAACTTCAACAACAGAGTCGAGCACTCGCTGTTTCTCGTCTAAAGTGAGTGTCGCTGATTCTCCTGTTGTTCCTTGGACAACCAGGTATTCCACACCGCCTTCGATGAGATGGTTACACAATTTCTCTAGCCCTGCGTAATCAACGCTCAGATCGTTATTGAAAGGCGTAATCATCGCCACGCCAGTACCCCGGAGCTCTTTCATGCCGCATTCATTTTATTAAAGTTCATCAAATACTTATCGAGGTGATGAATCAGGTTTCTGATGTCACCATCCTCTTTCATGTCAATCATGAAGTCAAGAAGAAATGCTCGATCACTGTTTTTGGAACCCGCCTTCCACTTGGCCTTTGACTTTGCCAAAATGACGTCAGCTTCCATCACCGATCCTTGAGATAGGTCAATGAGTATGTCGTATGCCGTGGATTCAAGGCTATCTAAATCGGTTGAATCTATATTTCCCATCCAAGAAAAGCTGCTGGAATGAAAAGGATGATCCTTGAGTGAACCTTTGTAATCTTCAAACAACTTCTTTGATTTGAAGCCTACATAGAAGTCAACGGTTTTGATCCCACGTCTTCTTAGCTCCTTTACATACTCACTCACTACTCCAAAACTTTGGTCATCATCGGCCATCCCAACGACTGCCATGGAATCGATTAAGTCTCCATGAACGAGACTGGGCCTCCTTGGGTGATTTTTAAGGTGTTGTTTTAGAAGATATTTCGCGAGCGGCTTAAGCATGATTAATACAGCTTAAAATTACATCAAGAGTTCGAAGTGCCAAGGCTAATTGGAATTCTGTTCTTCTGGCGGGAAATTATATGGCTTTTCTCGCACATCCATTCTCACATCCAAATCATGCACAAACCTCCACTTTCTTTTTTTCCATTCGAAAGCATCAAACTCCAACAACGGAATGTAGAACTCTTGCATGCCTTCCAAATCTGGCTGCGAAGGGACTAACTGATTGAATATGATTCTCTTTTTGTGTTTGTCGTATTTAAGCGACACTGCAGCGTCACTCTGATACTCGAGAATAAAACGCTTGATATTTCGGTCTTCAGGATGATCAAATAAATCCGCTCCGAACCGAATCCCACGGGGCGAAATAATCATGACATCGATCACCTTCATTGACGAATAACGATTGTGTCCATCCCAACCCAACAAAATGTAGTGGCGCTTTCGATTTCCCTTTTTGTACTTGGCTGGAATGATTTTGTAATACAAAGCCCCATACCAATCCTTTTCATTAAAAACTCTACGCGTTTCTCCTTTCAGCTTATGATAACTCTTCTTTAGTTCGACCAACTTGTACTCCTTTTCCTTTCGGTCATAGTACTGAATAAAACAGTGGTACTTATTGGTCTCATCCTCTAACGGAATGTTCCAGCTTAGCATTCTGAAGTAACCATCTGGGCTTCTCAGGTCGCCGATTTTCGGAATGGTATCGAAATTGGTTTTGAAGCTCTCCTCGTGATTTAAAGCATCTCGCAAGAACAACAGAAACTCTGCATTAGTCTCCAAACGCTCTTCATCTGTTTCGGCTTTCAACACGGCCTCTCGCAAGACGACAAGTTGCTTCAGTTTTGACCGCAATGAAACTTCAGCATCGTCATCTGCTCGAAGGATAAATCCTGAGCTAATTAGAATGATGGATATGAGGATTCGAATAATCACCATGCGAAGATTGGATGATTAACGATCAACTTGAAAGAATCTTTTGGAAAGTAATTGACTAGTCTAAGTGTAGAAACTCTTTCTTTTCGAGCAAGGCTTCATCTGACTCTCTAAAATCAGGATCGTCTACGCAGCAATCTACGGGGCATACAGCCGCACATTGAGGTTCATCATGAAAGCCTTTGCACTCGGTGCACTTGTCGGTAACGATGTAGTAAACATCCATGGATTTGGGTTCAACCTCTTCGTCAGCGTCTGCGGTCGTTCCATTTTTCCCTTCCACCTGACCGGTTAATCCCGTACCATCCGAAAATCTCCACTCAATGCCACCTTCATAAATCGCGTTGTTAGGACACTCGGGTTCACAAGCTCCACAATTAATGCATTCATCAGTGATAGTAATAGCCATACAGTCGTGCTTTTTTAGACTGATGCAAATGTAACATCGAGTCAAGAGTTAAGTCTAGAGTTTCAAACGGATTAAAAACTAAACGTTAAACCGAAAGTGCATGACGTCACCATCGTGGACGACGTATTCCTTTCCTTCAATTTTGAGCTTTCCAGCATCGCGTACAGCTGCTTCAGATTTGAAAGTTAAGTAGTCATCGTAACCGATTACTTCAGCGCGGATAAACCCTTTTTCAAAATCAGTGTGAATGACAGCTGCGGCTTGTGGCGCTTTGGTCCCTTCTTCGATTGTCCAAGCGCGAACTTCTTTCTCGCCGGCGGTAAAGTATGTCTGAAGCTTAAGCAGATCGTAGGCGCTGCGAATCATTTTGCTCACGCCGGCTTCGTCAAGTCCGAGATCATCCAAGAACATCTTTCGTTCATCGAACGTGTCGAGTGACGCAATATCAGCTTCAATGCCCACGCCAAGAACAAGCACCTCAGCGTCTTCGTCTGCAACGGCAGTTTTTACAAGCTCCACATATTCATTCCCATTTACCGCAGATGCCTCATCAACATTGCATACATAGAGAACAGGTTTATCAGTCAAGAGGAATAAATCGCCTACTATTTCTCGTTCCTTCTCGTCGATGGGAGCAGATCGTGCAGACTTCCCGGTCTCCAGATGGATTCGATATTTCTCGTAGATGTCAAATACTTTCTTTGCTTCCTTCTCTCCTACTTGTGCTTGTTTCCTGACTTTCTCGATTCTCTTTTCAAGCGTATCTAAATCTTTCAATTGGAGTTCCATGTCGATGACCTCCTTGTCTCTAACGGGGTCAACACTTCCATCAACATGGACCACGTTTCCATCATCAAAGCATCGAAGAACATGAATGATGGCATCGCACTCGCGGATGTTTCCGAGGAATTTATTTCCGAGTCCCTCGCCTTTACTCGCTCCTTTAACGAGGCCGGCGATGTCAACGATTTCAATGGTTGTTGGCATGATGCGTTCTGGATTCACCAACTCGGCCAACTCGTTAAGACGCTCATCCGGTACCGTGATGGTTCCTACATTAGGCTCAATCGTACAAAAGGGAAAGTTAGCGGCCTGCGCTTTAGCGTTGCTCAAACAGTTGAACAATGTTGATTTTCCAACATTCGGTAATCCTACAATTCCACACTTCAATGCCATGCTCTTTTCAATTGGGCGGCAAAGCTATTTCTAATTAGTTGATTAGAAGATTGGAGAATTAGAAAATTGAGCTTGCCGGGTTGTGTAAGTATGTTAAAACATGGTTGTCGCAGCAATGTTTAAATTTATTCGATCGTTACCCCTTAAATCACAGCACTTTAACCATGAAAAGCAAGAACATCAAAATCGTCTTAATAGTCAGCGCTATCATCCTTACCATTCCGCTCATTGCGATGCAATTGACCACTGAAGTAGATTGGACCACTATGGACTTCGTCATCGCAGCCATGTTGCTCGTAGGCTCGGGATTAATAATCAGCCTGATCATTGAGAAAGTTCAGAATTCTACGCAAAGAATTGTAGCCATAATTGGAATTGTGCTTCTGCTCATTCTTACTTGGGCAGAAATGGCTGTTGGGATATTTGGAACGCCGTTGGCTGGGAGTTGAACCTATCTCAGGACAGTTACGTGCCCTTTCAAATTGATCGCTGGACGATCAGTACATGTAGTTTCCACATCAAGGAGGTAGTAATAAACGCCCTGTTCATTGTCCTCTCCGGTGGCCAATTTACCATCCCAATAATGATTGGAATGATTGGCTTCGAAGACTAAATTCCCCCAACGATTATAGACCGCTAAATGATACTTGGTAATCAATGATCGGTCTTCGATCATTAGCCCAAAGTTGTCATTCAAACCATCGTAGTTTGGTGTGATGACGTTAGGTACCATGGCAAAAGAGTCGAGATTCACTTTGCGTGATTTAACCTCAATGGTATCGCCTGCTTCGCATCCGTTATGACTCATAATAGCCCACAGAAGTCCGGTGTCCGAGACAGCTATTGTGCGGCCAGTATCGCCATTGCTCCAGAACACTTTGCTAATAGACGTATCCACTGAAATGGTGACCGCCTCGCCTTGACAAATTGTTACATCGTCGCCGATTGAAAACTTGGGCGATTCTTGGAAATTCACGTACATAGAATCCAGCGCGGAGCATACAGCGGACTGAATAGCAACCGAATAGTACCCGCTCTCATAGACGGTGGTATTTCTGAGTGTATCACCGTTTGACCAGAGCCATTCTGAACCAACCGGACCTGGAGCCACAATTCCATGACTGTCTTTGTCACAAACCAATTCATCTCCGGTGAGAAACTCGAGAACCTCCCGCACTATTGTAATGGTGTCAGTATCAGAGCACAGAACTGAATTTCCAATGACCCAGTAAAGTCCTGTCGAATCTACTGTGATTTGGGAAGTTGTATCCCCAGTGCTCCACAAGTAAGATTCTAGATCAGAACCGAATGCGCTCAAGACCTTCGGTTGACAAATCGTTGTATCGGGTCCTAGATCTACCAATGTCGGGCTGAGATCAACCCTGATGGTATCCGTTTTGGAGCAATATCCGTTTGTCACGGTAACCCATATGACGGTTGAAGTGTATACGGTGATCGTATTCGTCGTATCCCCGTTTTTCCATAAAGTAGAACCTCCTTGATTTGTAACAGACAGGATTACAGAGTCTTCGCAAACGATGGTATCAAGTGTCCGGAAATTCGAATAAGAAGCATACACATAAACGGTGTCAATGTCCTCACAAAAGCCATCCGACGCGGTCAGAATATATTGTCCTGTTGACGGGATGGTAATATTTTGTGTGGTATCACCTGTATTCCATTCAAACGTGATTCCTGAGCTAGGTCCCATAAATGTGAATCCAGGTTCGCATATACCAGTGTCTGGACCAAGCTCAAATTCATAAGGAGGAATGATGATGATGTCGACCGTATCGGTGAATGTCCCACAAACGTTCGTAACCTCAAGCCAATACTGACCCGATGTGGTTATCTCAATCGTTTGACTAACCTCTCCTGTAGACCAAGTATAATTTGAGAATGAGCTGGTTGTAGTCAATTCTACAGTCTCAACGCACTCGAGTGGACCGTTTAATATTTCTATCGCACTGGTATCATACACTGTTACGATTAGGATGGCTGTGTCACTTAGCACACAACCGATCGTATCAAAGATTACGTACTTGACCTCATAGTTTCCAGGGGTAGTGAACGTATGACTAGGCGCTTCGAGGTTTGACGTGTCACCATCCCCAAAATCCCAATAATGGCTGAGACCAAGACTGCCGAAATTGGTAAATTGGGTTGTATATGGCACACATCCGGCGCTGTTAGGAGCAACTTGTGCGTTGGCAACTGCTGCTTGCACTTCCATATCTACTTTGAAAACTGTTAGATCATAAGTACCTCCATTTTGGTTCCCGGAATAAGCGTTTCCAGTAAGTGGAAAATACCCATTCGTACAAGTGGCTTGGTAGACAGCTCCCCTTTTATCAAATCGACTTGTTCCACCATCAACATGTGAACCACCAGATCCGTAGTACGAACCCATCAGAATAGTGTCAGCCTCCGGCGATAAAACCAAAAGATAAAAGCCCCCTTGAGCCACCTGAACAGCATCTAAAGTGTCGAGACCTGAAGTTGCTCCATTTCCAGCGGCATAAATGTTCTTGCAATTGTCAACAAGAAATGCAGAGTGCGACAAGTTTGTAAATGTCGTGGTCCAAAGCAGTGTGTCAAGGACATCTGAATACTTTCTGATATATGAATAAGTACCGGCGATTGGCCCAGCATATTTCCCAGAGTCAGCTACAATGTTGCTTGCAGTATTTGTGGACCCGAGGATGTATACGTCTCCGTGACGATCCAGTTGAAGGAAAAACGCCTTGTCATCGCCATTTGAGTCTGATTCTACAAGTGTGCTTTGGAGGATTTGTTCGCCATCTTCATCAAAGCGAGTAATGAAGGCATCGTGGCTTCCACTATTCCATGTCTCGTCATGAGCACCGGTGGTTGTCGGAAACTCAGGGCTGGCGGTAATTCCGCATACATAGACTGAATTATCCTTTGCTGGTTTTAAGTTGAAAGCACCGTCATTCATTGATCCACCTAGATATGTCGACCATTCCATCTGACTCAGATTGAAATTCAGCTTAAAGATTGCTCCATCCTGCCCTCCCCCTAAAGTATCCTGGTATGCATTAGTAGTCACAGGAAAATCACTACTACTCGTTGTACTTGCTATAAAGACATTACTGTACACATCACAAACAACTTCACCCTTAAATCCTGAATATGAGGATGAGATTACATTTTGGCCGTCATTATCGGCTCCGCCAATGTAGGTAGACCCAATTAATGAATCGCCGCTATCAGAAAGTACCGTTATACAGATATCCTGAGCTCCACCGAGGCTGTCCTGAAAAGCATTTGTCGAAGTAGGGTAATCTGTAGAGGCCGTTTTCCCTAAAACAATCACACTGTTGAATCCATTTACAACAATGCTATGAACATATTCCGCTCCTGATCCGCCAATGTATGTGCTCCACAATAGATCGGAACCATCCTCATTCAATTTACTCAGTCCGATGTCCGTTCCTCCAGCGGCAAAATTCATCTGGAACGAACCAGAGTCTACTGGATATCCTGTTCCGAATGGCCGTCCTCCACCATAAATGTTTCCAAATTGATCGAAGGTCGCCGAGTGACCAAAAGTGTTTACGGTTGAACCAACATTTGTTGATGCAACCACAACAGGGTCAATAAATAAGTCGAAATTCTTATCATAGTCTCCTACAGCATAGCTAACACGAAAGCCATCGAGTTTGAACGCACAATCAACCTCTACTCTTTCTCCTTTGATGAGTTGGTAAGCAATCGGTGCATGCTCAATCACTTCGAGATTTGGCAAGGTGATAATCATGTTTTCATCATGCTTTCTCAACCCTCGAATCGCAGCGTATTGAACGGTAAAGTCATTCAAGTTTGCTCTGGGACTTACCACGAAGGTGTACTTCATTCGCCCTTCGCTGATTTCCCAATTGAGATCAATGCCTTCAGCAATCTCGTAATAACCGAGCTTGTCGTAGACTCCGACTCTCTTTGCCCACTTTGATTTGTCGTTACCTAGGAAGTAGTTGACGTAGTCTTTATGTCTTGATGTTGACTGGGTGACTGTTTCTTCTGTCTTTCCGAAAATCATTTCATAAGAATGACCTTCAATCCACATATCCGTATCTGGATTGTCGTGGGCGAATTCTGCTGCTTCGTGATAAACACCTTCTTCGATCAAAGGAAAACGCACGCGATCATCCATCATCCAAGCGACGCCATTTGTCAGTTGAAATTGGGCTACGACTTCATCGTCCCATTGCCCTTTATTTTCAATATACCCTCGAGATTGACCAAAGAATATCAATGGAAAACATAGTAAAAGAACAACGGAGACGAAATGCCTCAATCGTTGACTATTATGAGAATGCAGGTCAGTTTTCATAAAATTCTACTCAAAGTTACGGCATTTGAAAGTTCTCAAAAGTTTTAAACATTAGCCTTCCTCGCCAAAGGCTGATTTTACATTCGCGGTATACTCCTAAACCATGGCCGAAATTAACCAGCTCAAGAGTGTAGCTTCCCAAGTAAGACGTGATATTCTTCGAATGGTCCACTCGTTCAGTAGTGGACACCCAGGCGGCTCCCTCGGCTGCACCGATTACTTCGTTGCGATGTACCAAGAAATCTTACGCTACGACTCAAATAACTTCACAATGGACGGCAAAGGAGAGGACCTATTCTTCCTCTCTAACGGACACATTAGTCCGGTGTGGTATTCAACGCTTGCGCGAAGTGGGTTCTTTGAGGTTTCCGAGCTTAGCACTTTCAGAGCAATAGACTCACGTCTTCAAGGTCATCCGACAACAGCAGAAGGTTTACCCGGAGTTCGTATGGCTTCTGGATCACTCGGTCAAGGATTAAGCGTGGCTATTGGCGCCGCACTCGCCAAGAAATTGAATGGGGACGACAAACTTGTATTTAGTCTCCACGGCGATGGCGAATTACAAGAAGGTCAAATCTGGGAAGCTGCCATTTCTGGAGCTCACCTGAAAGTTGACAACCTTATTTCGGCCATCGATTACAACAATCGACAGATCGACGGAGATGTAAGTGATGTAATGTCGCTTGGTGATCTCCGAGCAAAATGGGAAGCCTTTGGTTGGATGGTCTTAAAAATGGATGGAAACAACATGGACGAGGTAGTGTCTGTTCTTCGAACGGCCATTGACAATACTGGTGCTGGAAAACCAATCATGATCATCATGAAAACAGAGATGGGACAAGGTGTAGATTTCATGATGGGAACTCACAAGTGGCACGGCGTAGCGCCAAATGATGAGCAACTGGCACAAGCTTTGGGTCAACTCGAAGAAACAATCGGCGATTACTAAAAGGCATGATTGTTCGTTAGTTAACTGTATGAAGAAATTACTGACACTGGCACTTCTAATCTCTCTGACCTCTGCTTCATTTGGTCAGAAAGAACCACCGCTTACGCGCATCCTATTCATTTTCGACGCTTCGAATAGCATGAATGGCATTTGGAATAAAAAACCAAAGATTGATGTTGCGACCCGACTGCTTTCAGCGGCGCTGGACTCGCTTTATGGAGTTGAAAACCTCCAGCTTGGAATGCGTGTTTATGGTCATGACAAGTACTACATGAAGGGACAAGATTGCGATGATACCAAGTTGCTCGTTCCTCTTGGATCCAACAAAACGACTCAGATAAAAGCCGAACTCAGAAAGCTCAAACCAAAGGGGACAACGCCTATTGCCGCCACCCTTGAAAAATCAGCCGATGACTTTCCTCGTTGCCCGAATGGCAATTGCCGAAACATCATCATTCTGATTACTGATGGCATCGAAGAATGCAGTGGAGATCCATGCGCTGTTTCTATGGCGCTTCAGCGTCGGGGTATTATTCTAAAGCCATTCATCATCGGCATTGGACTGAACGTTGAATTTAGAGAGCATTACGAGTGCATGGGTTCGTTCTACGATGCGAGTGATGAAGAACGATTTAAGAATGTGCTGGACATTGTCATTTCCCAAGCGCTCAATACTACCACTGCACAGGTCAATTTGATCGATGCGAATGGCAGTCCTACAGAGACGAACATTAACATGACGTTTTATGACCGTAACAATGGAGAAACAATTCACAACTACGTTCACACGATGAACGTCAAGGGAAATCCTGATACGCTTGCTCTTGATCCGGTTCACACCTATCGTGTGGTTGCACACACCATTCCACCCCGATCTAATGACAGTGCGAGCATCACCCCTGGCACACACACCATAATTGGAATAAATACGCCTCAAGGAGATCTCGAATTCAAAATGCCTGGGAGCAATCGAGAATTGAACAACCTAAAGGTGATCGTTCGTAAAAGCGGTGAAATGAATACGTTGAATATTCAGTCATTCGATGAGACAATTCGATATATCACTGGTAAATATGACCTAGAGATTCTGACCATTCCACGCACGTACATCTCTGATGTGGATATTTCACAAAGCCATACCACTACCATTCAGATTCCACAACCGGGCGTCGTCACGTTCAGCAAACTCGGCTACGGCTATGGGAGTGTCTATGTTGTGAATAAGAACGAACAAGAACTCGTGGCAAACCTGTCCTTGACCAAGGAGCGCGAGTCGTTGAGCTTACAGCCCGGAGAATACGTCGCAGTGTTTCGTCCGAAACAAGCAAGAGAAAGCATTTTTACTGTCGAAAAGCGATTTACCGTTTCAAGTGGAGCGTCGGTCGCAGTCAAACTAAACTAAAGAATGAGCCTAGACCAATTTAACCCTACCGAGAAGAAAGACACAAGAAGTGGATTTGGTGACGCTCTTCACGAGCTGGGAAAAGAAGATGATCGCGTCGTTGGTCTATGTGCTGATTTAACC
Organism: Flavobacteriales bacterium; assembly: GCA_018660685.1. Taxonomy (GTDB): domain Bacteria; phylum Bacteroidota; class Bacteroidia; order Flavobacteriales_G; family Salibacteraceae; genus SHAN690. The sequence continues at coordinate 67,069 of JABJJW010000004.1, forward strand.
GGCTCGCTCAAAATGAATGCGTTTGCGAATGACTTTCCGGATCGATTTTTCCAAACCGGTGTGGCAGAAGCAAACATGATGGGGATGGCCGCTGGGATGACCATTGGAAATAAGATTCCATTCACTGGAACGTTTGCCAACTTCAGTACTGGAAGAGTTTATGATCAAATCCGACAAAGCATTGCGTATTCCAATAAGAATGTGAAAATCTGTGCGTCCCACGCCGGATTAACGCTTGGAGAAGACGGTGCGACACACCAAATATTAGAAGACGTAGGACTGATGCGAATGCTTCCAAACATGACCGTCATTAATCCTTGCGATTACAACCAAACATTTGCTGCAACGAAGGCCATCAAGGATTTCGATGGCCCAGTATACTTGCGGTTTGGACGACCAAAGTGGCCAATTTTTGCTTCTAAAACAGAATTTGAAATTGGCAAGGCTTGGAAGATTAATGACGGTTCGGATGTGACCATTATTGCAACTGGTCACATGGTTTGGTATTCCATTCTTGCCGCAAAAGAATTAGAAGCTTCAGGCATTTCTGTTGATCTAATAAACATCCATACCATCAAGCCAATTGACGAGGAAGCCATTCTGAATTCAGTTTCTAAAACGGGATGCCTTGTCACTGCTGAGGAGCATAATCGATTTGGCGGGCTGGGAGAAATCGTCGCTCAGGTCTGTGCAACAAACCATCCAGTACCTCAAGAGTTCGTAGCTGTGAATGACCAGTTTGGCGAAAGCGGTAAACCAGAGGACTTGCTTAAGAAATATGGGCTCGATGTTGAGGACATTGTGAGAGCCTCGAAGAAGGTTACCAATCGAAAGCTGTCGTAAAACTTCCATACCGGCGGGCTTCAGCAACCTCTTGACTTCTTGAGTGGATTGTCACAGTCTCCATCACTGATCTTTTCCTTATTGAATCTTCGAATGGTTGATTAGAGTTGGTTTCGTAGGCTCACGGTTCCAATATCAATTTGCGTACATTTCTCTTCTATATGAATAGATACCTTTTCATTGGACTTTTAGTTGTACTCCACTTTTTGTTTCAAACAAACCTATTAAGTCAATCAAATCCGTTCAACTGTGGAGGTGAACTGATATTGAAGTATAGTTCAGGTAATGGGAATATTCTGATTGGTTCGATCGACTCTTTAAATCTCAATTTTGACGTTATAGCAAACAACAATCAACTCAGTTTAAATTTGATAGCTTACAACGTTCAAGACAATTTCATTTACACTGTCACTCATGACAGAAAATTATACAGAATCGATTCAGAGGGAATTTTTACTTCGCTTGGAACCGTGACTGGGTTAAGCTCTCAAGATCAGTATGTTGTCGAGGCATTCAATTCTAATGGACGTCTTTTTATTGCTGATTCTAATGGGTCATCAATTAAAGTAATCAACATAACATCCTCTCCACCGACGCACATGTATGCATCTCCCATGGTTTTGATTTTTTCCAATCCGCGTGCTGCAATGAGTCGATCAAAATTTTTAAACGCATAATCCAAGTCTGTGATCAACTGTTCTGTGGTGAGCTCCTTACTCAACCTACTGAAGTTTTTAAAGTCAATCATCATCACCGTTGCGCTGCTGTAATGACGAGGCTTAACCTTACCCGTGGTTTTGAGTTCGTGAGAAATTTCTTCGGGAAGTATGTTATTCAGTAGGTTGTCGCTTTTCTTCTTTTCTGTGGAAATTTCATCATTCTTCAACTCAATCAGCTTCTCGCTGTGAATCTCTTGCACGTATGAATTAAAAAAAACTGTAGAGACAATGAACGATGTACCTGTCACACCAACAGCATCTAAGAAGTGGATCTACATTCCCTCTAGATCGTCAAAATAAAGCGTGGTAATCGCGATCATGATGACAAGAAAGCTGAGCAGGTTGAGATAGATCCGCTCTCTGTGTCTCATGACAATTGATAAATTGATCACCAAGATGTAGATGGCATAAAGGCTAAGTGATCCCCTTTCAAACAGGCTCAAAACAGACATAAAGGTTAATAGGACACTTAGATAAATCGTCCATGCGTAGATGTAGTACATGGCATATTCAGATTTGCCAGATAGAAATGCATTACGCTGAATTCGGAAGATTACAATCGGGATGATAAACAGAGCAAAGAGTAAGTGGGTAATGAATAGCGTGAAGTAGATGCCGCCATATTCAATTTTGCCTCCTTGAAAGCGGATAACATCCAAGGCTATGAACAGAAAAAGGAAAATAAATCCAATCCACGACAACAGGTAAATGCGACGACTGTTGTCGATTTTCATTCGAATCAACAAGCGCTTACGGATGAGGTCAGGAATTCTATCGAACGTAACTAGACGTTTTAATCCCATGGGTCAGAGTAGGTTGGCGCCGAAAAAGATAGGGTTTTGCTGCGGTTAGATCGCAAGATATATCAAGTGCCACTATTTCTGCAATAGCTGATAACCCCCAAATCGTGCTGTCCTTTGATTCCGATCTCTTAGGATAAATCAGTATTCGAAATGTGCAATGGAAATTCATCTTTGCACCATGTCATTCTCAGATCATCTCGCTCAGACAAGTCCATTTCCAATGGGGGTTGAAGTAGATTATGCTGAAGGATGCTATATCTATGACAAGAAGGGTAAGAAATATGTGGATTTGGTATCTGGAATTGCCGTGGCCAACATTGGCCATCGACATCCGGAGGTGATTGCTGCGATTAAGGTCCAACTCGATCGCTACCAACACGTAATTCCATTCGGGGAATTCCCGCAAGAACCACAGAACAAACTAGCCGACAAATTGGCCTCTCTCCTGCCTGACCAAATGAACTGTAGCTATTTTGTGAATAGTGGAACGGAGGCAAATGAAGCGGCGTTAAAACTTGCGAAGCGCATTACGGGACGGCATGAGGTCGTTGGGATGAAAAACAGTTATCACGGTGCGACCCACGGATCAATGAGCGTTAGTGGTAACGAGGTGAAGAAGCAGCAATATCGACCCTTTGTACCCGGCACCACCTTCATCGACTTCAATGAAAAAGATGAATTAGATCGCATAACGACAAGTACAGCAGCAGTCATCGTGGAACCAATTCAAGGTGATGCCGGCGTGCGCATCCCGTCGAAAGAATACATGCTTGCCCTGCGTCACCGATGTGACGAGACGGGTGCGCAGCTCATCTTCGATGAGATACAAACGGGTATGGGAAGAACTGGTAAGTTCTTTGCATTCGAACATTTTGATGTTGTCCCGGACATTCTAACCATCGCGAAAGCTTTCGGTGGAGGAATGCCAATTGGCGCTTTTATTTCTTCAAAAAAGAAAATGGAGCAATTAACCCATGATCCCGTTCTGGGTCACATTACCACATTCGGAGGTCATCCCGTTTGCTGTGCAGCAGCCCTCGCTTCTTTGGAAGTACTGTCTACAGAAAACTGGATCGCTCAAGCCGAATCCAAAGGGCAAAAGCTAAAAGACATCCTCGGAAAATCCAAGGCTAAACAAGTCCGCCAAATCGGGCTTATGCTGGCCGTTGAATTGGACTCTGCCGAAGAAGTCGACCGTGTAATAAACGAGCTTCTTAAGCGTGGCTACATCACATTTTACTTCCTGAGCACGCGGAACGCATTCAGACTAGCGCCTCCCCTAAGCATTACGGATGATGTCCTTGTTGAAGCAGGAAATCAGATTTCCGAAGTCATAGGAATATAGACAAAGTCAATCTTCAATCATCCGGTAACCCCAGCCCTTGTCGGGTAGAAAATTAGTCGTATATATGTACCTACATACATTTTAATGGTAGAGTAATGAAATTGCGTAGTATCAACAGAATTGAACCCAGTCAAAAGGTCAATATGGGAGGAAACATCCTCGATCAACCACTTCCTTCTAGAAAGACAGACATGCTCGATCCATTCTTGCTCATACATCATTGGGCAGAGACAATGCCAGGTGGACAAAAACAACAAAATGTAGGAGTGGGCCCTCATCCACACCGAGGATTTGCACCGGTCTCGTTCATTTTCGAGGGCGGAGTTCATCATAGAGATTCATTAGGCACAGAAAGCATCATCTATAAAGGTGGAACACAATGGATGAATAGTGGATATGGAATCGTTCACAGCGAAAGGCCTCCTAAGGAATTAGCTGAGAAAGGTGGTTTCGTTGAGTTTATTCAGTTTTGGGTCAACTCACCCGCAAAGCACAAAATGGATTCTGCCAAGTATCAGCCGTTGACGAATGAGGACACTCCTAAAGTATACAGCGATGACCAACTCGTTGAAGTCGGTGTAGTCGCAGGAGAACTGGAAGGCCAAAAAGGTCCGATCGACGTGGACAATCCTCTGCTCACGCTGCGGCTTGTCGGCAAAAAAGGAGGAAAAAAGACTGTCTCTATTCCGAGCAACTACAACGCTCTCTTATATCCGTTGAATGGTGGAATGACGATTAACGGTGAGACTGCGGTGAATGCAAAAGACATGGTTGTCTTCAAATTGGATGGTGAAGGGGTTGATCTTGAATTTTCGGAAGACGCAACCGCCATTCTTCTTTGTGGGGAACCCATCAACGAACCAGTTGCTACCTACGGTCCGTTTGTCATGAATTCTCAGTCTGAGATCATGGAGGCCATCAAAGATTATCAAGAAGGAAAGTTGGGCGAATTAGAAGAAAATTTCAGCTAGTGGAACGACGAGATTTTATAGTTCGATCTGCCTTAGCAACAGGCGCAATGGCTTTGGCCAACCATATCACATTGGCTTCAAATGCCGGGTTGGACTCCATTTTCTCCTCTACCCTTTCGCAATCATCTCCACAAGTTAGGCATGGTTTGTTTCAATTGAGAGCCCTAACTAACTTGTCATTTCCTAAATGGCTCAACGTTTATGAAAAGCAGCATTTAACGGCAAATGGGATTGAATCTTCGAAAGATGATCTCGAGGTTGTCATGCTTGAAATCAAAAACGAAGCCCTGACGATCGGAATTCAAGGAGAACAATTCTTCTACACAACAGATCAAGGCATTGAATCTGCCGAAATCGGAAGCTCGAAACAACTCGACGTGGCGGGTCGTCAACAACGAATTCTTAGTACAAGGGAGCGGCAAGCAAATGGAGTCATCGCCGCCGATGAATTCTGTTTCTGTCTGAAGGGAGAAGCGTCGTTCGCGTCGGACAAACTGGAAGTAAATGACTTTGCTCGATTTCAAAAGGAAGAGCAGGTTAAGCTAAGCCCGAATTCAATTCTCTTGCTCATAAGCTAAAGAGTATTATTCATCATTCTTTCGCTTCCGAGCTGGAGCGGCACCCATTCCTTCTAACTGAATTTCAGAATAGAGTTCATAGTCATACTCCTTTTCCACCCGTTCTCCAGTTGGTTGGAGTAATTCCAATCCATGAACCCTCGGATTTTTTATATCCGTTGAAATTGGATAGGCGTTCATGTATTCTCCTGGTAAAGGATTCAACAACGCCGTTACATCATTCAATGGAATTCCTTCATCGAGCCAGAGTCGTTCTTCAGATTGCTCAAGGATCACTGGTGATCGATGGTGCCCTATTTTTTGAAGCAATGAATTGGGTGTTGTGGTGATGATGGCAAAGGAGTCAATGATCTCGCCTGTTTCTTTGTCTGTCCATCGATCCCAAAGTCCTGCAAAAGCAAAGGGTCGTTGTCCATCTTTCATATAAACACAATAAGGCTTGCTCAGCCTCTCTTTTTTTTGGCCCTTCGATGAATGCATCCGCAATAACCAAACACCTCTTCTTTCGAATCGATGTCCTAAAAAATGGCTTATTAATGATTCCTTTGGCTCCATTATAGGCAGGGTCATCTTCCTTGTTATGATCGCCTTCGCTGCGAGCATTGATCACATACATCTGCTTCTTAGCCCAAAATGGGGTGAAACCAAATTTGAGGAAGTCAATCGTTTGCGGATTTTCGCTGGTGATCACAGGCGCATATTGCCCCGGGGTCACATTCGCATTAACTTCGTAGCGCTCAGGCTCAACCACAGTTGCCCCGAATCGCTTCTCGATCTCCTTGATTTTGGTAATAGTTACGTATCGTCCGCACATTCAAGCGAATATGAGACATAGATTTGAGAATGAGAAATGGGCTTAAATCTCAGCCTTGTTCTCTTGAAGTGAGGATTTGAAATACCATTGGTAAGCCATAAACATCACTCCGGAGTAGAGTAGATCGCCTGCTATCGTATTGTGAAAAAATGGAACTGCAGCAGCATAGCAAGTGAGCAGCCCATCAAAGGTCATTGGATACATCGTTCCAGTAAACCACACACCCAAGTTGGATAAGATGAAGAAGATGACGGATGCCGATAATGCACCACCAATAACTCGCAGAACAGACACCTTTTTAAAGAGAAATCTACCCAAGACAAATATGATCGCCATGGATCCATAGATAAAGAAGGATCCAAGGGTGAACAGCGTGAATCCTTCTGTTGAATACACAACATTGTTCAAAAACAAATCACTCGCGAACCAAGCTAGAAACACCATTCCCAATCCAATACCATTTCGACTTAAATAGGCTGAACCAAAGAGAGCAAGTGCTCCGAGTGGTGCAAAGTTCATTGGGTGGGGAATCAACCTTGTAGCCGCCGCAACAAGTATGACGACAGCGATGATCAATGTATTTCTAGATACTTGCATAGCACGAAAGTAGTACAATCGTATGGAGAATTAAAGGCTGTGACCGAATCTAAAACCATCTACCGAACCCTGCTCGAAACGAAGCTCCGCGCCAAACGTAATTCCAACGATTCATCCTCCATGAAGGCATACATGAAGGGGGAATTTGATTTTATAGGAGTTAAATCAAATGCTCGAAAACTGGCCCTCCGAGAATGCATCTCTGAGTTAGGAGTTCCGAAAGATTCTGAATTCAACGCGGTCATAAAAGAGATGTGGATGTCTCCCTATCGAGAGGTTCATTATTGCGCTCAAGAGTTGGTGGAAAGAAAAAAGTGGTGGCGACAAGAGGAGTCGATCATTTTGATTGAGCATTTGATTCGAAATAATCAATGGTGGGACAGTATTGACTTCATCGCCGCCACATTGGTTGGTTCTTACTTCAAATGCCATGGAGTAGACAAAACCCGCATCCGCTCTTGGAACCAGGAAAATGACATTTGGGTGGTCCGCACGTCCATTCTCTTTCAACTCAAGTATAAGAACGAAGTGGACCTGCCCTTTCTAAGCGAGCTCATACTCCCGCATCTAGAGTCTCAAGAATTCTTTATTCAAAAGGCCATTGGCTGGATATTGAGGCAAGTTTCGAAGTCGAATCCAGATTTTGTAAGGGGCTTTATGAGCGAGCATTTACTAAAGCCAACAAGCCATCGAGAAGCGATAAAGTACATCTAGCCGCTAACCGAATGTTTCAACAGCGGACAAACCCGCATGAACAAAGAATTCCATTAAATCTGCACAGAAGTAAAATATGGGGCTAGTCATTTTATTTGCTTGATTATTTTTGAGCGCTAAGCCAGCAAGAACAGAGAATAGAATGAGTGAAAAGCTTCTGAAAGCCCTTATGCAACTGTTTGCGATCATCGCAGACGTGGATGGGCTCAGCAATAAGAGCCGGATCGTAGTAGAGAACTTCCTTAAACAGAGGCTTTCACATGATCAGGTTGAGGTTTATCTTGGCCACTACGATACGTATCTGGAGACGCATCACAAGGTCAGTAAGAAGAAAGAAGGCAAGCGAAAGAAGACTTCGCTAAATTCCGTAAAAGTTTTGAAGATCTGTACGCAGATCAATGGAGAGCTAGAACAGCGCCAGAAAATATTCGTTCTACTCCGTGTTGTTGAGTATGTCAACATTGGTCCTGAACCAACCGAACAGGAGCTAGAGTTTGTTGATACCGTTTCTGATGTCTTCAACATCCCAGCTGAAGAATTAGCAGACATCAAGCGATTTGTACAATGCTCAGTAGATAATATAGAAGACACGAGTAAAATATTACTTGTCACTTCTAACCCGGATGTCCCAGGGTACACTCATGTCAAGCACATCGAGAATGAAACGATGAACGGTACGTTGACCGTGATTTCTGTAGAAAGCGTCGGCATGTATGCACTGAAGTACTTCGGAACCGAAGAACTGCTACTCAACGGACAGATCATTGACCCAGAAAGAGTCTACATCTTGACACAGGGTTCTTCTATTCGAAGTTCCAAGGTCAATCCTATTTACTACAGTGATATCATTAGCCGTTACCTCACTGACAAAAGTGAGAGCAAGATTGCCTTCGTCGCGAAAGACCTGACTTACAGGTTTAAAGGAGGAAAGATTGGCCTACATCCACTGAGCTTCTCAGAAGATTCTGGAAAACTCATCGGTATTATGGGTGCCAGTGGTTCTGGTAAGTCTACCCTTCTGAATATTCTTAATGGAAACTACAAACCATTCTCTGGGGCGGTTACCATTAACGGGCAAGACATACACGGCGGTTCTGAAGAAGTGAACGGCATGATTGGCTACATCAGCCAAGATGACTTACTTATAGACGAACTTACGGTCTACCAAAACCTCTTTTTGAATGCAAAACTCTGCTTCGACGGACTGAGCAATGAAGATATTAGAGAACGTGTAGATGGAACTTTAACGGCACTCGGTCTTTTTGAAATCAAGGATATCCAAGTTGGAAATCCCATGAATAAGAAGATCAGTGGTGGACAACGAAAGCGACTGAATTGTGGACTCGAATTAATCCGGGAGCCCTCAGTTTTATTTGTTGACGAACCGACCTCTGGTCTTTCCTCTCGCGATTCTGAAAACATCATGGACCTTTTGAAGGAACTTGCATTGAAAGGCAAGTTGATCTTCGTGGTTATTCATCAGCCTTCTTCGGAGATCTTCAAGATGTTCGACAAGTTGATGATCATGGATACGGGTGGATTCCCAATCTATTACGGAAACCCTTTGGACGCTATCGTTTACTTCAAAACAGAAGTTCAGGCGATCAATCAGAGCCAAAGCGAATGTGTCACATGTGGTAATGTGAATCCAGAACAGATATTCAACATCATCGAAGCCAAGGTTGTAGATGAATATGGAAATCACACGGAGTTAAGAAAGACTTCACCCAAGGAATGGAATAAGGTCTTTCTCGAGAAATTCATATCAGAATTGAACCTCGAAGAACCAGAATTGCCAGAAGTTGAATTCAAAACACCAAACTTCATTAACCAGCTCAAGGTTTTCATCACGAGGGACGTTCTTTCAAAAATCACGAACACTCAATACCTAGCAATCAACCTATTGGAGGCGCCGTTGTTAGGATTCATCCTGAGCTTCTTCTTGCGCTACGTTCTCATCGGAGAAGATCAGAGTGGCGAATATCTATTCTATGAAAATGACAACTTGATTGTCTACATGTTTATGTCTGTCATTGTTGCCTTGTTCTTAGGGTTAACGGTCAGTGCTGAGGAGATCTTTAAGGACCAGAAGATCCGAAAACGAGAGTCATTCTTGAATTTGAGTAAAGGAAGCTATCTTCTTTCCAAGATTCTCATCATGTTCACGTTGAGTGCGATTCAGATGTTAACGTTCATCATTATCGGAAACATGATTTTGGGCGTTGAAGGCATGCTCTTGGATTACTGGCTCATCCTGTTCTCTACTGCTTGTTTCGCAAACATGCTTGGATTGAACATTTCAGCCAGTTTCAATTCAGCTGTCACGATTTACATTCTGATTCCGTTTCTCATCATTCCACAGATTCTATTCAGTGGAGTTCTAGTGAAGTTCGAGAAACTCAATCCGGTCATCACTTCTCAAAGCGAGGTTCCGATTATCGGTGACATCATGGCTTCTAGGTGGTCTTTTGAAGCGTTGGCCGTCAACCAGTTTGTGGTGAACGACTACGAGAACTTGTTCTATGACTACGATCAACAGATGTCCGAAGCAAACTTTAAGAAGAACTTCTGGATTCCTGCGATGAAGGCCAAGGTTGGCAAGTTCAGCCAGTATTTAAGTGATCCCGGACTATACTCGAACAAGGAAATTGATAGAGACTTCAAGACAGTCGTCAACGAGGTAAATGACGAGAACAAACTAGGTCATGAATTTACGTTCGATGAAATTGGTCAATTCAATAGAGAGCAGCTGACAGCAGAGCTTTTAACTGACTTCGCGACGCATCTGGCTACATTGAACAAGGTCTACATCAGACAGTATAACTGGAACAGCGACGAGAAGGATAGAATCATCAGAGATTTTCAATCAACCGAAGAGGGAAAGGCAGAATTCAGTAGTCTTAGAAATAACCATGAGAATGAGAGTTTGACCGACTTGGTAACTAACAAAAACGAATTCAACCAGATTACCGAATACGACGGTAAGCTGATTCAACGCGCAGATCCTGTATTCAACATTCCGAAAGAAATGGGATCTCATTTCTATGCTCCTAAGAAGCTCCTCTTCAACAGGTACTACCCAACGAAGACAGTTAATCTTTGGGTGCTATGGGGCATGTCGATTTTCTTGGCAATCACACTTTACTTCGACGCATTTCTTGCTTTGATGAACATGTTTGGTAAACTCAGCATTTTCAAAAAGAAAGAATTCTAGAACCGTTTATCTCGCTTGTTTCTGAGCGCCCTTTGCCCCATCTTCATAGGACTAAAGCACAAGATATGAAATGGGATATTCAGACCGTTGGCTTTCACGCCAAGGATGAGTTGTTGGAAACGACAAAAGAGAGCGTAGAGAAATTAGAGAAGTATTATTCACCAATCATCGGAGCTGAAATATATCTGAAGCTGCAGTATGATGATCAAAAGGAGAATAAGAAAGTAGAGATCAAACTCAATATTCCTGGAGAAGACGTTTTTGGAGAAGACCAATCCGACACGTTCGAACACTCCCTGCATTCTGCTGTTGACAAAGTGAAACGACAGCTTGTCAAGAGAAAGGAGCTCAAACGAGCCCATAGGTAATTGGGAGTTTCTTAAACACATCAATGATCAAGAGCGCTCGCTAGCTGTAAAGGAGATGGAAGAAAAAGAAAAACCAAGGCTTGCGAGGTTAACTGCCATTATCACCCAATTACAATCTAAACGGCTGATCACTGCAAAGCAACTCGCAGAGCGACATCATGTAAGTGTTCGAACTATTTATAGAGATATTCGGACACTCGAACACTCAGGGATTCCTCTGGTCACTGAAGACGGAAAAGGTTATTCTCTCATGGAGGGCTATCACCTGCCCCCCGTTCTGTTCACTGAAGAAGAGGCCAATGCGCTCATTACTGTGGAACAACTGGCCATCAAAAACAAGGATCAGTCGTTCAGTGAAAATGTCTCAAGCGCTGTCGAAAAAATAAAAGCAATTCTCCGGTATTCACAAAAAGGAAATGCCGATTTGTTGGCAGATAGAATCTACTTTGGAGGCAATGACAACGAGGAGAAGTCAAGTAACAACTTGATGCAAATTCAGTCTGCTATTATCCATTTTCAGGTATTAAAGATTGACTACCAATCTTCTGAGAAAAAGCGAACAACTCGAAATATCGAACCCTTTGCCGCCTACAGCATCCATGGAAATTTCCTCCTCGTTGCTTTTTGTAGGTTGAGAAAAGAATTCAGAGCCTTCCGAATAGACTTTATTGAATCCCTCACTCCTCAACAGGAATCATTCTCTCCTCACAACATGACCATCCAACAATATTTTGAAGAATATGTGCAAAACCGAAAACACCCCTGACACACCTTTGTCACTACCTCACTTTAACATTGCACTATTAAAACTAAAAAGCTACAAAAAATGGAAATCGTAAACATAGTCATACTCTCTATTTCAGGACTGTTACTAACAACTGTAGGGGCATTAAGAATGATCAACCCCATAAAAAACTACGCAAAGAATTCGGGAATTGAAATTGACAATGAGGTGAGCTTACTCAATGAAGTTTGTGGAGTGGGCTCATTAATGATGTTCAGTGGTATTACAATACTACTTGGCATTGTTCTACCATCGCTGACTCTCGCATCGTTTCTGGTGGCAACACTTGTATTTATTGGATTTGCATTCGGAAGATTGCTCAGCATTCGTATGGATGGAAAACCAAATAAGATGATAATTCAGGGATGGGTTTCCGAGTTGGTTTTAGGCTCAGCCAACGTCTTTTGCCTCTATAACATGGTCTTCTAATAAAGCAGCTCTCGAAACAGGAAAAAGTTGGATTATTCCGTGGTCGTTTCACAGGATGGTCTTTGTTTGCTTTATGCGCAACGTAGGACTGCTGGACCGAATTTTCCGCTTCACTCTTGGAACGTTTCTTTTATTGACAGGGCTCACGATATTGGATGGGGCTCACGGTAGTATCATTGGAATTATTGTTGCCATATGTAGTCTCCTGCCCTTCTATATGGCATTGACTGCGAGATGCTTTGTGTTCAACTGGTTTAAAATTCACTCGTTGAATAAAAAAGAGTGTGCGACACACGGCCGTCCGTATCAATCTGAAGTATAGGTGTTTTCTGTTTGAGTACTTTAGCCCAAAGCCTTTGCGATGTTTTTAGTCCGCATTTTTCCGATCTTCTTTCTTTCGTTGGTTGTCACTTTATCATCTTGCAAAAAGGATGAACCTGATCCGATCGATGAAACAGAGGATGTGCTTGCCGCATTCAGTGGAGACCCAACCACCATCATCTTTGGGGAAAGCGTGCAGTTTACGGATGAATCAACAGGGAACCCTACGTCATGGTCTTGGAGTTTCGACGGAGGCACCCCTTCAACTTCTGACGAACAAAACCCTGTAGTCATCTATGATGAACCAGGTGTATTCAATGTGACCCTGGTGGCGGGAAACGAAGGTTCGGATAATCAAGCTTTAAAGTCAAGTTATATTACCGTGGAAGCACCTTCGTTTTTCACGGACCATATGTTCGACACATATACGAGTACAACAGACATCATTTATGGGGTGGACGAGGATGAACACACATTGATTGTTTATGAGCCTGAAAATGATCCTCGTACGAATCGACCAGTGATCATTTTAGCTGGTGATGGTGGGTTTGCAGGAAGCGATTTGAGCTTACTAGAACCATTTGCCGAAGAAATGACCAAGTATGGTTTTGTTGTGGCGATTGCACATTACAGATCAGGACCTACAAATACGGCATTGGAATATCAAACCATGTTGATTAAAGGTATTCAAGACACGAAGGCAATGGTTCGGTACTTCCGAGAAAAGGCCCATGTATGGGGAGTTGACTCCAATCTAATCTTCCGGGGCGGACATGGAACCGGTGCAATTATCAGTTTAAAAGCAACATACTGGGACGAAAATGAACTTGACGCAAGCGCACTAACGTTAATCAATAGCCTCGGAGGCCTTGAAGGCGATCAAGGGCATTCCGGTCATTCTAGTGACGTTCTAGGCATTGTTTCTCTTGCAGGAGGTATGTATGAATCAATTCAAACGATTGACGCCACAGATGCCGGAATATTTGCAGTTCATGGGACTATGGATTTCGATGTGCCATACGACCATGATACGACCGCTAATGGCGACGATTTCTACGGCTCTTTACCAATCACACTGAAAGCGGACTCGGTTGGTTTGCCAAATGAACTCTTCACAATTCAAAATGGCTTTCACGATGCACCGCGCGAAAAAGTCAAGGATTACTCTAGCCTTCTGGCTGAGTTTCTAAAGTCAATTGCCGAATAAAGACGATCCACTTTCACTTCGTGATCAATGCAATTCATATCCGCTCAAATCATGATTTTAGCCACTCATGTAAAGTATTTTTTACATTGTGTATAGTTTTATCATCTTTGTGCCTAATATATTTAACTAATAATACACGAAAATGACTTATCATGAAAAGCGGAGTGTCGTCCACATACTCAGCACCATCGCGCTAACAGCCACCTATTTTCCCTATGTAATGAACAATTACATGACTCCAGGAATGAATACTGAAGAAATTCTGATCTTCTGGTCGAAAGCAATTCTCGTCCTCATTCCTGTTACGATCGTCGTGAAAATTGTCATCATGATTTTGTTCAGCATTTTCAACGCGGTTGCGACGAGGGAAGAACTTCCGAAAACCGATGAACGTGACAGACTGATCGAATTGAAGGCGTCGCGAAACTCTCAAATTGCGTTTGGACTCGGATTCGTAGGCGCTCTTGCTGCCATTGCATTGGGCAATTCAGTGACCATAATGTTTGTCTTCATGATTGGTGCGGGAGTATTCTCTGAGGTCATTGATCACCTCTCCCAGATATACTACTACAGAAGCGGAGTGTAATGGCAAAGCATAAGATTAATAACGAAATACGGAAACTGCGGTTCCTCACAGATGAGATGACTCAGGAGGAATTAGCAGACAAGGTCGGCGTTACCCGACAGACAATTATGGCCATTGAAAAAGGAAAGTACAGTCCGTCCCTCGAACTTGCTTTTCGAATTTCTGAAGTTTTCGAGGTCCCCTTAAACGAGGTTTTCACTTACGGGGACACCAAATCCAGTAAATAGATGAGCCCCCACATTCTAAAAACCAATATTGGTGAGGCTCGAGAAGTGGCAGAAATTACTGACGCATTTCTCGCGCTTAAGTTCATCAGCAGCTGGTCGATCGATTTGGAAGATGTAGACCGCGTGATGAAGATCCATACCCTCAAAGAAATCGATCAAAGCGAAATCATTGGATTTGTGCGAAACCTCGGTTATGAGTGTATGGATTTATCTGACTAGGAATCTAAGACCATTTCTCCATGACCTTCGAAGAAATTCCCGTTGTGGAATACCCGCCATCGTGAAATAGATTCTGCATGGTCACGTATCTGCACATGTCGCTGAAGAGCGTTACGCAGTAGTCTGCGCAAGAATCAGCATCTGCGTTTCCAAGAGGTGACATGTCTTCTGCAAAGTTGAAGAACTTGTCAAAACCAGCGATTCCTGATCCTGCCGACGTCACTGTAGGCGACTGAGAAATCGTATTGACACGCACCTTGTTCCGTACTCCATAGTGATAACCAAAACTTCTTCCTATTGATTCGAGAGTCGCTTTTGCATCGGCCATGTCACTGTAGAAAGGATAGGCTTCTTGAGCAGCTATGTACGTAAGAGCCAAGATTGACCCCCAATCTTTCATCGCATCCTGATCCCAAGCCACTTGCATCGTTTTGTGAAATGACAATGCTGAAATGTCCAATGTTTTTTGAAACCAGTCATGGTTTAGATCTGTGTAAGCTTTGTTCTTTCTAACGTTCGGCGACATGCCAATGGAATGCAGAACGAAGTCCAATTTTCCGCCAAGTTGCTCTTGTGCTTGAGTGAAGAGGTTGTTTAAATCCTCCATGCTAGTGGCATCTGCTGGAATTACAGTTGTTCCGCACTTCTCAGCCAATTCGTTGATCTTCCCCATTCGCAACGCAATTGGCGCGTTGGTCAGAACGAATTTGCCTCCTTGTTCATGAACTTTCTCTGCTACCTTCCAGGCAATTGATCTTTCATCCAGAGCTCCGAAAATGATTCCCTTTTTGTTCTCCAATAACATACTCCTGCTTGATTTAGTTAGATGGTAAATATAAAATCTTAGTTGAGACCGAGTAGCGATTTAGCGCTATCCAAAGCCGATTCATTCAGCTCATTTCCGCTGAACATACTCGCAATTTCTGAAACCCGCTCATCGCCAGTTAATTCTAATAGTCTCGAAATTGACTTATCCTGTTCTTCAATCTTTTTAATCTTAATATGATGTTCTCCTTTGGCAGCAACTCCGGGCAAATGTGTAACCGAAATCAATTGATAATTCGCGCTCAATTTCCGCATCAAAGTTCCAATCCGCTTAGCGACCTCCCCACTCACCCCAGTATCTATCTCATCAAATACCAGAGTAGGTGTTGCATCCGATTCGTTCAATACTCCTTTAATGGCCAAGGTGAGTCTCGCGACCTCACCACCGGAAGCCACTTTGTTAAGAGGAATGAGAAAATCGGATCCGTTCGCGTTAAACATAAACTGAACGGTATCCCATCCTCGTTGCCCCAACCGATCGCCTTTCTGAACATCGACGATGAGATGTGCTTTCGGCATTCCCAACTCTCTCACTTGTGACACAATCTTTTCACCAAATACGATACTATGCTCCTTCCTTGAACTGTTAAGTTCATCTGCCAATTTGTTGCATGCTATTCGTAACTCGGCTTCCTTCGCTTCGAGAGCGCTCAGTTCTGAATCATACGATTCTATTCCTTCAAGTTTGAGTTTGTATTCATCCTTCACTGACATAAGTTCCTCTACGCTTCCAACATTATGCTTATGCATCAATCGATTGAGGTCATCCAGAATGGTTCTTACCTCCTCCATCCGAGCTGGGTTTGCTTCTAAATTCGATGCTAGGCCGTCCGTTTCCATCTCTACATCATCCATTTCGATTAGAATCGACTGGAGCCTTGATTGGAGATCTTTGAATTGTTGGGATAGTTCAGCGATAGAATTCATTGAACTCACCGCAATTTTAATGGCTTGTTGTGCCCCTTGATCCTCAGAACCCAGGGCATCTTTCACCGTGCTAAGTGCTCTCTTAATGTCTTCTGCGTGCTCGAGTTGATTGAACTCCTCTTCCGCTTTTAGTGCACCATCCCCGTCTAGAGAAGCCTCTTGAAGCTCATCAAACTGAAACTGGAAATAATCCTGATCCCTTCTTACTTGAGCAGCCGCGTCCTTCATTTGCTCGATCTGCTTGCCAAGGGATTGCAAAGAGCGATAACTCTGCTTATACAGATCCAGATTGTTGAGGTTTCCAGCGAACAGATCTAATTTTTCCACTTGATATTCCGTGGAAAGCAATTCCAAATTTTCAGATTGACCGTGAATGTCTACTAGCAAAACGCCAACCTGTTTTAATGTGGCGAGGCTCACTGGACTATCATTCACAAAAGCCCTGCTTCTACCTGTTCGAAGAAGTTCTCTTCTCAAAATCAGCTCGCTGAGATTGTCGAGGCCATTCTCTTCTAAGAAGTGTTCGACCAATTCCGAAAAACTACTGAACGTCGCTTCGACAACACACTTCTCCTGGCCGTGCCTTATAGAGTCGTAATTGGCACGGCTTCCAAGAACAAGCGAAAATGCTTCGAGTAGGATGGACTTTCCTGCACCTGTTTCCCCAGTAATAACCGTGAAGCCATTCTTGAATTCGAGCTCTGATTGCTCGATCAGCGCATAATTCCGTATGGATAACCTGCTCAACATTGTGGTTAACAAAGCTAAGTTTAGCGTTATCATTTTGCTGTACTGGAAGAATATTTTTGCACAATCTTTATGACCATCCTACTACTCCTTTTCTGGATTCTTTCGAAACTACCAACTCGGGTCCTATATTTTATCAGCGACTTAATTGCCTTTGTGCTGCATACCGTTGTCAAGTACCGTCGCGATGTGGTAGAGGAGAACTTGAAGTATGCATTTCCTGAAAAAAGTGAATTAGAAAGGAAGGCCATTTCCAAAGAGTTTTACGTCTCGCTTTCAGATCAAATATTGGAGACGGTTAAACTTCAGAGCATTGGCGCAGACGAATTGTTGTATCGCTGCCAATTTGTGAATCCTGAAGTGCTCCAAAAGTTTGACGACAACAATGAAAATGTAATTGTCATGATGGGTCATTCAGGAAACTGGGAATGGTGCGGTGCTGCAACTGAACTTCAGTATGACTTCAAGGTCCTACCGGTATACAGAAGAGTCAAGAATCGAGTCATCAACCAATATTTCTACCGACTGAGGTCTCGATTTGATTCAAAACCCATTCTCGACAAGGTTGCATTTCAAGCCATTGGCAATGTTAAAGAGCCGCATGCCGTGGCTTTACTTGCGGATCAAACACCGTCAGCAAGAAAAGGGTGGTGGTTAGACTTCCTAAATCAAAGAACTCCATTTTATCGTGGAGCGGAAGTGCTGTCGAATCGGCTGAAATATGGCGTTGTTTTCGCCCACATCCGTCATCCGAAAAGAGGGGCGTACGAGATCGTGTTCGAGGAATACAAAGGAGATGCATCGGAGAGATTTGCACTGACAAAAGCTTTTGTCGAATTTCTTGAGAAGGAAATTGTGCTTCATCCTGCCAACTGGCTTTGGTCACATAAGCGATGGAAGCATCAGCCAAACTCGAACAACATAATAATCGACTAGATCACGCCAGCTTCAACGAGATGGATAATGCTTTCAATTTCAGCATCTTCACCACTAGCGTCATATCTACTCTTGAGGTTTTGACCAAACAGCTTTGAGATGGATTGCCACAGAAAGGCGGATATATTTCCTCGGAACTCTTGTACAATTTCATAACTCGTTTCGCCAGTTTCACGGTCGATGAGTTTGACTAAGATTCGACCCTGTGTCGTCGTCATGTTCTTGATCTCGTCTCCGTACTGAGAGAGTAATTCCTTCTCAATCTTCTTGAAATACTTCTTTCGTTCCCGATCGGTTTCCGCTTCTTCAATTTGACCGGAGTACTTCTCCAAGAGTTCAGCCGCCAGTTTAGCATATGGATAAACCTTTTTGACGTTGAATTTTAATCGTTCCCATCTGCGCTTTTCATAGTCGCTTCTAAAGCGCTTTTCCTCTACAATAGTTACATGTGGTAGGTATTTAACTGGGAAAGTATCTCCGTCAATGATCTCGGCCAGAACTGTAAATCCTTGATGAGCGGCTTGAGCATTCAAGGGTTGTGCATCCAGGAATGAGGTGAAGAGAAATAGAGAAAATGCTATGAACGCGACTTTCGGCATGCCTATATTAGATTCAAAGGTCATACCAAAATAACGAGAGTTCTACAATAATCGTTTTCGGTTGCTCTTCCATTTCGACCGACTACTCGAATCGACAGTCGTGTTGGTTTGCTCCTGTGCTGAATCAATCATTCCAATAAATGCGGCTGCTGCAATAGAGATGTCCTCATCCTTAGAGTCGAGCATTTCAGGACTAAAGTGATCCTGAACAAAGTGGGTATCAAAATTTCCTGAAGTAAAGGCCTCATGGTTGATCGCCAACTTGCAAAAGTCCAGCGTGGTTGTGACACCCGTAATTTCGAATTCCTCTATCGCCCGTGTCATTCGATCAATAGCTTCCTCTCTGGTCGATGCATAAGTGATCAATTTGGCGATCATCGGATCATAGTAAATCGGAATATCCATTCCTTCCTCAAACCCATCATCCACTCTAATTCCTGTGCCTTGAGGTCGTCTGTATGTGCTCAGTGTTCCGATGTCTGGTAAAAAGTTGTTTTGTGGATTCTCCGCATAGACACGAACCTCGAGTGCATGACCATTAATTTCTAGGTCGTCTTGCGAAAATGCAAGCTTTTCTCCTCGGGCCACAAGAATTTGTTGTTTGACAAGGTCGATTCCTGTGATCATTTCTGATACCGGGTGCTCAACTTGTAGCCTCGTGTTCATTTCAAGGAAGAAAAAGTTGTGTTTGTCATCTAGCAAGAACTCCACCGTACCAGCACCAATATAGTTGCATGCCAACGCCAATTGCACAGCACACTCTCCCATCTCTTTTCTGAGCTCAGGAGTTAAGACACTTGATGGCGCTTCTTCCACCACCTTTTGGTGTCGCCGCTGGATGCTGCATTCTCTTTCGAACAAATACACACAGTTTCCGTGTTGATCGGCAAGAATTTGAATTTCAATGTGCCGGGGAGATTTCACATATCGTTCGATAAATACACTCGGATCACCAAAGGCAGATTTGGCTTCGCTCATCGCCAACTTGAGTTGCTCCTCTATTTGGTCAATTTCGTCAACTGCTCGCATTCCTTTTCCTCCTCCACCTGCTGACGCTTTGATCAAAAGAGGAAACCCAACGCCTTGTGCCACTTTCTTGGCTTCTTCCAAATCACTGATCGCACCTTCGGAACCAGGAACAAGCGGCACCTCACTTTTCATTGCTGTTTCTTTCGCAGCAAGCTTATCACCCATCACTTCCATTGACTCCGCTGAAGGGCCAATGAGGATAATTCCTTCTTTTTCTAATCGTCGAGCAAATTCTGAATTCTCGGATAGGAAGCCGTAACCAGGATGAACTCCATCCGAGTTGGTTTTTTTCGCAACCTCAATGATCTTATCTATTCTTAAATAAGATTCAGAAGATGCTGGAGGACCAATGCAAAATGCTTCATCCGCATATTGCACAAAGAGTGCGTTGCGATCTGCTTCTGAAAAAACCGCGACCGTTTGAATTCCCATTTCTCGACAAGTACGCATGATACGCAGGGCAATCTCTCCTCTATTTGCTATAAGTATCTTCTTCATTGTCCAAGTCTAAATGAGATGCTAAACCGGTTATAATTATTGACAAACACGCTAGTGCTTGTATTGGAATTCACATCTGTAAAATAGATGTTGGTGGGATTAACGCCTATCATGTAATTGAATGCAACTCCGCGAAAATGCAACCCAAATCGGGCAACTGCAAGATTCCAAGCCAACATTCCTTTGTAATCAGTTCTCTTATATCCATACAGAAAGTTCATAAAGAGAGGTGCCATCACCCTGTTGACTCCAGCGGAAAAAGTCAATCCAAAACCTTTCGTGTTTTCTAGAGTCGATCCTTGAAGTAAATTCAGACTGAGCAAGGCGCCAATTTCAGAATGGAAAATGCCAATATCCCCTTCTCTTGTGTTAAAGTAGATACCCGAGTTGAACTCGGCATCGGTTACAGGAACTGGAGAATACTGAACCTCCCTAGTCTTATTCGTAATGTCTACGAGAGACAATGAAACGTTTAGCGGGATATCTAACGAAAGCGAGGCACTATTACCCCATTCTATCATCCTAAGCCGCGGCTCATAACCTGCTGTGGCAATTCCAAAAACCCTGTTGAAAATCGGTTCTGGATAAGCCAATCCTGATTTTACCTTGTGGATGGTGGCTAATTGAGGAGAACGCGTAAAATGGCTGAAAAGGGAAAAATTCAATTCATGACGGATCGCTGACTGTGGGTGCTTTGGATTGAATAAATAGGTCTGTCCAATTCCATCCCCAACCCCAAGAAAAAGAAGCACAATTACAAGTCCGATGGCGGTGATGTGATGCTTCAAAATCGCTCTCCTTCAAATAGTAATCTCGCGTAAGCAGAGACAGAATCATTGCTCAGATCATATACCATTAGACCAACGGTAGTGCCGACAAAGGCTTTTCCATCCATAATGTCTAAGTCAGTAATATTCTGCGCCTCTTTAATGTACTCAGACGTCAACAATGGCAGCACTTGACAATCCTTGGTCTTCATGTTCAGCTTCATATAGTAGCCAATATGTTGCTGTCCACCAACCTCTTCATTTCCGGCTAATTCTACGTAAACAGTAGCAGTATCTCCTTCGACATGCAGGAGCTTTGAGGGGCCATTTGAACCAGATGGATAAGAGCAGTTTTGAACGAGCGACTGCTGATTCACATGTCCTTCAGAAAATTCCGTAGAATACAGCCGACTCACGGCATAAATGGAACCTAGAGGATGATCGAAACCATGGATGGTATTTCCAACCGCAATTGGTTCTGCTAACGAACTATAGCCAAATCCCACCCCACTCTTATAGACAGAGTCGTAAACAATATTGTTGAGCTCAATGTTGCTCACCCGATACATCGGATTTGTGGCAATCACTAAGTCCCCATTATCATCAAATGTCGAGTACGGCTGCGATATGAATTGAGTTGAAACCGTAAGCTGCGTTTCAACAAGATCCCAAACAAAACTTGAGCTTAACGAAGAGAGTTCATAGATACCGATGTAGAAGTCAGAGTAGAAGCTTTGCCCATCCCACTTCTCTTCATAATATGCGATGCGATAAATTGTTCCATCGGGAGCCATTACATCATCCATATATGCGAATGGAAAGAATGTCTGATCGACCCTGGTGGTAAGACTTGTACGAGTTCCATGAATGACTCGACTTCCTTCTATTACAGTGAATCTCTCTCGACCATGAAAATAAAACACCTGCGCCGTGGTCCAGTCAATGTTATCTAGTACATCGTATTGCTCAGACTCGAAACTCGCGGCATCTCCGTCACTAAATCGGAGGTAAAGTCCTCGGTCGCTGGCAACCAACATTGTATTGTACTGTTCAAAGCATTCCACACGTCGAATCGCGGTTTGAACGATGTCAGGAAGAGGAAAAGGTTCTAGACGTTCCGTCTTAATGCAACCTCCCACTAAAGCAAGCAACGATATGAAGTATATCAGCCTATTCAATTGTCAATCCTAATACAGTTCTTAGATAGAGTGCATCAATGGCAAAACTGGATACTTCAGGTTTACCGCTAATCTGCTTCTCAGAAATTATTCCGATTATTTCACCATTCATGTTTATTAAGGGGCTTCCCGAGTTACCAAGGCCGATGCGAATATCGGTTTGGAATGAGCGAACTTCAGCAGAATCATTAATTGCCGTAACCAATCCTTTATTCACGGATTGTTCAAGCTGTTGAGATTGGGTTGTACCCAAGACAAACACCTCCGCCCCATTCTGAACATCAATTGTTCGATGATTGATAGGAAGTGCGCTGATTTCATCGACGTCTACTTTCAAGAGTGACAGATCGTGTTCTGGAGCGCGTTTCATGATCTTCGCATTCAGCGTAATACCATTTGAGAATCTAATAATAACATCTTCAGAATCTTGAAAGAAGTGATCGTTGGTCACGATATAACCATCCTTGCTCACAACGATGCCACTTCCTTGAACTTCGCTATTATTCATTATGGCTACGGTTGCGTTTGCAGCGCTTTGCACCAAGTCTGAAAAATTGCCTGTGTTCGGGGCTTCGACTTTCGAAAAAACGATCGGTGTCACTCCAGGTTGAAGGGAGATCAATGTGTCTTTAACAATTGTGTCTGCCAGAACAGTGTCAGGCGCCATTTGTATCGTGTCTTGCGGAATTGGTCTGGTGTATGATTTTAGTTCCTGAACCAGCTCTCCGTTGTTATTGAATAGCGAATAGAAGTTCTCGAGAATAGAGTTGAAGAATTCTTCGTTGATGAGGCTGGTCGTGAATTCGTAGTTAGACAAAACCTCTTTTTCATGAATAATCTCTTTGGAGTGCTGATCATAGAACTGCCACTTGATTCGAGCTTTGGATGTATAGTAATATCCTCCGCTCCAAGACCCTTTTGAGGCTTTCAATAGATCATATCGCATGACACGTCCAGCAACCAGAACATCTGCTACCGCTAAGCTATCTGAATCAAGATCGAAAAGATCCTTACTCCTCGGCTCAATTGAATTCAATCCCATTCGTTCAAAAGCGTCGATCACCTTGGACCGTTTGGCTGTCAAGTCAATGACTTCATCATACCGGTATTTCCATCGTGTTTGAGCACCAACATTAGTCGAATACTCGAGCCCCGAAACGACCTTCTCTAGATCAATGAAGAATTCATTCTCTGGAAACACACGTGGGAGTTTTCGTTCCAAGCGAATCGTACGTTCTAAATACCGCGGACCTTCTTGATCAATGGTGATGATCTCATCAACATATCCTTGAGCAGTAATGACTATTTCGTGGGAAACAAGTCCCTTGCGCTCATTGAATCCAAGAATGATTTTTTGGTTGTTGGCGCTGCCCTTTTCCTTTCCATCTACGAGCAAAGTAGTCTGAGTAGGTAATGTCCGAAACACAACCCTTTTCTGCTGCCCAAAGGCAGAGAACGAAATAAGACCGATTAAGAGTAAGCCAACTGTAGGGCGCATAACATTGGTTAAGCCAATGCTTCCTTCACACGATCAGCAGCTTCTTGAAGAAGGATTGCCGACATCACCTCAAGGCCTGAATCATCGATGATCTTCTTGGCCTCTTCTGCATTGGTTCCTTGTAGACGAACGATTATCGGTACAGGTATATTGCCGATGCTTTTATATGCATCCACAACTCCTTGTGCGACTCTATCACATCGTACAATTCCACCAAAAATATTGATAAGGATAGCCTTCACATTCGAATCTTGAAGTATGATGCGAAAAGCATTTTCTACGCGCTCTGCGTTTGCGGTACCACCAACATCCAAGAAGTTGGCAGGTTCACCTCCGCTCAGTTTGATCATGTCCATCGTCGCCATAGCGAGTCCGGCGCCGTTGACCATGCATCCAACATTTCCGTCCAACTTAACATAGTTGAGTTCGAATTTATCGGCTTCCACTTCAGTTGGATCTTCTTCAGAAACGTCGCGCATTTCTGCGTAGTCCTTGTGGCGGAACAGAGAGTTTCCATCCAGCGTCACTTTCGAATCGACGGCCATGATTTTGTGATCAGATGTCTTTAGAACTGGGTTGATTTCGAACATGGATGCATCACACCCGACATAGGCGTTGTATAGTGCAGTGACGAATTTTGTCATGTCCTTGAAGGCAGCTCCTGAAAGACCGAGGTTGTATGCAACTTTTCGAGCTTGAAACGGCATGAGTCCGACCTTTGGATCAATTTCTTCTTGGAAGATCAAATGAGGTGTATTCTCAGCTACTGACTCAATGTCCACGCCTCCTTCGGTGCTGTACATAATCATGTTCCTACCACTCTGTCTGTTGAGTAGAACACTCATGTAAAACTCCTTCGTCTCGGTTTCTCCAGGATAGTAAACATCCTGGGCGATCAAGATTTTATTGACTTGCTTTCCTTCAGCGCTTGTTTGCTTCGTGACAAGCTTGTTGCCAAGGATGTTGTTCGCAATTTGCTCAACGTCTTCGATGCTCTTCGCAAGTGCAACACCGTGTTGTTCTGATCCTACTATGGTGCCTTTTCCGCGACCACCAGCATGAATTTGAGCTTTGATAACCCACCATCCAGTACCTGTTTCTTCTTGAAGTTGTTTTGCGACTTCAACGGCCTCCGCTGCAGATGCTGCTACTTTGCCTTCTTGAATTTTCACCCCAAAGCTTTTGAGGATCGACTTTCCTTGATATTCGTGTAGGTTCATTTGATCAATTGTGATTTATGGATCGGATGGTAAACGAAGATGCGAACTCTTGCGTAATGCTGAGCAATAGTTCTCGAGCTTACTTGAGTCCAAATTTTTCAAGATGAGCAGTTACAACTGGCATAATGAACAATTGAAACACACTTGAGTGGGCTTGGAAGACCCTGTTATAAAGCCCGCGAAGGTCATCGCTAAACTTATGGGCGAAAAGTGGACCTATATCTTCTAAGACAGTTAGACAATCTTTCATCTTTTCAGCAATGAAAGGCTCTTGTTCGGCTTTGATCCTCGGAAGCGTTGCACTGAAGGCGTCAAAGTCCTTGGTAAAATGATTCTCTAGATGCTCGTAAATAGGCTGAATGTATTCTTCAGTACTGTACGTTCTGATGTGCGTTTGCTTAATCGCCACCGCCTTCTCTTCTGGTTGGATGATTCCATCTTGGTGGACTGCAGCAAGGATGCATGTCCAGACTACGGCATCTCCAAGCTTTCTATGTTCCTCTTCTGTGTACTTGTAAACCTCTTTGTGCATATACGTGGATTAAAAGGGCTCCAAAGATCAAAGTTTCGAAGCTAGATTGATCAACTTTTACAAGATATTTAATCCTCCCCAAAGCCGCAAACATTAGGACTTAGAATATCAGCTCGTCAAGCTCTTGCGATTCAATGAATTATGAAAAGTCTACTTAAGGTTTTGAGAAAATGCCTTCCGGAATTTTTCGAGCTTAGGCTGTATTACAAACGTGCAATACGGTTGCGAACTGTTGTTTTTGAAGTAGTCTTGATGGTAGTCTTCGGCCACATAGAATTCCGTGAGTTCTTCGATGGTGGTGACAATTGGGTCGGGATACGCTCCCGATTCATCAATTTGTTTCAAGTAGAATTCGGCCTTCTCCTTCTGTTCGTCGTTATGATAGAATATGGATGACCGATATTGAGTCCCGGTATCATTCCCTTGACGATTTAAAGTCGTTGGATCGTGTGTTTTCCAAAACACCTCTAAAATCTCTTCAAACTTGAGCACATCTGCATCATACACGATTTGCGCAACCTCAGCATGGCCGGTGGTTCCATTGCAAACCTCCTTATACGACGGATTCTTTACGAATCCTCCCGCGTAACCTGATTGTACTGATTGCACCCCTTTCAACTCTTGAAAAACGGCCTCTACACACCAAAAGCATCCTGCTCCTAATGTTGCGGTATCAAGATTCATTCCGTCATTCATATCCATAAACTTGTCTGTGAATTTATCAGATTCTTTCATTTCAGCATTCGCGCATGATGAAAGTCCAAACACAGCTGAAAATATTAATCCAATTACTTTATTCATTCTCATTGCAATTGATCATGACGATCAAAGTTCTTTACAATTACACCACGGAATTAGAATTAACCTCGTTTAACAACGAAGCATTATAATTGGAGCAAATTACGTCGATGCGCGCGATTCTAATTTTCATCATGATTGTTCAAGCCATCCTTGGGCATTCTCAAATCATGAGCGGTCCAATGCGCGGCTACGCAACCATGACCGAGGTTGGTCTTTGGATTCAATTAGAATCTGAAGGCAACATCGAAATCCACTATTGGTTTGAGAACAAGGATGACCATATGGTTTCCACTGCTGATGAGGTTCACCCAAAAGAAGGTGTTTACAAATTCCGCATTGGTAATCTCGAACCTGGAACTGAATACAACTACGAGATCGTTTTAAATGAGAATTCGATTGAGCTTGATGGACTCACTTTCAAAACTCAACCACTGTGGCAGTATCGTGAAGAGCCACCTGCTCTGAAAATCGCCCTAGGTAGTTGTAATTACGTGAATGAAGAAGCGTACGATCGGCCTGGAAAGGTTTATGGAAATGATCATGGTATCTTCAACTCCATCGCTGAGACAAGTCCAGATCTCATGTTATGGCTTGGAGACAACATCTATCTAAGGGAAGTCGATTTTTCCTCGTGGAGCGGCTATGTTCATCGTCACACCCATACTAGGTCTATTCCTGAATTAGAGAAACTCTTGCAATCCACCAACAACTATGCGATTTGGGATGACCATGACTTCGGACCCAACGATGCCGACGGAAGCTGGATTCATAAAGACTGGGCCCAAGATGCCTTTGAAATGTTCTGGATGAATCCTTCCACAGGACTGCCAGGTGAAAATGGGATAACAACGGCGTTTCGATATGGCGATATCGATTTCTTCTTACTAGACAATCGCTATTTCAGAACGAGCCGAGATGCCAACCACATAACTCCTCAAGTCTTAGGAAAAACTCAAATTGAGTGGTTGATTGAAGCCATGAAATATGGAAGAGCACCATTCAAGTTGGTTGCTGTGGGTGGTCAGGTAGTCAATGATGCAGCTGTCTACGAGAATCATGCTCAATTTGCAGATGAGAGAATCTATTTGCTTGACCGAATCGCGGAAGAGAAAATTGAGGGAGTCATCTTTTTGACTGGAGACAGACATCATACCGAGCTTTCGATGATCGAACACCAAGGGGTGAAAATCTACGACCTGACGGTTAGTCCACTTACAGCCGGCACACATAACGCTTTGGATGAACCTAATTCAAACCGCGTTGAAGGAACGCATGTTGCGGAACATAATTTTGGAATTATTGAAATTACGGGAACTCGACTTGCAAGAGAAATGAACATTTCTATTTTTGACAAATCGGGTGAAGAAATTTGGAGTAAAGCAATTGAACGATAAACCCATATGACGACGAACCACCAGCCCAAAATTTCAATTGAAGCAGTCTTGCAAGCTTCTGGGCGAACATGGAATCAGTGGTTCTCTGAATTGCAAAAGATTGAGATCGAACATCTCAGTCACAATCAGCTTTGTAGTAAGTTAGAGGCAGAGTATCAAGTCGACGCTTGGTGGGCACATTTGATTGCTCAGGAATTCGAACGGGCGATGAACATCGATCCTAACAGGAATTCGAACGGTTTCGATTTATCCGTTACAAAGACCTTCTCCTATCCAATAAAAGAAGTTTACAGCTTTACCAAGGAATGGCTTGAAAGTCAGAATCGAGCTAGGTGTCGAAAAGATGTAGCAAACAAATCACTCAACTGTGATTGGCTCACTGACAATTCCGAAATCGAGATTAAATTCAAGAAAAAGTCGGCTGGAAAGACTCAACTAGTCATTCGGCATCATCAGCTTGAAAACGAAGGCGATGTGGATGTAATGAGAAACTTCTGGAAGGAAAACCTGGAGTTTATGGTTGAATCACTCTGATTCACTTTCTGACGAAGAACCGGCTCCTGGTTCCAAATTCAACGCTTCAAGCCAATCAAACATGAAGGAAAGTGCCTCTTGGTTCTCAGCGACCCAGGTGGCAGATTGTTCGTCCGAATTTTGCCTTACGTATCTACACCAAGTATCAAAATGTTCGCTTCCTGCCAATGCTGCAAAAAGTGGAATGTAATAGGTAGTGTACAGGTCTGTTTGATCGAGTTCAAGTTCACTGACATATTGAAAAACACTGGCCGTATTATCCTTGAATGCTTCATGCTTTGAATCAGCACCCTTATCCAATGTTCTAGCAGCTTGCAGCATACTCATCATAAGATCGGCAGAGCGATATCCTCTATCCTCTGTTTTATCGCTTGCGACATTGAGCGTAATATTTATGTTCCCGGTATCACCAGCGTTCATAGAAACACCACGCTTCATAAGCCGGTGAATGTCCTGATAAGCCATGATGGAACGATCAGAGTTTGGCTCCAACATTAAAAAGAATGCCAGCGGATAGAGGGCCTCTACCCTTCTATTTTGACGCATCATCACACTTGCCAATCCATAGTGACTATTCACATGTTCTAAGCGATTCGCAATAGAAGCCAGAAACGCTTCTTCAGCCAAGTCAAAATCTCTGGCAGTATTCGCGGTCACCCCAAGGTTGAACCAAATGAGATAATAATTTCCGAACTTCTTAATTCCCTTTTTAAACGCCTTGACAGACTCGTTATAATTCCCCAGTTCGTCGTGTACCGTGCCAATCATAATAGTAGCCTGCACGCCATGCTCAGAATCTTCCTTGACGGCTTTCTTGGCATACTCAAGTGCCTTGGTTTTATTCCCCATCTGATAGTGGGCCAGAGCAATTTCATAGTTAACAAAACCGCTTTTGGGTTCTATTCCAAGCGCCTTTTGATACTCAAGCAATGCGAGCTCATAGCTTCCGTCTTCGGAATGATCAATGCCCCTCTTCATTATTTCCATCAATACCGAATCCTGCGAGAAGGTATTGAGAGAAACCAGAATACCGAGGAGCAAGAAAAAACCGCGAGAAGATATGTTAGTGAGGGTTTTCATTGTTTCACCAAAGTCGGAAATATGTACCGAACGCGGCATAATACTCAAAGAAACTCAGGTTATGATCGGCCCTGTTTGGCGCGTCGCCTATGATTAGAACCGAAGGCAACGTGGCATATCCGGCTCTTGCTTCCAACAGAAAATAGAATCGGTCAAAAAAGTCAAATCTGGGTCCAACTTTAGCTGCCATGGTATAGCCAGCCAAGTGAAATCGATTATCCATTCCCTCACTAAACACAAAGACTCGGGTTTTCGTAACCATAAAAAACCCGCCAACTCCTGCATTTACGCCGAGTCGAAACCTAGGGTCTAATGGCAATGGAATATTCAAGAGGTAGCTCACATCCAAGCTGACATAGTTGAGTCCATCAGAATGCTCAAAGTCAACAAAATATGGCGTGAGCCGAAACTCTTCGTATAGATAAGTCCCAGCATACGCATCAGAAGCTTCTGCATCAATCACCCCAGAAAGAGTCACGTCCTGTTCGTCTATCATCACATACTTCATGTGGTCTAACCCACCTGAGATGTTGAGTCCACCATCCATAAAATACTCAACTCGATACACGTATTGCGGAATAGAAAGAGTGGTTGGTTTAATATAAACCCACCCTAATTCGGTTGGACGATCTGTTGCCTTGACATCATAAAGCGTGAAATCATAATTAGGCCCAGTGAAGTGGATATCACTCTTTGAAAACAGTGATCTGTTGTATCCCCAATAAAAACTGAAGGCGCCTTTCTTTTCAGAAAACTTGAGCGAATCAATTTCAACTTGTCCAAAACTGTGGTGTGCTGACATTACCAGACACATCGCTATGACTACAAGTCGCATCTATACAGAGGCCGGCGTCTCCTCGAGTGTATTTAAAAACAATTTCCAGTATTTCTGCACGGAACTGATTTGGACGCATTCATCAGGCGAGTGTGCGCCCCGAATATTCGGCCCGAATGAAATCATCTCCATATCAGGATAATTTGTGCCAAGAATTCCACATTCTAGACCTGCATGACAAGCATTCACATGTGGATCCTCATTGAACGTTTTCTTGTATAGATCACTCATGATCTTGACGATGTCGGCCTCCGGCTTTGGAGTCCATCCTGGGTAGCTACCGCTGTAATCTACTTGTGCTCCCATGAGCTCAAATGTTGACTGAATTGAATACGCTTCATCCATTTTCTCCGAATCCACCGAACTTCTAGTCAGGCATTGAATCGAATATGATCCATCCTTTACGAGAACTCTTGCGAGGTTGTTAGACGTTTGAACAAGTCCTTCAATTTCTGGGCTCATCCGATATATCCCTATCGGACAGGCATAAACAGCTCTTAGAAGATCCGCTCCAAATTCATTAGGTAGCATGTTTGCAGGCGTATCACATGCCGATGCACTAGCTGACATATTTGGATCTGTTGAAGCGTGTTCTGCTTTAAATTCATTTTCAATTTCAGCAAGCCAATTGGCAAAAGCTCCACTAGCAACCTCATTCACCCCGATGATGGCAATTGACTCTCGTGGAATTGCATTGCGCAGGCTTCCTCCATCGATGGATGAAACTCTGCTGCCAAACTTCTCCATTGCCATCCATAGAATTCTGTTCATGAGCTTGTTCGCATTTCCCCTTCCTCGATGAATATCCATTCCCGAGTGACCTCCAGTTAGGCCTTTGACTGAAATCTCATACCAATTCAAATCAGAGGAAGCGGCTGCTTGGGTATATGTCCCTGTTGCGGTAATGTCAATCCCACCAGCGCATCCAATTGTAATCTCGTCATCGTCCTCTGTATCGAGGTTCAACATTATTGATGCGTCCATTAATCCTCCTTTGAGACCCATCGCTCCAGTCATACCAGTTTCTTCATCAATGGTAAACAGCGCTTCAATTGGCGGATGGATAATGGTATCGGAGCTCAACACGGCCATGATGCTCGCAACGCCGATGCCATTGTCAGCACCAAGCGTGGTTCCATCAGCTCTTACCCAATCGCTGTCGACGTACATCTTAATCCCTTCAGTATTAAAATCAAAGTCTGTATCTGCATTCTTCTGATGAACCATATCCAAATGGCTTTGAAGAGCAACCGTCTGTCTTCCTTCAAGACCTGGAGATGCTGGTTTTTTGATGATGACATTTCCGACTTCATCAACCGTGGTTGGAAGGTTCAAACTTTTGCCGAAATCAACCATAAATTGAATAACTCTTTCCTCTTTCTTGGAAGGACGAGGAACGGCATTCAAATCCGCAAAGTGATTCCACATTATAGATGGTTCTAGGGCTCTTACAGCATCGCTCATTTCTGAATGTTTTTGGTTCGGCAAGTTTACGGTTTACGCGTGACTCGATATCGGTATACATAGAGGGCCACAACCACAGATATCAGTACCAACGAAATAAATTGGGAGTGGCTCAATATGCCATCAATTACATAGCCTCTCGTTTCGTCTCCCCTGAATATTTCGATGATGGATCTTCCGAACGAATAAAGGATGACATACAACAAGAATATTTGCCCATCAAAAGCCTTCCGATTCTTCTTCCAAAACAGGAATAAGAAGATCGCCAAAAGCATCACCATTGAATATATCTGAGTTGGGTGAAGCGGGGTGTTGAGTGGCTCGGCTTGACAAAGTGGATCACTGAATGTTATTCCCAAAATAGAATCTGTCGGGACGCCATGGCAACAACCTACCATTAAACACCCAAGCCTTCCGACAGTGTGAATAATCGGTATCGTCATGCCTATCAAGTCAAGCATTCCCCAGACCGGCCAACCGTTTCTGAGAACAAACCAAATGGTGATTGGAATAGAAAATATCAAGGACCCATAAAACACAAAGCCATTGCCGATGTCTGTATAAAGCCTGGCAGGATGATCGAGGTATTGAGATGGGTTTTCGAGGTAGAAGAACACTTTACCCCCGACGAAGGATGCGGCGACAATCCAGATCAACAATGAACTGATTTTATCTGAATCGATGTTATACTCCCTTCTTGCCTGAGTCGAAAGAAAAAAGTATCCAAGAACCGCTGCTACTACTAGGAAAAAGCCGTAGGAGAAAATGGTAAAATTGCCGAGCTCGATTAGTTTGGGGTGCATTTATCAGGTTAGGTTTTGGAATTTCTTGAAAGACGAATTTGGGAATTCACTGGAAAGTATTGTAAGTTAATAATCAACTAAATGATCAATTTCTGGAAGCCACCCAACAATGTTGGGTCCATCACGATGACATTGATAATCATGTGCCTTCAATAGGTTTTTCGAAGCTTCCAGATCTTCTTCAGTCAAATGAAAGCATTCATAAGCCACAAGTTTTGGTTTGAATGTATGCCATGGAAAGAGTTTGAGAATCTCGAAGTCAAACCCTTCGGTGTCAATCATCAGTATGTCCGCTCCTCCAATGTCGTGCTCATCAAACAGCGATTTAAATGATCGAACCTTTATATGCTCGCTTTTAATCCATTCATCTTGATTTGATGGGAGTGTTATTCCTTCCTTTCTCAAACGTCTTTCCAACCCACCACTTGCAATAAGGTGGTGCAAAGATTCTCGACTGAAACGAGCCAATCCAGTCGCCCAGCGATCATCAGAGAAGCCAATCATGTGAATTTCAGCACTTCCATCCGAATCACCAATTGCTGCGTTCACGGTGCGAATGTCAGGTGTACGTTGATGAAGTGGTTCAAGAAATCGATTAAACACGAATGGTTGAGGCTCGATTAGCAATCCACTCCAGTGATCACGCCTAATAAACTTGTGAATGGGATCGTGCGTAATCCCATCATTAGCCCCGACCTGAACCACAATAATTCCATCGCGCTCTTTCGATATTTTGTCAAGAATTGAATCAAACGAACCGGGGCTTGGCTTGAGAGAAGCCACGTACTTCCTATACAACCAAGAATTATTGGAGCTCAATGAAAATATAGTCTTGAAATAGGCCTTCTTGAAGAATTTCTTGAGTGCTGAGACCATCTACAATTATCTCGTGGTGAACTTCTTCAGCTTAGAACGGAAAACGTTGCTTATAGCCTCGCTCTTCATTGATTCAAAATCAAAGTTCACGATGACATCGTATTGAAAAGCAGCAATTTTCCCATCTTGGTTTAAAAGAATATGTTCAAAGGAGTAGGACGAGTTGTTGATGTTTACCACGCGAGTTTTCACCGTAATAATCCCAGGATAATAAAGCGGCTTAAAAAACTGAACTGATGTAGAAGCCACCATCGGTTCGACACGAAGCTCACTGAATAACGTCTTCACCCCAGTACGCTCCCATAAGTTGATCCTTGCAGCTTGGAAATACTTGTTGATCATGACATTATTCACGTGACCAAGAACGTCCATTTCGCTCCAATCAATCTTTAGTTCGAGCGTACTCGGATAGTCTTTTTCTCGAAGTTTTGAGGGGTCAATTCGCTGCATGCACAGCCAAATGTAGAATAGATTTATGCCAAGGTGTCCTTTTATTCTAGGAATGGAAGTATTTTGGTTTCGTGATTCGGACCTTGATATTCCTCTCAATTATTCTTTGTTCATTTTCAAGCCTCGCACAGAAGCTTAGTCCTATTCAGGCGGTACGAGCTATTGATGAGGCGTTTAGCGATGCCCATGTGGCTGCCATTGAAGCCAACCGCACTACTTTATACATCGATCAGTGCAACATCGCCAAGAGCTTTGTCCACGCAGATATGAATGAAAAGGCATTGGATGCTTATGCAAAAGCACTCAACATTGCCTTACCAAATAAGACACATACAACAATGTTGAATGAGGCCAGAAGAATCCTCACGGATGTGGACATGGAACTGGTTTATGATGATCGAACGAACGGGGTTGATGAAAACCATCAAGCTGTCAAACGTGAAACGGCCTTTGCTCAAGAGAGTTACACGCAAGGTGAAGCGGCAGATAAGATCGATGAGATGTTGTCTTTTTTACACGAGAACACGGTACGGGATCCAGCGCGGAAATCACAACTCATAGGTGACTTGAAATATTGCAGAGAGCTAATCCTTGATGGTGAGTTGGAAGAAGCTAGCAACGAGTACCACGCAACCATCATTCAGTATTTAGACCCACGTTGGACAAGTCAGTTGCTGGGCGATATTGGCAATGTTTTCGACAATACTGTTGTAACATTTAGACCCGGAAAGGACAACACCGTCAACGCCATGAATAGTGACATGAACAGCGGCTCAAAAGGGGCAAATGCTGAAGGTAAAATGGACGCTGCAGACATGAGCAATACTGCTCAAGCCAAGGGTGGTAGTGACTACATCGCTCTACCAACCGAAGCTGATCCTATCCTTTACTTTAAAGAAGAAATGGAAGGCCGTGTGATTGAACGAATTCGACTTATGGAAGATCATGAGTTGATGACGTACAAAAAGGTCAAACACAATTGGGGTAAAACATTCTACTTCATCAACGAAGAGCCATCAACCATTACAGAATGGCTGAGGATCCAGGAATTGTACCATAATATGAAGTGATTCTGAATTACCTTCACTTTCTTGGATCAAGAGCGTGTAATACTATTTGACGGCGTTTGTAACCTCTGCAACGCTTCAGTTCAAATTCTTATTAGTAAGGATAAAAACCGGTCGTTGAAATACGCCTCCCTCCAATCTCCGTATGGTCAAAGACTCCTAGAGCAGCAAGGTTGGTCCCAATCCGTTTTCGACTCATTTGTCTACAAACGAAACGAGCAAATTCATCAGAGATCATCGGCTTTTTTAATGGTGATGAAAGATCTAGGAAGCTGGTACCAATTGCTCTACGGCTTCATTATTATACCCAGCGTTCTTCGCGATCCATTCTACAACTTAGTAGCTAAATTCAGGTATCGAATTTGGGGAAAGAGAAGTGAATGCTATGTCCCAACTCCTGAATTGGAATCGCTGTTTTTAGAAGACTAGCTCTTCAAATTTTCCCAATACCATTTGATGGCACGTTCAAGGCCCTGACGCAAGTCGTATTCCGGTTTATAACCGAGAATGGTACTTGCCTTGACAATGCTCGCGAGAGAATGCCTTACATCTCCTATTCGCTCGGGCCCATACTTTACATCAACATCGGCTATGGCTGGATCAAACTCAGATAGCAATTACTTCAACACCTCAACCAATTCATCGAGATTGGTGCTTTCTCCATAAGCCACATTGTATGTCTCGTTCAACGCCACAGGGTTAGTTGATAAGGCTGCAATATGATTTGCCTGGATTACATTATCGATGTATGTGAAATCACGCGATTGAGTGCCGTCTCCATGAATGGTCGGGGACTCGTGATCAATGAAGTGTCGAACAAACTTCGGAATAGCCGCAGCATAAGCGCCGTCCGGATCTTGTCTTGCACCAAATACATTGAAGTAGCGGAGTCCAATGTTTTCCAATCCATAGAGATCTCCAAATACCCGTGCATATTGCTCGTTTACTCCCTTGCTTACTGCATAAGGAGAAAGTGGTTTCCCAATTTTTGCTTCGACTTTAGGAAGACGCTTTTCATCACCATAGACCGAACTGCTGGTCGCGTAAACAAAACGCTGAACCCCTTCATCTCGAGAAGCAACAAGCATATTCAAGAAGCCATTGACGTTGACTTCATTTGTGGTGATTGGATCTTTGATCGAACGAGGAACAGACCCTAATGCCGCTTGATGAAGAACATACTGAGCACCTTTCACTGCCAGTTTACATGATTCAAGATCTCGGATATCTCCATTGATGAACTGATAGTTTGGATGATCCTTAAACTCATTGACATTCCGTTCAAAACCAGTCGAGAGGTTGTCCAGAGCTACGACCTTATTATCGTGCTGGAGAAGGTCCTCTACTAAACTGCTTCCGATGAAACCTGCGGCGCCCGTGACGAGCACATTTGAATTGGTAATTTTTCTTTCGAGCATTACAGTCTTATTAATCTTTCAAAGTGGCTTGTCCTTTCATAACTCTCATTTCTTATCTCGCAATCGATGTTGCTCTCATTTCTCGAATCACCGTTACCTGTACTTGGCCCGGATAGGTCATTTCTTCTTGGATCTTTTGGGAAATCTGAAACGCCAGATCACTGGCTTGTTCATCCTTCACTTTTTCCGCAGAGACAATTACGCGAAGCTCTCGTCCTGCCTGAATTGCATAGCTCTTCTCTACCCCAGGATATTCAAGAGGAATTCCCTCTAACTCTTGAATTCGTTTGATATAGGACTCCATGATTTCCCGGCGAGCACCTGGCCGCGCGCCGCTGACTGCATCGCAGACTTGAACGATGGGAGATATGAGATTTGTCATTTCGATTTCATCATGGTGCGCTCCGATCGCGTTGCAGACATCACCATTCTCTTTGTATTTCTCAGCCAGTTTCATACCCAAAATTGCATGCGGCATTTCGCTCTCTTCATCAGGTACTTTCCCAATGTCATGCAACAAACCCGCTCGCTTGGCCACCTTAGCATTAAGACCAAGTTCAGAAGCCATAATTGCACACAAATTGGCCACTTCCCTGCTGTGTTGCAGAAGGTTTTGCCCATAAGATGAGCGAAACTTCATTCGCCCGACCATCTTGATCAACTCTGGATGGAGCCCATGAATGTTCAAGTCTATACACGTGCGTTTTCCCGTTTCAACAATTTCTTCATCCAACCTCTTTTTGGTCTTCTCAACCACCTCTTCAATTTTTGCTGGATGGATCCGGCCATCCGTAACCAATTGGTGCAAGGCAAGTCGAGCAATTTCTCGTCTTACCGGATCGAAGCACGACAAGACGATGGCTTCAGGAGTGTCGTCCACAATTATCTCAACACCCGTTGCGGCTTCAAGTGCGCGAATGTTACGGCCTTCTCTACCGATTATGCGTCCTTTGATTTCATCTCCTTCAATGTTGAAAACCGAAACTGCGTTTTCTACTGCTTGTTCCGTCGCAACCCTTTGTATGGTCTGGATCACAATCTTCTTGGCGTCACGGCTGGCATTGATTTTTGCCTCGTCTACGATATCCTTGACCAAACTCATGGCCTCGGTTTTGGCCTCAGCGACCAATTCATCCTTCAATTGATCCTTCGCTTCTTCAGCAGTGATATTTGCGATGGACTCAAGTTGTTTCACTTGCTTAGAAGTCAATGAATTGAGTTCGATTTGCTTCTTGTCCATGGCTTCACGCTGAAATTCTAAACTCTCTCTCAGTTCATTCAGCTTGTGATCCTTTTTTTTGGCCTCCCCTAGTTTGTTGTTGAGCGAATGTTCCTTTTGTTTGACTCTTGACTCTGATTCTCCAATCTTCCGATTCTTATCCTGAATGACCTTTTCATGGTCTTCTTTCAATTGCAGGAATTTTTCTTTGGCTTGCATGAGCTTTTCCTTTTTAATAAGCTCACCGTCTTTCTGGGCCTCTGATATGATTGAATTGCGCTGGGATTGTAGGGTACGCCGCTGAACGATGTACATCAACGTGGCACCAAGAGCCAAAGCCCCAATGATCAATCCTATAGTTATAAATTCCATTTCAATGCATTAAAAATCCCGCACAGACCATGGTTGTTGTAACCTCAATAAAAGCTAAAATTTGGGGTCAGCCGGTTTCTCGCAAACGTCCAGTGTCTCTACCTAAGGCAGAAATCTCACGCAAAACGTGATAAACAGGCCTGCTTTTGAATAACACTAAGTCCAACCCCAGCGAAATAAGTGTTCAGGTTACAAACAGTTTGGTCCATACGGGACTAAGCTTTAAAGAACGTTGGGTGATTAGGATGAAAGCGCAGAATCGATCTTCTCGATGAACTTTTCCAGGGAGCCAGCCAGCTGGTCATTCTGAAGTTCCTCTTTGCCATGACCTTTTTCTAAAGTCATTTCTAAGGCAAGCATCGCCAGCAAGTCAGTATTATCCTTAACAGCAAAGCTGGAACCCAAATCAGTGATCCGCTCATTAATATATTTAGCTGCCTTTCGGACTTCCTCCTCTTCGTCGCGTTGTACCGTTAGCGGGTAAACACGATTAGCAATTGTCACCTTTATAGAGAGTTCGCTCATTCAATTAGTCGTTCAACAGCGCTATGCACCTGTCAATTTCCCGTACAATCTGGCTGATCTTTCGCTTCGACTCAGACACTGTTCCCTCATCACCTTTAATCGCCGAAGCCATTTTCAACACTTTATTTTCTTCACGCATACGCTTCAGGTCTTCATTCAACCCCTCCATCTTATCCTGAAGTTTCTGCTTTTCTTGTTCCAACGAATCAATTTTATGTTGATACCCATCACTGGTTCCGATCAACGAATCGATCTTTTTACCAAGGGTTTCAACAGTTGTGCTTAAATCTTTCACATTCAATTGATTAATGGGAGCTTGCAATGCTTATCCACTGCCTTTCAAAGATTGATAAAAATTATAAACCGATTGTTTAAAACAGGATTTTTATTTGGTCAATTCAGCTAGGAGCTGGAATTACATTCGCACCAGATGATTCGGTATCTGGTATTCTCAATATTGCTGACCCTGGTTTTAACAAATTCCTTTGCTCAAGAGTTTAAGGTCATAAATCCACTGCCTATTGAGCCCGCGCTTTCTGGAAACTATGGTGAGCTAAGAAGCAACCACTTCCACGGTGGGCTCGATCTAAAAACGGGTGGTCAGGAAGGGCTCGATGTACTAGCTGCTGGAGGTGGATATGTATCACGCATCAAGATTTCACCTTGGGGTTACGGCAAGGCTGTGTACATCGATCACCCAGAAGGATATACGACAGTTTATGGACACTTAAAATCCTTGAATGATACCATCGATCGCTATGTAAAACGCATTCAACGTGAACAAAAATCATTTGAAATTGATGTATATCCAGGTCAATCAGATTTACAGGTGAAAACGGGAGATGTCATTGCTGCTTCAGGGAACACTGGCGGTTCAGGTGGGCCTCATTTGCATTTTGAAGTGCGCGAAACAAAGACCGAAGTTCCAAGAAATCCATTGCTCCTTGGATTTCCGCTATCGGACACGAAAAGACCTCACATTGAAGCAATTGCCCTTCGACCGCTTGATGAAACTTCGCGTGTGAACGGCTCAACCAAGTCATTTCGCACAAGAATAAATGGATATACTTCTCCGAAAGTAGCGGCGGCTCAACCAATTAAGGTCAATGGCACATTTGGCGTTGAGGTCCGGGGATATGATCAGCAGAACGGGTCAGGAAATCAGAATGGGATCTATAAGCTGAATTGCTGGGTGGATGATGAACTCATTTCCCAATTTACAGCTGACAGCGTGAGCTTTGCGCTAAGTCGTCATCTAAATGCCCTCATAGATTACAACTACTACTATTATAATAAGAGCAGGTACATTCGGTTGTATCGACTGCCTGGAAATCGACTGGAGAATATCGATTACAAAAACGATGGCAAGATTTCGCTCTCCAACGGTACTCACCAAATAAAGGTTCAGGCCTTGGACGTTCATGGCAATTCATCCGAAATAAACTTCTCAGTCTTAGTCGATGATCCAGTTACTCAATTGGCAGAGCCGGTCGAAAATATTCCGTGGGACATTGACTACTTATATGAAAGCAAGAATGTCAAGCTCCACTTTCCTGCCTCTACCATGTACGAGTCGCTTCCTCTAGACATAGAAGAAAAGCAAGCCGCTCCTTCTCAACTGAGCAACGCGGTCAAGGTTCTACATCCAAGTAATCCGGTGCAACATCCATATGAAATCCAGATCAAGCCAAACATTGAAGACACATCGTCTCAATACATCATCGCCCAGATTAACTCCTCTGGACGCCCTTCAAGAGCCCTTGACACCAAATGGGAAGGAGGTTGGCTAAGAGCGGAATCGAGATCGTTTGGGACCTTTAAAGTATTCAGAGATGATGACACTCCCACGATTACAAGTCTGAACTTTAAAAATGGAATGAGTTGGTCTTCTGGTAGAATGAAGTTTCGGGTGCGCGATGGATTTTCAGGAATCTATCGTTACGAGGCCTTATCAAACGGGATTTGGATAATAATGGAATACGAGCCTAAACAAGATTTAATGTTTATCGACGTTAGTGATCTACCCAATTCTGATGAAAAACAAACATTATCAATTCGAATCACGGATAAGGTTGGAAATGTTGCCACATTTGAAGGATCATTTTATCATCGATGAAGTACTTAATCGCACTCTTTTTAGCACTAGTTACTCTAAGTAGCTTTTCTCAGTCCAACAAAAAACTCGTTCAACTATCTGGAGTCGTTGTCTCCGGTGACAGTTTATCCCCAGTACCCTTCACAAGCGTTCTGGTAAAAGGAACAAGCAGAGGAACGATTGCCGACTATTTCGGCTTTTTCTCACTCGTCACAGGCATTTCAGATACGATTGTCTTTTCTAGTGTAGGATATGAAAAGTCGGAGTTTGTCGTTCCAGACACTTTGTCCCATTCTAGATATTCGGTGATACAGCTTCTTAAAAAAGATACCATCCTTCTGGATCCGCAGATCGTGTACCCGTGGCCGAGCAAAGAACAATTTAGAGAAGCTTTTCTAAGTCTGAATGCCCCAAAAGATGACTACGACAGGGCATTTGAAAACATGACTCGAGAAGACGTGAGGCTAGCTTTACAAGGTGTTCCGATGAGCGCTCAAGGAAATCACAATTACACGGTACAGCGTGAATACACAAGGCTGTACAATCAAGGCCTTATGCCTCAAATCAGCTTGCTTAATCCGCTAGCTTGGGCTCAATTTATTGAGGCCTGGAAGAAAGGAGATTTTAAAAAGAAAGAGTAAGCACTGAACAGGATAGCGCACATATTGCTTTTCCTAGGGTTGATTTCCATTAGTGATTTCAGCTATTCGCAGGCCCTTGTTAAGGGGGAATTGGTAGACGAAACTGGCAAACCAATCGAATCGGCTACAATCGGTATTCCCGGAACAACCACAGGCGTGTCTTCCAATAAGAATGGAAAATACGAGCTCACCATACCAAGCGATCAAGAAGTCCTCGT
Source organism: Flavobacteriales bacterium (assembly GCA_018660685.1). Classification (GTDB taxonomy): domain Bacteria; phylum Bacteroidota; class Bacteroidia; order Flavobacteriales_G; family Salibacteraceae; genus SHAN690. Next base: position 108,356 of record JABJJW010000004.1, read on the forward strand.
CGTATTCCGACATCTTTCATTTGAAGAATACAAAAAGGCGATCAATGCTAGGCAGGGCGAAACAGTTGAGCTCAACCCGAAATTAAAACGTTCTGCTTTCGAGTTTGGTGAATTTGAAGTAGAGACTGAACGGGATCGAGACAAGCCAATGCGGAAAATTGATGTGGAGATTGCTAAGTTCAATCCGTCTGTAACCGGTAGCGTCGAATCACTCCTCCCTGCACAAGCTTTGGGCGTCAGTCAAAATAATGAGTTGAGCTCTCAATACTCCGTTCGAGGGGGAAACTTCGATGAAAACCTCGTGTATGTAAACGGAATTGAGGTCTATCGTCCGTTCCTCATTCGAAGTGGACAGCAAGAAGGCCTAAGCTTCATCAATAGTGACCTTGTTTCAGATCTCTCATTCTCATCTGGCGGGTTCGAATCCAAATATGGAGACAAGCTCAGCAGTGTATTGGACATCACGTATAAGAAGCCTGAAAAGTTTGCAGGATCGGTTTCGGGCAGCTTGCTCGGTGGAAGCATTCACATCGAAAACGCAAGTGATAATAAACGATTCACTCAAATTCATGGAGTTCGATACTACTCCAATCAGTATTTACTTGGAAGCCTTGACACAGAAGGCGATTACCGTCCGAGGTTTATTGATTACCAGACGTTTTTGACCTATGGGATTAATACCGAATGGGAATTATCCTTTCTCGGAAACTACTCTCAGAATTCCTATCGTTTCGCACCTGAAAATCGAAAAGCATCATTTGGCACGGTGAGCAGTGCATTGGGATTGAACGTCTTTTTTGACGGACAAGAGATTGACCAATATCAGACAGCGTTTGGCGCTATGACCCTTCAATGGACTCCGCGCTATGACCTTAAAATGAGGCTCATTGGTTCGGCATTTCAAACGACGGAGGAAGAGACTTTTGACATTGAGGCATTTTATCGCCTGTCCGAATTGGAGACAGATTTAAGCAAACCCTCATTCGGCGATGAAACTTTTGTCATCGGAGTTGGTTCGTACTTGGATCATGCAAGAAACTACCTCGACGCAATCGTTTCGACTGTGGAATTTCAAGGTGAGTTCTTCCCAAATGACCACAAATGGTTGTGGGGAGCAAAATATCGTCGTGATGACATTCAAGACAAGTTGAGCGAGTGGTCGTTGGTAGACTCGGTTGGGTATTCAGTTCCTTATAACGGCTCTTCCGTTGCGCTTTTCGAGACGATCAAGTCTGACAACCGGATCGCTACCAACCGTGTGATGGGATACTTGCAGCGAGATTGGTTTTTTGACCTTGACTCAAACGAGCTTTCAATATCAACCGGGATTCGGTTCAACTATTGGGACCTGAATAACCAAACAACCATTAGTCCACGGATTACTGCTGCCTTTAAACCCAACTGGAAATCTGATTGGTTATTTAGAGCAAGTTGGGGCTATTACCACCAACCTGCATTCTATCGCGAGATGCGTGATCTGTTCGGCGCTGTCAATACGGAGATTAGAGCTCAGACTTCCATCCACTATGTAGCCGGTGCAGATCTCAATTTCGAGATGTTCGAACGCCCTTTCAAGTTTGTCGGCGAAGCGTATTACAAGCAGTTGAGCGACATTATCCCTTACGAGCTTGACAACGTCCGGATCCGGTACTATGCGAAGAACAATGCCAAAGGTTATGCAACAGGAATTGACTTAAAGCTCAATGGTGAATTCGTCAAAGGAGTAGAATCCTGGGTAAGTATTTCAATAATGAAAACCGAAGAAGACTTACTTGACGACTTTTACACGCTGTACTTGAATGCTGCCGGTGACACCATCGTTCGAGGTGTGACAGCCGACCCTGTAAAGGTTGATAGCCAAGTGGTCTACCCCGGTTACGTTCCACGACCGACGGATCAGCGCGTGAATTTCGCCTTGACTTTTCAAGACTACGTTCCAACTATGGAACAACTCAAAGTTCACTTGAGCTTGCTTTATGGCACAGGATTACCAACAGGCCCGCCAAGCTACACTCGCTGGAAGGATGTATTCAGAATGGCCCCTTACCGTCGGGTAGACATTGGTTTCTCTGCTCGCCTCAAAGCAGAAGGTCAAGAGTCCAAAGTTGCGCTTCTCAACCATCTTCAATCTGCTTGGTTGACGCTTGAAGTATTCAATCTCCTGGCGGTCAACAACACCATCTCATACCTTTGGATCAAGGACAGTCGAAATATTGAATATGGCGTCCCCAACTTTCTAACAGCTAGAAGGGTTAATTTGAAACTGATCGTGAGGTTTTGATAAATAAGACGGCAACATTCATTCTCATCTTGCTGTTCATCGGCTGTGCTGAGGACATTCAAGTGAATAACTCAGCATCCGAGGGGACACTTCAGCACTTTGTAGACGAATCGGTCCAGTCCGTTTCTATCGGTGTATTCAGCCTTCAAACTGGAAATCACCCGAGCTTCGAAGAGGAAGTGGATAACCATCCGGTTTTAGCAATTCTGGACGCTCCGGATTCAGCATATGACTTTCGCTTGTATTTGAGTGACTCCCTCCGATTCCCAGATAGCCTGGGAACATTTCAAAGGATCCTCATGGATGTAGATCCAGAAATGAGGGGCATATTCAGACTTTTTAGACTGCGGGACATCAAACAAGACCGGTTCATGAGAGCAACCTATCGAGTTGGGGATAGTATTCGAATGAGTGTACCCATTACACTCCGAAATGGAAGCCTACGAACAAAGGATATCGACGCTATCATGGTCGAAGAAACTGAGGAGACGCTCAATCTTAATTGGGAAAGCGTTGCTGGGTCGGATTTATACCTCGTTACCATCAAAGATGCATTTGGAGACATTGTGAGCTCGCTTTATACATATCGAAACTCCTTTCGGTTTTACGATCTGCGTTTCGCGACTCGAAACCTCTTATCCACGACTATCGACCCCAAACTTGAAGCGGGAAGCCCATATGAAATTGAAGTGATGGCGATATCTAGGAGAGGTTGGATCAATGCTATAGGCAATCGAAAAATGACATTAGGTTATGGCCACTAAGTTCATTGTTGAGGATCTTGGTAAATGCTCCTATTCAGATGCGCTGGTCATCCAGGAAGACCATTTCTATGGCGCCATCAAAGCCAAGCAATCCGGAGAAACCTCCTTACACCCGAATCGATTAATCCTCGTCGAGCACGATCCCGTTTACACGTTGGGAAAATCAGGTGATGTTCAAAACCTCAAAGTTGATCCTGTCACTGTTGGAGCCACTTTTTTCAAAACAAGTCGTGGCGGAGACATCACCTATCACGGACCAGGGCAGATTGTAGCGTATCCCATTTTTAATCTCGAGCGGTTTGAAATTGGACTAGCACAATATATCTGGAACCTCGAAGAAGCGGTCCTCAGAGTAATTTCCAAATATGGACTGAAAGGTGAAAGAATCGAGGAAGCCAGTGGTGTGTGGCTCGATGCCGATCAAGATTCAGTGCGTAAAATTTGTGCAATCGGTGTAAAAGCTAGTCGGTATGTAACCATGCATGGATTGGCATTCAATGTGAACACGGACTTAAGTTACTTCGAACATATTATTCCCTGTGGCATCGATGACAAGGACGTTACATCCATGGCCAAAGAATTAGGTAAAGAAGTAGACTTTGATATTGTAAAAACCCTCTTGGTCGAAGAATTCGAAGCTGTGTTTACTTAAAAAGACCTTTCAACTTTTTCTTAGCCTCTTCTGCCGCCTTCTTTTTCGCTTCTTCCTCTAGCCTTTTCTTCTCGGCTTCTACTTTTCTCTTGGCCTCGTCAGTTCTTCGTTTTGCTTCTTCCTCGGCTTTATTTTTGGCTTTATCAGCTTCATTCTTGGCCTTCTGCTTCGCTTTATCGGCTTCTTCCCTAGCCTTCTTTTCAGCGTCCGCTTTAGCATTGTCCAATTCTTCCTTCGCTTGGTTCTCCAACTCGTCCTTCTTCTTATTGAGCTCGTCTTTGGCGCGGTCTTTCAAATCATCAGTAATGCTACCAGCAGTTGCGCCACCAATGCTTGGTGTGATTTTGGGGTCAGTTGAGGTGCCTTCAATCTTTAAATCAACATCAACACGTTCTGGCATCGAAGCGTTTGTTCCAGCGGTAGAATTGACTTGTGAAAAGAGCCCGCCGATGGCTTTGTTTGCAGCGCCACCGAGAAGCTCAGAAGGAACATCCAAATTGAGCATGTAGTCTAGACTTTGGTCGAATCCATGACTTCCACCGATCACCGATGGAATCTCCTTTCCGATGACAAAGTCACTCGGCTCGATGACTACCCTTCCATTCTCAAAGCGGAATTCATACTCGCTGTCATCAATATCAAAACTCTTCAAGCCATCATATTTGATCGCGTCAGCCGCTTTTTCAAGAACTGGCGGTTTATCAATCGATGCATTTCGCGTGGTAAGTAATCCACCTCCATCAAGTGTATTGTAGAGAGGATCCATGTTGGCATCCATTTTTCCTTTAATCTTCATGGAAGAGGAAAATTTGCCGGTCGCATACTTCATGATTGGAGCCATTTTTTGGGCCATATCAACGTATTCATAAGTCTTAGGGATGTCCCATCCAATAACGTCAAGATTGAAGTCAAAATCAGGCTGCACCGGATTTGGAGTAGCATAGAATCCACTCATCGTGAGCGAACCATCGAGAAGTTGCATCGCCAATCGATCTAAACTGAGTTTTTGATCTCGCATCACAACACTTCCTCGGGTGCTGATGATTTCGAGGTTATCATAAATCATTTTTTGAATGGAGGTATTCAACACGAAGTCGTAACCAGCAGGCACCTCAAAAACACCATATGATTCATCCTCCTCGTCCTCTTGCTCTTCCTCCCCTTCTTCGGTCATGAATTCATTTAAATCCAATAATTGAGATGAGAAATTGAATTGACCGGAGAGCGGAGCATTTGCGACATACCATTCGACAATGTTGTTGACTCGTCCCGTCATACTGATGTCCGACTTTCCAACCTTCATATCGAACTGTGTGAGCTCAGCATATCGGGGAGAAAAATTCAATGACATCTGCTCTATCAATGTAGCATATGGCAATTCTGGATCTTGGTAATCGAAATTGCTCAACTTCAGACTTCCTCCAGCATGAAAATCCGCGTAGCGCTCTTGATCCAAAGCGCTTTGATTTCCTTCAAGATTGATGTCCGATTCAATTTGCCCAGTCAAACTTTGTCCTTCTTCTAAAGGAATCACATCCTTCATACTCTCCAGGTCTAAATTCATTTTGATGTTTGCATCGATGAACGGGTCGCTGATTGGAGTCCTCATGTGGAGGCTCATGTCCACTGGGTTATTGGCTAACTCAACATGAAACTTGTTGAGATCGACTATAGTATTGTCTTCACTTCCTCCAGGATTCTTGACATGGAGGTCAATAGCAATGTTCTCAGCCGCCTTTGGCAGATCTGGATAATGAAACATGGCATCAGACACGGTCAAATTGAGTCCAAATGCTGGAAGCTGTTCTCCAACCATTCTACCCTTCGCATGGCCATCAAGTGCAAATGAACCAGCGGTCTCGACATCTAAAAAATCGGTTAGATAGATCGCAGGTATAAGCGAAAGAATACTCTTAAATGTTGTTTCCGTGGTGTTGAATGTCAAATCAAGATCGATTGGACCCGTTTCCTCATCTGGCATCGCAACCGAACCATCAAAACCAAGTTGGAGAGCATTTAATCGAACGTAGTTCTCGACAAACTCAAAACGCATGTTGGGCAGATTCATGTTCATGTCAAAATCAGACTCAAGCTCTGTGCGATTGAGGTAATTCATGCCTTCCATTTCAAAGGTCAACTCATCTACCCAAGTATAGGTGCGGAGTAGAAAATCATCTTGCGTAAAGTCACCACTTCCTTCATGGGTCAAGTTTTTAAGCTCTGCATACATATCGCCTGATCGATCGTCGTAGATAAGCGTGGCATTTCGAATGTAGTATTCCCTGAGACCTACGCTGAAAGAAGTCTCTTCGGTAGATTCCTCCGTCGCTTCTTCTTCCGAACTTGGAGCAATGTCATAGTTAGCCGTACCATCTTCAAGCACGATCACGTGCAATTTTGGACTGACTAAGCCAATCGTATTGACTTGAATTGTTCCTCCATTGATAACGCTCATTAAGTCAAGGCTCAGCTTCAATTCTTCGATGTCGGCTAGCGCAACTCCACTAAATTCTTCCCTGCCTATGACGCTAAGCTCGTCTACGGTCAGCGTAAAATCAGGAAAACTCTCCAAAAGCGATAAGCCAATATCACCAAACTTCACATCAGCATTCAAATTGGCATTCGCCTGGTCTTCAACCAGCACAATCAAATCGTCCTTGAATAAGATTGGGAGAACAATGGCTGATCCAATCACCAGCACAATGAGAGAGACGACTACGAGTAAAACTTTACGAAGCATGGAAAATGATTTATGTCAAAAATTTCGTTCAATGAATGTTGAAACCCGAGAAGCAGTGAATTTATTGTACCAAAATAAAACACCCTCCACTTCCGACAGAAATCGGAATGCGAAGGGTGAAAAAAAAATCTCGTGAGATTATGCTAGGAGCAATCCTTTCAACCGTGAAAGCTTATTCTCAAGTTCAGATAGATCATCTTGAGAAATGCTCTCCACATCGCTAAAACCTGCGTAAAACATCATAAGTTCTTCAACAGCCTCGTACACATCAGGACTTATTTCTGAATCGATTTCCCCTAAAACATTGATCAAATCTGAAGCGTGTCTTTTTTGAGAAAATATCCCTTCATAGACCGGTCGAGTGTCATCATTCAACTCTCTTCCTTGTAATATCCCTGCCGCAATAACTTGGCTTTCAACCCAACTACCAAGAAAGATCTCGGTCGCATTTACGAAACGCTCATTGTCAACCATGTACTGATCCATCTCGTTGAAAGCATGGTCCATCATTTTGACAAATTTCTCCTGGCTGGTCGTATTCTCTTCGAAGTTGGTCGTGATCGTTCGATCAAACACTTCACCCGCGCCGAGCTCGTTCGACAAACCTCTACAGACGTTGAAGTAGTCCAATGTTTTCTGATTTTGGTGCTCATAAGCCATGAACCCCATATCGGTCATAAAAACTCCATAGCCATATGCCCTCGCCATTGCAGTCGAGAGATCATGCACCCCGCTAGTTGGCGTCAGCTTGATTTCATCGGTATACAAGTTCACCTGCTCAATGATGTGGAATGTCTCCAATGGAGAAGGCAGGTTCGCAATCATTGTATGAAACTTGAAGTCAGCAAGTGGATTCACTCCGCTTTCGGCTGGTTGCTCTGTAACCTCATCGAGGGCAGTGTCATCACCAGAATGATCATGCTTTTCTTCACTATCCCCACAAGATGCAAGGAGGAAAACACCAACGAATAGGATCGCAAAGTGTCTGATTTTCATAGGTATTTGAGTTTGAGTGAACAACAAATATAGTCGACTGCCTATTCTATCAAAATGGATTTTATCGAAGCTGGAGTATTATCCAAATTGTTAAAATTTACCCAAATGACTAAACTTCCTTGGTAGTTAGTTCGCATGTACTTACACTTGCACTTTATTACCCAAACGGATAAATGAGTAAAGAAGAGAAAATACTAGAGGCCGCGACGGACGAATTTCTTACCAAAGGATACGACGGTGCGCGTATGCGCAGTATCGCGGAAAGCGCCGGAATCAACAAAGGCCTACTCCACTATTATTTCAAGAGCAAGGAGGCGCTCATACTCAAAGTGTTCCATAGTTTGTTCCGTGAGATTTTCAGCGAGCTATCAGATATTTTCAATTCGGAACTGAGTCTGTTCGAGCAGATTGAGCGCGGCATAGGCACTTACATCGAGTTCCTTATCCAGAATCCGCGGATTCCCTTTTTTGTTGTCGGCGAACTCAACCGAGATAAAAAAGCGCACTTGCGCCGGATGAAGGAAGCAAAGGTTCCCCCACCCTTCATGGAGCTTGGTCGATCGATCGAAGAAGCAAGAAAGAGGAAAGAAGTTAAATCAGATACGACCAGTCGGGAGTTTATACTCAACATGATGAGCTTAATGCTCTTCCCATTTGTTGCACGCGAAATGATCATGTTCACCCAGCAGATCAACGAGAAAGAATTTGAGGCCATGTTGCGAAACAGAAAGAAGCAAGTGGCACAATTACTAATCATGGACTTAAAAGTTAAAGCCAAATAATGAAAGCTTTTGAAATCAGGAGATACTCCGTAGTCGCAGGTATCGCAATTTTAATCGGGGCCGTTGTTCTCAACAATGTGCTAGCCGGCATGAAGGAACCACCGAAAGAAGAGCCACCTAGTGATTTTGTGGTTCCCGTCAAAGTATTGGCAGTGTCCAACATCACAGAAACAGCGGATGTGTCCATCAACGGGCGCATAATCTCCCAGCGAAAATTTGACGTTTTCACGGAGGTAAATGGACGGCTCATACCTACAACGAAGGAATTTAAGAATGGCGTCTCCTTCAGTAAAGGAGATGTGCTACTTCAGATGGATGATACCGATGTCAGGATGAATCTTGTTTCCAGTCGGAGTGCGTTTCAAACCTTGTTGAATTCACTGTTAGCAGATCTGAAGATTGACTACTCGAACAACTTTGAGCTGTGGCAATCATTCATCTTGCAGCTAGATCCAGCGAAGATTCTATCAGAGCTTCCCGCTGTTACCGATGTCAAGCTAAAAGGGTTTCTCGTTTCTAGAAACGTGTACAACCAATACTACGCGATCAAGGGTCAGGAAGCTCAATTGGCCAAATTCACGGTTACAGCACCGTTTGATGGCGTAGTAAATCAAGCCTCGATTAATCCGAACACCATCCTCAGAGCAGGTCAAAGAGTTGGGGTTTTCGTCGACCCGACGAACTACGAATTGGAAGCTGGCATCAGTCTATCGTTGAACGACAGAATATCAATTGGCAACACAGTCCAACTCCACTCAAATGACGTCAAGGGCAGATGGAAGGGAGTTGTTTCACGCAAAAGCGAAAGTCTGGACCCAAGCACCCAAAATCTGAAAGTCTACATAAATGTAAAAGGATCCAACCTGTTTGAAGGCGCCTATCTGAATGGTGTAATCATGGGTCAAAGTCTTGACTCTGCCATTTCCATTCCCCGTTACTTGATTGTCAACAACAATCAAGTTTATGTCCTCAACGATGATAAGCTTGGCTTAACCACTGTCGATATCATCCATGAAAACCGAGATTCTATGCTGGTTTCAGGATTAGCTGATGGAATTGAGCTGGTTAATCAGGTGGTTCCAGGAGCACACGAAGGAATGAAGGTTCAAAAGGTGAATTGAGATGAGAGCATTGATTGAATATTTCATCAAGTACGCGATTTCAGGAAATGTACTCCTATTTCTCATCTTGATCTTTGGGTTCTTTGGACTGAATAGTCTGAGAAGAACGTTTTTCCCGGAGATTCCAAGCCGACTCATTACAGTTCAGGCTGTTTATCCAGGTGCCTCACCCGAGGAGATTGAAGAGTCGATTGTCCTTAAAATCGAGGATAATTTAAAGGGCGTAACAGGAATTGATAGGGTAAGATCGGTCTCTAGCGAAAACCTTGCGAGCATTAGCGTTGAGCTAACTCAAAACGCCGACATCGACTTGCTCCTCATGGACGTCAAAAATGCCGTTGACAGGATTACTTCTTTCCCTGTAGGATTGGAATCTGTCGATGTCTATAAACGCGAAGCCATCAGTCGAGCAATGTCCTTTGCCATTTATGGTGACGTTGATCTTAAAACACTGAAAGGAGAAGCCCGAAAGGTAGAACGAGACCTGCTCGCCATTGAAGGAATTTCAAAGGTTGCACTCAGCGGTTTCCCTGCTGAAGAAATTGTAATTGAAATTCAAGAACACAAGCTTGAATCTTATGGAATCTCGTTCCAGCAAGTGCTCCAGGCAATTGCTTCCAATAACATCGAACTAACCGGCGGAACAGTAAAAGGTGTGAACGAAGAATTAAAAATACGTTCTTCATCCAAAGCTTATTACGCCGTTGATCTTGAGAATTTAGTCATTCGAGCCAGCAAGGATGGGTCGGTTACACTTTTAAAGGATTTAGCCACGGTAGAAGATCGATGGGCGGAAGAACCGAATCGAAACTATTTCAATGGACGGCCCGCCGTCACAATTGATGTATCCAACACGAACAGCGAAGATCTGCTCTTCATCGCCGAGCAATTGAAGGCTTATCTAGAATCGTTTAATGAAAAAAAACCCGCGATCCAAGCCAGCATTACTAATGATGCTTCAAATACAGTGGTTCAACGAATTGATCTGTTAGTTGAGAATGGAATCATCGGATTCTTTCTCGTCTTCTTCTTTCTAGCTCTTTTCTTACACTACCGACTCGCATTGTGGGTAGCACTTGCAATTCCGATATGCTTCGGTGGAGCATTCGTACTGGCGCCCTTCTTTGGAATAACTATCAACGTCATTTCTTTATTTGGGATGATTACGGTAATTGGTATTCTGGTAGACGATGGGGTGGTAATCAGTGAGAACATTTACCGGCATTACGAACGCGGAGAAGATCGAGTGACAGCAGCTGTCAACGGTACCTTGGAAGTGCTGCCGGCTGTATTCTCTGCAATCCTGACAACAGTTGTAGCCTTTAGCACATTCTTCTTTCTTGATGGAATACTAGGAGATTTCTTTAGTGAAATGGCGTTCATTGTCATTGCCACACTCATATTCTCTCTTGTAGAAGGGGTTTTTATCCTCCCAGCTCATGTGGCTCATTCAAAAGCACTCGATCGAGAAGTGAAACCTAATAAACTCACGAGGGTATCTACTCAAATTTTGGATTGGATGAAGAACAAAGCCTACAAACCGGCTTTGGAGTTTTGTATGGAAAACAAATTCTTAGCCGTTGCTTTTCCTCTCGCGCTCTTCATTATCACCATTGGAGCGATTAAAGGAGGAATCATCACAACAACGTTTTTCCCATTCATCGAGAGTGAAGAAATCACCATTTCACTTAAAATGCCATCTGGCACACCAGAAGATCAAACGCTAAACCTTCTAGATCAACTAGAAGAGGCGGCGTGGATGACTAATGATGAAATCAAATCCACTCGCGAAGATGGACTCGATGTCATATTGGCCGTCGATAAGCGTCTAGGCCAAAAAACGAATGAAGGCACAATGCGGATCAAGCTTCTGGATAATGAAGCTCGTCAGATGGCTACACTAGGAATTAGTGGCCAAATCAGGGAAAAGGTCAGCAATTTGGTTGGTGTAGAACAAATGTCCTTCGGCACAGGTGGACCTTTTGGAAAACCAGTCTCTGTGGCTCTAAAAGGTGTGGATCAAGAAGAAGTCCGACTAGTCGTAGAAAAGCTCAAAGACAAACTCAATGGGTTAAGTGACTTGAAAGACATCACCGATGATGATCTTGAAGGAGAGCGTGAGATCAGAATCAAGCTCAAAGAAAAGGCCTATCTCCTTGGACTTTCGGAACAACAAATATTGCTTCAGGTTCGCCAGGGCTTTTTCGGAGGCGAAATACAGAGGTTACAACGAGGCTTAGATGAAGTGAAAGTGTGGGTGAAGTATGACCGAAGTGAACGATCTAGCCAAAGTCGATTGGAAGACATGAAAATTCGAACCGCGAATGGTGAGCAATACAATTTAAAGGACTTAGCAACCTTCGAAATTGCAAGAGGAGTTGTTGGAATTAATCACACCGATGGTGAACGAAATATTCTCGTTCAAGCCGACATTTCTAATTCTGAAGTTTCCGTCACGGACATTCTCGGAACTCTAGAAAGCGACATTATTCCGGAGATTTTGGCGGAACATCCTGACATCAATTACTCGTTTGAGGGGCAATATCGACAGCAACTAAAAACGGCGTCCTCAGCTAAAAAAGTAGCGCCTATAGTACTACTTCTAATGCTAGCTATTATAGTACTGACTTTCAGATCTTTTACTCAAACTTTTGCCGTGCTTTTATTGATACCATTTAGCTTCATTGGAGTGGCTTGGGGACATTGGGTACATGGACTTCAACTATCACTTTTCAGTTATTTAGGGATGATTGCGTTGATGGGAATCATTGTGAACGATGCCTTGGTATTTGTGAACGCATTTAATCTCAACATCAAGGATGGGATGAGCTTTCGAGACAGCATGAAAGAAGCTGCATTATCTCGATTTAGGCCTATCCTCCTAACATCGATTACAACGGTGGCTGGACTTGCTCCGCTCATTTTTGAAACCAGCATGCAAGCGCAGTTTTTAATCCCAATGGCCATTACGATTGCCTACGGACTTGGAATTGCCACGCTGATCATTTTGATTCTGCTTCCGGTCCTTCTGATCACGATGAACAGACTAAAGTTATTTATTGAATGGTACTGGAATGGAAAGACGCCAAAGCCGAAGGAAGTTGAACCTGCTTATAAAGAGATGAAATATGAATAAAAGAATAATATTCTTCCTAGCAGGAACGCTGATCTCTGGATTGACCTTGGCCCAAGATGGTTTGAGCGTTCAGTCCGCTATTGAAGAAGCTCTGTCTAACAATCCTAACATTCGGATTTCTCGTTCAAGAGTTGAGATAGCAGAAAACAACGCGTCGTTGGGAAATGCAGGCTTACTCCCTACTCTTTCAGCAGGTGCTGGAGTGAATTATGACGTTGACGACGTGAGCATTCAGCTCGCTGGAAGTCCTGACCCCATTGAAACTACAGGCGCAGCTACAAACGCGTTGAATGCCAACCTCAATTTGAATTATCAAGTATTCTCTGGATTCAACAACAAGCGCACGTATTCGAAGCTGCAATTAGCTGCGGCACAAAGTGAAATGCAAAGTCAGTTGGAGGTTGAAGGAATCATTCTGCAAGTAGCAGCCGCTTTCTACAACGTTCTAAGAGCAGAGAACAACCTTCAGATTTTGAGAAACAGCAAGGCAATATCAGAATCAAGAGTAGAGCGTTCACAAGCAGCAAAGGACTTGTCTGGCGGCAGCTCGATTGCATTACTCAATGCTAAAGTGGATTTGAATCAAGATAGCGTTGAACTACTGAATGCGAATCAGGCATTGACAGAGGCTCGAATCAACTTTAACCAGCTACTTGGGAGAGATCTAGTGAATGAAGTTGTACTTACCGCCGTAGAAGAGCTTCCCGAACTTGAAGGGCATGAAGCTCTCAAAGAGAAGATGATGAGCCAAAACCCTACTCAGATTAATGCTCGGCTTACTGAACAAAGCTCATTACTCGACTACAAAATCTCGAATTCGTCCTATTTGCCGCAGCTCAATTTTTCGGGTTCCTACTCCTATTTCAGAAATGAATCCGAGGGTTCCTTTCTTCAGCTTAATGAAACGCTTGGATATGGTTTGGGGTTAACGCTCTCCGTTCCACTGTTTACTGGTGGCACAAGACGAAGCGCACAGAAGAATGCTAAAATCTTGATGGAGAATTCAAAGATTTTGAACGAAGAGACATCCAGAACGCTTGAAAAGCAGCTACTGATTGCGTATCGAGACTACCAGAACTCAATGCAGGCCTTCGAACTAGAACAAACAAGTCTCGAGACGGCAGAATTGAACTTTGAACTGAGTGAGGAGCGATTCGCAATAGGCCAAATCAGCAATGTAGATTTCCGGACTGCACAGCTCAATTTACTGATGAGTCAAAACAATCTCAACAACTTACAGTACAACACACAGCTCACTGCATTGGAGGTTCTGAGACTTTCAGGACAATTGATGAAGTGATGATTTCATCATAGAATTAAATTTGCTGACTTTCAACCACCATGTCAGCCACCTTTCATAGCCGTTCAGAATTTGAACTCATATTCAAAGAGCACTACGCGTCTCTCGTGAATTATGCGGTGAGAATGGTGAAAGACCCTGACTCTGCCGAAGATGTGACGCAACAGGTTTTTGTCTCGCTATGGGAAAAGCGAGAATCAATCGAAATCGAAGGAAGTCTAAAGAGCTACCTGATGTGCAACTCACTTACCGCATCAATCAGGAGAAGGTTACCCACGTATTCAAGTTAGACGTACAAAACGCCATCAATCGTGAAAATCCTTGGTGGGACTATTACAACCCTGAAAGAGATCAGGTCGAAACAGATTTTCAAGTAGGAGTACTTCCAATACTCACATACAAACTTCAATTCTAAGTTTAGGTAGGTTGTCGGAGAGCCTCGTTCGTTGCGGACGGGGCTTTTTGCTATCCGCTAATTGCCCGAATGATGTCATTCCCATTGGCGTAGACCAACAACGTCAACAACAGGATCATCCCGGTCGCTTGAGCATATTCCATGAACTTATCGCCAGGTTTTCTGCCCGTGACCATTTCATAGATGAGGAACATGACATGACCGCCGTCCAAGGCTGGAATCGGCAGGATGTTCATGAAGGCGAGAATCAATGATAAGAACGCCGTCATCGTCCAGAATGCCTGCCAGTTCCAAGTTGCTGGGAAAAGACCTCCAATCGCGCCAAAACCACCAATTGAGGATGCTCCCTCTTTGGTGAAGACCAACTTCAAACTGGATATGTAGCTGCTCAATATTTTTCCTGTCTCGAAAAACCCAGCCGGAATGGCTTCGAAGAAACCATATCGATACGTCTTTGTTTCGATGAATGAATCGACCAGCTTCAAACCGATTCCAATTTTACCAGCTTCGCTAATCGAAACTTGCATTTCTACAAGTTCGCCATCGCGATCAATATTGATTGATACCGTTTCACCTGGGTGGCCTTGAATCGCCGCAAACCCTTCGAGGTAACCTAACGTGGGCTCGCCGGCGACGGCTAAAATGCGGTCGTTCTTTTGAAGTCCAGCGCTCTCTGCGGCGGCTCCAGCAATGATGCTGTCCACCTCAAATGGGAATCGGAGGTTGAATAATGACCTCACCTTCTCTCTTAAAAGCACTTGGTCAATGGTGTCCGGAAGGGTTACAATTTCAATAACTCCATCTCGATTAACTTCTACTTGACGTGCCTCGCTGATTAGAATCTCCTTCCCAAGATCTCCCAAAAACTCCGCATTTCCATCAGCCAATCCAACGATGTGATCTCCATCTCTCAATCCGAATGGTTCGAGTGAATCATCCACATATACACCATATTTAAGGTTTGCGAGTGGCACTTTCTCCTTGCCCCATGTGTACAATACCATGCTGTAGATGAGGAATGCTAGAATGATGTTGACCGTAACGCCACCAACCATGATGATGAGTCGCTGCCACGCTGGCTTGCTTCTAAACTCCCATGGCTCAGCTGGTTTCGACATGGCTTCTTTATCCATGCTCTCATCGATCATTCCTGATATTTTGACGTAGCCACCAAGCGGCAACCAACCGATTCCATACTGTGTATCGCCTCGCTTGAACTTGATCAACGAAAACCAAGGATCGAAGAATAAGTAGAACTTCTCTACTCTGGTTTTGAACAGCTTGGCAGGAATGAAATGTCCTAATTCGTGAAGTACGATCAGGATTGAAAGACTCAAAATGAGTTGTGCCGCTTTAATAAGAAATACTTCCATCTATTTAATCAATTCTCTTGTAGTCGCTCTCGCTTCTCTATCTATTTCAATGTATTCATCCACGGATGGATGCTCTACTTTCTTTGTCTTTTGCATCGTTTCTTCAATGACCGCTTGGATCTGAAGAAACTTGATCTTATCATTTAAAAAGGCATCAACCGCGACTTCGTTGGCTGCGTTCAAAACGCATGGCATCGAGCCACCTTCTTCCATCGCTTTAAAAGCTAGGGCGAGATTACCAAAGGTTTCTGTATCCGGTGCTTCAAATGTGAGCGACGGATAATCCATGAAGTTGAATCGGGGGAAATTGGCCGATAAACGGTTTGGATATGCAAGCGCGTATTGAATCGGCAACTTCATATCAGGCAATCCCATCTGAGCTTTCATGCTGCCGTCTTCAAATTGAACGGCGCTGTGAATGATGCTTTGTGGATGAACAATGACGTCAATCTGCTCAGGCTTCAAGTTGAACAGCCACTTGGCTTCAATGACCTCCAACCCCTTGTTCATCATCGTAGCGGAGTCAATGGTGATCTTAGCGCCCATATCCCAATTCGGATGCTTGAGCGCTTGTGCCTTGGTTACATCTGCTAGGGTGGCGCGCGATCGGCCTCTGAATGGACCACCGGATGCGGTGAGGTAAATCTTCTCAATCTTATTGTGAAATTCTCCAGCCAAACATTGGAATATCGCGCTGTGCTCGGAGTCCACTGGATAGATGTTGACACCGCTTTCGCTCGCGGCCTTTGTGACCAGCTCACCGGCAACAACCAAGGTTTCTTTATTGGCGAGTGCAATTTGCTTTCCTGCTGTAATTGCTTTCATCGTAGGACGAAGTCCTGCGAATCCGACTAAACCGGTGAGCACCATGTCGATGTCCTCCATCTCAACGCATTGCTCTAGCGCATCAGCTCCTGCAAATACCTTGATTTCATCTTCCCAAAGCGCGTCTGAAACTTCTTTGTACTTGTCTTCATTAACGATGACAACCGCGTTCGGCTTGTACTTTTTGGCTTGCTCGATGAGTAATTTGGAATTATTTCCCGCAGTAAGCAACTCCAGTGAGAAATGATCCTCTTGCTCAGACAGAACGTCAAGAGCCTGAGTTCCAATGCTCCCAGTAGATCCAAGTATTGCTAATCCGCGTCTTTTTTCCTCACTCATAAAGGGCTGCAAAGATGTGAGTTGATAACGAGATAGTTCGCGTATTAACCAACTTTAAACTTGAAAAGTGAATCCGCGATTTTTCGGTCATTCGCCAAGCGCGGCAACTTGTTCTGTCCACCCAGTTTTCCGATCGATTCCATGTAGGCATTAAACGCTCCGGAATTGACGTGCGTGATGATCAAGGATCGAAGAACACTCCCTTCAATTAGGTCTTTGTAATAGCTGTTGAGCTCGCACATTTTTGCATCAAGCTGGACAGCGAACTCTCCTCCAACGTCCTTCGATGTCTCGACGAACCATTCGTGATACGGAAGTCCATCTTCTGGATTCACTTGCGGCGCCACATGAAATTCATTGATCTCCACCTCAAGACTTTGAGCTACTTCCGTCATAGCCTTCTCTACTTCCTCTGCGATGACGTGCTCGCCAAAGGCTGAAATGAAATGCTTGATCCTCCCGCTGACCACAATTCGATACGGTTCGGTCGAAACAAACTTGACCGTGTCACCAATCAGGTAACCCCACAGACCGCTGCTCGTGTTAAGTACGATAGCGTAGTTCTTCCCTACTTCGACGTCCTTCAACGTTAGTCGCTCTGGGTTTTCATCGTGGATCTTGTCCAGCGAAATGAATTCATAGAAAATGCCAGCGTCCAGATTGAGCAGCATGCCTTCCTCCTTTTGTGAATCTTGGAACGCAATGAATCCTTCCGATGCTGGATAGGTTTCAATCGTGTCTACTCCGGGTCCAGTAAGTCTTTCGATGCTGGACTTGTATGGCTCGTAGTTCACCCCGCCGTGCGCAAAGACACTGAGATTGGGGTACAATTCTTTGATGGTTGATTTACCAGAACGAGCCAGCAGCTTTTCGTAGTACATCTGAATCCAAGGTGGAATTCCGCTGATGAGTCGCATGTCTTCATTCATGGTTTCTTCGACCACCTCATCGACCTTGGTTTCCCAGTCGTCGATCATGTTGACCTTGAACGACGGCATCCGGTTTCGCAGCAGGTACGATGGGACGTGATGCGCCACAATCCCAGAAAGTCTTCCCGTCGATATTCCATTGTGGTCAGAGAGTTCAGGACTTCCTTGAAGAAAAATCATCTTACCTTCCGAAAAGGATGCGTTGCCTGATTCATGAATGTAGAGGAGCAATGCCGATCGCGCAGCCTTTGTTTGCGCATTGATTCCCTCTTCTGTCATCGGGATGTATTTCGTACCCGACGTAGTGCCCGAAGTTTTGCAGAAGTATCGGGGTTTTCCAGTCCAGAGAACATTCTCTTCGCCGTTTTGAATTCGTTCGACCCATGGCTTCAACTGCTCATAGTCGCGAAGCGGAATTTGGGTCGACCAAGCATCCAACGATGTTTGAGATGAAATACCGTGCTCTTTTCCAAAGCCTGTTTGGGAAATCACCTCGACCAGTCGGCGAAATGTTTTGTCCTGAGCATCAATCGGATTTTGAGCCCACGACTGCACCTTTCGATGCTCCTTCCCCGCTAGAATTTTTGCTGCAAATGCCTTTAATCCCATTGATCGGCGAAGTTATGGAACTCGCGATGTCCAATCTTCAATTGTCAATGAGACAATTTCCAATTGGGACTTAGTGACTGGGTATTCTCCATTCACTGAGAGATGCTAAAAAGCATACTGTGAAGCCACAAACCAAATCAATGCGCCCATCATAAGAATCAAAAGCATCGCTGGTTTCGCTAACTATTAGAACGTGGCGCCTACTTTAAAAGCAAGGGTGTTTAATGTGCTTACGTCGTATTCCACGCTTGCCGTTGCAAACTTGTATTTCAATTGTGTCCCAATCATGAGTCGAGGTGTCATGCTATTCTCGCTAGTCAGCTCCACCTTGCTGGTTGTTTCTTTGCCATGATTCAATTGAGTGGATATACCTGCATAGGGCTCAAATATTTTCCACTGCTTGGACACCAATAGATCAATCGCAGTTGCGTTGAGCTTCAAATCTTCCGGTCCAAAAAGTCGGGCATGGCTAGCTCTACCCGCTAGGAATAGTTTATGATTTTCGCCCCGTTTAGCCTGTATGAGCTAATAAAAAATGAGCCAGCACCCTATAAGCAGGACTACATGGACGATGGATGGGTGGCATCATCTTACCTCGTACCGGACAGCAATTTAGCACTAAAAAATTATCGTTTAAAGTTCTCTCGACACAAGGTTGCCGAAGAGCAAATTAATTCCCTCACGACTAAACTGTGTGAAATATCATCAAGAGGAGTTCAGGTAGTTTGCTTTAGACCACCTACCACACATCAAATGCGAAATTTAGAGGATTCACTCAGTGGCTACGATGAAATTACCATCAAAAAGAATCTGCAATGCTCCTTTGTCGTCTGGTTAGATTTTAAAGATTCAGATTTCGAATCGTACGACGGGAGTCACCTTGACGAGAAATCAGCAAGAAAATTATCAAGAGAAATTGGAGATCAGATCAATGCAGGGTTCTTGCCATTGTTAAATTGAGTCTAGAGCTTAATCTTTGATTACCAAATAGTAATCCTGCCCAAATTCTTGATATAAGCTTTAAGGAAAACCTCAACGCCGCGGTCAGCTGCTCTTCCATGTTAGCCGTGACAAGTAGCTTCAATTTCCGATCTTTGGGTGGCGCGAATCGACGGCTAAACGATAATAAGCAGTATGCTATCCAAAGAAAAACAGTCGCAACTCCGAAGTAAACTTTTTAGACACCTCGACGGAATCGTGGTTGCCCCTTCTGCCTATGCGCTGAAGGCACATGGGATTACTGATAGATTGCAAAGCGAAGGATCGGTGGAGCTAGGTGCGCTTGCCACAGAATTCAAAGCGAACGATGGCTACCTCAATGTGGCCCTCAGAACGCTCTGCTCCCAAGGCTGGCTTACCCAGCATGTAGACAATGACGGCGATCGAATTCGCTATGAAGTCAACGAAATCTCTGAAATAGCCTTTGGGCATTTTGACATGTACAAAGGCGCGGTCGAGCTTCTCCAGATGTCAGAGCACTACAGCCCGCGCAAATTTGAAATGGAACCCTTCATAAAAATGGAGAGCCTCTTCAAAGAGTATCAAAGCAAGTTTGGCATTGAGCCATCAGATGACGAACAGGTCAAGCGTGTTCAAAATCAAATCCTCCTTCACATTGAAGGAATCTTAGTTGGTCCCACCTTGGTGCACTTTGGAATGTCAGGAATGTTCCACAAGTATTTTATGGAAACTCGATTTAAGGCGGAAGAGTTTCATTCAGATGCTCTCGGGTTTGAACGCTTGTTGGACGTACTAACCGAACTTGGTTGGTACACCAAAACCGGGACATCCTTCGAATTCACAGAAGAGGGATTGTTCTTTGCCAAGCGGGCGAGCGCCTATGGCGTCACAGTATCGTACATACCGACACTCCGAAAACTAGACGACTTGATTTTTGGAAATCCACTGGTCTTGAAGAACGTTGGCAAGGGAGAAGATGAACAGCACGTCGATCGCGAAATGAATGTGTGGGGAAGCGGCGGCGCCCATGCATCTTACTTCAAGGTCATTGATGAAATCATCATCGACTTGTTTAATAAGCCAATTGAAGAGCAGCCGAAAGGAATTCTAGACATGGGATGCGGAAATGGAGCCTTTCTTCAGCACCTGTATACCGTCATTGAGAGTCAAACGCTTCGAGGTTCGTTGCTTGATGAATATCCATTGGCACTTATTGGTGTCGATTACAATGAAGCAGCTCTAAAAGCCTCAAAAGAACGGTTGATCCAAGCCGAGATTTGGGCCAAAATCATTTGGGGTGACATTGGTAACCCGAAACTCTTGGCCACGGATTTGGAAGAGAAGTATGGAATTGATCTCAAGGACCTATTAAACGTCAGAACGTTCTTGGACCATAATCGAATCTGGGAAGAGCCTGAAATAAAAGAAAATTTAAGGGTGAGTTCCTCAACAGGTGCCTATGCTTTTGAAGGAAAAAGATTGAACAACAACCTTGTGTCAGAATCGCTCAAGAATCATTTCGAAAAATGGGTTCCTTACGTGAAGAAGTTTGGGTTACTCCTCATCGAATTGCACACCGTTAAGCCTGAACTGGTAGGTCAAAATATTGGTCGAACGGCAGCTACAGCATACGATGCAACGCACGGATACTCGGATCAATACATTCTTGAAATTGATGAATTTACGGCCGTTTTCGAACAGGTCGGGTTGATTACAGACAAAGACAAATTCAGAAGATTTCCGAACTCCGACTTGGCTACAGTGTCGGTGAACTTGTTTAAGTCCGCTTGATCAGTAATTGGTAATTGACAATTATCAATCGGAAAGGTCGGAGTACAACCCCAAGGCCGCGGTCAGCTGCTCTTCCCTATTCAGGATTGTGGTATCCAATACGATGGCATCGTCGGCTTTTTTGAGCGGCGCGATGTCGCGCGTCTCATCCATGTGATCGCGGGAAGCCAAGTTTTCACGCACTTCATCGCGGCTCAATTCTTTTCCGCTCTCTTGGAGTTGGAGGAATCGACGTGTCACGCGCTCTTCCATATCGGCAGTGACAAAGAGCTTCAGTTCTGCGTTGGGCATGATGACGGTTCCGATGTCGCGACCTTCCATGACGACGCTCTTTTCTTCAATCAATGATTGCTGCACGGCTTTCAAATACGCTCGCACAACTCCAATCGCAGCGACCGTGCTTACGTTGTTGGCAACGCGCTTGTCGTTGCGAATCGAGTCTTCTACATCTTCCCCATTTAGCAAAAGATGGTTGGTTTCGTCGGCGAACTCCAGTGACGGGTTTGACTTCAGAAGATCTGAGATAGCGCCTCCATCATCCATGTTCGTTTCGGAGTGCAGCACGAGGTGCGTGAGTCCTCGATACATGGCTCCAGAATCCACGAAGGTGAAGTTCAATGCTTTGGCGAGGTCTCGGGCCAAGGTGCTTTTTCCGCAGCCTGCATATCCGTCAATTGCAATATTGATGGTACTCATGACTTCGTTCGGCTGGAATACCACTCGTTGAGGTTGGTGGTGATGCCTAGGTGGTTGGACGTTCCATTGATGTGGTAACTGGTGATGGCGTACATCAAGCTGAATCGCTTGACCTTAATGTTTGCTCCGAAGCTGAATCCAACCAATGCTGGACGTGTTGGTGAAGCCAATTCTAATCGTCTCCTAAAACTGTAGCCCGCCATCAGTGAGAATTTTTCAGACGGCACAAACGACACCGATGCATTCAAGTGGCGTAAGAAGTTGTCCATCGTGAACTTCGGTCGGGTTACCTCCCCTGTTAGCTGATCAACCTTTACATCTTGTTGGGCGTTTAAGTCTGTCGCCGCTAAATCCCAGCGCTGTAGATCGCTGTATTGAAATCCGAGTATAAGTGGCGCCTTGTCGAACTTCTTGGCAATGCCCATGTTCAGGCTGACTGGCAGCGATTGCACGTTGGTGCCCGTGTAGTCAATGAGCTGGAGGCCGACGTTGTCCAAGGTCACTCCTGCCCTGAAATTTTGATCCTTGCTCACGTAATATCCGCCGAAGTCAAAGCCAAGGCCATAGGCGTGGGTGCGCTGTACCGCTGAGAATAGGTTTTTAAACGTCACGCCGTAGCTGATGCGATCGTTGTATGGTCTGGTGAGGGAAACGCCGAGTTCATAGTCGGCTACCTTGAATTTCCCGAGCTCTACACCAGAAGCATCGCGCTCAATAAAAGTTCCGTAGTCGAAGTAGCGCAGGTATCCAGAAATGAACCCAATGCTGTCCATGTGACCATAGGCCAAGGTTGCTTGATTGATGGTAGAAACGTAGTTCAGATAACTGAGACTGGCGTTTTGATGCATGGAACTGTCCAGAAAGGCCGGATTATCAGCGAGCTGTGCAACATCACCGCGAGACTGGGAAATCTGAGTGCCGCTCAGTGCTGCACTGATTACGGAAACGGGAAGATCTTGAAAGGAAAAGACCTGTGAAGCAGGGACTTGAGCCGTTGCCACGATGGGCATTAAGAACATGAAAAAGAGAAGGTGCCTCATGTACAATTCAAAGGTAAGCACATCCAATACGCACTTCCAGCTAATTTATTACATCCGACTAGGCTACTTGCAACGCTCCCTTGACCTTCTTTTTCTCCAAAGCAATCTCCATGACGTCCATCATTTTTTCGACGTAGTGGAATTCAACTCCCTTCAAATACTGCTCTTCAATTTCCTCAATGTCCTTTCTGTTTAATTCCGAAAGCACAATTTCATTGAAGCCAGCACGCTTGGCAGCCAGAATCTTTTCTTTAATTCCACCCACAGGCAGAACCTTGCCACGCAATGTGATCTCGCCAGTCATCGCCAATTTAGCTTTGAACTTACGCTGGGTGAATATCGACGCCAACGCACTGAGAATCGTGATTCCTGCGGATGGTCCGTCCTTCGGTGTTGCTCCTTCTGGAACGTGGACGTGGATGTTGTAATTATTGAATACATCCTGATCCATTCCAAGAATGCTTGCGTGTGCTTTCAGGTACTCCAATGCAATGACTGCAGATTCCTTCATGACATCACCTAGGTTTCCTGTTAATGTCAGTTTGCCCTTTCCTTTTGTGATGGATGTTTCTATGTAAAGCACTTCACCACCAACAGACGTCCAAGCCAATCCATTTGCCACTCCGGGAACGTCATGTCGAACGTCTAAATCACGTGTTCTTCCTGGTCCCAACAAGTCCGTCAAATCATCCGGGTTGACCACCGAACTAAATTCCTCTGTCTCCATGACGAGGTGCTTGGCTTTCTTCCGAATTAAGGCAGCAATTCGCTTTTCTAATTGTCGAACACCTGACTCTCGAGTGTAGGAATCAATCACGCCAGAAAGCGTTTTCTTCCCAATACCTACGTCACCCTTTTTCAGGCCGTGTTCTTTCAGCTTTTTTGGAATCAAATGCTTGGTTGCAATGCTTACTTTCTCTTCCAAAGTATAGCCGCTTAAGTTTATGATTTCCAGTCTATCACGTAGCGCTGGATGAACCAATCCTATATTATTGGTCGTCGCGATGAAAAGGACCTTGCTCAAGTCGAATTCATGCTCCAAAAAGTTGTCGTAAAACGACTCGTTTTGTTCTGGATCGAGCACCTCTAAAAGTGCTGAAGATGGATCGCCATGACCGTCTCTTCCAACCTTATCCAACTCATCTAAAATGAAAACTGGATTCGATGTCCCTGCCTTCTTAATGCTCTGAATAATTCGACCCGGAAGTGCTCCGATATAGGTCTTTCGATGTCCTCTAATTTCGGCTTCATCTCGAAGCCCACCGAGGGACATTCGAATGTATTCCCGACCGAGTGCTTCGGCGATGCTTTTACCCAAACTTGTTTTACCAACTCCTGGAGGTCCATCGAAGCATAGAATTGGAGATTTCATATCCCCTTTCAGCTTAAGAATTGCAAGATGCTCAATGATTCGCTCCTTCACCTTCGTCAGCCCATAGTGGTCTCGATCCAAAATGCGCTGTGACTTCTTAAGATCAAACTTATCCTTGCTGAACTCGTTCCATGGAAGATCCACAAAGGTGTCCAGGTAGTTCAGCTGAATGCTGTACTCCATTCCTGATGGATTCATCCGCTCAAGCTTGGCCAATTCTTTTTCGAACGACTCGCCTACCTTGGCATCCCACTTCTTGTCTTTTGCACGCTCGCGCAGTTCTTCTACTTCCTGCTCACTCGGGTTTCCACCCAGTTCTTCTTGAATGGTCTTCATCTGCTGGCTCAGGAAATACTCCCGTTGCTGCTGATCGATGTCGCTCCGAACCTTTGATTGAATGTCGTTTTTGATCTCCAGCATCTGAAGCTCCTTAGTGAGGTGCGTCAATAGTTTATGAGCGCGCTCTGGGAGATTTGAGATCTCTAGCAAGGCTTGCTTCTCCTTGACTGGAGACTGCACGTTCGAAGAGATGAAGTTGATGAGGAAAACCGGGCTTTCAATGTTCTTGATAGCAATGGATGCCTCTGACGGTATGTGTGGCGACTCCGTAATAATCTGCAGTGCCATGTCCTTAATCGAAGCAATCAGACCTTCAAATTCTTTGTCTTTCTTGTGCTTGTCGTCTCTGTCGATCGAAGCCACTTTCGCCTTGAAGTATGGCTCGACTTGCGTATACTCTTCAACAGCTACGCGACGAATTCCTTGAATAATAATGGTGGATGTACCGTCGGGCATCTTTAGCACCTTGAGGATTTTTGCGATGGTCGCAACGCTGTACATGTGCTCCGGCCCTGGATCTTCAACCTTCTGGTCCTTCTGCGCCAAAACGCCGATCATCTTGTCGCCATTTTGAGCATCCTTGACCAACATGGTCGACTTATTTCTTCCAACGGTAATTGGAATTACGACTCCTGGAAACAAGACTGTATTTCGTACTGGTAATATTGGCAGTTCAGCAGGGAATTCCTCCTGATACATCCGCTCTTCTTCCTCGCTACTCATTAGCGGAATAAACTCCGTCCCTTCATCAACGATGTTGGATAGACCCATCATCCCTAAATCAAAACCCTCGTCAATCATAGTCTGTGTGCGTAACTAGTGTGCATTTAAAAGTATTCATCTCTATAGACGAATGTCGTACAGCAGTCAATACATGTGCCACGAGAAAGGTACTGCAACAATGGCAGTAAAGCAAGTCATCAACTTTCAGCTGAGACCAACTCATGTACATGCGTGTACATATCTCGAATATCATCCGTGAGCTCAATGCTACGTCTGGACATCACGATTCTCGCCACTTCCAGAGCGTCATTCAAGCGATAGGACTTAAACCCTTCTGCTCCACCCCATCCGAAGTCTGGAATTCTACGATGTGGGAATCCAGCGCCAATGACGTTCGCAAACACGCCGCATACTGTTCCAGTATTGAACATGGTATTGATGCCTGCTTTTGCATGATCCGCCATCATCAAACCGCAAAACTGAGACTCGGTTGACTCACTTCGATTCAAGGCGTAGTTGTGAACCTTCACGACCGCGTAGTTGTTCTTAAGATTCGAAGTATTGGTATCGGCACCTAGGTTGCACCACTCACCGATGACGGAATTACCGATGAAACCGTCGTGAGCTTTGTTGCTGTATCCAAAAATGACACAGTTGTTTACTTCACCGCCCACTTTGGAGTGCGGCCCAATCGTCGTTGCACCGTAAATTTTAGCTCCCATCTTCAGCACAGAGTCGTTCATCAGCGCGAACGGGCCACGAACCAATGATCCTTCCATCACCTCGGCATTCTTGCCAATGTATACCGGACCTGTTTCGGTGTTGATCGTACATGGCCTGAGAGTCGCTCCTTCTTCTATAAAAATGTCATCGCCGATGAGCGTTACTCCGTCAGGAACCGCTGCGCTGCTACCATTATTACGAACCAAGGCAAGGTCGCTGGTGATTTCTTCGCCGTTCCACTGGAATATTCTCCAGCTCCGACTTATGATTTTGACCTCCGCATTCAATTCGGAACCTGAAGCCGGCATCTCGGTCAGCTTGGAAGCGCTGCGTGTTGCAATCCAAGCCTCTCCTTGGTACAAAGATTCTCCATCAGCCAATCCAATTAGCTCCTGTATCAGTTCAATTGTTGGAATGGCTGCGCCGTTCACATAGAGGTTGTCATCGGCATCCTTTTCCGGGAAGACCTTAGACATGTAGTCCTGAGCTTTGAACGAAATGGTTGCATCTGCTGCCATTCGCTGCCACTTCTCTTCGATGGTAAAAAGTCCAACGCGAAGTTTTGCCACCGGACGGGTGTAAGTTAACGGGAGTAAGTGATCTCTTTCTTGGTGATCTGTGAGAATAATGTTCATCGTATTCACTCTTGCGCATCAAATGTAATCTTATGATCCGCTGCTTTGAGCTAGCCACAACGACTGAATTTGATCAATCATATTTCATGGGCAAGAGAATTTAAAACTCAAATAGCCTAAATCTTAGATTTGAGCCGTGAAACCACAGTTATTAGAGCATATCCTAAAGTTGGCTGAAGAACGAAGAGCATCGGCGATGGACACGTTGGCGGAATTAAAACTCGCTCGTGACAATGAATCAAAAAGCAGCGCTGGTGACAAACACGAGACTGGCCGCGCCATGGTTCAGGCCGAAATACAGAGAGCAGAGGAAGTATTAGCACAGGCTGAATCACTGACGTATATGTTGGAAAGCATTGAAATCAAGAAGCAGTTCACAGCCGTGGAAAAAGGTGCTTTGCTTAAAGTGAATGGAGCGCTCTATTTTGTCTCTGCTGGATTGGGTATGGTTGAGATCCTCAAGCAGGACGTGTATTGTATTTCACTCGGCTCCCCTCTCGGAATCTTGATGGTCGGAAAAGAATTCGGAGACGCTTTCGATTTCCGCGGAAAGAGCATGAAGATTGAGTCGATTGAATGACATAATTTAATTGCGATTCCCACAATTTAGGTCATAAAAAAAGCCCCGACGATGTCGAGGCTCTCAATGTTGTTGGTCGAAGACTATGCTTCTTCCTTGTTTTCTTCTGGCTGTGCATCTTCAGGTTGAGCATCAACCTTTTTGATGTGCTTTTGGTAACGAGTACGGAACTTGTCGACACGTCCAGCGGTATCAACCAATTGAAGCTTACCAGTGTAGAATGGGTGAGATTTAGAAGATATCTCCAACTTCACCAATGGATATTCATTTCCATCTTCATGTTCAACCATCTCCGAAGAAGGTGCGCAAGATTTGCATACAAACTGGAAACCGTTGCTCATGTCTTTAAAGACAACTAATCTGTACTCTTCTGGATGAATTCCTTTTCTCATAACTTAAAAAATTCGGGCTGCAAATATAGGAAGGTTATTAATTGATTCCTTCTGTTTCAATAAAAAAGATTTTCGCCCTAGACTGTGTGATATCATTTCCTTAGACGCTTGTAGTGATCTTGAACGTAGAAGCCAAAAAACGATTCCGATTTCACATGCTGAAACTCCAATCTGGTGGGTAAATCTCTGAAGAGTGGAATTCCGCCACCCAATACAACCGGGACAGTCGTGATGAACATTTCATCAATAAGGTCTTCTTTCATGAAACTATGGATCACTTGCCCGCCATCAACGTAGAGCTTGAGATGTCCGTTTTGGTGAATTTTTTCGAGCGCTTCGGAAAGCGAACCTAAGACTAATGTGACCTTATCTTGGAGGCGCTCCGGAACCTCACTTAAAGAATTGCTGAGCACATAAAGCGGCTTTAGATAGGGCCACGCACCATCATAATCTCGGACAAACTCGAAGGTCACGCGTCCCATGACGATGGCATCGACTTCTTCCATCAACGCACCGAAACCCATGTCTTCTCCAGATGCATCTTCGGGTTTATTCTCATCGGGCTTGGGGTCAAGCCAGTCGATCTCCCCATTGGGACCAGCTATGTAACCATCGAGACTTTTAGCTATAAAC
The DNA here is from genome assembly GCA_018660685.1 of Flavobacteriales bacterium. Taxonomy (GTDB): domain Bacteria; phylum Bacteroidota; class Bacteroidia; order Flavobacteriales_G; family Salibacteraceae; genus SHAN690. Next base: position 136,502 of record JABJJW010000004.1, read on the forward strand.
ACCTTGTTCCACATATCCATCATGATCATTATTCAATTGTCTCCTCGAATCAAATTCTTCATTGCAAAAACGCAGGGCAATATATCATCATCTCCTCGTTTATTTGCACTGTGAAGCGCATCCTGCTCATCATCATATTATTCGGAGCATTATTCTCCTCGTGTCGTCGTGATCAAGTGTTTGATGGCAAAGCCACATTGGAATTCAGTACAGACACCGTGTTCTTTGATACTGTCTTCACGACCACTGGCTCCCTCACAGAGCGCCTCAAAATCTACAATCCGTACGACAAGACCGTAGAAATTTCCAGCATTCATGTCGAAAACGGCACCCCTTCAAACTTCAAACTCAATGCAGACGGGTTCACAGGAAAGGAAGTGCGCGACCTGGAGATTCCGCCATTCGACAGTATTTATGTTTTTGTTGAAGTCACGGTGGATCCAAACGGAGGAAATGGACCCATGATCCTCGAGGAAAACCTCGTTGTGCAGACCTCACAAAACATACAAGGCGTCAAGCTGGTTGCTTGGGGACAAGACGCATATTTCTATCCATCGCTCAGTTTTGGCGACTCTGATGGCGACGGCATCGGTGATCAGTGGGAACTACCCACAGACAAACCAATTGTCTTCTATGGCTATTCCATTGTTGATACCGGAGCCATTTTAACCATTCCTTGTGGAGCAAGAGTGCACTTCCATTCAAATAGCGGATTGATCGTGGGCGACAATGCAACGCTTCAAATCTTAGGATGCGAGAACAATCCGGTCATCGTGCAAGGCGACCGGTTGGAAGATTATTTTGAAGACGTACCTGGTCAGTGGGGACAGATCTTTGGGGGCATTTACCTCACCCAGACAAGTAAGGACAATGTCATCCGAAATGCGATTATTAAGAACGGAACCGTTGGAATTACCATCGACTCCAACATCAATGAGAACCCAACACTGCTACTCGAAAACACCCAGATTCTCAACATGAGTTTCATTGGCATTCGAGGGCAGGATTCAAGAATCGTCGCAAATAACACGGTCGTTGCGAATTGTGGTGATCACGCCGTTGCCCTTCAATATGGTGGCGACTATGAGTTCAACCACTGCACGTTTGCGAACTACTGGTCCGGTAATCCAAGGAGCAAAGCCACATTATTGCTCAACAATCATTTCAAGGATCGCGATGGAGCCACGCGCGTCAGAGATTTCAATGCGACATTCACGAACACCATTGTCCATGGCTCGTTGGATGAAGAGGTGGAAATTGATAATGAGGACGGAGAGGATTTCCTCTACTATTTTGATCACTGTGCACTCAAACGAGACACAAACGAGTTGGAAGATCCAGAACACTATGCAGACATCATTCTCAACCCCAGTTCACCTGTCGTAGACGGTGTGACCAAAAACCCATTGTTTGACGATGTGAGCATGGACTATCGCCTCTTCCAGCAAAGTCGCGCAGTCAACAAAGGAGTCGTTACAAGTCTTCTTGCTGATTTGGAAGGAAGTGCTAGAGATGCCACACCGGATATCGGTGCCTACGAATTCACTCCTTAGTACTGATTTGTTCTCAGCAGAACAAGCGTGCAAGCCTCGGTTGTTTCAATTCCTTCCGCATGAGCTCTTTGAGCTAATTCAATATTCTCAGTTCCAGGATTAAAGATGATTCTCTTTGGATGGAGACCGATGATGTAATCGTAGTGCTCCTCTTGATTTTTCGGGTTTAAATACAGCGTAAGCGTATCAAGATTTTCAATCTTCTCTGGCCACTGCTTAATCACATCCATGTCGTTGATGTGACCATCTCTCCTTCCTAATGCCACTACTTCATGGTCATATTCGTCCAACAAACGAACCGCCATGTTGCTGTATCGCATCGGATTCTCACTTGCCCCGATTACTGCTGTCTTCTTCACTTCAATTTTCCTTCTATCCTGCTCAATCTGTCTTGAATTTCTTTGAGCTCCTCGGTTGATTGAGGCGCTGAGAAATTTCCATTGAAGTCTAAATCCAACAGCGTCATTCCGACTGCCTTCCAGACTTCAATCACATCTTGCAGCTTTACATTGTATGTATCAAAGCTTGGATTATCTGATTTCAGGGTCAAAACTCCGTCCATGATGTTATTAAGGACGCGCTTGAAGACAATTCCTTCCGAACGACTCACAATTATGTAGAGTTGATCATTCTTGATGTCATTCCAATTCTGAATATATGTTCCCATGATGTACGATCCAGAGGGAATCGGGATCATACTGTCTCCTTGGATTTGGAATACTCTATACGTTCGATCCTGCGGTAGTTCAGGATAGGGCATTGCAAACGTCGGCAAGGCCTCTATGAACTCAACATCGCCGTAGCCATTTAAATAGCCAGCAGCTGCTTTTACAGGGACGATGGTCGTCGTTTCGCGGTCATCCTCTTGACGTACAGTGATTGGTAAGATGCGCAAAGCCTTCCCCTCGATGTCTGGACTTGATCCTTCGTCATTTTCGAGATCCATGGTGATAAAGGCATCCAAGTCAAGATTGAATTTGACACAGACCAATTGCATGAATGAAATTCTTGGATCAGCCCGTCCCTCTTCGTATGCGCCAATTAAGGAGCGTTTCACACCGAGTTGTCGAGCGAGCTCTTCCTGAGTCCAGCCTTTCTGTTTTCTAAGAAATCGAATGTTTTGAGGAATGAAATGCATTTGCTAAGAATCTTATCAATCCAAATATAGTGACAAAGTGAATCGACTTGATAATTGTTGATGGAAAAGCTCTACCCCTGTCCTTTCAACAGCCGCTCCAGCGCATCCAAGTGGTTGGAAAAGGCAACCTTCCCTTCCGCCGTAATTTTAAATGAGGTGTTGGGTTTCTTCCCAACGAAGCGCTTTCGAATTTCAATAAATCCACGCTTTTCAAGCGCGGCAATATGGCTGGCCAGATTTCCATCAGTCACATCCAATAGATGCTTCAGCTCGTTGAACTCAACCCAGTCGTTGACAATCAACACGCTCATCAGGCCTAACCGTATTCTACTTTCAAAGGCCTTATCCAACTGATGGATGATGCCTTTCATCGATCGTGGCGTATGTACATTAAGATTCCGTAAACAATGTGAAGAACTCCAAACCCAATGGCCCAGAATATCAGTCCATATCCCAGCAAGAGCAAACATGCTAAGCCAAGAATGACTTCAGAAATTCCGAGATAGCTGATTTCTTCTAAACTGAACCGACCGGCATTGATCAAGGCAAGTCCATAAAAGATCAATGTGCTCGGAGCAATCAGCCCAATGAGGCCATGATAGAAAAGCAGGATGCAAAACAAGCCTCCTACTCCCACAGGAATGGCCAGGTTTCTCAACATATGACGACTATATGGCCCCCACAATGCCTGACCGTGTCGTGCTGCTTTTCTCTTGGTGAAGTAGTACGCCACCGCAACGGAGACAATCAATACAATCAGCGCATCCAGTAAAAGGAACATGGCCACGTCCGTGTCGATGTTGACAATGTTCCCCGTTCCAAAAGGCGTGTCTTCATCCCTCACTGCCCATGGCGCTAGGTTTACCCGCCAGTAAGCTGCTGCGGCGCCAATAAGGGCGAAAATTCCGCTGAAAACGCCCGCGAGTCCGCTGAGCGAAATAAATCGGCTGCTCTTTTCCATGAGGGATTTAATGTCCTGCAGCGCACTAAGTGAGTCAGTTAAGTCGTTCATATTATTCACTTTGAATTTCAAAGTACGTGAATTTTAAGATTTGGCCAACCTATTGGCACGGTTTCAGTCTTTATTTTTAGCAGTTCTATGAGCATCCGATCTCTTATCACCACACTTGTCCTCTTTGCCTCCATTCACGGAGTTGAAGCAGAAGGATTCATCCGGAATGCTGGACAATGGGATGGCTCTTATGCTTACAAAATCAATATTCCCGGCGGCGCAGCATTTCTTGACGATGATGGAATTGTCTTCCATCTGGTTGATCAGCGATACAACGAAGCCATTCATCACGGCCAGAAAGACGTCCCGACAACTCGCAGACATCACGCTTTCAAAATTGAATTCGTCGGTAGCAACGATGGCATCATCTACAAAGAAGAACGGCCAGCCGAGCACTATTTAAACTACTACCTAGGCAATGACCAAAGCGCATGGGTAACGGGTATTGTGCCTCAGAGCACTGTCATTTACCAGGATGTCTACGATGGTGTTGACTTGCATGTCATGGAGTTTGGTGCTTCGCTCAAGTACGAATTCCACCTAGACGAAGGGGTCGATCCATCCATCATCAAACTACAATTTCATGGCCTCTCGGATCTTGATCTTTTGGACAACGGTGATCTGATGATGAGAACTGAGTTGCAAGACATCCGAGAAACCAAACCGGTCATCTACCAAACCCGAGGAGATAAGAAATACCAAGTTGAGGGGAGTTTTGAGCTAGTAAATGATTTGGTGACCTACTCTATTCCATCATACGATGAGCACATGCCCATGGTCATTGATCCAGAAATTATCTTTTCGACCTACAGTGGGTCTAGTTCGGATAATTGGGGATTCACAGCCGCGCCGGATCAAAGCGGCTTTCTATATGCGGGTGGAATCGTTCTCGGAACCGGATATCCTTCCACTCTGGGAGTATTCGACGCGTCATTTAATTCCGGAACCTATGATGTCGGCATCACGAAGTATGATACAACAGGTACGGCGTTGATCTTCTCCACCTACCTCGGCGGAGACGATGTTGAACAACCTCATAGTCTTATCGTTGACGAAGATGATAACCTCTATGTTATGGGCACTACAGGTTCGGACGACTTCCCAACGACGAATTCAGCATTTGATCAAAGCTTCAATGGAGGATCTTATTTTTCTGCAGATGGAGTCAGAACGATGGAAGATGGAGCAGACATTTTCATCACTCGGTTTAATTCTACAGGAACTGGTCTACTTGGTTCAACCTACATCGGAGGCGATGGAAACGACGGACTGAATGACAACTCGACTCTCAGCTATAACTACAGTGATGAATTTCGAGGCGAGATTAATCTAGATGACGACAGTTCGGTCCTTGTCGCTACTTCAACCCAGAGCACCAACTTTCCTACCACCACCGGCTCCTTCGATCAGAATTCAAATGGCCTTCAAGATGGGGTTGTATTCAAGATGAATTCCAATCTCAATTCCATGCTTTGGTCCGGCTACTTAGGTGGTCAAGGTGAAGATGCCTGCTACGGAGTTGATATTGCCTCTGATGGTTCGGTTTATGTGTGTGGCGGAACGAATTCAACGGATTTCCCAGGAACCAACAATGTGCTATACAGCTCTTTTCAAGGTGGAACCGTCGATGCTTTTATTGCGCATATCAGTGAAGACGGTGACGACCTTTTGGAAGCAACTTATTATGGCACTGGAGCATATGACCAGATCTATTTTGTTCAATTAGACCGTCAGGACCGACCAAATTTCTTCGGTCAAACAGAACATGGAGGAAGCGGTCTCATATTCAATGCGCAGTATTTCGATGCTGGAGGTGGACAAATTGTTGGGGTTCTCAATGCGGATCTAACAGCACGTGTTTGGACCAGCCAATTCGGAAGCACTCAAGGTCAACCTAACATCTCTCCTACTGCCTTTCTTGTAGACGTATGCAATCAAATGTATCTCAGTGGATGGGGAGGCGCACTCAACCAAAACTTTAGCAACAATGCTTCTGATGTAGCTGGTTTGGACGTAACCAATGATGCATTTCAATCTAGTCCAGACTTTAACAATTCGGATTTTTACTTGTGTGTCATCGCGTCTGATGGAAACACCTTAGAGTTTGGGACGTTTTACGGCGGCGCCATAACCCAAGATCATGTTGATGGAGGCACGAGTCGATTTGATCGAAGTGGAAAAATCTATCAAAGCGTTTGTGCAAGTTGCGGCGGAGAAGATGATTTTCCAATTGTTCCTGATCCAGGCGCATGGTCAGAAACCAACAACTCTGGAAACTGCAACAATGCCGTTTATAAAATCGACTTTGAATTGCCCATTGTCATTGCTGATTTCAAGGCACCTCCTAATGCCTGCGCCCCGTTTACAACTACACTGCTCAACAATAGTGTCACCCAAAGCTCGACGACGTTTTCTTGGGATTTGGGCAATGGTCAAACTTCGACGGCAACGAATCCCAGTGTCACTTACACCCAGAAAGGAACCTATACCATTCGTTTGATTGTTAATGACCCGACAAGTTGTAATCTTCATGACACGCTGGAGAAGGAGATCGATATTTACGTTGACACCAACTACGCCCTAACACCGATTGACACCTGTATAGGTCAACCCGTAGAATTGGGGCCAGATCCAAACGATTATACCGGATTGGGCAATGCTACAATAAGCTGGTTTCCTGCGAATCTTGTGAGCAATCCGAGCCTCTTAAACCCGTCAACTACGCTGTCCCAATCCACGCTTTTTAGATTGGTCATTGACTATGGTGGTTGTCAAGAAAGAATCCTACAACAGGTCAATATTGACCGATACCCAGTCTCGGCTTCTGATGATACGATCATATGCAGCGACTTCACTCCTTTCCAAGTTACCGGAACTGCCTTTGGCGCAGCTCAACTTTACGAATGGTCCAACGATCCTACCTTCAACAACATTATAGGTACGGACAGTATTCTCCAGATCAACTCATTGAACAATGCGCTGACCTACTTCTATTTAAGAACGACTAAACCAAATGGCTGTCAGATGTACGATACGCTGTTGGTGACATTGAGTGACCTAGACATGGAGTTGACGCCCGACACGTTGATCTGCAAGAATGAGGATGTGATGATTCAAGCGTCTTCCAGAAACCCATTGAATACCTTCAGCTACTATTGGACAACAGGCCGCTATTCCACAGATCCAAACGACTTTCTAACCGATACGAATAACAGCTTCTTGGATATCCAGCTGCAAGGCCCGCAGACGTATTATCTCATTGCAAACAGCACTGTTGTTCCGGGCTGTATTGCGAGAGACAGCATGAGGGTTTCGGTTTCGACCTTAGACAAACTGAGTGTTACAGCCTTCTCAGATCAGGACACAATTTACAGAGGTGAATTGGTGCAACTCATTGGCACCCCAGAGAACTATGAGCATTATTGGTATAGTGTAGCTGGTGGGTCGAACACTCCTAACAATGGGTATATGGATGATTCGCTCCTCACGGATCCTACGGCTCGCACGAAGTACAATACAGATTACATCTATGTCGCGACGGATGTGGATAATGAGCAGTGCACCTTCCGAGATACGGTGAGCATCCATGTGAGGGAAATTGTTTGCGACACTCCAGAAGTGTTTGTTCCTACTGGTTTCTCACCAAATGGCGATGGAAACAATGACGAACTCGTCGTTCGAGGGAGCAACATCAAAACCATGACTTTTCAGGTTTTCGATCGCTGGGGAAAGCAAATGTTTGAGTCGAACGATCCAGCAATTGGTTGGAACGGATTCATTGATGGTGTCCTGGCCACCAGAGGTGTGTATGTCTATCAGCTGGAAGCAACCTGTTTTGGTGACGTGCCCTACTATACAAAAGGAAACATTACGCTGCATCGTTGAGAGTCTTGCTTACCATAGTGACTGTTTTGATATTGTCCACTTCTGGTCTAAGCCAGGATGTTCATTTCAGTCAATTTTTTGCAACACCGCTGTTCACCAATCCGGCGTTTACAGGTCATTTCGATGGAACTTATCGCTTTAGCGGGATGATAAGAAGACAGTGGCAGAGCGTCTCCCCTGAGCCTTTTCAAACGCACGGTGGTGGAATCGATTTACGGGATGCAGCCAAGATCAAAGGCCTTGGTATTGGGCTGAGTCTACTCCAAGACTTTGCGGGCCTATCATCCACGACATTTAATCAAGCAAAATTAAGCCTCGCTTCACACATCCGAATAGGCAGTGCGAAACGCGGTGGGATTCATTTAGGAGGAACAGTCGGTTACTTCACCTCGTCCAATGACATCTCACGCCTCAGCTGGAATAACCAATTTAACGGAACACAACACGATCCGACACTTCCAAGTGGTGAAATACAAGGAAATCAGGTCAACAAACTGAATTACTCCGGAGGCATTTATGTCGATCAGGTAGCGAACGAAAGACATCGATTTGGTGTGGGTCTGGCGATTCAAAATATAGCGGAACCGGATATTTCAATGTTCAAGGCCTCTGAAAACAAAATGTTTCGATTGTACAGCGCTCACGTCCTTTCCTCATTTCCAATTGGGGCAACATGGGACATTATGCCTGCTGGCCGCGCGATGATCCAAGGTCCTTATGACCAATACATTATTGGAACTGCTTTTCGCCACCATCTTGTGGATTCAGAAATCAGTAAGCAAAGCTTTCAATTCGGTTTTTGGGGGCGGTGGAAGGATGCTGGATACGTTAGTGCCGGTCTGCAAATGGAAGACTTGTACGTCGGTGCTTCCTATGACGTAAACCTAAGCTTGCTTCAGCCTGCAACTAATTATCGAGGGGCATGGGAAGTAACCCTGATTTACATCATTCGCACTGTAAGAGAGAAGTCTAAGCGCTTAAGAGTTTGTCCCGATTACTTATGATTTGGAGACATTTTCTCATAGTTATTATCGTCCTTGCATTTGGTGTGCAGTCGAACGCCCAAAGCGGACGCCAGTATATTGCTAAGGGAAACAAGGAGTTGTTGGATGGCTTTGCTAATAGTGCCATCTTCTATTACAAAAAGGCTCTTTCAGCGGACACATTTCTCCTCGAGGCAAACTTTATGATGGGCGAAGCCTACCGTTCCCTGCGCAATTACAAACGCGCCAAGCGTTCTTACGAAGCCACCATCGACATGGATGGAGAAGACAAGTTTCCAGAAGCGATCTATTACTTGGCTGAGATGCAAATCCACCTTGGCAAGTACTCCAACGCAAAACGCACGATCAATTCATTTCTGAGTGTATACAGAGAGCGGGATGATAAGTACCGACGGGCCCGAGACCTTATAGTGACATGCGACTTCGCCCTTGATCATAAGTCTGATACTACCGACTATGAGGTAATGGATCCAGACTCTGGTTTGAATTCGGTTCATGCAGAAATGAACCCATTCGCATTGAATGAAACCATGATGTACTTCTCGACGATGCGTTATGAAACAGATGAATTCAAGAAGAGCAACCCTGTCTACATCGAAATTGAGAAGAGCGTCAAAGACACTTCGGGAATATGGCAATCTGTAGAATTGGATATTCCGATCTCAGAAAAAGGAGCGCACATCGGCAATGGGGTTTGGAGTTCAGATTCAACAAGATTCTACTACTCGAGGTGTGAATCCAGAACAGATTGCGAAATCTTTCAAGTCAATTACAGCGGTACATGGTCCGAGCCAATCAGACTCGATGAGCCGATTAATATCCCGGGTAGCTCCTCGACCCAGCCGGCATTGGCCATCGCTGATGGGCGTGAATACCTGATATTCTCTTCAGATCGTGAGTCAGGGAAAGGAGGAATGGATCTGTGGTTCGTTGAGATTAAACAAGGCAAGCCTCTTTCAAGAATTCGAAATCTAGGGACCAGAATCAACACCAAGGGCGACGAAATCACGCCTTATTTTGATGACAAGGACACGGCGCTATATTTCAGTTCAAATCGTCACGCAGGTTTTGGTGGCTTTGATGTTTTCGTCTCCAGAGGTATTCCCGGAAATCTACAACTGATCGAGAATTTGGGTCCGCAGGTGAACGGCAGTGCTGATGACTACTACTTCACATTCAAAACTACCGACAGTACTGGCTATTTTGCTTCAAATAGAAAAGGTGGTCTGAAACCCGAGTCCAATGAAACTTGCTGCAATGACTTTTACAAAGTACGGAGAGTTCCTCCAGTGATTGAGCTAGACACGGTTGATTCGTTGGAGATCGACTCTCTTCCCGTGGATACTATTCCAGAAGTCATTGTCGTTACCCGTGAAGAGTATATCGCACCACCAGAATCCTTGGAGGAACTGCAAGAGTTACTTCCGATCAGTCTCTATTTTCACAATGACCGCCCTGACCCGCGGACAATGTCGAGATCGACATTAGCAACCTACGAGGAATCGGTTGATGAGTACCTGACGATCAGGCAAGAGTATGCAGATGCCATATCAAATTCGGCCTTGGCAGGCCGTGATAAGATGTCCTATGGCACCGAGTTAATGAACTTTTTTGATCGCGACGTGAAAGGAAGCTTGACCCGCGTTGATCAAGCTTTGGATGTGTTGCTCAAACAACTAGAACTAGGCAATGACATTAGCCTCGCAGTGAAAGGTTTTGCTAGCCCATTGGCTGAAGCTGAGTACAACCTGAATCTCACATATAGGAGAATTGCTTCCATGGAAAACTACATCGAAGTGTACAGAAATCGCTCATTCCTCCCCTATCTCCAATCCGGCCAATTGAGCATCGAACCGATTCCATATGGTGAGTCTCAAGCAGCCGAGCAAGTGAGTGACGCCTTGGATGATAGGACTCGGGCCATTTACAGTCCTCAAGCGGCCAAGGAGAGACGAATTGAAATTATGCGAATTGATGTGAGCGAGTGAATTGGAATAGGATTAATACCGTTGCCATTATTGCCTTGATTCTTTTCCTTTTTGGCGAAATCGTTATTCTATTCTTCACTCCGAGAACCGAAACTCTTCAACTTTTTGTCGTCTACTTCGCATTATGCGGTGCATACTTCGCCTTGTACCATGAAGTCAAGAGTATTCAGATCGCCGCCTTTTTAGGTGTGCTCTTTCGAGGAATTTCTTGGCTTGCATTTCCAGAACTCAGTGACGATATCTATCGATTTATCTGGGATGGTTCTGTCACTTTGGAAGGGATTAGCCCTTACGCTCTCATCCCCACTGACTTCTTAGCTGATCATGTAGAAGAACCGTTTGAGCAACTATACCCATTGCTTAATTCTACAGGCTATTACTCGGTTTATCCAACCATTATTCAACTTGTATCCGCTTTTGGGGCGTTGGCAGCCAACGATCCCTATCAGGCCGCGCTGATTATTAAACTTCCGCTTTTCTTAGCAGAAATTGGTACGATTTGGATGCTACCCAAGGTGCTCCTGAACTTTAAACTGAGTCCCAAATACAGTGTCCTCTACTTCCTCAATCCTCTCATCATTATTGATGCATTGGGCAATGCCCATTTTGAGCTATTGGTGGTCTTCTTCTTGGTTGCTGCATTTCGGCTCATTCAAGATCGAAAGCTCTTCGAAAGCGGAATCATGTTTGGTCTTGCGATTAGTACGAAGCTGATTCCGATCCTTTTGATACCATTCTTTCTAAAGGTTATGAAAACAGTCAGCCTTCGGAAATTTCTACTTGGATCAATGGGTACCACTTTGATTCTGGGAATTCCACTGCTTTACAAAGGGTACTATCTCAACCTGTTTGAAAGCATCCAGCTCTATTACCAAACCTTCGAATTCAATGCTAGCTTTTACTTCTTGTTCAGTCGTACGCTGGAATGGATCATTGGGTACAATCCAATCGGGTTCCTCGGACCTGCTTTGGGTGTTCTCACCTTAATCGGACTTGCGATAATTCTCATCAGACAAGAGAGGTTAATGCACGGTGCATTGCATAGCTCTATGGTTTTCTTGACGATGTATATGCTACTAGCCACAACGGTTCATCCATGGTACATCGCGACAATTCTGCTTCTTGGGTTGTTCAACCGAGTGCAGTACCCAGTGATTTGGTCGGTAGTTGTCATTTTGAGCTATGGTGCCTACAGCACAATTGAATCCTCACACAATTACTGGCTGGTGTTAATAGAGTATGCAATACTCTTTGTGGTCGTAGCCTATCCAAAACGAACTCGGCGCTTGTTTAGATCAACCTTGGGTTTGTTAAATCCTTAGAAGGTTTATAGTGTGGCCTTTTGCATCAACTCATCGATGATGGTCTCGGTGGATACACCTTCAGCTTCCGCTTTGTAGTTCCGTACGATACGGTGGCGGAGAACGTTCGTTGCGACAGCCCGCACGTCCTCATTATCAGGACTGTATTTCCCATTCATCAAAGCATGACACTTAGCACCTAGGATAAGGTACTGGCTTGCTCTAGGGCCTGCTCCCCAATTCACAAATTCATTGGTCATTTCCGGTGAACCGTTGACGCCCGGTCTTGTAGAATTGGCGAGTCGAACTGCGTAGTCAATTACTCCATCCGGCACGGGAACCTTCCGAACTAAGTTTTGGAAGAATAAGATCTCCTCAGCTGTCATCACGGTCGAAAGCTCAACCCGGTTGTCTCCTGTAGTAGCTTTCACAATGCTCAACTCTTCCTCAAAAGTTGGATAGTCAACCCATATGTTGAACATAAATCGATCAAGCTGCGCTTCTGGCAGTGGATAGGTTCCCTCTTGCTCAATTGGATTTTGAGTGGCAAGTACAAAGAATGGGGCGTCCAAAGTATAACGGTGTCCAGCCGCTGTGACCATACGCTCTTGCATGGCTTCTAACAATGCACTTTGTGTTTTTGGCGGAGTTCTATTGATCTCATCTGCCAACACAATGTTTGCGAAGATTGGGCCCTTGATGAACTTAAAATTCCGTTGATCATCGAGGATTTCGGAACCTACGATATCCGAAGGCATCAAATCCGGTGTAAACTGAATTCGACTGAAGCTCAAGCCTAAAACATCCGCTAAGGTATTGACCAAAAGTGTTTTGGCTAATCCAGGAACTCCTACCAACAGGCAATGTCCATTGCTAAAAACGGAGGTCAACACCGCATCGATGACGTCGTCTTGTCCAACAATAATCTTGGCTACCTCGGCTTTGAGTTCGCGAACTTTCCTTCCGAAATCGTCTGCAGCTTCTACTTCGTCTTTGTATTCTTTCATATTCCGATTGAAGAGCGGTAAAAATAGCATTCAGCTACACGTGTGAGATTAAAATAGAACTCTAACTCATCGAGAATTTGCCAATTGTTGTTAGCGATAATCTTGGTAATAAAACCATACACTTGGAGTTAGTATATAATCTAGCCTAGATTACTTTGAACTTAAGAAGCATATTTCAGTTTTCTCTGTGCATGTTCTTCACATTACTGTTGGGCAATATTGGTCTTGGAATTCTTTATCCAACTAGAAAAAAGGTGAAAAGCAACGACAGGTATCCAATTCCCACGGACTACAACTTAGGAGAAATGGATTGGCAATGGCACCGGCCGATGCCATTAATACCAAACCCTCGCATCAGTTTTAAGTATCTCATTCCCATCAATTAAAAAAGCCACCAACCAGAGTTTGTGCTCCAGCTGATGGCTTTTTACTAACCTACCTATGTTTCTTTAGATCATGGACACGCTTCGTTCAATGAATGCTGTCAGTTTTTCACCGCGAAGAATTCCTTTTGACAACAAGGCCAAGTCTGAAGCCTGTTTTGCCATGTCTGCCTTCTTCCCTTCATCCGATTCTACCAGAATCTTTGATATCAAAGGGTGATTGCTGTTGACGACCATGTTGTACGAGTCTGGCATATTGCTCATTCCCATCATTCCACCGCCGATCTCAGCCTGCTCTTTCATTCTACGCATGAACTCGCTTTCAGTCACCATCATTGGCGCATCAGCTTCATCGAGTGCTTCAAACTGAACGTTGAATCCATCGCTGCTGATCACTTTCTGGATGATTGGAGTCAGCTCATTTTTTTGATCATCGCTCAGATTACTTTCGATAGCATCCTCTTTAGGTACCAATTTCTCTAATGCATCTGCATCGACGCGCTTGAATTGGACCTTCTCCATCTTCATTTCGAGATGTTGAATCAAGTGAGCTGTAAGTGGAGTATTCATTTCCAAGACATCATAGCCTTTTGCAGTTGCCTTTGAAATCAAACTATGCTGTCCTTCAGCATCATTGGTATAAAGAATGACGAGGTTCTCGTCTTTATCCGTTTGACTCTCCTTGATAAATTCCTTGTATTCCTCGAACGTCTTGAATTCACCTTTGGTGTTTTTAACCAAGTACGATGGTTGAATTCGTTCGTAGAACTTCTCATCGGTCAACAATCCGTAGTCCATGAAGACTTGCATGTCAGGCCATTTCACCTCGAAGTCCTCACGATCGTTCTTAAACATCTCAGCCAGCTTGTCCGCCACCTTCTTGGTGATGTGTCCGCTGATCTTTTTGACATTGGCGTCGCTCTGTAAATAACTACGACTCACGTTCAGTGGGATGTCCGGAGAATCAATAACTCCATGGAGGAGTGTCAGAAACTCAGGGACAACGTTCTCGACTGAATCAGTGATAAAAACTTGATTGCTGTACAGCTGAATTTTATTCTTCTGCAACTCGACCTTATGCTTAGCCAGTTTAGGGAAGTAAAGAATTCCAGTGAGGTTGAATGGATAGTCAACATTAATGTGAATGTTGAAGAGTGGCTCTTCAAACGTCATTGGGTAGAGTTCGTGATAAAAGCTTGAGTAATCTTCTCCTTTTAGGTCGCTTGGGGCTTTTTTCCAGGCCGGATTTGGGTTGTTGATGATGTTATCAACTTCTTTCTCTACTTGCTTGACTGCGTCGTTCTCATCCTTCTCTCCTTTTGGATCATCTTCTTGAATGGTCTTCGTACCAAACTTGATTTCAACTGGAAGGAACTTACAGTACTTGTTAAGGATGCCTTCTACCCTGCCATCTTCAAGGAATTCTATGGACTCTTCGTCAATGTGAAGAATGATCTCGGTTCCACGCGTTTTCTTCTTGGATTTGGTGATGCTGAATTCAGGGCTTCCGTCACATGTCCATTTCACGGCTTCCTCGTCCTTCCAGCTTTTGGTAATTACCTCCACTTTCTTGGACACCATAAATGCACTGTAGAACCCAAGTCCAAAATGACCAATGATTCCTGCATCATCTACTTTGCCTTCATACTGAGACAGGAATTCTGATGCGCCTGAGAATGCAACTTGATTCAAGTACTTCTCGACTTCCTCTGCAGTCATTCCAATTCCCTTATCCGAAATGTGGAGCGTGCCTTTGTCCTTGTTGATTTTGATTTCGATGGTCGTGTTTCCAACTTCATCCTTCATCTCTCCTAATCGAGAGAGTGCCTTGACCTTTGATGTTGCGTCAACCGCATTCGATACCAACTCTCTCAGGAATATCTCATGATCTGAGTAGAGAAACTTCTTGATGATTGGAAAAATGTTCTCCGCCTGTACGTTAATCGTGCCCTTCATTTCTTCTTTAAAATATTGATTTCCTCTTTGAAATTCTGCTGGCTCTTTTTCAATTTATATGCCAGTCCGAATTATATGTCAGAATGGCAATTCTCTTGGAAAAAGAAGGCACTTGGCATATCTTGTAATCCTAACCGACCCTCTACCTATGAAAATCACCACCTTTCTTCTAACGGCTGCCATCCTGTTGTCAGCCAACCTCTATGCGTCTGAAACTTTTCGTGGAAGCGAAGCATTCAAACAAATTCAAGGGACTGAACTTCTGAGATACAATGAAACTTCGTCTGTACCCACTTTCATCAAATTCCACTCAATGTTTCAGATGGAATACGAATTATGGGAACAATGGATGATGCGCACATTTTATGAAGATTTGGAGGGAGTAAGCCTCACACTATTAAAAATGCAAGAAGATGATATCGGAATGAAGCATTACCGGTATCGACAACTTCACAATGGCATTCCTGTCGGCGTTGGAACGTGGATTATTCATACCAATGGTAACAAGGTTGTCAGTATGAATGGGAACCTGATTGACAAAGTGAATGTCTCCGCTCCTATTTTGTCAGAAGCGTAGGCTCTACAGGCTGCATTGGACTATGTTGATGCTCGCCTGTATATGTGGGAAATTCCTTCAGAAGAGGCATTTGTCAAGCATGTGAGACAAGATTCCAGCGCCACGTACTATCCAACTGGGAATCTTGAGATAACTGCCGAATTCCCATCAATAAGCATGGATGAGCTCCACACCTGTTGGAAGTTTGACATCTATGCCGCGGAACCTGAGTCAAGACGATTCATTTATGTAAATGCGAGTGATGGGTCAATTATTTCAGATCATTCGAGAATTCAGCATGCTGATACTACCGTAACGGCACATACAATGTATGCTGGTGAACAAGAAATCACAGCAGATTGGACGGGTTCAGAGTTTCGCCTTCGAGAAACAGGAAGAGGAAATGGAATCGAGACGTACAACGCTCAATATCAGACAACGGGTACTTATGTTGACTTCACCTACCCTTCTGCTCCTTTTGACGACACTCTTTCATTTGACCAGTATGCAACCGACGCACATCTCGGAGCTGAAAAGAGCTATGATTACTTCCTGAATATTCACAACAGGAATAGCGTAGACGATAATGGCCAAATCCTATTGAGTCGAATCCATTGGGGACAAAACTTTTTGAATGCCGGTTGGAATGGAGAGTGGATGACCTACGGAGATGGGGATACTGCACAGGGATATACCCCATTGACCGCTCTAGACGTTTGCGGTCATGAATTGACCCATGGAGTAACTCAGCACACAGCTGGTCTTGTTTACAGGTGGGAACCAGGCGCCCTCAATGAGAGCTTTTCTGATATTTTTGGAGTCGCCGTTGAGTTCTACACACAGGGATATCCCAATGGTGGTGACTGGGTATTGGGTGAAGACTTTAATTGGATTATTCGAAGTCTAGAAGAGCCAAACCTCTATGATCAACCCGACACATATATGGGGAATTACTGGTATCCAGGCCCATATGACAATGCAGGTGTTCACGTTAATAGCGGCGTTCAAAATCATTGGTTTTACCTTCTTTCTGAAGGGGGGAGCGGATCAAATGACATCGGCAACGTCTTCACTGTAACCGGAATTGGAATAGATGACGCTGCGGATATTGCCTACCGTAATCTTTCGGTTTATTTGACAGAATACAGCGTTCACTATGACGCCCGATTTTATGCGATTCAATCAGCTATAGATTTATTTGGACCATGCAGTCAACAAGCGATTAGCACCGAAATAGCCTGGTACGCTGTTGGGCTTGGAAATCTTCCAAGTACTGGAGTTGAAGCTGACTATCTAGCGATGCCGGCTGAAAATTGCCAAATACCAACGGATGTGTTGTTCTTAAACTTCACTTCTAATGGAATGACATACGAATGGGATTGGTGATGGCACCATTTCCACAGACGCAAACCCAATGCATACTTATACCGACTGGGGTACATATGATGTCGAGCTTTCAGCCACATCAACATGCGGAACTGATGTTTTGACAGATGTCGATGCTATTACCCTTGAACCGGATGCTGATTGTTGGATTGCGATGAACGAAACCAATGGTCAAGCAACCGGATGTACGGGAACCTTGTACGATCCAGGAGGCCCAATTTGGGGATACGATAATGGCCTGGATTACTCTGTAACCATTAAGCCGTTGGGTGCCGGTGGCGTTACGCTCTTCTTCAATTATGTTATTACAGAAGGCCAAGGCACATTTGGCTCATGCTATGACTACCTAACAGTTTACGATGGTTTTGACGCAAATTCGACAATCATGGGACACTTTTGCGACTCGCTCCCTGCTCCCGATTCCCTTGAGAGTACGGGAAGCGCAATGACAGTTCGTTTTCGGTCAGATGGAAACAATCCTTTTCCTTCTTTTTGGCCAGGATACTGGTTAGAATGGGAATGCTCGCCAACAACAGTGGCACCCACGGCAGAATTCTCGTTTGAGAACTACTATTCATGCTCTGGAGACATTCAATTCATTGATCAAAGCGATGGAGGCCCGTCATCATGGCTTTGGAATTTTGGAGATGGGACCTCATCCACTGAACAAGATCCACTTCACCATTACATAAACGATGGAACTTACACGGTTTCTCTGCTCGTATCGAATGCATTTGGCTCAGACTCAATAACCAAATCTTCAACCATTGTTATTGGGAAAAATCCCGCGCCAGTCACCATTCAAGATGATATTTGTCCAGGAGAGGTTGGAATTCTCGTACCCCAAGAAGAAGGTGATTTTAGGTGGTACGCTTCTGCAAATGACACTACACTTCTTCATGCAGGAGATACTTTCACCACCCCAACTATTCAAAATAGCACTCTATATTACTACGAGAACCTAAGGTCGCCTGGTACCCAACAAGCTGGAGGAGCTTTGAATAATCTGATGGGCGGTGGTGGTTACGTCGACTTCTTCAATCAGGCATTGTGGTTTCATGCCTATCAGGATATTATTTTGGAAGAAGTGACCATGTATACTGACACAGCTGGGTATCGAAAAATCACATTGTGGGACCCACAAGAGGGTGTAGCTGTGGATTCAGCTGTTGTATTTCTGGAATTGGGCGAAAACAACGTTGAATTAAACTTTCATATTCCTGAAGGCTCGTATGAGCTAGGGATGTGGTATACGGACCTCTTAAGGTGTTTCCGAAATAACTCTGGAGTTACTTACCCTTACGACATTCCAGATGTCTTAAGCATCTATAACAGCCCCGCGGGTTCAGATTATTACTATTACTTCTACGATTGGCAAGTACGTCCATACTGCGCCTCTGCCAGAGGTGAAGCAATTGCTAGCGTAGCAATTTGTACGGGTGTTGATGAAGTAGATTTCAGCGAAGGCTTGTCTGTCTACCCAAATCCGACCAGAGGCGAATTGAATCTCAGCCAAACGGTTGTGCCGAATCTTGAGAACATTGCATTGTATGACGCTCAAGGCCGAATGATCATCAAACTTCCAAGCATGAGAAAAGACGAAGTCGTCTCGATAGATGTGCATGACTTGAGCGCTGGGGTGTACACCATAAAGGCATATTCAGACAATGCCATTGCCACCAAACAGGTGATTATTCAATAGATCGGTCGAGCAATTGTATCGTCTTGTCTAAAAGCAAGTTAGAACTTCAAGCAATCCTTGATTGTGGAGTTCTAGCGTGCTTTCGTAAGTTATATTTGAGCAATCCTAACTAAAAAGCATGAAGAAATTTTTACTTCTTGCGGCATGTGCCGTTGGCCTAACACTGAGTGTTAATGCAGAACAAGTTCTGCGGGGCGCCGAAGCTTCCAACGCTGTTAAAGGCGCAGAAACTGTACGATACAAGGACTTTAGTTCCGTACCTGCCTTTATAAAATTTTATCCCGACACACGCATATCCTATCTAGAATGGGAAGAATGGATGAAGTCTTCGTTCTTTAAGAACAGCAAGGATCTCAGATTTGAGTTGATAGGAACAGAACGCGATGAACTAGGTATGTTTCATTACCGCTACCAGCAAACCTCTCAGTCTTACCCACTCACCTTTGGGACATGGATCGTCCATACGCTCAACGGAGAAGTGGTGAGTATGAATGGGGAAGTCTTTGACAGCGTCCCACAATTCAAACCAACCAAATCAGAAGAGCAGGCATTGCAACTTGCCCTGTCTTCTATTGGCGCGGACATCTACAAGTGGGAAATTGAATTAGAAGAGCAAGACATCAAGGTCTTGATGAACGACGCGAATGCAACCTACTTCCCAAAAGGAGAACTTGAAATCGTAAACAACGATGCAAGCCTCAAAGAAGTAAACCTCAACCTTACTTGGAAATTTAATGTGTACGCACACGAACCGATGTCGAGAAGAGAAATCTATGTCGATGCCACAACTGGAGACATCATTTTTGAGAATAACCTCATTCATCATGCAGACAGCAATGGTCAAGCAGTAACTGGTTATCTTGGAGTACAGCCGATCACGACTGATTGGACAGGTTCAAATTTCAGGTTGCGAGAAACTGGTAGAGGGAATGGCGTTCGAACATTTGACCTACAAAATGCTACTGCAGGAATGGGAGTTGATTTTACTCATTCAGATAACTTCTGGGACACCACAACAGTTAAACGATTTGGTACCGACGCCCACTTTGGTGCAGAAGCGACTTATGATTACTACATGAATCACTTCAACCGAAACAGCATTAATGATCAAGGATTTGCCTTAGTAAGCCGAGTACACTACGGAAGCAACTATGGCAATGCTTTTTGGAATGGTCAGGTCATGACGTACGGCGATGGATCTAGCGGAACGACTCCGTTTACTGCATTGGACATTTGCGGACATGAAGTAACTCATGGGCTAACAACTTTTACTGCAGGCTTGGTCTATGCATATGAATCAGGTGCGCTAAATGAGAGTTTCTCTGACATATTTGGAGCAGCTATCGAATATGACGCTCTTGGCTGGTCAAACGGAGACTGGATAATGGGAGAAGATTTGGGATTTGTTATCCGAAACATGGCTAATCCAAATCCTTATGGAGATCCGGACACCTACCTAGGTACAAATTGGTACACTGGTGCAAATGATAATGGAGGTGTGCATACGAACAGTGGGGTGCAGAACTTCTGGTTTGTATTGCTTACTGAAGGCGGCGCCGGAACCAACGATATTGGAAACGTATATAATGTAACAGGAATTGGAATTGATGACGCTGGAGCAATTGCTTACCGAAATCTAACCAACTACTTGACGACTTCCAGCCAGTACTCTGACGCAAGGTTTTATGCCATTCAATCTGCTATGGATTTATTTGGTCCTTGTAGCCAAGAAGTGATTAGCACTGGAATGGCTTGGTACGCTGTTGGTGTCGGTGGACTTTACGCAAATGAAGTTGTTGCAGACTTTACAGCTCCTTCTACTGGTAACTGTGAAGTTCCATACACTGCTGAATTCATAAACCTGAGTTCAAATGCTACATCATTCGACTGGGACTTTGGCGATGGATCAACTTCCACGAATCCGAATCCGAATCACACCTACACAACTGCAGGAACGTACACAGTGACCTTAGAGGCAAGTTCTACATGCGGAGCTGACACTTCAATCGAAGTTTCTTACATCCATGTAGGACCTGGAGCTCCATGTGAAATCACTCTACCAACGAGTGGAGCAGCGACCGTTCAAACGGGTTGTGAAGGAAATCTCTACGACAACGGAGGGCCAGCTGGAAATTATCAAGCGAGTACAGACTCTTATGTGACCATTGCTCCTCCTGGAGCGGGAAGCATCAGCATTGACTTTGTTGAATTCAACGTAGAAGAAGGCGGCGGAACAGCTTGCATCTACGACTATGTAGAAGTTTATGATGGCAGCGCTCTTGGATCCAACTTGATTGGAAAATACTGTAATTCAAATCCACCGCCCTCAACGTTGACAACCAATGCGGGGTCAGTGACAATTCGAATGTTTGCAGATGGAGGATTGGAGTATTCTGGATTCAAGATTGCTTGGGAGTGCAATGATCCTACTGACGCTCCTGATGTTGATTTCTTAGCTTCAACAGAATCTACTTGTACGGGAGTCGTGAGCTTCTCAGATTTGTCGATAAACGGTGTCAGTAGCTGGTACTGGGATTTTGGTGATGGCAGCTTTGACACGATTCAACATCCGACTCACACCTATGCTGTGAATGGAACATATACGGTCCAACTCACTGCAACAAACACGGTTGGCTCTGATTCATTGACGAAGACAGCTTACATCGATGTCGCTCGTCCTGACGCTCCAACAGGAGCAGATGACGACATCTGTCCAGGAGAGTTTGGAACTTTGATTGCTTCGAGTACTGGACTGAATAGATGGTTCGATAGCCCGGTAAATGGAAACCTCGTGCACGTCGGCGACACGTTCGTTACACCGGTAGTACAAAGCAGCATGGCTTGGTACGTTGAGTCGGTCGAACAAAACAGTGCGCTATCTGTCGGTGCTGACGATAATCAAATTGGTTCTGGAGCGTATTTCAATAGCAACCAACACTTGATTTTCGATGCTTACACGGCCTTTATTCTATCCGAAGTGACTGTTTATGCCACTGGAGCAGGAGACCGAACGATCGAGCTAAGAAATGCTCAAGGAGCGGTTCTAGAGTCAAAGACAAGCAACATTCCAAATGGAGAACAGACGATCACGTTGGATTTCGACGTGGAGCCTGGAACTGACTTGCAATTAGGAATTGCGCAAAGCAGCGTAATCAACTTATTTAGGAATGACGGTGGTACCAATTATCCGTACGAATTGGCGAATGTGTTGAGCATTACGAAGAGTAGTGCTGGCACTAACCCAGTAGGATATTATTACTTCTTCTACGACTGGCAAGTCCAGGAGCTTTGCGTAAGTGCGAGAACAGGAATTGCAGCCAGTACTGGAATTTGTACAGGCGTGGACGAGTTAGCTGGAGTCTCGTTTGAGCTCTTCCCTAACCCAGCATCAAGCTCGGTTACGATTCAAATGGCCTCGGAAGTTGCAGCAGATGATGTGAATCTATTTGATGTCTCAGGCCAACTTGTCAAGTCATTTGGTTCAAAGGAAAACACGAACCAATTTGAGTTGAATGTGAAAGATGTATCTGCTGGAGTGTACTTCGTACAGATTGAAACGAAGGGCGGAAAGTCAACCAAGCAGTTGATCATTCAATAAATTCGAGAAATAGAATTATATTAAGGCTCTTCGGATTGACCGAGGGGCCTTTTTCTTGGATCGATGATGAGAAGAATTTGATCACTTCCGTTCGATCGCACATTCATCAATTCTGTGGAAACACCTCGGCTGTTAAACGCTTTAATTGCCCCGTTTGCTTCGTTGGGGTCAAGCGTATTCAGATCAACATGCTTATCATCAAATGATTGCTCTTTAAACAAACGGACAACAACTTGGACTCCTGCCTGAATCTCTGGGACGATGTAGTCAAATTCCTTGTATTCATTTTTGGCGAGTGCATCCAAATCAAATTCGTAATAAGCGCGCTTCCTTTCTCCATTGTCTGAGATGATGCCGCCAAACTCAGGATCGGACTCATACGCTTCTACGAGCATAACATCTTGCGATGGTAAGACGCGGAAACTGAATACGAACTTATCTGTCCGGTTGACTAGAACGTTTTTCTGCTGGCCGCTCAAATAGATTTCATAGATATCAGACAGGCCTTGGCTCTCAACAGAGATGAAGTAGTTCTTATTGACAGTGTAATTTTCGAACTCAAATCTTCCAGAGCTATCGACTTCGGTCACTTGAATGATATTCTCCTTATCATCGAGCAGCTTTAGCGTTACACCTTGCTCTGGCAACATCTTATACTGGAACTTTCCTTTGAGGCTGGTCATGCTATCCGTAACCACAAAGCCCGATTCAGTACGTGATCTCAGAGAATACAGCGTCATCGGATCTCTTTGAGTTAACTTTTTGAATGCAAACACCCCTGCCCTGTCATCATTCAGGTACATAAGCATGTCAGTAGGGTTCTTGGCAAGGTATATTTCACTCCGATCCAATGTCTCTTCTTGTTCTCCTGTCAACTTTAGAAGATAATCGCCAGCCATCAACTCGGCATCAAATGCAAACATTCCTTCGTCATCCGTCATCACTGTGCCGAGAATCTCATCATTCTCATCCATCAATACAACCTCCGTATTGATCATCGGTAGCTTGTCAAATTTGAGATAACCTCTTAAATAGTCTTCAGAATCTTGAGGAATCAGTCCCATCCGCTCAAAGAAGTGCTCAGGCATTCCATAATCGATTGCGGTGATCGGATCTAAGCCGGATGACTGACCGCTAATCAGCGAACGAAACTCAAAAAGGTGTTTGTCAGTCTTAGTTACGACTATATCCTCTTCTGGATTATCATTCGTTAGGTAAATCTCATAGACGTCTACCAAGCCCTCCAAATCCTCATCTACAGAAAGGAAGTAACTCTTTTGCTTGGCATCGGTATCGAACTCGAAATATCCATTTTCATCGGTTACGATTGTCTCGACCACTTCGCTGTTTTCATCTAGAACGTTCAGTTTCACTTGATCTTTAAGCGTACCGAACGATTCTACTTTACCACTGATTTTTGTTGGAGTATCGACTACTTTACCTGATCTCGCCAGCGCTTCCAATTCAGATGTCGCCTTCAACTTTTGTCCTGACAAAACTTTGAATCCAAAGATTCCAAGCTCTTCTTCATTCATAAACACCATCTGTTCACCAAGGTCATTGGCAAGAAATATGTCGGCATCCTTCAACTCTTCTCTCACCGACTCATCAATCGCCAGTTTATAGTCTCGGTCAGGTAAAAAGGATTGAAGGTTAAAGTAACCTTCATCATCAGCTGTGATGGACTGAATTATTTCATCATTCTCATCGACCAGATTTAGTTTCACATTGATGGCAGGTAATTTCTCTGCTCGAATGAAGCCGCTAGCTACGCGGTGCGCTGAGACTGACAAATCGCCGCTTGACATTTTATAAGGGATGGAATATATAGCACCTACCAGATCGTTTCGATTCGAAATAAAAACTGCTTTTGAGCTTGCAGGGTTCAAGCTGAAATATGCCTCGAAGTCGTTTGTATTGATGTTTGGTCCAAGGTTTCTGGGTCTGGACCAATTCTGCCATGTATCGTCAAGTCTTACTGATACGAATATGTCACCACTTCCATAACTTCCGTGTTCCTCACTGGCAAAATAAAGATGTCTGCCATCTGGTGCCAAATAAGGCGACATTTCAAATCCAATGCTGTTAATTCTAGCGCCCATGTGGATTGGAAGCGTCCATAATCCGCCTCTTTTTAAAGAGACATATAAATCCTCTTTTCCAAAGCTGTCCTTTCCCTTCATGGATATGACAACGGCATTCTCCGCTCGGTTCACGTGAAAACCAAAGAACCTGCTTTGAAAGCTGAGCAAAGGAAGCTGAATCACATGGTCTCGCTTATAGGTCTTCCCAATTCTCTTGAACGCCAGAATGGTCGAAAGCTGAGAGCCACCTTCAGGTTCAAATCTCAGAACATAGATCATATTCTGACTAATCCCAACTACCAGATCGTTTAGCTCTGTATTGAGGTTTCCTTCATCGTCAATTGGGTCTGACCACTCGCCACCTGAAAAAGAAGATACCCAAACATCTTGGTTAACTTTTTCATTGGGGTTTTCTGGAGTCGAGATTTTTGTAAACCACATGGTCATCCCATCTTCACTCACGATGGGACATATATTCTGATGAATATCGTTGAACTGCTCTATGCTCGTGGGTGGGGTCGTATAGTCACTGGCTTTGTATTGCCCGAACAAAGCAGTGCTAATCCCCATTAAGCACAGCGTAAAATAGGATGATAATGTCTTTCTCAATATGGTCCGCCTATTGCTGTAAGCGTGAAATATGATCCGTCACAAATGTAAGTATCCAGATGCGTTCGTACGAAATGGAATAAAAACAAAAATGCTCCCGAAGGAGCACTTTTGAAACTTAACCTATTTAACTTGACCTGATGTAAAAGTGAATTCAATTTCTCACTTCCATTTTGAATACCAAGGTCAAACCGAGTCAATGGGTACATCCAATGAGAAAACGGGTGCAAATCAGAAATCTGCTCGCTCTCTTTTTGGCTTTTCCTTAACATGTGACTCACGTTGTTCTTTTTGATGCGATTCAGCAAAAGACTTCGCCTCGTCTAATGGAATCTTGTTTCCATGATTGAATGCAACCACAAAAGCATCTCCAATTCCATTCGTTTTGAGTTCTTCCCTATAAGAAGCCGCTTCATCATACTGAGCAAAGCTTCCTACGGTGAGAATGGTAAGATCATTCTGTTGAACTTCTTTAATCCCCTCAACTTCTAAGTATTTATCAGCTACCGCACTTGACACAAGCGTTCGGAAAGCACCAACCTGAACTTTAAAATCTACTCGTCCTTGAATATTCCAGCTGATGTTCTCAGCACCAATGCCTAAAACTTCATTGACATAGTCAGGTTGATTGATGTCCACGATGAATGCATCAGCATATCCGCGCTCACGAATTTTATCTCTCAGTGCCTCAGCTTGTTTACGGTACGGGAACCGGCCAATCACATATCGGAAGATTCCATTCTCGTCAACGTAGACTTCCACGTTCTTAAGTTCTGGAAAATCCCTTGTCGGCTTCAGCTCAATTAACGCAGCAATTTGAACTCCATATTGCGAATTCATGGAGGTATAGTTGACTTCTCTTGTTCTCAAGTTCTCCCAATCGTCAAATGGAATGAGGCGGTCCTTGATTTTAGGTGCTGTCCGCTCTTCTTTGATTTCTTCAGCAATCTCCTTGCCCGCCATTTGTTCTTCAGACATTGTTGGATGAGCTGTGGCCACTGGTTGTTCCTGAACAACTGGTTCATCATCACCCGTCCTTGCGATTGGTGGTTGCTCCACTTCCTCGTCCTTATCGAGGAGGTTACATTCTCTCACCCATTTTTGACCATCAACGAGGTAGTACTCATCTTGATAAGAGTAGACCTGATAGAACTTGTTTAGAGATCGTAGTGCTTCCTCGCATTGTCCATTCTTTGAATAAGCAATGGTCAAGTAATAGTAAACGTACTCAGGAGCTCGTCGTTCTTTGTTTGATCCAGCCTCATAATTCTTCGCATACATCGATGATGCTGCTTCAAGAAGCTCAACGCTCTTAGCAATTTCTTTATCCCCTTTCACATAACACAATCCCAACAAATAATTCAAATTAGCATTGCTCGGATCTTTTGCCCAAAGCTTCTCAAGAATTGGAATAGCCTGTTGAAGCTTGTGATTGGCCAAGTGAAGCTTCGCCTGGTTGAAATTCTCTGTTTGAGAGAACCCAGCAAATGTGAAGCTGATAAACAATATGGGTAAGAGACGTCTCATTGGTTGTTCTTTGATTCAAACTTACCCTGATATAATACCTACTCTTCGAGTAGCATCAATAGTTATTGACATCGGCGTGTAGATTCACTTTAACAATCTCAAATCCGCGATTATCGCCTTATGGTCACTCGGAAATGAGGCGTTAACCTTGAGGTCATTAATCACCCACTTTTCATTAATCCAAATATGATCTAACCTCAACCAAGTATTCTTCAATGTTGAAATCAATCCCTGTCCAAAAGCTGACTGTGCATTGGTATATTCAAAGCCGAATTCACAATAGGTTCTAGATCCAGGTACTGCATTTAAATCACCAGCTAAGATCAAAGGAAGGTGATCTCCTTCTTTCCTTAATAGCAAGGCAGCCTGATCCCGTTGTTTGGCAAATACACTTGAAGGTGAATAAAGAGAATCATTGTCTCGAATTGGAAATATATTGTAGCTTTCCAAGTGATAATTCACTATCATAATTCTCTCTTTACCAGTATTTAATATAATTTCATGTGCTTCATTCGTAGAAGGGCTTGATCGGAAGATGCTATTGGAAGATTCAAAGCTGAATTTTGAGAAAGTCGCTACCCCGAATATGTCGACCTTCTTTGGCTCAAAGTGATGATGTGGCATGTTTATTCGACGTGCAAAATCGGACGCTACGGACTCAACATCCGGCCATCGATAGTAAAGCCCAAACTCTTGAAGAAGGACTATGTCCGGTTGATGGTCATTGATCATTTTGACTATGGAATTGACCGTGGAAGTATCGTTATTGAACTGCTGAACATTCAGACTCAATATCCTAATCGAAGCTTCAGTTTCTTCGGCTTGAAAATGCGCATCCGTATTGCGGTAAAAGAGAACAATGAACTGTAGAATTAGAAGTGCGATGAATGACGTCGTCTTACGCTTCTTGTATATTAAGATGGATACTACAACGCTGGTTAAAAAGAGGAGAGGAATGTCCAGAATGGGCGCCAACTGGAAATAACTGGTTGATGAAAATTCAAACGAGGCAATGATACTCGCTGTAGTCAACGAGAATAGTGAGATAAAAAGAAGTCGTTTAATCAGCATTGTAGTTGCGTGCACCAAAGATGGCGCTTCCTACTCTGACCATGTTGCTGCCCGCATCTATGGCGATTTGATAATCACCGCTCATACCCATTGAAAGCACTTCTGGTTGCCAATTGGAAGTTGAGGCGACATCTTCTTTGAGCGATTCGAACACAGCTTTCAATTCCGTAAATTCATTCCTGACTTGAGATTTATCTTCAGTGAACGTTGCCATCCCCATCAATCCTCTCACTCGAATATTTTTCATGGAAGAAAAATCGACTGAATTAAGCAGCAAACGAACTTCATCTTCGTTCAGTCCAAATTTTGAGGTCTCATCAGCGATGTGGACTTGAAGGAGGCAATCAATGCACTTTCCCTTTCCCGCTGCTCTTTTATTGATCTCCTTCAACAGCTTTAGACTGTCAACAGAATGAACCAGGTGAACAAAGTCTACAATGTATTTGACCTTGTTTGTCTGAAGATGTCCAATGAGATGCCATTCAATGTCTTGTGGCATTGCTGGCGCCTTGGCAATAAGCTCTTGAACTTTATTCTCTCCAAATGCTCTGTGACCAGCGTCGTAGGCTCGCATAATCGTGCCGATTGGATGCGTCTTTGACACCGCGATAAGTTCAACATCAGAGGGAAGAACTTCTTTTATGGACTGTAGGTTTTCTGCGATTTCCATACTGCAATGATAGAATTAAGCGCAAAAAAAAAACCGGCTCGGGGAGCCGGTCAGCGATCTAAATCGCCATGCTACGGATTGAGGATTATTTAAAAGCCATTTAGGCTGTTTATTCTATTATCAAACATACCATGCATATATGGCAATTTGAAGCAAAGGTTACGTCTATGTTGTGAATGAAGAGTTTTTGTATGTGAGTGTCACAAACCCAAGGTTTTCAGCACTTGTTCACGAAAAGAACGTAATATTGGAACCAAGGTCTTCCCTATCTCAACAGAGTTTTTGCCTACGGAAGTAACATGATCCTTATTTACGGCATAAGAACGGTGAACTCGTATGAATTTGTCCTGAGGCAGCAGTTCAAGAAAGGTAGATAGAGACTGACGACTGAGGTGTTTTTTGTTTCCAGAATGGATCTCCACGTAGATGTTGTCTGCTCGAATTAAACTAATGTCCGCAACCTTGAGAATAATGGATCGATGACCATCCTTGACATTGACCGTTGCTTCTCCTTCATTCTTGAGGTGCATTAAAGACATTTCAATGCCGGTGTACAAATCTTGTTCTGTAAATGGCTTAAGCACATATGCACCAGGCAATGTTTGCTTCGCTTCTTCCAGCGTAGAGCGATCGGAGTATGAGGTAAGAAACATGAATGGAATACCCTTTGACTTTAGAACATGAGCCAGCTCGATGCCTTCCATTCCGCCTTCTAGATTGATATCGAGTACAGCAAAATCAAATTGCTCTTCATCGATAATTTTTTCTGCTTGATCTTGGGTATGACAGACAAATGGAACGTTGTGTCCCATTTCCTGTAGCATGATTTTGATCATTTCAGCAATGATCGCTTCATCTTCTACTACCAGAATTCGGAATCCCCCGTCCATTCATCAAAAGAAGGGAATTCCAGTCAGAATGGTGTTTTAGCTTTCTAGCTCATGAACGAAGAGGCCGCTTCGAAGTTTTGGTTCAAACCAAGTCACCTTCGGTGGCATGATGAGCTCTGCATCACTGATGTCAATAAGCTGTTGCATCGACACTGGATACATCGCAAATGCTGCTTTCATTTCGCCAGAATCTACTCGTTTTTCAAGTTCACCAAGACCTCGGATGCCCCCCACAAACTCAATGCGCTTATCGCGTCTCAAGTCAACGATATTCAACATCGGCTCAAGAACGCTTTTGGAGAGGATGGTGACATCCAACACTCCTACTGGGTCTGCGTCGTCATAAGTGCCTTTTTTAGCCGTCAGGCGATACCATTTGCCATTCAGATACATTCCGATGGAGTGCAGTGTTTCCGGCCGATATTGTTGGTCTTGCTCCTCGACATCAAAAGATGCGCTCAAACCTTGAACAAACTCATCGTTGCTCATTCCGTTTAAGTCCTTCACCACACGGTTGTAGTCAATTATTTTGAGTTGGTTATCAGGGAAAACAACTGCCATAAAGTAGTTGTATCGTGCGCCGTCATCTGGCGAACCATTGGCTGCATCTCGAAACTCTTTCGCTACCAAACCGCCAGCAGCAGTACGATGATGCCCATCCGCCACGTATATAGCAGGCACGTCGTTGTCAAATAACGTTTCAAGAGCGGAATTGTCAGAATCTTGAGTAACAGTCCACAAAGTGTGCTGAATACCATCGTCTGCCTTGAAATCATAGACCGGCTCAGAAGTGGACTTAATGCGATCAACAATGGCGTCAATTGCATCCACATGTGCATAAGAAAAGAAAACCGGCTCGGCGTTGATCTTTCCGTGACGCACATGATTCTTTCGATCTTCCTCTTTATCTGGACGCGTCAACTCATGTTTCTTGATGACATTATTGAAATAGTCATCGATCGAGCAACAACCTACGATTCCAGTCTGTGTATGGCCATCCATGATCAGCTGATAGACATAGAACATTTCATTTTCGTCCTGATTCAGAACCCCATTACTCTTTAGTAATTCGTAGTTCTCTCGTCCTTTCTTGTAAATGGACTCGTCATATACATCGTATCCATCGGGGAAATTGATCTCCGGCTTAATTACATTATAAAATGAAACAGGGTTTCCGTCTGCAGAAATTCTAGCTTCTTTCGCATTGAGAACATCATATGGACGGCAAGCAACGGCCTCAACTTTATCGGCTGTCGGTCTTACTGCTTTAAACGGCTTTAATACACTCATAGGTTTAGATTAGTTGAGAAGCTCAATAAATTGATCAGCCAATTCTAGGCCAATTCTATCTTGAGCTTCCATAGTACTTCCACCGATATGTGGCGTGCTAATTATTCTGGGATGAACCAATACTTCCTGACGCGGAGCAGGTTCGTTCACAAATACGTCAAGCGCTGCTGCTTTTACCTTTCCGTTATCCAAAGCTGTGATAAGCGCATGTTCGTCAACAATTCCGCCCCGTGACGTGTTAACGATACACACTCCATCCTTCATCGTATTGAATTCTTTTTCGCCAATAACAGCACTTCCATCAGGCTGAGCTGGAACGTGAAGACTGATGTAATCAGAGCTTGAGAGCACTTCTTCCATGGATCTTTTGCGAAGAACAACATCCACTTGCTGTGCGGCAATATCCAAGGTTAATGTCGTCGTGTCATCTTCTTCAAGAGCGGTATACAGGACGTACATACCACAACCAAGTGCGTATTTAGCCAAGTCCTGTCCAATGCCACCGAACCCGACGATGCCAATTGTCTTTCCTCTGAGTTCTGTTCCCTTGCCGTATGTCTTTTTGAGAGATTTGAATTGATCTTGTCCTTCAACCGGCATTTTCCTTCCGGCATCATAAGTAAATCGAGCCATCGAGAAAAGAGTTCCCATCGCCAATTCTGCAACCGATTGAGCGCTGGCTCCTGGAGTATTCACAACATGCAGTCCCTTATCACGGCCATACTGGACATCGATATTGTCCATTCCGACTCCACCTCGGCCTACAATCTTTAACCCTGGACAGGCGTCCATAAGATCAGCGCGAACTTTTGTTGCGCTTCTCACAATGAGTCCGACATATCCTTCTTGATTGATCGCATTGATCAAACTAACTTGATCAACCGTATCGGTTATCACGTCAAATCCGTTTTCCTCAAGTTTCTGTTTTCCCGAAGGTGATATACCGTCGTTTGCTAAAATCTTCTTCATTCAATATCTATTTCTGCTGCCTCTCCGAAGGCTTTGATTACTTCTTCAATTCTCGTATCAACCTCTTCCAAAATAGCCTTTCTAGCCGCTGTCTTCAAGTCCGAAAGGTTCGCATTTAAATTTGTTTCTACGCCCTTCTTATCAACTTCGAGTGCTGCGTAGTTAAACTCATTCACCCAATAGAAGTATGACTTCCGATCGATGTCAAACTTGATATGATACGTAAGCTTTCTATCCGAATGTTTACGAGCAACTCCAAAATGGCTTTCCACCATCGGCTCTTCGATGGTAATGTCTAAGTATCTATTCGTTGAGTCATCCTGAACGACCGTCAGAGACATATCTTGGTAGAAACTCTTCGCCCAATGATTTAGCCGATCCATAATGTCTCCGGTTCCCGCCCTGCGAACATCGGCTTCCGCATGATATTCATATTGCTTTTCTGAGTTGGTTGGAATTTGAGCCACTGTCAGTGAGCTCGAAAGCAGGATGGTAATAACTGCAGTAAGTACGTTTTTCATCTTATCCATATTTTTCTTCAAATGCTTTCATCACATCAACAAGCGCACCAACACTTTCTATTGGCAATGCGTTGTACATGCTGGCTCTAAACCCACCGACAGATCGGTGACCTTTAATTCCGCTGATATTGGCTTCAGCTGCCATGTCGAGAAAAGTTTGATTCAGGCCTTCATCGATCCCATCTGCAAGAACAAATGTTCCATTCATCCACGATCGATCTTCCAACGCTGCGGTTGCTTTGAACATTCCATTTCGTTCTACCTCTCCATAGAGAAGATTGGCTTTTGCTTCATTTCTGCGCCCTACTTCTTCCAACCCGAGGCTCTTTATCCATCGAAGAACCAGCATACTGACATAGACCGGAAAAACCGGTGGAGTATTGAACATTGAATCCTTATCTGCATGCGTTTTTAAATTCAACATCGTTGGGATGTCGGCACTTGACTTTCCTAAAATTTCCTTCTTAAAAATGTAAACCGTCGTTCCCGCGGGACCCATGTTCTTTTGAGCTCCAGCATAGATCAAATCAAATTTAGAGGCATCTATCGGGCGGCTAAATATATCAGAAGACATATCGCAGACCAGTGGGACCGTCACATCAGGGATGTGATGATATTGAGTCCCGAAAATAGTGTTGTTTGACGTGTAATGGAGGTAGTCGACATCGGTAGGTGACTCATAGCCTTTAGGGATGAAATTGTAGTTAGCTTCTTTACTACTTGCAACCTCGAGAGCATCTCCTACCCACTTTCCTTCCTTCACGGCTTTGTTTGCCCATGATCCGGTGTTGATGTATCCACCTCTATTGTTTTCACGAAGCATATTGTAAGCGGAGATTAAGAATCCGGTGCTTGCCCCACCTTGGAGAAACAGCACATCGTAATCATCCCCTAAACCAAGAATTTCTTTCACCAGACTTCGCGCTTCATCCATGACTGCAACAAAGTCCTTACTCCGGTGTGACATCTCCAAAATGGAAAGGCCGGAACCATTGAAATCGACAACAGCGCGTGACGCCTCTTCAAAAACTGATTTGGGAAGTATGCTAGGGCCTGCGCTAAAGTTGTGGATATGTGCCATACTGAGGTTTTTAAATCGGCTGCGAAATTGAGGATTTTAATACTGACAAGAAAGCTAAGCCTACTCTATTTCTGACCTTGCCTTTCAGTTTCGACGAAATGCCAGGACGGTGTATTGTCGGTTTGTCGTATCAGCACTGGATTTAAACTGAAAAGAGATGGCTTCAATCAGCATCTCACCATCACCAAAAACCGACTTTCCTTCCCATGATTGAGCATCAATATCGAATCTTGTATCGTCCACGAACCTTAGGTCAATGGATAAGCTGTCACAGAACAGTATTGAGGGCGCTGATGGATCAGAGATCAGGTTAAACCCCACATTCTGTCTCATGGTGTCGGCAACGAGTTCTCCTCGATAGTATCCAGTGTATTGAGCTAGTGAAAGTTCCTCGCACCCATCTCCACCATACCACAGATGACAAGCACATGATTTTTCGATGCAAACGCCATGCACACAATCCTGCTTGCAACGATTGCAAGACGCAAAGAATAGCAAGAAAACAGAAGTGATGACAATTACGACAGAACGCATACTTCAAAGGTAATTCGGGTCGAACTACACTTGGTCCAAGACTTCAACTATCTCCTTTTGAATGGAGTGTTGTTTGTCATTGTTGTACCAGACCTGAATTTGAGTCTTTACATCTTCCTTAGAAATCTTTGGCTCCGGCAACTCTTTCCAATCGGCCATGATTTGATCTGCGGCCTTTGGTCTCGACCCCCAACGGCCGAGAAGTTCGAAATTGTTTCGATGAAGGACCATTAGAATTGGAATGGAACGGGCACCATCGGTTAAGTGCATATCCATCAATTCCGGATTGTCGTCTCTTAAAACATAGCGATGTTCAATTCCTAACTCGTCAGCGATTCTTGCGATTACAGGTACGGCTTGAGCTCCATCTCCGCACCAGCTTTCGGTCATGGTTAGAAATACGATATCATTTTGAAGTTTGCGATTCTGAATACCATTAAGGCTCGGCACATAGGTCTTGCCAATCCGTTTCATTCTTTGGACGTTCAGCTTTGAAAAATCAACCAGTTCTTGGGTTTGAACATGACCTGTGGTCTTTCCATCTATTACTGCTTGCTTGAATATATCGTTGAGCGATTCGTAGCTCAGCGAAGATTCCCATATTTCTTTATAATCCATCCTCTTCGATCATTTCAGCGACTTCTTCTCCGATCGTTCCTGCCAGAGCCACACCCATGCCTCCCATTCTCAATGCGAGATACATGTTGTTTCCTGAGCGTTGAACCAATGGCGTTTTGTCATTTCCAAAAGCCATTATACCCGACCATCGCATTTCAACTGCAAATGAATCACCGAGTTGGAAGATTTCTTGTGACTTATGTTCGAGGTGGGACTGAATTTTATCATTCAATTCTATTTCTGTCGTTTCCTCATTTTGAAAATCAAAATTTCTCGCACCTCCAATCAAAAGCCTATTACCAACATTGCGGAAGTAGTAGTACCCTTCTTCTATATGTAGGTTTCCTTTGAATTTTAACTCAGGAATTGGTTTAGTTATAAATACCTGACCTCTTCCTGGCTTAACCAAATCATTCCCAATGAGTTCTTCGGCAAATCCGTTGACAGCAACAACCACCTTTCCAGCTGAAAAAGTGATCATCTTCCTCGATCCATCTTTCACTTCGATTTGAATCTTATCGTTGATATCATTCAGGGACTTCACGTGAGACCCCGTGCGAATCGTAGCCCCATTTTCTGTGACATATTGTTCAAGTGACCTCAACAGCAGCGCAGGGTTAAGTTGCGCCTCCTGGTCTATGGAAATTAGACGACCGTCAGAATGAATTCCTAATTCACTTTTCAAGTCATCCGCATCGCGGAGATATCCAGGTAAAAAGTCTGAGACCAACTGATTTACAGCATCCATCTGGTCCAATCTTGCTTCTACTTGATTTTCAAGAAGCTCATAGCCACCTAAACTCTCATATTCCATCCCTGCTTCTCCTAATCTTTTTCTTGTGATCTGCAAGCCCATCCATCGATTAAAGAGCAACTCCCGAGCATTATCTGCTCCCATGGTTTTAATGTCGCTTAAAACTTCGGTAAGACTGCCGTAACAAGCAAAACCGGCATTTCTAGTACTTGCTCCATAAGGGATGACACTTCTATCTAGAATGAGAATGTTTTTGATGTTCTTCTCAATTAGACTGGCCGCAATTGATAGTCCCACGATGCCTGCTCCGACGATGGCAACTTCATAGTGAGTGAGATCTTTTTCCCAGAATGATTGCATTTTGAAATTTATAAAGTCGAAGCTAAGGTTTTAGCTGAACCCATTATACGATGTTGGGTATCTTTCTAAGAGGTTTTGATACTTCCCTCTTCTGTAGGCAAGACTTGCGCACTCAATACATTTCCTCTTGGTATTGCGAGTGATAAATGTCTGTGAATCGATTGCCTCAATCGAACTTTCGTTACGGGCTTGGTAATGTACTCCACTGCACCAGCAGCAGTGGAATCCTCAACCGCTTCCCGTGTGACATTTGCTGATACCATAATGATCGGCGGGCCACCTTCATTGCGGATGATTTTTGTTGCTTGAATCCCGTCCATCTCAGGCATGTGTAAATCCATTAGAATGAGGTCAAAGTGCTTTGATCTGGTCAATTCAACTGCCTCTCTTCCATTTATGGCCTTCGCCACATTTACTTCGAGATCGTTCAACATTTTATCCAAGACCATAATGTTTAGGTCATTGTCCTCTACGATGAGAATGTCCGCTCCTTTGAAGGTTAGGTTCGCTGTCTGGTCATGATAAAGCGCCTCCTCACTCGTACGTTGGCAATCAAAAGGAATGGTAATCGTGAAGGTGGTTCCTTTGGATATTTCACTGTCCACCGTAATAGATCCTCCCATAAGCGCAGGCATCTCGGAGGAAAGTGCAAGCCCAAATCCAGTTCCCTCATACTTCTTCGTATATCCTGAATCCAATTGGGCAAAACGTTCGAATATTTTACCCTGTTTCTCTTTAGGAATACCAATGCCTGTGTCAATCACCTTCACAACACAATTGATCCTGCCGTTTGGAAGATTACTAGCTTCAAATTCCAAAATCACTTTTCCTTCGGATGTGAATTTGTAAGCATTCCGTAGCAGATTCGATACAATTTGGACAAACCTGACCTCATCACCAACCACCGAAGAGTCTACATCAGCTTTGATCACCAAATCGCTTATTAGCCCTTTAGATTCAAATGAGGGTTTGAAGACTTTGCATACAGATTCAACAGTAGTTTTTAGATTAAATGGATCTCGGTTCAGCGTGATTTGACCCGAATCGAGTTGTTCAGCTTCCAATATGTTGTTCACCAACCCCAATAGGTTTTTCGATGAATTCTCTAGAAGCTGAACACTTTCTTGTTGTTGGTGGTCCAGCTGGGTATCATTGAGTTGACCAAGGATGCCATTGATCGCATTCAAGGGCGTTCGAATCTCATGACTCACATTACTCATGAATTCAGATTTAAACCTAGAAATTCTCTCGGCCCTCTTTTTTTCTATTTCTAAAACATTATTTACGCTAACAAGGTTTAATCTAGCACGGTTGTATCGTATGCTTAAGAACATTGCAATTGAGAGTGCTGCACTCAGCAGCAGGGCCATGATCAATCCCATTAGGTTGTTGAACTTGGCAGATGAAGAAAAGAAGCCTTCAACTGGATACAATTGCATTTTCCATTCTGCATCGTTTCCGTGCCACAAACCCAATGTGTTGGCAAAAACGAGTTCCGGTCCAACTGAAATTGGCTTGCAAGTGGCTGGGTCAGAACAGAAGAAGAGACTTTCACTCTGATCAAAAAGATGCATGTGGTACCCTTCCGCCTCATTAATTAAATCGGAGAGTTCTTGTCTGAAGTCAATTCCCGCTCCGATCGATCCTTCAAGGTTGGTATCCATTTGAACCGGAAAGTCTACAACAAAGACACTCTGATCATTTGCCAACTCCATCCATGGCGAAATTCGAACCTCTTCCCCAAGCTTATAGACTTGCTGACGATGAGATTCATGGTTATCCTTGAACTCTTCAGTATTAGCGATTGAGCTGAATTCTTTGGATGGTATTAACCTCTCTGATTCGGTCGAAGGTCCATGCCAATTGATGAATTTGAATGCATTCCTTGCATCCAATATTTGCGCTGCGTCCTCGGGTAGATAGACGATATAATCGCCCTCCGAAAACATAATTCTATTACGCAGGTTACGCAATTCCACAATGTTCGACTTCACAACGCTCTCGACCTTTTCTTCCATGAAGGAGCCCATCAACTTAACTTGATTTTCGCGCTCATGGTCAACCTCTTTGTTGAACTGTGTCCACGCATAGACAAATGCTAGCAGCAACAACGCAAAAAGTCCGAACGACTTTACTAAGTCCTTTATGAAAATCCCTTTTCCAGTAAGCATAGATTCAGCAGAAGCAAATTTTGGGACGACTTAGTCTCAAAATCCTTTCATCAGCCTCTTAAGAAAACCCACTCCTCTTCGGAGCTCTGGGGCTCTGAGAACTTGTATTCATCAAATAGTTTGATGTTCTCTGGGTTGGTAATCCCATTTCTCAAAATATAACCTGCCATTCTTCCTCTCGCATTCTTTGCCCACGTCATGATGACCTTGTACTCACCATTCTTGAAGTCCTTGAATATTGGAGTTATAACTTTACCCGGCAGCTTGGTAAAATCCACCGCTTTGAAGTATTCGGAACTGGCCAGGTTAATCAACGTCTTGGACTCGGATGCCTCCAACTCATCCGCCAATAACTTTGTAACCTTTTGAGACCAGAATTGATATAGATTCCTTTTTCGCTGAATTGGAAGCGTGACTCCCATTTCCAGCCTGTACGGTCGAATTCGATCCAATGGTCTTAATACTCCATGAAGTCCGCTCAGAATTCTGAGATGATCTTGAGCAAAGTGAAGCTCTGATTCACTCAAGTTTTTCGCATCGATGCCCCTATAAACTTCTCCATTAAATGTGAGGATGGCCGGTCGGCTCACTTCCAAAGTGAACTCTGGCTCCCACTCCTGATATCTTAGAACATTGAGCTCTGTCAAATCTTTGCTCAGGTTCATCATACTGCGAACCTTTTTCTTACTCAGCGTTCGCAGCTTTTTAATAAGGCGATATGATTCGTCCTGAAAAGACGGCTCAGTGGATCTTATATCCGCAATCGATGAATCAAAATCGAAGGATTTAGCCGGTGAAATAATTGTAATCATAAAGTGGAGTGAAGGAACAAAATTATTCGCTCAATAACCTATCAATGCTTATTTCAAAAGAAGCCCAAACCTCTGATTGAATACGTCTTCAGTAAAGATCATCGTAGTCACCTAAGCCCTCTCGCACAAGGAAAGGTTCTTCACCAGAACAGTCTACGACCGTTGATGCGACTTGATTTCCATAACCACCATCAATAACGCAGTCCACCACAGCCTCAAACTTTTCATGGATGAGTTCTGGATCTGTTGAATACTCGATTATGTCATCCTCATCATGAATAGACGTAGTGACGATCGGGTTTCCTAACATCCTCACCAGCTCACGGGGTATGTGATGATCAGGCACGCGAATGCCAATCGTCTTCCGCTTCATTTTAAAAACCTTGGGTATGTTGCTACTCGACTCTAATATGAAAGTAAATGGGCCGGGAAGTCCCTTCTTCATCATTTTGAAAGTCTTGTTCCCAACTTGTCGCGCATAGTCTGTGATGTGACTTAAATCGTAACATATTATACTCAGGTTCGCCTTCTCCGGCTTTTGACCTTTAATTTTAGCAACCCGCTCGACAGCTTTTCTGTTGGTAATATCACAGCCCAATCCATAGACTGTATCTGTTGGATATATTATGACTCCACCCTTTCGCAGAACGGCAACTACCTTTTCAAGTTCCTTCTCTTGTGGGTTGTCTGGGTGGATCCTAACTAGCATAGACATTGTAATTCGCAATATTAAGTATTCATGAGAGTGCACGAGAGCAGATTTGATTCGATAATATTGCGACCCTAATAAATATGATATGCGAAGCCTAAGCCTACTATTTTCAATTCTGATTTCCTGTTCATTGTTAGCCCAAGACGTCTTGTCTCCCGAGAATCTCTGGAAATTAAAGCGTGTCTATGGCGAACAAGTTTCTCCTGACGGTAAATCAATTCTCTTCATTCAGAAGGAATACAATTTGGCCGAGGATGGCGGCACTTCACACCTAATGATGGTGAAACTCAATGGGAATGACCCAAATCGGATTTCCGATGGAGAGGAAAGTATCGGTGGAGCACAATGGAGACCAGACGGGAAAAAAATTGGGTATTTAAGCTCGAGTTCAGGGTCTAACCAACTTTGGGAAATGAATCCTGATGGCTCTGACAGAAAGCAGGTCACGAGTTTTGATTTCGACATTGGCAATTGGTCATTTGCCCCGGATATGAAACACATCAGTTTTACTTACGAGGTGAAAATCGAAGAATCCCTATTGGATAAATATGAAGACCTTCCAAAAGCAACAGGCCGTGCTTACAACAATCTAATGTTCCGACATTGGACCGAGTGGCATGATTACACCTTTTCGCACGTAGCAATAGCATCATACAGTCCAGATGGCGATGATACTGGATTCACTTTCGTAGATATCATGAAGAATGAGCAATACGATAGCCCTCTCCCTCCCTTTGGCGGCGGGGAGCAAATTGTTTGGAAGCCCGATGGAAGTGCATTGGTCTATGTCTGCAAGAAAATGGATGGTACTCAATTCGCACAGAGTACAAATTCGGATATCTATCTCTACTCTCTGTCCTCAGGTGAAACGCGGAACCTAACTGAAGGGATGATGGGCTACGATAACGATCCTGTTTTCTCTCCATCTGGAACCCATTTGGCTTGGATGAGCATGAAGCAGGAAGGATTTGAAGCTGATAAAAATGACATCATCATATTGGATATGAAGTCAGGCACAAAAACCAATATCACCAGTGGCGTAGATCAGACATTCGGACACATAGTTTGGGCAAACGATCATAAGAATGTATATGCTCTAAGTCCAATAAACGCAACTTACCAAGCTTTCGAAATTGGATTGGACAAATCAGTCAGGGCAATAACTAGTGGAACACACAATGTCAATTCGATCTCATTGATGCGCGGTAACCTCATTGGAACCAAAAGCACGATGAGCCATCCAAATGAGCTCTTTTTATGGACAATTGAAAAAGGAGAAGAAACTCAGTTATCCAGTGGAAATAAAGAATTGATTTCCTCGATGAACATGGGGAAAGTCGAGAAACGAATGATAAAGACTAACGATGATAAAGACATGCTTGTCTGGGTAATTTATCCACCAGATTTTGATCCGAATAAAAAATACCCAACTCTATTATATTGCCAAGGCGGCCCACAAAGTGCTGTTAGCCAGTTTTTTAGTTTCAGGTGGAATTTCCAACTGATGGCGTCCCAAGGATACATTGTAGTTGCACCGAACCGAAGAGGATTACCATCCTTTGGTCAGAAATGGAATGACGACATCAGCAAGGATTGGGGAGGTCAAGCGATGAGAGATTACCTAAGTGCCATTGACGAGGTGGCCAAAGAGCCTTTTGTCGACAACGATAGATTAGGTGCCATTGGGGCAAGTTATGGTGGCTATTCAGTTTACTATCTCGCTGGAATTCACGAAGGGCGCTTTAAGACCTTTATCAGTCATTGTGGACTGTACAATTTGGAAAGTTGGTATGCATCGACAGAAGAGCTGTTTTTTGCGAATTGGGATATCGGTGGACCTTACTGGGCTAGTCCAAAGCCAGAAAGCTACCTCAAGTTTAGCCCTCATAGTCTAGTTCATAAATGGGATACTCCGATTTTGGTCATTCACAATGAGCTTGACTTCCGGGTTCCTCTAAACCAAGGTCTGGAAGCCTTTACAGCAGCACAATTACGCGGCGTACCAAGCAAGTTGCTTTACTATCCAGACGAAGGACATTGGGTGCTAAAACCTCAAAATGGAGTGATGTGGCACCGCGAGTTTTATGGGTGGCTAGACAAGTGGCTGAAATAATTTCGTCTAGGCTGTAAGGTTTAGAATGGTCATTCTTCATAACTTTCAATTCTTGGTGAGTGGTATTTTGATCATTATCACCAGGATTGTACTAACCAAAATCAAGCTATAAACAAATTCAACTACTTATTCCTGTGTGGAATTTTGCTATTAGGGATGACCCTAACTCAATCCTGTAAAAAGGAAGGATGTACCGATGCTGTCGCGGAAAATTATGACGAGAAAGCAAAGGAAGACGACGGTACATGTGAGTACATCGATGGATGTACAGATGAAACCGCTACGAATTATGATGCATCAGCCACCCAAGATGATGGCTCTTGTGAATATGAATTCGTCGCTGAAGATGGAACATTCAATGGGTTTTTGAACTGGACTCTAGAAGCTACATTTAATGGAGCTGACCCTTCACTTGGAGGTGCACATGGAGGAAATAATGACACTACCATTAGAGAGGTGTTTTTCCTTGATAGCCAAGACCCAGTTGATGGCCTTTATCCAGTTGGAACTGTCATTGTAAAGTACACCACACTCAGCACGGGTGGTAAAGAAGTTACAGCCATGGTAAAGCGTGGAAACGACTTCGATGCTGCAGCTGGAGACTGGGAGTATTTTATGCTCAATGATGACGGAACAATCGCCGACAATGGAAACATGAGAGGCGCTGAGCTTTTCAATGGCATGTGTAAAGGATGTCATTCCCAAGCAAGCACAGATTACGTTTTTAGTAAATAGGGTCCAAAGATTCTAGGTTTATTAGTTTTAAGGTCTTCTCGAAAGAGGGTACCTTATTTTTTTGCCATGGCTGAACTAAAGACCAAGAAAAACGACGCCAACGTCGAGAAGTTTATTGCTGGAGTAAAAGACGAACAGAAGCGTCTGGACACTGCCCAAGTATCACAGTGGATGGCTGAGATAACTGACGAACCCGCAAAAATGTGGGGTGCGAGCATTGTTGGATATGGCAGTTACCGATACAAGTACAAAACGGGTCGCGAGGGTGATTGGTTCTTGACTGGATTTTCGCCTAGGAAACAAAGTTTGACACTTTATATCATGAGCGGATTCAAACGTTATGATGAACTGCTAAATCAACTTGGAAAGCATAAGACGGGTGTTTCCTGTCTATACATCAAGCGACTGAGTGATGTGGATGCTGACATTCTCAAAACATTGATCAAGGAATCGGTGGACTACATGCGCTCTATCGATCAGGCGAAGGTTACGGACGAATGAGTCGAAGTCTTATAGTGCTCGTTACTCGGCAGAAGTATATCAACCCACTAAACATAGATTGGTACTTGGGTCAAATCCTGGAAGAAGATAGGCTAGTCACCGAGGCTCTCGAGAAAAAGGGTTTTGATGTGATGCGCGTCTCCTGGGATGATGAACTATATGATTGGTCATCCCCAAAAGCGGTCATTTTTCGAGCAGTTTGGGATTATTTCGAACGGATACAAGAGTTTAAAAATTGGTTGAAGCGCATCGAGAATCAAACTACGATTCTTAATCAACCATCTCTTATCTGGTGGAATATTGACAAGAGCTATTTGCATGATTTAGAAGCAAAAGGAGTCAACATACCTCCTACTCTATTTATTAAGAAGGGAACGACTGTAAATCTTGAGCAATTGATCCGCGATCAGGGATGGCAAGAGGCGGTCATGAAACCCAACATTGCCGGTACAGCCCGTGAGACATACCGAGTGGATTCCTCAAACGCGACTCAGC
Organism: Flavobacteriales bacterium; assembly: GCA_018660685.1. Classification (GTDB taxonomy): domain Bacteria; phylum Bacteroidota; class Bacteroidia; order Flavobacteriales_G; family Salibacteraceae; genus SHAN690. The sequence continues at coordinate 179,488 of JABJJW010000004.1, forward strand.
ACAATGCAAAATTGAATGAGTTGCTCCAAAATGAAGACATGCTCGTTCAAGCGTTCCAAGACAGCATTTTGAGTAAGGGTGAAATATCGCTGATGGTCTTTGGTGGAACTTACACCCACGCGATTCGAAAACGCGCCAAAGCTGGCGACTTCCGAGTCCAAGACGACTTCGGCGGGACTGTTGAAGTTTATGAACCGAAGCCTGACGAGATTGAATTTGCGATATCCGTAATGAGGTCCATTGATCCAATTCCTCTTTATGGGCGCGTGGACATTATGTGGGATAATGACGATAAGCTTTCTGTGTCTGAGGTCGAAATATTTGAGCCTGAACTCTGGTTCAGAAATCATCATCCTGCAGCCGAAGTTTTCGCGCGCAAGATCACTGAATATTTAAATTAGTTCTTATTAAGATGGCCAAAAGCGTTGAAGGGTATCTCGATGGCAGTCCTTGGAAAAAGGAATTATCCGCGCTTCGAGAAATCCTCAACCGAAATGAGTTGGTCGAAGAGCTAAAATGGGGAACTCCCCATTATATGGTCGACGGCAAGATTGTAGTCGGTATTGCCGGATTCAAGCAATACTTCGGCCTTTGGTTTCACCAAGGTGTCTTTTAGAAAGACGAATCAAACGTGCTGATCAATGCACAAGAAGGTACTACCCGTGCTTTGCGACAATGGCGCTTCCAAACTTTGGATGAAATTAATTCCGAACTCATTCATCAATATGTGACAGAGGCCATCCAAAATCAAGCCTGAACCCAAGAAAATTCAGTGGTCTAGTGAATTGAAAGAAGCGCTTGCTTTAGATGGCGAGTTGAGTGATGCCTTCGAAACACTCACACCAGGCAAACAGCGAGAATACGCTGAACACATAGCTACGGCTA
>JABJJW010000003.1 GCA_018660685.1 Flavobacteriales bacterium
CGAGCTGCCTTCGAGATAGATCCTAGTTCGTCTATTGCCGACAGCAACTGAACACGACCTTCTCCGAGGTATGGCCCCTTTTGACTGACCATCCACAACCTGCTTTTTACTGTAAAGGAAGACTCTGACATTTCGTTGTATTCTTCAGAATATAACGCCAAATATAATCTAGCACTAGGCTTAGAAATATGATTTGAATCATTGAGGTAAGTTCCAGTACCTGATCTGTAACAACAATTGATTATTAGACTCTGTGATCAGCCGTCGAATCATGAGACTTATTAAGCACTTTTCTCTGGATTCACGCCGGACTCAACACATGGCTTTCAAGCTCGAGAGCCTTTGGAAAAAGGATGTTATTCTCTAGGTGAATATGTGCATGCAGGTCATCCTGAAATTCACGCAGCATTTTAATTGCAACTATGAACGTGTTACATGCCCAGTTTGGAATTTCATATCCGTTCGATAATTCTTCCATGTACCTAAAATGTTCTCCTTCAGCATCATGTTCCGCTTGCATCATGTCAATAGGGTTTCCGACACTTCCGAAGGTTGGAGGTGTGAATGGAGTTCCATTCTTTTCTGCCTCAACCATTCCTTTGATGAATGGAAATAGTATTAGCTCCTCCTTCTTCATGTGCACAGCTAGATTTCCAGCAGACTCATCAAACACGCGATACAATTCTGTGAGATAAGGAGCTCCATTGCTGTGAACCGCATCAACCTTCTTGAGATATTGCTTCAATAGCGGAGCAGTTTCTTCAATATAGCGATGGTGCTTTTTTTCGATGTGATCGATAAGTTGATCTAGTGGCCAGGTATCGAATGCAATCATCTTTGGAGCTTCTTCTGCTAGGATTGAATCAAGATCATTCCGTAATTCTTTTGGTTCAATTTTGCGTTCAATACAGACCTGATCAATTGTTTTACCACCTTCGCAGCAAAAATCAATTCGGTACTTCTTAAACACTTTTGCTGTCCTGTAATCCTTACGGACTACATCCGCTACTGTTGATGTCTTAATCTCTAATTCCATTGTCTCAAGCTTGGTGTACTGAGCTTCAAATTTAGGTCAGCGATGAGGCCATATTTGGCTGAAATTAAGTTACTGTTTTTTCTCAGTTTTCTGGTTCCTGGATACGAGAATGAGACCTGATCTTGACATTTAGTCAAAGGCCACTCATGACTGGGATAAGGTGAAGGTCGAATTGCCTCTTTTCACCTAGCGGCACCTGATTCTGGAAGAAGAAATCTGACGCATATCATTCTTTTAGATCCATGGTTTAATCCATCAAAATTTTGGGCTGCGAGCTTATCATATCTTTAGAATTAAAGGGTGGTTCAGACGCTGATTTGCTGTTTATCACCTTCCTAATAAATCGACTTAAATCATAATTATGAGCTACTATTTCAATAAAGTATTCACGGACAAAAGCTTCGAGGAAGCGATTGACGATGTAACCGACCAATTGAAGGTTGAAGGCTTTGGCATTTTGACTAATATTGACATGAAGAGCACGCTCAAAGAAAAAATCGGAGTGGATTTTAAACGATACACGATTTTAGGAGCTTGTAATCCAAACTACGCCCACACGGCTTTACAAAAAGAAGACAAGATTGGGGCTTTTCTTCCATGCAATGTTATAGTGGAAGAGCAAGAAAATGGTGCAACTGGAGAACATTATTTGATAGACGCAGAAGAAATTGAATACGGAATTGGAGACTGGAGTGCTGACTCAGTGACCAAGGTGATATTTAACTGGGGCGTCTCTTTGGATGCAAACCATGCCGATCCTGGGCAATACTTATCAACTCATCCGCTAGCACCACAATACCCAACGATGCATTGGGGATGGAATGCAGGATACAGATTTATCCGTGCAGATGGCACTTTTGACGATAACGGAGATGGAACGCCCAACCTGATATTTCAATATCACATGGTCGGAGATCAATTTGTGAAAAAAATCAGTGTTGATGCGCATAGCATGATTAATGCAGATGACGAGTTGGAAGTATGGATTACCGGATACTATGAACGGCTTTTCAATGAAATCAATCTCTCGATGTTCCCTTCAGTGCACGGTTCTACGACTCCGATTCCAAACTTATGGGTCAATATTACCACTGAGCCGGTTTTTGGGATTTTTGACGGAAGAATGGAAGTACCTGTTGATACTACTGATACGTCAACAGGAATTAATCCCGTTGAGAACCTCAATTCTCTATCTATATATCCCAATCCATCGATCGACGGTTATGTAAAAGTATCCTTGGTGCAACCCTTGAGTTCAGAAGTTCAATTTGACTTGGTTGACCTGAGCGGAAGAATTCAAGATTCCTACCGAACTACAAACCAAGGATTTGTTGAATTTACAGACTTAGCAAAAGGGTTCTATATAGTTAAAGCTACTGACGAATTCGGTGATATAATCGCCGTTTCGAAAGTTCAAGTACAATAAATGAAGCTTGGAGTTTTCACACTGTTGTTAGTGTGCGCAGTCGCATGCAGCAAGGTGGAAACTCCTTGGCCTTCTCCAATACTTCAACCTCCATGGGGATTTCCACAGATTCCTTTTCCGGAGGACAACGCGTTCACCCAAGAGAAATGGGAGCTTGGTAAACGCCTTTTTTATGATCCAATACTTTCAGAGGACTTTAGCATTTCGTGTGGCTCATGTCATCATGCAGAACTCGGTTTCAGTGATGATAA
>JABJJW010000014.1 GCA_018660685.1 Flavobacteriales bacterium
CACCACTTTTGGGCAGGATTTGCGTGCTCAAATTTGTTGATAAACTCTGTTGAAAAGCCTTCGAACCCCCACCTGAAAGCCTCGTTTTATAAGGCTTACATTTGGATTTAGAATAACGAACACTGCCCGGAGATAATGTTTACCATTTTCAAAAAGAAACGGCTCACTGAAGATCAACTAGCCAATTTCTTCGTGAATTCTCTAATTCAAATGGTTGAGGACGGCTTTACTGACGTTACCGAAATCATCAATTCAGACCCCGAATTCGAGCGCAGTCCAAATATGACTTCCGAGGATTCAGACATGTTCCTTCTCGTTGTTATTGCTGGGAATCTGAAATTTCTCAGTCAGAATATCGAAGCCACAAAAGATGTTCGCATCATCGAAAAGATCTATCGCAAACTCGCCAATGTCCTCGGAGTGGATCCTCTTGTTCTCAAAGAGTCCATTTCAAAGTACCAATCTTGGATGTCTCGAATTAATCACCCCTCTAAAAACACACATTACGCAATGTCGAAAGGGGTATTCTTTAAGTATGATTTGAATCGATTTCAAAGCGAGTATTTCCGAAACATGAATACTCCGAACCCGATCTTCCTGAAAAGATTGGATGAGATCGTGGCCCAATTTCTATTTGATTGGGATCAAATCAAGGACAACTACCGGATTGTTGAGGACTAACTCAACTGGAAGTGATCAACTGCCTTTTTCTTTATCCCTTCTCCAATTGCTAAACAAGCAGTTGCTGCTGGACTTGGTGCATTGAGAACGTGGATGCATCTTCCAGACGACTCGATCTTAAAATCATCGATCATGGTTCCATCATCACTTAAAGCCATAGCTCTCACCCCGGCTCTTTCTTCTGCCAAATCATCCATCTCCAAATCAGGAATTAACTTCTGAAGACTCCGTAGGAAGAGACTCTTAGAAAATGCCCGACGATATTCTTCGATTCCGTATTTCCAGTGCTTGGCAAAAAACTTCCAAGTACCTGAATACAATAAGGCATCTGACGTATCCTTTAAGTTGAAGTCGAATTTTCCATAACCTTCACGTTTGAATACAAATACGGCATTCGGTCCGCATTCAACTTCTCCATCAATCATGCGTGTGAAATGAACGCCGAGAAATGGAAACTCAGGATTTGGAACTGGGTAGATCAGGTTTTTCACCTTGTGACGGCCTTTGTCGCTTAACACGAAATAGTCTCCCCTGAATCCAAGAACTCGCATATCAAGATCCACTTCATTCTTGATGGCCAGGCGATCGGCCTGAAGGCCGCCACAGAAAATGGTGTACTTCGTCTGTATTGACCCTCGGTTGGTTTTCAAAACCACATGATCAGAAGATTCATCAATGCCTAAGACTTCATGATCTAAAAATATCTTGCTTTTCTCGTGCATGGATTCAAGCAAATCACCGAGCTTATTGGTGGCACCTCTGAAATCCATTATTCCCGTGCACCCGACTCGCACTCCAGCGATGCCCTCACAATGAGGTTCGATCTCCTTGATCTGTTCTGGTGTAATTCGTTCGACGTCCTCAACGCCATTTTCAATTCCCCTTTGGTAAATGAAGTCGAGGTGCTTAAGTTCGGAACGATCAGTTGCCACTACTATCTTCCCGCAAATGTCATGAGCGATATTATGCTCTTTAGCAAAGGCAACTATCTCTCTCCGACCTTCCACACAATTCTGTGCCTTATACGATCCAGGTTTATAATAAATGCCACTATGAATGACACCCGAGTTATTTCCAGTCTGGTGGTTCGCCAATTGCTTCTCCTTTTCGATCAGCGCAATGGAACTTTCCGGGAAAGCGAGCTGTAGTTTGTAGGCTGTTGCAACTCCCACAACACCTCCACCCACAACGGCAATGTCAAACTGTGCAATCATATAGACTTCCTTTTTAACGGAGCGATGCTTCCTTCCTGTTTCACAAAAAGCAAGAGAAGTAATCCTAAAACAAAGAATATGGTCAGTGCAATGGCCGAGCTTCTCATGCTAGAGGTTATTCCTTCAATAAATCCAAACAGGAAGGTTCCGACCACAATTCCAAGCTTCTCTACGACATCATAGAAACTGAAATAGGAAGCGTGGTCTATAGTTTTAGGAAGCATCTTAGAATAAGTCGACCGGGACAAGGCCTGAATTCCGCCCATGACCAAGCCAACAATTCCAGCAAGGGTATAGAACTCCGTAGGCGTAGTGATGAAGTATGCGTATAAACAGATTCCTGCCCAAATGACCAGACTGATGGCTATAACCCTAATGTTTCCAATTCTTTTCGAAAGACGCGCAAAAGCGATCGCTCCAAATACTGCAACGAATTGGATGATCAAAACGCTGATGATCAAGCCTGCATCGCCTTGGTTACCCCAGTCAATTTCTTTCTTTGAAAACAACACGGCCATGACGACAACCGTCTGAACACCCATGCTATACACAAAGAAGGATCTTAGATATTTCTTGATGTTGGTTAAGCCTCCAAGTTCTTTCCAGATCTTTTTCAGTTCGTGATACCCTTTCCATATGTATTGCTCATCCGGCTTTCGATCGTGCACATTACTAGGCAGAACGCGGTAGGTTACTTGTGCGAACCCTGCCCACCAAAATGCCACTAAAAGAAACATGTATCGAGTACTCTCCTTGTTATCTGTTGGGTCAAGAACCATGATAACGATGAGTATGATGATCAACAAGATGCTACTCCCAACGTAGCCATATGCAAAGCCTTTTGCACTGACTTCATCATGCAAATCGGGTTCGGCAATTTCTGGTAGAAAAGCATTGTAAAACACCAAGCTTCCCCAAAACCCTACGCTTGCCATTAAGATAAAGAGCATGGATATTTCTAAATGATCGGGATCAAACCAAAAGAGGAGTGCACAGCCTGTAGCACCCAAATAACAGAAGAACTGCATGAACTTCTTTTTGCTGCCCGTGTAGTCTGCAATTCCTGAGAGGAATGGGGAAATAATTGCCACTACAAGAAACGACAGCGACAGAATGTAGCTGTAGAGCTCCGTGTTGATGAACCTGAATCCTAAAAAGGAGACCATTGAAACCTCCACCCCGTCAATCATCTCCGGATTCCCAGAAGTCTGACTACTGTAATAGATTGGGAAAATTACCGTAGAGATGACCAAGGAATAGACCGAGTTTGCCCAGTCATAAAAAGCCCAGGCGCGGATGGTTTTCGGATCGTTCTTGGTCAGTATCAAGTCAGGCGAAAATAAAAAAGCCTTCCCGAGGAGGAAGGCTTTCCAATAAACAATGTTTCTGGTTATTCCTTGCTGATGACTTTGAACTGAACCCTCCGGTTCTGAGCCTGTCCTGCACTAGAGGCATCTGATGTTGCTGGATCAAAATCTTGAACACCCGTAACCATGATTTTCTTTTCGTAAGCTCCCAGTTCTATCAACTTGGTCTCCACGAGAGTAGCTCGATTGAGCGAAACGTCGCCCGTTACCTTCACTTCCTCTACTGGATCGGTGTGGCCAATGATTTGAACTTTGTATGTAGGATGAGACTTCAACAACTCTGCAACCTTAGTTACCGTAGTCATTGCATCGTCGGTGAGCTCTGAGCTCAACTCGGTAAAGTAAACGCGACTCATTTCGATGTCTTCCGTTGCGTCAACTTCCATCTCGCTGCTTCTTTCAGATGAATAAACCACATTCAGTGATTCTCCGGCTCCGTCGGTTTCACAATCACAAGACTCAACACCCGCCATATTCATCACTGATACTTCATCAATGTAATAGTATGAGGTTCGAACTTGCTGCCCAGTAATTCCTTTTGGCTTCTTCACTTTTTCAACCGTTGTTTCAGCGGTCGCTCCGAAGTTTCCTATTGTCAAATATCTCTCTCCACCTTTCGCGATGAACGTCTGGCAAATTTCTTCCCAGTCAAACATTTCCTCGAAAATTCGATTCTGCGAGTGAATAATTTGAGGTGTGATCGCATTTGCATTCAAGGCTTCAATATCCACTGGCTTCGGGCTGAGATGAATTCCAATATTATTGGAAGAATACTTTGAAAGCATGGCTAACATCACGTTCATTTTCACACAGTAGACCTTTTCTTCCTCGAGTGTGCTGCTGAGTTTGATCTGCAGATATGATCTTGGGTTTTCATCCTTGTAGCTGTAGATGACAATTCCAGCATAGCCACTTCCTTCTTTGGGGTCGGCATCACCGAACTTATTGACAGGAGTAGACCAATCTTCCCCTTTAGACTTGGTATGAAAGATATCTGGTTTCTGTTCTGTAGCCGCTGTCCATGGATATGCAAGGTCAATTGATCCAGCCTCTTTGATCTTCTTACTAACTGATTCAAAACTTCCATTTTGGATCATGTTTCCTTGGGCCATTGTTCCCAATGAAAAGGTTAGCGCGATTAACCCTGAAACGATCTTCTTCATAATTCTATAATTAATTCGAACTGTTTTTAATAGTATCAATAAAGAGTTTCACCTTTTGCCATTCGGTATCTGGATATACTCCATGTCCCAAATTGGCTATATGTGCTCCTCCGCTGAACGAGTTCAGCATTTCATTTGTCTTGTTTACAATTTCATCGTCGTTCGCATAAAGCAAACATGGGTCCAAATTTCCCTGCAGTACTTTCTCAGAATCCAATTGGCGCATATCTTCAGGCTTCATCGTCCAGTCGAGTCCTACTGCATTGAACTCCGACTTCATCAAATCCTCCATCGCGAAATGCGCTCCTTTTGCAAAAACAATGGAAGGCACCTCATTGATTTCTTGTGCAATTCTATTCAAATAAGGCATGCAAAACTCTCTATAAAGAGATTCTGAAAGCACGCCTGCCCAAGAATCAAATACCTGATACAGAGAAACTCCAGCTTCAACTTGAAGCTTCAGATAATTAATTGTTGACTCGGTTATCATCTCTAAAAGCTGATGAGACTCTGCAGGTCGTGAATGAAGCCAACGCCGCGCATTGGAAAATGTCTTACTTCCTTGACCTTCGATCATATAGCACAAGATCGTAAATGGCGCTCCTGCAAATCCAATTACAGGTACTCGTCCATTTAATCGTTTTCGAGTTTCGCTGATCGCATCATAGACATACCTCAGTTCGCTTCCATCCGCAGTTCGAAGTTGATCGATATCCGCCTTCCCTTTTATAGTGCGAGGAAAGAATGGACCAAAGCCTTCTTTCATCTCATATGTTAATCCCATGGCTTCTGGGATCACGAGTATGTCAGAAAATATAATGGCCGCGTCCACACCGAGAATATCAACAGGCTGAACCGTTACTTCAGCTGCCAAGTCCGGCGTTTCTACAAGTTCTTTGAACCCTGATAGACTTTTGCGCACCTCGCGGTATTCGGGCAGAATCCTTCCTGCTTGACGCATCACCCATACAGGGCTTCGCTCACATTTTTCACCTCGAGCGGTATGAACTAATAAATCGTTTTGAAATTCAGCCATGTGTCTTTGACACTAGTTAATCGCTTGCTTCTTGATCAAGTTCAAGGCACTTCCTGCTCTGAACCAATCAATTTGCTGTTCGTTATAAGTATGATTGAGCGAAACAGTGTCTTTGCTTCCATCGGAATGGACAATTTCCAGTGTGATGGCCTTTCCTGCCGAGAACTCATTTAGGTCTGTGAAGTTAAAAGTGTCATCCTCTTTGATGAGATCATAGTCACTCTCGTTTACGAAAGTCAAACCAAGCATGCCTTGTTTCTTCAAGTTAGTTTCATGAATCCTTGCAAAGGACTTTACGATGACTGCACTTACTCCAAGATGTCGCGGCTCCATGGCGGCGTGCTCTCTGGAAGAACCCTCACCGTAATTATGGTCTCCAACAACAATGGATGGAACGCCTGCGGCTTTGTAAGCTCTGGCAGTCGCAGGAACTTCGTCCTTAGATCCATCAAGTTGATTTACAACCTCGTTGGTAGCTTGGCCAAAAGCATTAATTGCTCCAATCAAGCAATTGTTAGAGATGTTGTCTAAGTGACCGCGATATCGCAACCAAGGACCAGCCATTGAAATGTGGTCCGTTGTGCATTTACCAAATGCCTTGATCAATAGTTTAGCTCCAGTGATATTTTGGCCATCCCAAGGTTCAAACGGAGAAAGTAGTTGAAGTCTTGAAGAGTCAGGGCTGACGTCAACGCTGATGGAAGTTCCGTCGGCCATCGGTGCCTGGTAGCCAGGGTCTTCTACATCAAATCCATTTGGCGGAAGCTCATGTCCAACCGGTGGATCAAGTTTTACTTCCTCTCCATTCTCATTCGTCAACGTGTCAGTAATCGGATTGAATCCTAAGTTACCGCTGATTGCAATCGCCGCCACCATTTCAGGTGAGGTAACGAAGGCATGCGTATTGGGATTCCCGTCTGCTCTTTTAGAGAAGTTTCGATTAAATGAATGAACGATTGTGTTCTTCTCCTCTTTGTCTGCCCCAGCACGCGCCCATTGTCCGATGCAAGGACCACAAGCATTGGTAAATATTTTCGCTCCGATATCTTCAAATATTCTCAAGTAGCCGTCTCGATCAACAGTATAGCGTACTTGCTCTGATCCAGGATTGATTCCGAATTCTGCCTTGGGTCTAAGTCCTTTCTCGACCGCCTGCTTTGCGATGGACGCCGCACGTGAAATGTCTTCGTAGGATGAATTGGTACAAGAACCGATTAGACCCCATTCGACATCCATTGGCCACCCATTTTCAATTGCCCGATCCCTCATTTCACCAACTGGCGTTGCCAAGTCAGGAGTAAAAGGTCCATTTACATGAGGCCCAAGTTTTGATAGATTGATCTCGATGACTTGATCAAAATACTGTTCCGGATTTGCATATACTTCTGCATCTCCAGTAAGGTGCTCTGCGACCTCGTCTGCCATTCCCACAACATCTTCTCTTCCTGTCGCATTGAGATATCTTCTCATGCTCTCATCATATCCAAAGGTCGAAGTGGTTGCACCGATTTCAGCGCCCATATTGCAGATGGTTCCTTTCCCCGTTGCAGAAAGAGATTCAGCACCATCACCAAAATATTCTACAATACAGCCAGTTCCACCTTTCACGGTGAGAATTCCAGCCACTTTTAAGATGACATCTTTCGGGGCTGTCCAACCGTTCAATTTACCAGTAAGCTTCACTCCGATCAGTTTTGGAAATTTCAATTCCCACGGCATTCCTGCCATCACGTCAACGGCGTCGGCACCACCAACTCCAATGGCTACCATTCCAAGTCCACCGGCGTTCACCGTATGGCTATCTGTCCCGATCATCATTCCGCCTGGGAAGGCATAGTTTTCTAAAACAACTTGATGAATAATCCCAGCTCCAGGCTTCCAAAAACCTATGCCGTATTTGTTTGATACAGATGACAAGAAGTTAAAAACTTCATTGTTCTTATTGATTGCATCCTGAAGATCACCATCGGCACCTATTCGAGCCTGAATAAGGTGATCACAATGAACCGTAGAAGGAACAGCTACCCTATCCTTTCCAGCTTGCATGAATTGTAGCAACGCCATTTGTGCAGTTGCATCTTGCATAGCGACTCGGTCCGGCGCAAAATCCACATAGCTTTTACCTCGCTCAAACACTTCGCTAACTTCTCCATCCCAAAGGTGAGTGTAGAGTATTTTTTCAGTCAAGGTCAAAGGCTTGTCTAGCGCCTTTCGTGCCGCAGCTACTCGCTCAGGGAACCTAGCGTAAACAGCCTTTATCATGTCAAGATCAAAAATCATCTCTAGCGTTTTAGTTTCTCGTTCTATGTCTTATTAAACAAAAAAGGGAAGCATGAGCCTCCCTTTAATCGTATTTTATGTGAGCATCAACTTATTCACCCACTACTTCGAATGCAACAGTCTCAATTACATCCTTGTGGAATAAAATTTCTGCTTCGTATTCGCCAACGGTCTTGATTGGTTCAGCCTTGATCTTAATGTTCTTGCGATCAATTTTGAATCCCATCTTGATCATCTCTTCAGCCAACTGAATGTTGTTAACTGAACCGAAAATCTTGCCTGACTCACCAACTTTAGCACCAATCTGAATGGTCATTTCCTTCAATCGATCTGCATCAGATTGAGAAGCTGCTCTCTCTTTCTCAACCTTTTGAGCTCTTTGACGAACTGTTTCCTCGTGCATTTTTCTTGCTGGTCCTGTTGCCAGTACTGCAAAGCCTTGTGGAATCAAGTAATTTCTTCCGTAACCTTCCTTTACGCTAACTAGGTCATCCTTGTAACCCAAGTTATCGACGTCTTTCTTTAGAATAATCTCCATGATACCTCGAATTATTTTAGCATGTCAGTTACGTATGGCATCAAGGCCAAATGACGTGCTCTTTTAACTGCCTGAGAAACTTTCCGCTGATACTTCAGGGATGTTCCAGTTACGCGACGAGGAAGAAGTTTTCCTTGTTCATTTACAAAACGCATCAAGAAATCAGCGTCTTTGTAGTCGACATATTTAATACCCGTCTTCTTGAACCAACAGTACTTTTCTTTCTGCGTTTCAATTTGTATCGGGGTTAAGTATCTAATATCTTCTGCCATGACTTATTCTGCTTTAGCGGTTTTCTTATTTCTTCGGCTTTCAGCAAACTCAACGTGTGCCTTTTCCATCTTCACAGTTAAAAACCTCATTATTCGCTCATCACGGATGAATTCCGTTTCAAGCGGCTTGATGGCAGTAGCATCTGCTTCGAATTCGAGCAGGTGATAAAACCCAGTGGACTTCTTCTGGATAGGATAGGCTAATTTTTTTAGCCCCCAGTTTTCTTGATGAAGCACTTTAACGTTCTGCTTCTTAAGAAAACCAACATACTTCTTAACTGCTTCCTTTGTCTGGTCCTCAGACAAAACGGGAGTTAGAATGAAAACAGTTTCATATCGATTCAACATAATTTTTCTTTTTGCTTTTCAAAATGGGGCGCAAAGATACAAACTATCCGAACAGATACAAGCGAGCTGACCAACTGTTTACACGAGGCTCTACTTCGATTTGAAATTTATCGCTGAATGGTAACTGGTACATCGAGCCATTCGTTTCGAAGTCCAACTCGAATAATGTACTGTCCGTTGCTCAAATTATCCGGAATACTCAGCTCCTGAATATGACTTCCATTTGGCGTTAAGGTCATGACTCGCTTGCCATTCATATCCATCATATTGATCTTGAGAGGAGTTTCCTTCGACTTATCGAGCTGAAGAAATATGCTCTCGCTCGCTGGGTTAGGATACACTGCTAGGCCATCCTCTGCAACTATTTCTTCGACGTTGGTAGGCCATATTTTAGCTTTAGCATCATCCTCACCATCACAACCACTATTGTCTGTAACAGTGCAGGTATAAGTACCAGAGATATACACGTCAATGGTTTGGGTAGTTGCCCCTGTATTCCATAAATATCCTGAGAATCCGGCTGGTGCCTTCATAGTGACTGGAGCTAGACCCGAACCGCCCGTGACATTCGGTTCTGGGTTTGGTACCACAGCTGTAATAGACGCTGTGCCAACTCCTTCGCAATCATTGAAATCCGTCACCGTGACGCTTACAGTGGTTACCCCACTCACTTGAAATACCTGTCCTGTGGATCCATCATGCCAGAGATAGCTTTGATAACCCCCACCGGCGTTGAAGAGAAAAGTGGCCCCATCACAAAGAACTGTATCTCCCATTCCAACTATTGGATTTGGATTTACCTCTAAGTCCACTTCGTCTGACCCTTCACATCCGTTGCTATTTGTAACTGTTACAGAATAAATACCTGGAGTCGTAACTGTAATCATCTGCCCCGTTGCTCCTGTGCTCCAATCATAGAGTGCGAAGCCGGAACCTGCGTCCAAAACATAATCGCCACAAACGGTCGAATCTGGACCTAGGTCAACGACTGGCGCTGGATTGAATACGAATGTCGCAGCACCAGAAACGCTTCCACTGTCTGTAGGGCAACCTGTAGAGTCTTGAAGATAGCTAATCGTATAAGTTCCTGATTGTGTAATTGGAGCCGTGAATGGACTTGAAACTCCAGATACATATGTTGGTGAAGTGCCATTTGTGTATTGGACATTCCAAGGTCCAAAACCTGTAAAATTGAAAGTCAACGTTGCAATATCACCTTCACAGAAATTTCCTCCTCCCGACACAGAGCCTCCCGGAATCCCATACATAGTCATTACTCCTGAGATCGAGTCATTTGCAGAATTCACATCCCCAGTATTATCGACGTAGGCATCGAGCGTCCATGTTCCGCCTTGAGAGGTATTAAAAGTGAGCAGATTGATTGTATCGCAACCACACACTGGAAGTGTATCCGAATAAGTGGTTGTAACACTGGTACCGTTAGTATCTAAAACTATATCGAATCCTGTTTTGGGATCAACACTAATATTGCATATTACCGCAGTAATATCATCCGCGCTGCTTCCACAAGCACTGTCCTGATAGGTCAAAGTCGTGAGGGCTATGTCATTCGACTCTGCTACCAAGATGTCATCAAATCCATACCCTTCTTGAGTCGCAGCGCCATCTGCTGAAAGTACATATCGGAAGAAGAGTGATGTATCTCCTTGATAGGCACTCAGACTATGCTTATAATAGGTCCAACCCGAGTTCGTCCCAGTCCATCCGTGTGAACTGTTAAGTGCATTAAAGGAACTTATCGATGAGCTATTGAACCAAGGTGAAGGTGAGCTTGACGAACCCAAAGTTGACCATGTAGCACCACTATCTGTTGAAACCTGCATGGTCGCCCCATCATCTGTCGTTTCAATATCAAAAATTCCTTGAAATCTAACTACTGGATCTTCTAGTGGTGAGAGATCAAACTCTGGGCTATTTACATAACTGAACTCATCATTGTTATAGTCTCCGTCCAAATCAGTAACCCACGCATTGTCCTCTTCACCTGCCGCGCTAATGAATGTATTGTCTGGCTCTCCAAGCTCCCATGAGTTTAGGATTCCACCATCAGACCAAGATCCGTCGCCATTTTCAAAACCTTCGCAGTATGGATACTCGCTTACCTCTGCCGGTGTATAATATACTTCGATCCGAGAAATACTTCCACTACCTTGATAGCCAACTCCCCAAATTAAAGGAGCTTGATTACTGACAATACTACTTTGATAACCAAATCTTTGGATTGAAACTGTGTAGCCTAAGATGCTCGAATTAAATGATCCCGTTCCATAGGCATTCGAATTATTTGATCCGTTTACCGTGGCTCCAAATATTCCGATAGTATCACCTGCGTTGATCAGAACATTACAATCGTAAATCTGACCATATGGTGCACTGTTCGTGTATAAGTATGTATCAAAATTCGACGACTGCGAACCAAAGGCAATTGGCATGGGGTCATTGATCTTCACTATTTGAAAACACTGATTGCCATTATTCGTACTTCCTACAGGTACTCGAAGACCAACAATTTTAAACGACACAGGAGCTACGAACCAAAACCCTCGTACTGCTCCAGTGTAGGTTGATCCAATCCCCGGCATCGGCATTACTTGTTGAGACCAAAGTTGGGTTGGAACAAGTAAAATTGAAAGAAAGAATAGAACGTAGAGCTTTTTCATAATGAGTGAATTTGTAGACAAATATTGATAATTCATCTATGAAAGTCAACTGGTCAAAGGCAATACTTCAAATATCACTGGGTTATTCGGTAACCACTGTCAATACAGCTTCGAGGATATCCGAATCCGTAATTCCCTTAATAATATAGTTCCCTGAAGGTATATGATCGGGAAGAGACAAGACTTGATTTAATTTTGTGTCCACCGGAACATAAGACATCACCAGAATTCCGTTAATATCCACCATTTCGATACGCGTAATTGGCCCTACATCGGTCGAGCTCATTACCGTAATCTGAGATGAGGCGGGGTTCGGGTAAACTGCAAAACCCTCCTGGGCAACTATGTCTTCGACACCGACAGGCCAAATCTTTGCCTTTGCATCATCGGAGCCTTCACAGCCATTATTGTCGGTGACTGTACACGTATAAGTTCCTGAAACATATACGTCGATCGTCTGTGTCATTGCGCTGTTGTTCCATAGATAACCGCTGAATCCAGCAGGAGCGCTCATGGTTACTGGCGCAAACCCAGATCCTCCTGTTACATTCGGTTCTGGATTAGCGACAACCGCAGTAATCGACGCTGTACCAATTCCTTCACAGTCATTGAAGTCCGTGACTGTCACGCTAACAGTTGTTACTCCACTAACTTGGAACACTTGTCCGGTGGAGCCATCATGCCATAAATAGCTCGCATATCCACCTCCTGCATTGAACAGGAATGTACTTCCGTCGCAGAGGACGGTATCATTCATTCCAACAACTGGATTAGGATTAACTTCTAGATCGACCTCATCTGACCCATCGCAGCCGTTAGTATCGGTTACTGTGACAGAATAAATGCCCGGTGATGTAACTGTAATCATTTGAGTCGTTGCTCCCGTGCTCCAATCATAAACTGAGTAGCCTGAACCAGCGTCTAGTTGATAATCTCCGCAGACTGTAGAGTCTGGCCCTAGATCAATTACCGGTGCAGGATTAAATACAAATGTTGCTTCTCCCGTGACACTTCCACTGTCCGTTGGACAACCTGTTGAGTCTTGCAAATAACTAATGGTGTAGGTTCCCGATTGGGTGATTGGCGCCGTGAATGGTGAGGTCACTCCAGCGACATACGTCGGGGTAGACCCATTGGTATATTGCACGTTCCATGGACCAATTCCTGTGAAGTTCATTGTTAAGGTGGCCACATCACCTTCACAGAAGTTACCACCGCCGGAAACAGAACCACCAGGAATACCATACATGGTCATCATTCCAGTTAAGGTGTCATTTGACGAATTAACGTCTCCAGTGTTATCAATAATCGCTTCTAATTGCCAAACTCCACCTTGAGAAGTATTAAAACTTAATAATTCCATGGTGTCGCAAGCACACACCCCAAGGGTATCGCTGTATGTATTTGAGACTGTCGTCCCATTAGTATCTAGGTCGACATTAAATCCTGAAAGGGGAATAACACTGTTGTTACAGATGACTCCAGAAATTACGTCAACTGTACTTCCACATTGCGAATCAGGGTAAATCAATTCTACAATCATTAAGTCATTGGATTCTGCGACGATGATATCGTCGAAGGCAAATCCTTCTTCGGTTACTGCCCCATCAGCGCCCATGTACCAACGAAACATAATGTTAGTATCCCCAGCATAAGCGGAGACGCTATGCGCCATTTGAACCCAAGAAGACGAACCAGACCATCCATGCAAACTGTTCAGCAGATTGAACGATTCGACATTGGAAGTGTTAAACCAATTGCCAGGTGAAGACGTGGATCCTAAAGTTGCCCATGTAGTTCCACTATCAGTCGACACTTGAAAGGTGGCTCCATCATCTGGGGTCTCAATATCATATGTGGCCATAAATCTAATTTCTGGATCGATCAAGTCTGTAAAATCAAATCGAGGACTACCCACGAAGCTTCCTTCGTCATTGTTATAGTCTCCATCCACATCGGTAACCCAAGCATGCGTGGAACTTGAGGCATTTGCGATGAAGGTGTTGTTGGGCTCGTCATGCTCCCATGTGCTCAAAACCCCTCCTGTTGCATATTGTCCGTCGCCATCTTCAAAGTCTTGACAGTATGGGAATTGATCCACATAGGGTAGAGAATACACCACGCGTCCGTTGTATTGACGAACTGAGAACCCAGGACTAGGAGAGTTTCCTCCATATCCAACATTCGTCCCATTTGTTACTGTGATCACACCATCCGTAAATGACGTTGCGTTTCCAGTTGCATATGTCGTATAAGCGACTCCGCTTCCTGAGGCCATCCCAATGTAAAAACCGTATTCCTCGCCACCGGGAATCAACAAATTCAAATCAAAAGGAATCGGCTGAATCGCCGCTCCGGCGAATGCAGTTCCGACAGGTGTAGTTGAAGTTGGCCCCAATTCTGTCCACCCATTTGTCGAATTAATGGTGGGAGCTCCGTTTATCGGAGAAGTGTTGTACCAAATAGAAATATTTAATGCCGAAGCCGAATAGAAAGTGCACCACAACGTATCAATGATCACTGCTTGGTTTGCTTCAACGTTGAACGTTATCCCTCCAGACCCGTTGTTAGTAGTCAAAGGTGGACTCGTTGTTACCGATCCTGCTTGAGAATAGGTTTGAGAGGAAAAAAGAATCAACAATCCAACCAAAAGTATGGCTGGATAATAAGTAGGTCGAAGTGACTTCATGCGAAAATATTTTCGAACAAGATATTAATTCATCCAGAGAGTTTACAAACTAGTCGATAAAATTAAGCCTCTGTCGAAGCTTACTTCACTACGCTAAGCATCTCCTCTTTGATCAGACCATCTTTAGAGATTCTAATAATGTACTGACCTGCAGAAACAAGCTCGCCGATCGTAAACAGCTGTTCAGATGAACCATTAGGAACGATACTCTGAACAAGCTTCCCATCCATGCTTAAAAGCTGGATTGACTCGGGTGCAACAAATGCATCCGAAAACACCAACGTCAACTGATCTGATGCCGGGTTCGGGTACACTGCAAAACCATTTTCAGAGGCGATCTCATCAACGTTCAGAGGCCAAATTTTAGCCTTCGCATCATCTTCTCCTTCACAACCGCTAGCGTCTGTGACCGTACAGGTATAAGTTCCGGACACATATACATCGATGGTTTGAGTTGTCGCACCTGTGTTCCATAAATACGCCGAATACCCTGCCGGCGCCTTCATCGTTACTGGAGCCAATCCTGAGCCACCCTTTACATTCGGATCTGGGGTAGGAACCACTGCCGTAATAGACGCTGTCCCAACTCCCTCGCAGTCATTAAAATCCGTGACAGTCACACTCACGGTTGTTAATCCACTAACCTGGAAAACTTGTCCCGTAGACCCATCATGCCATAGGTAGCTTTGATAACCACCCCCTGCGTTAAATAAGAATGTTCCTCCTTCGCATAGAACGGTGTCTACGATTCCTACGATAGGATTTGGATTCACTTCCAGGTCCACTTCGTCTGACCCTTCGCAGCCAAATCCATCAGTAACCGTTACGGAGTAAATTCCTGGTGTTGTTACAGTCAACGTCTGGGTTGACGCACCCGTACTCCAATCGTAAAGTGCGAAGCCCGATCCTGCGTCGAGAAGATAATCACCGCAGACTGTTGAATCTGGTCCAAGGTCAACTACAGGGGCCGGATTGAATACGACTGTCGCAGAACCTGAAATGCTTCCACTGTCGGTGGGGCATCCGGTCGAATCTTGTAAATATGTAATCGTATAAGTTCCAGACTGAGTCACATTGGCTGTAAACGGAGTCGTAACTCCAGCCACGTACGTTGGTGTTGTCCCATTCGAATACTGAAGATTCCATGGAGTAGCACCTGTTAAGTTGAACGTAAGCTGAGCAATGTCTCCTTCGCAGTAATTACCTCCTCCTGTAATCGATCCACCTGGAATTGCCCAAGCAGTCTTTGTGGTGATAATTGAATCATTCGCTGAATTTACATCACCTGTGTTGTTTACATAAGCTGTGACATTCCATGTGCCTCCAGCCGCTGTGTTCATGTCTATGAGTTCAATCGTATCGCAACCACAAATCGCGAGAGTGTCACTATAATTGATTGTGGCCGAAGTGCCATTGGTATCAATGACCATACTGAACCCAGTCTTTTCCTCAATACTGACGTTACAAATCGAGGCTAAAATCGTACTCGATGATGTACCGCAAACGCTATCCGCGTAGAACAATGAGGTTAAAGAAATGTCATTGGATTCTCCGATTATAATATCGTCAAATGCAAAACCTTCTTCAGTTACGGCACCATCAGCAGATATTACATATCGGAAGAAAACCGAGGTGTCAGCAACATATGAAAGGAGGCTGTGCCGCATGTCTGACCAACCGCTGCTGGAACCTGTCCAGCCATGACTGCTATTAAGCGAATTAAAAGAAGAAATGGTCGAACTGTTGTACCAAGGTGACGGTGAACTGGCCGAACCTAGCGTAGTCCACGTGAATCCACTATCCGCAGATAGTTGAAATGTTGCCCCATCGTCCGTAGTCTCAATATCATGATTTACTTGAAACCGAACCATTGGATCAACCAGTGCGGTTAAATCAAATTCAACGCTTTGTACACTACTAAGCTCGTCGTTGTTGTAGTCGCCGTTCAAATCCGTGACCCAGCACTTATCACCAGAAGCTGCCGAACTTATGTTAGTATTATTAGGTTCGCCATGTTCCCATGTCGGTAATATCCCAGCAACATTGAAATTTCCATCATCATCTTCAAAACCTTGACACCAAGGAAATTCATCGACAATCAATGTACTGTAATACATTTCAATCCTTGAGATTTGGTAGGCATTTTCGCTCCAAATATTTTGAGGGTTTGTAGTCTGCAAATTGTATTGCATTCCCATCCTGGAAAGGGTCAAATTCTCACCCAAAATTTGCGTCGACCAGTTGGCCTGACCATAAGAGTTCGTTCCTCCACGAGATCCCATGACGGCAATCCAATCTCCTTGATAAATGGGGATACTGACCGGCAACACATTATTTCCAGCAATATTTTGAAACAATGCCAGTGTGGTAAAATTATTTGTGGTGGTGGGATAGGCCAGAGGTGCTCCTGAATTAAACCTCAGCACGGCAACGCTCTGGTTTGCGGTGCTCGCCGTAGTTGGAACTCGTAATCCAACAATTAGAAAATCAACTGGCGCCTGGAAATAATACCCCCGTGTATTGCAACAATAAGTTGCCGCTTGAGATGGCAGCTGCATCAATGTTTGACTTTTGAATGCATCGGTGAAAAGAAAAATGGAGAAAGCTGTGAGGAGTAGTGCTTTTCGCATGGCTAGTTTGATTAGTGATTCAAACAAATATTACCATTAATTCTCATTCTTCCTAATTTAACAACTGAAGCAGAGGAATTTAGATCTTAATAAATATTCGTGACACAATATCCTTAAAACTCAGATCAGATTTTACTTTTGGAATTCATGTCAGCAGAAGAAAGCTTCATCGTTTCCGCTCGGAAATATCGTCCAGCCATTTGGCACGAAGTAATTGGTCAGGATGCAATTACAGAAACGCTCCAGAAGTCCATTGAACAGGACCATTTGGCGCATGCCTATCTTTTCTGTGGTCCAAGAGGAGTGGGGAAAACAACCTGCGCCAGAATATTTGCCAAGGAAATTAACCTCAGCGAAGAACACACGGAGGACGAGGACTTTTCGTTCAATATTTTTGAACTCGATGCTGCTTCGAATAACAGCGTGAATGACATTCGATCTTTAACGGATCAGGTCAGAATCCCACCACAAATTGGCGAATACAAAGTGTACATCATCGACGAGGTTCACATGCTGTCAACACAGGCTTTCAATGCTTTTCTGAAAACCTTGGAGGAGCCTCCAAAACATGCGATATTCATTCTCGCAACGACGGAGAAACACAAAATAATTCCCACGATACTCAGTAGATGTCAGATCTATGATTTCAACCGTATCGGTGTCGAAGAAATTGTAAAACACCTCACTGTAATTTGCGAAAAAGAAAGTGTTGAATTCGAAGAAGAGGCACTACATGTTATTGGTCAGAAAGCTGATGGAGCGCTTCGCGATGCTCTTTCAATATTCGATCAACTGTCCAGTTTCACAAATGGAAAATTGACGTACCAAGACGTATTGAAAAACCTCCATGTTCTTGACTACGACTACTATTTCAAGACAGTTGATCATCTATTTGCTCAAGAATATGCTGAGGCCCTCGTAGTACTAGATGACATTCTCAAACAAGGTTTTGACGGCGGTCATTTCCTGAATGGTTTAGGAAGCCACCTAAGAGATTTACTTGTTTGCAAAGACCCTAAGACTCTCTCTTTGCTTGAAGTTGGAGACTCGGTTAAAAAGCGATACCATGAGCAATCGCAAAAGGTTGATGCCGCGTGGATCATTGAAGCTCTGAAAGAAATAAATCAAGGCTCATTTAAATTCAAGGCGAGCACAAATCAACGTCTCCTTCTTGAGGTTTCACTCTTGTCCCTTGCATCATTGGGCCTTGAAAAAAAAAAGCTGATTGAGAGACCAATTCTCCAAGCCAGCAAACCGCCACCTTCCAAAAAAGAAGTAATCGAAAAGCCTCAGCTGGATGAGCGGGTTTCAGAGGTAGAGCTTGAAAAACCGTCGCCTGAAGTAGCGGTTGAATCGAATGAAAAAGCTAAAGATCCTGAACCAGAAGCTATAGCAGCTGATCAAAGTACCGACGCACCCTCGGTACAATCTGAGGAACCGGCCGTCGTAGAGGAACCGGCTCCTGAACCCATTCGTCCTTCTGCTTCTACTAACAAGAAGAAAACACGTCTCGTATCACTCAGAATCGATGCTGGCGACGAAGACTCTTCTACAACCTCGATGTCAGAAGAGGTGAAAAGGGTCATTGATCGTGAAGGCATAAGTCTCGAAAGAGCATGGAGTGATGTCTGCGAGCGACTCAAAGAGCAGAGGCGTAGCACGCTTCACAGCATCATGACCAAAAATGCTTCAAACATTGTCGAAGCAGATAAAGAAATACGCGTTGCCTTGGCTCATGAGGTTGATGAAGAAGAGTTCTCTACTTTTAAAACAGATCTGTTGTTCGAGTTAAGACAATTGACCAACAACCCAGAATTAGAACTTCGTACATATCGAGAAGAAATTAAACTCGACACAAAACTTTTTCACTCAAAGGAAAAATTTGAGCACCTAGCAAAAAAGAACCCTTCACTCAATAAGCTGAAGAAGGATTTTGACCTCGATATCAGCTTCTAAACCCAAACATCACATTATGAAAATCATTAAGATAATTCCCTTCTTTCTTTTTGCCCTCCTACTTGGATGCAGCGGAGGTGGAGAAGTTGCTGAAGAGACTTCAAAATATGCTTATCAAAGTTTAGAGAACGATCCGTTTGGACTTCGGATTTACACTCTTGACAATGGACTAAAAGTCTACATCTCCGAAAATCACACTGAACCCAGAGTGCAAACAAACATTGCGGTTAGAACCGGAAGTAAGCACGACCCTGCAGACGCAACGGGTTTAGCGCACTATCTGGAGCACATGCTCTTCAAAGGCACTTCCCAGATTGGATCTTTGGATTGGGAGAAAGAAAAGCCCTTGCTTGACCTAATTTCAGATTTATACGAGCAACACCGAGACACCGATGATTTAGAAGCAAGAAAGGCAATCTACATGCAGATTGACAGCGTCTCCAACCTCGCCGCCGACTATGTCGCCACCAACGAATACGACAAGATGATCAGCGGACTCGGAGCTCAAGGAACGAACGCTTATACGAGCAACGAAAGAACCGTGTACATCAACGATGTGCCGAGTACGGAACTTGAAAAATGGTTGGCAATTGAGGCAGAAAGATTTGGAGAACTAGTGCTCCGTCTCTTTCACACGGAATTAGAAACTGTGTATGAAGAGTTTAACAGAACGCAAGACAGTGATCGCCGCCAAGCTTATTACAAGCTCATGCAAATGATGTATCCCACCCATCCATACGGACAACAATCCACTATTGGAACCGGTGAGCATCTCAAGACGCCGAGTATGAAGAAAATTCATGATTACTTCAATCGTCGATACGCACCAAATAACATGGCAGTCATACTTGCAGGAGATCTGAACCCAGATGAGACTATTGAGCTCGTCGATAAGTACTTCGGGAGCTTTGCAAAAAGGGAAGTCGAAGAAATGCAGATGCCAAAAGAGGAACCAATTACGGAACCAATTGTTGCCGAGGTTACAGGTAGCGAAGCAGAGTTTGTGTCAATAAGTTTTAGGTTAGACGGAGTCGGATCTGAAGATGCGTTGTATGTTGAACTATTGAGCAGTGTATTGGCAAATGGAACGGCAGGATTGATTGATTTAAACCTCAACCAGAGCCAAAAAGTCCTTAGTGGCTATGCCTATGGGTCAGTCATGGAAGATTATAGCTCATTGTCAATGGGTGCCACTGCTCGTGAGGAGCAGACTCTTGACGAAGTACAAGATCTCTTGCTTGCCCAGC
Source organism: Flavobacteriales bacterium (assembly GCA_018660685.1). Taxonomy (GTDB): domain Bacteria; phylum Bacteroidota; class Bacteroidia; order Flavobacteriales_G; family Salibacteraceae; genus SHAN690. The sequence goes on from JABJJW010000014.1 coordinate 20,103, forward strand.
TCGACAGCGTTAAGGAAGGCAGATTTGAAGAATGGATGATCGACGCTGTTGTTCGCAAAGCCAAAAAAAGTCAGATGACTCAAATGGAATACAATTGGATTCGCGCATACGTTATATCGGACGCCTTCATATTGGATCAAGATTGGAAAGATGTTGTATCCCAGCATGACAGAATGCAAGCCATTACTAAAGATCAACTTGTGGAGTGGACCAAAAAGACATTTACAAACAACTACGTTGCCGTTCATAAAACCATCGGAGAGAAGAACACACATAAAGTCGAAAAACCCGGCATCACACCGATTGAAATCAACAGAGAAGATAATAGCTCATTCTATGCAAAAATTGATTCAATGGAATCGATGCGACTCGACCCTATCTTCTTGAATTACAGTGAGGATATCGATATGAGTACAGTCGGCTCTGAGATTCCTTTCAATTACGTGCAAAACGAGGAGAATGAACTCTTCTACCTGTACTACGTTTTCGACATGGGAAAAAACCACAACAAGCAGCTTCCTCTTGCGGTTGACTACTTGCCCTATCTAGGGACAAATGAAATGTCCCCTGCCGACGCACAAAAAGAACTCTTCAAACTCGGTGTTGATTTTAAGGTTTCAACCGGCACGGAAGGTGCAAACTTGGTCCTCTCTGGGTTGGAAGAGTCGCTTGAAGCTGGAGTTAAGTTTTTTGAAAATCTTTTAGCCAACGCCTTGGCAGATGAAGCGAGCTACAACCAAATGGTTAGCGGAATAACTAAAAAACGCGCGGATGCCAAGCTCGACAAGAGAAGAATATTGCGAAGCGGCATGAGGAACTATGCGCAGTATGGGGCAGTCAATCCATTTAATGACCTCCTCAGCGAAGAAGAATTACGATCAATTGATCCTAATGCATTGACCGACATGCTGCACGGGCTTACCAACTACGAGCACAAGATTCTCTTTTATGGACCCAACAGCAAAGAATCAGTTAAAAACATATTAACCCAACATCACAAAGTTCCGGAGCAGTTAACTCCAATTCCTGCACCGGCTGAATACCTCGAAATTGCAACAGACGAAAACAAGGTCTATTTCTGTAACTATGACATGGTTCAAACCGAACTTATGATGATCCATCGTGGAGATGAGTTCAATGTAGAATTAGTCGCTGAAGCGAATCTTTTTGCCCAATATTTTGGAGCTGGTTTGTCTTCTATTGTATTTCAAGAAATAAGGGAATCAAAAGCCCTCGCTTATTCTGCTTACGCGTACTACTCCAACCCTCAAAGGCACGATGATCATCACTATCTCAGAGGTTATATTGGTACACAAGCTGATAAATTGGGTGACGCGACTTCAGCATTGCTTGATTTAATGAGCACCATGCCCAAGGCTGAGCAACAATTTGGTCAGGCAAAAATTAGTGCTCTGAAGCAGATAGAAACCAATCGAACGACCGGACGAAATATCTTATGGAGTCAAATAAGAGCAAAAGATCTTGGGCTGGATTACGATCTAAACAGCAAGGTCTACCCTAGGCTCAAAGAATTATCTATTGATGACCTCGAAAGCTTCTTCAACGAAAATGTCAAGGACAGAACATATACCTACTTGGTCATTGGAAAACGTGAAGACACTGATATGGAAGCGCTAGAAGCGCTAGGACCTGTGAAGGAATTGTCATTGGAAGAATTGTTTGGCTACTGACAAGAGCATCCTATTTCATAAGCATTTCAGAGCGGCAGAATTCTACCTTTGCCGCTCTTTTTTATTATGATTATGGAAAGTACAAACCCCATCATTTACTACACGAAAACTGACGAGGCACCGGCCTTAGCTACACATTCATTTCTTCCGATTGTAAAAGGCTTTACTTCTCAAGCAGGAATCGACGTAGTGACGAAAGACATTTCACTTGCAGGACGCATTCTTGCTTTATTTCCAGATCGACTGAACAGCGATCAGTCAGTTTCTGATGCCCTCGCAGAATTAGGAGCACTGGCAAAAACTCCCGAGGCCAACATCATCAAACTGCCAAACATCAGTGCTTCCATACCTCAATTAAAAGCGGCAATCAAAGAGCTTCAGGATCATGGATTCCCAATTCCAGACTATCCTGAAGAAGCAATCAGCGATGATGATATAGAAATCAAGTCACGATACGATAAAGTAAAAGGTAGCGCCGTGAATCCAGTTCTGAGAGAGGGGAATTCAGATCGACGGGCACCGAAGGCCGTGAAGAATTACGCACGACAGAATCCTCACTCAATGGGTGTTTGGAGCGCTGAATCTAAATCTCACGTATCCCACATGGGAAGTGACGACTTTGCCTCCAATGAAAAATCCATTACGACCAATGAACCGGTCAAAGTAAGTCTGGTCTTTGTTCCAGAGAACGGTTCGGCAAAGACGCTAAAGGAGGTAGAATTGCTCGCCGGGGAAATTGCTGATGCAACGGTGTTGCGGAAAGATTCTTTGATCGGCTTTCTAGAAGAGCAAATTGCTGACGCTAAGGAGAAGGGAGTACTCTTCTCTCTACACATGAAAGCCACCATGATGAAGGTGTCAGATCCAATCATTTTTGGTCATGGAGTGCGTGCCTTTTTCAAATCGGTATTCGACACCCACGGCGAGACGTTGAGCCAACTTGGTGTAAATGTCAACAATGGCCTTGGAGATCTCTTGTCAAAAATTGAGTCCCTGGATTCATCCAAGAAGAATGAAATTCTTTCAGACCTCGAGAACTGTTTAAACGAAGGGCCGGATTTGGCCATGGTGAACTCAGATAAAGGAATCACCAATCTGCATGTTCCTAGCGATGTAATTATTGATGCCTCGATGCCCGCTATGATCCGCAATTCAGGACAGATGTGGAATGCCGAAGGCAAGGCTCAAGACACTAAAGCTGTGATTCCGGATGGAAGCTATGCACCAATCTATGATGCAACCATTGAATTCTGCCGGAAGAATGGCGCTTTGGATCCTACTACAATGGGTACCGTTCCCAACGTTGGATTGATGGCACAGAAGGCTGAAGAATATGGATCTCATGACAAGACGTTCGAAATGGATGCTGCTGGCTACATGAGAGTCGATGATCAAAATGGAAACACGTTGATGGAACACGCAGTCTCCGAAGGTGACATTTGGAGAATGTGTCAAGTAAAGGATGCGCCAATTCGTGACTGGGTAAAACTCGCGGTTTCAAGAGCCCGTGCCACGAACGATCCTGCAATATTCTGGCTTGATGAAAATCGAGCCCACGATGCTGAGCTGATTATAAAAGTGAAAAAGTACCTCAATGATCACGACATCTCAGGTCTCGATATTAGAATCATGTCTCCTGCAGATGCCACAACTTTCACTTTGGAACGAATCGTCAAAGGCGAAGACACGATATCGGTCACTGGAAATGTACTGAGAGACTACTTAACCGATCTCTTCCCAATTCTAGAAGTTGGAACAAGCGCTAAAATGCTGTCGATTGTACCGTTGATGAATGGCGGCGGTCTGTTTGAAACTGGAGCCGGCGGGTCTGCTCCAAAGCATGTTCAGCAGTTCAATGAAGAAGGACATTTGCGATGGGATTCCCTTGGAGAATTTTTAGCACTCGCCGTGTCGCTCGAGCACCTAGGAGACAAATACGACAACTCAAGAGCAAAGCTTCTCTCAAAGACGTTGGATGACGCCACGAGCGAATTCCTTTTAAAGGATAAATCCCCATCGCGAAAAGTGAATGAACCTGACAATCGAGGCAGTCATTATTACCTCTCATTGTACTGGGCTCAAGCATTGGCAAATCAAGAGGAAGATCTAGAAATGAAATCTCTTTTTGGAAGTCTTGCTATGAACTTAGCAGAGAATGAAGCAGCAATTATCAGTGAATTGAATGAAGCCCAAGGTGAAGCAGTAGACATCGGTGGATATTTTCATCCAAGCGATGAACTCGCGTCAAGTGCAATGCGACCTAGCAGCACTTTCAATTCTCTGATTTCTCAATTGGGTTAAAACTCGGATTGAAGTTCTCTGGATTTCCTCCAGTCTTATCTGCGTAGAATTCCTCAAAGGCCTTGATGTCCTCATCCCAATTTCCCGTAGTGTAGAAAGGTTCGTTCATGGTGATCAGTTTCAGCTTAAAGTCAATGGAGTGCATGACAACAGGTAAGCTGCTTTCATGAGCCACCCAATAAAACCCCCTCTTCCAGCACTCAACCCAGCTTCGTGTACCTTCTGGAGTGAATACAAGCTGCAAATACTCTTCCTCCGCCAAGTGTTTCTTGAGTAAATCAATGAGGTTGTTGTTCTGAGATCGATCGACTGGAATTCCTCCCGTCCATCTAAAAAACCATCCGATGCCCGGTTTGAAAAGGGTGTGTTTGATGAGGTATCTTGCTTTCAAACCATAAACATTGCGCGCTAGAATTCCCCAGACAAAGTCCCAGTTACTCGTATGTGGAGCCACGACAATAACACACTCCTTCAGGTCTTCTGAATAGGTGCCTTGAACAGTCCAACCGGCTAGCCAAAGCAGAAATTTCGAAATCAATCCCTTCATTTAAGCGTAATCATTTGACTGGGAAAATTTATCAAATATAAATTGGTCGTTGCTCTCGTAATCGCTGTGTACAGCCACCTCAAGTAGGATTTATCGATCATATCCTCCCGAAGATAACCAGCACTAAGAAATACATTTTTCCATTGACCTCCTTGGGACTTATGACAAGTTACTGCATATGCATATTTCACTTGAACAGCATTGTAGAACGGACTTTGGTAAAAGCGTTCATAAGGGTCATCTGCTTCAACGAGCCCTTCTGAAACAAATAAGGGATAAAGATTTTCAATTTGCTTTAGTGAAACGGAAGGTCCTTCGGCTCCCAGAGGATCAAGGAAAAGCCACATATCCATTTCTTGGCCATCAGAGCCATCGAGAATAATTTGAACCTCAGCGAACTTGCTTTCCCCTACTTCAATAACTTGATGTATTCGCTCGACTGTTAGCATGTCGCCGTTGGCAAGAAAAGCACTCTTCTGCCATTTCAGCTTCCAGAAATAATTGTTTTTGACAATCATCAATCGATCTCCCGCTTCTAGGATGGATTCTCGATAGTGAATGGACTGCCTAATCTGTTGGTTAAACATGTTCGCCTCCTTATTGGATCGGCATATAATAATGCTCTCTTGAGCTGCGCTTCCTGAAAGGCATGATTCCAGCTTATCCTGGAGATCATAAGGATCGAGATGAACCACGTCCTCGGATTTATCTACTTGGAGCTCCACTTGTCCAAACGAATCATTGTTCAGTTGGTCTCGAAGCGTTGTTGCATTCTCAAGAATTAGTGATCCTTGTTGCTGTCTGGCTACCTCGGTTAAAACCGCTGTGAAGGTCTTTGCTCCGGTTTTGATATCGACTTCCTCTTTGTTTAAAGAGGGACTCAAATCACTTCCAACGGGAGGAAGCTGAGCGTCATCGCCAATGAAAATAATACGGCATTTTGTACCCGACTGAACGTAGGCGATCAAGTCATCAAGCAATGATCTTCCCTGCCAATCATCGGCATTATAACCGCCAATCATCGAGGCTTCATCTACAATGAAATAGGTGTTCTCAGAAGTGTTCCTAGCCATAGACATCTTGAACCTTCCATCATCCCCTTGCTTCACAGAATAGATCCGACGATGAATGGTGGAGGCGGGTAAGTTCGAGTGCGCGCTTAGGACTTTGGCCGATCTGCCTGTTGGGGCAAGAAGGACGGTCTTGCGTTGGTGGGTTCGCAACCAATTAATCAGTCCCGCCATCAACGTTGTTTTACCGGTTCCGGCATAACCCAAAAGAATGAATGCCGATTGTTTGTCCCCGAAGAAGAAGAATTCATGCAATACTTCAAGGGCGTGAATCTGGCCTGCTTTTAGGTCATGTTCGATGTGTTTCGATACCTCTTCTAAAAAGACCTTTAAACTGAGCATTTCGACCGTAAAATAGACTTAATAATCAGGTGATACGAATAATTTCCTAGCATTGATAAAATTGTAGATTTGCGGACTTAGACACAGACTATGCAACTGGATGTACATTATCAAGAGTCTTATTCGAGAGGACAATTGTTACTCAGAAGTATTTTAGGTTTCATCTACCTATTTCTCCCTCACAGCCTTCTTCTTGGCCTCTTTGGAATCTGGTCTGGAATTCTCCAATTCATTTCTTTTTGGATGATTGTTTTCACAGGCAAATTCCCCGAAAGCTTTTTTGATTTCCAGGTTAAAATGATGAGATGGAATCTCAGAGTAATGACTAGGTATTATAACCTCTCTGATGGTTATCCTGCCTTCGGAATAAATGGAACTGATGATACTCTAAATTTTGAAGTTGAATATCCAGAGAACTTATCTCGCTCTACGGCACTAGCCAAAGCCCTATTTGGATGGATATACGTAGGCATCCCACATGGGATTTACCTTCTCGGATACTCTATAGCTTGTTCGTTTGCGTCCCTATGGGCGTTTTTCGTCGTGCTTTTCACGGGTACTTATCCTAAAAACATTCACACATTCATCGTAGGATTCCTTCGGTGGTCTTATCGAGTTAATCTGTATTTGTCCTACATGACGGATGACTATCCTCCTTTTACTGGAAAGCAAAACCCAAGCGAAAGCAGTTCATTGCGATTTCATACGGTCAAGGATACGCTCAGGTTAATGCCCGCGATAGCGTTCATCTCGATTGGTTGGATTCTCTTGATTTTCTCTGGTCAAACATTCCAAAATGAAAAGTTCGTTTTAGCCTCATTTGCCGTGTTCACTGCTGGGGTGTTCGTACTCTTTTACTCTACAAGAGAACTCACCAAGATTCAGAAGTATTCGTTTAGTGGCATCTCGCTCTTGTTGGTCGTGTGGTTGGCTTTTTCAAGTTTCAATTCAATTCGGAAACCGATTGAATTTCAAAATGAAAAGGAAAAGCGTTATGAGCATGTGGTTCAGCGCCTAAAAGACATCCGTACCGCAGAACTGGCCTACAAAGCGACATACCATACGTATCAAGGAAATATTGACTCATTAGTGCACTTTGTTAAAAATGATTCTCTGCTGTTCATCAAAGCATTTGGTGAAGTTCCGGACACGATGACTTTGGAAGCCGCAATCAAAGCTGGAATTGCCTCTCGAGATACTGTGTACGTTAACGCACAGGATAGCCTTTTTGGATCTCAAGACCCCACGGATAGAGCACATCCATTCAATGTCGATTCTTTATCTACTGTTCCGTTTACAGGAGGTGCCATATTCGCATTAGAAGCAGGAAGCGTCATGCGATCCAGCGTTCGTGTCCCCGTATTTCAGGCGACGGATACTAAGCCATTCGATACAAGAGACATATTGCAAGTAGGATCAATGAACGATCCGAAGACTAACGGAAACTGGGAATAACTCCTGACGTGAAATCCGTAGCCGAAAAACTAGAATTTTTTGATCTAAGTTTCACCGACGAACCTGCATCGTACTACTATCTGATAGTTGAGTTAGATGACTCAAGAGTCAAATTGATGTGGTATCACTTGTCTAAAAACCTCGTCACTGGGTTTGCAACATATCCACTTGAGAACGAAAGCTTCGATCAATGGTTGAAATCAAATCCCCAATTAAAGTCTGACTACAAGGAGGTCATCGTCTGCGTGAGGACGGACAATTATCTTTTGAATCCGCGAGGCTTAGTGGATGGAACGGATCACGAGATATTTACTGTGACGAACACGTTGGATACCGAACGAGATGCCCTCCGGTCGTTTCGATTGGTCAACGTAAAAGCTGATTATGCTTTCCCTATTTCGAAACGAACGGATGAAGCCATTCACAGCGCCTTCAGTCATTTGAGAATCATTCCTCATACCGCTCCAATGGTCGAGCGAACATTTAACCTTCTCCAATCCAGACAGACGAAAACCCTGCTCAAGGCACACGTCAATACAGACAGCGTAGACATCCTTGCATTCAAGGAAGGGAAGCTGCTCCTTGTCAATTCCTACTTCCAAACGACCAAGGAAGACATTGCATATTACGTCCTGTATGCAGCTGAAATATTGGACTATAATCCAGAACAAGACATTTTAGAAGTAAGTGGAGACGTAGATATGGGTGACGAATCTTGGAATCTGCTTTCTGAATACTGGAAAAGGCTTGAGCTTGTGGCTCCTTTGGATTCGGTAAAAGTTAGCCCGGCCCTCCAAGGATATGATCCCGCTCGATTTGACTACCTCACTCATGCTCTGCTATGCGTATCGTAGGCGGCACATACCGAGGACGTAGATTCAGTGCACCCAATAACATTCCTGCCAGGCCTACAACGGACTATGCCAAGGAATCCCTCTTCAACATTTTAAGCAACCGCATTGACTTTGACGAAGTCAAGGTCTTGGATCTATGTGCTGGTATTGGTAGTATTTCGTTCGAATTCGTTTCGAGAGGAGTTGAAGATATCACGAGTGTTGACATTGACTATCGTTCTGTGAAATGGCTACAAAAACTACGTTCGGAATTTAGCATTGACAACTGGAAGATTGAAAAATCAGATGTACATAAGTGGCTTATTAAGAATCAAGAGAACTTCGATCTAATATTCGCCGACCCACCCTTTGATTTTGAAAGCTACGTCGAGCTGATCGAAAAAGCGTTTGAAAAACTTAGTAACAAAGGATTGCTGGTAGTTGAGCATAGAAAAAATCTCAGTTTCAAAGAACATCCGAACTTTGCAGAGAATCGGACTTATGGAGAAGTGAGCTTCTCCTTTTTCCAGACCTCTTAAAAATGAAGACAGCAGTATTTCCTGGGACCTTCGATCCTTTTACTTTAGGACATGAGTCCATCGTCAGAAAGGCAATCCCATTATTCGACAAAATCGTCGTGGCCATCGGGATCAATTCAACTAAAAGTGCCCACTTTGAACTGAACAAAAGAGTTGAGTGGATAAACCAAACGTTCAGCGATGCTCCACAAGTTGAAGTTGGGACCTACGAAGGGCTGACAGTAGACTTTTGTCTAGAAAAGAATGCAGAATACATATTAAGGGGTTTAAGAAACCCAACAGACTATCAGTATGAAAGCTCGATTGCGCAGATGAACCATGCAATGCAGCCAGGCATCACCTCTGTCTTTCTTGTGTGTGATCCTGAATACGCTGCAATAAATTCGAGCATTGTGCGTGAAATATTTAAAAGTGGTGGAGACATTTCAAGATTCCTTCCCCAAACAATAGTCCTCGATTAATGCTAAGATTCATCTTCATTTTCGCTTCCATAATGCTATTGCAGCATTCTCAGGCGAACACGGTGATTCAAGGAAATGCTTTTACATATCGAGGTCAAGTGGTCGAATTTCATGAGTACCTGGATCTCTACACATTTGAATCCGCAGTCCTTTCACGAACCGTAGTGGCAGAAGATGGTAGCTTCAAATTCGAACTCAACTTAAGGAAGAAAGGACTTTATCTGCTGACCATAGGTGAGGTCAATGCCCATTTATTCGTTCTTCCAGATCAGACTTACACACTCGTTGTGCCTGAGCCTTTGGAGGACGATCAGATTTCACCAGCAAAAGACGTTTTCGTTCACCCAGACATATTTGAAGGGGACTCCAAATTAAACTATCAGATTACGGAACTGGAAAAAACGATTAATCGATTCTTTATTGACAATACCGGTGATTTTCTTGGAAAGGGTATTCGTAAAAAGTCGGATTCACTTCTCACTTTTTTAGATGAAGAATTTGATGGAATTGACTCTGAGATGTTTCAGGAATACTTTCACTTCAAAAAGGCCGAGTTTGAACTCATGACCGCCCATGGCTTTCAAAACGTATTCGACAAGTATTTTAGAGGGCGTGAGATTTTGTACCATCAATTGAGTTATGCCAATTCCTTCAAGTTAGTTTTTGATGAGTACTTTAATTACACTGCTCCCAAAAGTGAAGAGCGATTTAGTAAGGAAGTAAAAGAAGCGCTCTCAAAAGGTAGTTATAGCCGACTTTATGGGGCTTTTGATCGTGACCCACTTCTCCAAAACAAAGCCGTGAGAGAGCTTTTGCTTATTTCACAGTTGTACGAAATTGGCAAGGAACGGAAGTACGATCTTGACATGATCATTAGTCTGCTTGACTCAGTTATTATGTCTGCTGAACACAGCATTGCCAAATTAATCGCGGCGAATGCTCAATCGCAACTAATGTTCATGTCCACAGGAAGCATCGCAGCAAATTTTGAATTCAGCGACGTCATTGGAAATACCTACCGAATTCATGAGTACAAAGGCAGGTACGTGTACCTCCAAATCATTGAAGATTTCACGCCTGAGACATTGAGACAAATGAGCCTCATGAAAGTGCTCAAAGAAGGATATGGTGCAGAAATCGCAATGTTTAGCATCAGCGTGTCTGAGCCCTTGGGCTCACTTCAGCAGATTTCGAAGCGGTATGATTTTGATTGGATGATCGGCAAGGCAATGAGTCCTGAAAAATTGAAAAAAACGTATGGTTTGAGAGCTTTTCCCAGCTACTTTCTGCTGGATGAGGAAATGAGAATTGTGAGTTCACCTGCACCTCCACCTGGAGCTCAAATAGAAAAACAATTTGCTAAAGTGTGGAACACGAGTCATCCAAATAAGCAACTCAGATTTAGGCTTCAACCATCCAAAGAAAGTGATGAACAGCCTCCTCAGCGTATTCCCAAATAGTGACCAATGACATCTTGGATGGATGCATAAGCTTCACCAAGTTGCTTCTCCTTTACAGGTAGTTTAACCCAGATCGCCTTCTCGATATCCTCCTCAGTTTGAGCAACTGGTTCATTCTTCGATTTCGTTGTCATCCCATACCAATGAGATTCTTTAACCACAGTTTCTTTGTTTTCTGTGTAAAGATGATAGGTAGTGAAGGCCTTTGAATTAATTTCTAATTCTCCGACTCCTGTCTCCTCTTCGACCTCTCTCTTTGCGCACTGCTCAATAGTCTCACCAGGATCCAGTTTTCCTTTTGGCAAATCCCAAAAACCTCGCCGATGAATCATCAGTAATTCATCTTTTTGATTGGTCACAAATCCACCACCTGCCTGAACAAAATCGAATCGCTGTCTGAGCTTGGACATCCATTCATCAAGATTTGCACAAAATACGGTACTCGATTTTACGACCGATTGCTTTTCAAAAGCCCTGTACCACTCACCCTCAACTAGTTCCTTGTCTTTTTTCAAAGACAGATCATCAGTGAAAATCACACTCGCATCCTTGATAAAAAACTTATATTTTCGAGACATGAATTACAGCTTCAATTCTTCCCACAAAGTAGCCGAGTTTTTACTTCAGATCAAAGCGGTTTCTCTTCGACCTGAAGATCCGTACAAGTGGGCATCAGGCTGGAATTCTCCGATATACTGCGACAATCGGAAAACGCTTTCCTATCCTCGCATCAGGACCTTCATCCGACAAGAGATTGTCAAAACCATTGATGAAAACTTCGGAAGACCTGATTTGATTGCTGGAGTTGCCACAGGTGGAATTGCCCAAGGAGCATTAGTTGCTCAGGAGTTTGGTTTACCGCTTATTTATGTGAGACCGTCTGCGAAAGCCCATGGCACTCAAAGTCAAATTGAAGGTGTCTGCGAATCAGGTCAAAGTGTGATTCTTATCGAAGACTTGGTAAGTACAGGAAAATCCAGCCTAGCGGCGGTTGATGCTTTGAGAGATGCTGGTTGCATTGTAAAAGGAATGGTCGCTGTTTTTAGCTACGGTTTCGACATTGCCAGAAAGAACTTCTTAGATCACAAGTGTCCTCTTGTGACGATCACCGATTACGAATCAATCCTTTCGAAAGCAATCGAGACCAATTTCATCCAAGAATCAGATCTAGAATCACTCAATGAGTGGCGTACCAACCCAGCAGAGTGGAACCCACAAATAGCTAAATAGGTGACATCATTCGAAAGCAGTATCTATTCTGTAACGGCTGATTCTTCAATTATTTCAGAGTATTTATCACAGCCTGAAAACCTGATTGACATTCTTCCTTCAGACAGGATTGAAGATTGGAAATGCACCGGGGAAACATGTTCGTTTAGAATCAAAGGTCTTGCAACTATCAAACTGAAGCTGACCTCAGCTTCATCTGAAAGAGTTGTTTACGACTCTGAGGATGGGCCATTTGATTTTCAACTAATCGTAAGGATTGAACATTCTGATGCCGGCTCAGCAGTTACCGCTTACTTTGATGCAGATGTCTCCAGCATGATGGCGGTGATGTTGAAGTCACCGTTGACAAACTTTCTCAATTCGCTTGGAGAAGCTCTCGAAGCAAAGTTCAGCGCAGGCTAATTTCTCCGCTCTGAAATTTTCGGATCTCGCCATCGATATTCAAGACTAACTCTCCTAGTTCATTCACTTCTCGGACCACACCACTCGAAGTCTGCCCATTCATCGTAATTGAAACTGCCTTTCCGCGAGAATAGAGCTGCTCATTCAAACGAATCATCAAATCTCCTGAGTCTAGCAGCATTTTTCGATAGCGTTTGAGATGCTTAACAACGTCATTCAATATTTGCATGATCGAATAGTCGACCTGCTTTCCTGTTTCAAGTTTTACGGATGTAGGCGGCCAATTGTACTTCCCTTCAAAAAGACTCTGATTGACGTTCATCCCAATACCAATCACCGCAGATTCAATGTCGTTCCCTTTGACGAGTGTTTCAATTAATATTCCAGCGACTTTCTTTCCGTCAATCAAAATATCATTTGGCCACTTCACATTTGCCTTGAGGTTATACTCTGCAAGGGCATCAACAAGTGCCAACGATGTGATCGCGGACAGAATAAAGTACTTCGAGGCATGTAGTTGGGGCTTCATAACGACGGAACAAGTAAGATTCATTCCCACTTGACTTTCCCACATTCTTCCTCTTTGGCCTTTGCCTTCTGTTTGATAATCTGCGACAACAACATCCCAGTCATTCATGCCACTTTGTCCGAGCTCGCGCATGGTATGCAAATTGGTTGAATCAGTTACCGTTAGATGAAATGTTTTACCGCTCATATGGAAGGAGATGCAAGGGAACAAAGACTTACAAATGACGGAAAATGAATGACTAATTTTGACTATTGATTTAAGTCGCGAATGACCAACAAAAATTTACGCCCTTCATCGGAAGAACTGGCAGATTGTGTGATTGAGGGAATGAAGGGGAAAAAAGGCCTGAACATTGTAAAAATGGACTTGCGGGAAACTGGAAGCGCTTTAACCGACTTCTTCATTTTATGTCATGGGACTTCTGATCGTCAAGTTGACGCAATAGCTGATTCGATCGTCAATCAAGTGCGAACATCCCTGAATGATAAACCCAGTTTAGTTGAGGGTCGGTCTAATGCTGAATGGATATTACTGGATTATGTGGATGTTATTGTCCACGTCTTTCAACAAGAAGTGAGAGATGATTTTGCGCTCGAAGAATTATGGGCGGATGCCACGATCGAGCATATTGGGGAATAAATGGTTATTTTGATAAGAGGAAAAAGAGATGAGTGATACGAATAAAGATCGAGGATTGAATCCATTTGATTCAAAGGGGAAAAAGCCAAAAAAGAACCCGATTCAAAAAAGGCCATTCAACCCCTATTGGATTTATGTTGTGATTGCCGTTGTGCTAATCTCGCAGCTTCTATTCAGCTTTAGTGGTGGAACTAAGAAGGTTCAATGGGTTGAATTTGTGAATGAAATGCTTCTCGAAGGAGAGGTTGAAAAGGTGGTTGTAGTTCGCTACGAGAATGTGGCCGAGATATACATTACTCCTGAATCACTTGAAAAGGATAAGTACGAAAGCGTCCGCAAGAAAACATTCGGTCAAATAAACAACCCGGGACCACATTACGTCATGACCATCAGCACGGTCGAACGGTTTAGCCAGGAATTGGAAGAGGCGCAAGAGAGCATTGCTGCGGAGAGTCGAATAATCGAAGAATATGATAACCGTAAAGGTTGGAGCGAAGGTTGGCTCAGCATCCTTCTACCGATAGCTTTAATGGTCGGACTTTGGATATTCATAATGCGACGAATGAGCGGGCCCGGTGGAGCAGGTGGCGGACAATTGTTCAACATTGGCAAATCAAAAGCAGTTCTATTCGATAAAAATAGCCAGGTTAATATCACGTTCAAGGACGTAGCAGGACAGGATGAAGCCAAGGAAGAAATTGAAGAAATAGTAGACTTCCTCAAGAATCCAGACAAGTACACAGCTCTTGGTGCTCACATTCCAAAAGGTGTCTTGCTCGTAGGACTTCCAGGAACCGGAAAAACATTACTAGCAAAAGCAGTGGCAGGTGAAGCACAGGTCCCATTCTTCTCTTTGAGTGGTTCTGACTTTGTCGAGATGTTTGTTGGTGTTGGTGCTTCGAGAGTACGCGACCTCTTCAAACAAGCAAAAGAAAAAGCTCCGGCTATCATCTTCATTGATGAGATTGACGCCATAGGAAGAGCAAGAGGGAAAAGTGCAGCTCAAGGAGCGAACGATGAGCGGGAGAATACGCTAAATCAGCTGCTGACTGAAATGGATGGCTTCGGCACCAATAGCGGTGTCATCTTGATGGCCGCTACCAACAGGTCTGACATCCTCGATAGAGCACTGCTTCGTCCGGGAAGATTTGATCGCCAAATTCATGTCGACATGCCGGACCTGAATGAGCGTAAAGAGATTTTCAAAGTTCACTTGAAGCCACTCAAATTAGATGACAAGGTTGATGTCGAGTTTCTCGCCAAACAAACTCCAGGTTTTTCAGGAGCTGACATTGCCAATATCTGTAATGAAGCGGCTTTGATTGCTGCCAGAAGAAAAAAGACAAAAATTGAAACTCAAGACTTCATTGATGCGGTGGACCGAGTGATCGCTGGATTGGAAAAGAAGAGTAGGATAATTACTCCAAAGGAGAGGAAAGCGATTGCCTATCACGAAGCGGGTCACGCAGCAGTAAGTTGGTTAACGGAACATGCTTCACCATTGGTCAAAGTGACTATTGTACCTCGCGGGCGTTCTCTAGGTGCAGCTTGGTACTTGCCAGAAGAAAGACAGCTCACTACAGAAAGCCAAATGTTCGATGAGATGTGTGCTGCCCTGGGTGGCCGTGCATCTGAGGATATTGTTTTCGGAGAAGTTTCAACTGGTGCTCTGTCTGACCTAGAAAAAGTGACGAAACAGGCTTATGCCATGGTGAGCATTTATGGGTTGAACGAAAAAATTGGAAACATCAGCTACTATGACAGCAGTGGACAAAGTGACTACGCTTTTCAAAAACCATACAGCGAAAAGACAGCCGAGCTGATTGATGCAGAAGTGAAAGGGATAATTGATAGAGCCTATGTCCGTACCAAGGCAATATTGGTAGCCAATCGTGAAAAGCTAAATGAACTAGCAGAAGTGCTCCTGGACAAAGAAGTGATCTTCAAAGAGGACATGGAAAATATCTTCGGAAAGCGTCCGTATGAAACCGCTGATTCTGAGCCACCTAAGTCCAAAAAGGAAGAGGTGAAAGAGGAATCGAAAGAGGTCAACGGAGAGGCAAAGGCGAATGACAATGGAACAACGAAGTCCGAAGATGTTGAAACCGAGCCATCGCTAACCGATCCTGAAAATGAACCAACCGCCTGAGCATTGGGTACTGATTTACAAATCAGATTCTAAGTACAAAATCGACTTAGTAAAAGCGCTCCTTTCAGACAATTCCATCACTTCTGAGGAGATTAATTCTCATGATCATATGTTTGACGCCTTAAATGTCATGAGAGAAATCGGCCTGTACATTCATCAAAGCGACATGGACCTAGCTCATGTAATCATAAAGTCTGCAAACGTTGAGTAACCTGCAACTTCGAGTTCTTTCATCAATCGCCTTTGTCGTACTGATTATCGGCCCACTCTTTATTGGTCCCAGATGGGCTTTCACTATTTACGCTATCCTCGGGTGGTTCACGTTGAGAGAGTTCAATAATCTTCTCGTGAACTCGGAATCGAAGATCAATTCAGTCGGCTCATCAATCATCTATTTCCTTCTAGTCGTAATAGTCTACGAATATTCCTTTCAAGAAGTAAAATACGCAAGTTCATTAACCCTCCTCCTAGGAGCGACCTCTTTGATCATGGTAATTTGGGAGGTCTTCAGAAAGAACACAAGACCATTGAGCTCAATTGGGATTTCAATTTTCACACCGCTTTACACGGCATCCTCATTTCTTGGAATTGCATATTTCCTTGGGTACAGAACCGACTTAATTCAGCCATGGATCATCATTTCATTGTTTTCCCTGATTTGGATTAACGATTCCGCTGCTTACTTGTTCGGCCGAAAGATTGGCAAGACTAAATTGATTGAACATATTTCTCCCAACAAAACTTGGGAAGGGAGTATCTCGGGTTTAGTTGTCGCCTTGCTCACGGGATTCGGGTTGTCTCTCATCGAAGGAATGCCTCCTTGGCCAATAATGCTTGGTTTTGCGGTGGTTACGGTTATTGGAGGGTCGCTTGGTGACCTCTTTGAGTCTCGCATTAAAAGAGCGGCCAATGTTAAAGACTCAGGAAAATTCTTGCCCGGTCACGGTGGTTTTTTAGATCGATTTGATGCCATGATGTTGGCTATTCCTATAGCAATTCTTTATTTTGAGTTTATCCTTCCAAAATCCTAATCATGAAATTTCATAAAGAAGGAAGAGTATCAATTGTTCTGGCAACGTTGGTGTCGATGATTCTCATTGTCATTGCCTATACCTTATTTGATCGAGGTTCACCGATTCAACCAATCACGCTGACAATCGCGGCAGTTCTCATGCTCACCATCCTTCAATTCTTCCGGAGTCCGCCGAGGAGAAAGTTGATTATGGATGACGCCATTATTGCTCCGGCAGATGGTAAAGTAGTTGTTATCGAAGAGGTTCAAGACAGTGAGTATTTTAATGAACCGGTCCGTCAAATAAGCATATTCATGTCGCCACTTCATGTTCATATCAATTGGTTTCCGCTTGCTGGACAGATCATCTATAACAAGTACCATCCAGGAAAATATTTAGTGGCATGGGATCCTAAATCCTCAACGGATAACGAGAGACACAGTATCGTTATCGAAAACCCTGCTTTTGGTAAAGTGTTAGTTAAGCAGATCGCTGGTGCAATGGCGCGTCGAATCGTAAACTATTCTTCGGAAGGTCAAACAGCCGAGCAAGGAGGTGAAATGGGTTTCATCAAATTCGGAAGTCGAGTAGATGTTCTAATTCCCCTTTCAGCAAAAGTTGAAGTCAAACTGGACGACACCTCGATAGGAGGACAAACCATCCTCGCGTCAATCGCTGAGTAGCTGCTCAATTTCCGAGAGCTGTTGAACTCGATATTTATGAGAAGACTCTTTCTCTGGCGAGTAATGAATTGCCAGCCACCCGGCATCCACAGCTCCTTTCACATCGATGTCTAAGTTATCCCCGATCATCAGTGAATTTTCGAGGGTTGCTCCTGTCTTCGACATTGCATGCTCGTACATGCGAGGCTTTGGTTTTTTTGACGACGCAGTTTCCGATGTGATGATGTGATCGAAGTATTTAATGATCCCGCTTGACTCGAGTTTCATGATTTGAGTTTCATGAAAACCATTGGAGAGGATGTGTTGTTGAAATCGACCATTCAATTTATCCAAGATGGCAACTGCTCCAGGATTCAGCGCAGATTTCTGGGGACATACATCCATATACCAATCACCAATTCTTTTAGCAAGCGACTTGTCATCAATACCAATGTCAGAAAGGGCAGCTTCAAAACGGATCTTTCTTAATCTGGATTTACTAATCCGACTTTCACGATAGAGTGACCAAGCTCGGTCATTATGAAGAAGATAGCGATCCACAAAAAAATTCTGATCCTGCTGTTTTGCCAATTTATCCAACTCAAACTCCTGGTATAATTCGGCCAGTGTTTCTTTACTATTCGTCTCAAAATCCCACAATGTGTGATCAAGATCCCAGAAGATATGTTTGATGCTACCCAACAAAGAATGGTCCCAGTGATGCGGTAATTGAAGTAAGTGCAATCGACCAGAAGACTACTGCAATGAGAAAGGCTGGCAGTGTTCGCTTATCGTTTCTGTAATATCGAGCTGCTAGGAGAGACCCGATTGGAATTGATATTAAGCATGGACTGAAGAGCGCTAATCCATAGATTCCATATGAATTCTTGATCCGTATGATGAATCGGTTCTTCTTATTAAAGCTTGATTTGGGCTTACCTCTTTTTCCAAATCGATCATTCCACAATTTGAATAAAAACGCTCCTCCATAATAGAAAACAACAACTCCAATCACCCCACCCACGGTTGTTATTATGAGGGTTTCCACGTAAGAGTAACCTGAGAGGTACACTGTGGCAGGAGCGAAGAGGAACTTCACGCTGCTAAATGCAATCAGCCCGAGTATTTTAAGGAATTCAATGATCATCATACTAGCCTTGAAGTTTATTTCCGAAGGCGAGGTCGCCAGCATCACCTAAGCCCGGGACGATGTATTTCTGCTTATTCAAAATTGGATCTACTCCCCCAACCCAAAGTTTATAGTCAGACAATGCATTTTCAGATATGTAGGACACCCCTTCTTCACTTCCGATCACTGCCGCCAGATGGACTGACTTCGGCTTTCCATACTCTTGGAGAGCCTTCCATGCATTTATGAAGGACTGGCCTGTTGCTAGCATTGGATCGTTCAAGATCAAAACTTTGTTTTCTAAATTGGGACAGGCGACATAATCGACTTCTATATGAAACTCTTCCCCTTCATGTTTTCTATACGCGGAAATAAATCCGTTCTCAGCATCGGGGAAAATATCGAGGAGACCTTCATGCAGTGGCAAACCAGCTCTAAGGATGGTGATCACAACAATTTGATCCGATATTGTTGGCTGTGAATGATTGTCCAGAGGTGTACGAATCTGCTTCGTCTCATATTCGAGTGATTTGCTCAACTCATAGCCAATGACCCGTCCAATTCTGCGAATGGCCGTGCGAAATTTCTCTCTATCGTTCTGGAGTTCAACATTTCGTAGCTGATTCATGTAGTTGTCTACCACACTCCTGCTCGCACTCAATATGTTTACTTCCTTCACTTTATCAACTTACTAAACGGCCATGGAATCTTAGAATTCTGGACTTGCAAATATACCTTCTCCTCGCCCCCGAAACTACTGTAGAAAAAAGCCAACTTTTCGTCATTACTTCCTTCGAAATCAAGGATTTCAAATCTTTCTGCGTGCGTCTTTATCACGTGATTTAAAAGTGCATGCATTGCGCCAAGATTCCTACCGATTTGGGTTGAATGACTAAAAAACAGCAACAGGCGGTGATTGCATTTAAGTATCATGACGCCAGCTACCTTGTTTCCATCGTGAAGTGACTCAAATGTCACAGCCTCACCTCTTTCACTGAATGATTTGTAGACTCCTTCTACATGTTCGTAAAATCGAGAATTAAGCTCAGAAATCGACTTCCCACGCTCCGATTTGAACCGATCAACCAACCAAGGGTCAAATCCCGCATGTTCCTCAATAATAAGTGCATTTCGTTCTGCCTTTTTCAAGTTGGAAACCACGTTCCGATTGAATCGCTTTCTCAGTTCCTCGTATGGTGCTTGCAGCGAAAGTTCGATGTTTCGGTGACTTTTACTTTCAATATTTATCCCTTGAACAGATTCATTGAACTTCATGTTGACCGACCAGTATTCTTTTGATAAAACTGAAACCACGGCCTCAATGTCAATCTCCTGTTTCCACCTACCAAACGGGCCCAATTGCTGTGCAAGTAGAGGTTGAAATATTCGCTTGAACATCGCTCGATTAGTAGGAAGAGGCCAAACCCAGCTATAGTCCGATCCAATCAAGCCAAACCACTCTTCACACGCCGCATCCAAATAGTATGTCAATCCATAATGACGAAAATGCTCCGAATCCAATACGCATTGATTCCATCTCTCTTCTTCTATCTCTGAACGCGAGAGCTTATCAAATTTCATCCTTACCAATTAGTTGATGAAGCAATGGAAGCGTTGAGTATTCAACGTTCATTCCTATTAATGAATCTGGATGCCAGGTGGTGATAAAATGTCCTCCGTACGTATGCACAGTTTTGCGGAGTTCGAGTAATTCAGCCATAGCATCCTCAACTCGGATATGATTTCTCACCGCCGTCATATCCATCCAACAAGTGGGCATCATTTCCATTTCGATTCGGTCGTCAGCCCGCAAATCAAAAAACTCGAATGGCTTGCATGTGCTGGCCCTGAAACCATTGATTGTGGAATAAGCCATGCTGTACTCTTTCTCTACACCAGCTTCCTTCAACCACTTAAATGTTTCCGGGATCTTAAATTTCAAATAATGCTGTCTGCTTTGTGTTACCGGAATTGACGTAATTGCTTTAAGTCTCTCTACTTCCAGTTGGAGCATTTCATGCGATTGCGGTGTGTGGTATGATGGATGAAGCCCAATTCTGGCTTTCATAGCAACATCATTGATTCTCTGCTTCACAAGACTCAAATGAGGCGGATTGTTGATGTCATGAGAAGACGCCTCTCCAACTTGAAAAAAGAAAATTGAGGAAGTTCCAGTATTTTGGAAGTCCTCAATCAAATCATCGTAAATGTCAAGCGGGTCAGAATCTTGACCAATGAGTACTGAAAGTCGCTTAGAAAAGGAATTGGTTGATTTCAATAGACTTTTGAGCGTTCCTGCTATCGTACGAGCCAGACCCTTTGCTTTAAAAGCAAACACCTGATCCACATCGACGGTAATGAGTTCAGTCTCTATTGAAGGTAAACTCTTCTCCAATCCCAGCTCATGTCGAAGCTCTTCGCAGTAGATTTCCACCAAGGGCAATTGGTGACATTGATTCTGAACGACAACCGATTCTTCGGCTTTATATCGGCCATGTTCATCCTCACGATGCGGTAAGTACTCTTCATATCGCGAAAGAAAATAGAAAGCCGCCGCCAACGGGTCATATCCAAGAACACTGCTGGATTTAAATAGTTTCAGAATTCCTCTTTCCATAAAGGTGGACAAGTCGTGATCGTCAATTCTTCTCTCAAATAAGAGCACCGCTGGCTTTATCTGTAAGCCAGGTAAGTCGAGGTTCGAATAGTTGATTTTCAATCCAGCAACCTCAGAATATTCATTGGCATCACGGTACAGCACAGGAGTGAGCTGCAAGCGTCGTTCGAATACCTCACTCAGGATGTAAACTAAACGGTTGCTCTTCTTTTCAGAGAATATGTGGATTTGGCTATTCAATCTTAGATCATTCCCTCGTCGGCAAAGCTGAAGAATTCATTTCCCGCCACAATAATATGATCAAGTACGGCGATCTCCAGCAGTCTTCCAGCTTCAACCATCGATTTAGTCAGATTTATATCAGACTGGCTTGGCTTTTTATTGCCCGAAGGGTGGTTGTGTCCGAGGATAATCGCGCTGGCCAGATGATCAATTGCAGTTTTGAAAATTAATCGAGTGTCCGCAACCGTACCTGCAACACCTCCTTGACTAATCTGAACGGTTTGAACAGGCCTATTTGCTCTATTCAAGAGCAATACATAGAAACACTCGTGATCAAGATCAGCCAGATGTTCATAGAACATGTTAAAAGCATCCTTGCTGGATTTGATAGATGTCTCCTCTCCCTTGCTCATTGACATACGTCTCCGGCCTAATTCAATCGCTGCGGAAATTGAAATTGCTTTTGCAATGCCTATCCCCTTGAACTTCATGAGCTCCTTTAACGAAAGTTTAGCGAGCTTATTTAAGTTATTATCAGAATTGGCAAGAACATCTTGCGCCAATTGGACGGCTGACTGATCATTGCTACCACTCCCCAGAAGAACGGCTATCAACTCCGCGTTGGACAGAGAACTCCGCCCCTTGTGCATCATCTTTTCTCTTGGTCTGTCATCTTCTGACCAATTTTTAATGGCTCCAGTTGAAGATGATTTGTATTCAGATGACATTGGCACAAAATAAAAAAGGCCCTTCATTTGAAGAGCCTTTGATTAAATTCCTTAACGATTATTACAAGGAAGCCACGTGCTTCGCTAGACTTGACTTCAAGTTACTCGCCTTGTTTTTATGAATTACGTTGTTCTTTGCAAGCTTATCGAGCATAGTCACTACCAGTGGATACATGGTAGATGCTTCCTTCTTGTCTGTTAGACCCCGTAATTTACGAACCGCATTTCGGGTTGTCTTGTGAGAATAGCTATTTCGAGCTCTTCGAACAGCGTTTTGTCTGATTCTCTTTAATGCTGACTTATGATTTGCCATAATCTTTTATTTGTAGCCCGTAGGGGAATCGAACCCCTGTTTCCAGAATGAAAATCTGGCGTCCTAACCCCTAGACGAACGGGCCATCCTCCTAAAAAGGACTGCAAATGTAATGATATTGGAAATGCACACAAGAGGGACAAACATTTTTTTAAAAGTCGCTCATCGGCTTTTGGTCAGCCTCGAACTGAAAGCCCAATCTTTTACCAGTTTGCAATTTGAGATTATGGCTAAGCTCCTGGATTTCGTGCAACTTTACTTGGTTCACTTGAGGATAAGGAGGTGTGTACAGATCGAAATTGATGATGTAGTTTAAAGCGGTCAAGACGACCTGTCTTAATTTTTCCTTGTTCAATTCTAGTGTCGAAAAGTCATTAAACAGGAACCCCAACTGGTTTTGCCCTTCAACGAAGAAGTGTTTGTCCCGATTGACGAAAATTCGTCCGATCAGATATCCGCTATCGTTCAAGCGATGAAAACGAAATGAATCAGCCAGGAAATTGTAAATATTTATCACGCCGCAGTAGGCATTGAGGTCATCCTTTTGGACGTATGGGCTTTTGAAGATTCTGTGAGATGGTGGAAATGAAAACACATTGGTGTGCATGTGGAAAATCACTGCGTCTCCGGTAAGGGTCATTCTAGACTCGTATTCTCCGGATGACTTGAAATTCAATTCCACTCGAGAGTCACAAGGTGTCACATGAATTTCAAGGTCCTTCGTTATCTCTTCTACGACCTCGTTGAGTTGCCCGAAAACTTCCTTAGTTATTCCAAAAACATCTTGCTTAACACAAGACTTGGATACCAGTTGTTTCTGAAGATCCTCAATTTTCATAATCCCACCCATTTAATATGACTTCGCAAAGATTACACGCTGCTTTGATGGGCTACCGGTTAGAATACACTTCCCACTATCCGTATTACCTTCCATAGGAATACATCGAATTGTGGCTTTAGTTTCTAGTTTGATTCGCTCTTCAGTTTCCACCGTACCATCCCAATGAGCATGCACAAATCCACCTTCTTCTACTGCTACTTTAAAAGCATCATAGTCATCAACAGTTTTGGTTGTGGACTCACGGAAATCGAATGCTTTTTGATAAATATTCTCCTGAATCTCTGTCATCAAACTCATGACTCTTTCAACTACTTGTCCCTGATCAATAAACGACTTCTCAAGTGTATCTCTTCGCGCGAGCTCTACAGTGCCCTTTTCCAAATCCTTCGGCCCTATAGCAATTCTAACAGGGACACCTTTCATCTCGTATTCCGCAAACTTAAATCCTGGTTTATGGGTATCTCGATTATCAAATTTCACGCTCAGACCATTGTCCTGTAGCTCTGTCTTCAGCTTATTGGCATATTCTGAAATTTGAGCTAGTTGTTCTTCTCCTTTATAAATCGGGACGATGACTACATGAATCGGGGCGAGTTTTGGAGGTAAGACTAATCCGTAATCATCCGAGTGAGCCATAATCAAGGCACCCATCAGCCTGGTGGAAACACCCCAGCTGGTTGCCCAGACATATTCTTGCTTTCCCTCTTTAGTTGTATATTTTACATCAAAGGCTTTTGCGAAATTTTGACCTAGGAAATGGCTTGTACCGGCTTGTAGGGCTTTGCCATCTTGCATGAGCGCCTCGATGCAATACGTTTCGAGTGCCCCAGCAAACCTTTCACTTTCGGTTTTGATTCCTTGAATAACGGGCATGGCCATAAATTCTTCGGCGAACTTCGCGTAGACGCCAAGCATGCGCTCCGTTTCTTCTACCGCTTCATCTTTGGTAGCATGTGCCGTATGCCCCTCTTGCCATAAAAACTCGGCCGTTCTTAGAAACAATCTTGTGCGCATTTCCCAACGAACCACATTTGCCCATTGGTTCAACAGAATTGGTAGATCGCGATACGACTGAATCCATTTCTTGTAACTGTTCCAAATGATTGTCTCGGAAGTTGGCCTCACGATCAGTTCTTCTTCGAGCTTCGCCTCTGGATCAACAACAACCCCTTTACCATCCTCAGATGCTTTCAGCCGATAATGTGTCACTACCGCACATTCTTTCGCAAATCCTTCGACATGATTGGCTTCCTTGCTCAAATATGACTTAGGAATAAACAGTGGGAAATATGCGTTGGAATGTCCAGTGTCTTTGAACATTTTGTCCAATGCTCCTTGCATTTTTTCCCAAATGGAGTAGCCGTATGGCTTGATTACCATACATCCTCTAACATCACTATTCTCGGCTAAATCAGCTTTCGCGACCAACTCATTATACCATTGCGAATAGTTCCCTTCCCTACTTGTAAGCTTTGCCATATTAGATAAAAATTCAGCGCAAAAGTAGCATACGCATTTGGGATGATTTACAAGATCCTAAACGAAAAAAGGGTGGACTGAATCCACCCTCTTTCAACACTTAATATTTTGCACTCTAGTGAGTCACTGAGATGCTCTTCGATGTGATTTTGTCGCCTTCGATCAAATTCATGAGGTAAATACCCGCAGGATATTCACTAACATCCAGCACTAATTTGCTGCTTTGCTCATCTAGATTCATTGTGGAAACAAGCTGACCATCGGTAGAATGAATATTGATGGTGGCGTCTTTTACAACATCTGCGAATTCTATATTCAATAAATCAGACGCCGGGTTAGGATACACCACGAATCGATTAAGATTATTGAACTCCGCTATTGTGGTCGGCCAAACTAAGTCGCTACCCCAAGGTCTTTCATAGTTATCGGCAGAATAGACTCGCTCACCGATAGCGGATTGATAGACTTCCTTATTAACTAAGCTCTGCATCCACATGATGACGTGTAGGTCATCAAATTCTTCCACAGAATGCTCCGTGCTATTGTCTATCGGAGAATTCGCATTCGGCGGCAATCTGTAGTCTCCTTGAAATACGTAAGTCGTATCATAGTCAATGACATCGCCTGAATCAAATGTTGCAATGATCAATTCCCCCATCGCTTCTGGAAGCATTTTCTTGAAGACATTATGGAATTCGACCTCGCCATTTGTCTTTCTGTTTGCCGTCGTAAGCTTCTCAATAATTGGGACAAATAGTCTTTGGCCACCGTCATTGTAACTCTGAAGAAATTCGATCCTAGCCTTAATGGCAACAGATTGAGATCCTTCATCGATCATGTATCGCAGGAACATTTTAACCCCTGAGGCTTCAAGTAAGTCATCATCAACGCTAGAAGTGGTGAAGTTGGAGTAAAACGTTTCGACTGCATTCGGGAAAAATGCAGGCACGCCATTAACGCCATAGAAATTTCTCCTCGCATTGCCTTCAGCCGAGTAATATGGATCACCGGTCCCAGGCCAACTCATTTGGTATTTAATAACTGCGATCTCGCCGTCATATTCTTCAAATATTGGAACGAGCCAATCGTTGGCTGGCTTACAAGGTGGGCATGTAGAGCTTGAGAAGACTTCGTACAGCGGTGTCTTAGGTACGTGAGATTGGGCCAATGTGATGGCGACAATTCCTAGAAATAAAAGAGTGGTGTAAATATTTTTCATGCGATTCTTTGAAATTTCGAGCAAGTAAAGATAACTTTATGAGATCTAAAAACATCAAGTGTCTATAGATTGAAGTCTTAACGCATGAATAAATCAAGGGCTTAACACACTTTGGTACGATCTTAGTATTACAATGGCAAAATCGCGAATCATGAAGACAGCAGCACTACCAATTTTGATCATTTTAATACTAAGCTCTTGCTCTAATCAAAGACTTTCAACCGATGAACACGATGACATCTACTACTCGTCATCTGACCGATTTAATGATCAACCAAGCGAATTCAACCAAGTAGAGGAAGTAAGTGGCGAGGACTACATCAATAAGGATGACTATCACCAAGCTTCTAAGAATAATGGTTCCTACTATGTGGTAGGTCAAGAATCGAAAGACGCAAACCCGAATGCACAGGGTGCATACGCGCAGCAATCAGAAACCGGAGCGTTTTCAGATAGTGTTGCCGATGGAATGACAATCAACAACTTTTACGGTACAACTACCTATTATGAAGACGAAGGTGGCAGCGACTATTCCTCTAACGATTCTTATGCATCTAGGATTCGTCGTTTTAACAACGTTGACGTGTATTCAAACTATGGATATTACGATCCTTACTATGTAGATCCTTATTGGAACTGGGGTTGGTCAGCGTACAATCCTTATCCGAGATCCGGTTGGTCATTCGGCTGGAATAGCTGGAATGGCTGGAATGTTGGTTACAACATGGGCTGGAATGGCTGGGGCTCGCCTTATTATGGGTACGGTTGGGGCTCGCCTTACTATGGATACGGAAACGGATGGAACTCGTGGAACAACTGTGGTTGGGGTAACAACCGCAGATGGGGAAACAATTGGGGTTACGGTCCTTATGCTGGAGGATATTGGAACGGATACGACAATGGCTACGCGGACGGCTATTATGATGGTTACTACGGATTCAACGATGGTTCTTGGAATAGAGGTCAGCAATATGGTTCTACATTAGTAGGCCGTAGACAACTCGCAACAGATCGTGGGTTTGATAATCCAAGTCGTATTCCAGTAAGTGAAAGTCAAACTCAAGCGAAACAATCCAAAATCAATCCTTCAGATGGTCGAGCATCACAACCCAATGGATCAGTCGGAATAGTAGATCAGGTGATTAAGGATGATAGTAAAGTCAAAGGAAGTTTTGCAACTGGTCAATCAGCCTCTGCCCAAAAGCTAGAAAATATCAACGGCCTCTACACACCGAGTAAAGGAAAAACGATTAATTCTACATCCAAGCAGGTTGGCATTAACGAGAAGTCAGTGAAGGCGAGTACTACGTATGCTCAGAACTCTTCTCCATCTAAGTATCAGTCGGAAGGAGTTAGAAGAACACCTCAAAAGGCAAATCGATATGCTGGAAATGTCATCGGAACTCAGAATGCGACAAAGCAGGTGCGTCACTATCAGACGCAGCAGCATCAAGCAAGCTCGAGTAAAGGTGAAAAGTATAGTGGTAGAACTTACCAATCTCCAAATCAAACTACTAAGAGTACGCGCTCTTCTCAACCTTTGAAAAGCACGAGAAATGTGTCGTCTCCCCAGAGGAATAGTTCTTACACTGCTCCTTCAAGAAACACGCAACCAAGCAGGTCATATAATCAGCCATCGAAGCAACCGAAGAGTGTATCACCACAGCCGAGTCGCAGATCGTCAACTTCGCCTAGCTCTCGGTCTAAGTCATACTCTTCTCCGAGTCGGAGCCGATCTAGATCAAGCCACAGTAGTGGAAGCAGCTCTAGAAGCAGCAAGCCAAGCTTGAGTCCTTCAAGCAGGTCATCAAGTTCAGCGGGAAGAGCTCGACCTTCTTCAAGTGGTCGAAGCGGAGGTGGTAGCAAACCATCACTTGGTCGCAGAAGATGATTAAAACTCAATTTATAACTGCGCTCCTACTTTTAGGAGCGCATTTTTCATTCGCCCAGAATGAAGTGGATGCTTTAAACCTATCAAGAGAAGAGGTCACAGGTTCTGCAAGATTCATAGCACTCGGGGGAGCTTTTACGTCATTGGGAGGTGACTTTAGCGGTTCTGCGATTAATCCAGCCGGTGTGGCTGTGTTCAGAAATTCAGAGTTCTCCCTAACCCCGGCTTACCACACTCATATTTCTTCTTCCGATTACTATGGCACGAGTACAATTGGAAGTAAGACAAATTTCAATTTTGGCTCACTTGGTCTAGTAGCAGTTCGAAACCTCACTAAAACAGGAAAATGGAAGAGTTCAGCCTTTAGTGTCGGTATCAACCGAACATTCAATTATAATCAGTCGACCACAATACAGGGAAGCGGGATTCCTACGTCCATTCTTGACGATTATGAAAACATTCTTAGAGAGAATAATGTAACCTGGACAGAGTTTAGCTCGGATTATCCGGCATACCCATTCGATCTATTTCTCGCTTGGAACAACTATCTAATTGACACAACTTCCGGTGGAGTTGAATTCTTCAATGCAAGCGGACAGCTCCCAAATGATCAGACCTATCTTTCAGAAATCACAGGTTCAAAACGAGAGACCGTTTTCAATTTTGGAAGCAATTACGACGACAAATGGTATTTCGGAATAGGCCTCATATTCTCTAGAAATTCACGGACTTTTCAATACGCGTACCGAGAAACTTATGACGACGCCGACACCACCACTTCACTCTCACAATTCACCTATGAATTCGCCGAGAAGATTAATGGAAATGGCACAGCGATGAACATCGGGGCCATTTATAGACCGATCGAACCTCTTCGAATTGGCTTTTCATTTAAGTCCCCGACCTTTTATTCTTTGGACATTGAATACTCATCTAGAAACGATGCAGTTTTCGGTGACACATCACTCTCTACCAACTCACCTCAAACTGGGTTTTATGAATTTAGACTAACCACGCCGATGCAAGCTAATCTTGGCGTTTCCTATGTGTTCCAGAAACATGGCCTTCTAACGGCAGACATCGAATTTGTTGACTACACCGGAATCCGAATGTTTGGAATAAGTGACGGGTATTCTTTTTCAAAAGAAGAATCAAATATCAAGACCTATTTAACGCCTCAAATCAATACGAAACTCGGTGGTGAATATAGATTGACTTCGAACTTTAGTTTACGCGGAGGATTTGCCCACTATGGCGATCCTTTCAACAAGAAATCATTGGGTACTGATGCTTTCAATCTGTACAGCTTTGGTCTGGGATATAGAACCGATCTTTTTTATCTAGATGGGTCATATCAAATGAAGACAAGTGCTGATTCAGACTTTATCTACGATGCTTCGTTGGTTGATGCCTATGCAGTCGAAAGAACCGATCATCGATTTGCAGTCACGTTTGGTTTTAAGTTCTAATCCTTGGAAAGGATGAATTTTCCATGGGCCAACTCGTCTTTGTGCTGT
The DNA here is from genome assembly GCA_018660685.1 of Flavobacteriales bacterium. Classification (GTDB taxonomy): domain Bacteria; phylum Bacteroidota; class Bacteroidia; order Flavobacteriales_G; family Salibacteraceae; genus SHAN690. Next base: position 49,382 of record JABJJW010000014.1, read on the forward strand.
ATCACATAGTGATAAACTCCCTCTGGAAATTCTGAGAAATCTTCTTCGGAATTCATGCCAATCTCCTTTTGAAATTTCAAATTTCTTCCTAAACTATCAAATACAGAAAGTTTAGCTGTTGGCCACTCCTGCAATTGGAACGTGACTTTTCCGCTACTCGGATTGGGAAAGACCTCGACTAGAGCGGTCCTCTTCTCGTTCATACCCAGCGCGCTCTGGTCCTGATTTGCCAGAACGTAGTCACCTGGTTTGATTTTACTGAGTTGCATAATTCCTAAGGCGTTGTTGGATAGACCCAGAATGTTCTTTTCGTAGAATTCGTATTCTTCCCAATCATGAGACGAACTTGATCGATGCAGTAAGATTAGACTGTCCTCTGTCTCGCCGACTAGGTCAATGTCCAAGTATCCAGCAGAACCACTGCTCCTCCCATCGTAGAAAAAGGTTGCGCTCATTTCTACATTCTCCAAATCAATTCCGCCTACTGTCCAATAATGGTAACTTGACATCGTAAATGCCTTAGTAGACCACTGTTTGATAGGATCTGGATACGACCAGACGTGATCAAAATAGACCAAGGCAGAGTCGCTGTTAGAATTAACTTCAACATCCCAAAACATATTGTCCAAATTCAAATTCCCAATCTCCTCAATAACGACTCGATCCCGTGTCCTAGCCTGCGCCATTTGATTCTCATCGTAAAGAGCCACATATGCTGGATCCAATGATGTGCTGACAGTTGATTCCGCAAATGAGCCGCTCATCTCTACTTTACCGCTTTGAGAATTCCAATCTTCGTCATAAACGGTGTAGTACACTGGCACTCCTGAGTGGAAATCCTCGCGTCCTTTCAATTTTTGCTGGAAATACATGGTGAGGGAAAAATCGTCCCCATCAGGCACACTTGAAAAAGAGTCAAGTACGACAACATTATACCCACCCGAGAATACCCAGTCTCCAAAAAAGTGACTTAAATCTTCTCCCGTATGCTCGCTGAAATATTTCTCCATCGAATCGGAGGAAACAGCCGCCATCTGATAGTGATCCATGAAGCCTTCACAGGCATCGAAAAAATCATCATCACCAAGGTAGCCTCGCAAGTTATGTGCGACCAATGCTCCCTTTTTATAAACATGATCTCCATACACATATTCGTGGGGTTGTCCTGAAACTGGTCGATAAAACTCTTCGAAATGGTGTCCATACTGTAGCATATATCTCAAGTCATCAAGCATATGCTCTTCGTAGGTTTCTCTTCCATACACATGCTCATCGAATAGGTATTCTGAAAATGAAGCCCAACCTTCATTAATCCACATATCACCATCAGTCTGACATGTCACATTATCACCCCACCACATGTGAGCTAATTCATGGCTCATCAGGCTCTCATTCCCAAGTCCACCACCGGCTACCGCATATATCGGATACGTGATATTGGTCGCATGTTCCATCGCTCCAGAATTGAATGGAACCAAGCTGTATCCTACTTTATCAAATCGATAAACACCGTAGGCATTTTCGAATGAATTGATAGCATCGTCTAGGTGGATGAATGAACTCTTAGCTTTCGATGTGTCGGTTGCTTTTGCATGAACTTGAACTGGAGTAGATCCAAAAGGCCCGGTATAATTCCATTCTAAAATCTCATAATTAGCAACGGCGACATTGGCCAAATAAGACGGGATCGCCTGATCCAGGCTCCAGTTAAATGTTTGGGTCCCATCGAGATTATCGACCACTCCATCGAGTATGCCGTTGCACGAAGCCCTTTTCAAAGTATCAGTCGTGATGTGAAAGATATATGTGTTCCGTTCGATGAAGTTATCAAAGCAGGGAAACCAAATTCTGCCATAGCTATGCGGATCATCAGCAAATCCAACTCCCAAATTCCAAGCATAACCGCTATTGAAGTAAAACCCACCCCAACCAGATGCATCTTTCATCGGGCTTCCATGGTAATAAATCGTCAGACTATATTCTTGATTCAAATCGAAATTTTGATCAAAATCAACGAGCAGTTGACTGTCTCGGGGTTGGAATCCTACAACACCTTCACCTACCACACTGTCTGTCGTCAAGCCTTCGAAGTCAAAAAGAATTCGCTTCGCATCATTCTTGAGAGCCTCAAACTTGATCTCGGCGTGTCCGCTGATTTCAGAATTACTCATATCAGTGAAATCTAGGCTTAGTTCAATTTCTATGATATCAACACTGTCGCTTCTAAAATCTTCTATTTGAAGCCTTTTACCCTCTATGTTCCCTTTGTACTTAGAACAATACTGAGCAGATAGTTGGACCCCAACGAAAAGAAATAACGTGATCGACAAAAATTTCGCGAATTGACTCATGCCGTAAATATCTTAAAAGTACACGACGGACAGGGCCTTAGAGCCGTTTTCGACTCCCAACATGGTGGTGGGCATATCGAATTTTAAGATTTTTCTTGTATTCCTATGTAAACTTTTGTTCACTTCACTCGTCTATCAAATGCACGTCCTTTAGAAATGCAGAACAAACACCTCTAAAGCTATGAAACCTTCTCAGGAATTGTTTAAACTAACCAAGTCATTGACGAAATCAGAAAAGCGATTTTTCAAGCTTTTGTCTTCACTCCAATCTGGTGAAAAGAACTACATCAAGCTCTTCGACGCAATTGAGAAACAAAGCTCTTATGACGAAGAGGCGATAAAAAAACAGTTCAAGAACGAGACTTTCATCAAGCATTTACCATCTGAAAAGAATCACCTCTACAAACTCATACTTAAAAGCCTTCGCTCGTTCTATTCTGAAAACAGCATCTCTGCAATCCTCGCTGAACATATTCAGAGCATTGAAATCCTATACAACAAGGCGCTGTACATGGAATGCGCCAAACTTGTAAAAAAGGGTAAGAAATTGGCGGAAGCCCACGAGCGATTCTACTATCTATTTGAGTTAATCAAATGGGAAAAAATGCTTCTCGAAGAGGAATATCAATCCGGAGATTTCAGTGCTGATTTAAATAAGGTTATCGAAGAGGAACAGTGGGTTATTCGAAGGCTGAGGAATTTAGCGGAATATCAAATCTTGTATTCTAAAGTCAATTACGTTTTCAGACAAGGTGGCTTCATTCGAAATGAAGGAGAAGAGTCGATGATCAATGAAATTCTATCTCATGATTTAATAAAAGGGAAGAATACAGCGCTATCAAAGAGAGCAGCAGCCACCTGCTACCATGTAAAAGGGTTATGTGCAATCACCACGAATGAGGTCGAAGATTCCTTCAACAACTTTAGTAAGGTTGTGAAGATTTTTGAAGAAAATCCAAATCTCATTCAGGACATTCCGAAGCAATACATCAAGTCACTTGGGAATTTGTTTTTCTATTACATCCGGACCGGAGAGTATGTCCAACTCACAGAGCTCATTGAAAAGATGCGCTCTTTAAAGAAGCAGCTCGGCTTTAATCGTATTGACATTGAAATCCGAATATTCATTACTACTCATTACTTCGAAATGTTGGCTTATGAACGGCAAGGCAATTACGAAGCTGCCTTGGGAATGATAGAACCGGTCAAAAACAAGTTGAAAGAGTTTGGAGATAAAGTCACCAAGGAAGATGAAGTTCTATTTGAGTTTTTGATTGCCAACGTCTATTTCGGTGCAGAGAAATACAGAGATTCCCTAAGGCAATTAAACAATGTGTTAAATGACAACGAGAGTAATCTCAGACAGGATATTTACAATTTTGCGAAGCTCTTCAATTTGGTGATTCACTATGAGTTAGGAAACTTTGATTTACTTGAATACTTGGTCAAGTCTACAGAGCGATTTTTTCTCAAAAGCAAGAAATCCACGGGGGTTGATCACCATTTCGAACTGAGCTTTATTCGCTCCTTCAAAAAAGTGATAAAGTCAGCGAGAAATGCGGGAAGAACCAACGAATTCTTCAATGAAATGAAGTCGGATCTCTCCGAACTTCTCCAGGATCAAAAGGAAGGTGTTGCGCTTGAGTACTTCGATTACGTAGCATGGGTAGACTCAAAATTAAAGTCAAGATCATACAGCTCTCTGAGAACTTCTTCTGACTTCGGAATAAGCGCCTCGAATTAAGATCGCTGGCGGACGGCTTCAAACATCACAACCGAAGCGGCGACGGCCACATTTAGCGAGCTCACCGATCCGTGCATCGGAATTAATGCCTGATCGGTTGACATCCGAATAAGATGTGGATCTATTCCATCCCCTTCACTTCCAACAAGAATATTAATCGGTCCGCGAAGCGACGTTTCATAAATCGAACTTTCGGCTTTTTCAGTGCACGCTACGGTTCTAATGCCACTGTTTCTCATGAATTTAATCGAGTCACCCAGCGACAATACTTTGCAAACCGGAATGTGGTACAAGCCTCCAGCTGAAGTTTTAATTGACTCTTCATTGATGGCAGCAGCTCCCTTGTGGGGAATGATGATTGCATGACATCCAGCTGAAACAGCCGATCGTGCTATTGATCCAAAATTCCGAACGTCACTCACCTTGTCGAGCATTACGAAGAAGGGTGTAACGCCTTGCTCGAACAGGCCTTGTATTATTTCATCAATATTCCCAAACTCAATTGGAGAAAGGAACGCGACTGCTCCTTGGTGATTAAACCGACATAGCTTATTCAATTTCTCCTTAGGGGCTTTGATGATGGATACACTAAGATTTCTGGCTAGTTCCTTAAGCTCATTTGCCTGGTCTCCTTTGAGATCTTGCTGAATGAACAGTTTGTCAAGTGTCTTTCCTGAAAGCATTGCTTCCATGATTGGGTGAAGACCGAATATTTGTTGAGAGTCTTTTTTCATTACTTGTAGGTGAGTACACGGCCCTGACGCCAAAATTCAACAGCGCGATACCACGGTGTTTTTAAAGTCGCCGATCGATTAAGTCTATAGTCGTTAGGAGTGAATGGATTAACCACTTTGGTGAAGGTTAAGCTCAATGAATTGTACTTACCTTCTTCGCCATAAAGCCAGGTTTCGGTGGCTGTACTGCGATTCACCACATTGGGTGGACCAAACACGAGGTAACACATTCCTCTGTCTGTTTTCCATCCTTCTATGTAAGAGGCGAATAATGTATTTGCTATTTCTACTCGTTGGTAGTAGGATCGAATTAATTCTCTTGCCCGGTTCGGGTTTCCTCCAACAGAAAGCCAATACTTATCCACGCTTTTCTTCAAACCTTCTTCCTCCATCATCTGCGTGTATTCCTCATTCGTCGTGATAAATCGAAGCGGCATTGCCAGATCCATGACCATTTTAGCTTGTGGGTAGAATGTGCCGAAATAATAAACAGCTCCACCGGTCTTCTTTTCTTCGTCCGTTGCGATTTGATAGAGGCCTGTTGTCGTAATGGGTAAAATAAATTTGTTTTGAGACTTAACCATTCCGATCATCTTATCCGGTGTAAAGTCAAAAGGTTTAGGCGCAACCATGCTGAATGGTGGGGACGCAATCGGGAATTCTCGATTATAGAACTTGGCAAATAGCGCTTGTCTTGGTTCTGCTGTTCGCAGCAAGTAGGTATCTGGTTCAACCACGAAAGGTTCAAATACTAGATGATTTTCTCTGTCTAAAAGAAGAAATGACTGGCGCGTGAAAGGGTTTGACTTTGTGATCGTGACAAAAGACTTGTTCTCTCTTCTTGAGTTCAGGTCTTTCAGTGTGATCTCCAGTAGGTAGTTCCTTCCATATGTAGTACTGATTTCTAAAGAATCGAGCAAATAGGTCTCTAGTGAGTCTTCCAGCTCTTTAAAAATCACCTTGCCACTGTCCAACGGTTCAGGAGCTGAGTAACTTGGAAAGAGTCTATACCTGAAAACAAAACTGTACGTAGTATTTCCTTGGTCATCCTCGGCATTTTGCAGGGTTCTTTTATCCGCCCTCCAAAAAATGGTCGATCGACTATCATTTTTATTCAATACAATGTAGTCTACATCGACTTTGACCAGAGGCGCTGGATTATAGAGATAGCTGATGTTTCTACCAGCGATGCTTCGAGGCCCGGTGCAGCTAGATGATACTAGAACCACTGCCACTAAAAAACTGGAAATGAAAAGAAACCCTCTCATTCCGATTCTACGCTCTGGTCAAGCAGCGATTGATCGATGGATTTTGACGCCTTCGCTCCAAGAGCCTTTATATCCTGTGCTCGCTTTATAAGGTTCCCTTTTCCAGAAGTGAGCTTATTGAATGCGCCATCATAGGCCTTCACACTTTGATCAAGTGATTTCCTGATCTTCTCAAAATCTTCAAGGAAGTTGACAAACTTGTCATAGAGCCTTCCACTTTCTTCAGCAATCCTCGCGACATTCTTATTTTGCTTTTCTTGCTTCCAAATTGAAGCAACCGTTCGAAGAGTTGCCAATAACGTAGAAGGAGAAACGATTACGATTTTCCGATCCCATGCATAGGTGAATAACTCTGAATCCATTTGAATCGCTGCGCTGAAAGCAGCCTCAATTGGCATGAACATTAAGATAAACTCCGGAGAATTATGCTTTACACTAAACTGATAATCCTTGTCTCCCAATTGCTTGATGTGCCTCTTGACAGATTCAAGATGCTGTTTGGAAAAAAGCAATTTCTCTTCTTCTGTATCAGCACCTACCCACTGCTCATATGCAACCAAGGTTACCTTGGAATCAATGATAATATGCTTGTCCTCTGGAAGATAGACAACCACGTCAGGCCGAATCGATGAGCCCTCTTGATTCGAAGAAAAATCTTCCTGTTTGTATTCGATTCCTTCCACAAGTCCAGACCGTTCTAGCACCTTGGCTAGGATCAGTTCGCCCCAAGTCCCTTGCGCCTTCGAATCTCCTTTCAGAGCTCTAGTGAGATTCGACGCTTCTTCGCTCATCTTTTGGTTGAGTTCAAACATTTTCTGAAGCTCTCCCTTGAGTGTATTTCGTTCCTGACTACTCTTATCAATCTTTTCTTCAAACTCCTTGATTTTCACTTTCAACGGCTTGAGAATCTCACCAACTTGTTTCTGATTTGCCTCACTAAATTCTTTACTGTTCTGCTTGAGAATCGTGTTCGCAACATTTTGAAACTCCTTTTTGAAACGTTCATCGAGTTTCTCAAGGTCCTTCAGTTGCTCCTTGAGTCGTTCTTGGAGGTGCTCATTTTCCTTGCTCACTGCAGTGTGCTCTACAGTCATAATTTTCAGTTCTTCGGACTTCGTCTCTAGCTCATCCCGCTGCTCCTCGAAAACTTCAAGTGATTTTTCTAGCCTCCCCTTCAACGAACCATTTTCTTGGAGTAAATCAGAAACCTTTTCCTTCAAGCTATTGAACTCCTTTTCGCTAAAAATCCCGCCATCACTCGATTTGTCACTGCTCTTTTTCTTAGCGAATAAATATCCAATCGCAAAGCCTGCGGCCAATCCGATTAATATGAAGATGATTTCAATCATGAGTATTGTCTTTGCCAAAGATGGCACTTAAAGAAACGAACTAAAAATCAAAACACGCTCGTATAGCCAAAGTGAATTTTGGCCGTTCTAATGAGAAATGGGTTGCCTCGTTGGCTGCCCAAGGCATAAGAAAGATTGAAAATCCCAGCCGTAGTTCCGAATGAGGTTCCGACTCCAAAGGATTGAGCAAGGTCCCGTCTCACGCCGATTCGATTGAGAGAACTATTTTCAAACCAGGCGCCATCATAGAATCCAAAAACATAACCGTCTTTGTCCAACTGAAATCGCAGCTCGCTTCTCAGTATTGCATAGGAAGTGGAGAAAATTGATTCTTCGTCAAAACCCCTCATCGATCTAAAACCGCCGATTCGATACGCTTCATTATTAAAGAGTTGATCATTCATGATGTGCGCTCCTAAAAATCTCTGATGCCAAACCACTCTTGACAACGGGGAAACGTAATAAGCAAGCTGAGCCGTGGACATCCACTGCAATGTTTTCAAGTTCAACGAATCGTATAAAATTTCAGGAAGTCGATTATTTCGACTGATCTCTTTAGAACCAATTGAACTTGCAGCTTCAATCTCGAATCCTCGAGCCGGGTTTTGCAGGTAATCTAACCTCCGAATTTTAATTCCTAGTCCATAGGAACTCATTTTCTTATCTAAAAATGGTGGTAGGGTTTGACCTGATTCATAAGAAGAAGTAGAGAGCAATGAAGAACTAGCTCGTGAAAAGAAGAGCCTCAAATAATCTGCCCCTGCAATCATGTAGCGAAGTCCCAACTGCCGGTCGACATTTGAAAACAAGGTATCTCTTCGATAGATCTGCAATTTTCCATCCATGCTGACAGGACTATTCAGCACGAATGGCGCAATGGCTTCAACTTTAAAATCCTGAGTATTTGTCTGGAGCTTTCTCCAAGATACATCCAGCAATTCGCCTTGCTTGAGTGCATTTTCCAGATGAAGTTGAACATCCCCTGTCACTAGAATTTTTCCGTTTTGGTCTGGTAAAAAGCCCACAATTCCGTCGAAGCGATTTGCGCGTCGTTTATTCAAGTAAAGGTCGAGATAGGCACTATTTTCTTCAAAGGTTACCTGAGGAGGCTGAACCTGAGTAGCAAAGCTCAAGTCATTGAGACGTTTTCGACTTTGCTTAATTCTATGTTCATGATAAGCTCGACCTTCCTCTAGGTTTAGGAAATTCTCGATATAGTTTTTCCTGATTGGAAGGTTTCCATGTAAACGGATACTATCCAGCCTAATCATAGGTCCTCTCTTCACCTCAAGAACCGCAGAGACAAATTCATCCTTGATTAAAACGCTATCAAGGAATACTTGAGCAAACGGATAGCCGGTATTCTCCAGCTTCGTCAACAGCATTTTCGAAAGCTCAAAAAGTTCAATGGGTGAGAATGACTGACCGTTTTTCTTAATCCTCCTACCCAAAGTGGATTCTATGAGTTCTTTTGATTCGTCAGCCGCCTTAAGATTTGACCATTTGTATTGCAGATCAAGATTAACGCTGCAGACCGATGAATCAACCGATGTGAAGCCTGCTGAAAAAGCAATGAAGCCATCCCCGTATGCGTTCAATTTTAGTTCCTCAAGCACTCGATGGAAATTACTCGTCAAAAATGCATTGCTGGTGAAGTCTTTCTCCCATTTAACTGGAGACGCCGACTCAATATTGAACTTAAACTCTTTAGCGTCTTGCGCTAATGTTTCGCTAGTTGAGACTCCAATCAACAGCACCAATGCCATGACTCTCAAGATAATTATTGGCCTTACTAAAAGGTTTAGAGCCAAAGAATCCATGCCGAGCGGAAAAGGGCGATGGATGAGGCGATTCATGAATGAAGTGTTTTGAAGAATCAATTAGTTCCTTTTTGGCTCGAGCATAATTGCCCCAAAGTAAGAAAACGACATGTTGTCTTTCATCCGAAATAGACTTAATTGTCGCATCTGTAAACGTTTCCCATCCTTTTTTCTGATGAGAACCAGGGGATGATTTTCGCACTGTCAATGTCGCATTCAACAACAAAACGCCCCTTTTTGCCCAAGAACTAAGATTTCCAGAATGAGATTGTTCCAATCCTAAGTCGGAATCGAGTTCTTTAAAAATGTTTTTGAGAGACGGCGGGAGCTTGATTCCATCAGGAACAGAGAATGAAAGACCATGCGCCTGTCCTGGGCCGTGATACGGGTCTTGACCTAGAATAACCACTTTAACTTGATCAATCGGACAGGCATCAAAAGCAGAGAAAATCTCTGCAACAGGAGGATAAACTACTTGCGTTTTTTGTTCTTCAATGAGGAAGTCTATCAACTCAGCGAAATAAGGCGAATCAAACTGAGGCATCAGCTTTTCCCTCCAACTCTCTTCTATTTTCTGATCAATTGTCATTGGACATCATTGTTCGAATCCTAGGCTTGCGATGTTAAGCGATTAGTCGAAAACATACAAAACGGAATGCGATTTGCAGTTCATTATCGTTTACATTTGGGGAATTCAAGGCGAATTCTCAGCCAAACACAGAAAAGATGAAAAAAGCAATTGTAGTCGTAGGAGCAGTTCTTGTTCTGTTAGCATCAATGAGTTCTTGTAAGACTCATGAACGTTGTCCGGCTTATGGTCTTGTCGAGCTAGTTCTACCATCTTAGGTTAGAAACACGCATTTGATCTCTGAGATTTCGAAACGGTGTTTTCGAATCCAAAACTTTATTACACTTCAAACGTCTAGTCAATAGACAGAATTGAGATTCATACAGGGTCCTAGGGCTTTCAAACCTTCTCATTTCATATTATTTACCTTTGATAAGGTGCGTAAAATTCTATTCGTCATATCTCTAGTTCTGGGGTGTTTACTTCTACCTGAGCTTTCTATTGCTCAAAATCCTGGAAACCCGATTGCTAATCGCGGGTTCTATCGAACAATGAATATGTACGGTGGGTATGTTCACACTGCCGGGCTCGGAATATACTATCGTCGGGGTTGGAGACAAACCGGATTTACGAATCGCATTATGAATTTCGAGTTGCTGACGTTGAATCATCCAAAGCAATTCAAAGTAGCCCTCACCCAACGGTCCACTCAAAATGGTTACTTCCTCAATAAGATCAACAGTGTAATCATGCTCAGAGGGTCTTTCGGATTCCAAAAAACATGGTTTGACAAAGAAGTAAAACGAGGAGTACGCGTGAGTACGTTTTTCTTATTCGGGCCATCCATCGCTCTAGCCAAGCCGGTGTTTATGAATGTGAATTTCACTGATGCTGGTCTCAGCACTGAAAAATATGCCGACATCGTCAATTTGAGCAATGTGCAAATCCTAGAGAAAGCTCCCTATCTGATAGGAGTTAGTGAAACGGTACCGTATCCAGGTGCTCACGTCAAAGTTGCGCTGAATTTTGAATATTCACCAGACGATGAATTCATTCGAGCTCTTGAAACCGGTGCTACCTTCGATGTCTTCCCAAAGAAGATTCCAATCATGGCAAATACATACAACGATCAATTCTACATAACACTTTACGTTGCCTTTCATTTTGGACGTCGCTACCTTTAGCCACTCACCATATTTAGCCCGAACCTGCCGTTTTCTAAATGACAACGACTAGTCTTCATTTTATCTATTCTCAGGCTTATTTAATTATTAAATTGCACCTCCTTTTTAAGGGACCTGATTCAAATAGCAGATTATGAACAAAAAGTTACTCTTTTATGGTGTTGCAACTCTAATGATAGCAGCACTCACTTCAGGACTGTATCTCTCTAAAGATCAGCAAGTTTACAAAGCGCGAACATCTTCGGATGACGCTGAACCAGGTAATATGGGCTGGGCACAAATTGATCTCAGAACTGGAGAATACGACCCTTCGCTTCGGAACGAAGTTTTCAACCTCATAAAGAATAAAGGAAGCCGAGGCGATCTCGGATTGGAATGGGAAAATCGAGGCCCAGATAACGTTGGCGGACGCACGCGAGCAATTATTGAGCTCTTCGGAAAGCCCGACACGTTGATCGCTGGTGGAACATCAGGAGGGCTATTTGTTAGCTACAACGGTGGCGGAAATTGGCAACCCCACACGCAATTCGTGAATCAGGATATGAGCTCAAGCATTATTGCTTCTATCCATCAAGACACGAACTCAGGTAAAATATATGTCGGTACCGGCTCTAGCTTTGACAAGTTTGCGAATTCCGCAGATATTGCCTGGGCAGGATACGGAATTTTTGTTTCCAACGATGAAGGCGTAACCTTCACGCATTTGGAATCAACGACTCCGGATAATCGATATGACGATGCAGGTCAACCGTGGCTTGCAGTAAATCGAATTCAGACTAACAGTCAAGGTCACATTTTTGCGGCAACGGAAGTTGGATTACACATGTCCACCGATGGAGGCGATACATGGATAAATCCAGTATATATCGATCCAGCCTTTTCAATTAACGTCAACGGCAAATGCGCCGATGTTGCGGTTGGAGCTGACGATAAAGTACTTACAACCTATCTAGGAGGAACGACATTTTTGTCATCTGATGGAGGCACTGACAAATCATTTGTACAAATAAATGACAATGGACTCCCTCTCAGCAGATCAAGATCTGTTGCGGTGATTGCTCCATCGAATCCAGACATTATGTACATCATATATGTTGAAGGTGATGGATGCATGGATGGCGTTTACAAGACCACGAACGGAGGTAGTAACTGGGAAAAAATACTTGAGCCATTTGATGAGTTTGATCCATTTAATGGAGCTAACTTCTGTCAAGGCGTTTATGACCTCGCACTTGGAGTGTCGCCTAAAGATCCAAATTGCATATTCATCGGAGGATTGTCCTTATGGCGATTTGACGGTAGCTTGACGAGAGTTGCAAGTGAATTTGGCTCACCGCCTTTTCAGGATGTGTTGGAAAATTATGTCCATGCCGATAAGCACTTCTTCTACTTCAGTCCTAATAAGAAAAGCAGACTATACTGTACGACTGATGGCGGAATCTCTGTGTCTGAAGATAAAGGAGATACTTGGACTGGGCTGAACAAAGGATACGTGACAACTCAGTTTTATGGTGTTACACATACGGGTGATGCAGGTCTTATCATCGGTGGTACTCAGGATAACGGAACGCTAGCAGTACTCGGTGATAATGATTTTGACCCACACATTGGATACCAAGTATCCGGCGGAGATGGTATCGATTGTGATATGTCTCAGATTGTGCCGATCCTGTTCTCTACTTCACAAAACGGAGTCGTGTATAGAACCGATGTAAGCGCAGCGGAAGATGGAGGGAGCAATTTCCCTCTGGCAATCCTCAGCTTCAATGGAGGGCCTTTCCACACTGTGGTTAAACTATGGGAAAACATTGATGATTCCACCAGCCAAAATGTTGTTGAATTTTCAGTTGAACCTTTGGATATTGCTATTGCTACTGGAAATGGAATTCTACGAACATTTAATGAAACGGTAACTCCAATTCAAGCGGCTGCCGAAATAATTAAGAGTTCGATCATCGTCTATTCTGGTACAGAAGAATTGACCATTGACACTGATGGATCCACTCTCATCGGAGATGGAACTGGAAGTATCACTTTTAACTCAGATGGATCAATGTCCATCTCAGTAACATTTGACAACGCTCCAGCTGAGAACTCAAATGTCTTCGTGAACTTCGAAGAACACTATGATGCTAACAGCGTCTTGGTGCTCGAGAGCAATAACATGAAGTCTCTTAAAGGTGCCTACGAATTTGAGCACAGACTTGAAAATTCACTTAATCCAGGCGATGTATTAATAGTCAGAGATCCTGTTCAATCAGTATTACTGAGTACGGGGGATGCACAAGGACCAAACTCCGCTGGAGGATCAATTCGGATGTACCGAAATGTGCTAAACGCTCAAGCTCTCCCACCTAATCCAATAGGAATTAGTGGCATAAGCGGATCGATCACTTGCATCGAATATTCAATGGATGGAAACGTTGCATTTGTGGGAACTACATCGGGAGTTTATAGAATCACGGGATTAAATGATGTGTACACTCAAGATGACGCCGATGACTTCATCACAGTCAAGAATCTTTCGATTGCCGGAATGTCTGGACCATACACTGGTGTTGCAATTGACCCAATGGACAACAATCGATTGGTCGTCACTGCCGGTGGTTACGGTTTACAAAACCGCGTGGCATTTACGACCACTGCACTCTCAGGAACACCAATCTTTACGAATGTCCACGGAGACTTACCAGCATTTCCAATCTACGACGCTGAATTCAACATGAATGAGCCGAACATGGTCATACTTGGAACTGAATTCGGATTATATGCGACTGCTGACATTACCGCAGGCTCAGTTGTATGGAGTGACGAGAACGATGAAGTTTCTTACGTTCCTACGTATGATGTTCGTCAACAACACTTAGGTTGGGACCAAGCTCGAAACACCGGAATGATGTACGTTGGTACTCACGGTCGAGGAATGTGGAGATCAACATCTATGGTGGGAATTCCTGAATTTGGAGACGCACCAAATACGAACGATGCAATTTCTGACTTCAATGTTTATCCTAATCCTGTCAACTCAGAAGGACGAATTGATTTTGAAGCATCATTCACTGGAAATGTTCAATTCAAAATCTATGACATGAACGGAAGAGCCGTTAAAGCATGGGAAGATCGAGTGAGCAGTGGACAGAATGTCGTTAGCTTCAATACGCGAAGCTTACATTCTGGCGCATACTTCATCACCGCTGAAGCAGGCCAAACGAAACAAGTAAGCAAGTTCTTGGTATTTAAATAAGATTAAGAACTCAGACATTAAAAGGCATCCCATTTGGATGCCTTTTTTCGTTTATGGCGCCTACATTTGAAAGAGAAATTCTCACATGATCAAGATTGCAATAAACGGTTTCGGAAGAATCGGAAGAACATTGACCAGAGTTCTTATTGATCACCCAGATATTGAACTTGTCGCCATTAATGATCTGGCAGATGCAAACACCCTTGCCCACTTATTGAAGTATGACAGCATTCATGGTCAGTATAAAGGTGAAATCGAAGCGAGAGACAAATGCATCTTTATCAACGATAAAGTGGTTCAGGTATACAATGAAAAATTCCCAGAGACACTGCCTTGGGCTGAGTTCGAGATTGATGTTGTAGTTGAAGCTACTGGGAAGTTTAGATCGCAAGAAAGAGCTTCAGGACATATTGAAGCTGGAGCCAGGAAAGTCATTATAAGTGCGCCTCCTGAGGACGCCGAAACCAAAACGCTAGTACTTGGAATCAACGATGATATTCTAAATCAAGAAGACGTTATCATTTCGAATGCTTCATGTACAACCAATAGCGCTGCGCCATTGATTAAAGTACTTCAGGATAACTGGGGAATTGAACAAGCCTACATTACGACTGTGCACTCATATACCTCAGATCAGCATCTCCATGACGCTCCTCACAGAGATTTGAGACGAGCTCGAGCTGCATCTCAAAGTATTGTGCCAACGACTACTGGAGCTGCCAAAGCCCTCACCAGAATATTTCCCGAACTCGAAGGTCATCTCGGTGGAGCCGGAATAAGGGTTCCAGTTCCAAATGGCTCGCTGACCGACTTGAGTTGCATACTGCATAAGGAAGTTAGCGCTGAGGAACTAAACACCGCCTTCAAAGAAGCTGCGGACAATTCTCTGAAGGGAATCCTCGAGTATACAGAGGATCCTATTGTTTCTATCGACATAATCGACAACCCTCACTCTGCAATCTTCGATTCACAACTTACCTCTGCTCTCGGAAAAATGGTGAAAGTGGTGGCATGGTACGACAATGAATGGGGATACTCTACTCGTCTCGTCGAACTTATCCGTCGTATCGCTTAAGGACTAGGTTCTCACCGTCGAAAACGGCATAGTTACAAGCCGTAAACCATTCCCCTAAATTGATGTATCGGCTGTTCTCTCCTACTTCATGATCGATTACGAGATGACGATGACCAAAGATGAAATAGTCCACATGTGCTCTGCTCAAGACATCTTTGCAATATTGGATCAGGTATTCTTTTTCACCTAAAAATTCAGCGTCCTTATGACCAGTTGATTCTCGGCTCTTCCGCGAAAAGAATCGAGCTAGATTGACACCGATGTATGGATGCAAGAATGCAAAAAGGCGCTGGGCCAATCGATTCGTAAATACTGATTTGATCATCTTGTAACCGGCATCACCGGGACCCAATGCATCGCCATGACCAATAACAAAAGACTTCCCACCCATTTCTCGGGTGATTTCTTTCCTGTATATAGTAGCATTAAGCTGCTCAGGAAAGTAATCGAACATCCAGACGTCATGATTACCGGTAAATATGTGGATCTTAATTCCCAAGTCGCTGAACTCCGCAAGCTTACCCAGCAACCGCACAAACCCCTTAGGTACGACGTGCTTGTATTCGAACCAAAAGTCGAATACATCTCCGAGCAAGTAAAGCTCAGCGCAATCTTCTTTTATTGATTCCAACCAAGCCACAACCTTCTTTTCGCGGTCAAAGTTGGATTCATCTACG
The DNA here is from genome assembly GCA_018660685.1 of Flavobacteriales bacterium. Lineage (GTDB taxonomy): Bacteria > Bacteroidota > Bacteroidia > Flavobacteriales_G > Salibacteraceae > SHAN690. The sequence continues at coordinate 65,396 of JABJJW010000014.1, forward strand.
TGCGAACCAAGATGGAAATCTGAGGCGAAGTATATGTTCTTACCACTGCTCAAAATGAAAGTTTTCTTCTCAATTTAATCGGATTGATCTTCCTAATGTCATACTCAAAACGGATCAAGTCTGTAAACTTCAGTCCATTCGTGTTGATCTCATTTTGAATGTTTGATGAATAGGCAAACGGAATATACACGAATAAGTGTCTTTGGATCAATCCTACAAAGAATCCCACGTTATATGCTGCTTCTCGTTCGAACGATTCTCCAATATCCAAGAATATCCCAAAAGGATAGCTCTTGTAGGACACTTTCAAGTTCAACGCAACGAGGCCGGTTGCCGATTGGGCCACAGCAGTCGGGACTTTGAAGGCGCCATGATTGCCAATCATTTGACGACTAAAAAACCCATCGACTCCTGAGCGGTCGAACAAATTGTAGTCGTATGAATAATCCGTATTAATGCCCTGTCCATTCATTCTCCAATTAAAGGCAGCATTGTTCGTCACATTGGACAAATAATATCCTACGAAAAATCGAGATCTAATCTTCAGCAAGTTTGCAAGATTGGTGATGTTATTTGCCTCAAAACTGATTTTAGCAAAGTCGTTGTTCTGCTCTGCCAGAACAGTAAAGTCACTTCGATAAATGGGATGCTTAAAATCTAGTGTGTACTCAACGCGATTATAGAATGAAGTAGTGTCCTTGACCAATTTAGAATCCAGGACATCCGTGTATTGATCCATCACCCAAATTGAACTCATTGTCAATTCGTGATTCCAATACCCGCTGTAATCCCTTGGTCGAAAATTAAAACGCACATAAGGCTCAATTCGATTGTAAAGCAACGAAGGATCAGATGCCTTTTTCTGGAATCGCTTCCCTCTTACTCCAACGTCAATCGACTCAAACGCGGACTCATACGGAGCTATCATATAGTAGATATCACCGACTCCAACGAGGTTCGAACCCTTGGTTCCAAACATCGGAACAAGCGCATAGTTCAATCGCTTGACTGGGATTATAGAATTCATGAGAAGCACCCCTGGTATAAACCCATTTGGAATGTTAGCACCAAGTATCGGTGTTACAAAAAGTTGATTTTTCGTCGGGTCTTCAATTCCACCTAATAGCCTGACTTGGGGAGCTTCAATCTTTCGGAATACGCCTTTAGTGCGCATTCGATTGTTCTTCCGGTTGATTTCCGGCATGATCAATCTAGGGTCAATCTTTATTGATTTCGAGTGGCCTGTGACTGAAATGGTGGTATCGGTTTGAAACCCATTAATCCAAAGTGCCCGAAGAACTGAATCTCCATCCATTTGAGCCACATGAACCGGCGAATTCATTCTTCCCTTGTTCTTAAGTTTGATCCGATACCCATCTTCGAGCTTCTTCACTCTGCTGATTTTGTAGTCCAACTTTGCCGTGGTGTTGATGGCGTCCTGAAATATCCAATCGAGATCTTTACTCGTAGATTCTGTGAAGACTTTTTCAAGGTCTTTGGGTTCTGGATGACTGAACTTATGTCGGTCAAAATATGACTGCATCGCCGCATCCATAGCTTCATCGCCGAGGTAATGTCTCAGATAATTGAAAAATACCGCCGACTTTGCATAGCACATTGTCCCATAGTTGATGTTATAGTACTCATCTGCGGGTAAGTCTAGCTTTTGGTCATGGTTGTGCCGAGCCGAAAGGAGATACATAAAGTAGTATTGGTCTTTAATGTTGTATTTATCAAATCCAAAGAGAGAAGAGAAGAAGCCTGGTTCTTCTTTTGACAAGAGCTTTCTTTCAGGATACTTTGTACTTAAATAACGCTGCTCATTGTAGCTGTTCAAACCTTCATCAAGCCAAGTATATCTTCTTTCATTACTACCTAGGATACCGTAGAACCAATTGTGACCAACTTCATGCATGATGACCGTTTCGAGACCAAGGGCATCATTGGTGTTTCCAATCACGGTGACATTGGGATACTCCATTCCTCCACCAGCTGATATCGTTCCATCAACTGCTGTTGCGTGCTTATATGGATAGTCTCCATTCCACAATGAGTAGTAGTAAACGGCGTCGTGCATATACTCTATGCTCCTTGCCCACTCCTTAGCGTTTCGAGCGGTAAAAAATGTCCACACATCAACCTTGTCGCCCGAATATGGTGTTTCCACTTCACCTTTAAGCACCTTGTATCTTTTATCGGCAAACCAAGCATAGTCGTGTACATTATCTTGGGTATAGCGAAGCGTCTTCCACTCTTCAGACGATTCTGGAAACTTCATGTTTTCAGCATAATCGCTCCAGCGAGCGCTGTCCTCCATTCTATGAATCCAATTTAGTGTTGAATCTGCCAATTCGGTGAGCGATGCAATTTCATCCTCATTCTGAATATCTCCGGTCGCACCAACCTTGTAGTTTGAGGGTAGCTTGATCGTAACATCAAATGATCCAAATTCTGAATAGAATTCACCTTGATTTAAATAGGGCATTCCGTTCCAGCCGTTGTGATCATAAACCGCTGGTTTAGGATACCATTGGGTAATTTGATAACTCTGCCCAAGATGACCGAGTCTTGATATTTTACCCGATGGGATTTTGACGCGGAATGGTGTCGATACTTCGAGCGATTCCCCTGGGATAAGAGGCTCGTTCAGTTGAAGAGTACAAATATCGACGTGGCTAGCGTCAAATTCCCATTCAACCATTTCATCATCCACCTTAAAATCCAAACTATCAATATAGCCGATGTCCTCTTCTTCTGCAAAAAACAATTTAGTATTTCCATTTCGCAACAGCTGATTACAAAGAGCCGAAGATCTAGAGGAATAGGCATTCGGCCAAAGATGAAAAATGAGGTATGAAAGGGTGTCTGGTGAATTATTCACGTAGACTACTTGCTCCCTTGCCCTCAGGAAATGCTCCTTATCATCGAGTTTTACTTCTATCGTATACTCAACTCTTTGCTGGAAATAAGCCTGTGTCAGGCCGGGTAAAGAAATGATAACAGAAAGGAGTATGAGAAGGCTCCGTAGCATTTACTAGTTTATGAAAATCTCAGCAAGCTTGTCCTCCAGCGACTTTCCGCGCAGGTTCTTGGCGATGATAATTCCGTCTTTGTCAACCAAATATGTGAGTGGAATTCCCTTAATCTGATATTCAGGAACCACCGAGGATTGCCAGTATTTCAAATCGCTGATATGGCGCCAGGTTAAGCCATCCTGTTGAATGGCGCCTAGCCAAGCCTTTTCGGTTTTATCTAAGGAAACTCCTAATATTTCAAAGCCTTTATCATGGTACTTCTCGTATACTTTCTTCACATTCGGGTTTTCCCTTCGACAAGGTCCACACCAACTGGCCCAGAAATCAACCAAGACATATTGGCCCCTCAAGTCGGATAGTTTAAGAACCTCTCCGCCCGGTTGAGCAAGCGAAATCTCAGGAGCAGGAGAACCAATTGCAAGTTTCTTAAGTTGAACAACCTGAAGTCGTAGACTTTCGTAGAAATCAAGTCCAACAGCCTTATCTGCCAATCCTTCAATCACCTCGTTATACAAGTCGAAATTAGAATCTAATTCAAGGTTTTGCAATGCAGCCAAGGAAGAAAGTGAGCCGGGGTTAGTCTTAACAAAAGCTTGAAGCTTAGCATTCACTTTGGCCATGATCGGATCATACTCCTGGAGTGCACTTTGAAAGGCGTTTCGATCATTTTGCATTTGAGCCTGCTGCATCACTACATTAATGGAATCCTTTGCCATTAATATTTTATTGAGGTCTACCAATCGAGTGCTCTCTTCAGAGCCTTCCACTGAATAGGTTTGATATAGGTTGCTGGCATCCGCATTGATCTCAATATTATCTCCCGGAAGGACGATCAATACCAATAAATTTTGTTCGGAGAGGACAATTCTATAGAATCCCATTATTTCCTGTGGAAACTCTGACCTAAAAGAGCCGTCTGAACCTATTTGAACTGTGTCTATAACGTCAACGCCCGTGGTTCGTAGGAACTGTACGTAGAGGTCGGCTCCAGCTCCATTCTGAATAACACCAGAAATGGATGTGGTAACGGCCTGCTTTTGTTCTTCGCCCTCCCCACCACTCGTAGCTACAACTGCTATTTGTTCTTGTGGAGTTGTATTTGAGCAGGAAATGCCCAAAATCACGAGCATCGCCAGTATGTAAAATCTTCGAATCATAATCATTCTTCTAGTGCCTCTCTTATCAATTGGTTCGTCTTCTTTGGATCAGCCTTTCCACCGCTCAGTCTCATCACCTCACCCATAAACAAACCCAGAATTCCTTTCTTCCCTCCACGATACTCTTCGACCTTGTCTGGGAATTTATCAATCGATGCCTTAATCCAAGACTGAAGTTCGCTTTCATCTCCAACCTGCACCAAATTATGACTTTCGGCCAATTCGGTAGCGGTTGACTCGGGATGATTAACTAACAATGGGAAAAGTTGTTGCGCTGCCAGACTCTGACCCAACCTGCCTGAATCGACCATGTCTATCAGCTCTGCTAATCGTGTTGGCTCAATTGGGAAGTCAGCGACATCAATCGCCTTGTCATTTATATAGCCTTTGACCTCACCCATCATCCAATTCGCGGCAGATTTCGGATTGCTCTTCAGCTTCAGAAGCTCCTCAAAATAGAGAGCAAATGTCTTATCATCTGTGAGAACACCTGCGTCGTATTCACTCAATCCACATTCCTCTGTATACTTCGCAAACAGTTCGTTAGGCAGAGGTGGCATGGTCGCTGCAATGCCATCAATATACTCCTGCTTAATAAGCAGTGGTTGAAGGTCTGGCTCAGGGAAGTAGCGATAATCATCGGCCTCTTCCTTGGTTCTCATAATCGAAGTTTCACCAGTCGCAGCATTAAACGTGAGGGTGGATTTGAGGATTTCTCCCCCTTTTTCAATGATGTCAATGTGCCGAATGATCTCGAATTCAATGGCCCGTTTCACATTTCGGATACTATTGAGGTTTTTGACCTCCACCCTCGTTCCAAATTCTTCTGCACCTCTTTTTCGTACAGAAACATTGGCATCACAGCGAAGTGAACCTTCCTCCATATTTCCATCACAGATTTCCAAGTAACGGACAAGTTTTCTAACTTCCGTTAGATAGGCATAGGCTTCTTCTGCAGTTCGCATATCTGGTTCGGAGACAATTTCAAGAAGAGGAACTCCGGCCCGATTGAGATCAATCATCGTGTCAAATGGGCTCAAGTCGTGATTGCTTTTTCCACTGTCCTCTTCGATATGAATTCTAGTCAGGCCAACATCTTTGATTCCACCTGCGTCAGTTTTGATGGAGATTATGCCTCCAGTGCAAATTGGAGTTGTATCCTGAGTAATCTGATACCCCTTTGGAAGGTCAGCGTAGAAATAATTCTTTCTCGCAAATTCGTTATGCTCTCGAATATCTGCTTTGCACGCCAATCCTAGCTTCACAGCGTATTCTGCACTTTTCTCGTTTAGGACAGGGAGTGTTCCCGGGTGACCTAGAGAAATTGGATTGGTATTGGAGTTCGGAAGACTTCCGTACTCATTTTTATCGGAAGAAAATGCCTTCGACTTCGTGAGTAGCTGGGCGTGAACTTCAAGACCAATTACTGCCTCGTATTCATCGACTATTTCCTGAGCTACATTCATTAGTCTGCAAAGGTAAAATCACGTTGATATGCCGTCATGAGAGATTCGCAAAAAAGGCTCTTACCACTTTGGCCATTTTAGGTTCTGCTTCTTGGGCCGCTCGCTGCACTTCTTCATGGCTAACCTCTTCGACATGCCCTTCAATCCCGAGATCCGTAATTACTGACAAAGCCGTTACAGGAATTCCAAGATGTCGAGCTGCAATATTCTCAGGAACCGTACTCATACCTACCGTATCTCCTCCGATAATTCTAATGTACTTATACTCAGCTGGAGTTTCAAAGCAAGGGCCAGAAACGCCGACGTAGACACCCTTTTTCAAAGGAATACCAACCTGTGAAGCGGCAACATGCATTTGTGCATTTAGCTTGTGATCATATGGTTCGGACATATCAGGGAAACGTGGCCCCATCTCGTCATCATTCGGCCCAATGAGCGGATTGCTCGGAAATAAATTGATGTGATCTTCAATGACCATGATGTCGCCAACCTTGAAGTCAGGATTAACTCCCCCACTTGCGTTGGAAAGAAGAAGGAAGCGGGCATTCAAATACTTCATTACACGAATAGGAAAGACAACATGCTCCATTCCATACCCTTCGTAAAAATGGAAACGGCCCTTCATCGCCAATACTTCTTGTCCTTCCAGCCTTCCGTGAATCAATTTACCGTCGTGGCCTTCAACAGTGCTCTGAGGAAAGTGTGGTATTTGTGAATACGGTACTTCAACGGCGTCTTCAATCTCACTCGCAAACTCGCCCAGACCAGTGCCAAGAATAATTCCGATTGGATTCTTTACCGTCCCGAGATGCTTATTGATGTATTCGGCAGCTTCTCTAATGGGAGTTGATATACTCATCTATTCTTAATTGGAATGCTTCCCGATCCGTGCTGAGTAGCTCCATTTGATGCTCAATTGCATAGATCGGAAGTTTCGCGAAGTTCTCATTTTGTAGCAATGATTGGAGTCTTTGAGCATCTTTTTGGGTCGTGACAATAAGATTATTTCCACTAGGCAATTGCTCAAATTGAGCTTTCATGGATTTTACATTTTGGACTGTAAATGCATGATGGTCCCGAAATTTTAAGTGTTCGATTTTTTGACCGTGCAAGTGTTTTAGTATAGAGTCGGTCTTGGCAATTCCTGTGACCAGTAGAATGTTGTCAGCACTGCTTAAGTCGACGACGTCATCACTTTGTCCCACTCGACGGAGCTTGCCGTGTTCTTCAAAAGCAAAAAACACTTCCTGGTGTGCCTGGGTCGAGAGCTTGTTTATCACATCATTTCTCTGCTGTTGAGAAAGATCTTTGGGGCATTTTGTGACCACTATGGTATTTGCTCTCGAGGCGCCTCTCGAGGATTCACGAAGGCTTCCAGCTGGAAGCACTAAATCATTGACATAGAGGTCATCGTAGACAGTCAAGAGGATCATATGACCCGGATTAACCGCTCTATGCTGGAAAACATCATCCAAAATCAAGGTATTGATGGTCGTATCCATTTTCAGGATCGAAGTCACACCGTGAACTCGATTTTCATCTACCGCAACCAATGTTGAAGGAACCGCCGTCTTGATTAGCGCCGGTTCATCACCAACATCCTTGGCCGCATCGGTCAGCGACACCAACCTAAAGCCGGAGGTTCGTCTACCATAACCTCTACTCAGCATGGCCAAATCCCTCCCTTTGAGGTGATTGAGAAGATAAATAGCCATTGGCGTTTTACCCGTTCCTCCAGTTTTGAGATTCCCAACACCAATGACGGGGAAATCATAGGACTTTGATTTCCACAACCCAACATCGTAAAGCCAATTCCTGAATGCGGTGATCAGGTGGTAAATAATTGCGAATGGAATCAATAGCGCACGCACCAAGCAAATGTAGTTTCTCGTATTATCGTTAATCTTGAACTAGATCTGAATTCCTAACAATGACAGTAGGCGATATAATTTCTGAGCTGGAAAAATGGGCACCTCGAGCCCTACAAGAATCATATGACAATTCTGGATTGCTAACCGGGAGTTCAACTCAAGACGTTACAACGGTATTGTGTTCATTGGATTGCACCGAAGCAGTAATCGACGAGGCCATCCACCGGAATTGTGAAATGGTCATTTCCCATCATCCCATCATTTTCTCGGGCTTGAAGAACTTCTCGAGTGATGATTACGTGACGCGAACTGTTTTGAAAGCGATTAAAAATGACATCGCTATTTATGCCATCCATACCAATCTTGACAATGTGCACGACGGTGTAAATGCCGAGATAGGAAAGCGACTTGGGCTCGAAAATTTGAAGATTCTCTCACCCAAAAAAGGAATCCTTCGAAAGTTGGTGACATTTATTCCCACCAAACACAGCTCCGAAGTAAAGCAGGCTATCTATGAAGCTGGAGGTGGATCGATAGGAGACTACGATCATTGTAGCTTTTCAGTGACCGGAACAGGCTCTTTTAGAGGCGGGGAGAATACCAACCCTCATTCCGGAGAAAAAGGAGTTGATCATATGGAATCCGAAGATCGAGTAGAGATAATTTATTCGAAGCCATTAGAGTCAAATATCCTAGGAGCATTAATCGAAAGTCATCCATACGAAGAAGTGGCCTACGACATCTATCCCCTTGAGAACATGAATCCTCAAATTGGCAGTGGGCAAATTGGAACATTACAAGTTCCGATGGAAGAGAAGGAATTCATGTCACTTGTTGCTGATCGCATGAATTCACCAATTATCAAGCATACTAGTCTTTTGAACAAAAAAGTGTCACGAGTAGCAGTCTGTGGTGGCTCTGGTGGCTTTTTATTAAGCAAGGCAATCGATGCAAGAGCTGATGTTTTCGTTACAGCTGATTTCAAATACCATGACTACTTTGATGCAGAAGAAAAAACGGTCATCCTAGACATAGGACACTATGAAAGCGAGCAATTTACACCGCATCTAATTCAGGACTTTCTACAGGAAATATTTCCTACCTTTGCCGTCCTTTTATCGGGGGTGAAAACGAACCCTGTCAATTACTTCATTTCTTAAGAATGGCAACGAAAACGAAGAAGTCTAAATCCGAAATTACGGTTGAACAAAAACTAAGAGCTCTCTACAGATTGCAGCTTATCGATTCAGCTATTGACAAACTGAGAACAGTTCGAGGAGAACTTCCATTGGAAGTTGAGGACTTAAAAGATGAAATCGAAGGTCTTGAGACCCGTTCGAATAATCTTCAAAGCGAATTGGACGAGCTCGAAAACAAGCTTAGTGAACGTAAGAACTCGATCATCGACTCAAATGAGATGATCAAGAAGTACGAGGCACAACAAAAGAATGTCCGAAACAACCGTGAATTTGATTCCATTTCCAAGGAAATTGAATATCAAACATTAGAGATTCAACTTTCTGAGAAGCGAATGAAAGAGTTCGAAGCCCAAATCGTTCAGAAGAAGGAAGTCCTTGGTGTTGCAGTTGAAGCGCTAAATGAGCGGAAGAAGGACCTTGAGCACAAGGAGTCTGAATTGAATGACATTGTCAAGGAAACAGAGAAAGAAGAAAAAGCTCTTCTAAAGGCATCGAACGAAGCTGCATCTCAGATTGAAGATCGTCTTCTTAAGGCATATCAAAGAATACGCGAAAGCTTGAAAAATGGCTTAGCAGTGGTTCCTGTTGAACGTGGTTCTTCTGGAGGGTCCTTCATTAAGATTCCACCTCAAAGACAACTTGACATTGCTGCTCGAAAAAAGATTATTTCTGATGAGCACAGCGGACGAATCCTTGTTGATGCTGAATTAGCTGAGGAAGAAAACGAAGCGCTAAAAAACATTACCCAAAAGGCGATCATCGCTTAGTAGAGTAAATAGTCCAATCAAAAAGCCTTTCTCGATTTTCGTGAAGGGCTTTTTTTATGTCTTGAAAATTCTGATGCTGGAGTCAGACCCCGTTATTCGTGTGGCTACGAGGGTTTGAACGCTCGGTAAAGGAATCGACTAACGCTTAGAAACGTCTACGTAATCCCTTTCATTGTAGCCCGTATAGACTTGACGAGGTCTTCCAATTGGCTCGCTGTTGGTTCTCATTTCCTTCCATTGAGCTACCCAACCTGGTAGACGACCAAGTGCGAACATCACTGTAAACATGTTGGTTGGGATGCCCAATGCTCTGTAGATAATTCCAGAATAAAAATCGACATTGGGATATAGCTTTCGTTCGACGAAATATTCGTCTTTCAACGCAGCTTCTTCTAGCTTTTGAGCAATTCCAAGAACAGGATCATTAACCCCTAGCTTGCTCAGCACTTCATCGGCCGCTTTCTTGATGATTCTGGCTCTAGGGTCAAAGTTCTTGTAAACTCTGTGTCCAAATCCCATTAGACGGAACGAATCGTTCTTATCCTTTGCTTTAGCCAAGTACTTGTCAGCATCACCTCCATCTGCCTTGATATTCTCAAGCATTTCAATAACCGCTTGGTTGGCACCACCGTGAAGCGGACCCCAAAGTGCATTGATGCCTGAAGAAACGGAGGCATAAAGACTCGCATGAGACGAACCCACAATTCTTACTGTTGAAGTGGAGCAATTCTGCTCGTGCTCCGCGTGTAGGATCAAAAGTTTGTTGAGCGCATTGCTAACTACTGGATCAATATCATATTCCTCTGCAGGCGTTGAGAACATCATGCGCAAAAAGTTGCTGCAGTAATCGAGGTTGTTCTTAGGGTAAATTATGGGTTGACCAATTTCGTTCTTATAAGCCCAAGCTGCCAAGGTTGGGAGCTTAGCCATCAATCGTACGATGCTCTTATACATCTCAGGCGATGAATGAGTCGGATCAATTGACTCTGGATAGAATGCAGTCAGCGATGTCACAAGGGATGATAGAACTCCCATCGGGTGAGAATTGCTAGGAAACCCTTCCAATATGACTTTAAAATCTTCATGAATGAGCGTGTGATGCGCGATATCTTCTCTCCATCTCTTAAGCTCTTCCCCTATAGGCAATTCGCCATAGATAATCAGGTATGCAACTTCTAGGAAAGTTGATTTTTCAGCCAATTGTTCAATTGGAAATCCGCGATATCTTAGAATACCTTTCTCACCATCAAGGAAAGTAATTGCACTTTGAGTTGATCCAGTGTTCTTGAATCCCGGATCTAGTGTAATCAGACCAGTTTGCGCTCTAAGCTTGGAAATATCCAATGCAAGTTCATCTTCTGTTCCTTTGACTACGGGGACTTCAAATACCTGACCGTTGTAGTGTAATTCTGCTTTCTCTGACATTTTCCTTCTTCGTTATCGTGTGCGTATGCGTTGGATAGGGATTTTTTTGGGGTCACGAAAATAGGGCTATTGCGCGTCAATAGCAAGAAGGCGGTCGAACAGCCTATCTAAAATTCTTTCCAGGAAAAATTGCCGAGCTGCCCAACTCTTCCTCAATCCGCAATAAACGGTTGTATTTCGCAATCCTATCAGTTCTCGAAGCAGAGCCTGTTTTAATTTGACCGGTCCCAAGCGCAACGGCTAAATCTGCAATGGTTGTATCCTCCGTTTCACCGCTGCGATGGCTCATAACCGAAGTATAACCGTTCTTCTTTCCAAGGTCTACTGCGTCGGCAGTTTCAGTGAGCGTTCCAATTTGATTCACTTTGATCAGAATGGAATTAGCAACACCCATGTCAATTCCTTTTTGGAGTCTCTCCGTATTAGTAACAAACAAATCATCTCCAACAAGTTGAACATGATCACCGATTAAGTCCGTTAAATTCTTCCACCCATCCCAATCATCTTCTGCCATTCCATCCTCAATGGAGATGATCGGATATTTGTCCGTCCAATCTTTCCAATAAGATGCCATTTCTTCTGAGCTCAATTCTTTTCCGCTAGATTTCTTGAAGACATATCTTCCCTTCGCTTCGTCGTAAAACTCGCTGCTGGCGGCGTCAATCGCGATGAGGAAGTCGTCACCAGGCTTGTATCCAGCCGCTTCAATTGCCCTCATTACATATTCAATCGCCTGCTCATTGCTCTCAAGATTTGGAGCAAAACCTCCTTCGTCACCAACATTGGTAGAATGACCATCCTTTTTCAGTACCGATTTAAGGTGATGAAAAACTTCAGTTCCCATTCTCAGCGACTCGCTGAATTGATCAGCATTGACCGGCATGATCATGAATTCTTGGAAGTCAATTTTGTTGTCCGCATGGGCGCCACCGTTCAAGATGTTCATCATAGGAACAGGAAGCAAATTCGTATTGGATCCTCCGATGTATCGGTACAGCGGTAAACCATGGTCTTGCGCTGCAGCTTTTGCCACAGCCATCGAAACAGCGAGAATGGCATTTGCACCTAGGTTCGCTTTATTGGGCGTGCCATCCATTTGAATCATGTGAGCATCAATGCTTCGTTGGCTCGCAACGAATACTCCTTGAAGCTCATTTGCAAGGGACTCCTTCGCATTGTGAACAGCCTTCAACACCCCTTTTCCGAGGTATCGAGATTGGTCTCCATCTCTAAGCTCCATTGCTTCATGAATACCTGTAGAAGCCCCAGATGGAACAGCAGCTGTTCCCATTGAACCACTTTCAAGAATCACATCCACTTCAATGGTGGGATTTCCTCGTGAATCAAGGATTTCACGAGCAAGAATTTGAGATATGTAGCTCATCTTAAGCTTCTATTGTTTGTGCTTTATTCGCAGTAATCAATTCGACAAACTCATCGAATAGGTAACGTGAGTCATTTGGACCTGCGCTAGACTCTGGATGAAATTGAACCGAAAAAGCTGGTTTGTTCTTTATTCTAATACCGGCAAGAGTGTCATCATTAAGATGAACATGAGTGATTTCAATATCTTCTCTTGATTCTGCCGATTTCTTGTCTACGACAAATCCGTGATTTTGAGACGTCACCTCACATTTCCCTGTAATTAAGTTTTTCACTGGATGGTTTATACCACGATGTCCATTATGCATTTTGTATGTAGTCAATCCGGAGGCCATGCTGAGAAGTTGATGACCTAGGCAAATCCCGAAAATTGGGATATCCGATCCTAACAATTCTTTGATGAGCTCAGCTGTATCATCCATAGCTGATGGATCACCAGGTCCATTGCTCAGCATAATTCCTTGTGGCTCCCATGCTAAAATTTCACTCGCTGAAGCATCCATCGAAAACACTTTTAGGTAGCAACCCCGATCAGTGAGGCAGCGTAAAATATTCTTCTTTACACCTAAATCAAGTACCGCCACTCGATGTGATGCGGATTTATCTCCGAAAAAGTATGGCTCCTTCGTGCACACTTTAGAAGACAGCTCTAGCCCCTCCATGGACGGAACTTCGGCCAATTTCTGTTTCAGTACATCTAGGTTGAGCTCTTCACTAGAGATAATAACGTTCATCGCTCCTTTGTCTCTAATGTGTCGAACGAGCGCACGGGTATCCACATCTGATATTCCGACAAGTCCTTGACGATCGAAATACTCTTGAACGGATTCTTCAGAGGAAGTTCTCGAATAAACGTCGGAAAACTTCTTGCAAACCAATCCAGCAATTTTCAATGACTCTGATTCGACTTCGTCTGGATGGATTCCATAGTTTCCGATGTGCGATGGAGTCATCAAAAGAATTTGTCCGAAGTACGACGGGTCAGTAAAGATCTCTTGGTAGCCAGTCATTCCAGTATTGAAAGCAATTTCGCCAGCGGTAGTTCCAATCTTTCCAGCTGCCTTCCCTTCAAAATGGGTTCCATCTTCGAGTAACATTATCGCCTTCGGGCGTTGAGAGTACTTCATTGGATAAACTTAAAATTTGGCACAAAAAAAGAGGATAGATTTGAAACCCATCCCCTTTCGTATGTATTATTTAGAAACACTTATTCCTTAGAGCCTTCTTTGTTTTCACCTTCAGACGATTCTTCCTTGGACGATTTCTCCTCTGAAGCCTCTGGTGAGGCCTCTTCAGTAGTTTCAGTAGCAGCTTCCGATGTCTCTTTAGCGGCTTCAACAACTTCTTCAGTTGCTTCTGCAGTCTCTTCAACTGCCTCTGTCGCTTCCGCGACTTCTTCGACAACCTCAGTAGCAGATTCTACAACTTCCTCAGCAGATTCAGTCACTTCTTCAACAGCTTCGACCACTTCTTCAACAACCTCAGCAGCAGCTTCAACTGTTTCTTCCGCGGTCGCTTCAGTTGCATCTTCCACTTCTGTAGCTGGCTCTTCTGCCACTACAGCAGCTGTTTCAACCACATTCTCAGCTTTCGGTTCAGAACCTCCAGTTCCTCGACGAGATCGACGAGTCTTCTTGGTTGCTGCTTTCTTTTCTGAAGTATAAATCTCATTGAAGTCGACTAGCTCCATCATGCACATTTCAGCGGAGTCACCTTGTCGGAATCCTGTCTTGATGATCCGAGTGTATCCACCTGGACGATCACCAACCTTAGGTCCTACTTCACGGAACAACTCAGATACAGCATCCTTATCCTTCAGCTTTCGGAAAGCCAATCTTCGGGAGTGAGTAGTATCATCCTTTGATTTTGTGATCAATGGCTCCACATAACCTCTCAAAGCTTTAGCCTTGGCTACCGTAGTAGTGATGCGCTTATGTTGAATAAGCGAAGAAGCCATATTCGCCATCATCGCACTTCTATGCGAAGATGTACGGCTAAGCTGGTTGATTTTGTTTCGATTTCTCATTATTCTAGTCTAAAAACGTTCTTATTCGTTCTCCAACATGTACTTAGACACGTTCATCCCGAAATTCAATCCTTTGGTTTGAACCAAATCCTCAAGTTCTGTCAATGACTTCTTACCGAAGTTTCTGAACTTAAGAAGGTCATTCTTTTCATAAGTAACCAGCTCACCTATAGTCTCAACATCCGCTGCTTTCAAACAATTCAAAGCACGAACAGAAAGATCCATATCAACAAGCTTGCTTTTAAGAAGCTGACGCATGTGAAGCGTGTTCTCATCTAATTCTTGCTCAGCCTTCTTCTCAACTTGATCCAATGTGATTCGCTCATCACTGAATAGCATGAAGTGGTGAATTAGAATTTTAGCTGCTTCCTTCAAGGCATCTTTAGGATGGATTGAACCATCAGTCTCGATGTCAAAAATCAGCTTTTCGTAGTCAGTTTTTTGCTCAACACGATAGTTCTCTATAGTGTATCGTACGTTTCTGATTGGAGTAAAAACAGAGTCCATGAAGATTGTACCAAGAGCAGCGTTTGAGCTCTTGTTCTCTTCAGATGGAACATATCCTCTTCCTTTTCCAATAGTCAGTTCCATTTCAAGGCTCACACCTTTATCCATGTTACAGATCACGTGATCTGGATTCAACACTTGGAATGAAGTTGTGAATTTCCCGATGTCACCAGCGGTGAACTTATCGGTTCCTCCTACTTTGATGCGAACTTTTTCAGAATCTTCTTCCTTAATCTGCTGCTTGAAGCGAACTTCTTTAAGGTTAAGAACAATCTCAGTTACATCTTCAATAACTCCTTTGATGGTACTGAATTCGTGATCTACGCCTTCAACTTTAATTGAAGTGATAGCGAACCCTTCAAGTGACGAGAGAAGAATTCTTCTCAAGGCATTCCCGATGGTGATACCATAACCTGGTTCAAGTGGACGGAATTCGAATTGACCTTTGAAGTCATCCGCTTGAAGCATGATGACCTTATCTGGTCTTTGAAAATCTAAAATTGCCATATTACTTTTCTTCATTTTTGATTGGGGTTAAGTGTCTTCGTTTTTGTACTTGAAGAGGTGCACTTAAACATTTTTGCTTGTCCCCAATGGTGTTTTTCTTTATTACTTAGAGTACAATTCTACAATCAGTTGCTCCTTGATATTTTCAGGGATCTGCTCTCTAGTTGGTGGAACGATGAATGTTCCAGAAAGCGCGTCTTTATCAAACTCCAACCAAGCAAAGCTTGTAGAGCTCATTGCAACTGAATTCGTGATCGCTTCAAGAGACTTTGACTTCTCTCGAACGGAAACCTTATCACCAGCTCTGAGTTGGTAGGAAGGAATATTCACGATTTTTCCATTAACAGTAACGTGTCTGTGGCCAACCAACTGACGTGCTCCCCTTCTTGTCGGAGATATACCCAATCTAAAGACTGTGTTGTCTAGTCTTGACTCACAAAGCATAAGTAAGTTCTCCCCTGTAATTCCCTTTCTACGAGATGCCTCGCCAAATAAATTAGAGAATTGACGTTCGAGAATACCGTAGGTATACTTTGCCTTCTGCTTTTCTTGGAGCTGGACAGCGTATTCCGACTGCTTCATTCTTCGCTTGTTCGGTCCATGTTGACCCGGGCCATAGTTCTTTCGTTCTAAAGCCTTGTCAGGTCCGAAAATTGGATCCTTAAATCTCCTAGCGATTTTTGATTTTGGTCCTCTGTATCTTGCCATTTCTTGCTCGTATTAAACTCTTCTTCTTTTAGGTGGTCTGCATCCATTGTGAGGTAGCGGAGTAACATCGACAATCTCTGATACTTCGATCCCACTGTTTGAGATGCTTCTAATCGCACTCTCGCGACCTGATCCAGGGCCTTTAACGAAAACCTTGACTTTTCTAAGTCCGGCATCGTGAGCCACCTTGGCACAGTCTTGAGCTGCTTGCTGAGCTGCGTAAGGAGTGTTCTTCTTAGATCCGCGGAAACCCATCTTTCCAGCGGACGACCAAGAAATCACATCGCCACCGACATTCGTCAGTGAGATAATGATGTTGTTGAACGAAGCGTGTATGTGCGCTTCTCCTACTGCTTCAACTTTTACTTTCTTTTTTTTCTGAGTCTTCGCCATCGAAAACGTATTCTAATTAGTTATTACTTAACTGCCTTCTTCTTGTTGGCAACTGTCTTTCTCTTTCCTTTTCTGGTACGGCTGTTATTCTTGGTACGTTGACCTCGAAGTGGCAATCCAGTTCTGTGTCGAACACCTCTATAGCATCCGATATCCATCAATCGTTTGATGTTAAGCTGAGTTTCTGAACGAAGAGCCCCTTCAACCTTAAGGTTGTCGTTAATTTGGCCTCTTACTCGAGCCAACTCATCATCGTCCCACTCACTCACCTTCTTGTCAAAATCAATCTCACAAACAGTTAAAATCTCTGCTGCCGTAGATGATCCGATTCCATAGATGTACGTAAGTCCAATAACACCTCTCTTATTTCTTGGTAAGTCTATACCTGCTATACGAGCCATATCTTAAATATTAACCTTGTCTTTGTTTGTGTTTTGGATTCTTCTTGTTAATGACAAACACTCGTCCTTTTCTCTTGACGATAATGTCATCTTCCGATCTCTTCTTAACAGATGCTCTTGTTTTCATAATCCAGCACTTATTTATATCTGTACGTAATTCTCCCTTTGCTCAAGTCATAAGGAGACATTTCAACTTTTACTTTATCTCCAGGTAGAATCTTGATGTAATGCATACGCATCTTACCAGAGATGTGCGCCGTGATCACGTGCCCATTCTCTAATTCAACACGAAACATAGCATTTGACAATGCTTCTGTTATCGTTCCATCTTGTTCTATTGACGCCTGTTTCGCCATAATATCTTTATACTGTAATTCCCAGTTTTTCTTCTATAAACTCAAATGTTGAAAGCACCTCTGCTTTTCCTTTTCTAACAACGATGGTATGCTCATAGTGAGCTGATGGTTTACGATCGGCAGTAAGAATGGTCCAGCCATCACTTAGTTGCTGAACTTCCTTCACTCCCATGTTGATCATTGGTTCAATTGCTATCACCAATCCATCTACCAGTTTCGGTCCTCTTCCTCTTCTTCCGTAGTTAGGAATTTCTGGTGGCTCGTGAAGCTCACGACCCAATCCATGTCCTACTAACTCTCTCACAACTCCGAAACCATTGCCTTCAGCAATCTGCTGAACAGCATGACCGATATCACCAACTCGATTTCCAGCCCTTGCTTCTTCTATTCCAGCTTCCAAACAACGTTTTGTTGTTTCCATAAGGTTTCGAACTTCATTCGAAACCTCACCCACTGCAAAAGTGTAAGCAGAATCACCGTAGAAACCGTTCTTAAGCACTCCACAATCAACCGAAAGGATTTCTCCTTCTTTCACCGGTTTGTCATCTGGTATCCCATGTACAACGGCCTCATTTTTTGAGATACATAAGCTGTTAGGAAATCCATTATAATCAAGGAATCCAGGAACAGCTTCATGATCGTGAATGAACTCGTACGCACGTTTATCCAATTCTAATGGAGTCACGCCCGGTTCAATCAACGAGGCTACCTCAGCCAAGGTTTTTCCAACAAGTAAAGAACTCTCTCTAATTAACTCAATCTCTTCTTCGCTCTTTCCACTCAACATAACAACATCATTATCCGGCCATTCCGAATGCAGATGATCCGGAGCGTCCTTTAATCTTTCCAGACTTCATCAATCCATCGTAATGACGCATCAACAAGTGACTCTCGATTTGTTGAAGTGTATCCAGAATTACTCCGACCATAATGAGCAATGAAGTACCACCGAAGAAATATGCAAACCCGGTAGACACTCCAGCGATCATCGCAAAAGCGGGAAGGATAGCAACCAAGCCCAAAAAGATGGAACCTGGAAGCGTGATTCTAGAAAGAACACTATCTAAAAATTCTGAGGTTTTCTTACCCGGTTTTACACCTGGAATGAATCCTCCATTTCTCTTTAAATCTTCAGCCATTTGATTAGGGTTCACTGTAATCGCAGTATAGAAATACGTGAACGCGATAATCAATATGAAGAAGATGAAGTTGTACCAAAATCCTGTAATGTCACTGAACGCAGAGGCAAAACCAGTTGCTGCATCCGAACTTGTCAGGCCTACGAATGTTATTGGAAGGAACATCAAGGCTTGCGCAAAGATGATTGGCATTACTCCGGCCGCATTGACCTTCAATGGAATATACTGTCGCACTCCTCCGTATTGTTTGTTTCCGACGACCTTCTTAGCGAAGTTCACCGGTATCCGCCTCGTCCCTTGCACCAGAGCCACCGTAGCGATCGTGATCAATAACAGGAAGACCATTTCAACAAGTAGCATTACAAATCCACCGGCTCCCAATCGAGCTGTCCATTCGAATGCAAATGAGGTTGGAAGCTGAGCGATAATACCGATCATAATGATCATGGAAATACCATTACCGATTCCTTTATCAGTAATTTTTTCACCCAACCACATCACGAAGATGGTACCCGTAACAAGTAACACGATTGTGCCGATCCACCAGAAAGTGGTGGTTCCTCCTGCTACTGCTTGGGCAGGAATTTGAGTAGAAATATAGCTAGGAGCCTGGAAAGCTGTAATGGCAATCGTCAGAATACGTGTCCACTGATTCAGTCTTCTACGACCGCTTTCACCTTCGCGCTGCATCTTTTGGATTGACGGAACTGCAATACCAGCCAACTGCATAACAATCGAAGCTGAGATGTACGGCATAATTCCGAGCGCAAAAATTGATGCTCTCGAGAATGCTCCTCCAGCAAATATGTTCAACAGTGCAGCAATTCCAGATGCTTGCTGGTTCACTTCACCCAAAACAGCTGGGTCAACCCCTGGCAATACGATAAACGATCCCAGACGGTAGATCAACAAGAAGCCCAACGTGTTCAAAATACGCACGCGGAGATCTTCGATCTTCCAAATGTTCTGTAGTGTTTCTATAAATCTCTTCATCCTTATTCAACGATGGTTACAGATCCGCCCTGAGCTTCAATCTGCGCTTGAGCCGACTTTGAAAATCCGTGTGCTGAAATAGCAACTTTAGATTTCAATTCACCTCTTCCTAATATTTTAACCAAATCTTTTTTACCAACCAATGAATGCTCAATCAAGAACTCAGGAGTGATCTCCTTCACCTTGTTCTCATCAATCAATGCTTGAATCACATCTAGATTTACACCGTGGTATTCCGTACGATTTGGGTTCTTAAATCCAAATTTTGGAACACGACGCTGAAGTGGCATCTGCCCACCTTCAAATCCTAGTTTCTTAGAATAGCCGCTTCTAGATTTAGCTCCTTTGTGTCCACGTGATGCGGTACCACCAGAACCAGAACCCTCTCCACGTCCTAATCTCTTGTTGTTCTTCTTAACAGAACCCTTTGCCGGTTTCAAATTACTCAAGTCCATATCTGCGGCTTATTTAACTTCTTCAACTGATAGTAAGTGCTGAACCTTGCGAACCATCCCCATTACCTGTGGACTTGCTTCTTTTTCAACCGTATGATGCATTTTCTTCAAACCCAATGCTTTCATTGTGGCTTTCTGATCAGCTGGTCGCCTAATCAACGATCTTACTTGTGTTAATTTAATCTTACCCATGCTTTCTTATCCGTTAAACACAGTGTCTAATGAAACTCCTCTTTGACGAGCTACTGTGTTTGCATCTCTCAATTGAGAAAGAGCATCGATCGTAGCTTTCACAACATTGGCAGGATTTGATGAACCCTTAGACTTCGCTAAGACATCAGTAACGCCAACACTCTCAAGTACTGCACGCATCGCACCACCAGCAATTACTCCGGTACCATGTGAAGCAGGCTTCAAGTAAATTCTTGCTCCTCCGTACTTTCCATTTTGTGGATGAGGAACTGTTCCTTCATTAAGAGGAACCTTGATCAAATTTTTCTTAGCATCATCAATCGCTTTTTCAATTGCGCTTGTTGCTTCTTTTGCTTTTCCAAGACCATGACCAACAACGCCACCTTCGTTCCCTACAACCACAACAGCTGAGAAACCGAATGCACGTCCACCCTTGGTTACTTTAGTCACTCTACGAACTTCAACCAATCGGTCTTTAAGTTCGATTTCGCTTGACTTGACTCTTTTTATGTTTTCGCTTGCCATGTCTTGTCTTAGAATTTTAATCCGTTTTCTCTAGCTCCGTCCGCCAAAGCCTTAATTCTTCCGTGGTACAGGTAACCATTTCTATCAAATACTACCTTTTCTACCCCAGCTGCCTTTCCTGCTTCTGCGACCTTTTTTCCAACGATTGTTGCTTGCTCTACTTTGTTAACACCTTGAGCTGCTTTGTCGCCTACTGAAGAGGCAGCCGCTACGGTCTTACCACTGATGTCATCAATGATTTGAGCATAGATCTCCTTATTGCTTCTGAATACAGAAAGCCTTGGAATCTCTTGAGTGCCTTCAACGTTCTTTCGAATTCGTCTCTTGATGCGCTCTCTACGTGCTGTTTTACTAAATGCCATTTTTCGTCTTATTACTTAGCAGCAGACTTACCTGCTTTTCTACGTATGTGTTCTCCAACAAATCGAATTCCTTTACCCTTATATGGCTCAGGCTTTCTTAGTGATCTGATCTTAGCAGCAACCTGCCCAATCAATTGTTTGTCATGTGACTCCAATGTCACAATAGGATTCTTTCCTCTTTCTTGTTCCGTCTTCACCTTTACTTCGGCTGGGATCTCAAATAAGATGTTGTGAGAAAATCCAAGTGCTAGGTCAAGTTTCTGACCTTGAACTGCTGCTCGATATCCAACTCCAACCAACTCCTGCTTGGTGGTGTATCCTTTAGAGACACCTTCAACCATATTGCTTGCTAATGAGCGGTACAACCCATGCATCGATCGTTGGTCCTTATGATCATTTTCGCGATCAAACGTGATAATTCCATCTGCAATCGATACAGTGATGCAGCTGTCTACATCTTGCGTAAGCTCTCCTTTTGGACCTTTCACAATAAGTGTCTGGCCTTCCATTCTTGCCTCAACTCCCTCAGGAATTTCTACCGGTGCGTTTCCTATTCTTGACATTTCTTAATCTATTAATAGACGTAACACAAAACTTCGCCTCCAACATTATCCTTGCGAGCTTCTTTGTCGCTCATCACCCCTTTAGAGGTGGATAGAATTGCAATTCCAAGTCCGTTCAATACTCGTGGAAGATCTCCTGATCCCTTGTACTTTCTCAAACCTGGCTTACTCACTCGTTGGAGATCTTTAATTGCAGACGTCTTAGTGACTGTATCGTACTTCAGTGCGATCTTGATATTATCCTGTGGGCCGTTCTCTTCGAACTTATAGCTTAGGATATATCCTTTTTCAAAGAGGATTCGGGTCATTTCCTTCTTCACTCCTGACGCAGGGATGTCTACAACACGGTGATTTGCGCGAATCGCATTTCGAAGTCGTGTTAAGTAATCTGCTATTGGATCTGTTACTGCCATGTTTTCTTTCTAATTATCCTATTGAATTACCAACTTGCTTTTGTGACGCCTGGAATCAGTCCTTTATTAGCCATGTCTCGGAAAGTCACCCTTGAAACACCGAACTGACGCATGTAACCTCTAGGGCGACCAGTCAATTGGCATCGGTTGTGCAATCTCACTGCAGAAGAATTCTTAGGGAGCTTCTGTAGCTCTTCCCATCTTCCTTCAGCTTTGAGTTGAGCGCGTTTGTCAGCATAGCGATCTACTAGCTTCTGTCTTTTGCGCTCTCTGGCTTTCATTGATTCTTTTGCCATAACTTACTTTTTGAATGGTAATCCAAATGCTTTTAATAATTCAAATGCCTCTTCATCAGTGTTAGCTGATGTAACGAACGTGATGTCCATTCCACTAACTCTGCTGATTTTATCAATATCGATCTCTGGAAAAATGATTTGTTCAGTAATTCCAAGAGTGTAATTTCCTCTCTTGTCAAATCCTTTAGGATTGATTCCTCTAAAGTCCCGTGTTCTTGGAAGAGCCACTGAGACAAGTCTATCAAGGAAGTCATACATCATCTCTCCTCTCAAAGTAACTTTAGCTCCGATCGGCATTCCCTTTCGCAGCTTGAAGTTTGAGATGTCCTTCTTCGCAAATGTCGTTTGAGCTTTCTGCCCAGAGATTATAGACATCTCTTGAATAGCATTTTCAATGACTTTCTTATCTGCGGTGGCTTCTCCTAAACCTTGACTAAGTACAATCTTCTTAAGTCTAGGAACCTGCATAACACTGTCATACTGGAACTTCTCCTTAAGAGCCGAAACTATTTCGTCTCTATACTGGGTCTTTAACCTTGGTGTGTAAGTACTCATTTGATAACCTCCCCTGATCTTTTAGAATATCTCACCTTATTTCCTTTCTCGTCTATCTTTCTGGCAATGCGACATGGCTTACCATCTTTAGGATCGACGTGGAGAAGGTTTGAGATATGTATAGAACCTTCTTTCTTTGTGATGCCCCCGTCAGGGTTTTGAGCGCTTGGCTTTGAGTGAAGAGAAATCATGTTCACTCCCTCAATGATGGCTCTCATCTTTTCTCTATTCACTTCAAGAACACGACCGGACTTACCCTTTTCGTTTCCTGAAATAACGACAACTTGATCGTCTTTCTTTATGTGTAGCTTGCTCTGCATTTCAATCTTATTAAAGTACCTCAGGTGCTAGTGAAACAATCTTCATAAACTGACGGTCACGAAGCTCACGAGCAACAGGTCCAAAAATTCTTGTTCCTCTCAGCTCACCTGTCTCAGTCAAAAGCACAACAGCGTTCTCATCGAAACGGATGTAAGAACCATCCTTTCTGCGCACCTCTTTTCTTGTTCTTACTACAACAGCACGACTAACCTGTCCCTTCTTCACGTTTCCAGAAGGCATAGCTTCCTTAACCGATACGACAACCGTATCACCGATGCTTGCATAGCGTCTTTTGGTTCCTCCAAGTACCCGAATGCAGAGAACCTCTTTGGCTCCACTGTTATCCGCTACTTTCATTCTTGATTCCTGCTGTAACATCTATAAATCTTATTTAGCTTTTTCAACGATTTCAACTAGTCTCCATCGCTTGGACTTACTAATTGGACGTGTCTCCATAATCCGCACTGAGTCACCAACTCCACACTCATTCTTCTCATCGTGAGCAGTGAATTTTTTTGACACCTTAATGTACTTACCGTACATGGCGTGCTTCATCTTTCGCGAAACCGTAACAACAACAGACTTATCCATGCTGCTGCTAGTAACAATGCCAATTCGCTCTTTTCTTAAATTTCTTTCTGCCATGATATCTTATGATTCAGCCGGTTGTTGAGCTGGTTCTTGAACAGTTTCTTCAGTTTGAGCTTCTTCTCTGCTTCTTAGTTCAGTAAGCAAACGCGCTACATCTTTCTTCTTCTCTTTCAGAACAAGTGGATTCTCGAGTGGAGAAATCGCATGCTGGACTCGCATCTTGTCGAGGCTTTCGCGCTCATTCATCAGTGCGTCCTGAACTTCTTCTAGAGTCATTTCTCTTATTACAGCTGGCTTCATTCCTTCTTAATTATTCAGAGTAACCTCTTCTGACTACAAACTTGGTTATGACTGGAAGTTTTTGAGCAGCTAATCTGAGCGCTTCTTTACCAACTTCTAGAGACACACCTTCAATTTCAAATAGTATATGACCTGGTTGAATCTTAGCGACCCAGTGGTCCAATGCTCCCTTACCCTTACCCATACGAACCTCAGCTGGCTTCTTGGTAATTGGGGTTGATGGGAAAATTCGAATCCACACCTGACCTTCACGTTTCATGTAACGCGTAACAGCGATACGAGCAGCTTCAATTTGTCGAGAAGTTAATCGGCCTGGCTCAAGGGTTTTGATCCCGAAAGTTCCAAAGGCTAATTGATGACCTCTCTGAGCGTTTCCTTTGATACGCCCTTTCTGCTGCTTTCTATATTTAGTTTTCTTCGGTGATAACATCGTTCACTAATCTTTTAAGAGTTGGGCTTTCTACGAGCTCCTCGTCCACCTTTACCTTTGTTCGGCGTCCCAGATCCAACCGTTGCTGATAGATCTCTTTTTCCGTAAACTTCTCCTTTACAAATCCAAACCTTTACTCCGATTCGTCCATATGTCGTATGCGCTTCTGAGAGTGCATAGTCAATGTCAACTCGGAAAGTATGAAGTGGGATTCTCCCGTCCTTGTACTGCTCAGTTCGAGCCATTTCAGCTCCGTTCAATCGACCACTGATCATTACCTTAACTCCTTCGGCTCCCATTCTCATGGTGCTTGCCACAGACATTTTCGCTGCGCGACGGAATGAAATTCTTCCTTCAATCTGGCGAGCAATAGAATCTGCTACCAATTTCGCATCTAGCTCAGGTCGTTTGATCTCGAAAATGTTGATCTGAACTTCCTTCTTAGTGAGCTTTTTCATCTCCTCCTTCAATTTGTCCACTTCCTGACCACCTTTTCCGATGATGATACCAGGACGAGCTGTATTGATGGTAACTGTAACTAGCTTAAGAGTTCGCTCGATCACAATGTGCGAAACACTTGCATTTCTCAAACGAGCGTAGATGTATTCACGGATCTTATGATCCTCAACCAACTTGTCTTCGAAGCGCTTCCCGCCAAACCATTGTGAATCCCAGCCTCTAATGAAACCAAGTCTATTTCCGATTGGATTTGTTTTCTGTCCCATTAAGCTTCCGTTTCTGTTGTTTCAGTTTTGGCAGCAACAACACTTGTCGCACTTCCTAAAATCATAGTAACATGATTTGATCTTTTTCTAATTCTAAAGGCGCGTCCTTGTGGAGCAGGTTGAATTCGCTTCAACATTCTTCCACTATCGACTGATATCTCTTTAATAAAAAGACTTGCTTCTTCCCATCGCTGACCTGACTTCTGCTCGTAGTTGGCAATAGCAGATCGTAATAATTTCTCAAGATCACGCGCTGCGTGATTCTTAGTAAACTGAAGAACTCCAGAGGCCTTGGTAACATCCATACCACGAACCAAGTCTGCTATCAATCTCATCTTTCGAGGAGACGTCGGACAATTATTAAGGCTAGCCATGTACTGTGACTTTCGCTCCTCCTTAATCCGTTGTGCCATTTTATGCTTTCGACTACCCATGACGTTTAATTACTTTTTACCCTTTTTGTTTCCAGCATGTCCGCGGAAGTTTCTCGTTGGAGCAAACTCGCCTAGCTTATGACCTACCATGTTCTCCGTCACATAAACTGGAATAAACTTATTCCCGTTGTGTACTGCGATTGTCAAGCCGACAAACTCAGGAGTGATCATTGAAGCCCGACTCCAGGTCTTGATCACGCTCTTCTTAGTCGAAGACTGTGCATCTTCAACTCGCTTTTGGAGCTTGTAGTGAACAAATGGCGGTTTTTTAAGTGATCTACTCATGCCTTATTTTTTCTTTCTTTTCTCAACAATGAACTTATTCGATGCCTTGTTCTTAGACCTTGTCTTGTATCCTTTAGCAGGAAGTCCTTTTCTCGATCTTGGATGACCTCCAGATGATTTGCCTTCACCACCACCCATCGGGTGATCTACTGGATTCATAACAACTCCTCTAACACGAGGTCTTCTTCCTAACCATCTGCTTCTACCAGCCTTTCCACTTCTTTCAAGTGAATGTTCTGAGTTAGAAACCGCGCCGATAGTTGCCATGCATGTAAGCAAGATCATTCGTGTTTCTCCACTTGGAAGCTTAACAACTCCGTACTTTCCTTCTTTCGCTGCGAGTTGAGCAAAAGTTCCGGCACCTCTGGAGAGCTTACCACCTTGATTTGGGTTTAATTCAATGTTGTGAATGATTGTACCCAATGGAATCTCGTCTAGGAAAAGTGCATTTCCAATCTCTGGAGCTGCTCCGTTTCCACTTCGAAGAGTTTGACCAACCTTTAAACCAGCTGGCGCAACGATGTATCGTTTCTCTCCATCAGTATACTCGACTAAAGAAATCCGTGCATTTCTGTTTGGATCATATTCAATCGTCTTTACCTCCGCATCCATTCCAAACTTATCGCGCTTGAAATCAATGACTCGGTATCTTCTCTTGTGTCCTCCACCTCGATAACGCATAGTCATCTTACCAGTGTTGTTTCGCCCACCTGACTTCTTGATCGGAGCAAGCAAGCTCTTCTCAGGAGTATCGGTAGTAATCGAATCAAAAGAACTGACGACCTTATGTCGTTGCCCTGGTGTCGTTGGATTTAGTTTTCTTACAGCCATCTCT
The DNA here is from genome assembly GCA_018660685.1 of Flavobacteriales bacterium. GTDB lineage: Bacteria > Bacteroidota > Bacteroidia > Flavobacteriales_G > Salibacteraceae > SHAN690. The sequence goes on from JABJJW010000014.1 coordinate 92,011, forward strand.
ACTATGCGTTAAATGTTAGCGTAGAAATCGATTACATCTCCGTCAGCTACAGTGACCATCGCTTTCTTAAAGTGATTGGTTCTACCATCAACGATGGCTGACTTTGTGTATCTCTTTTTGTTCTTACCAGCATATATCATCGTGTTCACATTCGTGACAGTCACGTTATATTGCTCTTCTATTGCCTTTCTAATCTCGACCTTGTTAGCCTTTCGATTAACGACAAAACCGTACTGATTGCGCTTCTCGCTCAGATCAGTCATTTTTTCAGTAATAAGGGGCTTAATAACTACGCTCATCTCTACTTACTTTAATACTTCGTTGATCTTGTCTAATGCACCCTCGCAAATGATAAGAACTGCAGCGTTCATGATATCATATGTGTTAAGGCTATCGACTGAAACTACTTTGGTCTTAGGAACGTTACGAGAGCTCAAAATCAAGTTCTCATTTTCTCCGTTTGCAACAAACAGAGTTTTGGTTCCACTCAATTCAAGTCCTTTTAGTATGTCCACAAAAGAGCTCGTCTTCGGAGCATCTAATTGGAAATCCTCAAGAACCTTTAAGTTCTTTGCCTGTGCTTTTGTAGATAGGGCAGATTTTCGAGCAAGTCGCTTAACCTTTTTGTTCACCTTGAAACCGTAGTCTCTTGGTTCTGGTCCGAATGCTGTACCACCACCAACAAAAATTGGACTTCTAAGGCTACCAGCTCTGGCTGTACCTGTTCCTTTTTGTCGCTTAATCTTACGGGTACTGTAAGAGACATCTGCTCTTGCCTTAGCCTTATGAGTTCCTTGACGCTTGTTGGCCATGAACTGCTTTACATCTAAGTACACAGCGTGTTCGTTCGGTTCTATGCCAAACACCTCTTTTTCAAGCTTGACCTTCTTTCCGGTCTCCTTTCCTTGTGTGTTGTAAACTGCGAATTCCATTACTTCTCAATTATGACATATGACCCTTTAGTTCCAGGAACAGCTCCTTTCACCAAAACGACGTTCTTATCAGCTAAGACTTTAACTATTTGTAGGTTAATCATTTTAACCCTCTTTCCGCCCATTCTTCCTGCCATACGCATACCTTTAAATACGCGTGATGGAGTTGAACAAGCTCCGATAGATCCTGGTGCTCTCAGTCGATTGTGCTGACCGTGAGTCGCATCTCCAACTCCGTGGAAGCCGTGACGCTTAACTACACCCTGAAATCCTTTTCCTTTTGAAGTACCAGCAACGTCAACGAACTCTCCTTCTTCGAAAATTTCCACGTTAATCTCGTCTCCTACTTGATGCTCTCCACCCCAATTACGGAACTCAATAGACTTCCTTTTTGAATTGGAATTAGCTTTACTGTAATGTCCTTTTTGACTCTTGTTTGCGTTCTTCTCTGGAAGATCATCAAACGATAGCTGACAAGCTGTATAACCGTCAACGTCATCTGTTCTAACCTGAGTAACTACACACGGACCTGCTTCAATTACAGTACAAGGAATATTCTTTCCTTCTTCACTATACACGCTGGTCATGCCAACCTTCTTACCTATTATGCCTAACATTTTCTAGCTCCTTATTTAAAGGTTACACCTTGATTTCTACATCAACACCACTTGGTAGTTCTAATCCCATCAAAGCATCGATGGTTTTAGATGAACTACTATAGATGTCCATCAATCTTTTGTAGCTGGAAAGCTGAAATTGTTCGCGTGACTTCTTGTTTACATGCGGTGATTTAAGCACCGTATATATCTGCTTCTGAGTGGGCAGAGGAATCGGTCCGCTAACAACAGCTCCTGTTGTCTTGACAGTCTTCACAATCTTCTCAGCAGACTTGTCTACCAAGTTGTGATCATAAGACTTCAATTTTATTCTGATTCGTTGCGCCATTTCGCTTTGTTAATTATCTATTTAGGCTCCTTGTAATTTACCTTTCACTTCATCAATCACCTCTTTCGCGATGTGCTTTGGAGCCTCATCATAGTGAGAGAATTCCATTGTACTAGTGGCACGACCAGATGTGATTGTTCTTAATTGAGTTACGTATCCAAACATTTCTGAAAGTGGAACCTTGGCCTTAATGACCTTTGATCCCGCACGATCGTCCATGCCTTCAACAACTCCTCTTCTTCTATTCAAGTCACCTACCACGTCACCCATATTCGCTTCTGGTGTAACAACTTCCAATTTCATAACTGGCTCCATCAAAACAGGATTACAGCTCGGCATGGCAGTTCTATAAGCAAGCTTGGCAGCGAGCTCGAATGATAATTGATCAGAATCCACCGGGTGGAACGATCCATCATGAAGAGTAACTTTTAGATTGTCAACAGTGTATCCGGCAAGAACACCGTTTGTCATTGACTCTTTAAATCCTTTTTCAACAGAAGGGATGAATTCTCTTGGAATTCGACCACCTTTCACAGCACTTTCGAATATCAAACCTGGATTCTCAGCATCGCCTGGTTCAATTGTAATAACAATGTCAGCGAACTTACCACGTCCACCAGTTTGCTTCTTGTATACCTCGCGGTGCTCGATTGTCCCGGTAATCGCTTCTTTATAGTTAACCTGAGGAGCCCCTTGATTACACTCAACCTTGAATTCACGCTTCAAACGATCGATGATAATGTCAAGGTGTAATTCACCCATTCCGCTTAATACTGTCTGACCTGATTCTTCATCCGTGTGAATTGTCAAGGTTGGATCTTCTTCAGAAAGCTTTCCAAGACCAACACCTAACTTGTCTATGTCAGCCTGAGTTTTTGGCTCAATTGCGATTCCAATTACTGGATCAGGGAAGTCCATCGATTCGAGAACGATTGGGGACTTCTCAGCACAGAGTGTATCTCCAGTTTTGATATCCTTGAACCCAACAAGTGCCCCGATATCTCCACAGTGCAATTCAGGAATCTGGTTTTGCTTGTTTGCGTGCATCTGGAAAATCCGAGAAATCCTCTCTTTGTTTCCTGATCGTGTATTCAATACATATGTTCCTGCTTGAAGAACGCCAGAATATGCTCTAGTGAAGCAAAGACGTCCAACAAAAGGATCAGTTGCAATTTTGAAAGCAAGCGCGCTGAAAGGTTCATTTGGATCCGGTTTACGGCTCTCTTCTTCTTCAGTGCGTGGGTTTGTTCCAACAATGGCGTCAGCATCAAGTGGCGAAGGGAGAATCTCCATAACCATGTCAAGCATTGCCTGAACACCCTTATTCTTGAAAGCGGAACCGCACATCATAGGAACTACTTTTCCTGCGATAGTTGCTTCGCGAAGTGCAGCAAGGATTTCAGCCTCAGTTAGAGATTCTGGATCCTCAAAGTACTTCTCCATTAAATGATCATCGAATTCAGCTACAGCCTCAAGCAATTGCTCGCGGTACTGAGTAGCTTCTTCTAAAATGTCCTCTGGAATTGCGATCGTCTCGAAAGTCATTCCAAGATCTTCTTCATCCCAAACAATGCCTCTAAAGTTGATTAAATCAACTACTCCTTTAAATGTCTCTTCAGCTCCAATTGGAATTTGAAGTGGAAGAGCGTGGCTACCCAACATCTCTTTTACCTGACGACAAACCATCAAGAAATCCGCTCCTTGACGATCCATCTTGTTGACGAATCCAATTCTAGGAACGTTGTAATTATTTGCCAGTCTCCAGTTAGTTTCAGATTGAGGCTCAACACCATCAACAGCACTAAACAAGAAAACCAATCCATCAAGGACGCGAAGCGAACGGTTAACTTCAACCGTAAAGTCAACGTGACCTGGGGTGTCAATAATATTGACGTGATAGTCTTGCTCTCGGTAGACCCAATTCAATGTCGTTGCAGCAGAGGTAATAGTAATCCCTCTCTCCTGCTCCTGCTCCATCCAATCCATGGTCGCTGCACCATCGTGTACTTCACCAATCTTGTGACTTACTCCACCATAGTATAGGATACGCTCAGTCGTAGTCGTTTTGCCAGCGTCAATGTGCGCTGCGATCCCGATGTTACGTGTGAATTTTAAATCTCTCTTAGCCATTTCAGTTTTCGATCAATCTGGATTAGAATCTGTAGTGAGCAAAAGCCTTGTTAGCTTCCGCCATACGATGCGTATCCTCTTTCTTCTTATAAGCAGCGCCTTCTTCTTTAGCAGCAGCCATTATTTCGTCAGCAAGCTTTTCAGCCATGCTTCGTCCGTTTCTTTTAGTAGAAGATGCAATCAACCACTTCATGCCCATGCTCAATTTTCTTGAGTTCCGGATTTCTTGTGGAATTTGAAATGTTGCACCACCCACTCTTCTAGATCTTACTTCTACTTGAGGAGTAACGTTCTCAACTGCCTTTTTCCATGAGTCAAGACCACCTTCTTCCGTCTTACTATCTACGATATCCATTGCATCATAGAAAATCTTGTATGCAAGGGACTTCTTACCGTCCTTCATAAGGTTGTTAACAAACACGGATACCATTTCATTTCCGTATCGTGGATCAGGGGTAACAATTCTTCTTTTCGCTCTACCTTTTCTCATCGTTGCGGTTATTTCTTAGGCCGTTTAGCGCCGTACTTAGATCTTCTTTGTTTTCTACCCTCAACACCAGCTGTATCCAATGCTCCACGCACGATGTGATATCGCACACCTGGAAGATCTTTTACTCTTCCTCCTCTCACTAGCACGATAGAGTGCTCTTGAAGATTGTGGCCTTCTCCTGGGATATAGGCGTTCACTTCATTCTGATTGGTGAGCCTTACCCTAGCTACTTTTCTCATAGCTGAGTTAGGCTTCTTCGGTGTAGTGGTGTACACACGCACACATACTCCGCGTCTCTGAGGGCAAGAAGTCAACGCAGCACTTTTGCTGGTTTTCGACTTACTCTGACGACCTTTTCTAACTAATTGTGATATCGTTGGCATTAGTACCTTTTATCTGTGTTTTCCTGACGTATAGACAATATTTCCCCTTTAAAAAGGGGGCGCAAAGGTACACGATTAAATCTTTTACACAATGCAGGGTAGATTATTTTTTTTCAGACTCCCGTTTTTAAAGCATTATATATCTGAAATCTCGGCTTTTAGGTGGTCTTTTTACCCCCTATTTTGACCTGCTGTTAATAAATTCCGTTGCCCTTTTCGTCAGTTCGCCATGAATGAGAAAATAACTTTGACGGTTTCGACCACCAAGAATGTCCTATCTCGAAGAGTTAAACGAAGTTCAGCGTCAAGCCGTAATCCATACGGATGGACCTATTATGGTACTAGCCGGAGCAGGCTCTGGCAAGACGCGCGTACTAACCTATAGAATCGCCTATCTAATTGAACAAGGCGTCGACCCATTCAATATACTCTCGCTGACCTTTACTAATAAGGCGGCACGAGAAATGAAAGATCGCATTAGTCGAATTGTGGGCGACCCCATGGCCAAGGCATTGTGGATGGGAACATTTCACTCGGTGTTTGCAAAAATCTTGCGATTCGAATCAGACCGAATTGGGTACCCATCAAATTTCACCATTTACGACATGGATGATTCAAAGAATCTCATCAAATCCATTATCAAGGAAATGAAGCTTGATGACAAGGTCTACAAACCCCAATTAGTACAACGAAGAATCTCGGCAGCAAAGAACAGTTTAATCAGTGCCGCAGCTTACCAAAAAGACACCTCTATATATGGCGACGATTCAAAAGCCAAAAAACCCTTGCTCGGAAAGATCTATTCGACCTACGAAAAGAGATGCTTTAAAGCGGGCGCCATGGACTTCGATGACCTGCTCTTTCAAACCAACCTTTTATTCAAAAAGCATGATGAAGCTTTGCTTAAGTATCAAGACAAGTTTCGATACATCATGGTTGATGAGTTCCAGGACACCAACTTCGCTCAAGGGAACATCTTAAAAATGCTCGCTGCGCGTCACGAAAACATCTGTGTAGTCGGAGATGATGCTCAAAGCATTTACGCCTTTCGCGGAGCCAACATCCAAAACATCCTACAATTCAAAAGCAGATACCCGGATGTTGAGATTTTCAAACTCGAACAGAATTACCGTTCAACCAAGACGATTGTTGAAGCAGCCAATCAAATAATCAGCAACAATAAAGAGCAGCTTAAGAAAGATGTTTGGACATCTAACACCCAAGGCGAGCCTATCAAGCTTATAAAATGTCTATCCGAAACTGAAGAAGGAAACTTCATTGGTTCAGAGATTCTCGACATTAAAGGAAAAGAAGGAAACACCGAAGATGACTTTGCTATTCTCTATAGAACCAATGCCCAATCTCGGGCTCTGGAAGAAGCTCTGAGAAAGCGTAACATCCAGTACAGAATTTATGGAGGCCTCAGCTTCTATCAGCGGAAGGAAATCAAAGACCTGCTCGCATACTGCAAACTTTGCGTCAACCCCAATGACGAAGAAGCATTCAAGCGAATACTTAATTATCCTGCTCGGGGTATTGGTCAGACCACAAAGGGCAAAATCACCATTGCCGCATCAGAAGAAGGCAAATCACCTTGGGAGATAATTTGCAACCTAGCAGAGGCCCGGCTAAAAATTAATTCTGGTACCGCTCAAAAAATCAGCGACTTCGTTGATATGATCCGGAGCTTTCAAATCATGTCCTCTGACAAGGATGCTTATGAGGTTGGAAATCGCATTGCCTCTACAACTGGAATATTAAAGTCATTCTATTCAGACAAGACACCCGAAGGCATCAGCAGATATGAGAACATCCAAGAGTTACTCTCTGGAATGAAGGAATTCTCCGAAATCGATTTGAGTGAAGAAGAAAAGGACATCGATAACCCCAGGTCTCTCGGTCTCTTCATGGAGGATGTTTCGCTCCTGACCGATGTTGATTTAAAAGACAAGAAGGAAGACGGGTTGCCCAAAGTTTCGTTGATGACAGTTCACTCAGCAAAAGGATTGGAATTCCCTTATGTCTTTATTTCTGGCCTCGAAGAAGATCTATTTCCTTCTCAAATGAGTGTAAACTCGAGAGCAGATCTCGAAGAAGAACGAAGGTTGTTCTATGTAGCGGTGACGCGAGCGGAGCAACGAGCCTTTCTGTCATATGCATCCACGAGATTTCGCTTCGGAAATATGCAGTACTGCGAGCCAAGTAGATTTATTTCAGAAATTAGTTCGAGCCTAATTGATTCTCCAGCGATTCAAAAGGTGTCGGCCAAGCGTGAATTGAGCTCAGGCTATAAATTGTCAAAGCATGTAACCAAACGAAAGCTCGTTAGACCAAATCAATCTTCTGGAGGAGTGGATGTGCGAGTGATGGAGCAGCTGGAAATCGGATCCCAAGTAAAACACGATCGGTTCGGAATCGGAGAAATTGTAGGCTTAGAAGGTGAGATGCCGAACCGAAAAGCGACCGTAGAATTTAAAGCCATTGGTAAGAAGCAACTTTTGCTCAAATTTGCCAAGCTCGAAATCATCGAGTGAGAGAACAAGATATAATGGAGTACAATACACAGAAGGAAGAATTGAAGTTGGCGGAATACGGAAGGTACGTCCAAGATTTGGTTGACCATGCACTTACGATCGAAAGCAAAGAAGAGCGTAACAAAGCAGCCAATGCCATAGTCCAGATCATGACACAAATGAATCCTGGCTTTAAAGGCAACGATGAATTACAGCTAAAGCTTTGGGATGATTTGTTCATTATGAGCAACTACAAGCTCGATGTAGACTCCCCATTCCCTAAGCCGGAACCTAAAAATGATTCGCCAGCTGAAAAGATCACATACCCCGATCAAGGATTCAAATTCAGACATTATGGTAAGATCATTGAGGATTTAATCGACGGTGCGCGCAAGATTGAAGATGTTGAAGAGAAAAAGGCGCTGACTGGCATGATAGCCAACCTGATGAAGAAGAGTTATTTGAACTTCAATAGAGATTCTGTCAATGACGAGATGATTGTAGATCAGCTCAAAGAAATGTCAAACAATGAGTTGGAATTTGCTGATGACTTTAAATTCCAGCACACAAATGACATTTTAAGCAGTTCTCCGAGGAGAACCAACAAACAAAATAAAGGCCGCAGTAAGCGGAAGTGGAAAAAATAGCCAACGTATTCTATGGGATCATTTCATATTGAGGGTGGAAATAAATTAAAAGGCACTCTCAAACCTCAAGGAGCGAAGAACGAAGCTCTCCAAATCCTGTGCGCAACCCTTCTCACAGATGAAGAGGTCGAAATCAAGAACATCCCAGACATCGTTGATGTCAATAAGCTCATAGATCTTCTTGGTTCGCTTGGGGTAACCGTTCAAAATAAAGGTGACGGTCACTACATTTTTCAAGCGAAAGATGTTGATGTGGACTACCTCAGTTCGAAAGAGTTCAGCGAAAAAGGCTCTAGTCTAAGAGGGTCAATCATGATTGTTGGACCACTTTTAGCTCGATTTGGGAAAGGATACATTCCAAAACCAGGCGGGGACAAGATTGGAAGAAGAAGGCTCGACACCCATTTCATTGGCTTTCAAAATCTAGGCGCTCATTTTGAGTACGACTCGAAGCAACATTTTTATAAGGCTACAGCAGATCGGCTTCATGGTACTTACATGCTCCTTGATGAGGCGAGTGTCACAGGTACAGCCAACGTGGTCATGGCTGCAGTTCTTGCAGAAGGTGTGACCACTATTTATAACGCCGCTTGCGAACCGTATTTGCAACAGCTCTGTCGAATGTTGAATTCTATGGGGGCGAAGATCACTGGCGTGGGTTCAAACTTGCTCAACATTGAAGGCGTTGAAAAGCTACATGGATGCCAGCATTCGATCTTACCTGACATGATCGAGGTGGGCTCATTCATTGGTTTAGCTGCTATGACCCAAAGTGAAATTCGACTTGATGGCGTAGGTTATGATCACTTAGGAATGATTCCAAGCGTTTTTCGAAAACTTGGAATTGAAATTATTCGGGAAGGTGATGACATCATTGTGCCGGAACAAGAATTATATGAGGTCGAATCATTTATTGATGGTTCCATTTTAACGATCGCCGATGCCCCATGGCCAGGATTTACACCAGACTTACTCAGCATCATACTTGTAGTTGCTACGCAGGCTAAAGGCAGCTTGCTCATTCATCAGAAGATGTTTGAAAGCCGCCTATTCTTTGTAGACAAACTGATTGACATGGGTGCCCAAATCATCTTGTGTGATCCTCATAGAGCAACTGTGATTGGTCAAGGACGCCATAACCCGCTCAGAGGAATTCAAATGACGTCACCAGATATCCGTGCGGGAGTTTCCCTTCTGATTGCTGCCCTATCGGCAGAGGGTACCAGTGTGATCAAGAATATTGAACAAATAGATCGCGGTTATCAAAACATTGATGGGCGCCTGAATGCCATTGGCGCGAACATTGTGAGACGCTAATAAATCAATCCCATGAAAGCACTAATCGCCTCGTTGGCATTCCTTTTAATCTCTCTCGGTCACACTACTGGGATTTATTCCAATGTGGATCATCTCGACTTTACTGGTGCACGCATTGGTGATGTTGCCCCTGACATTGCTCTTCCTAGTCCATCAGGAAAGTCATTAAAGCTATCGTCCCTCAGAGGTAAGATTGTTCTTGTCGATTTTTGGGCGTCATGGTGTGGACCATGCCGAAGGGAAAACCCAAATGTTGTTCGAGCCTACAACAAGTACAGAAAAGCAAAATTTAAGGATGCCAAGGGATTTGAGGTGTTTAGCGTTTCATTGGATGGAAATCACAAATCTTGGGTATCAGCAATTGAAAATGACGGGTTAATTTGGAAGTATCACGTCAGTGACTTAAAAAAATGGAGAAGCTCCGCCGCCAAACTCTATGGAGTAGGCTCCATTCCGAGCAGCTATCTGGTTGATCAGAATGGGATTATCATTGCGAAGAACCTCCGAGGGCCAATGATCGACCAACAAATGGACGCTCTCATTAAAGAGCTCTGACAGTCCTTCTGTTTTTTTTCTGACAATCTGTCTTTCGATGAAGGATGGCAATACATTTGCCGACCATTTTGCGTTCCAAAATTTAGGGATATGAGTGAGAAAGAAGAGCTTGAAAAAGAAGAGGTAAATCCACAAACAGCAGAAAGTGGATCAGAGGAGTCCGGTGAGGCATCTGCCGATCAAAGTGACGACATTCAAAAGCAGCTCGAAGAAGAGAAGGCAAAGTTTGTTAGACTTTACGCAGAGTTTGAAAATTTCAGGAGAAGATCCGCTAAGGAAAAACTTGAACTGATTGGCACATCGACAGCGGATTTGATGAAAGACATTTTACCGATTGTAGATGATTTTCAAAGAGCCATCGAATCAAATAAATCGGTCGAAGACATTGACGCGATCAAACAAGGTTTCGAGCTATTGTATAACAAGTTGTTTTCAATCCTCTCTACGAAAGGACTCAGAGTCTTAGACAGCAAGGGAGGTGATTTTGATCCAGAAAGCCATGAGGCAGTGGCTCAGGTTCCGGCCCCAGAAAAAAAGCTGAAAGGCAAAGTCATCGACGAAGTTGAGAAAGGCTATACCCTAAACGAGAAAATTATTCGACACCCGAAAGTTATTGTTGGGTCGTAAGTACAGAACATGGCGAAGCGAGATTATTACGAGGTTTTAGGAGTTTCCAAAGGAGCGGCTGCAGATGAGATTAAGAAATCTTATCGGAAGCTCGCTATTAAGTTCCATCCAGACAAAAACCCTGGGGACACAGAGGCAGAAGAGAAATTTAAAGAAGCGGCCGAGGCATACGATGTCTTGAGCAACGAAGAGAAGAAGGCTAAATACGATCGTTTCGGACATGCTGGAATGGGCAATGCCGGAGGATTTGGTGGTCAAGGGATGAACATGGAGGACATCTTCGAACATTTCGGAGACATCTTCGGGGGAGGGTTCGGATTTGGAGGCGCACAAGGAGGTCGACCTGCTAATCGTCGAGGATCCAACCTGCGAGTCAGAGTGAAACTGACCCTCGAAGAAATTGCAAATGGCGTTGAGAAGAAAATAAAGGTCAACAAGCTTGTTCACGCCGAAGGCATCGAGTATCAGACATGTTCGACCTGTAATGGTACCGGCCGTATGATGCGTGTCACCCAAACATTTTTAGGTCAAATGCAAACTGCCAGTGCCTGCACAAGTTGCCAAGGCACAGGAAAGATCATTGAAAGTTCAGAACCTGGCACACAGCCTGATGGACTTGAAAGAAAAGAAAGCGTCATTGAAATTGAAATCCCACCAGGGGTTGAAGAAGGGATGCAGCTCTCTGTTCGCAGTAAAGGAAATGATGGCCCAATGGGAGGCCCCGCTGGAGATCTTCTGGTTGTGATCGAAGAACTAGAACACGAACATTTCGTACGAGATGGCTCAAACTTGCACTATGATTTGTACATCAATTTTGCAAATGCAGCGCTGGGAGAAAGTTTGGAAATTCCTACCCTTGACGGCAAGGCTAAGATTAAGATTGTACCAGGCACTCATTCAGGGAAAATCCTCCGGTTGAGAGGCAAAGGACTTCCTTCCATTAATTCATACAATAATGGGGATCAGTTAGTTCATGTCAATGTTTGGACACCACAGGATCTCAGTTCTGAAGAAAAGGACATCCTCGAGAATTTAAAAGAGTCAGAGAACTTTAATCCAAATCCAAGCGGTGAGGAAAAAGGATTCTTCAATCGCATGAAGGAGTTTTTCTCGTAGTTCAGGCTAAATAATTCCTTTATTTACCGGTCTATTGAGTTAACATTCAAGAAGGTTGGATCAGCCAATATTAGAAGCAAGAAACGTAAATAAGCATTTCGGGACATTTCATGTTCTGGATGATATTTCGTTGGTGATACCCGCCGGGAGCATCTATGGTTTGCTCGGGCCCAATGGCGCAGGCAAGACCACATTCATCAGAATACTCAATCAAATTACGGCTCCAGACACGGGATCAGTTCAGTTCAACGGACGCGACATAAAGCTCGGAGACACCGCTTCCATTGGTTACTTACCAGAAGAACGCGGATTGTACAGAAAAATGAAGGTTTGGGAACAAGCAATCTACCTATGCCGTCTGAAAGGCATGTCTAAGGCAGAAGCTACCAATTCATTGAAAGATTGGTTCACGAGACTCAACATGAAATCTTGGGCAGACAAGAGAGTTGATGAACTCTCAAAAGGAATGCAGCAACGCCTGCAGTTCGTGGTTAGTGTTGCCCACGGACCAGAACTCTTGATACTCGATGAACCTTTCTCAGGTTTCGATCCGGTGAATACAGAAGAACTGAAAAAGGAAATTCTACGGTTGAATGAGGAAGGCACGACCATTATTTTCTCCACGCATAACATGGCTAGCGTCGAGGAGCTATGCAGCGAAATAACGCTGATCAATAAGGGACAGAACATCCTCAGCGGAAAGGTTGACGAAATTCAAAGAAGCTATAGCAAGAGCATCTATGGAGTCTCATTCAAAGGGAGCCAAGTCGCTTTCGCGAATGCTCTCGGTCATCAATTTGAAATTGAAAATCTTGTTGAAAAAGGAGAGCTCAGCAATGCTTTGATCAAGGCCCATTCTAGCATGAGCACCAAGGACCTACTCGGCTCATTGATTCAGCAAGTGGATATTGTCTCCTTTTCTGAGAAACTTCCATCGATGAACGATGTATTTATTGACATGGTAACCCCTAAATCAGAAGTAGCGTAATGGGAGGCACTATAGGACTAATACTCGGACGCGAATACTTCAGTAGGGTTAGAAAAAAGTCCTTCATTATCATGAGCATCCTTGGTCCATTGATTATTGCGGGGGTGATGATATTCGCCTTTTGGATGAGTCTTGAAGAAAGCGAGAATCAAAAGATTTTAGTTGTCGATGACAACCACCCATTTTTCACCGAGCTGGAAGGAAACGAAACGCTGCTCTTTGAAGTCCAGGACATCTCCCTCGATCAAGCCGAAGCCCTATTGGACGTATCCGACTTCACTGGGATTCTATATCTACCTCAGAACATACTGCAAAGCAAGGTTGGCGAACTATACTTCAAAAAACAACCTTCTTTCAAGGTGCAAAGACGCATTGAAGAATCAGTGCAGCAATACATGGAGATTAGAAAGCTGGAAGAATTCGACATCACCGAGAGTGATTACCGGAGACTGAAAGCTCCTTTTACTCTTCTCACGTTTCAGTTCGACAGTTCGAGTGGACGAATGGAAGAAACTAACATTCTACCAGCAGTCGTTGGATTGGTTTTTGGGATACTCATTTATCTGTTCATATTCATGTACAGCATACAAGTGATGCGCGGAGTGATTGAAGAGAAAACCAGTCGAATAATTGAGGTCATGATCAGCTCAGTGAAACCATTTCAATTGATGATGGGGAAGATTTTAGGAGTTGGGGCCGTTGGACTTACACAGTTTCTCATCTGGGTGGTTCTCTCAATCGTGATTTTTAGTGTGGGTCAATCAGTCATTCTCGGAGATAAATACGTAGCGGGAGCGGACCAAGGAAACGTCACGGAAATGGTTCAAAGTGAAATGGACGCTGATAACCAGCTGAACATCACTAAAATGAGCCAGGATGACAACCTATTCAACAGCATTCGAAGAGTAAATTTTCCAGTGATGATTGCCGTCTTCTTGTTCTACTTTTTAGGCGGTTACCTCTTATACAGTGCATTGATGGCCGCCGTTGGTTCAGCGGTGGACTCGGACACGGACACGCAACAATTCATCATACCCATCACCTTTCCTCTCTTGCTTGCCTACATTCTATCATTCAGTGTATTCGAAAACCCATCCAGTGGAATGGCGGTTTGGTTAAGCATCATTCCGTTTACAAGCCCGGTCATAATGATGATCCGAGTCGCCTTTGGTATCGAGAGTCAAGATCTTTGGCAGGTGTACCTGTCAATGGGCCTGTTGATCATAACCTTTTTAGGCACAGTCTGGGTTTCGTCAAGAGTTTACAGAACAGGTATTCTGATGTACGGAAAGAAAGCCAGCTTCAGAGAAATGATAAAATGGATTAGATACTAGCTTATGCCGAAAATCTTGATCATAGACGACGAACGACCAATTCGTTCCACACTGCGAGACATTCTTGAATATGAAAAAATTGAGGTCGTTGAAGCTGAAGATGGCAAAAGCGGAGTGCAACTTTTTCGAGATGACTCATTCGACGCTGTACTGTGTGACATTAAAATGTCAGGGATGGATGGAATTGAGGTCTTGGAGCGGCTCCAAATTCTCAATCCGGATATCCCCGTAATCATGATCAGTGGTCACGGCACGATCGATACCGCCGTTGAATCACTCAAAAAAGGGGCGTATGACTACATACCTAAGCCTCCAGACCTCAATAGGTTGCTGGTGGCGGTGCGCAATGCGTTAGACAGAAATACGTTGGTTGAAGAAACCAAAACCCTCAAAAAGAAGATTGCTCGTAAAACAAGCTCTCCAATTATTGGTGCTGGTAAAGCAATCGGAGAGGTCAAGAAAATCATTGACAAGGTGGCACCAACAGAAGCCAGAGTGCTGATTACGGGTCCGAACGGAGTCGGAAAAGAGCTGGTCGCCAGACAAATTCACGATAAGAGTGAGCGATCCAAGGCTGCGTTTGTGGAAGTGAATTGTGCAGCAATTCCATCTGAATTAATAGAAAGTGAGCTTTTTGGACATGAGAAAGGAGCCTTTACTTCGGCCATTAAACAGCGAATTGGCAAGTTTGAACAAGCTTCTGGAGGTACACTCTTTCTGGATGAAATTGGTGACATGAGTGCCAGTGCTCAGGCCAAGGTTTTAAGGGCGCTCCAAGAAAATAGAATTACACGCGTAGGAGGAGAAAAAGAAATAAAAGTCAGCCCTAGAGTTGTGGCAGCAACCAACAAGGACTTGAAAACAGAAATTGAACGTGGTGCATTTAGAGAAGATTTATACCATCGACTTTCAGTAATTCTGATTGAAGTCCCGTCTCTCAACGATCGTCGAGAGGATATTCCTGAGCTGATCACGCACTTTCTAAAACTGGTCGCAGATGAGTCTGGATCAACTTCACCGGAAATTGATCAAAAAGCAATCAAATACTTGTCAGAGATTGATTGGAGCGGAAACATCCGCCAACTCCGCAATACAATTGAACGCCTCTGCATCATGGCAGAAAGCAAAATAGACTTGAGCTTGTGTAAAAAGTTCGCTTAAAATCCTATTCCAACCGATTAATATCACTTTTTTTAAGATCAACCCGATTTTTTCTAGATTCTATCGGTAAATTTGCAGGATAGTTAATTAAAAAATCATTTTATGAAAACATTTACTCTTTTAAAAAGAGCCGTGCTTTCTGTCATGTTCAGCGCGATCGCCGTAGTAGGGTTCGGGCAGCTTATTACAGTTGGTAATGGTTCTACGGTAACCGGTACGGGCAATAGCTACACTGGTGATACACCATTTGGAACTTGGTACATGGATGACCAAACACAGATGCTATACCCAGCAAGTGAAGTTGCTGCAGCAGGTGGTGTTTCGGGATTCATGAACGATTTAAGATTCAACATCACACAAGTTGGATCTCCAGCCATGACCGATTTGACAATTAAAATCGGATTCACTTCTTCTGCGACTATCTACAATCTCCAAAACACCGCAGGTTATACGACGGTTTATACAAACTCGTCATATAACACATCATTGGGTTGGAACATTTTTGATTTCAGTTCTCCAGTTTTTTGGAATGGTACTGATAACATCATTGTAGATGTGTGTTTTAACAACAGCTCATATTCATTGAACAGTCATATGACTGCAGATTTTTTCTCTGGTAGAGTAGCATGTTATTATACTGACAATCCAAACGGGTCCATTTGCGGACTTTATACTGGATACTCATACTCAAGAAGAGCTCAGTGCGCCTTCACTATTCTTCCTCCTTATGCTGATGATGCAGGAATTGTAGCTATCCTAAGCCCAGTTTTACCAACATGCGATCTCGATTCAATCGATGTTGAAGTAGTTGTTCAAAATGCTGGTCAGGACACGCTCTATGATTGTGATATCAAATGGCAGATTAATAATGGAACACCAACGACGTATAGCTATACAGGAGTTGTTAATCCTCAAGGCGGAACGGATACCTTGACACTGTCAACGTATTCTTTCACAAATTTTGATGATTTAACTGTTTGGACAGAGAATCCAAATGGTGCTACTGATAGTTTACCAGGAAATGACACAACTGCTATGGGAGTTGCGTCTGGATTGTCTGGAACATATGGAATACCTGGTGATTACGCCACATTCCAAGATGCTGCAGACGACCTGATGACCTTCGGTGTTTGTGGACCTGTTGTTATGGAAGCTGCAAATGGAACGTACAGTGAACAAGTATCATTAGGAAATGTACTTGGAACAAGTGATTCCAACAGTGTTACATTCACAAGTGTTTCTGGAAACATGGCTGACGTTACGTTAGAGTTCGCTTCCTCATCTACTGCGAATAACTATGTTGTTGATGTCAATGATGCTGATTATGTATCATTTACAAACATGACTATCCGCAACACTGGTACATCAATCTATGGTAGAGCTGTTGTTGTTCAAAACAACGCTATGAACTTCACAGTTGACAACTGTCACGTGATTGCCAACTCTTACCCATATACAGGTGACTACACTACTGCTATCTATGCAAATGGTAACAACCATAACTTGACGATTACGAATAACACCATTGAAAAAGGTGGTTATGGTATCCGAGTTTATGGCGGTGGAAACACAAACCGCGTGGAGAATGTAACTATCGAAGACAACCACATGGAGGATGCCTACTACATGGCAAACTACTTATGGTACATCGATGGTTTGAACTTCAACAATAACACGGTAACTAAGGACACAAGTGCAACTTACTATTTCGGATACGGAGTATACTGCTACTATGTTGATGATTTCAATGTGAACAACAACTACATCGGCGCTTCTGAAGGAGCTAGTTATGGTTATGCTTACTCATTGTACATGAACTATTGTATTGGTAGCAACAATCCTAAGAGTAAGGTCATGAACAACTGTGTGACTTCAGGAATCCCTGGTCAAACAGCATATGGATACTATCCAATGTACATGTACGGATCTGGAAATGTTGACATCATCAACAATTCATTCAACCGAACAGGTGGATACACTGGTAACTACTACGCATGCTACATCAGCCAAGGTGGAGGAATTACATTGAAGAACAACAACTTCGCTAACCTCAACTCTGGATATGCGCTTTATGTTTACGGTCTTTGGACTTTGAATGAAAGTGACCACAACAACTTCTACACGAATAGTGGAACGCTTATCTATCAAGGTACTACTCAGTATTCTTCATTGGAAGCATATCAGATCGGAACTGGATATGACATGAACTCTGTTTCTACAGATCCAGCTTACGTTGATACACTTAAATGTATTACGTGCAACGATACGCTTGATGGCGGTGGAGTTAATGTTGGGAACATGTACGACATTGATTCGAACAATCGAAGCACGACTACACCAGATATCGGTGCTGTTGAGTACATCAACGCAAGTAACTTCACACTTGGACCAGACACAAATATTTGTGGCGATGAGTATGTCATCGAAGCTGGACCTGCGCAGTCTGTAACTTGGAGTGTTAATGGTAGCAGTACAACTGGCAACAGCTACACGCTCCAGGCAAGTGGAACGACTCCTGAATTGTTCAACATTAGTGTGAGCATGACAACTGCTTTTTGTGGTACGGGTACTGACCAGACTCAAGTAACACTTGTGCCTGATGCAAGCCTTGATTCAAATGTTCACATCTGTGCTGATGAAACAGCTACACTAGAACCAGGTGGAGGTAGCACTGCTACTTACTCTTGGTCAACTGGTGAGTCTACATCATCTATCATGGTGAATGAGCCAGGTCAGATTAGCGTTATCAAATCAGAAGAAGGTTGCGAAAGTGTAGCAAGCAGTATGGTGACACAGTCAACCGCTGTTGCTATTCTTGACATCGAAGATTGTGAGGACAATGCTCCAATCACTCTTGATGCAACAATTCCTGATGGAACGAACTACGCATGGTCCGGTGGAAACAGCATGACATCTGCGGTAAACACATTCGACCAAAGTGGTTCGTATACGATTACAGCTACTGACGCTTTTGGATGTGTTTCTGTTGATTCATTCGAATTAGCAATCCTAGGTGAGCCAGTTGCGGTTATCAACCATATTGGTTCTGGTGGTACTGCCATCCAGTTCTACAGTAATAACTCAACAGGTCTCGGTCAGAGCACCACCTACAATTGGACATTTGTAAATGGCGACACGTCGTCAACTGCAAATCCAATCTATGTTTTCCCATGGAATGGACCTCCAACCACATATACCATCAGCCTTGAAATCAACAATGGTTGTGGTGTAGATGTAGAGACTATGGAAGTAACTGTTGATCCACTTGGTGTTCAGGATATTGAAAGCGGCTCATTCGCTATCTATCCTAACCCAACATCGGATATATTGAATATTGCGACCAATGATGTCGAAGCTGGTTCTATCAGCATCATCGACCTCAGCGGAAGAACAGTATTGGAAACTCCATTAACTGCTGGTTCTAATAACCTTACAGTCAATGTGAGCAACCTAGCAGCTGGATCTTACATCGTTAAGATTGCTGACACAGTTCAGCCATTGATCATCGAGTAATCGATATCAACATATTCTTGAAAGGCCTTCCATTTGGAGGGCCTTTTTTTTGTCAGGAATATTATAACCAATCGATTCTTTGACTCGATTGGTCTTCAAATTCAGAATACTGGACTATATTTGAGAAAATTCACATTAAAATCTAACCAAAATGAAGAACGCTTTACTTTTTACCTTCTTGACGGCTCTTGCTGTGTTAGGAGGCGTTTACACATCTAAGGGTCAGTTAATTGTCTATGAGGAGACTTTCTCTAATGGAACAACATACTGCCCTAGCTCATCTCAATATGATAATTGGGGAGACTTCAGAGACCAGCTTTCACCAACATTACCTTATATCTATTGTAAGATTTCTGGTTCACTGAATACAACTGGTGCTACATGTAGTGATCCAGTAGTAGTAGCACAGCTTGCAGCAGCTCTCAACGCTGGAAATGCATTGGCTGTAAGTTGCGGTGGAATCACATGGTCTGTTGGAAACAGCTGTATTACTGGTTGTGCCCAATTTGGCGATGACATCGAATTCAACGCCGCTAATTCTGGTGGTCAATGTTCTTGTGGTGGAGACCTCACGTTGCGTCCTTGTATCGGTAACTCGAACTGGGGAAGTATTGGTGTCGGCGGCTGCGGTGCACCTACTCAAACAATGAGAGTAGAATTCCTCGCTGTTAGCTTCGCTGACGATGCTGGAATCGCATCAATTTTGAGTCCTACACTTCCAACTTGCGATCTCGATTCTATCGATATCGAGGTTGTTGTGGTAAACCAAGGATCAGACACACTGACTAGTTGCGACATTAAGTGGCAAATTGGAACCGGAACTCCAACGACTTACTCTTGGACAGGTTCGAACGCACCATATGGTGGAACTGACACGCTCGTAATTGCTAATTACACATTCAGCAATTTTGACGATCTAACAGTATGGACAGAGAATCCAAACGGTGGAACAGATAGCTTATTAAGTAATGACACATCAGAAATTACTGTTTCAACAGGACTTTCTGGAACATATGGAATACCGGGTGATTACTCGACCTTCCAAGATGCAGCAGATGACTTGACGGAGTTCGGCGTATGTGGACATGTTGTAATTGAAGCTAGCAATGGAACATACACTGAGCAAATGGATCTCGGAGAAGTTCTAGGGACAGGACCTGATGCTACCGTCACTTTCAGAAGTGTGAGTGGAAATCAAGCTGATGTCAAGCTTCAGTATGCTTCGACCTCAACCAGCAACAATTGGGTTGTAAACCTTAATGCAAGTGATTATATCCACTTTGAAAATATGACGGTTCGAAACACAGGTACATTCATCTACGGACGAGTGTTTGCTATAGGCGGTGGTGCCGACTATGTGACTATCGACAATTGTCATCTTAGAGGTGTTACATACGGCTACACTGGTGATTATGCTGCGGTTGTTTATGCCAATGGCCAAAATCACGGATTTACATTATCCAACTGTCTAGTTGAGAAAGGCGCATATAGCCTTCGATACTATGGTGGTGGCAATACATCTCGAGGCGAAAATATTACTATAAAGAACAATCGTTTCGAAGACTCATACTATATGGGTACGTACATGTGGTACATCAACGGACTTGACTACTCAAACAATGTGGTCACCAAGGATACCAGCTACACATACGTACTTTCATACGGAGCATATTTTTACTACGCTGATGATTTTAACGTTAGCGGAAACTACATAGGTGCTTCTGAAGGAGCAAGCTATGGTTACTCTTATGGGCTCTACATGAACTACTGTGTTGGAGGTAATAATCCAAAGGCTCAGTTGGTCAATAACTGTATCACTTCGGGTACCCCAGGACAAACAAATTATGGTTATTACCCAATGTACATGTATGGCTCTGGAAATGTTGATATTGTAAACAACTCCTTCAACAGGGGTGATGGACAATCTGGCAATTACTACGCAGCTTACATTAATCAAGGTGGAGGTATCGTATTGAAGAATAACAACTTCGCCAACCTCAATTCTGGTTATGCTCTTTACTGTGCTGGTCTGTGGACTCTGACTGAAAGTGATCATAATAATTTCTACACAGCAAGTGGTACGCTACTCTATCAAGGAAGCACGGCTTATTCATCCTTGGCTGCATATCAAGTTGGATCAGGACATGACATGAACTCTGTATCAGTTAATCCAGCTTATGAAGACACCGTAATGTGCATTACATGTAATGACACACTTGACGGTGGCGGAATAAATGTTGGAAATATGTATGACATCGATTCTAACGTTCGAAGTACTACGACACCAGATATAGGTGCAGTTGAATACATTAATGCTGCTAATTTCACTCTTGGTGGTGATACTACAGTATGTGGCGACGAATTCCTAATTGAAGCTGGTCCTGCTCAGTCAGTGACTTGGAGTGTCAACGGTAGCAGTTCTACAGGAAACTCATACCTGCTTCAAGCAACTGGTACGTCTCCTGAGTTGTTCAACATTAGCGTTAGTATGACTACCGCTTATTGTGGAACAGGTACCGATCAAGCTCAACTCACTCTAGTTCCGGACGCGAGCCTTGATTCAAACATCCACATATGTGCTGACGAGGTAGTTACCTTGGATCCAGGTGGAGGATCTACTTCCACGTACACTTGGTCAACGGGTGAAACAACGTCGACTGTAGAAGCTGGTTCTGCTGGGGATTACTCTGTCACCAAGATTGAAGAGGGTTGCGCGAGTATGGCGTCTACCTATGTTTCACAATCAGTTGGTGTTGAGATTCCTGACCTAGAGGAGTGTGAAGACAATGCGCCTATCACTTTGGATGCAACGATCCTTGACGGAACGAACTATGCATGGTCAGGTGGTAATAGTATGAATTCAGCTATCAACACGTTTGACGACGGTGGTATGTACACTGTTACTGCTACTGATGCTCACGGTTGTGTTTCATCTGATTCATTCCAGCTTGACATTCTCGGAGAGCCTACTGCTGTGATCAACTATCAGAAAACAGGTGGTTTCGCAGTGTGGTTTGACGGAACAAGTTCTTCGGAACTTAGTCAGAGCACTACATACACATGGACGTTTGACAACGGTAACTCATCAACTTCACCAACGCCAGTTTACGTATTCCCATTCAGTGGAAGCCTTGTAAGCTATACAGTCTCTTTGGAGATTGACAATGGTTGTGGTGTGGATGTTAAGACAATGCAAATTGACTTTGACATCTATGGTGTGAATGATCTTGAAACAGGATCGTTCGTTGCATATCCTAATCCAGCTGATGATATTGTAAATATTGTCACTAATGATATGGATGCTAGTTCAGTTCAAATTCTTGACATCAGCGGCCGAATGGTTGCCGAATCAGGTCTTGAAGCTGGTTCAACAAACATCACGATGGATGTAAGTAACTTAAGTGCAGGTAGTTATATGATTAAAATTGGTGACGAAGTGCACCCGTTGATCATCGACTAATCTCACTTAATTGAATTTTTTAAGGGCGAATCTCACGATTCGCCCTTTTTTTTTGCCCGATAGGTATCAAAGATTATTCTCGATTTCTTCGATGAAGGGTCATTTATTATAAATCAAACACTATTTTTGATAGCTAAATCAATTTTTAATCAACATGAAAAAAACGCTACTCTCAATCGGCCTAAGCTTATTGTGTGTTGTATCATTTGCTCAGTTGAGCGGTACATACACAATTAACGGAGGTCAGGCAACGGCCGGAACGAACTTCCAAACGTTTTCAGCTGCATGGTCAGCCTTGACTAGTCAAGGTGTTAATGGCGCTGTAGTATTTAACTGCGTTGAAGGAACGTATACTGAACAAGTATATTACTACAACAACAGTATTGCAGGAACGTCGACTACTAATACAGTCACATTCCAAGCAGATGCTGGTAATACGAATGACGTATTATGGCAGTATTCTAATTATCCACTTTACTTGTATTACGGAAACTACAATAACATCTCATTTGATGATATCAAGTTTGCTACTACAGGTTCTTCTAACGTGTTGCGTTTGTACTACGTCCAATTAACAAACTTGACGTTTGAAAATTGCACATTCACTGGTACAAACATCAATACGACGTCTAATTATTATGCGACGATTTATATGTACAGAGCCACAACGATTAATGTGACTTTCGATTCATGTGACATCTTGCAAGGATCATATGGTATGTATAATTACTACAACAACTACGCTTTCTCTTCGAGTGCGAAGTTGACGGTGAGTAACTGTAACATAGTAGATTATGCGTTCTATGGAATATACAACTACGGTCAGTACTCTCCTTATGTAGAATATGATATCAAAGGGAACTATATTGCTAATGAGCCTGGAGCTTCATATGCCTATCCATATGGTATCATGTGCTACTATGCAAAAGGTGGTTCAGAGATCTCTGGGAACAACATTGAGATAAATGGAGCGAACGGAGGTTATGGCTTGTACGTATACTACCCACAGGGTAATTCCTCTGCTTCAGTTGAGGTTGTGAACAACATCATTAATCACGTTAACACTGCTGCACCATACACTCAATATGGAATATTGTGCAGCTATGGATATTACTCTAGTTTGTATCACAACACGATTACTACAAGCAATAACTATGCTTATAGTCGAGCGTTGTACATGTATATGAGTAGCTCGGGTTATACAGGTAATGAAGTTATGAATAACATCATTGCTACTCCTACGAATACCCCTTACGGTTTCTACGGATACAACTATGGTGGAGCGGCTATCGATTTTGACAACAACATCTGGTGGCAAGGTGCTACAGGTGAGATGTACATGTATGATGGATACGCAGGTACTTATAGCAACCTAAGTGGTTGGCAAGGTGCTTCTGGAGGTTCAAACTCTCAGAACGTTGATCCGGATTTCACATCAACTACTAACTTGACTCCTCAGTCAGCTGACGTAAATAATTCAGGTGCTGCTTTAGGTGTTACAACTGACATCTATGGAAACACAAGAAGTACTACTACGCCAGACCCAGGTGCAGTTGAATTCTCTGTTCCTCAAAACAATGCAGGCATCACTGATTTAATTAAGCCAGATGCACCTCTTTGTGCTGATGATACATCTGTTATCGCTGTTTTGAAGAACACAGGTCTTGTAACCTTGACGTCTTGTACAATTCAATGGTCGTTGAATGGCTCTCTTCAAGGGACAATGACATTCAATGACAGTCTTGCACCAAGTGCAGATACTACAATAACACTTGCAACTGGTCAGTCATTCTCTACTGGAGATTCTATTGCTGCTTGGTCTTCAATGCCAAACGGAGTTCAGGATAGTGCTGCTGCATATGATACTTCATCTGCTGTGATCTATACAGGTCTTGTTGGAACGTATGGTGTCCCTGGTGACTACTCTACGCTAACAGACGCTGTTGATGACATCATGTTGAAAGGTATTTGTGGTGATGTTACAATTAGCATTACTCCGGGTACGTATAACGAGCAAATTCTCATGACAGGAGAAGTTCTTGGAGCATCTGAAGATGCGACTCTTACTTGGACTAGCTCAACGGGTGATCCGGATGATGTGAAAATTCAATATCAATCTACGAGTTCTGCCGACAATCAAGTTGTTCTTTTGGACGGTACAGATTTCGTAACATTTGAAGACCTGAGCATAATTCAGCTTAACACAAGTTCCTATGGAACAGGTGTTCGGTTGGCAAATGGTGCTGAGAATGCGACGTTTGACAACTGCTATATCAGAGCTGGCCTTGGTCAAATTAACACTACGTATATAGCTGCTTTTTACGCTGACGGGATGAATCACAATCTTACGATCGTGAATAGTCACCTTCACAAAGGTGGATATTACGGTATGCGTATCTATGGTGGAGGAACTACCTCTAAAGTTGAGAACGTAACGATAGAGAATACGACAATTGAAGATGTATATTCTTACTATCCATGTTACATGTACTACATCGATGGATTAGAGTTCAATAACAATACGGTGACTTCAGATACTAACATGTATGCTTACAGTTACGGAATGTACCTTCAGTACGTTGATAATTTCAACATTACTGGAAACTACATTGGTGCTGACGGAACTTATTATGGAAATCCAGCAGGATTCTATTACGCATTCTATATGGGTAATAGTGTAGGTACTGCAAATCCAAGAAGTCAGGTATCTAACAACTGTATCAATATTGGTGCTCCAGGTCAGACTGCTTATGCGTACTATACTTATATGTATAACAGTGGTTTGTTTGACTATCATAATAACACCATTAATAAGGCAGGGGGTTATAATTCTTATGCTCAGTACCTTTCTGGTGGTGGATTGATTTCCATGAAGAACAATAGCTTCTCCAACAATGTAGGTGGAGACGGTATGCGTGTGAATGGTGGTTTCTCTATATCTGAAGCTGACTATAACAACTTCTATACTGTAAGTGGATCATTGGTTAACTGGAATGGTACGGGGTACACTAGTATTGAAGCTTATCAAGCAGGAACAGGGAATGGTATGCACTCCGTGTCTACAAACCCAGCGTTTGCTGATACGCTTACTTGTGTTACTTGTAATGATACCTTGAGTAATTCTGGAGAGGCACTAACGACTAACATGTATGATATCGAAGGAAATGTTAGAAGCACAGTTTCTCCTGATATAGGGGCACATGAGTTTGTTTCTCCTTCATCATTTACGTTAGGAGGTGACTCTACATATTGCTCTGACTCAATTTTGATCGAAGCAGGTCCTGCTCAATCAATTACTTGGAGTGTTAACGGTTCTTCATCAACTGATCCAACAGTAATGTTGACAGGTGGATGTGAGCCAAGTACGCACAATGTATTGGTTAGTATTACTACAGAGTACTGTGGTTCTGCATCTGACAACGCATTGATTACGCTTATCCCAAGTGCTACTTTGGATGATACTCTTCACTTGTGTGCTGATGATGCTGAAACGCTTGATCCATGTGGTGGAAGCACTGCAACTTACGCTTGGTCTACAGGTGAGACAACTTCTACTATCACTATTGATGGTCCAGGTTCTTACTCTGTTACTAAGATGGAAGAAGGATGCGAGAGTTCTGCTGTAATTGAGGTTACTCAGTCTCAGGCTGTAGATATCCTCGATGTTGAAGAGTGTTCTGATAACCTTCCTGTAACAATGGATGCTACTATCGCTGATGGTGTGTCTTATGCGTGGGATGGTGGTACATCATTGAATACTGCAACTAACACATTCAACGACGCAGGTACATATAATGTAACTGCTACAGATGCAATGGGTTGTACTTCAACTGATGCTTTCTCTCTTACAGTTCTTGAAGAGCCTGAAGCAGCAATTGGCGAGACTCACAGTGGCTTGACATATTTCTATGATGCAAGTGCATCTAACTATGTTAGCACTGGAACTACGTACAACTGGGACTTCGGTAGCGCTGCTACTCCATCGTCTTCAACTAACATGACTGAGACTGTAATTTACCCTTGGAGCAATCCAAGCTCACCTACAGCTCACACTGTTACACTTGAAATTGACAATGGTTGCGGTATCGATCTAGCTTCTATGGAAGTTACTCCTGACCCACTGGGTGTGGAGGACATCGAGGAAGGTACGTTCGCAGTATATCCAAACCCAGCTAACGATGTTGTTAACGTTGTTACCAATAACGCTGATGCTGGATCAATCATGATCATGGATATGAGCGGTAGAACTATCATCGAGCTTTCAATCGCTAGCGGATCTAACACTCACACAGTGAATGTTAGTGATCTAGCTGCTGGATCTTACATGGTGAAAGTTGCTAACGACAATTCTGCTACAGTTCAGTCTTTGATTATTCAATAATCAAGACTCAATATATTTAGAAAAGCCCCGCAATTGCGGGGCTTTTTTCGTTTCTAACCATACGTGTGTGGATAAGTTTTCTCGATAAAATTGCCGTATTCTTCGATCAATCATGGATTTCACACCATAAACAGTATATTAGTGTAAACTAATTTTCCATGGAAACGATATTAGATCCCCTATTCGAGATATTTCCAGGCTTGCAACAGTTTGGTTTCGGCGCTCTTGTTCCTCTTGTAGCATTTGCCGCAGTAGGTATTCTGGCCCAGTGGTCCCTTTACGACAAGTGTGGCTTGCCCGGAATTGATTGCATCATCCCAATAAAGAATGTCATCACTTTTCTTAAAATAATGGGGAGACCTGCCAGCCATAGTCTAATTGTGATGATTCCGCCTCCGATTATCGCTGGAGCCCTGGTCTTGATAGCTGATCCGACAATCTCATATGCTGCTGCTGCAGTCATAGGTCTTCCGTGGTTGTACTTTATGATTAAAATATACATCGAACTGTGTCAGAGCTTTGGTCACTACAAATTGACCGATTACATTCTCGTTACTTTGTTTAATGGGTTCTACGTCCTTCATTTGGGACTTTCATACTCTGAGAAGTATCGCGGACCGGTGTACGCTCAAAAACTGGATAAAGACTCAGAAGAACAACTGAATGGGCAACTTGCTTAAGCCGTAAGTAACGACTTTGCAATATCTAGGGCTCTTCGTAGCCCTTTTTCATTTTTGCCCCCGGCCGTGGCAAGAAAACCTTGACCGCCTCCACCCCCATCTATTTCTTTAGCTGCGGTTCTTACTATAGCGGAAGCATCCAATTCTGCCTTTGAAGTCAGTTCTTTGCTTATTCCAACCACTAAAAATGGTTTTGAGGAGCTTACGCCTCCGAGCGCAACAACTCGATTAGGAGTCTCCTGAGTAAGCTTGTAGGCCAAATCCTTGGCAGACTTTGCGTCAATGCCCTCCACATTGCTTACAATCACACTTCTCCCCGAAATTTCTTCAGCTTGCTCTCCAAGCTTATCAGCCAATTGAGACTGGCCTTTTGCGCTGAACTTCTCCAACCGTTTAACCAATTCCCTATTATCTGACACAACTTTGCTGGCCGCCTTTTCTAAATCCTGTGGATTCCCAAAAAGAGCAGCAATTTGGTCTAGAAGAGATAGCCTCGAGTCAATGTACTGTCGATACTCCTGTCCGGTCACTGCTTCAACCCTGCGTATTCCGCTAGCAATACTCGATTCCGAAACTATTTTAAGTCCCTCAATGTCCCTGGTATTCGGCACATGAGTGCCCCCACACAGTTCTACCGACTCACCAAACTTCACGACACGGACTTCATTTCCGTACTTCTCTCCAAAAAGAGCCATTGCCCCCATTGTCTTCGCTTCTTCAATTGGCATCTTACGCCATTCCTCAAGCTTAGCGTTCGAGCGAATTGCATCATTTACAGAGCTCTCAATATGAATCAATTGCTCCTCAGTTATCTTTTCGAAATGTGAAAAGTCGAATCTCAGCTTATTCTCCGCAACGAGTGATCCTTTCTGCTCCACATGTGAACCAAGCACCGAACGAAGAGCTTCATGCAATAAATGAGTGGCGGAGTGATTCTTCATTACATCATTGCGCTTCCCTCCATCGACAGAAGCGCTCAGTGACTTTAAATCTTCATCCCAGCTAGTGACAAAGTGAAGAATTTCATTGTTTTCCTTTTTTGTGTCGATGACCTTAATCTCTTTGCCATCAGCGCTAAATATGCCGGTATCACCAATTTGGCCGCCGCTTTCGGCGTAGAATGGAGATTGATCTAAGACAACCTGGAATATCTCCTTGCCTTTTAATTCGGCTCTCCGGTACTTCATCACTTTTGAGTCACTCTCCAAAGAGTCGTAGCCCAAAAAGACGCTGTTCTTGCCATCATCAAAAACGACCCAATCTCCAAAGCTTGCTTTTGAAGCCTTTCTTGATCTATTCTTCTGCTGCTCCAGCTCAACTCTAAAACCTTCCATATCAACGGATGCGCCAGTTTCAGAAGCAATCAACTGCGTTAAGTCAATCGGAAAGCCAAAAGTGTCATAAAGCTCAAACGCGAACGCTCCTGGAATAGATTCTTCATTTCCATGCTTCGTTTGAAAATCGTTCAATCGATCCAAGCCTTTTTCAAGCGTCTGCAGAAACGATATCTCCTCTTCCCGAATAACCTTTGTGATTAGTTCAGATTGCCTATTAAGCTCTGGATATGCAGCAGACATGCTTTCAATCAAGTCATCGGCAAGTCGATGTATAAATGGCTCTTTGCAATCCAATTGGCTGAATCCATAGCGAATTGCTCTTCTCAAAACTCTTCTAATCACATATCCTGCGCCCGTATTTGATGGAAGCTGCCCATCGGCGATACAAAAGCTAACGGCTCTAACATGATCCGCTATGACTCGAAAAGCGATGTCCTTTTGAGTTTCTCCCTTTTCGTACTTCAGACCACATATTTTTTCTAAAGCCTGAATAATGTGTGCAAATTGATCAATGTCATAGTTGGAATTGGCATTTTGAAGCACCCGCACCAAGCGCTCAAGTCCCATTCCAGTATCAATGTGTTTCTGCTTTAAGGGATTTAATGCCCCGCTTTCCTGACGATTGTATTGCATGAATACCAGATTCCAGATTTCAATGACTTCAGGATGCTCTGCGTTGACAAGCTCGCCACCGGGCTTTTCAGCTCTTTCTTTTGCTGACCTCAAATCGTAGTGTATCTCAGAGCATGGGCCGCATGGCCCAATTTCGCCCATCTCCCAGAAATTATCCTTTCTATCATAGGCAAGAATTCTATCAGCCGAAATGTGCTGTTTCCAATACTCTATGGCTTCTTCATCTTGTTCAAGGCCCATGGCTTTGTCACCTTCAAACACCGTGACATACATTCTCTCCTTGTCTAGCCCGTATACATCAATCAAGAGTTCCCAAGCAAAATCAATTGCCTCTTTTTTGAAATAGTCTCCGAAAGACCAATTTCCGAGCATTTCAAACATTGTGTGGTGGTAGTGATCTCTACCTACCTCTTCCAAATCATTGTGCTTTCCTGATACGCGAAGGCATTTCTGGCTATCTGCAAGGCGCAATGAAGATGGCTCTTCAATCCCCATAAAGACACCTTTGAATTGATTCATGCCAGCATTCGTGAACATGAGTGTTGGATCGTCTTTGATCACAATAGGTGCAGAGGGCACAATATTGTGCTCTTTTCCCTCAAAAAACTCTAGAAATGTGCGTCTTACACGCTCAGTTGTCCACTCCATATTCTGTTAAAATCACTGAAATTCTGGCTTCGAAGCAGGCAAAAGTAGCGCTTGTCCTATTTTTGCAGCTTAAAATTTAACGGTGGCAAGAGTTAGATACCAATATAACGAGAGTACTCTCAGCTATGAGAAGATTCGGCTATCCCCCATCAGGAGGCTGCTGCGCGTGCTTTGGTATATGTGTGCATCCGTGTTTGCAGGCGCTGTTTTCTACGTTCTTTTTAGTTTGGTTTATGACTCCCCAAAGGAGCGTCAACTGACAACTGAGAAGGAAGAATTGATGCTTCAGTACGATCTTTTGGATAAACGACTAGACCAAATGAGTGTCATTCTCTCTGATCTTGAGAACAGAGATGACAATATCTACAGAACGGTCTTTGAAGCAGAACCGATTCCAAAAAACATTCGAAAGAGTGGAATTGGCGGAGTTAACCGATATAAGAACCTAGACAAGTTCAAAGGAGAAGCTGACATCGTGATTTCCACTAGCAAGAAATTGGATCAGCTCGCCAAGCAATTGTACATTCAGTCTAAGTCATTCGATGAAATTTTTGAAGTCGCGAAGCAGAAAGAGAAAATGTTTGCGAGCATTCCTGCGATTCAACCGGTGTCCAACAAAGACTTGACGCGGATGGCGAGTGGGTTCGGAATGAGAATAGACCCGCACTACAAGACTCCAGCATTTCATGCCGGAATGGATTTCACAGCACTTACTGGGACACCGATCTACGCTACAGGAGATGGAAATGTTCAACGCGCTGATCGTACTTCGAAAGGATACGGAAATCACGTTCGAATTGATCATGGTTATGGATATGTGACGCTGTATGCTCACATGAGCAAGATGATTGTAAAGCCTGGTCAGGAAGTGACGCGTGGCGAAATAATTGGATACGTCGGAAATACGGGCAAGTCGAGAGGCCCGCACCTCCATTATGAAGTACGTAAGAATGATAAGCCCATCAACCCTGTCAATTTTTACTTCAATGACCTCACTCCCGAGGAATATGATCTCATGATTCAGCTCTCTTCGCAGGAGAATCAATCATTTGATTAATTTCGGCTCATGCCGTACAAAGAGCGCGAGTCCTTCAAACTTTACTATTCTATTGGTGAAGTAGCTGAGCTACTGAATGAGAATCCTTCTTTGCTGCGTTTTTGGGAAAAGGAGTTCGACATCATCCAACCTCAGAAAAACAAGAAAGGAAATCGCATCTACACGGAAAAGGATGTGAAGAACCTTAAGCTTATTCACAACCTAGTGAAAGAACGAGGGTTCACGTTAGAAGGAGCTAAGAAGAAGATTAAAGATCAGCACAAAGCTTTGCTCGAGAAGTCTGATATCATCAATTCGCTCAACAATATGAAGTCAATGTTGCTGGAATTGAAAGATTCTCTTTAATAATTCTGATCGACCCCTAAATAATTCTTCACGTAATCTTCGACACCTTGTTCAAGCGAAAAGAATGGTTTGTCATACCCTTCGGCATGAAGCTTTGACATATTCGCTTGTGTGAAGTATTGGTATTTGTCCCTTATATCGATCGGTGTATCGATGAATTCAATTGCAGGCTGACTTTCGAGTGAATTGAACACCGCTGTGGCCAGATCGACAAATGTCCTAGCTTGTCCCGTTCCGAGATTGTATATACCATTTGACGCTTCATTGGAAATTAAGAATTGAATGACCGAAACAACATCCTTGACATATACAAAGTCTCTGAGTTGTTCTCCATCTCGGTACTTTTCATTGTGAGAACGAAACAATTTCATCATTCCTGTGCTTTGAACTTGATGAAAGGTGTGAAACACAACTGAGGCCATTCGTCCTTTGTGGTATTCATTAGGGCCATAAACATTGAAGAACTTCAATCCGTACCACTGAGGCGGTTGATCCGTTTGAAAGAGAACCCACTTGTCAAAATCATTTTTTGACTCTCCATATGGATTGAGTGGTTTGAGATCACTAACTAATTGATGATCATCTGAATACCCCAATTCTCCACTCCCGTATGTGGCGGCTGAAGAAGCATAAACCAATGGAATGTGCTCGTCTGTGCAATAGGACCAGATTCGTTTTGAAAAGTCGAGGTTCAGTTCGTCGAATATTGAAACGTCCATTTCGCTGGTATCAGTTCTGGCCCCAATATGATATATCACGTCAATACCTTCCGCAACTTCCAACCATTCAAAGAACTCAGATCTCTCCACTTTTAGGCAATCAGAAAGCGCCAATAGATTCAAAGTTTTCCCTTCAACAGTGAAATCATCTACCAGAATCAATTCATGTCCATTCGCCAATAAGGCTTTCGCCAAACAACTTCCAATAAAACCAGCTGCGCCAGTTACAATAACCATTAGGATAAGGTTTGGGCAAATGTATTGAATGAAATATGGGCGTTATCTTTGCGCGTCAATTTTAGAAATGGGTAGAATAATACACATCACAAGACGGGAGCGATTTTCAGCAGCGCATAAGTTGTGGATAGCGGATTGGTCAGAAGATCAAAATTTCGCAGTTTTTGGCAAGTGCGCCAATCCCAATTGGCATGGACACAATTATGACCTTTTTGTGACTGTTAAAGGACCGGTAGATCCAAAAACTGGTTTTGTGGTCGATTTGAGATTTCTTAGTGACTTGTTGAAGGATAAAGTGATCCAATTCCTTGACCATAAAAACATCAATCTCGACACTCCATTCATGAAAGATAAAATGTCATCTACGGAGAATATTGCCGTTGCGATATGGGATCAAATTGAATCCGAAATCAAATCAAAAGGAGCTGACATTCATTGCGTCAAAGTCCAAGAAACTGAGAATAACTACGTCGAATTTTATGGATAGTAGTATGGGTGATTTGAAGGGTTATCATAGAGAGGACAACTACGATGTTTCGCAGACAGAAGAGATTGCTAAGCACTATAAAGCGATCATTGAACACATTGGAGAAGACATAGAGCGGGAAGGGCTGCAGAAAACTCCTGAGCGTGCTGCTAAGGCCTTACAATTCTTGACTCAAGGATATGACCAAGATGCTACAGCCATTTTAAATTCCGCCCTTTTTGAGGAAGACCACCAGCAAATGGTTATAGTCAAGGATATTGAACTCTACTCTCTGTGTGAACATCACATTCTTCCATTTTACGGTAAAGCACACATCGCCTATATCCCGAATGGGAAAATTATTGGTCTGAGCAAGCTACCTAGGGTAATTGATGTCTTTTCAAGACGACTCCAGGTCCAAGAAAGATTGACCTATCAAGTTCGGGATTGCATAGAAGAAACGCTCAAACCGCTCGGTGTTGCGGTAGTAATTGAGGCGCAGCATATGTGCATGCAAATTAGAGGTGTTCAAAAGCAGAACTCGGTGACCACCACATCTGCCTTCACAGGAGAGTTTCTCAAAGACGCGACACGACAAGAATTCATTTCACTGATAACCGCCAACCTTAGCTAATTATGAAAACCGCTTATGTATTCCCTGGGCAAGGAGCCCAGTTTTCGGGAATGGGAAAAGACCTTTATGATTCTCACCAGAGTGCCAAAGAAAAATTCGAAGCAGCTGACGAGATATTGGGGTTCGACATTACTAAAATCATGTTTGAAGGAAGCGATGAAGAGCTGAGACAGACTAAGGTTACTCAACCTGCCATCTTTCTTCATTCAACCATCCTTGCATCGACTATCGGTGATTTTAATCCTGACATGGTTGCTGGCCACAGTCTTGGTGAACTTTCAGCATTGGTCGCAAATCATTGTCTGAGTTTTGAAGATGGTTTAAGGCTAGTTTCAAAGCGAGCAATGGCGATGCAGAAGGCGTGTGAGATGAATCCATCGACCATGGCTGCCATTCTTGGATTGGAAGATGCCGCTGTAGAAAAATCATGCGCAAGTATCGATGGGATTGTCGTCGCTGCTAACTACAATTGCCCAGGTCAATTAGTGATCAGTGGAAGCATTGGGGCAGTGAACGCAGCATGCGAATTGCTCAAAGAGCAAGGAGCAAAACGAGCTCTTCTCTTACCGGTTGGCGGAGCGTTTCACTCTCCATTGATGGAACCAGCACGAGAAGAATTACAAGCCGCAATTGAATCAACAGAGTTCAAGCAACCGACTTGTCCAGTTTATCAAAACGTGACGGCGAGTGCTGTTTCTGACCCTTCCGAGATCAAAGAAAATCTCATTGCTCAATTAACAGCGCCGGTTCGATGGACACAGAGCGTTCAGCAGATGGTTGCTGATGGTGCAACACATTTTGTGGAGGTTGGACCAGGAAAGGTTCTGTCTGGTTTGGTGAAGAAGATCCACCGGGAAGCCGAAGTTGCTCAAGCCTAAAGGCTCGTATTGATCAATTTCCCGCTATCAAGCAGTTTGTGCATGGCCTCTCCTTTTGAGGCCTGTTCCAATAACTGTATGTGGCCATAATGGTGGCAGTCAGAACCTATCAGAGAAATTAAATTCTCGTCTACCATTCTCTCTGCGATTTTTTTGACTTCCGGTGAATAGTGGCCAGTGAGTGAGTTCATATTCAACTGCAGCAGAACTCCTTTATCAGCATACTCGGTGTACTTCTCAAATTGACGATGATAGAATGCGTATCGCTCAGGATGCGCTAAAACAGGCTTATAACCAGCAAGTTGCATTTCGAAAATGATATCTGTCGTGTTCGGTGGTTCGGAGATGAATGGGAGTTCGAATAGCACATAGTTATCCCCGAAGGTGAGAAGCTCCTTCTTTTTCACTTTGTCCATGAGCTCCGCGTCCAGATAATACTCAGCTGCGCAGTCAATTTCGATGTTTACCTGACGTTTGACCAATTCTTCTCGGACTGCATCGAGGCCACTGCGAATCATGTCCGGTGTATTTCGATAAAAATCGCTCATGACATGTGGTGTCGTAATGACTTTAGAATAGCCCATTTCACTCATCGCAGAGATCAGTTCCATCGAATGATCCATGTCCGGCGCACCATCATCAATCCCCGGAATGAAATGTGAATGAACGTCGGTCTTAATTCGTTTGAAATCAATCGGACCCATGACGCGTTCCTTCGCCGAGAATATGTCTTTAATCTTTCCGAACATTGCAGGCAAATGTATCCTCTAACCTTCTCAATCAAAAGAAAGACAAGGAGATTATTCCTTCTTGGAATTGTTACGCTTTCAATGTTAGCCTGCAGTCAGACTGAAACGGAGGAGGTTTCAATTCAAAAACCCCAAATAAAAAGGGAGATTAAGGCCGAAGAGCCACGATTGAAGACTCCAAAACAAGGAAAGGTCCAGTCGTTTTTCGATGAATACGCCAAGAACAACCTAGAAAAGAGAGTCATTTTAAAAACACGCCTGGGAGACATTGAGCTAGAATTGTTCGAAGAGACCCCAATCCATCGGGCAAACTTCTTATTCAATGTCAAGAATGATCTTTACTCTCACACTATCTTTTATCGTGTTGTTCCGGACTTTATGATTCAAGGTGGAAATTCTGATCACGATCAAACCTTGCTTAAAAGAAAGGGAGTCGGAGCGTACTACATTCCTTCAGAACGAGATTTGGGAGGAATTCATCAACGAGGGGCCGTGGCCATGGCAATGACTTATGACAACAACCCAGAAGAAAAATCTGCGCAGTACAGTTATTACATTGTAATTGGCACCAAATTCAGTGATGAAGGTCTGGACGCTGTTGAAGAAGAATATCAATTCAACATTCCAGAAGCGTCAAGAAAAATATACAAGTCAATTGGTGGGTCGCCTCACCTCGACGGCAAGCACACCGTATTTGGAATGGTCTCTAAAGGAATGGACATCGTCGAGGCAATAGCCAATGAGAAACGCGACTCAGGTGATTGGCCGATAAATGATGTAATAATCGAATGTGAAATTGTCGAGTGACTACTTGCACTTGAATTTAGCCTTGGCTGGAGGACTTCGATGATACCCATAGCTAGATGCACAACTAGCCAGTAGCAAGAGCACTAAAGCAGCAGACAGAAGAGATATTATACGTCGTTTCACAAGATCAGATTCGATTCGAAGTTACAGAAAATGCTGCTTGCCAATGTTAGTCACAATTACAGCCTGGTGACAATCGTATTCTAACCTCAGGAGTGAATAGATCCTTAATTGCCGCTTGGTGCCCGTCATTCATTTGTATTCCGCGTAGGTCGAGCTCTTTTAGATGGGTAAGTTCGCTCACCTCTACCGGAAGATAGAAAATGTTGTTGCTCCATAGTTCTATGTACTCAAGTTCAAGCAGTTTTCCTATTTCATGGGATACATGATAGATTTCATTATTCCCCAGTTTAAGAACCCTTAGATTGAAAAGATGCCCGATGGACGAAGGAACTGAATCAATTTTGTTTCCAGTTAGGATTAGCTCTTCTAGTTTATGAAAACGGCCCAAATCTCCAGGAAGCGCCTTGATTTTATTGTGACTCAAATCAATTCCTTTCAGCATTTTAAATTCCGATAGCTCCACAGGCCATTCTTGGATTTTCTTCCTTTTCAATTTCAGATACTCGACCGAATCCTTTTGTTCAAGCGCTTCCTCAAGCGTCTTGAACTCTTGGTATGCCTGTGAGTATCCAACACAAGAAAAACCACTCATTATGATAATGGCAAGCAACTTCCTCATTGGAGCAAATTAATAGCGTCAATTTTATCTCGATTCATTTGCTCGACCAACTCCTCAGCGGTTTTAAATTTCTGCTCATCTCGTAGTCGTTGATAGATAGAAACCTTGATTTCATTGTTGTAAATATCATTCTCGAAGTTGAAGATATGCACTTCAATTGTTCGTTTTCCAGAATTTGAAAAGGTCGGATTCGTTCCAATATTCATCATTCCATTGAGCTGATTTGTGCCCAGTTGAACTCTCACAGCGAAGACGCCTTGATTTGGAATGAGCTTGGTGTCATCATCGATCTCAATGTTTGCTGTCGGGAATCCCAACTCACGTCCTCTCTTATCACCTTCAACCACAACGCCAGAAATGAAGTAATCATATCCTAGATAGGTCGCAGCTGTCGAAAAATCGTTTGTCAATAAAGCGTTGCGAATTTTGGTTGAGCTCACCTTGACATTATTGATGTCTTCCGCTCCAATTTCTGTTATTCCAAAATCATAAACGGAAGACATTTCTTTTAAGTCGTCGATGCCACCCTCTCTGTTTCGGCCAAATCGGTGATCATAACCTATAACGATGTGTTTGGCGTTGATTTTATTGACCAAGATGTCACGGATATACTGGACGGGGTCATGTCTAGAAAACTCAGCTGAAAACGGCTGCACGATGACATGATCAATTCCTTCCAATTCCAAGAGTTCGAGTTTTTCGTTCAGCGTATTGATCAATTTCAAACCATGATCTTCTGGAAATAGAACTTTTCGAGGATGAGGATAAAAGGTGAGTAAAACTGACTCAAGTTCTTTCTGAGCGGCGGTGGAAGTAAGAATGTTCAGGATCTTTTTATGACCGACGTGAACCCCGTCAAATGTGCCTGTTGTAAGGCACGCAGAATGTGTCCCTGGGAACACATCAATACCGTTATAAATTCTCAATTCGCGCTACGAGTTATATTAAGTCTAAACAACTGTTAATGAGCCACTTATTACTTAGGCTTATCATGACCAAAAGTATGCATTTAAAAAAATGGCAAAGAGGTAGTCTAAGAATGTCTAATTACATAACTTTGCCGCCGTTTTAAAAGACGTACAAAACGCATTACTTAAAGCTCTAAAATTCAGCAATAAATGGCTGCACCTAAAGGAAAAATTACACAGGTTATCGGACCAGTAGTTGACGTTAGATTTGACTCTCAGGGTCAAGATCTTCCCAACATCCTCGACGCACTTGAGGTTATCAAATCATCTGGTGAAAAGGTGGTATTAGAATGCCAGCAACACATTGGAGAAGACACAGTAAGAACCATTGCGATGGACGCAAGTGAAGGCCTTACTCGAGGCCTTGAAGTTGTTGCCACTGGACAAGCTATCACGATGCCAGTTGGTGATCAGATTAAAGGAAGAACATTCAACGTAATTGGTGGACAAATCGACGGTATTGGCGAAGTAGACCAAACTGGAGGTCGACCAATTCACGCCGAGGCGCCAAAATTTGAAGATCTAACTACCGCCACGGAAGTACTCTTCACAGGAATTAAGGTTATTGACTTAATTGAGCCATACGCGAAAGGTGGTAAGATTGGTCTCTTTGGAGGAGCTGGAGTTGGAAAAACTG
The DNA here is from genome assembly GCA_018660685.1 of Flavobacteriales bacterium. Classification (GTDB taxonomy): domain Bacteria; phylum Bacteroidota; class Bacteroidia; order Flavobacteriales_G; family Salibacteraceae; genus SHAN690. The sequence continues at coordinate 130,040 of JABJJW010000014.1, forward strand.
TACTCATCCAGGAGTTGATTAACAACATCGCAAAAGGCTACGACGGTTATTCTGTATTTGCGGGTGTTGGAGAAAGAACACGTGAAGGAAATGACCTTCTTCGTGAGATGCTAGAGTCTGGTATCGTTAACTACGGTAAAGACTTCATGCACTCCATGGAAGAAGGCGGATGGGACTTGAGTAAAGTTGACCCTGAAGCGCTCAAAGAGTCTAAGGCAACATTTGTATTCGGTCAGATGAATGAGCCTCCTGGGGCGCGTGCTCGTGTTGCTCTATCAGGACTTACTGCTGCGGAGTACTTCCGCGATGGTGATGACGACGAGACATCTTCCGGAGGACGGGACATTCTGTTCTTCGTTGATAACATCTTCCGTTTTACACAAGCTGGATCAGAGGTATCAGCATTGTTAGGTAGAATGCCATCTGCGGTAGGATATCAGCCAACACTTGCTTCTGAGATGGGAGCGATGCAGGAACGAATTTCTTCAACCAAACGAGGATCGATTACATCCGTACAAGCGGTTTATGTACCTGCGGATGACCTTACTGACCCTGCACCAGCAACAACGTTTGCTCACCTTGATGCCACTACGGTACTTTCAAGAAAGATTGCAGAACTCGGTATTTATCCAGCGGTTGATCCATTGGATTCTACCTCAAGAATTCTTACTCCAGATATCGTTGGCGAAGAGCATTACAATACTGCTCAAAAAGTGAAGGAAATTCTTCAGCGATACAAAGAGCTCCAAGACATCATTGCTATTTTGGGAATGGATGAATTAAGTGAAGAAGATAAGCTGGCAGTTCACAGAGCCAGACGAGTCCAGAGATTCCTTTCTCAGCCTTTCCATGTTGCTGAGCAGTTTACTGGACTCCCAGGTGTTCTTGTTCCGATTGAAGAGACTATCAAAGGCTTCAACATGATTTTGGATGGTGAGGTTGATGAATACCCAGAAGCGGCATTCAACCTGAAAGGTTCAATCGAAGAGGCAATTGAGGCTGGTAAGAAATTACTTGCAGAATCTGAATAGTATGAAACTTGAGATTTTATCCCCGGACGAACTAATATTTGAGGGTGAGGTTGATGCAGTTCAGCTTCCTGGCAAAACTGGATCATTCGGCATCTTGAACAATCACGCTCCAATTATTGCATCCTTGGTTGAAGGTCAGGTTAAGGTGACCCAAAACGGAACTGATCAACACTTCAACATAGATGGTGGAGTTGTAGAGGTTGTCAATAACAAGGTTATTGTGCTATCAGACTAGGACAAAACAGCTATTAAAAAGAAAAGTCCCTACGATGTAGAGACTTTTTTTTTGGTCCAAAGTTTTGTATCAAAACAAGCCATGTAGCTCGCCATCAATCTTCTGAATGATGACACCGAGGTCTTCCTTGTTGTCGATGAACGAGTTATTGTCAACGTCGATAATAAGAAGCTTCCCTTTATCATAAGTAGAAATCCACGCTTCATATCTTTCATTGAGTCGTTTGAGGTAATCCAGTCGGATCGCTTCCTCATATTCTCTTCCTCTATTCTGAATTTGACTTACCAATCTCGGCACACTTGCCCTTAAATAGATAAGCAGGTCAGGTGGCTGAATAAATCGATCTAGGAGATTGAATAAAGAGAAGTACGATTCAAAATCCCTGGTCGTCATCAAACCCATTGCGTGAAGGTTTGGCGCAAAGATGTAGGCATCTTCATAGATTGTCCTGTCTTGAATAACGCTCTTTTTTCCATCTCGGATGTCAAGAACTTGATTGAAACGATTGTTCAAGAAATAGATTTGCATGTTGAACGACCAACGCTGCATTTCTGCATAGAAGTCGTTGATATACGGATTTCCATCTGCATCTTCAAAATGCGAATCCCAGCCGTAGTGCTTCGCTAGAAGTCCGGTAAGTGTTGTTTTACCTGACCCAATGTTTCCTGAAACGGCAACATGTAGATTCTTCCTATTCTCCTCCATAAATATCCTAATCTGAGTTCGGTGGGTTCGCGGTACGAATTAAGCTAAACCCACTCAATATAAAAAGCACTACCTGTGGGGTTTGAAAATAAATAATTGATCTCCCATTTTAGCGAGAAATGAATTGCGATTAATATCGAAATCTTCAACCTCTTCAATGTTGAGTTTCATTTGCTCTATTTCCGATGAGGCCAGGTTGAATACTTCCCAACCTCCTGTTGACCGGTAGACCAATCTTCCATCCGCAAATCGCAGTTTCATAATTCCTTGAATCGGTATCCGCTTGACATAATTTCCATAGATATCAAAGACCACAACACCGATCTTAGAATCGACGAGATAGAGACGATTCATGTACTCTTTCATGTCCGTAGGATGAAATTCTTCCTGTATTATTTGGGCGAGATTCAGAGATTCATGACTCCTTTTTAGTTCTTGATCGTATCGGATTAGCCTAAAGTTCACTGGGTCGAACAGCCAAAACCCATTGCTATGCGAGGTTGCTGCTAAAGAAATTTGTTCAAACCCTTCTTGAAACAAATCAACATTTCGCTGAATCTCTGACAGTCTTGAATCCAGAAATACAAGTTGCATTTGATCAGCCGAAAAGAGCAGAATTTTCATCGGGTTGCTCACGTCGAGATGTAGATCTTGCCCAAATAGCTTGTTGCTATACCTAGCTAACTCATCGCCTTCATCATTGAGTTTGATCAATTCAGACTGATGTACGACATAGATGTTGCTCAATTGATCAATTACGGCCAGGTCGGATTGATGCTTCAGGACTCGTTCTTTTTTCCACGTCTCACTTTGCCCAAATAGAACCTGCCCACTGGCAAAAAGGAATATGATACTAAGAAGCAGTCGCATTGGCTATAGCTAAAACGGATTCAAGGTAATTTCTCGTATTAGACAATCGGGGCACTTTATTCTGACCTCCCAATTTTCCTCTCGATTTCATCCACTCATAAAATGTCCCTTCTGGAACTTCGATTATCTCGAGTGGTTCAAGCACCTTGTCTTGATACCGTTTCGCCTCATAATCGGAATTAATGGATTTGAGAGCATTGTCTAAAACATCAGCAAAGTATGCAAGGTCATCCGGTGGCTTGTCAAATTCGATCGCCCATTCATGACAACCTGCTGAACCTTTGTCCATGTATCGAGGAGCAGCAGTGTACTCCTTCACTAAACACTCGCACTTCTCACTCGCCGTATGGATTGCTCTTTCTGCATTATCAACGATTAGTTCCTCGCCAAATGCATTGATGAAGTGCTTTATTCGACCGCTAACCTGAATCCGATAAGGATCTGTCGAAGTGATTCTTACCGTATCACCGATCAGGTATCGCCACAACCCGCCATTGGTAGAAATCACAAGTGCATAGTTCTCCCCAACCTGTAGTTGGTCCAATTCCAGCGTTTTGGGATGATCAGAGCCCACTTCTGACATTGGCATAAACTCATAGTAAACACCATAATCCAGCATGAGCAGCATGTCATCAGTCCTGGTAGAATCTTGGATACCAAAAAATCCCTCTGATGCATTGTAGGTCTCTGAATACCTTACTCTATCCTTTCCGCCTATAATGTCTTTGAACTGTTGCCTGTACGGGCCAAAATTCACCCCGCCGTGTACATACCATTCAAGGTTTGGCCAGACGTCAATGATGTGATCCTTGTTTGTTATTTCCAAAACTCTATTCAGTAGAACGAGCATCCAACTCGGAACTCCACTAATGTTTGTAATGTTCTGCTCTGATGTGATCCGGGCGATCTGTTCGATCTTTTCTTCCCAACTAGGATTCAGAGCAACCTCAGTGTCGGGCGTCCGATGAAGTGATGCCCAAAACGGAAGGTTTTTAATAATAATTGCGGACAAATCTCCGGAGTAGCTGTCTTCGTTTAGCGGCACGAAGTCTGAACTACCACCTAGAACTAGTCCTCTCCCCTTCATGAGCCGAGATTCCGGAAATTCATTGTAGTAAAGAGACATGAGGTCCTTTCCTCCTTTGTAATGGCATTCTTCAAGTGACTCTTGGCTAACTGGGATGTACTTGCTTCGGTCACTTGTAGTGCCACTGGACTTAGCAAACATCTTAATTTCCGTTGGCCAGAGGATGTTCTGTTCGCCCATTTTTATGCGCTCGATGTCACCCTTCAGTCCGTCGTAATCGCTGATTGGTACGCGACTCTTGAATTCATCAACTGTTTTTATGTCCTTGTATCCATACTTGCGGCCCCACTCTGTGTCCTTTGCTGATTCAAGAAGACTTTGAAACCATTCATGCTGGACATCATGCGGGTATTTCTGAAAAAGCTCAATCTGATGAATGCGCTTTTTAATAAACCAACCGAATATGGAATTTATGAGGCTCATTGTAAAAGTTCCCTATCGGCGAAAATAAGTTTCGAGAGAATCCAATTTCAATGCATTTAGTGTCATTTCTTTTGTCAAACCGCCCTTCCTCGCTGTCATCACTCCATACCTCATATGATCGAACCCTTCAATGCGGTGTGCGTCCGGATTGATTGAAATCTTGACTCCTTTTTCCATGCAGTATGGAATCCACGTCCAATCAATATCAAGCCGCATCGGGTTTGAGTTGAGTTCGATAGAAACGTTGTTTGCAGCGCATGCGTCAATGATCATTCTGTGATCGATCGGATAACCTGGCCGTGAGAGCAATAGGCGACCCGTTGGATGTCCTAAAATGCTCGTGTAGGGATTTTCAATGGCGCGAAGTAATCTTCGATTCGCAGTCTCCTCATCCATTTTCATGTTAGAATGAATTGACGCAACAATAAAATCAAAGGATTTTAAAATATCTGTTTCATAATCAAGTGAACCATCACTTAGAATATCACTTTCAATGCCCTTAAGAATTTTGAATGGAGCGAGATCCTTATTGAGTTCATCAATTTCTAGATGTTGCCGAAGGATGTCGTCGCTCCTAAGACCACCAGCATATACCGCCGTTTTTGAATGATCGCTTATTCCGAAATACTCATAGCCATTCATTTTTAAATGTTCGGCCATCTTGCGTAAGTCATGAATACCATCGCTGTATGTCGAGTGATTGTGAAGACATCCCTTCAAATCTTGATTATCAACAAGGTCGCCTTCCTGATGTTGTTCAGACCATTTATACTCATCCTGGCCATTGCGCATTTCCGCCGGAATTATTTTAAAGCCATTCTTACCGTAGATTTCCTTGGCATCTACTCCTTCGAGTGAGTCCAATTTTGAAATGTGATCGGTGTGGGCAGATTTCAAGAACAGCTCTCTTTCAAAATCTGATGGGCTAACTATCGACTGGTTAATGGGAATTTTGTGTTGCTCCAGGTCAAGAACGGTCGACAAATCTTCTGTGCAGACGAAGTCAAGCTCATTAATAACGGGATCTCTCCTCAACATCTCGCCTGCCTCCGAAATCAGTCCTTGGGGATATTTCCTCTTAAAGGCCGCTTTGATCTCAGTGACTAACGATTCAATGCTGGCATAGTGAAATTTTAGTTCGTTCTCGAGCATGAACTCAATAACCAGTCGCACTTGTTCTTGAGTTTTAGCCCCAAATCCTTTCAGATCAACAAGCCTGTTTTCGTTGCATGCATAGAGGAGTTCGCCAACCGACTCGATTTCCATGTCTTCCCAAATGGTTCTGACCTTGCTCGGTCCGATTCCTTTAATTGCCATCATCTGAATGACCCCATCCGGTGTTTTTTCAATCCATTGATTTAGATAGGTCATCTCCCCTGAACGAACGAGTTCTTCGAGTTTAGGAACCAGATTCTTTCCGATACCGGGAATCGACTCATAGCTGGATGGATCTAGATCATGAACCTTGTGAGGATACTTCCCCAATTGAAAGGCCGCATTACTGTAAGAGCGCACTTTGAACTTGTTTTCGCCATGCAATTCCATCAACTGGCCTACCAGCTTAAATACGCTCCCGAGTTCTTTGTTTTCCAATTGAAAATCTGCTTGAAACGATATTACAAAGAAAACGGGCTTAAGAAGCTTTACTCCTCAAACCCGCTTTCTTGAATTTGTGTTGATGTTATCGACGTTAAATCAATAAACTCTCATTTCAAATGGCAACCTCACTTGGACACCATCCATTTCTTTCACTTGTTCAACTTTCTGAAGCCATACTGCTTCCTCCCCGAGAACCCAGTCAGCCACCAGTGCCTTGGTCTCCCCTTTAAAGTCCTTCATAAAACGCTCAAAAGGATCAACTTTCTTTGGAAGGTCAATCACGTCGTAATCTTCCAGATCAGCTTCCGCAGCGGCATAGGCTATTGCATCATTCAAATCTCCAATCTCATCGATCAAGCCAATTTCCAATGCATCACCGCCTGTCCAGACACGACCTCGCCCTAGAGAATCGACCTGATCGTATGTCATACCACGTCCGTCAGCAACCTTGGCGACAAACTCGGTATAAACTTGATCAAGATAATTCTGAACGTGAGCAATCTCCGCTTCGTCAAAATCACGAGATAGTGTGCCAAAATCAGCGAACTGATTGGTTTTAACGACATCGAACGTAATCCCCATTTTATCATTGAAGAATCCTCTCATATTCGGAATAATACCAAATGCTCCAATAGACCCTGTAATGGTGTTGGTTTGGCCAAAAATTCGTGCGGCGTGAGTGCTGATGTAATAACCTCCTGAGGCGGCGACATCTCCGAATGAAACAACGAACGGTTTCTCTTCTCCAGCCAAAACACTCTCTCTCCAAATCACTTCACTTGCCAAGGCGCTTCCACCCGGGCTATTTACTCTCATCACGATGGCTTTGACGTCTTCATCCTTTCGCGCGTCTCTGATCGCTTTCGCTAAGGTCTCTGATCCAATGGATTCTTCGTCGCCTTCGCCACTTCCAATTCCGCCGACCGCATAAATTACCGCGATCTCATCTTTCAATTCCCAGTTCTTGTCTTCTTTCTTTTCCGGCTTCACATTTGAATACTTACCAATGCTCATGGTTTCAAGGTTGTCGTCGTCTTCCAGTCCTAATTTCTCCTTGAGCTTGTACTCAAATTGATCGTAGTAAACGAGCTCATCGACAAAACCAAATTCTACAGCCGCATCTGGACTATCAATTTTTAAATTATCAGCGAGATCGTTCATCACCTCAGGGGTAATTCCTCTTGACTCCGCTAAGTTGCTTGTCCAATCAGTCCATATATTATCGAGAATGCGCTGCATCTGTACTTTGTTTTCTGCGCTCATGTTTTCCCGGTAAAACGGCTCAACAGCACTTTTGTACTTATTGTCGGCACCTTTAATTACAATCGCCTCAATTCCCAATTTATCCATTGCACCTTTAAAGAATGCAACTTCAGATCGAAGACCTCGAAAATCAAGACCACCTTCTTTGAACATGTAGACTTCGTCAGCAGCCGAGGCTAAGTAGTATGCACTCTGTGTGTACATTTCCTCGTATGCTATAATCCACTTCCCAGATTCTCTGAAGTCCAATAATTCTACTCTGAGATTCTGAAGTGTGGCCAATCCACCATTAAATGAAGCTCCTCTGATTACTATTCCTTTGATATTGGTATCGGATTTGGCATTTTCAATTGCTCCGAGCACAGAGCTTAATTCGTTCTTTCCACCATCGTCCATTCCATCGAATTGAAATTTAGCAAAGGGGTTTTCTGCAGCTCGTTCGATGATCGCGTCACTTATGTCTAGCGTTAATACTGTATTCGGTTTCACCTCTACATCATCCTTTCCTCGATCAGCAAACATCATAGCCGAACCAATGATTCCTGCCATGATAATTCCACTCAGGATAAATATGAATATGAACCCTAGAATGGTACCTAAGGTTGAAGCAAACATGTATTTCAAAAAATTATTCATCACTTTTCTCTTTTAATCTGAGATCAAAGTTATTTTGACCTCTCTCAGATTAATCGGCTTTTTGATTAGTGGTAAAAAGAATTCATTGAAAGGAAAAATTGAACATAAAGTATACCTCCTCACCGGTTCAAACCTAGGAGACAGATCAAAGAGTTTAAAGGAAGCTGAGAAATCCATACACGAGAATTGCGGAAACATCCTTAAAAGCTCGAGCATCTATGAATCGGAGCCATGGAATATGGACTCGGATGATTGGTTTCTTAATCAAGTCCACTTGATTGGAACAACTAAAACTGCGCTCGAACTACTCGAAGGCATATTGCAAATTGAAACCATCTTAGGACGCACTAGAAAATCCAGCGGTGGATATGAGTCTCGAATCATCGATATCGACATCTTATATATAGACTCTTTAGTATACGACACCCCAGAATTGATCGTCCCTCATCCTAGAATCCAAGAACGCAGGTTTGTGCTCGTTCCGATGGTCGAGTTAAATCCTGACATGATTCATCCAATTTTCAATAAATCACAGAAAGAATTATTAAATCTTTGTTCTGATACCACTAAAGTGGAATGGAAAAGCCCGAAATAGCATATAGGAATATTACGATCGAAGGGAACATCGGTGTTGGGAAGACGACAGCAGCCAAGATTCTTGGAGAACAGCTAGACGGTCGTCTTTTGTTGGAGTCCTTCGATAACAACCCATTTCTGGAACTATTCTATACCGATTCCGAACGCTATTCATTCCAAGTGGAACTATTTTTCCTTGCAGAACGGTATAATCAGCTTTCTAAAAACCTATTGGGCGACATTTTCCAAGAATTCACTGTTTCGGACTATCTCTTCGTGAAATGCTCCATTTTTAGTGGAATAAACCTCGCGGGACCCGAAAATGAGCTCTTCATGAATCTATTTCGGATAATGGATCGCTTCATGCCGAGGCCAGATATTCTTATTTATCTGCATATCCCTGCCGAAAAAGCACTGGAAAATATTAAAAAGAGGGGGAGATCATATGAACAGGATATCCCACTTGCCTACCTAAAGCGCTTGGAAGAGGGGTATTTCAACTACTTGAAAGAGGAGAACAGGTTTCCAATAGTGGTGCTCGATGAGTCTGATAATGAGGCGCGTGATCTAACCGGGACCATGAAGAACATATCGTCCGTTCTCGGTTCTGAATGGAAGAATGGAATTTCCTATTTCAGAGAAGTAGTAGAAGATTGATTGAACCGCCCTAAATGGGCGCGCATATGTAAACATTCACTAATATTGCAGCCAATAAACTATATCTCATTCCTAGCAATTTTAAATCAAACCTGATGAGACTATCCTACTCTAGACTAGCAATTGTTTCAATCATTGCATTGAGTGCACTAGCGGCGTGTAACCCGCTCAACAAGATGAATAAGAAACATGGGTTGGTGAAGTATTCACTCGATCCTAATCCGCTTGAAATGCACGGTGATTCCGTAGCCATTACGGTTAGCGGTCGCTATCCAGAAAAGTTCTTTCACAAAAAAGTCGTTGCCAATGTCAGTCCAGTGATGGTTGATGCCAACGGAAATGTGGTAAAAGAGTTTGAAACAATCAAGCTAATAGGTGAACTCGCTGAAGGCGAAGGAACCAAGATCAACAAAACTGGAGGAAGCTTCAATGTGTTTAACATCGTCGCTTTCGAATCAGCAATGGAGAATGTTGACCTTGAAATTCGTGTCGAAGCGGGTTTTAAGACAAAAATAAAGTCATTTGATCCAGTTCCACTCGGACATGGTACGATCACGACTCCAATGTGGGTACAGAGTGATGAAATGCCAATTTTGGGTAAGGACAAATTCACGAAGGTTTCTCCGAGATCGATTTCTGCTGAAATCAACTACGAACTACAGAGAAGCAATGTCAGATCAACTGAAATGAAAGATGCTGACATCCTTGATGTCGACACATTCATGCAGAAAGGTCTGGAGTATGAATACACCTGGAAAGGTGTTCAGATTACTTCCTACGCTTCGCCTGATGGTGAAACAGCATTGAATGAGAACTTGGCGGGTGACCGTGCAAATTCTGCTGCGAGTGCAGTGATGTCAATGTTTAAGAAAGCGAAGATTGACGCTGGAGGTGAGGAAAGCCTTTATAGTAAAACTCCAAAAGGAGAAGATTGGATGGGCTTTAAGGAGAAAATGGAAGGATCAGAGATTGCTGACAAAGACATGATCCTTCGTATTCTAGGTATGCACAGTGATGATCAGAAGCGCGAAGAGGAAATTAAAAACCTAGCTGCTACTTATGAAGTCATCGCAGAGGAAATTCTACCTCCATTGAGACGATCTGTGATCACAATCAATGCTGAAGAAGAAGCCAAAACTGATGATGAGCTAAAGCAGCTTGTAAAGGAGAATCCTTCAGAATTAACAATCGAGGAAATTCTTTATACAGCAACTCTTTACAAGGACCTTAACGACAAGTTAGAGGTTTATAAAGCGGCTCAAGCCACGTACAGTGATGACTGGAGAAGCTCAAACAATGTTGGCTACATCTACGTTCTTCAGAACAAGGTGTCAGAAGGCAAAGCTGAATTTGAAAAAGCTGCAAAAGCTAGTCCTGCTGAGAAAGTGGTAATGAACAACATCGGTGCAGTTACGAGATTGATGGGTGACAGATCCGGTGCTATGGACTACTACAAGAAAGCAAAAGGTGCTGGAGCTGAAGTGAATTACAACATTGGTATCCTCAACATCATGGGTGGAGATTATGAAGATGCTGTTAGCAACATGGGTAGTTACAACACATTCAATTCTGCCTTGGCTAAAATGTTAAATGGTTCTTCTGAAGAAGCGGTCAATGCAATTGAAGCATCTGATGCAAAAGCAACAGCGGAAGGATACTACCTTAAAGCTCTCGTTGGAGCGCGCACAAGCAACAAGGATATGATTGTAAATAATCTGAAGCCTGCGTGTGACAAGGACAGCGCTCTAAAAGACAAAGCTGCTGGAGATGCAGAATTCATGGATTACTGGGATGATGATCAGTTTAAAGCTGCGATCGCCAAGTAAGACCAAATAGATGATTTTAAAAAGGGTGCCCATTCGGTACCCTTTTTTTGTGTCCCGCATTCTCAATGTGAATTCCAACGCCTCGATAAACGATTATATTTGTCCCCTAACAAATAGCCCGATGAAAAGACTATTTACTCTACTTGGAATATCCGCCGCATTAATGCTTACGAGCTCTTGCGAGAAATGTGCAACCTGTACATCAGTAAGTGATGACCCTCTAACCGCTGGGGAAACTCTCACAGATGAGATTTGCGGAACCGGTAGAGATTACGACGATCAAGTGACCATCTACGAGCGGGCAAATTGGGACTGCAGCACTGCTGAGTAATCACCCAGAATTTCTTTTAAATAACTCCCAGAGGACGATTCCTCCGGCGATCGTGACGTTCAAACTGTGTTTAGTGCCTTGCTGAGGAATCTCAATAACGGCATCACATAGTTCAATTACATCCTGACTTACGCCATTTACCTCGTTGCCCAGAATAACACAGCACGGGAACACCGAATCCTCAATCGACTTAGGATCTATTGAGTCATCACACTGTTCAACCGCCAGTAACTTGTACCCTTCTTCCCTTTTTTTCAATAAAAAGATCGTTATATCTTCCTCATGAGTCCACTCTACACTTTCGGTGGCACCAAGCGCTGTGCGCTGAATATCTCGATGAGGAGGAGTTCCTGTGATGCCACAAAGTGCGACGCTTTCAACATTAAACGCATCCGCAGTTCTAAAAATCGAGCCCACATTTGATAGACTTCTTATATCGTCAAGCACAACAACTACGGGATGTTTATCCTGATTTAGATACTCATCGACGCTGGCTCTACCAAGGGCTTCATTCGTGCGTTTGTTGTTCATAAGTTGTTTTAAAGTGACAATTTGGAAATTAAGAGACTCAAGGGATGTTTTTAGTTTTATTGGATGTCTACAAAGGAGAAAAAGAATCGGAAGGAAACTCCCTTGATGCAGCAATATTATGCGATCAAGGCCAAGCACCCGACGGCCTTGCTTCTTTTCCGTGTAGGTGATTTTTACGAGACATTTGGAGAGGACGCGATTAAGGCGTCAAATATTCTGGGAATTGTCTTGACTCAGAGAAAGAATGGTGCTGCATCCCACGTTGAATTAGCGGGGTTTCCGCACCACAGTCTTGACACTTATCTACCCAAGTTGGTACGTGCAGGTCAGCGAGTCGCGATCTGCGACCAACTTGAAGACCCGAAAATGACTAAGACCATAGTCAAAAGAGGCGTGACTGAACTCGTCACACCAGGAGTTAGCTTCAATGAACAGATTCTGGACAAAGACACCAACAACTTTTTGGCGGCGGTGGCCTTCGGAAAATCTAAGGTTGGGGCTTCGTTCTTAGACATAAGCACCGGAGAATTCTTTGTCGCAACCGGAAATGTGGCCTATATCCAAAAGCTAATGGCTGGTTTCAAACCCTCTGAAATTCTATACGACAGAAGTAAAAAGAAACAATTCACTTCGGCAATTGGAGCAGGTACCCATGACTTCGCGATGGATGAGTGGGTCTTTCAAGAAGAATATGCGAGAGAACAGCTGAATCGCCAGTTCAAAACAATAAGTCTCAAAGGATTTGGAATCGATGATCAGCTAGAGTCAATCATTGCGGCCGGGGCAGCGCTTCAATACCTTGGAGAAACTCAACATCACAGATTAGAGCACATAAGGTCGATTTCACGAATCGATAGCGATGATCACGTATGGCTGGATCAATTCACGCAACGGAATCTTGAGATATTCAGAACCAACAATCTCGGAGGCAAGGCTCTCCTTGACGTCATCAACAATTGTCTGACTCCCATGGGTTCAAGGTTGCTTCGTCAATGGTTGGCATTTCCATTGAACAAGGTTGCTGACGTCAATGCTCGGTTGGAAACTGTGAGTGCCTTTGTTGAATCAGCAGAATTGCTGGAAGAGTTGAGGTCGCATCTGCGTAAAATTGGGGATTTAGAACGAATGGCCTCCCGACTATCGATTGGAAAACTCCATCCGAAGGAGGCGATCTCACTTTCAAAGTCACTTGGCGAATTAGAGCCGATCAAAGAATCTCTGAAGAAAAACAAGAAATTCGATCATTCAATTTCGAAATTCGCTGATACTTCCTCTCTTATTCAGCTAATCAATCGTACGGTTCAGAGTGATCCACCAGCCCTGGCATCTAAGGGTGGAGTCATTGCAAACGGAATCAATGAAGACCTCGATGATCTTCGAATAATAGCCTATTCAGGCAAAGATCACCTGGTGAAAATTCAGCAAGAGGAATCTGAACGAACTGGGATTTCCTCACTGAAAATTGGCTACAATAATGTGTTTGGGTATTACCTGGAGGTCACCAACACCCACAAGGACAAGGTGCCAGAAGAGTGGATTCGCAAACAAACTCTCACAAACGCTGAGCGATACATAACCGAAGAATTAAAGGAGTACGAACAGCAGATTTTGGGAGCTGAGGAGAAAATTCAACAAATTGAAATCGAGTTATATGACGGATTTCTCCAAGAATTAGCACACGGCATTCCAGAAATACAGCAATGTGCCAGAGCAATAGCGGAGCTTGACTGTCTCGGCACCTTTGCGTTCAACGCCAGGGCATTCGATTATTGTCGCCCCATTCTGTCGAATGGAAGCAATCTGCTGATTAAGGAAGGTAGGCATGCTGTAATAGAGCGTGAAATGCCACATGATGAGACTTACATTCCGAATGACATTCTGCTCAACAAGGATGAGCAACAGCTCATCATGCTTACTGGACCGAATATGTCTGGTAAGTCAGCGCTGCTAAGGCAGACGGCGATTATCGTGTTAATGGCACAAATCGGTAGTTATGTTGCTGCGACCGAAGCAGAAATTGGCATAGTAGACAAGATTTTCACGCGGGTCGGAGCCAGTGATAACATCTCGCAAGGTGAATCAACATTCATGGTCGAAATGAATGAAACGGCCAGCATTCTGAATAACCTCTCTGATAAAAGTTTAATTCTCCTCGATGAAATAGGTCGGGGAACGAGTACGTACGACGGGATATCTATTGCTTGGGCTATTGCCGAATATCTTCATCAACATGAAGGACGTCCATTGACGCTTTTTGCCACGCACTATCACGAGTTGAACGAAATGACAGATCGGTTCGAACGTATTCGAAATTTCACGATTTCCATCAGAGAAGCGAAGGACAAGATCATTTTTCTTCGCAAGCTCATTGAAGGGGGAAGTGAGCACAGTTTTGGAATACACGTCGCTACGATGGCTGGAATGCCTTCAGTATTGATTAAAAGAGCCGAAGAAGTATTGAAGACTCTTGAAGGCTCAGATCGAAAGGACCTGAATTCAGAAAGTCTCAAAGATGTATCAGATGCGGTTCAGATGAGCATATTCCAATTGGATGATCCGGTACTCAGTCAGATCAAGGAAGAAATTCAAAATATTGAGATAGACTCATTAACGCCCGTCGAAGCATTGTTCAAGTTAAACGAGATTAAGAAGCTTCTTGGATCGAAATAATTGATTTTTTCGAGCTACAAATTCCAATTTCAGATATTAATTTATTTTTGCCGTCCTTTTGCGAGAGTAGCTCAGCTGGTAGAGCACGACCTTGCCAAGGTCGGGGTCGCGGGTTCGAATCCCGTCTCTCGCTCAAATCCCTTAAATGCCTCCCGTTAGGGAGGTATTTTTTTGGACATAAATTGGTGCCAAACCATTGCGTTAAACAGGGTGTTTAAAGCAGTTGTGATAGAAATATCACGTGCCCGGGTGGTGGAATTGGTAGACACGCGGGACTTAAAATCCCGTGGCCATTGCGGCCGTGCCGGTTCGACCCCGGCTCCGGGTACAATTTCAATAGAGGCCTGCTTCAAATGAAGTGGGCCTTTTTATTCAAGAATGCTTCGTGTTTTATGCTTTTGAGTTCAGCCAATCAAGAATTTGACTGGTTGCCCCAGCATTCTCCCCAAAATACTTTTGGGCCTCAAGTCCAACCTTTTCTCTGATCGCGGCTGAATCCAACAGTAGATCTAAAGTCCTACTTAGCTCAGCCTCATCCATTATTTCGTAGATCACCTCTCTCGATTTCAATTGCTGAATCTCTAGAAATCGGTCATTCTTTGGACCACAAAGTACCGGGATCGACCAAACAGCAGCTTCCAAGGTATTGTGTACAGCTGACCCAAATCCACCACCAACGTATGCAACCGTCGCATATTGATATAAGGACGAAAGCAGCCCAATCCTATTTACAAAGAGAACCCTCCCTCCTATTTCTCCGCCTTCAAGTTGATCATAGTCGATGATGTCAGGGCCGAAAGTATCCTTCCACTTTTTCCATTGTTTATTCCCTAGTTCATGTGGTGCAGCAATGACTTTCAAGTCTTTTCTACGTTCAAGAAAAGGAATTAGGATTTCATCGTCTGAGGGCCAGTTGCTTCCGATGACGAGCACTGGCATATCCCCAACAAATTCTTTTACCGCAGAAAGTTCAAGACGTGCGGCCCTATTTTGAACAACCCGATCGACCCTGGTATCACCTGAAACTTCGGCAACGTCAATTCCTAAATGTCGTTTGAGCCGATCTTGACTTTCAAGATCTTGAACAAAGATTTTATCAAACTGTCTTAACCTGTGGCCAAGAAGATTTCCCGGCCAACGAAATAAACTGTAATTCTCTGGAAAATAAGCACTTATCAAGGCGAATGGAATTTTTCGATCGTGAATTTCTTCCATGAAATTGTACCAAAATTCGTATTTGACAAAAAGAATCGCACTAGGCTGAAATTTGTCAAGAAACGCTCTAGCCAACGACGAGTGGTCCGTAGGAAGATAACAGACTTCGTCAGCAACTTCTTTCGCTTTTTCAGATTGAAACCCCGATGGAGAGAAATAGGTTAGGAGAATGAAATACTCATCCTTCATCGATTCGATTAACGGGCGCGCTTGCTCAAATTCACCGACTGAAGAACAATGAATCCAAACTGTTTTACCATTTTCGGGAGCATCAATCAATTTCCACGAATCCCGACCTCGAACCCACAATTTTGCTTTTTCATCGACCAAACTGGCCAAACGAGTTCCGACTTCGAAGAGGAAAATTGCTATGGAGTAGAGTAAAAGCAAGGGATCAATAAAAATAAAAGTCCTTTGGTTGACGCTTGTACATAGGGAAGTACCACCGGAGAGTAAGGTTGACCAGTACATCTAGCCTCAACTTGTTATCCGACTCCATGGTGTCAAAATTTATAGCTCTTCTGTTTTTGGTAAACCCTTCGTGGATTTCAAGTCCTATGTAGTAATTAATGAATCGATAATTGCTAAAATGTTGATAGCCGACTCCTTGCATTAATGATAATCCGCTAGTGAATCGATCGTACCCTTTTCGGTAGTTTCCCTGTAATTGAGGTATGGATTCTGATTCATCCTGAATTCGAATTCGGTGCTGCATATATCCAACACCAAGGGTAGTCTGAATTCCACAATTGGGATTAGGCCCAATCATAGACCAAATTTTCCCAACCCTCACAGAGGTAATAAACCCACGCTCGAAAAACACAACGTTTGCCGGGTTGCCGGTTCTGTCAATTATTATGTTCGTGTTGGTCGTGATGGGGTCTAGAATACTGTCTTCCTTCACTTGATTCCCGAACAGTATTGCCATGTTGGGTTCAATGATCCAGTTGCTTTTGGTTTTGAACATTAAGGAGCCACCTGTCATGCCACTGTACCCGAAGCGTAGTCCCAATTCACCCAATGGGTATGACAATCCAATTTGAGCTCCGAGGGCCACAACACTGATGGTCGAATCTTCAATACTCTTTTGACCAGTAGAATTATGTCCAAAAAATGTAACCAGCACGAAGAGAATAATTGCCCTATTCACATTGCGAAAGTATAAAGGCAAGTGAAGGGTATCAGACAATATTTCAATCTATTCGCGTTCACTTAGAATTAGGTAATAATGGCCATTGAAAACGATATCTTTGCGCCTCATTTTTTTGTTGCGGATGAAGCCTATTCAGCTAGTAGATCTCCACACTCAGTATTCCAGAATTAAGAGCGAAATCGATGAAGCAGTGCTTGACGTCATCGAAAGCTCGGCATACATAAACGGACCGGAGGTAAAAAAATTTCAAGCAGAACTTGAAGAGTATCTGGGAGTGAAACATGTCATTCCCTGTGCCAATGGCACGGATGCGCTTCAGATCGCCCTCATGGCTATTGATGCCGAACCTGGGGACGAAATAATCACCCCCAGTTTCACCTATATCGCGACTGCAGAAGTGATCGCTTTGCTTGGTTTAACCCCAATCTTCGTCGAAGTGGATACTGACAACTTCACTTTAGACATTGAAGATGTTAGGGCCAAGATCACGGAGAAAACTAAAGCCATCATTCCTGTTCATCTTTATGGAGCCTGCGCGGATATGGATGCTATCATGGAGATCGCTGACGAACACGATCTCAAAATCATCGAAGACACTGCTCAGGCAATCGGCACGACATACAGAAGCAAATCTGGCCAGACACATTCAGCCGGAAGCATTGGTCATATAGGAACCACCTCTTTCTTTCCATCGAAAAATTTGGGCTGCTTTGGCGACGGGGGAGCAATGATGACCAATGACGATGATCTCGCAGCTAAGCTGAGAATGATCGCGAATCATGGCCAACGAATTAAGTATATACATGACTCAATCGGCTGCAATTCACGCCTTGACAGTATACAAGCCGCGGTCCTTCGGGTCAAATTGAAACATCTCGATACTTATACCCAGGAAAGGAATCGAGCTGCAAATTATTACAGTCAATATCTGGGTGAGCTAGAGCAAATTCAGCCTCCTCAGACACCGGAGAATTCGGATCATGGGTTTCATCAATACACGATCAAGTTAACAGGTGTCGACCGTGATGCGCTCAAGGAGTATCTGAATGATCTTGGCATTCCTGCCAACATTTACTACCCAGTACCAGTGCATCTTCAAAAGGGTTACACAAAATACGGTTTTGGAGTAGGAGACTTGCCCGTGACAGAAGCCCTGTCGGAAGTGGTGTTGTCTCTACCGATGCACACAGAACTCGAAAAAGAACAACAAGATTTTATCATTAATTCAATAAAAGATTTTATTACCAAATGAACATTGGAGTAGTTGGAACCGGTTATGTAGGATTGGTTACGGGGACGTGCTTAGCCGAAATGGGAAATCATGTCGTTTGCGTTGACATTGACGAGGTGAAAGTCAAAAAGATGAAGAATGGAGAAGTGCCAATTTATGAGCCGCATCTTGACAATTTATTTGAACGCAACATTTCCCAAGGAAGACTGTCGTTTTCTACGAACCTTCAGGATGCTGTAGACCATGCTTCAATTCTCTTTTTAGCGCTTCCAACACCGCCGGGTGCAGACGGGAGTGCGGATCTCCAATACATATTGAAGGTCGCTGAGGACTTGGGCAACATTCTTACGGAATACACGATTGTGATCGACAAGAGCACTGTGCCAGTGGGTACTGCTGATAAAGTTCGAGCGGCAATTGAAAAGAACTATGCTGGTGAATTCGACGTGGTTTCAAACCCTGAATTTTTACGCGAAGGTTTTGCCGTTGATGATTTTTTGAAACCTGATCGCGTTGTTATCGGGACTGATTCAGATCGTGCAAGGTCCATACTCGATGACTTGTTCAAGCCTTTCGTCCGACAGGGAAATCCCATCCTCTTCATGGATGAGAAATCTGCTGAGATGACCAAATATGCCGCCAACTCCTTCCTCGCAACCAAGATTTCATTCATGAATGAAATTGCTAATTTGTGTGAGATCATCGGCGCAGATGTCGATAAAGTGAGAATTGGGATTGGATCTGATACGCGCATTGGCAATAGATTCCTATTCCCTGGTATTGGATATGGCGGAAGTTGTTTTCCAAAAGACGTTCAGGCCATTGTGAAAACGGCGAATGACAATGATTATAGTTTGAAAATTCTTGAGTCAGTTATTCAAGTAAATGAAGACCAAAAAACTGTGCTTTTACCTTCGATACTGGATTACTACGAGGGCGATTTGAGCGGGAAGCATTTTGCAATGTGGGGGCTGGCCTTTAAACCAGATACGGATGATATCCGCGAGGCACCGGCCCTTTATATTATTGAAAAACTTTTAGAAAGAGGCGCCACTGTCACAGCCTACGATCCAGAGGCCATGGGGAATGTCAAAAAGGTAGTAGGAGATAAGATCAGCTATGCTCAGAATGAGTACGATGCTCTTCCTGATGCAGACGCCTTGATAATATGCACCGAATGGTCTGTATTCAGAACGCCTGAATTTAGTGAGCTAGATAAAAAACTAAAGAATAAGACCATTTTTGATGGTAGAAATCTGTATTCCATTGAATCAATGGAAAAGAGAGGATATTATTACAAAAGCATCGGCCGAAGAACTGTAACTGCTTAACATGAAAACTGTCTTAATAACTGGAGCTGCTGGATTTCTTGGATCACATCTATGTGATCACTTCCTGTCTGAGGGATATAAAGTTTACGGGATGGACAATCTCATCACCGGCGATCTCCAGAACATTGAGCATCTTTTCACAAACGAGCACTTCACGTTTTACCATCACGATGTCAGCACGTATGTCTATATCCCTGGGAAATTAGACTACATTCTGCACTTTGCTTCACCTGCTTCACCGATTGATTATTTAAAAATTCCAATTCAGACCCTCAAAGTGGGGTCGCTCGGGATTCATAATTTACTTGGATTGGCAAGAGTCAAGAGCGCACGAATATTAATAGCTTCTACCTCTGAAATTTATGGAGACCCTCTAGTTCACCCTCAAACCGAAGAGTATTGGGGAAATGTAAACCCGGTTGGGCCAAGAGGGGTGTATGATGAAGCAAAGAGATTTCAGGAAGCTATGACCATGGCATATCACAACATTCATGATCTGGATACTCGTATTGTTCGGATATTCAATACTTATGGCCCTCGAATGCGACTCAATGATGGTCGTGTATTGCCAGCTTTCATTGGTCAAGCTATACGAGGAGAAGATCTCACTGTATTTGGAAATGGAAGCCAAACAAGATCTTTCTGCTATGTTGATGATCTGGTTGAAGGGATATACAGACTTCTATTGAGCGATTATCACATGCCTATGAATCTTGGGAATCCTGATGAAATTTCAATTCTAGACTTTGCCGAGGAAATAGTTAAACTAACCGGTACAAGTCAAAAGATTGTATTCAAGGACCTGCCTGAAGGAGACCCTGAAAAAAGAAGACCAGAGATTTCAAAGGCCAAAGAGATTCTTGGTTGGGAACCAAAAGTGAAGCGTGCTGACGGTTTGAAGATCACATATGAATACTTCAAGACATTAGATCACGACCATCTGTATAAGAATGAGCATAAAAACTTCGAAAAATACTTCCGTTGATATGGCCTTTTTCGCGCACGATACAGCGGTAATTGACGAAGGGTGCAAAATTGGTGAAGGCACCAAGATTTGGCACTTTACCCACGTCATGCCTGAATGCGTGATAGGAGAAGACTGCAACATTGGCCAGAATTGCCTTATCTCTCCAAAAGTAATTCTAGGGAAAAATGTCAAAATTCAAAACAATGTTTCCGTTTACACGGGAGTCACATGTGAAGACGACGTTTTCTTAGGGCCGAGTATGGTGTTCACAAATGTGACCAATCCGCGCAGCGGAGTAAACAGAAGAGGAACTTATACCGAAACAATCGTTCGTAAAGGCGCTTCGATTGGAGCAAATGCGACCATCGTTTGCGGACACGATATAGGAGAGTATGCCTTCATCGGAGCAGGAGCCGTTGTCACCAAAGAGGTTAAGCCTTACGCCTTGGTTGTCGGCAATCCAGCCAAGCAAATTGGTTGGATTAGCGAATTTGGACACAGGCTTGAGTTTGATGAACAAGGGCGAGCTAAATGCCCAGAATCAAATGATGGTTACATTTTAGAAAATGATCAAGTAAGAAAGATAAGTTAGAGCTATGAGCAATTTATATGATGAGATTAGAGCTGGAGAAGCAAAAATCGGTGTGATAGGATTGGGTTATGTAGGGCTTCCTATAGCGCTTGCCTTTGCGAAGAAAGTTCCTGTTGTGGGATTTGACATTAATGCAGAGCGAGTCGCCATGATGCAGAACTCTGTGGATCCTAGCGACGAATTAGCTGCAAGTGATTTTGAAGACGCTGATATTGAATTTACAGCGAGCCTCGAGGGACTAAAGGACGTGAAGTTCTTTGTAGTGGCAGTTCCCACTCCCATAGATGAACATAACAAACCTGACCTTAGCCCGCTGCTTGGAGCTTCTGGCACAGTTGGCAAGGTTCTAAAAAAAGGAGACTACGTCATTTTTGAATCAACAGTATATCCAGGTTGCACCGAAGATGATTGCATCCCAGTGCTTGAGTCAAAATCTGGATTGAAATATGTTGAAGATTTCAAGGTTGGCTATTCTCCAGAACGAATTAATCCAGGTGATAAAGAACATACGATCACCAAAATATTGAAGGTAGTTTCTGGTTGTGATGATGAGTCATCCGAGATTATTGCTAAAGTCTATGAGCTAATTATTGAGCCCGGCGTACATCGGGCATCAAGCATCAAAGTAGCAGAAGCCGCCAAGATCATTGAGAATACGCAGCGTGACGTAAACATCGCCCTGATGAATGAGCTGTCTATCATCTTCAATCGGATTGGGATTAACACCTTCGAGGTGCTTGAAGCGGCTGGAACTAAGTGGAATTTCCTTCGATTTTTCCCTGGAATGGTGGGTGGACACTGCATTGGAGTGGATCCTTATTATCTAACTTACAAAGCAGAAGAGCTAGGATATCACGCTAGAATTATAAATTCTGGACGATATGTGAATGATAGCATGGGGTTCTACATCGCCAAACAAACGGTGAAAAAGATTCTTGCTCAAGGAAAGAATGTTGCTGGAGCTCGAGTGCTTGTCATGGGAGCCACGTTCAAAGAGAATGTGAGCGACATTAGAAATTCAAAGGTTTCAGACGTGGTGAAAGAGCTGCAGTCTTTTACAGTCAATGTGGATGTTACGGATCCACACGCTTCTAGTGACGAACTCAAGCATGAATATGGCTTTGGCACAGTTGAACCAGACAGCAAGGCGTATGACGCGATAATCGTCGCTGTCAATCACGATGTGTACGTGGATATGACAGAATCTGACATAAGAGCTCTGATGAGTGACGATAAGGGCATTCTCGTTGATGTGAAAGGCATCTATCGCGGAAAATTCGAGAACTTACTCTACTGGAGTTTGTAATGGCGTTTGAGAAATCAATAGTTGTCACCGGCGGTGCTGGATTTATCGGCTCACATGTAGTCAGACGCTTCGTTCAGAACTACCCAAACTACCTCATTATCAATCTAGATGTCCTCACTTATGCAGGTAACCTAGAAAACCTTAGAGAAGTAGAAAGCCGCGAAAACTACCGATTTGAAAAGGTTGACATCTGTGATCGAGAAGAAGTTGAAAGGGTATTTAAGGAGTATTCACCTGATGGGATAATTCATCTCGCTGCCGAGTCTCATGTAGATCGTTCGATATTGGATCCATTGGCCTTTATCCGTACCAATATTGAAGGAACTGTCAACCTTCTAAATACCGCGAAGAACCATTGGAAAAACGACTATTCATCTAAACGATTCTACCACATATCTACTGATGAAGTATATGGTTCGCTCGGAGATGAAGGCATGTTCACGGAGACAACTCCATACGACCCAAGAAGCCCCTACTCTGCTTCAAAGGCGAGTTCTGATCACATCGTAAGAGCATTTGGGCACACCTATGGCTTGCCTGTAGTAATCTCAAACTGTTCAAACAATTACGGACCAAATCAATTCCCTGAAAAATTAATACCTCTCTTCATCAGCAATGTTGTGCAGCAAGATGCGCTTCCAGTCTATGGAAAAGGAGACAATATTCGGGATTGGCTCTACGTGGAAGATCATGCGGAAGCAATCGATCTAATCTATCACAAGGGGCGGGACGGAGAAACGTATAATATTGGAGGTGAGAATGAGTGGAAGAATATCGACCTCATCAAAACCCTTATTGAGCAAGTTGACGAAAAACTAAACCGAGCGCCAGGATTTAGTGAAAAGCTAATCACTTATGTGACTGACAGAGCTGGTCATGATTTTCGGTACGCGATTGATTGTTCAAAGATCAAGAGCGAGCTCGGATGGTCTCCAAATATGACCTTTGAGACTGGCTTGGCCAAGACGATCCAATGGTACTTGGAAAATCCTGAATGGATCGACCATGTTAAGTCAGGAGCCTATCAATCTTACTATGCGGAGCAATACGGAAGCCGTTAAGTCACTAGTATTCCCACATATTCAATTCGCCTTCAAAGAGCTTCGTTTGTTCATGTTCTGCCTCGAGTAATGCTTCTTTACCTGTTGCATATTCCTCAATGCGACGATTATGAACATTTGAGGCTTTCACTATGAAAGCATCAAATTTCCGCTTCCTAAACAAGTCGTCGTAGCTGATAGATTGTAAATCATTTGCGTGATCATATGCGGGCCAAGTGGCAAATGTGTACCGGGCATCGGGATAATAAATCCAGAACAGTTTCTTGGTTCCTCGAAATTCACCTGTTACGTCGTCAAGCACTGCGATAATCGGACAGATCCCTACAATTCTCACGTCCATCACGGAACTCTGACGATCGATATACCACTGCTCCTTGATTTCATACCAGAGCACATCTGCCGACTCTATCCGATTCTCCACAATGACGTCCACAAAACCTGATTCGTCCAGCATGGGCGTTTGTACGGTATCATAGTCGACTAGTAAACCTTCCACTTCAGATGGCAGTAGAACTTCATCAAACATATCGTTATCCCCGAACAGGCCTGTGCTATATGCGACCAATGTTCCTTCTTTCGTAAGTGCGCTCACCAGATTATCAAAAAGTGACATTCTAAACTGATCGGGTTCTGTCGGAAAATAAAAGGTCTGATTCATTTTCTGTCTCAGATCAATTTTCTGCCATACTGTTTTGACCCATAATAAATCCGAATGTCTGAGCGGGGCGTATGGAACAGGTTTGTTAAAAAGCACGTCAGGTTCGACCTGCAATTGTGATTGTGCTAGAAAAGGGACTAGGAGGACGAGAAGTAAGGGTGCTTTCTTGTTCAGTAAGAAAGCATTTATCATAACCTAGTCAACGCAAAACTTCGGATTTTCGTGCAAAGAAAAAGGGACTACAAATGCAGTCCCTTTCCTCTATCATTTATTCAGGAGTTTAATAACTCCAGAGATCGTGTTCCATTCGGAAGATTTTCTCCTTGAGCTCTTCAGCCTCAAGAAGTGCATCTAAGCCCTTCTTATACTGCTCAACCTTACGGTCATAAACGTTTGAAGTCTTTGTAATATAACTTCCGAATTGACGCTTCCAAAAGATATCCTCATAGGTTCTTCTTTCAACATCATTTCCTCGGTTAAACACTTCCGACTTTACAAATACATATCGAGCTTCAGGGTAATATATCCAAAAGAGCTTTGAAAGTCCACGGAATTCACCGGTCAATTCATCTTTCACAGCCTTCATTGGGCAAAGACCAATGACTCGAACTTCCATTACTGAACGCTGACGATCAAAGAACCATTCTTCTTTGACCTCATACCACTTGATTTCACTTGATTTGGTTTCAATCGGAACAATCACTTGTTCCATTTCACCAGTAATCAAGTTTTCTGTGAAATTGGTATCCTTTCGAAAAAGGAGACCTTTCACTTCATCAGTGGTCATGCGTTGAGTGAACATATCATCGTCACCCAGAGCTCCAGGATTGTACGCGGTTAGAGTTCCATCATTTAATATAGCATCCTTGATCACGTCAAACAATGACTTTCGTCCTTGAACCGCTTCTTCAGGATAGTAGAAAGGGTGATTGATCTTTTCGCGTAGATCGATTCTTCTCCAAACTCTCTGCAGCCACATGATGTCCGCTTCTCTGAGTGGAGAATAAGGAATCACCCTTCGCTCAAGTGTATGCTCGGGTTGATAGATTCCATCTAACACGTCCTGAGCCTGGATATTTGGGAAAACACCCAACATAACTAGAGCAATAAGAGATACAATCAGCCTTTTCATAATTACTGAATTTAGGTTTTAAATCAATTTCAAGGAAATCGTTCCTAGATCTCTTACGAGACCATCCGGGCCTTTTGCCTTAATCTTTTCTATATAGAGCTTTTGTCCAGACTTCAGCGCTGCCCTCACTTTCTTGGCATCCGAGCTAAGAGCAGGGCCTTTACAAGGTATTTCAACCACATTTCCCTTGATGGTGGCTGATACTTGATAGCTCACAATGCTAAACCTCAAATCAAATTCGAAATCCTCCATCTTGGCAATAACTCCACCGGCAGCCAAAAGGTCACGCTTGGCAATATTCATCGACCCAGATTTACCGCCAAAAAATGGTTTTGGATCCGGAACATTCTTAACTCGGAATTCTTTCTTTCCGAAATTTTGCTTCTTTCCATTAATATCAGCGCTTACCGAAACTACGCAATCCTTGCCTTTACCAGGTTGTAGTTTATAGATCCCATTCGACCCGCTTTTACTCACAAGGTTCGAAATGCTAACCTCGAGTGCTTCGGTCGGAACACCTGGAACAGACACCTCAACAGGATTATCTAATCCACGATAAAACACATTCATCGCGGTAGGAGATACAACCAATGCTGGTTTTGCAACCGTATAGTGTTGCATCGGCACATTGTAACTAGCCCAAGTCCCGTCAGGAGCCTTAATCTGGATTACGCCTCCCCATTCTTGCTGACCTTCACTTGAAGCTGCTACAGCATATCGAGCCATACCATTCTTGATGGAGATGTTACTAGAATCAAGAGATTCGAAGTCCTCAAAAATTGGCATACCAGTCGTATCATTAAACTCAGCAGCCAATCTCATTCTAGGATCTTGAGTTGTGCTAAAAGCTGCAACAAATACATCTGCGATAAAGCTGTCACCTTGGATCACGTAGTTAGATCTTGGGATCACCTTAGCAGCAAGTGTATCGAACTTAAAGTCGTCCGCGCTAATTCGTCGATAAAGGGCCTTAATGATGTCTGCTTCAGCATTTCGAATATCAGACTGAATTTTGGTAAGTGCAGTAACCACAGCTGCAAGAGGAATGTGATCGAAGTTTCCTGTTTCCCAAGATTCGTTCACGCCATTCTTCACACCAAAATCATCCGTATTTAGCCCCAACTTGAAGTTATCTCTTTCGGCAGGATCGTCGAATAAGAAAAGAAGATCGCTACTAAATCCATCGATTAATCCTCTCAGTTCCTTAGCAGTATGCTCACCATCTTTCGGATTCCCAGGATCTGATCCGATAAGAATATTAGTTGGAATATCGTAGTTGTCTTTCGACTCTACATTCTTTAATAAAAGAAGTGAATCAGCTTCAGCTGGGACGTCTTCTGCGGACGGAAAACCACTTGTTCGAGCTATTAAGTACCGCTTGAGATCTTCTATGTGAACATAGAGATTATCAGCTAGTCCTTTAGCACGAAAAGCCTTGTCATAGAACACCTTCACCTTCGCAGGGTCATTCGCCTTTGCCTTTTCAAAAAGGTTATAGGTAAATTGGTTTTTTGACATGAAGTTCTTGTTCGTCACTTCAATACCTTCATTAATTATTACGAAAGCATCCAAGATATCCTTGGATACGTTCATTGCTAGAAGCGCCGTCAGTACGAGGTACATCATACCAATCATCTTCTGCCGCGGGGTCTCTTTACCACCTCCCATTGAGTCTCTTTTTTATTGATTAAGTTAATTACCTAAATCGAACTAAGCGTTGTTTCCTCCACCACCAGCATTCATAGCAGCGAGCATGTTACCATAAACTCGATTCAATGCAGATAGATTGTTTGACAACTCAGAGATATTCTCTTTATAATTCTTAGTATCCTCTGCAGAAGCTTGAAGGTTGGCCATTAATTCATGGATGCCAGCATAGACTTGCTTGGTGCTCTCCATTTGCTCACGGCTACCTTGAAGTTGCATGTCGTAAACAGAACTTAACTCCTGTAGTTTAGAAGATACTGACTTAAGGCTATCAGCGTAATGTGCTCCATCTTCCGAAGTCATACTAATACTTGCTAGACTTTCAGATGCTTTAGAATAGGTTTCAGAAAGCTGAGTTACTTGAGAAGCTGCACCTCTCACGCTGCTAACATATTCATTGGTCGCTGCAGAAGCGTCAGACATGTCGCTAAGCTTGTTTGCATTATCAGAGAGGGAACGTAACCCTGATCCTAGCGAATCAATAAGTTCAGGTCCAATCTTAGCTTCTTCAAGCATGTTGTCTAACTGTTCAGTAACTGGCAGGTCTGAGTCTACGGAGCTGGCTTCAGCAATCTCATCCATAACTTCATCTTCCTCTTCTTCAGCATGTGCAGCGAGCTCTGGATAGACAAGTTCCCAAGCAGGTTCGTCATGTAATGGCTCAAAAGATGAAAACGCAAATATTATCGCCTCTGTTGTTAAACCAACAGTAAGCATAACCCCAGCACCCGGCCAGTGTTGAATTTTGAAGAGGGCACCTAATATTACAACAGCTGCACCCATTCCGTAGAGTTTAGCCATAAACTTCTTCCAACCTGTACTTCCTGGTCTGAATCCTTTAATTTCCTGCGACATAATTATTTAGGGTTTGAGATTAAGTTAATTGATTGTGATTATTTGAATTTAAATATCATCGCCCTTGGCACGACCGAGATATGTCATGACGTTTCTAAAGCCGATGTAACTTTTGGCGGTATCTTGATACTCGTATGTTCTAGTACCAGTCTGAAGGTAATATCCAATGTCCTTCCAACTTCCACCTCGAATGACCTTTCTTTTGAGCACAGGAGGATCATCCTCTTTCGCCTCATACGAATAGTCCATGTTTAAATCGTGAGCGAAGCTATAAGCCGACTCATCAAATGCGTTACTCGTCCATTCCGAAACGTTTCCAGCCATGCAATAGAGACCGTAATCATTCGGTGAATATGAAGTTACTGGTACTGTATGGAATCCACCATCATCAATGTAGTTACCACGCATTGGCTTAAAGTTAGCCATGAAGCAACCTCGTGTATTCCTGATATAAGGCCCACCCCAAGGATATGGGGCTAAGTCCAATCCGCCTCTGGCGGCATACTCCCACTCTGATTCAGTTGGAAGTCGGAAATCTTGAACTCGTCCACCGCCAATTTCTTGTAGATAGCTATTCAATAATTCAGTTCTCCAAATACCAAAAGCTCGAGCTTGTTTCCATGTCACCCCAACGACTGGATAGTCATCAAATGCTGGGTGACTGAAATACATCTTCGTCATTGGTTCATTGAATGAATATGTGAAGTCATGAACCCAACAAAGCGTATCAGGGTAAACGTTAATCACATCTCTTTTGATGAAGATGGATCTATCGGTCATTCCTCGTTGACGAAGTGGAGCGCCTGGGCCTCCCTTTCTCGCTGCATCTCTATAATCGATCCAGAAGTATTCGTAGTCGAGTTTTCGTCCGTCAATTTCTCGACGACCTCTAAAACGTTCGAATTCTGGATAGTACATTACTTCTAGTGCCTCCCTTTGATCAAGGTCATCCCAACGAATTCTCTCCATCCAATTAATATGAGGTGGATCTAAGTCCTCTTCATAGTCATTGATGGTAATGAGGTATTCTTCATCGACTTCCTCACCCAGAATTCTTCGTGCGATCGAGTCGCGAACCCAGAATACAAACTGACGATATTCATTATTGGTAATCTCCGTCTCATCCATATAGAATGCTTGAACAGAAACTGCCTTTGATCGAGTTGTGGTGGCATAAGGAACGTCTTGGTCACTAGGACCCATGTTGAACGCACCCATAGGCAGGTACAACATTCCATAAGGATCAGGCTGGTACCACGCTACTCGGTTTTGAACACCAACTAGCTGATCATTGCCGGAGCTTCCGCAACTGCTCAGGAAAATAGGTGAGCCAACGAGGGCTACCAGCAGATATTTGAGCGAGTTTTTCATGATTTCTCCTTTTTTAATTCTTATCTCGTTTGGATTCTTGATTTTCAAACAGTTGCAAAACTAGGTGATTACAAGAACCGAACTGATCTGTGTTTTTGAACGGGCGCTTTCTTCTTGAGTTTCAAGCAGTACTGCACAAAGATCTCATGAGATCCATTGCTACCCGCAGTAAGTTGATTGGTAGTAACGTCATAGGCATAGCCAAATTTGAAACCACCAGGGACAATCGGGGGTGAGTAATTAACACCAGCCATGGCTACCACGGCATCGATGTATCTGTAAGTTAACCCTCCCCACACAAAATTATTGTACTCTAACAAGCAATTCACATCAATCTGTGCTGTAACCAAATCAGACTTCAAGAAAATTGAAGGCTTGATCACATACATAGGATTGGATAAATAGAAGTCATACCCTCCTGTCACGAAAAGGTGCGATTGCATATCGAATGAAGTGTTCCAGTTCGGTTCGCCCGCCGCGATTGACGGACCATCAGCCGTGAACTTGGCCCCATTGATGTGGGTCATGGACGCACCAAAGTAAAGTTTCTCTGTCTGGTAGAAGATGCCAGCATCCATGTCAAATTTTGTAGCTTGAAATCCTTGATCAGGAATTGTTGGGTCTGTCCAATGTGGATCGCTCGGCCTCCAGTTGTTACCGACGCCAAACTGCAACATCCCTGCGGAAAGTCCGACGCCAAGATATCCTGGATCACTTCCGATTATATTCAGAGGAATGTGAGCACTATACATGCCTTTAACTCCTGTAAAGTGCATTTGCCCGAGTCCATCTCCAAGCACAGTCACACCACCTCCACTTCGCAGGTCAATACCTGGTATCAAGAAAGTTCCGTGTGCTCCGAATAAATATGTTTCAGGTCGCCCTTCAAAGCCAACCCATTGTTGTCTACCTATCGTATAGGCGCATATCCCGTCATTCATTCCAGCAAAGGCCGGATTAACATACAATTTGTTATGCATGTTCATGCTAAACTGTGGATCCTGCTGAGCGAAGGAAGCCGTGGAAGCAACGATTGCAACCAGCGCGAAACTTATTCTTAGATTTTTGAGCATAATGATAGTAGGCCCTTTTTAGGGGAGGGCTAAATTACTGAAAATTCAAATCGAATCAACCAAATTCCACGAAGCGCCAACTTTTTCAACACTAACCGGTTGATCTTCCCGATGAATGAGGATTTCTGGGGGACTAGAGCATCTTCTTATATGTCTTCCACCAACGTTCTGGAAGATCATCAGCCGCTGCGACTTCGTAATCGGAATAGTCACATGGAATTATGTGATGCTTCTTATACCTATTTACATACTGAGGTGGAACAGGGACTTCCATCCACCACCTATCCGTATTCAAACTTTTATAAAAAATAAGTTCGTGCTCTTCACCCTTGAGTGCTACTCTGTATTTCAAAAAGTCAGATTTATTTGAACCTGGCATCTCTGGACGCCGCGATACCCAACCGTCAATAAAACACCAAAGCAATTGAGCCATCAGCATTTGATCCTCGTGATCACCTGATCCATTCCATTCTGTTAGATAGAAACATTTGCACTTTTCACTCAACCCAGCGTATCGCGAAATTTGGCAGATCTCCTCAGAGTACAAACCATTCGGTTGTGGCGAGAGCACGGATTTAAAATCAGAAGATTTTATTGATTCAAGTGAAAGAGTTACGATTTCAGAACCACGAATAGCCGGTTCCGTTCTTTCAACGGCATTTCGAATATTTCCCAATCGTTCAGCATCAAAAAACAATTCCTCTGCTAATCTGATTTCTTCCTGTGAGACATAGTAAGATTGATAAGCGAGGTTACTATAGTTGAAAAGGAAATTTGGCTGTTCTTTAATTATTCTACCAATATATCCTCTGGCTCCTTCAAGGTTGAGCGTGGTGTCAAGTGCTGTGATATTGACAATGGAATCCTCATTGGCAAATGCCTTATACCCACTATAGACCAAATCTTTGGTACCTCCGATTACGATTGGAAGGCACTTGTTATTAATAAGGTGTCCAAAAATATCAATGAGGGCAGCTTCAGTGTCCTCCAATGATTGACCACAAATGAACTCACCCATCATCAATATTCGTGGAGAGCCTTCTTGAAGGTGAAGTCCACCTAGCTTTTCAACGACTTCTGTGACCTTCATTTGAGTCGGAGAAAATCCATTGTACCGATATTCCGGAACGAAGAGGATGGCTAGATCAAATTCACTCGCATCAGATGAATTACTTAAAGTTTGAAAATGTTCAGATAAAGTTCGCTCAGCAAATTCTGCTGAAATCTCAAGAGGCTTAAAGTAGGAGGTTAAGTCCATTTACTTTTTGGCTCTTCTTTTTTTACCCTTATTGGTAGGTTCTGAGTTTGCCACGATTTCTTGGCATCTTTCAAGGGTCAACGATTCTGGTTCTTCGCCTTTCGGAATCTTATAGTTATCTGATCCGACTGACATGTATGGGCCAAACCTACCCTTTAAAACCTTGATCACTGGATCAGTGTCAAATTCGTGAATGATTGCCTTCTTCGCTTCCTCCTGTTTCTCGCGAATAATCTTCTCCGCTTCAGCAAGGGTGATACTCAATGGATCTAACTCACCCAGATTATAAAATGCGCCGTCGAACCTAACAAACGGTCCAAACCGACCTTCAGAAGCTACAACTTCCTTTCCTTCTAATTCACCCAGCGTTCTTGGAAGTTTGAACAATTCCATGGCATCATCAAATTCGATGCTTTGAATAGACTGCGTCGGTCTCAGTTTCGCAAATTTCGGTTTCTCTTCATCACTTACGTCCCCAATTTGGATCATGGGTCCATACCTCCCAATTCTCGCTAAAACCGGCTTGCCGCTTACTGGATCTTTCCCTAAAATTCGCTCTCCTGTTGCCCGCTCAGAATTCTCTAAAGTATCTTCTACTGAAGAGTGGAAGGGCTTGTAGAACTTATCGAGCATGGCAGCCCAATTTGTTTCTCCTCTAGAAATATTATCAAATTCCTCTTCAACATTAGCGGTGAAGTGATAATCCATGATGTTCTCAAAGTGTTTCGAGAGAAAATCACTAACCACCACACCAATATCAGATGGAAAAAACTTATTTCGTTCAGCTCCGGTGACTTCAGAATCAACTACCGCGTTGATCGAATCATTTTCGAGCTTGAGTCTTTTAAATTCCCGAGTGCGGCCTTCTCGTTCCGTCTTTTCAACGTAGCCTCTTTTTTGAATCGTAGAAATTGTTGGTGCGTAGGTAGATGGCCGTCCGATGCCGAGTTCTTCAAGCTTCTTTACCAATGCCGCTTCCGAATATCTGGGTGGATGATGGGTGAATTTTTCTGTTGCTTCAGCAGAAAGTAATTTAAGCGAGTCATTCTCATTTACATCCGGCAAGGAAGAACTCAACTCTTCAGTACTCTCGTCATCTGTTCCTTCCATATACACCGTGAGGAAACCATCGAATGTTATGATCTCACCCTTG
The DNA here is from genome assembly GCA_018660685.1 of Flavobacteriales bacterium. Taxonomy (GTDB): domain Bacteria; phylum Bacteroidota; class Bacteroidia; order Flavobacteriales_G; family Salibacteraceae; genus SHAN690. The sequence continues at coordinate 162,543 of JABJJW010000014.1, forward strand.
ACCTCGAATTTCTCTTCTAAGCCTGATGCGCCAATCTTTATTGACGTACGCATCAATTTAGCATCTGTCATTTGGGAAGCGATGGCCCGCTTCCAAATCAAACTATAAAGCTTCTGCTCTCTCTCGTCGCTTGACGCATTGCGCTCATTAAAATACGTCGGTCGGATTGCCTCATGTGCTTCTTGTGCGTTGGCCGTTTTAGTCGAATATTTTCTCGGGTTTACATACTCATCTCCGTACTCGCTAAGAATTTCTTTTTGTGCTCCATCAATGGCAGTCTTGCTCAAATTGACAGAGTCAGTTCGCATGTAAGTAATCTTTCCTGCTTCGTACAGGCCCTGCGCTAAACGCATCGTTTGCGCAACTGAGAATCCTAATTTTCTAGCGGCCTCTTGTTGTAGAGTGGAAGTTGTGAAGGGAGCAGATGGGCTCTTCTTTCCTGGGCGCTTATCAATGGACGTAACTGAAAAGTCAGACCCAATACAACTCTGAAGAAAGGCGTTCGCCTGTTCTTCACTTTCAATTCTCTTTGATAAATCAGCGGTGAAGGACTTGTCTTTCGCTTCGAAAACTGCCTTGACTTTAAAGTAAGGCGTAGATTCAAACGCGTTGATTTCCTTTTCTCTTTCAACAATCAATCGCACAGTAACGCTTTGAACGCGTCCAGCTGATAGAGATGGTTTTACTTTTTTCCAAAGAACTGGGCTCAGTTCAAATCCGACTATTCTGTCAAGCACCCTTCTTGCCTGTTGAGCGTCAACCAGATTCTGATCAATTTTTCGAGGATTCTGAACTGCGCTCTGAATTGCAGGTTTCGTGATTTCGTGAAATACAATTCGCTTTGTATTCTCGTCCGTTAACCCAAGTGTCTCAAATAAATGCCAAGAAATGGCTTCTCCTTCCCGGTCCTCATCCGTGGCGAGCCAGACTGTTTCAGCATCCTTGCTGAGTTTTCTGAGCTCTGCAATCACCTTCTTCTTGTCAGGCATTACAGCATATTCGGGCTTAAAATTATTTTCTAGGTCGATGGACAATCCCTTAGTAGGCAAGTCTCGCACGTGACCGTAGCTTGACTTCACTACGAAATCTTTCCCTAGATATCCTTCAATTGTCTTCGCCTTAGCAGGAGACTCAACTATTACCAAATTCATTCGCCGATCGGGTTTTCCAATTGTGCAAATAAAACGGAAATTAAAATGGAAAGGTTATGATCTCTGTTTAGATATCTACAATAACATCCCTTTAACGGACCTGACATTTTAGCAGTGCAACCTATTCGATACTTTTGCAATCTTCCAAAATTTGGACAATGGAAACAGAGCTAGTAGGAGAAGAGAGACAAGGAGAGGCAGTAATGCTGGAGCAGAACACAGAGCTATTGACGGGCAAGAAGCTCTATTTAGAGAGTTATGGCTGTCAGATGAATTTTTCTGATAGCGAGATTGTCGCTTCAATATTGACTCAGGCTGGATTCGAAACCACCAATAATCAGGAAGAAGCCGATGTGGTCCTCATCAACACTTGCGCAATTCGCGACAATGCAGAACAGCGAATCAGGAATCGACTGAAGCAATTCAATAAAGAAAAGGCTGCCAATTCTGATAAGGTCATCGGAATTCTAGGATGTATGGCAGAGCGCTTAAAGTCTCAACTTCTTGAAGAAGAAAAATTAGTTGACCTCGTTGCTGGCCCAGACTCTTATCGGGACCTTCCAAATTTGATATCAGAAGTGGGAACCGGACAAAAGGCTGTGAACGTATTGCTTTCTAGGGAAGAGACTTACGCCGACATAAAACCGGTAAGGCTGGATCACAACGGAGTGAGCGCCTTCATCTCCATAATGCGTGGCTGTGATAACATGTGCTCCTTTTGCGTAGTTCCTTTCACCCGAGGCCGGGAACGCAGCAGAGATCCCGAGTCAATCGTAGGAGAAGCAAATGACCTCTTCGAAAGAGGTTATAGAGAAGTGACATTACTGGGCCAAAATGTAGATAGCTACAAATGGAACATGAACAAGAAAGAGGAAGTTCTCGATCCGTCAATTGAAACGGTGAATTTTGCCCAACTCATGGAAAAGGTCGCACTTGTCAACCCCGACTTAAGAATTAGATTTTCCACTTCCCATCCTAAAGACATGACGGACGATGTACTTCATACCATGGCGAAGTATGAAAACATTTGCGAATACATTCACCTTCCTGTTCAGTCTGGAAATAGCGATGTTTTGGAAAGAATGAATCGCGGATATTCACGGGAATGGTACCTAGAGAGGATAAAGTCCATTCGATCAATCATGCCGGAATGCGGCATTTCTACAGATGTAATCTCTGGATTTTGTGGAGAAACGGAACAGGAGCATCAAGACACTATTTCGTTGATGAAAGAAGTTCGCTATGATTTTGCCTACATGTTCTTCTACAGCGAGCGACCCAAAACACTTGCGGCCAGGAAATTTGAAGACAATGTTCCACTTGAGGAAAAGAAAAGACGTTTGAGTGAAATTATCGATGTCCAACAGGAACATTCGCATGAAAGCAACAAACGCGCTGTTGGCAAGACATATAAAGTTCTAATTGAAGGTGACTCTAAACGCTCTTCAGATTTTCAAAGTGGAAGAAACGATCAAAATGTCATGTGCGTGTTTCCAAAATCATCCAAGCAAGCTGGGAATTACATTGAAATTAAAATTACCGATTGCACCTCTGCAACGCTAATTGGGGAATTGGTATCGGAATCATGAACGTACAACAAGCAAAACAGCGATTCGGAATAATTGGGGTTAGTGCCACACTTGACCGGGCAATTGAAACCGCCTTGCGAGTTTCACCAACCGACTTGAGCGTGCTGATTACGGGTGAAAGTGGTACCGGTAAAGAAGCAATGCCTCAAATCATTCATCATAATAGCACTCGAAAGCACAGTGGTTATATCGCTGTGAACTGTGGTGCCATTCCAGAGGGAACTATCGACTCCGAATTATTCGGTCATGAAAAAGGGTCGTTTACAGGTGCGCATGATACTCGGAAAGGGTATTTCGAGGTTGCTGATGGCGGTACAATCTTCCTTGATGAAGTAGCCGAACTTCCTGTCTCGACTCAGGTACGTTTGCTACGGGTATTGGAAACCGGGGAATTTTTAAAGGTCGGTTCGAGCAAGAGTCAAAAAACCGACGTCAGAATTGTGGCTGCGACTAACGTTGACATTCCTGAAGCAATCCGTAGGGGAAAATTTAGGGAAGATCTTTATTACCGGTTGAACACGGTTCCAATTCATATTCCACCACTCCGAGAACGGAAAGAAGATATCCACCTCCTATTTCGAAAGTTTGCTTCTGACTTCGGTGAGAAATACAGAATGCCAGGCGTTCGCTTAATTGAGGATTCTGTCAAAATTCTCTCGAACTATCGATGGCCTGGAAATATTCGTCAACTTAAAAACGTGACGGAGCAAATTTCTGTCATTGAAAGTGAACGTGAAATCTCCGCCGAAACACTCTTGCGCTATTTGCCACATGCAAGAGACACTCAACTTCCCATGGTTTTGGAAAAAGAGGGATCCGCTGACATGTCCGAGCGTGAAATTCTATACAAGGTTCTTTTCGACCTTAAGAATGAAATGACAGACTTGAAGAAAATCGTCATGGAAATCATTCGAGGAGATGGCGATGCCAACATTGACGTCAACGCAATTAAAAGACTGTATCCAGCAATCGAGGGAAGCGCAGCTGAAACTCCACCTGTAGAATTCACCGTTGAACCCGTTGTTGATGAATCAAATGAACAATTTGATGAGTCTATCGTCGTTGAAGAATCACTATCAATTGAAGAGAAGGAAAAAGAATTGATTATCAAGGCCCTTGACAAACACAAGGGTCGACGGAAAAATGCTGCACAGGAACTCGGAATATCAGAACGGACGTTATACCGAAAAATTAAGGAATATGAACTTCCTTAAAGTGCCTCTCATTTTGATTTTGCTTTCTCTCGCTGGATGTAAAATTTATTCCTTCACCGGGGCGAGTGTTTCTCCAGATGTCAATACACTTTCGGTAGCAACATTTCCGAGTTATCAAGCCACCCTCGCTCCTCCGTCTTTGAGTCAGTCATTCACCGAATCGTTAAAGGACATCTTCCTTCGTCAAACGAATTTGGCATTGATCAAAAACAACGGTGACCTCATCATCGAAGGAGAAATTACGAGCTATCGTCAGACTGATGAAGCGGTCACTGGAAATGACGTTTCCTCCTTGAGTAGATTAACCATTACTGTCAAAGTCAGCTATACGGACACTAAGAATGAAGATAATAGCTATCAGCAGTCATTTTCTAACTTCGCTCAATTCGATGGAACGCAAAACCTCAGTGAGGTCGAAGCGGGCCTAATCGAAGAAATCAACGAAAAATTAGCCCAAGACATATTTAACAGATCACTCGGGAATTGGTAGTCAATGAGCATTTTCTTCGCCTGAAATCCGGTCAAAAACTGGATCAAGATGCTATGCAATCCTTAGAGAATTTCGTTGAAGCACATCCTTACTCTGCAACGTTGGCTGCGATGCATGGTAAAGCTCAAAAAACTGGCGGTTCAGCCAATACTGATTCCGCTGTTCGGATGGCCGCTTTGCTCTCAGGGGATCGGGCACAACTTCATCAGTTCATATTTAGCGAGATGCCCATTGTTGAAGAGAACGTGGTAGAAACTCCAGAAGAAACAAAATCTCCCAAGGATCCTTTGGAAGAGCAAATCATTTCAGCGGCAATTGGATCCGGTGTTGTATTAGATCTTCTTGGCACTGATGAAGAAAGTTCCGATTCGGCAGAAGTTAGTGGGGTGAAAGAGCCACAAACTAAATCAGACATTGTAGATGATAAACCAGTTTCTGGGCCAAGAAGCTTCAGTGATTGGATGTTGGCTCTGGCCAATGGTGAGGAAGAAGTAAAGAAAGTGGATTCGAAAGAACTTATTGCACGTTTCATTGACAATGAAGAAGAGGTTGTTCCGAAACGCGCCGAATTCTTCTCCCCTACCAAGGTCGCTAAGAAGAGCACAGAGGACAATGAGGAGATTGTCTCAGAAACTCTAGCCCAGGTGTACGCTGCTCAAGGGGATTTAAATAAGGCCATTTCAACTTATAACAAGCTTAGCTTGCTCGATCCTGAAAAAAGCAGTTATTTTGCCGGCCTTATTCAAAAATTGAAAGAGGAGAAAAAACTTAAGTCATGATTATTATTTCAATTTTGATTTTCCTAGTGAGCCTCATGCTAATGGGGATTGTTCTTGTGCAGAACTCCAAGGGTGGAGGTTTAGCATCAGGGTTCTCATCGTCAAATCAAATAGTCGGAGTTCAGCGAACCACAGACTTCCTCGAAAAAGGAACTTGGATTTTAGCGATATCTCTGTTGGTATTGTGCTTGATATCAACTGCCATGATTGGAACATCATCGGTTGAACAAGCGGGAAGTGAATTAGAAGGCATCATCGATCAAGAAGTCGTTGCGCCAATCCAAGGATTGGATGATAATGCTGTTCCGCTTCCGGGCCAATAAGTACCTAATTACATCATTAAATGTCAGCTTGTCATTAAGCTGCCCTTTTTTTTTGTCTTAATGGCAAAAATCACCCCCTCTCCGTCGATGGCACAAATTCTGACTATCAGCCCAGAGTAAAACTTAATCTCCAAAAAATGTCACAAGTGAACTTTAATCCAAATGAAGACAGAGTGTTGGTAGAGCCGGCAGCTGCAGAAGAAAAGACAGCCGGAGGAATTATCATTCCTGATACGGCTAAAGAGAAACCTCAACAAGGAACTGTTGTGGCGGTTGGACCCGGAAAGAAAGATGAACCGATTACTCTCTCAGCAGGTGATACAGTTTATTACGGAAAATACTCGGGTACTGAAATTCAACTAAGCGGGAAAGATTATTTGATCATGCGAGCTTCAGACATACTTGGAAGCTTGTCTTAATTCTAACAAAGAACAAAACATAATATAATGGCAAAAGAAATCACATTTGATACTGAAGCACGCGATGGACTTAAGAGAGGTGTCGATGCTTTGGCGAATGCCGTGAAGGTTACATTGGGGCCTAAGGGTCGGAATGTAGTCATTGACAAGAAATTTGGCGCACCGGCTATTACCAAAGATGGTGTGACCGTTGCACGGGAGGTAGAGTTAAAAGAGCCTCTTGAAAACATGGGTGCCCAGATGGTGAAAGAAGTAGCTTCTAAGACTGCGGATGCAGCTGGAGATGGTACTACAACAGCAACTGTCTTAGCTCAATCCATTGTAACTACTGGACTCAAGAACGTCACAGCTGGTGCAAACCCAATGGATCTTAAGCGAGGTATTGACAAGGCTGTTGCGGCTGTCGGCGCAAGCATGGCAGATATGGCACAATCAGTTGGAGACGACTTCGGTAAAATCGAGCAAGTAGGTACTGTATCAGCGAATAATGACTCGACAATCGGGACGTTGATTGCAGAGGCAATGAAGAAAGTGGGTAAAGAAGGTGTAATCACTGTTGAAGAAGCAAAAGGAACTGAAACAACAGTTGATGTTGTTGAAGGAATGCAATTCGACAGAGGTTACCTCTCCCCTTACTTCGTAACAGACGCTGACAAAATGGTGGCTGAATTGGAGAACCCATACATTCTTATCCACGATAAGAAGGTTTCAAATATTCAAGACATCGTTCCAATTCTTGAGAAGGTTGCTCAATCTGGAGCTCCACTACTAATAATCTCTGAAGATGTTGAAGGAACAGCTCTTGCTGGTCTTGTAGTCAACAAACTTCGAGGCGGATTAAAAGTAGCTGCGGTAAAAGCTCCAGGTTTTGGAGACCGACGTAAGGCAATGTTAGAAGACATTGCAATTCTCACGGGTGGAACAGTAATCAGTGAAGAGAGAGGTTATAAGCTTGATCAAACTGAAATGGACTTCTTAGGAAGAGCCGAGAAGGTTGATATTGACAAAGACAACACAACCGTAATTAATGGAGCTGGAAACAGTGATGATATTAAGGCGCGTGTCAATCAAATTAAAGCGCAGATCGAGTCGACGACGAGTGACTATGATCGTGAGAAGCTTCAAGAGCGACTTGCTAAGTTGAGCGGCGGAGTTGCAGTGCTCTATGTTGGTGCTGCTACAGAAGTAGAGATGAAGGAGAAGAAGGATCGAGTAGATGACGCCCTACATGCAACGAGAGCTGCAGTTGAGGAAGGAATCGTTCCTGGTGGTGGAGTCGCCTTCATCAGAGCAATTGACGCTCTTAATTCTCTCGACACAGGAAATGAAGATCAGAACATTGGTGTTGCCATCGTGAAGAGAGCTTTAGAAGAGCCTCTCCGACAGATTGTGGCCAACGCAGGTGGAGAAGGATCAATCGTCGTTCAGACCGTCAAGGAAGGAAAGGATGACTATGGATACAATGCCGCTACTGATGTATACGAGAATCTTTACAACGCTGGAGTCATTGATCCTAAAAAGGTATCTCGAGTATCTCTAGAAAACGCCGCTTCCATTGCAGGTTTGTTGCTTACGACAGAATGTGTCCTAGCCGATGAGCCCGAAGATGATGTACCAGCTATGCCTCCAGGAGGTATGGGTGGAATGGGCGGAATGATGTAATTCGCTTAAAATTCAGCTGAAAGGTCACCCAACGGGTGGCCTTTTTTTATGGCATATCCTTCATCTTGATCGTCACGTTGACTCGACGATTCTCAGCTCTACCCGCCCGCGTATCATTGGAGGATACAGGTTTAGTTGGACCATGACCAATGACCTCAATATCCTCTGCAGGAAATCCGTACCGAACTAGATAACCTTTGGCAATTTCAGCTCTCAGCATGGAGACAAATAAGTTGGTCTCAAGTTTACCAATACTGTCTGTATGCCCTTCGATCAAAATCTTTGCTTTGCCCTTGAGTTTTCCCATAACTAGCCCCATGACTTTGCCCATGTCCGCTGGTCCTGAAGCACCAGCATGATTGATGGCATTAATTACTTCGGCTCGGACATCATTGCGGGCAGGTAGGATTTAATGACGCCTGATTGATACTCTTCCTCTTCGGCCATATCCGCTCGACTCCGCTCACGATAAATGGTAGCAGCCTCATTGCGTTGCTTGACTAATTTCTGCATGGCGGCGATAGCAGCTTCATCTGAAACTTTCCCATCTGCGCCTTTATCCGTTGCCAAGAGCATCAGAGCACTCTTAATTGCACGCAGAACATCCAGTTTTTTCTTGTCTTTCGCAAGCATTGCTTGCTTGATGTCCTCGTTTATTTGATCCGTAATCATGATTGATTCTGTTGGTCCACGAATTTAATCCTTATGATTGCTCAAATTGAAGGCCATGAAGAAGTATCTATCAATCCTAGTCATAGCTATACTAGGCGTGTCATGCAGTGCATTTTGGACATATCGATCACTAATCGAATTCAAACATTTTGAATGGCAGAAAGAAAATCACCTCGAATTCGAATTTCCGATTGAACAACAACAAAAGAGCGATGTGCTACTCCTATTCAGACATGTACATGGTTTTCCTTTTGCCACAGTGTACCTAGAAGTTAGTCTAGAAGGACCAGAAGTATCAAGTATAGATACAGTCGAGCTCAGTATTATTGGCGACGATCGCGAATACCTCGGTGAAGGATCAGGCGATATCTGGGACGTCGAGTCTGTGGTTTACGCAGATATCGAATTGGTTCCGGGTGATTATCACATTTCAGTCCGGCACATCATGGAACGGGACAAACTCGACCTCGTAATGGAAGTCGGAGTTCAGGTTTCGAAACCCAAAGAATAATTTATCGCTCGATAATCACACGCTCGGAATGGACTCCTTGATCGTGAACGACCTGCAGTACATATACTCCGTTGGCGAGATTACTAACGTTGATCATAACATACTCACCGCTCGAAGTCAGGCTCCAATCAGATGGATTGAACAATGCAGCTTGGCTGCCTCTGATATCCACCATTCGAATTTGATCTATATGATCAACTGAACCTTGAAGCAAGGCAATGTTCAATTCGCTTGCTGTCGGGTTTGGATAAACATCAATACCCTCAGGCAAATGCACTGCTTCAAGACCTTCAGGTGAGCAATCCTTCAGATTAATCACAATCGTATCGCTGTAAGAACACCCGCCAGCATTCGTCCCCGTTGCCCAGAAGGTGTACAATCCTGGAATAATTGCCGAACCATCATGTGCCAATATTGTAATCCCCGTGTTACTGTCGCTCCAGATAAAACTGTCGTAAACATTTGGAACCGTAAGAACCACCGCTGAGTCTCTACAAATAGTGAAGTTGTCACCTAAGTAGAATGTCGGTTGATCCATGACATCGACAAATAGCGTGTCTGAATTTGTACAACCTTCCTCGTTTGTAACGGTAACCCAAATGGTTTGATCTTCGGTCAATGGCTCTTCACCATCGTTAATCGTAATCATTTGAGAAGTTGCACCCGTTGACCATAGATATGACGTATGAGTCCCTGCATCAAATGTCAATTGGTATGCATTGCACAACGAAGTATCAGGCCCAAGATCAATTTCTGGTGCAGGAATAACTTGGAGATAGAACTCGCCCGTGTCGGTTCCACAACTATTGCTGAAAGTGTAGTAGCCTCCAATTCCAGAATATGCAGAATCAGGTGCTGTGAGCATATTCGAATCAGCGAATTGAGAAACATAAATTCCTCCCAATGGCGAAGCAAAGTTCAATGTCATCATTTCTCCTGCGCAAAGAACGAAGGAGCCGGGATCGACACTGACGGTGGGATTACCTGTAATAAACACGGAATCAACCGCAAAATCTGAGCAACCACTCGAATTAGTCACTGTGTAAGTAATGTATTGCCATCCGAGAAGGGTGTCGGTGTAAAGCGTATCACCTGAAATTCCCATTCCAGAATAAACACCACCTGAAGTAGAAACACTATCAAGTGCAACCATAGCTCCTTGACAAACGGAATCCTCAACGATTGTCAATGAAACGTTGAGTGTAGTATCGACGATTGTGACTATTGTGGTATCAGAGGCCGAGTTTCCTGAAACATCAATTCCGGTTAATGTGATCACAGTTGGATTAGCACTTGAACATGTTAAGGAATCCATGGATATAGAGAGCGAATCAATTTGACAATTGTCATTTGATCCATCATCGAACATCGCTGTGTTTAAGTAAGCTACTCCAGTTGAATTTACATATACCGTTATCGAGCTATAGGAATTGACAAATGGTGCAATCGTGTCAAGAACTGTAACGATGATTTGAACATCCGTTTGGTTTCCACTTTCATCGATGGCTGTTACTGTGATCGAATTGACTCCGCTGTCCGCACATGTAAATGAAGATTGGCTGAAATACAACGTATCGAGTCCACAATTATCGAAAGCCGAGCTAATTAAACTAGTGTCAATTGATGTCACACCTGAAGAATCAAGATATATGGTATCGTTTTGCGCAACGAGATTAGGTGCAATCGTATCAATTACAGAAATTACGAATGATGCGGAGTCAACATTGCCATTACCATCAACAGCGTAGAGCCAGTTGATCGTGCCTCCTGTTGTATCTGCGCAGTTAAAGTTTTGCTGAGCAAGCCACATGGAGTCGATGCCACAATTATCATAAGCACCCGCATTGACCATAGTGGTGTCTACTGTCGCCATTCCGAATGAATCAAGATAGACGCTAATATTCTGTGCATTTACGGTTGGAGCAAATGTGTCGGCGACCACAATTGAAAGATTCAGGGAATCCACATTACCGCTCACATCGCTAGCAACCACCTGCCAGTTATTGGTTCCAACATCGGCGCAATAGAATGTATCAATAGTAAACTGCACCCAATCAACCTGACAATTGTCATAAACACTGATGTTCATTGCAGCTGTATCTATTACAGCCATTCCATTTGCATCAAGATAGAGTGTGTCTCCAGATCCCGTAACGAATGGAGGCATTGTGTCAACAATGAATACTTCAGCCAACATTGAATCAACATTTCCGCTTCGATCTCGGGCATAGAATGTAATTGTGTTCCATCCCGTATCCGCGCAGGTGAAGTTTGAATCGCTTAGCCAGCGAGCACTAATAGAACAATTGTCTGAGGTTGCAGAATCTACTGTGTCTCGATCAAACACTACCATTCCAGTGCTGTCTAGATGTACGAGAATCCAGGAATGCGCCACTACGGATGGCGGTTGAGAATCAACGATTATCACTTCAACTATTGCCGAATCGACGTTTCCGCTTCGATCTCTAGCATAAAGCGTCACGTAATTTATGGTCCCTGTATCGCTGCAAGAGAATATAGAATCACTCAGGTAACGAGCGGCTATGCCACAATTATCATATGTAGCAGAATCGACCGTGTCACGATCAAAGGCCACATTTCCAGTGGAATCCAAGTGATATGTAATTGTATTGTGAGGGATGACAGATGGCGGCATTGAATCAATCACCAGGATATTACATGTAGTACTATCGACATTACCACTACCGTCCTGGACGTAAAGAGTAACAACATTAAGTGTTGCTGTGTCGGCACATGAGAAGACTGAATCACTCAACCACATTGATTGAATTCCGCAATTGTCATAGGATGCGCTATCAACGGTATCAGCGTTGATGGTAACCATTCCAGCACTGTCAAGGTGGACCGAAATCATCCAATTTGCAAGTACAACAGGAGGCTGAGAGTCAATAATTGAAATTGGGACGGTAATCGAACTAACATTTCCTGCTTCGTCCTCTGCAGTGAATGTGACAGAATTGACCCCAACGTCTCCACAATCAAATGAATACTGGCTGAGATACATTGTATCAATACCGCAGACATCAGTGCTAGCACTGTCCACATTGGCTACGGCGATGATCACACTTCCAGTACTATCGAGATAATATGTTTGAAAAGCGTGCGTAATTTGAGTTGGGCCAACTGTGTCCAATGTCCCCATGTTCACCATGGCTGTATCAGTACAACCATTATTGTCGGTGACTGTTACGGTGTGTGTTCCAGAAGTTAATCCAGTTGCCGTTGCTGTTGAATCACCATTGCTCCAATTGTATGAATATGGTATGCTTCCGCCACTTCCATTTGCTGTTGCCACACCATCACTACTACCAGAACAAGATGCACTGGTATCAACCGAAGCTGAGGCATTCATTGTTGTTGGTGCCGTAATAGTTACAGTTTCTGTGTCTATACAACCGTTGTCATCTTCCACGGTTACGGTGAAGGTTCCTGCACACAGTCCTGTTGTAGTTGCAGAAGATCCTCCATTACTCCATGAGTATGAATAAGCGGTTGTTCCTCCGGTTGCAGTTGCAGTCGCAGTACCGTCGCATGCCCCGTTACAACTTGCATTCGTGCTGCTTGAAACTGAAGCGACCAGTGTGGCTGGTTCTGTAATCGTTACCGTCTCGGTGTCTGCACAGCCGTTATCATCTTCTACAGTGACAGTGTATGTCCCTGCGGCTAGTCCGGTTGCTGTTGCTCCGGTCGCTGCATTACTCCATGCGTAAGTGTATGGAGATGTTCCGCCGCTTCCTGACGCTGTTGCGCTTCCATCACTCGCTCCATTACAACTTGCGTTGGTTGAACTCGTAATGCTTGCCGTTACAGCCGTTGGTTCTGTGATGGTTACTGTCTCTGTATCCGTACAACTGTTGTCGTCTTCTACGGTCACTGTATATGTTCCAGCCGCTAGGCCTGTGATCGTTGCACTACTTGATCCTGTGCTCCAGGAGTAAGTGTATGGTGATGTTCCACCGCCTCCACTTGCTGTTGCTGCTCCATCACTTGCTCCATTACAACTTGCGTTGGTTGAACTGGTGATGCTCGCTGTGACTGCTGTTGGTTCTGTAATCGTTACTTGATCTGTGTCCGTACAACCGTTGTCGTCTTCGACTGTGACTGTGTATGTTCCTGCCGCTAATCCAGTTGCTGTTGCTCCTGTCGCTGCATTGCTCCATGCGTAAGTGTATGGTGATGTTCCACCTGAGCCAGCTGCTGTCGCTGCTCCATCGCTTCCGCCGTTACAGCTAACATCGGTTGAACTCGTCACTGATGCTGCTACTGCTGAACTTGGTTCTGTAATCGTTACTTGATCTGTATCAGTACAGCCATTGTCGTCTTCAACAGTTACTGTGTAGGTTCCTGCCGCTAAGCCAGTCTCTGTTGAACTTGATCCGCCACTACTCCAAGAGTAAGTGTATGGGCTTGTTCCGCCACTTCCTGCCGCTGTTGCTGCTCCGTCGCTTCCGCCATTACAGTTAACGTTCGTTGAACTGGTAATAGTCGCCGTCATACTTGATGGCTCGGTGATGGTCACTGTCTCTGTGTCAGCACATCCGTTGTCATCTTCTACCGTGACGGTATAAGTTCCTGCTGCTAATCCAGTCGCTGTTGCTCCTGTTGCTGCATTACTCCATGCATAAGTGTATGGTGATGTTCCGCCGCTTCCTGACGCTGTTGCGCTTCCATCACTCGCTCCATTACAACTTGCGTTGGTTGAACTGGTAATGCTTGCCGATACAGCGGTTGGTTCAGTAATCGTTACCGTTTCTGTTTCCGTACAACTGTTGTCGTCTTCTACGGTCACTGTATATGTTCCTGCTGCTAGTCCTGTGATGGTTGCACTACTTGAACCTGTACTCCAGGCGTATGTGTATGGTGATGTTCCACCGCCTCCACTTGCTGTTGCTGCTCCATCACTTGCTCCATTACAACTTGCGTTGGTTGAACTGGTGATGCTCGCGGTTACTGCTGTTGGTTCTGTAATCGTGATTTGATCTGTATCCGTACAACCATTATCGTCTTCAACAGTTACCGTGTAAGTGCCTGCTGCTAATCCAGTTGCCGTTGCTCCCGTTGCTGCATTACTCCATGTATAACTATATGGTGATGTTCCGCCACTTCCC
>JABJJW010000002.1 GCA_018660685.1 Flavobacteriales bacterium
CAGCACCCTCAAGTACACGGATCGAATAATCGAACTGGAAAAAGGTAAAGTTCTTAGAGAAGTGACTTACGATCAAATTTGATCAAAATCAGTAGCCTAACTTCTCCAAATTGCTAGACTCAATAAGTTCATTGGATTTCTCAATTTTAATTAGCTCCGTGCAACTAGCCGTGGCAGCCATGCAGATTCGATTCGACCACTTTTAAAAAAACCTACCAATCAAGGGAATGAACTAGATCGAGATACTTTCAATAACCTTGGCGAATCGATTCGGGTATTAGAATTTGCCTTAGCCAAAACTGTCAGACTCAAGCTGAAGAGATAAAAGTGCGGCCATGAAAAATCAAATCGCGTTCCTAGCATCCTTACTAACTTTTAGCATTTGTCTTGCTCAGGAAGCCGACACGTTGCAATTTGACGTGGGGCAGCCAGATGGATTTCAGCGTATTCGAGAGTTTCATACCAACGGCCAATTCAAAAAAGTAACAATCACTTCTTGGAAAAAGAATGGTAACCAAGAAACGTCCTTCAGTGAGTACAATGCAGAAGGTGAACGAATCAGTGAAAAAGCCTTTACGTATAATGCAGGTGGAGCAATGATCAAATCAGCAAGGCAAATTGCCGATGGTATCGAAAGCGATGAACAATTTTTTAACAGTAAGGGTAAATTACTTCGGAGAAAAATTTCGATTTATGTGGATAATAAATATTGTGTTTTTGAAAAATCAAGATATGCTACATGGACTTTCCGAACGCTAGTTGACGGGAATCCACCGTATTATGAACCGCTTACTGAAGAACGGTTCGAAGAAGTCGTCCAACTGTACAACGACCTATTGTTACTTCATAAAATTGCTGATTAGATCAACTTAATAAACTGGCTGGGAAGCGTATGGCACAACAAGCGCTCATCTGGAATTTGACATTGCGGGTTCTTCAATCCCTTGAGTTAACAATCCACTCATCCATAATAAAGTCTTCAAACCCAGTTTTCCATTTCGGAGACAATTCACTGAAAAAAGAATAGCCAGACCTCTTCTCTACTTCTTTTAAGGTGACCGAAAAATCATATAAACTTGATGATTGAGTTGCCTCTTGAGGAAACAGGAAGCTAGCAACATTGGTATCGGCTGAAGCTTCGCAGATTAAAACTTTCCAGAGATGACTTGGTACGATGTGAGGTTCATCAGCATTTGGCAACGAAGGCATTGTTTCTAGAGATTTTACAAGTGCCTTTCCGTAGTGATCCTTGATTTGGCCACTATGAAAGAATTTGCGCTTTTTGGTCGGTGATTTGTCATTTGCTTTGGCACCTTTAACCTCCACATATAACCTTTTGCTTGATCGACTCGCCACAATATCAAACCCCCTTTGTTGACCGAGGCAATAGCTTTCAATCTCCCATGAATTAGAAATCAAGTGCTTAACAAGAAGTTCGACCGTTTCGTCCTCAGTTAACTTCGATTTTACCTTGTCATCTGTAATCATAACTGAGTAAAGAAATCTTCCAGACCAACAGGAATCGAGTCCTGCTTGAAATTTTCATGATTCGCCCAGTTATGTGTGCCTTGCTTCGACTCGATAAACTGCCTAGCGTATTTGTTGGGAATTGTGTAACGACCTTTTGGATGATTGTTATTGTTTGGTAAACAATGAATAATCAGCGATGCATTGGAGCTTAAAAGAAGTGCTTCATAGTCCGCTTGTGTAACATAGAATCTAGTCGATTCACGTTCAACTACAGTGTTCATTTTTATTGGTTTTGTGAAACTCACGCTGCATACTAACAGTTCGATAGGTCAACAGCACTCTAAATATAGAAAATTGTCTGTGTAGATGTTGTGGGGGCATAATCAGTGGGTGATGGCGCACCGAGTGCTAAAAGAAAACGGGACTCCTAACTATTTACCGCATACCCCCAATTCAGTATCAGTAAATTAGGCAAGTATGCAAGTGACTTACATGACCTATAACCCCTTCAATAAACTCTTGTTCTGAGTACAGTAGTACAATACTCTAACGCTCTACTATAAATAAACTAGTTGGATTGGGGAGTAGAGGAGATTTTGGGGTGTATTATAGATCACGATTCTTGTCTTAATACCTCAGAAGTGAAGAATTAATGCCTAATAATTGACTAAATCAACAAAAACAATTACTTAATCAGCTATATATCAATCCGTTACAATCTATAAATGTAGCCCCGCCAGGAATCGAACCTGGATCTAGAGTTTAGGAAACGCCTATTCTATCCGTTGAACTACGGGGCCAATATTTTTGAACTTTCTGCTTTTCCCGCCATCCCACAACCTGGCTCGATTGTGCACTGGACAATCGCCCTCCGTTGAACTACTTGCCGGCCGAAGGTGGGCGGGGCCAAGACGGCAAATATAGCATGACAAAAGACCGGTGTGCAACTAAAGTGTCCTGCACTATTAAGGGTTTTAGGCTAATCTAACCCATGATGAAATAATTTCTCAGTCGAAGATTTGTGAAATGAAATATTATTTTCATTAATTCCACTTGACCGCCTTGAAACTCGCCATCCTTAATTCCTTGAAAAATCCCTTTGTCAATATTGAAGTATGTGAGTATGTCTGAGGTAGCTGGATCACAGATCTGAACGATTGGAATTTTAGATCGAGCATCGATCGACACGAGCCCGAAGTACCTCCCATTTGAACTCGCTCCATAATTGGTGAGCATCATGTTCGTTACAAAGCCACCTCTGTCGAGAAGACCTGTTTTGATATCGAACATCAGGATGTTGCCCTGATTGATGTTTGGAGTACCTACGCGGGTGTGCATCTTGGAAAAACAGTAAACCTTCGTTCCGTCATGATTTGATTTCAAGTCGTAGACGTTGTCAAATCGCTCGAGAAATACACGCTCTCTATTAAGGAGTTCAGAGTTGAACATTGAAACCCCTTGCTGAAATTTTATAGCGCTTTTAATTGCTTTTTTATCGTTCCGTAGGCTTGGAATTTCCGCGGCATCTTCTTTTGTCAACTTATGCGTGACAAAGAGGTTCTTACCATCCAGTGAATAGCAAAGTGCATTTTTAATTCCGACGATGTCCTTTTTGATCAGCTCGTTTCCTTGGGGAAGACCATAGACTACGAGTTTGTCTTTTTTGATTACTGCAATCCGTGATTCATCGGGTGATATCTGAGCATCTTGAGCATTTTCAATTTTCATGATGATTTTCCCAGTCTTGGAGTCCATGACTTCATACTTTGTAGCCTTGTCTTTGTTCATGTGCCAGTCTGCATAAAACTGTTTTTCCAACAACAGATAAGTGCCACTGGAAGAATAGTCAATGATCGGTCCTGCGTAATAACCATCAACGTCATGGGTTGCGGTTGTCTTTTGAGTTGCAGCGTCCAGAATGTAGATGGGGTCGCCTTGAACAGTCGCGACTGCGAGATATTTCCCATCAGGTGAAACATCAATTGATGAAATTAGATGTCTCTGGTTTTCTAATTGAAACTTATCTACGTCCTCAAAGTGTCCTTGAGCAGATAGAATCCCTGTAGTTAGGCAGAACAGGGTTGTGAATATTGTGAGCCGAATCCCCATTGGCTATAGGCATTAAATGTATAACACAATATTGGAGCAACAAAGACCTCACCCAAATAGGGCAATAGTCGTAATTACCAAATTCAGGGTTTCGGGACAGACTTTTCCTTATTAAGATGCTAGGCGTTGCGAAGAAAATTAGGCTCTATTGACCCACAACCATTTTTTGGGAACTGGCTCCCGAATCACTCTGAAGCGATATCGTATAAACTCCAACGGGCAGGTTTAAATTATAGCGTCGCGCGTACCCCGACTTTATGTTTAGCTTCTCAGAATGCACGATCTGTCCTGTCAAGTTGCGAATTTCCAGTTCATGCGAACCATTGAAATTGAGCATCTCTAGATAGAATGAACCGTCATTTGGATTTGGGTAGACTTTCATTGAGCCAAGCTCAGTCACAACCTCTTCGAGTCCGGTGGGCTCATAGCCTTCGTATGATAGTGAGTCAACCGTGAAAGCATAGTCAATCTTATGGCCAAATTCACTCTCGAAGTTTTCTAGAATTGCTCCTGTTTGCGTCCAAAGACGAAGGAATCCGGAACCTTGGTTTGGATTTGCCCAATAGGACAAGCCATCATCATTGGCATCTGTAACTTCCAAACGATAACAGCCAGAATCTAAATCCAACGTATCCCAATACGTCGTATTTGCAACTAATTGTGAACCAATTCTTGAGAAGATTACGTTTTCGTTTGCATCGTAAACCTTCAAGTTGTTTTCATTCTTGTAGTTGTTGGTCTTGAACTGCAATATGATCTTACCATTTGTGAGTTCGGGAAGTTCAAACTCTGTTGTGTACGAATCGTTGGCCGCATACTCGTCAGATAGATCATTTGGTGAAGAAACCGTAGCAATAAATTGATTGCTTCCATCACCAGCATAAAATGCACCATTCTCAAATGGAAGCACAACTTCTTCTGTTCCTAAAAACTCGAGGTAACCGAACCATTGATATTCCCAGACATTTCCACCAACGACCTGATATTGAATCTTCAAGCGTGTAATTGGCGCGCTTCCATTATTTCGAATAATTACGGTGGGAGCACTGCACACAGGATTCAGTCGTGAATAATACTGGCGGTTATTTGGCCGTATCACGTCGTAAATTTCTGCGTCGAGCTCATAATGTGGGTCAGCATATTGAAGCGAGTGAAGCGCAACAACATAGTTTCCATTGCCCATTCCTTGGTTTTGTGATGGCACTGGATCGATCCTGTAGTCGAGTTCGAAATCAGTTCCGCTGACCTGATCAGTAATGTTGAACTTGTTGTCTTTTACCAAATCACCAGGACACCATCCTTCACGCGCGCCCGGCCATGTTCCTCCTTGAGGGAAAACAGGATTTGCGCCACAGTCGTGTTCTTGCCAAATTTCCCATTCGGCAGATTTGGTTCCATCAACATATAAATAATGGGTGTTTTCCCACCATTCGCAGCAGTGAGGGTAGGAACCCGTATTGCTATTGTGACCGTGACCGGTGAGACGGGTAATCACTGAATGGAAGGCCGCGTCTGGGTGAACATCAACGGTCATCGGATCCAACACGATGTCATCATCCATTTGATTGTATCGATAAGATCTGGACTGACCCCACGGACGATCGAATGCGACGATGTCTGCTGGTGGTGTTCCTTCGATGAATTCAAAGCGTAAGTCGATCAGCTCTTGTTGATTTCCAGAAGAAAGATCTACAGAATCTATCAAAAGATGTGCGTAATCGGTTACATCATAAACCCAAGTAAATCCATTTGGCCCTAGCGACAGATTAATCCCGTATGGCGTGATAAAACGGCCAATTTCATAGCGATCAATCACGTCAAAAGGTGGATAGTAGAATGTTAGGTCAGAGTTGATCCAAGTTTGTGTGCTGGAGTATGAAGTAGAGTCAATGGCAACTCCATTTGGATCATAGACATACGAACTTTCAACGCGCGATGGATAGGAGGCAGAAGTTGGTAAAACCATGTTTCCTACTACGCTGTAATCTACGATTGAATATGGCGCTTGGGCGACTGTATCCATAACCGTATCCGTGGTACTTGTAGTCGACACAAATCCGTTGCTAAGCAATAAGCTCAAATTAGGGGCGATAGTCGTACGGTGCTGATTTTTAAAGAGATCTTTGCCTCTGTATGAGCGTAATTGGGGCGATCCGTGTGAGTAAACAGCGGGTCCGCCAGTAATTTCATTTTGTACGGGATATCCATCGTCAAACTTCAGATATACCACGAGGTCAGCATAGTCAGGATGGCTGCTCGTTACGTCTTTGTATAACCACTCTTGGATGTTGGCGGAGCTAAGTTCTTTCTTCCAAATTCGGAACTCATCCATTTTGCCTGGCCAGGCATTAGCGGCATTTCGATTTGTGCCAATGATGATTTTCTTAATCAATCCAATGCTTCGATTTTTGTCTGTTCCTGAATGCCAAAGATTTCCATCAAGATAAATCTTCATGGTGCCATCATTCGTGTTTTTAGTGAACGCCCAGTGCGTCCATTTGCTTGCATAAACCGAAACGCTTGATGCTTTGTTGATTCTGTCATATCCCGAACCTTCTCCGGCATCCCAATACACTGTTCCATTACTCCAAGGCAAGTGAGCGTTTAGTACTCGGTTTTCATTAATATCTGAAGCTTCAAATGCTGAGGTATTAACTGGTAGCACGTTTTCATCACCATAAGCCCAGAAGCTAATGGTGATCTCATCTTCGAAGTCTATTTCTGACAAAGGAATTTCATATCGATTTGCGTTGTCAAACTCAACATAGGCGTCATTTCCGTGAGAATATACTGTATTGGAATCTTGTGCGATTGAATAGGGTGAATCGTAAGAAGTGCCAGTCGAATAATTTGTGAAACTGACATCAACAAGAACACCGGAACTTGAATCAAAAGCGAAAGGTTCGATTAAATCTATGTAGTAATAACCTCCGACCAAATTGCTAGAATCGAACGTTGTATTTTTTGCGTAGACAGTTGTGAAGCCTCCTTCCTGAAATTCGTCAATTATCGAAAGCGAGCTCTGTTTCATTCGGATGGTCAAGTCAGTCAATTGACTTCCAAGGCCATTAAATGGGAAGCCAATTCGATCTAAAGTGTCTGATGGTAAAGTCCAAGTAGAAGAGGACCACAACATTTGATATCTGGATGAATTACTTGCCGCTGGAAGAAAGTCTTCTGTGGAGTTCGTCAAAGATGATGCTTGGAGAGCGGTGTAATTTGAAAGATTGAAACTGTCAGTCTGCACGCTAGTCTCAACCCGTTGATAGAGATCAATCATTTCCGTACCGTGTGAATACGATGTGTCCAAGTCCAATCCTCCCGAAAGTCTCAAAGGATGAGATGATTCATTGGAGTCGATCTCGCCCGTGTGGTCATACACAAATGTGTATGTGAGATAATCCCACTCTCCACATGGAAATTGATCTTGGGTGGTCGCATTGTCGCATTTCAATGTTTTGTACATCAGGATTTTTCGCCACTCATTTGTCGAGTCCGGAAATTCGAAGACATCCCGTCTTTTAGTGATGTCCCCAAACGTGAATGTTTGAACTGATGTCGTGTCTTGCGAGTTCACATTTGTGAATGCACCCAAGAAGATTGCAATTAACAAGACTCGAGTTAACTCATTTAAAGGCTTCATAGTTTCTCTATTACGTTATCTAATTCCACTTCCAGACTTGACGGCTTCATCAGGACTTACAAAAACCAATTTGCCACTTTCATCTTCTGCCATCAAAATCATCCCTTGACTTTCAATTCCTCGGATTTTTCGGGGTTGGAGGTTGGTTAGGACTGACACTTGTTTTCCAATAATTTCTTCTGAGCTGAAATGCTCTGCAATACCGGATAATATGGTCCTTACCTCACTGCCTATTTCGACCTGAAGCTGAAGGAGCTTGTCTGCATTCTCAACTTTTTCGGCTGATTTGATTGTGCCGACTTTGAGATCGAGCTTTGTAAAATCATCAAATGATATCATAGGTTTTTCTTCGGCTTTTGGTTCTTCATCCTTCTTCAGCTTGGCGACTTGTATGTCAATTTCTTCATCTTCAAGCTTCTTAAAAAGAAGGGTCGGCGAAATGATTTCGTGGCCATCCAAAAACCCTTTGAAGATTGGATCAATCGCAAGCATCTCTCTGATATTTCGAGAGGCGTCTGGTAGAAATGCTTCGAATGCTGGGGCGAGATACGCACATATGTTGAGCGCGTTAAACATGATCTCCTTCACCGCATCAGGGTCCGACTTTTGAAGCTTCCACGGCTCTGTATCTGCCAGATACTTATTCCCAAATCGAGCAAGATTCATCGCTTCAGCCAAAGCATCTCGGAACTTGAAGTTTTCTATGTGCCGCTCGGATTGTGTCAGGTGCTTCTGACAAGTTTCAACGATGTCAGGATCGACATTTCCAAACGGCACAACTCCATCGTAGTACTTGTTTGTCAAAACAACCACCCGATTTACAAAGTTTCCTAGAATCGCGACAAGCTCATTGTTGACACGTGCTTGGTAGTCTTTCCATGTAAACTCACTGTCTTTCGATTCGGGCGCAATAGAGGTCAATACAAATCTCAATTCATCAACACGTTCCGGAAAATCATCCAAGTATTCATGAAGCCAAACAGCGTGATTTCTAGAAGTTGAAATTTTGTCTCCTTCAAGGTTCAGAAACTCATTGGCCGGAACATTCGTCGGAAGGTTATACTCACCATGCATTTTCAGCAGAATCGGAAAAATGATGCAATGAAAAACGATGTTGTCCTTGCCGATGAAATGAACCATTTCGGTGTCATCATCTTGCCACCAACGTTTCCAATCATCTGGATTGTCTTGTTCGATTGCCCACTGCTTAGTAGCAGAAACATATCCGATTGGAGCATCCAACCAGACGTAGAGTACTTTTCCATCAGCGCCTTCGAGCGGAACAGGAACGCCCCAATCGAGGTCGCGGGTCATTGCCCGATCACCTAGTCCGCCTTCAATCCAACTCAAACACTGACCAACAACGTGCTTTTTCCAAGTTTTGGCATCATGATGTGCGACGCCTTCTAAATTTCCATTTCGAATAAAGTCCTCAACCCATTCGCTATGGTCGCCCATGGGTAAATAGAAATGCCACGTTTCGCGCATTTCAGGCTTTGCTCCACTGAGTGTAGAATGAGGATTAATGAGTTCGGATGGACTTAACGCCTTGCCGCAATTCTCACATTGATCGCCATAAGCTCGATCACTGCTGCAGTTTGGGCAAGTTCCAACGATGAAGCGATCGGCCAGAAACTGCTTGGCCTCTGCGTCATACATCTGCTGGTTTTCGACCTTTTTGAACACGCCTTTTTCGTGAAGGTTTAAGAAGAATTCTTGAGATGTTTGATGATGTAAATCAGCAGATGTTCGATGGTAAACATCGAAATCGATTCCAAAATCCTGAAATGCCTTTTTATTGAGCTCGTGAAACTGATCTACAATGGCTTTTGGAGTCGTCTTATCCTTAATGGCCTTCATGGAGATGGCCGCTCCATGTTCGTCCGAGCCACAAACGTAGAGCACGTTTTCATGACCGTACTTAGCACGCAAATGCTTCACATATATATCTGCAGGCAAATATGCTCCTGCAATATGACCAATGTGTAACGGTCCATTTGCATAGGGTAGAGCGGAAGTAACAAGGTGACGTTTAGGCATTTTTATCCTCTGCTTTCGAAGAGGGCAAAAGTAGTAATACCTTAGTCCTGTGAAACGGCCAAACTATCTGAAAACAGGAGACAAAATTGCCATTGTGGCTTCGGCCAAGAAAATCGAAGATGGTCAAATTAACGGCGCTCTTAAACAGATTGAGTCGTGGGGATTGGAAGTGGTTTTGGGATCGTCGATTCACCGATCTGACAGACAGTTTGCCGGAACCGATGAAGAGCGGATTGCGGATTTGCAGAAAGCACTTGATAATCCAGAAATCAAAGCGGTGATTTTTGCTCGTGGTGGATACGGTACAGCTCGAATCATTGATCAAGTTGATTGGAACCAGTTCAAAAAGAACCCCAAATGGCTTTGCGGGTTTAGTGATTTGACAGTATTGCACTCACATGTTAATCGAAACTTAGGGATCGAAACACTCCATTCTTCTATGCCAATATTCTTCGCCGAAGGTGCAGCCAACAAAGGGAGTGAGTCCCTGAAAAAAGCCCTTTTTGGTCAGCTTGAAGGCCTAGTATGGGAATCTCATTCCCTGAATCGTCCAGGGCATACTGAGGCAATTATTGTTGGAGGAAATTTGGCTGTTCTTCATTCCATTTCAGGAAGTAACAGCGAACCAGAATATTCTGGTAAAATCCTGTTTTTAGAAGATCTTACGGAATACCTGTACCATCTCGATCGGACGATGATGTTCATGAAGCGCGCAGGGCATTTGGAAAACCTATCCGGATTGGTTGTCGGCCAATTCACTGAGATGATGGACAATCCCATTCCATTTGGAAAGACAGTAGAAGAGATTATTCTCGAGGCTGTCTCAGATTATGACTACCCAGTTGCATTCAATGCACCGATCGGTCATGTGGAAAATAACCAAGCTGTTTATTCAGGAAGAATTGGGGCTTTGATTGTTAGTGACGAGGGAGCCAGACTGGACTACTAATAGCCAAAGATTCTTAATCATTTTTTTGGAGGTAGAAAGGGTTTTACTTTTCTTGAAAATCCAACTATAACCCATGGCTGATCACAACGACTTAGGAGATTTAGGCGAGGATTTGGCTGTTTCACATCTCATGAAATCAGGCTACTCCATCCTTGATCGAAATTGGAGATATGGTCGGGAAGAGATTGACATCATTGCGCTGAAAGATAATGACCTCGCAATCGTCGAGGTGAAGACAAGAGCCTCAGACTACTTTGGAAATCCAGAAGAGTTTGTGAGCAGAAAGAAACAAGCTCATTTGATCAGGGCGGCAAACGCATACGTTCAGCGGAATGATCTAGATGTTGAAGTGAGGTTTGATGTGGTTGGCATCATCCTAAACCAGGATGCCCAGTGACTCGAGCACATTGAAGGGGCATTTCAGCCCACTTGGTGAGCTAGAAGTAAATAGCATGGCCTCGCAGACCATTGTGTGAATTGATCTCAAGCGCCGGGAACGGAAATTTAACAAGACCAAAGACAGGTTTCACCCATGTTAAATAGGGTGGAAGATCCACATGTGACAAATCAATGTCCAACGACAATAGGTATTGACGTTGACGGATCAGCGGAGAGGTGTATGGAAGTTCTTCAATGGATTGTCCCGCGACGGTGATGACGTCCCAAGAGTTCGATTCTGCACCAAGCATATTGTCGACACTGTAACCAACAGCGATGTTCAACCACTTCGGAAATCGATCAGGCTTACCTACAAGAGACCAAACATTGGCACTTAGCCAATATGTCTGACCATTATAGTCTTTGAGCCATTGCTCGAAAACGGATTTCCCATAGAGCGTCCTAGCACGAGATCCCTCAAACCAAGGAGCATTGGTTAATCCACTTTGCCAAAATGAAAATTTGGTAATGATTCGTTGCTCACCCCACGCCTTCTGCTGTGCCCAGAATAGTCCTGACCCAACGGTGTTTGCCGCTTGGTCATACCAACTAAAACCCCAACCGCTCGAAAAGCCGTCCATGACTTCAAACGTGGTTTGAAATCCGTAGCTCATAATCAAGGCTTGATTCCGAGCCCGTTTTTCTGTCATTCCTGCCCAGCGGTTCATTTTGTAAAGAATCCAGCCTTCTTGATACGTCGCCGCCACATGACCAACCTTATCCATTTGCATCCAACCGGGCCAATCATTAAAAAAGTGAAAAGGTTCCTGGTCATATTGACTGTACCACGCCATGTACAATCCTGCTTGAGACCCAAGCCACAGACAGCTTTGACCGATTGTCAAGAAATTCGCACGTTGCTTATTCAGCGTGTCGCTGGGTTCATGCCATTTCTGAGCAGACCCGGACGTCGACATAAAAATGAGGCTATATACGACGACCAACCAGCGCATAGTAATTGAATATAAAGCCATTCTTGATCAGGATACTTCGCTCAACCTTGATTCCTTCATTCATCAATTGAGATTGATACTCGTCAAGATCAAATTGGTGTGGGTGCAGAATGTCAAATGGGAGAATTTTAAAAAGTCCCTTGAACAATTTGAAGTTGTGACAGTCAATGCTGACTATCATTCTTCCTCCAGGTTTAAGTGACTCACCTAGATTATGCAAGGCTTTGCTCATATCCTTCACATGATTGATTGCGTTGAGGCAAAAGATAAAGTCAAAATGTTCAATCATGAAATAATCTTCAATTCCCAGTGGTTTGAACGTGATGCGCTCCTTATATTCTTCTGAAGGAAGGTTAAGATCATTCTCGTATTTCTCGAGCAGCGGATCGATTGCTGTTACATCGGCTTCGTTCAAAATCATGAAGACACCTGCTGGTCCACACCCGGCATCGAGAGTCCTTCCTTCGATTTTTGGAAGATTCAGTTGAGCCACAAAATCCTGCCAGTATGCTTTCTTCCATGAAAGGTATTCTTCCAGGTTACGATTTCTCAAATAGCGTTTCCACCATCTCAATTCTAGCCGCTGGGCAATCTTCCATCGCATTACCCCAAATGTAGTCCTGAATATTGACCAGATTAATCGCATTACCTTTGCACTTCAAGAATTTATCATGGCTAAGAAGAGTACTTGGGAGAAGCGGGCGAAAAAGGTGCAGAAGGAAGAGTATATCGTCCTAGGCGGAACTACCAAAAAGAAGAAGAATAGCGGTGGATCCCCGACAAAGTCGGAGGACGAAAGAAAACCGCGAACTAGAGGTGGCAAATCTTTAGGAGGAAAAAAATTCAAAGACGGTTTTAAATCTCGTGAGTCTACCGAAGAAAGAGATGAGCGCGGAGACAAATTCAAAGGCAAGGGCAACGCTAACAAAGAGTTCAGGCAAGGAGATAAGAAGAAATCCTATAAGAAGTTTACCAAGGATGAGCGTTTTACAGGATTTGAGAAAAAGGAGCCAGCACCACAAGATGGGGCGGTCCGGATCAATAAATATCTGAGTATGGCAGGGATTGCCAGTCGCAGAGAAGCCGACAAGTTCATAGAGCAAGGAATGGTTTCTATCAACGGCAAGGTCGTAACGGAATTGGGAACGAAGGTTCAACCAACCGATACGGTTGAATATGCTGGTGAACGTGTCAAAGCTGAGGCCATCAGATATTTGCTGCTCAACAAACCGAAAGACTGCATCACAACGTTGAGTGATGAACGGGGACGAAGTACCGTAATTGGCCTAGTCAAAAATGCATGCAAGGAACGAGTCTATCCTGTTGGTCGATTGGATAGAAATACTACAGGCCTACTCCTGCTGACGAATGACGGCGACTTGGCCGACAAGCTTGCTCATCCTAGTAACAATGTGAGGAAAGTATATCACGTGATTACCGATAAGAATGTGAGCATTTCAGATCTTAAAAAACTGGAAACTGGAGTTGAACTTGATGATGGAATGGCGAAGGCCGACGCAGCCCTTTTTGCTGGAGATGGTTCGGTTCGAAACGAAGTTGGATTGGAAATTCACTCCGGAAGAAATAGAGTTGTTAGACGCATGTTCGAGACCCTAGGATACAAGGTTACTAGGCTTGATCGTGCAGCATTTGCAGGACTTAGTAAGAAAGGTCTTCCACGTGGAAGGTGGAGATTTCTGACCGAAAAGGAAGTTGGATATCTCAAGATGCTATAAGCTAAGAAAGCCACGTTCATAAATCCCACTCAAGCTTCTTAATTAGACTACCTCCAAGCGTAGCTTCGAATATTCGGCGAATTGTTCCGTTTTATTCAAGATGCGCAAATTCATCACATGGTTTTTTGGGTTAACTGCTCTCCTAATTCTAGGAGCAGTAGGTGCATACTATTTGGCTAAAAAGTATGAGGAGCCAGTTCGTAACTACATTGTTGGAGAAGTCAATAAACGACTCCAATCCCCAGTCCATGTCTCGGACATCAACTTTTCATTTCTCGAGAGATTTCCGTCAGCTTCATTGGTCATGGATAGTGTATGGGCAGAGGAAAACATTATAAAGATTGGAGATCCTGATACACTCTTTTTCTTCTCCAAGGTTTATTTGAACCTGAATGTATTTGACATCATCGATGGCCAATACAAAATCAACGAGATCGAAACTCGAGATGGTTTCATGAACCTATTTGTGGATGAGAAAGGCTACGACAATTTTCACATCTGGGTTAAAAACCAGGATACGACAGGCTTTCTTCTGGAACTCGACAAAGTGCATGTCGAAAACACATTTCTGTCTTACCGGAACCTCAGTCGTGAACAGGAGTACTTCATGCTTGCGGATGATGTAGACTTTAAAGGACGGTTCTCGGATGAGAGTTACACCATGTCTGTTGCGGGTGATGGTTTTGTGACCGACATCGTCATTAAGGGAACAAGCTATCTGCGCAACCGAGTTGTCAATGTGAGAACTGAAATGGACATCATCAATTCTGAAGAGCACTATGTATTTCGTGAAGGGGAACTAAAAATTGATAATCTGCTCGAGTTTGAAGTGACAGGGGAGCTCAAAGGACAAGGAGCAGACTTGCATGTCATTGGTCATGACTTGGACATCATCAAGTCTTTGGCTCTAATTCCCCAAGAAAGTCGCACAAGTTTAGATGCGTATTCGAGTTCTGGAACGCTGAGCTTTGAGTGTAATTTGGAAGGGGCATTTGGTAGGACAACCAATCCCAGTTTTCAGGCTAACTTTTCGGTTAACAATGCTTCGATTTCCAAAGAGGGAACGAACTGGAAGCTTAGCAACCTAACTGGATCTGGATCCATAGATAACGGTAGTAAGAGGAATTTCGCCACTTCCTCTGTTTCTGTTTCTGACCTCAACGGCCAACTTAATGGCGACGCATTTACCACCTCATTTACCTATCGAAATTTCACCCAGCCTGAGTTGAGCGGCGATATTAACCTTCGAACAGACATTGGTGCTACGAAGGAGTTTTTTGGAATTGAGTGGATTGAGCAAGGTTCTGGAATGTTGACGCTGGATGCCAGCATATCAACGATTCTCCAAAACCCAGATAAACCTGAGGCTCGTGATTTTCTTAATTCTCAAGCAAGTGGTACCATATCAATTCGTGATGCTACTATGAAGTTGAAAGACGATGTGAGGAACTACTCCATTGACAGCGCCAAGTTGATCATCGTGAATAACGCATTGGATATCCAATACTACAGTGGGAAAATTAATTCTTGCCAGATGGATCTTCAAGGAAGGGCGACTGGTTTTCTCGATTATTTCTTCAGTGAGAATGGGAAAGTCCAGGTGAATGGGTCAATTCAAGCAGGCGACATAAATCTGGAGGAATTGTTCCCAACTCGGAATAAAGCATCAGCAGAAG
The DNA here is from genome assembly GCA_018660685.1 of Flavobacteriales bacterium. Lineage (GTDB taxonomy): Bacteria > Bacteroidota > Bacteroidia > Flavobacteriales_G > Salibacteraceae > SHAN690. The sequence goes on from JABJJW010000002.1 coordinate 15,015, forward strand.
AGTCGAGTGTGGTGGTTGCATTTCCTTCTCGGGCGAGTTGGAACCTTGATTTTGAAGCCGAGACTTTCAAGAATGGCAAATTGGTAGCAACCGACGTTGTAGGTCAGCTAAGAATGAGCTCTTTCAAAGTTGAAGCCGTAAACCTCGAGTTTAATAGTCAAAGAGGAGAGGTGAAAGGAAAGGCTGGATTGTATCGTTTCTCTGATAATCAATATGGATTGAAGACGGAATTCCTGACAAATCAGGTCGACGCCAAAGAACTGTTTAAGACCTTCAATAACTTTGATCAGGAGTATGTCATATCAGAAGTGTTGGAGGGTAAGTTAGATGCTGAAATCAGATTCCAGTCATTCTGTGATTCCTTGTTCAACATTGATAAACAAAGCATTGTATGTTCGGCAGATCTGTTGATTACAGAGGGTGAGCTCATTGGATTTTCTCCCCTCATCGATGTCGCTGGGAAAATCAGGAAGCGAAAACTGATTAGCCTATTTGTGGCGGAGGATGAATTGACAAACCGCCTTCAACATATAGAGTTTGACTCCTTGACGAATCAGATCAGCATCAGAGATGGTGTAATTTCCATTCCTCAAATGGCCGTGCGTTCATCTGCCATTGACATCAACATAAGTGGGACACATTCGTTTGAAGATGAAATCAACTATGAACTGGATTTTGCCTTGAGTGAAATTTTGGAGTTAAAAAATCGAAAGGAACCGTACAACGAGTATGTTCAGAGAGATTCAAAGGGCAATACGAGGATCTATTTGACGGTGAAGGGAACTGTTGATGACTTCGATGTTGATCTCAAAAAATCCGAATTGAGGAAGTCTGTTCAGGATCAAATCTCTACTGAAACCAAAACCGTGAAAGGCCTGTTGAATGAGGAATTCGGAATATTTGACAATGATTCAATTCTTCACGTTGAAGAAGAGCCGACGGAATTAAAAATTGAATTTAACCCCGAGGCCGGAACGGAAGCGGCCGATGATACTCTAACGAAAGACGCTGCAAGCCCGACTGAAGAGAAGAAGCTTCTAAATCGATTAATAAAGAAGACCGAATCGGATAAGAAAAAACTGAAGGACGGAGATTTTGAGGACGATGACTTCTAAGCTCGATTTCCGAATAATCCATAATTCAGTGAAAGCCCATAACTTGCAATCAGTATAATTGATTCGTGGCGAGATCTTTCAATATCTATTCTCAAAGACAGCGATGGAAATTGCTGTTGTTTTTAGTAGCGCTGGTAATCGTTGGCGTGTCGCTGGCCTACACCAAAACCTTAGTAGATAAAATTGCGCTAGAAGAACGGACCAAGGTTGAAATTTGGTCTGAAGCGGTTAAAAAGCGCTCTGCACTTGTTCACTATACAAGCAGGCTTTTTGACAAGCTTCAAGCAGGAGAACGTAAAAAGGTAGAACTATACCTAGAGGCGACGAACTATTTAGCGCGCCCGGATATTTCCGACGTGAGTTTCGCTCTCAATGTGCTGAACGACAACACAACCGTTCCTGTGATTCTCACCAATGAAAAAGGAGTGATCACATCTCATCGGAATATTATCATTCCAAAGGGTGAAAATGTAAAGGCATTTTTAGAGCAGGAATTGGAGTCGATGGCCTCACAATATGAACCAATCGAAATTGTTTATTACGGAAATGCGAAGGTCTATCTGTATTATAGAGACTCACGTTTATTTGCCGAACTGAAAACCACTTTTGATGATTTGCAGCAAAGCTTCATCTCGGAGCTCATGCTTAATGCTGCTTCGAGCCCACTAATTCTTTTGGATTCTGCTTCTGGAAAGGTAATCGAGGCTGGAAATGTTGAGCAGAGGGTTGTGGCGAATCCATTTTTACTCAAAGACAGACTTGCTTCGATGCGAGCTCAACATGATCCCATTTCTGTAGAGATAAATGGTCGAACAGCCTATGTCTATTACGAAGATTCCTATCTCCTGACCCAACTCACTTATTACCCTCTTGCTCAGTTTGGGGTAATCGGATTGTTCATGATGATTGCTTACTTGCTTTTCAGTACAGCGCGCAAAGCCGAGCAAAATCAGGTATGGGTCGGAATGAGCAAGGAAACCGCACATCAATTGGGAACACCACTTTCGTCTATGCTTGCCTGGGTTGAGCTGCTTCGTGAAAAAGAGGAAGGGAAGGCCATTGCAGATGAACTTGAAAAGGACATAAACCGACTACAAGTTGTGACGGAGCGGTTCAGTAAGATTGGCTCCCAACCTGAATTGGTAGAACAGGATCTGGTACCTATTATCCAGGAAGAAGTTGAGTACTTCGAACACAGATTCGGAAAGAAGGTCGACTTTGAATTGATCTTGCCGAATTATCCAATCATTGTCACCCTCAATTCGTCCCTGTTTGAATGGGTTATTGAGAATCTGATCAAGAATGCGATTGATGCAATGGATGGAATCGGAAAGATTACCGTTGAGCTGGTTGACTTGGGTCATAAAGCTCATTTGGAGGTTTCGGACACTGGAAAAGGATTGGCGAACACTCAATTTAAACGCGTTTTTGATCCGGGATTTACCACCAAAAAAAGAGGCTGGGGACTGGGTCTATCACTCAGCAAGAGAATCATTAAAGAGTATCACAGCGGTAAGATCTACGTACTGAAATCCGAAATTGGGAAGGGAACAACGTTTAGGATTTCACTGAGGAAGTAAAGCGGCCCATTTTATAGCTTTAGGATTACTTATCCTTGTATAAATCGCTCAGATATGGCCTGGTTCACAAAAGATTACGAGAAGTTCTTCAAAGAACTTTCATCGAACAATAACCGCGAATGGTTTACGGATAATAAGAAGAGATATGAGCAGCATGTCAAGAAGCCATTTTACGACTTCGTTGGCGACCTCATTCTTCGTATGCAGAAATACGATAAGGATTGTCGGATTGAACCGAAGGATGCCGTCTTCAGGATCTATCGAGATATCCGATTCTCAAAGGATAAAACGCCGTATAAAACTCAAATGAGCGCTATCATTAGTTCTGGAGGTAGAAAGAACATGACAAAGGCGGGGATGTATGTGGAAGTTGGTCATAAACATTTGAGGCTCTATGGCGGGCTTTATAGCCCAGATAAGGATCAACTGAATTCCGTGAGACAAGAAATTCTGTACAACCTCGAGGAATTTAATCGAGTCACGAAGGATAAGAAGTTCGTGAAGTATTTCGACAAATTAAGGGGAGAACAAAACAAGAGACTTCCTAAAGAGTACGCTGAAATTCAAGAGGAACAACCGCTAATTGCGAATAAGCAGTTCTACTATTACACAGAATTAGACCCGGAACTTCTTCGCAGTGAATCGCTAATTGATGAACTATACCAAGCCTACGAAGCAAGTTTGAAGGTGCAAGCCTTTTTGTACGTGCCTGTTGCTGATAAATAGACTATTTGATTTGGTATTGAACACCTAAGGCAAAAACCTCTTTGAACTGTGTGCGTGGTCCAGCACCATCGACTATACCATCATCATTTCTGTCAACATCAAAGCGGATGTCATCATCGTAGATGAGATGAGTTGTGATACTCGCTGACAAGAAATCATTGATTTTCATTGCGATCAAAGTTTCCCAGTTAACATCAATGTTTTGAGGGTTGTTTAGGTAATTGGAAAACAGGTCAAGTTTCGAAGTGAGCTTGACATTCTTCACAAGTTCCTTTTGATACTGAAACTTGACGAATCCTCCGATTTCTGCTCTGATTGTTTCTCCTGGTTCAACTCCGAACGCTCCTGCCGCCGACAGTCGCACATTATCTACAATCGTGGTCTTGTTCGTCACCGGTGAAACGTATGCAGAGAAAGCATCACTTGGCTTATAGTCGATACCGATACCGGCAATGATATATGCTGGAGAAAATGGATCAGAAATTAATGGAGAAGGTGTTTGACCAAAGTCATAACCAGCGTCCCATTGTGTCCTGAACGTAAACATCGCTGCCCAAGAGGTATTTATAACTGGAGTGGTTCGTCCAAGTTTGGAGTTAAACTCGAATCGATCATCTGTCTTTTGAAAAACTCCCGCTTCACCCAATCTCGTTAGTCCGTAGGCAGCGTCTATTGAGTTGTCCCATGTCACCTTATCCTTCTTGTAGTTGAAGGTGTAGTTGAAAAGCGCAGTTCCATTGAAGGAGGATTGTCCACCGCCTTGCCAATTGTCCAAATAAGTTTGGGAGAAATTGAGGCCTATAACTCCAGTACGCGTCCAATTTGACGTCGCTTCGTCAGTAGTCTCGGCTTCATCTTGTGCGTAGGAATTAAATGAAAGCGTCAATAGTATAAATGAAATGGCGGTCAGTCTAATCATCATTTGTAAGCTGTTATTTTGATTTAAATCTGCTGATTGCCTTTCGAGTGAATTCAGATAGAACAAGTCGTCCACTCACCTCTGCTCTTTCTGTCAGAAGGGTATCCCAGTGTTCCGTTCCTTCCCAAAAAATTCGTTTCATTTCAGCCATTGCAGCGGGGTTAAAGGTCTTTATTTTTTCTAAAAATCCAACTAACGTCGAATCCATAGCCTCAATATCTTCCGAAACACTGGCATACAGCCCTTTTTGTTTTGCCCAATCGGCATTTCGCCATTCAGTCGCATCTGTTGCCAATTCGCTGAAGGCGGAAGTTCCAATTTTTCGTTCTACTGCTGGACCGACTACAAATGGTCCGATTCCAACTGCCAGTTCACTCAATTTGACAGAAGCAAATTTTGTGGCAAAACAATAGTCGGCGCTGGCCGCAACTCCGACTCCTCCACCAACAGCTTTTCCCTGCACGCGTCCAACTACAAATTTTGGACATGTCCGAATAGCGTTTATCACCTTAGCAAACCCACTAAAGAATTCTTTTCCCGTCGACTCATCATCAATCGCAATCAACTCGTCAAAACTTGCTCCTGCACAGAAAGCTCGCTCACCTGCAGATCGGAGTAGAATGGCAACGATCGCTTCATTGTTGCCAGCTTCGGTAATCGTTTCGGCTAGTTGGCTGAGTATGAGTCCAGGAAGTGAATTGCTCTGAGGGTGAAAGAATTCAATTGTTCCAATTCCATCTTTAACTCTAAGCTCCACATACGCTTCGTTCATCGTGCAAATTTTCGCAAAGAAACTATTTCAAGATAGAATTCAAGCACTTCAGTTAACATGCGTATTTGAAAACTTTCAACCTTGCCACACCTTCAAGCTTGTCCTCAATTTAGCTTTGATCTCATGCGACCAATACTCATTATTTTCCTCTTCGCTGCGTTCACATCCACTGCTCAAGAGAACTCATCTCCTGTTGTGCCTAAGGTTCAAAAGCAACCTTATGTCGACTTCTATGATGATGATCAAACTCAGAAGTACAGTGAGGGAATGTTTCTCAATGGGAAAAAGCACGGTCCTTGGATCTACTATTACCAAAATGGGAAGAAGCAAGAAGAATCCAATTACAACAATGGCAAGCATAGCGGTAAGGTCACTTATTGGTATGACGATGGCCAACGAAAGGCCGAAGGATATTTTAAATTATACTTTCAAAATGGTCTTCTTACTACGCTGAGAGACAGCATATACAGGTCATGGTATCCGAATGGAAATCAATCAGAAAAAGGAGAATATGACTACGATGTGAAAATCGGTGAGTGGTCGACTTATTTTCCTGAAGGTGATCTGTGGAAGAAGGTTCTTTATGTTGGTGGGGCGATGCACCCATTCGAAGGTTGGAATAAGGAGTTGATCCAGACACTCAACAATGGGAATGGAATTCTATATGATTATTATGAGGCCGGACCACTCAAGTCGCTTGTGACCATAAAGGATTCGATAATTAATGGGCTGACTCAGCATTATTGGGAAAACGGAAACTTGAAGTCGGAAGGCACAACTGTAGATATCGAGCAGGTCGGCTTATGGAAGTATTTCTACGAAGAAGGCGAGAAGTGGAAAGAGATTGAATATGAAGGAGGGGAGTTGGATGGCGCCTACCGTAACTGGTATCCAAATGGTGAGTTTAGTGTGACTGGAACTTATTCAAAAGGAGCTAAGAATGGTAAATGGATCTGGTTTAATTCGACTGGTAAGTTATACATGCAGGGCGAGTTTCAGTCTGGGAAGCAACATGGTCACTGGCTTTACTATTTCGAAAATGGAAAAGTGGAAAGTGAAGGAGAGTTCGCTGACGACCTTCGAGAAGGTGCTTGGAAAATGTTCTATAAGAATGGAGCGAAATGGAAGTTAGGTTCTTACAAAAAAGATAAGAAAGACGGTTTTTGGCAAACCTTTTTTGAGAATGGTACCAAGTTGCAAGAGGGTAATTATACCAGTGGAAAGGAGAATGGAAAGTGGAGTTCTTGGTATGAGAATGGTCAACTGAAAGATGAAGGTGTATACAAGGAAGGATTGATGCACGGTAATTGGGTCGGAAACTTCAACAATGGTAAGACGAACTATGAAGGCGTTAGAATGAATGGATTAAAGGATGGCGCATGGAATTATGGCTATCTAAGTGGCAAGCCAAGGGAACAGGGGTCATATAAGGACGGAAAGAAGGATGGTGCTTGGGTTTACTACTATGAGGCCGGAAATGTTGACTATGAATGTTCTTATAAGGAAGGCTCAAAAAATGGGAAGTGCACGTACTATTTCCCGCATGGTTCCAAAATGAGAGAAGAGGCCTATGAAATGGATCGACTCAGCGGCGCCAGTAAAATGTGGAACAAGACGGGAACACTGATCAGTTTACGCAATTATAAGAACGGAGTACCTCATGGAAAGGCCGTCAATTACGATGACGATGGAAAGGTTCTAAACTCAATGACCTACAAAGAAGGAGCAAGGCAGAAATAGGGTGTAAAAATCCAATTGCAACGACTATATTTGCGGCGTCAAATGAATCTGAGGGGAAGTTCCCCTCATTTTTTTTACGTGTAATGCCGATTTCTGAAGCACATATCAGAAACCTTGTTGAGGAGAAACTAGCTGATACTTCGATGTTTATCGTCGAACTCACAGTCGGATCTTCCAATAAGATTAAGATTGAATTAGACTCCTTAGACGGGGTCAATATCGATGATTGTGTAGGGGTAAGTCGACATGTTGAGCATCAGTTGGATCGCGATGAGACTGATTTTGAGTTGCAGGTGAGCTCAGCCGGAATAGACAAACCTTTGCGAGACAAGAGGCAATACACGAAAAACGTGGGTAGGGAAATAAAGGTGCGAACCCTTAGCGGTGATGAGTTGAAAGGAAAACTTGTTTCAGCAACAGAGGAGATCAAACTGGAATTGCCTGCAAACAAAAAGAAGAAGTTGCCAGTGCGTGAAGCAACGGTTGCTTGGGAAGAAATAGCGGAAACTAAAGTCATTATATCATTTAAGTAAAGGAACAAGCAATGAATGCTATAGAGCTTATTGAATCGTTTCAGGATTTTAAAGAATTCAAGAACATTGATCGGGTTACGATGATGCACATCTTGGAGGACGTAATCCGCTCTATGATTGAAAAGGAGTTTGAAGATGATTCAAACTTTGACGTAATCATAAACCCAGATAAGGGTGACCTCGAGATCTGGAGAAACAGAATCATCGTTGAAAACGGTGCTGTAGAAGACGACCTTCAAGAAATTGAGTACAAAAAAGCGATTCTCATCGAACCTGACTTTGAGGTTGGTGAAGAAGCGTCAGAAGAATACAAAATCGAAAACTTCGGTCGAAGAGCAATTCTCTCACTTCGTCAGAATCTTGTTGCTAAAATTCAGGAGCTGGAGAAAGATTCGATTTACAAGAAGTACAAGGATAAGGTTGGCGATATTATCACTGGGGAGGTTTATCAGATCTGGAAGCGAGAAATTCTCGTTTTGGATGATGAAGGGAATGAATTGGTTCTTCCTAAGTCAGAACAAATTCCAACCGACTACTTCAAGAAAGGAGATACAGTTCGAGCGGTTGTGAGCAAGGTTGACATGAAGAATGCCAGCCCTATTATCATTCTTTCAAGAACAAGTCCTTCATTCTTGGAGCGATTATTCGAAATGGAAGTTCCGGAGATCTTCGACGGATTGATTACAATCAAGAAGATTGTTCGTGAGCCAGGAGAGCGTGCTAAAGTTGCGGTTGAATCATACGATGACAGAATTGATCCGGTAGGAGCATGTGTCGGAATGAAAGGGTCGCGTATTCATGGAATCGTAAGAGAATTGAGAAATGAGAACATTGATGTGATCAATTTCACTGGCAATTCTCAACTATTCATTCAACGATCGCTTAGTCCAGCTAAGATCACCAACATTACTCTGAACGATGATAATGGCCATGCCAGTGTTTATCTGAAACCAGACCAAGTTTCACTTGCGATTGGAAAAGGCGGACACAACATTAAGTTGGCTGGGAAGCTCACCGGATATGAAATTGATGTTTTTCGTGAATCCGAAGAGGATATTGAAGATGTGGATTTGGAAGAATTTGCAGATGAAATCGATTCTTGGATCATTGATGAACTCAAGACAATTGGATGTGATACGGCAAAAAGTGTTTTGGAAATCAGCCCTGGTGATTTGGTAAAACGAACAGATCTGGAGGAAGAAACGATTAAGGAAATCATGGGCATCCTAAAGGCTGAATTTGAATAACCCAGACCTAAAACTTAAAATAACGAGATTCGCATATCATTTATGGCAGAAGGCGCACCGATACGACTAAGTAAAGCACTACGAGAACTCAACGTGGGGATGAACTCCGTGGTCGATTTCCTTGATACCAAGGGGATATCTATAGATGCCCGTCCGAACACCAAATTGGATGTGGATACCTATGGATTGCTAGTTGAGGAATTTGCTCCGGATCGTGCTAAAAAGCAGAAGTCCGAAGCCCTTGCTGATCAAGTGGTTGTGCGTGAAACGATCACGTTAGCTGACCAGAAGAAATCTAAGATTGACAAGAAGCAGGATCAGGATGAAATCTTGATTAAGAACGTTGGAGGATTTACTGAAGTCGAAGTTATTGCGCCTGAGCCCGTGGTAGAAGAGAAACCCGCGGAGTCTGAAAAGAAAGAAGAGCCCACAACCGAGGCTCCAAAAGAAACTCCAAAACAAACCACTCCCCCTGCGCCCAAGAGCGGACCTACTGTTGTAGGAACGATTGATCTAAGTACCGTTAAGTCGAATCGACCTACGAAAAAGGAAGAACCGAAAGCCACAGAAAAGCCTGTTACTAAGCCGGCTAAAGCGACGGCTGAAAAGCCGGCTGATACGGCAGCCAAGGAAGTTCAAAAGGCTGAGGAAGCTGAGAAACCGAAGGAGACGAAGGAAGTTAAAGAGGTCAAAGAGACCAAAGAAGAAATTCCTGTGGCACCTGTTTCTACAAAACCTGAGTTCATCGAAACGAAGGTTAAGAAGCTTGATGGGCCAAAGTTTGTCGGAAAAATTGACCTTCCGCCACCCACTGTAAAGCCTGCGAAGAAGGTAGGAGAGTCAGCGGATGACAAAGGCAAAAGAAAGAGAAAGCGTATATCAAAGGTTGTTCCTGGTAAGCAGTTTGATCATGGAAAACCACAGAGAGGTGGTGCCGGTGGAGGATCCAGACCCGGACCCGGAGGCCGTAGAGGTCAGAGTACCGTTCCTAAACCCGAGTTAACCGAAGAACAAATTCAAAATCAGGTTAGAGAAACGCTCGCTGCTCTTAAGAGCAAGGGTAAGTCTAGCCGATCAAAGTATCGTAGAGAACGTCGTGAGGCGGTCAGCGAGAAAATGCAAAAGGAACTTGAGCAGCAGGAAGAAGATCAGTCGGTCCTTAAGCTAACCGAGTTTGTTACGGTGAGTGAGCTTGCTACAATGATGGATGTTTCGCCGACTGAGGTGATTTCAATGTGTATGTCCATCGGAATGATGGTGTCTATTAATCAACGTCTCGACTCAGAAACACTGACTCTTCTCGCTGAAGAATTCGGATATACTGTTGAGTTTGTTGGAGCAGACATCGAAGAGACTATTCAAGAAGAAGAAGATGATGACCTAGATTCATTAGAAGGTCGTCCACCGATTGTAACCGTAATGGGTCACGTCGATCACGGTAAAACATCTCTACTTGATCACGTCCGTAGAGAAAATGTTATCGCTGGTGAAGCGGGGGGTATTACCCAGCATATCGGCGCTTATAGCGTTGCTTTGGAAAATGGGAAGACGATTACGTTCCTAGATACTCCAGGTCATGAAGCTTTTACCGCAATGCGGGCACGAGGTGCACAGGTCACGGATATCGCCATTATCGTTATTGCCGCTGATGATGCAGTAATGCCTCAAACTGTTGAGGCAATCAATCACGCGCAAGCAGCAGGCGTTCCTATGGTTTTTACATTCAACAAGATTGATAGAGATGGAGCTAACGCCGACAAGATTCGGGAACAGTTAGCGAACATGAACATTCTCGTAGAAGACTGGGGCGGTAAGTACCAGTGCCAGGAAATTTCTGCAAAAACTGGATTGAATATCCAGGAATTGCTTGAAAAAGTTCTTCTTGAAGCTGAGTTGCTCGAACTGCAGGCAAATCCGAACAAAGCTGCACGTGGAACGGTAATCGAGGCAACTTTGGACATCGGAAGAGGTTACACCACAACGCTTCTAGTTCAATCAGGAAATTTAAATATCGGTGATGTCATGCTAGCGGGCAGTCACTTTGGACGAGTTAAAGCCATGTTCAACGAGCGCGGAGCGCCAATCGAAACAGCGGGACCTTCCATGCCGGTTAGTTTGTTGGGAATGAATGGCGCCCCAAATGCAGGTGATTCATTCCTCGTGATGGAGGATGAGCGTGAGGCCAAAAACATTGCGGCAAAGCGTCAACAATTGCAGCGAGAACAAAGTATTCGTACTCAGCGTCGTCAAACGCTTGAAGACATTGGTGAAATCTTACAGAAAGGGGATTACCATGAGCTCAACCTAATTATCAAAGGTGATGTGGATGGTTCAGTGGAGGCCTTAGCGGACTCTATGCTCAAACTCTCTACCGAGAATATTGCAATCAACGTAATCCATAAGTCGGTCGGACAAATATCCGAGTCGGATGTGTTGCTGGCCACTGCGTCAGACGCTGTAATTATTGGTTTCCAGGTTCGGCCTGCTAGTCAAGCTAGAAAGAGAGCAGAAGGAGAAGGGATTCAAATCCGTCTTTACTCAATTATCTATGATGCCATCAATGATATGAAGGCAGCAATGGAAGGAATGCTCAAGCCGAAAATCGAAGAACAAGTCGTTTGCAACATTGAGGTTAGAGAAACTTTCAAGATCAGTAAGGTCGGAACTATTGCCGGTTGCTATGTGCTCGATGGTACGATAAGCAGAAACACAAAAGTTCGCCTGATCCGAGATGGCATCGTTCAGTACACTGGATCATTGGGATCACTCAAGCGCTTCAAGGAAGATGTCAAGGAAGTAAAGACTGGCTTCGAGTGCGGTCTGAACATCGAAAACTACAACGACATCAAAGTCGATGACATCATCGAAGGCTTTGAAGAAGTTGAAGTTGCCAGAAAGCTTGAGTAATTACTTGCTTGAGTAATCCACTTTTATTTCATCCGTTACAATAAAAGAAGCTGGATAAAGCTCACGGATTTCCATGTGGAATTCTAAGGCAGCTAGATAGGTGCGGTAATCGCCTACTCGAACCACCCAACTAGGATAATTCCACAACGTGTACGAGGTCGTTTTTTCAAACGTCTTCAGAAAGTCACTTTGATTCGTGATGGCATCTTTTTTACCGTTTGGGCCCGCTGCCGAAAAAATTTGAATTCGATATCCTTCCGGCACCAATGTTTTGGCATCAAGGCTATCCATCATGGAGACAAACTTGCTGAGTTCGCCGCTCATTTTTACTTGAGGAGTGTGAACTTTGTTGTCCTCAATTTCATGTCTACTTTGAACATTGGTGAGGGTCGTAGATGTATCTGACTGAGCTAGAATGGAATACGAATTCAAGCAAACTATGAGGAGAGTGAGTTGTTTGATCGGCATGACATCAAAGGTACTCGGACTCAGAAATTTAGAATTTCGGTCCAAATATTCCGATTATATAAAGCCTTGGAAAACAAGGTAATGCATCCTTTATTTAGAAGCATTTTAAATTATCTTTGAGGGTCGCATTTTTAAAGAAATGTTAATCCTCTATATGCCATTCGATTAAATTTGCCTCGTTTTCAGACCACCCTACAGAATATAAACTGAAAGGACCTATGCTAAATTTTTGGGTGAGCCTAACTAACCGGTTTCTGTCGACAACCGCTTTAGTTTCTCTGCTCCTATTGTCCTCTATAGCGTTCGCTCAAGAAGGCGAAGCTTTATACAAAGCCAACTGTACTGCATGTCATAAGATTGACAAGAAAATGATTGGGCCTGCCCTCCAGGGCGCTCGTCAAACTTGGGCTGATCGAACTGGCAGTGATGATGCAATTGTTGCTTGGATTAAAAACTCTCAAGGATACATTAAGGAGTCAGGTGATTCGTACGCTAAAGATCTTTTAGATCAGTACAACAACACCTTGATGACTCCGAATGCGCTGAGCACCGAAGAAGTGCTTGCCCTTCTTGACTTCGTTGATGCATGGCAACCGGAAGTAGCAGTAGCTGCTGATGGCGGTGCTGTGGCGAGTGGCGAAGGAGGATCAGGAGAGGCAGGTGATCCAACATTACTTCTGATCGTAACGATCATTATACTCTTCGTACTCTTCAGAGTGTTATGGGGAGTTCAACGAAACCTGAAAGCGCTCAATCAGCAAAAGGATGGCGAAGATGTAGAGCAAGGGCCATCGCTCTTTGAAGCGTTCCTGGCTTACTTCTCTAAGAACAAAGCAGTGACCGCAGTGGTCATAGTTCTTCTCTTCGGTTATGGAGCTGTAATTAGTTGGGATTGGGTAAATAGCATTGGTGTCTACCAAGGTTATCAGCCAACTCAGCCAATCTGGTTCTCGCATAAAATTCACGCTGGACAAAACGGCATCAACTGCGTTTACTGTCACAATTCCGCTGAGAAAGGAAAAGCTGCTGGCATTCCATCTGTCAACATTTGCATGAACTGTCATATGGGAGTTCAAGAGGGCAAAGTGACGGGGACCGAGGAGATCGCTAAAATCTACGATGCCATTGGATGGGACGCAGATAAGTTGCAATACATCGATGGTTACGAACAGAAACCCATCGAATGGGTTCGTATACATAACCTGCAGGACTTTGTCTATTTCAATCACAGTCAGCACGTAGTGGTTGGAAAACAAGAATGCCAGACGTGCCATGGTCCCGTCGAAGAGATGGACGAGGTTTATCAGCATTCAGATTTGACGATGGGATGGTGTATCAATTGCCATAGAGAAACAGAAGTCGATATGGAAGGAAATGGTTACTACGAAGAGGTCCATGCCGAATTAGTTGAGAAGTATAAAGATCAAGGACTTGAGACGTTCAGCGTAGAGCAAAACGGTGGTCTCGAATGCGTTAAATGTCACTATTAATCCAAGCGATTGAGCATTATGAGCAACAAGAAAGTATACTGGAAAGGAACTGAAGAACTGATTCAGGAACCGACTTTCGTTAAGAATAGTCAGAAAGAGTTCTCTGAAGAGTTGCCAATAGAGCAGTTTCTTTCTAACAATGATTTGGACTCTACGAATACTAGTCGCCGTGACTTCCTAAAGTTCATGGGATTTGGTATCACTGCCGCTACGTTGGCAGCATGTGAGACTCCAGTAGTTAAAAGTCTACCGTACGTCGTGAAGCCTGATGAAGTGATGCCAGGTATCGCTAACTATTATGCGTCAACGCACTTTGATGGTTATGACTACGCAAGCATTTTGGTTAAGACTAGAGAAGGTCGACCAATTCATATTGAAGCCAACAAGAGGTCGGTAGTTTCAGGAAACGGGGTAAGTGCCCGTGTCAACTCTTCCATTCTTTCATTGTATAACAACAGAAGATTCAAAACTCCGCTCAAAGAAGGAGCTCCTTCTGATTGGACTACCGTGGACGGTGAATTAGCAAATGCTTTAGCAGCAGTGAAAGCGAATGGCGGGAATGTTCGAGTTCTCTCTTCGACGATGATTAGTCCTTCTTCAGAGGCACTGATGAACGAGTTTTCTGCTTGGATGGGTGAATCAACAGAATCATCAGATGGAGAAGATGCAGGTAGTGCATCCGTAAAACACATTATGTACGATGCGGTTTCAGCTGCCGCCATGAGAGAAGCTAATAGTAGAACATTCGGTTCTGCTACGATTCCTTCTTACAATTTTGACAAGGCTGAATCAATCGTTAGCATTGGAGCAGACTTTTTGACGAACTGGATTAATCCTCTTGGAATTTCAGCTGGGTATGCGGCAACGAGAAAGCCAGGTGGAACGATGAGCAAACATTTCCAATTTGAAACTGGATTAAGTACCACAGGATCGAGTGCTGATGTTCGAGGTGCAATCAAGCCTTCAGAAATGGGTGTGGTAGCCAAAATGATTCACAGCGCTGTTGCTGCCAAACTTGGTCAAGCTGGTGCCGGTTCGGCGTCCTTGGCAAATGATGACAATAATGTTGCATCTAAAATTGATGAAGCTGCGGCTTCATTGGTTGGTGCCCGTGGAAAGTCAATTGTAATTTCTGGATCAAACGATCCAAATGTTCAGACAGTGGTTAACGGCATCAATCAAATGTTGGAAAACTATGGAACGACGCTTGACATGAACGTTCCTATGAACTTGCGTCAAGGTAGCGATGCCGATTTTGGAGCATTGATTGCGGAGATGAATTCAGGTGCCGTAGACATGCTCTTCATCATGGATTGTGATCCTATGTACAGCGCTCCAGCTTCGTTTGGTTTTGCCGATGCCCTCGCAAAAGTGAAAACCTCAGTTTCATTTGGTGAGAAGCCAGATTTTACGTCACAGCTGACGACCTATGTATGTCCGGTAAACCATTACTTGGAAAGCTGGAATGATGCAAATCCTGCAGGAGTTGAAGTAAGCTTCACTCAACCTGCGATTGAAAAAATTTATGATACCCGTCAGTGGCAAGATTCATTTCTTAAGTGGATGGGAGCGGATGGCTCCTACTATGATTACTTAAAAGGGAAATGGGATTCTGAAGTGAGCGTGGAGGACAATCCAGAAGCAATCTTCGCCTCTCGCTGGAATAAAATAATTCATGATGGAACTTCCACTCTCTCCGCCCCGGAAGGAATGGAGTCAAACCAAATGAGCTTCAATACCGATGCTGTGGCACAGGCTGCTGGTTCAGTAGCGGCTGCAGGCGACGGTTGGGAGGTTGAGTTTTACGTCAAAACAGGAATTGGTCTTGGGACCAACGCAGACAACCCGTGGTTACAAGAGCTCCCGGATCCAGTTACCAAAGTGGTATGGGATCAATATGTGTGTATGAATCCTGCGGATATGAACGAGCTAGGTTTGAATACGCTCATGGGTGAACAGCAGAAATCGGGTATGGTTCGAGTAACCGTTGAAGGTCAATCAGTGGAACTTCCCGTAGTTGCTGTGCCTGGTCAAAAGAAACAAACGATAGCGGTAGCGCTTGGATATGGAAAAGGATATGAAGGCGATCGATTGATCGGATCAAATGTTTTCTCCATGTTGCCAGTAACAAACGGGTTTGTTCAATACAATTCTGCCGCTACGGTTGAGAAGCTTGAAATGCGCTACAACATAGCATCTACTCAAACTCATCACACGATGATGGGAAGAAAGATGCTCAACGAAACAACACTTTCGGATTTCACAGACAATGGCAAGGAAAGCTGGAATCCAGATGTTGCCATCGCTGATGCATATGGTAAAAAGACGGCAATTAAAGAATTAGACCTCTGGGCGGATCAAGACATAGATCTTGGCCACCGTTGGGGAATGTCAATTGACCTGAATACATGCATCGGTTGCGGTTCATGTGTTACAGCATGTCACTCTGAAAACAACGTTCCGATCGTAGGAAAGGACGAGGTTAACAGAACCAGAACAATGAGCTGGATGCGGATTGATCGATACTACAGTAGCGATGCAGATCCAGAAATTCACGGAGGCATTAATCAAACAAAAGATTATGCGGCCATGGAAGTTCCTGCGGATTATCCAGAGGTTGGCTTCATGCCAGTTATGTGTCAGCACTGTAACCATGCACCGTGTGAGACTGTATGCCCAGTTGCGGCGACAACGCACAGTGATGAAGGGTACAACCAGATGACTTATAACAGGTGTATTGGCACACGTTACTGCGCGAACAACTGTCCTTATAAGGTAAGAAGGTTTAACTGGTTCAATTATGTGGGTGATTCGAAGTTTACGGACATCAACCCAGCACAAGACGACCTAGCGAGAATGGTGTTGAACCCTGATGTTGTTGTTCGATCAAGAGGGGTTATGGAAAAATGCAGCCTTTGTGTACAGAGAGTACAGGCTGGTAAGTTGGATGCCAAGAAGAAAGGAGAGCCAGTTGCAGATGGAGTGGTTCAGACTGCTTGTTCTTCGGCGTGCCCGACAAATGCGATCACATTTGGTGATATCAATGATGCAAATTCATCTGTACGCGAACAAGCAATGGACGAACGGGCTTATAACCTACTCGAGGAAGTTGGAGTACAGCCAAACATTTGGTATCAAACTAAAGTTAGAAACGCCGCTAATACCGAGCAAACTGCCTAATTAGATATGCAACAAGAATCCGTCTTAAGAGAACCGTTGATACTTGGTGATAAGACCTATCACCAGATTACGGAAGATGTATGTGCGCCTGTAGAGGGGAAGGCCAATAAGTATTGGTATATCGTATTTACGTTGTCAGTCATTGTCGCACTTTGGGGTGTAGGTTGTATTCTCTATACCATCGGTCGTGGAATTGGAACTTGGGGATTAAATACAACAGTTGATTGGGCGTGGGATATCACAAACTTCGTTTGGTGGGTTGGTATTGGTCATGCTGGAACACTTATCTCAGCAGTACTTCTTTTATTCCGCCAGAAGTGGAGAATGGCAATTAATCGCTCAGCAGAGGCGATGACAATTTTTGCCGTAATGATGGCAGCACTTTTCCCTGGAATTCACATGGGCCGTATCTGGATGGGTTATTGGGTATTCCCATTAACCAATACCTACGGTTCACTTTGGGTGAACTTCAATTCACCACTCCTTTGGGACGTATTTGCGATATCCACTTACTTTTCTGTATCGCTTGTTTTCTGGTATATCGGTTTAATACCAGACTTTGCTACAATTCGCGATCGTGCAGTCAAGCCGATTCAGAAAATGGCCTATAGCACGTTGAGTTTTGGATGGACGGGTGATGTGAAAGCTTGGATTCGATTTGAAGAAGTTTCATTAGTGCTTGCTGGTCTTGCGACACCATTGGTCTTTTCAGTACACTCTATTGTATCCATGGACTTTGCTACATCGGTAGTTCCGGGATGGCACACGACAATCTTTCCGCCCTATTTCGTTGCTGGTGCAATCTTCTCTGGATTTGCCATGGTAATGACACTTCTAATCATTGCAAGAAAGGTCTTGAGCCTCGAATCTTACATCACGATAAAACACGTCGAATACATGAACATCGTAATCGTAATTACGGGTTCAATGGTGGGTGTCGCATATCTGAGTGAGCTGTTCATTTCGTGGTATTCAGGGGTTGAATACGAAGGCTACGCATTCTTAAATAGAGCTACCGGGCCTTATTGGTGGGCCTATTGGTCCATGATGACTTGTAATGTTGTCACTCCTCAGTTGTTTTGGTTCAAGAAAATCAGGACGAGTTTGGTTGCGTCCTTCATCCTGTCCATCTTCGTTAATATCGGAATGTGGTTTGAGCGATTTGTGATTATCGTGACTTCTCTCCACAGAGATTACATGCCATCGAACTGGTCAATGTTCCACCCGACTTTTGTTGACATTGGAATCTTTCTGGGGACCATTGGAATCTTCTTTACGCTGTTCTTGTTATTCAGTCGATTCTTCCCGGTACTTGCATTGAATGAATTGAAGTCAATCCTGAAATCTTCAGGAGATAACTATAAAAACAACGGTACACATGAGTAAGGCGATATATGCTCTTTACGATGATGACGAGGTAATGATGGACGGTGCACGAAGCATCCTTTCCAAGAACCTCCGCATCAATGATGTTTACTCCCCTTTCCCTGTTCACGGGCTGGAGAATGTATTGGGTATTAAATGGACCCGAATTGCAATCACAGCATTTCTATACGGGTTAACCGCTGCGACATTGGCTCTTTTGGGACTTTGGTACATTATGATTGAGGATTGGCCAATGAACATTGGTGGTAAGCCAAATGAGTTTTTGTATCAGAATTTACCTGCCTTCATTCCAGTGACTTTCGAATTCACTGTCCTCTGTGCTTCCCATGGTATGGCAATTACCTATTTGATTAGAAATCGGACATTCCCAGGGGCAAAAGCACGAAACCCACATCCTCGTACGACGGATGATCACTTCGCAATTGAAATCATGAAGGAAGAAAATTCCGGAATGAGCGATGATGATATTCGAGACATTTTGAAAGAAACCAACCCGGTCGAAATATTTGAGAAGTAAGATGAAGAAGACAGCACTTTCATTTCTATCAAAACTGGGCGTTGTTGCACTTAGCTTCTACTTGGTATCGTGCAGCCCAAACCCACAAAGTCCGGGCATCGAGTACATGCCAGACATGTATAGAACTCAGGCCCTTGAACCATATAGCGGTAACACAAACTATGCTGATAGCATGGAGGCGAGGAAGCCAGCAGAAGGATCCATCGCGAGAGGCTACTTGCCTTACGGACTACCAAATACCAACGAAGGCTACGCAAAAGCGGGTGAATTACTAACGAATCCTTACCCGAATTCTGAAGAAGTGATAACGGAAGGGAAGGTTATTTATTCCAAGATGTGCGTGCACTGTCATGGCAAGGAAGGTGCTGGTGACGGACCAACAGTCGCTGCAGGACACCCACCACCCCCTGCTTACAATAGCGCAGCCTTGGCTCGGTTAGTTGAGGGAAAGATGTTCCATTCAATTACTTACGGAAAGAACTTAATGGGGCCACACTCATCTCAACTCAATGTAGAGGAGCGATGGAAGGTGATCCGATATGTACAGACTCTACAGAACCCTGACGGTGAAGGAGAGGCGAAAGAAAGCACGGACGAAGTTGAACCTATGGCAGAAGATGCTCCAGCAGACGGGAATGTAGAAGCTGCGAGCGAAGAAGCCGAACCTGAAATGACAAACTAAACCGAACCGCTACTATGGAATATGTTTTTAGTGATAAGACAAAGCGTTTGACATTCATCCTCATGGGGGTTGGATTGTTGTCTATCCTCCTGGGCTTCTTTCTAGGTGGTGATCATGCAAGCCAGCGAGTTTGGACGAGCATTCTCATCAGTGGATTCTTCTTTTTCGGAATAGCTCTCGCATCCACATTCTTCCTCGCATTACAATATGCTGCCGAGGCAGGTTGGGCAGTGGTGTTCAAGAGAATTTTTGAAGGGATCTCTGCATATCTTCCGGTTGCAGCCATCACCCTAATCTTGGTGTTTCTAGCGGGAACTTTCCACTTACATCACATCTATCACTGGATGGATCCGCAACTCTATGATCCAGCAAGTGAGCATTACGATGCGATCATTGCACACAAAGAACCATTTCTAAATCTGCCATTCTGGTGGATTAGAACCTTGGCTTATTTGGGAATCTACATATGGTTTACACGTTTGTTTAGAAAGCGGTCGCTGGAAGAGGATGGCTTAGAACCGACCAACCGATCTTTCTTTGTGAAGAATCAAACACTCGCCGCCATATTCTTAGTTCTCTTCGGTTATACATCAACAACGTTTAGCTGGGATTGGATCATGAGCATTGACACACACTGGTTCTCCACCATTTTTGGATGGTACATTTTTTCCGGAATGTGGATTAGCGGTTTGGTCATGATGTCACTCCTTGTGATCTACTTAAAGAGCAAAGGATTGATGGATTTCGTGAATGATAGCCATATGCAAGATCTCGGTAAGTGGGTCTTCGGAGTTAGCTTCTTGTGGACATACTTGTTCTTCTGCCAATTCATGCTTTACTGGTACTCTGATATCCCAGAGGAAATCATCTACTTCAAGGCAAGAATCGACGATTACACTTGGGTGTTCTGGGGAACATTCATTATCAACTTCATTTTCCCAATGTTGCTGTTGATGTCAAAAGATGCCAAAAGAAATGCTGGCTTTATGACATTCGTGGGGTGCATCATTTTCTTTGGGCATTGGCTGGATGTGTTCATGTTTGTGACACCAGGTGCAATGAAGGATCACGGACATATAGGCTTGGTTGAAATCGGAACGTTCCTAGGTTTCTTAGGACTCTTCCTATTTGTTGTGCTGAATGCACTTTCAAAAAGATCATTACTGGTCAAAGGCCATCCATATTTACAGGAGAGTTTACATCACCACATTAACTAGTTCGAAAGAATACAAAGAAGGATATAAGCGATGATGACAATCTTAATAATACTAGCAGTACTTCTAGCCATATTGACCATTGGGCAGTTGTTGCGTGTATTTGAAGCTTCCTCAAAATTGAATGGGGGAACATCTTTACTGCCAACAGTAGCTGAAAACAAGTACCAAGGAAGGTCGATGTTCATTTTCATGCTCGGTTTCTTTGCTTTCTTCATTTGGTGCATGGTAGAGTATGGTCCCTACCTTTTGCCTGAAGCGGCCTCTGAACATGGCGTTTTACTCGATAGGCTTCTGAATTTCAACTTTGCGATTATTACACTGGTTTTCGTTATTACGCATGTCATCCTGTTTTACTTTGCTATGAAGTATGCATATCATCCGGAGCGAAAGGCTTACTACTTCACGCATAGCAATAAATTAGAGCTCCTTTGGACTATCGTTCCAGCAATTTTCCTTGCGGTCATCATTGTATACGGTCTTTCCGCATGGATCTCGATCACGGATGATGCACCTGAAGGTTCATTGACGATTGAGCTCTATCCAAAGCAATTTGATTGGACGGCACGATATTCTGGCGAGGACGCCCAACTCGGAGCTTCGAATTATAACATGATTTCTGGGACGAATCCTCTCGGGTTAATTACCGATGGGTCTTTGGATCAAATGATGTCGGAGCTTGAAGCGGAAATTGCCGAGATTAAGGTGGATTTGGAATCAGCGCCAGTCGATGGAATGAAGCAAGAAGATTTAACTGAAACACTCGGTAAAAGAGAACGACAGCTGAATCGAGTGAGGGGCTTTCGATCCTTCGAAGCGGCAAATAGAGCAAGTGGCAATGACGATATTCTAGTCAAAACAGAATTCTACATTCCAGTTGGAAGGGAAATTGACTTTAAATTCAGAAGTAGAGATGTTATTCACAGCGCTTACTTCCCTCACTTTAGAGCGCAGATGAATTGTGTTCCCGGTATGGTTACCCAGTTTCATTTTAAGCCAACCATCACGACCGCACAGATGAAGGCGAAGACTCAGAATGATGATTTTGACTACCTCGTTTTATGCAACAAGATTTGTGGAGCTGCACATTACAACATGAGCATTGTAATCAAGGTTGTAGAGGAAGATGAGTACAATGCTTGGATAGCAGAGCAAAAGACTTTTAGTGAGACCATCTCTCCAGCAGATGAGTCCGAAGAGACTGCAAGCATCGTCAGTGAGGATGCAATATCAATGATCGAAGAATAATTAACTATGGCAACAACAGAAGCACATAACGATCATCACCACAAAGAGACCTTCATCCAGAAGTATGTCTTCAGTCAGGATCATAAGATGATCTCGAAGCAATTCTTGATCACAGGTATGACAATGGCAGTGATCGGAATGATAATGTCAACCTTGTTCCGACTTCAACTAGGTTGGCAAGGAGAGTCATTTGCGATTCTAAACTTTTTCCTTGGAGACAAATGGGCTCCTGATGGCATTTTAGATCCGAATATGTACTTGGCTTTGGTAACCATTCACGGAACCATTATGGTCTTTTTCCTTCTCACAGGAGGGCTCAGCGGTACGTTCGCCAACTTGCTTATTCCACTACAGATTGGAGCGCGTGATATGGCCTCTGGCTTTATCAACTTGCTTTCCTACTGGTTCTTCCTTGCATCTAGTGTTATCATGATTAGTTCGCTGTTCGTGGAAACTGGACCTGCATCTGGTGGTTGGACGGTGTATCCACCACTAAGTGCTCTTCCTCAAGCCATGCCTGGATCAGGAATGGGAATGACGCTATGGTTAGTGAGTATGTCACTTTTCGTCGTTTCATCTCTTCTTGGAGGCTTGAACTACGTAGTTACAGTAATCAATCTGAGAACAAAGGGAATGACTATGACGCGTCTTCCTCTGAGTGTTTGGGCGCTGTTTGTCACCGCTGTGATTGGAGTTCTTTCTTTCCCAGTTCTATTCTCGGCTGCGTTGCTTTTGATATTTGATCGAATGTTTGGAACAGCCTTCTACCTGAGTGATATTCATATTGCTGGAGAAGTCCTGGAAGCGACCGGTGGTAGTCCAATTCTATATGAGCATTTGTTCTGGTTCTTGGGGCACCCGGAAGTGTACATCGTTCTGCTTCCAGCTCTAGGAATAACATCCGAGGTGATCGCCACAAATGCGAGAAAACCAATTTTTGGCTACCGTGCTATGATCGGTTCCATATTAGCGATTGCATTTCTGTCCTTCATCGTTTGGGGACACCATATGTTCCTTACAGGAATGAATCCATTTTTGGGATCTGTCTTCACATTTACAACATTGCTCATTGCAATACCGTCAGCGGTAAAGGCATTTAATTACATCACTACCCTGTGGAAGGGGAATGTTCGGTTGACGCCCGCAATGCTCTTCTCCATCGGAATGGTATCTACATTCATTTCAGGAGGTGTTACCGGAATTATTCTCGCGGATAGTGCACTTGACATCAACCTGCATGATACCTACTTCGTTGTAGCTCACTTCCATATTGTGATGGGGCTTTCAGCAGTCTTGGCAATGTTTGCCGGGGTGTATCATTGGTTCCCTAAGATGTATGGAAGGATGATGAACCGAAAGATGGGCTATGTCCATTTTTGGGTCACATTCATCTGTGCTTATGGAGTCTTCTTCCCACAACACTTCCTAGGTTTGGCGGGAATTCCAAGACGATACTATACGAATAGTGAGTTTCCAATCTTCGACGATTTGCTAGGCTTGAACGAATTGGTTTCCGTATTTGCCATCATCGGTGCAATGGTGCAGTTCTTATTCATTTTCAACTTCTTCTATAGTATGAGAAGAGGTCAACGAGCTACTCAGAACCCGTGGGGTTCGAATACGCTCGAATGGACTACACCAGTGGAACATGTGCACGGAAATTGGTATGGAGCACTTCCTACTGTTCACAGATGGCCGTATGATTACAGCAAGCCAGGTAAAGAGCAAGACTTTGTTCCGCAAGACGTTCCCCTTGAAGAAGACGAGATGGACGGAGGAGAGGGTCACTAGTTGAAAAGACATTGTTTGAAAAACCCGCCTTGTGCGGGTTTTTTTGTGCCCGTACGCCTGCAGTAGTTCCTACATTTGTTTAATCCATGAATTCATTTCTCGATCCAGAATCTTCCGATCTTAATCAAACGGATAAGGATATTGAAAAGGTCCTCCGTCCGGAGTTGTTTGACGATTTTACTGGACAAGAATCTGTAATAGAGAATCTTAAAGTGTTTGTTCAAGCTGCCTCACAAAGGGATGAAGCCTTGGACCACGTTCTACTGCATGGGCCTCCTGGACTCGGTAAGACGACGTTAGCGCACATCATATCAAATGAACTGGGTGTTGGTATTAAATCAACGAGCGGCCCGATCTTGGACAAGCCTGGTGATCTGGCTGGCTTGCTTACCAACCTAGAAGAAAGGGATGTCTTGTTCATAGATGAGATCCACCGATTGAGTCCCGTGGTAGAGGAGTTTCTATACTCTGCTATGGAAGATTACATGATTGACATCATGATCGATACAGGTCCAAGCGCAAGAAGTGTGAAAATTGCCCTCGCTCCATTTACATTGATTGGTGCCACAACGCGCTCAGGATTATTGACCTCACCTTTGAGAGCCCGATTCGGAATTAATTCTCGGCTTTCGTACTACAACGCAGACTTACTGGCAACCATTATCAAGAGAAGCGCCTCCATTTTGAATATTGAAATTGAAGACGCTGCTGCAGTAGAAATATCCAGAAGGAGTCGAGGAACACCGAGAATTGCTAATGCTCTTCTTCGTCGGATTCGAGATTTTGCTCAGATAAAGGGCGATGGGAAGATCAATCTCGACATCGCAACTTATGGGTTGGAGGCGTTGAATGTAGACGCTCATGGTCTTGACGAGATGGACAACAAGATTCTGTCCGTCATCATCGATAAATTTCAAGGAGGACCAGTTGGACTGACCACTATTGCTACCGCGGTGAGTGAAGAAGCAGGGACGATAGAAGAAGTCTACGAACCATTTTTGATCCAGGAAGGATTCCTTCATCGCACTCCCCGCGGGCGGATTGCAACCCCTGAGGCATTTGAGCACTTGGGAAGAAAGGCTCCACAAGGTCAGCAGGGATCCATGTTTGAATAATCTTGCGATGGACCTCAAGCTCATCTCTCGAACGCAACATGTCAAGCAGATGGCAACATCCTTGGGATTCGATGATTGTAGAATTGCTGAGGCAACCAAGCTTGATACTGAGGCGAAATTTCTAGAGACTTGGCTTAAGAAAGAATACCATGGCAAAATGGCCTACATGGAGAATCACTTTGATCTCCGGACTGATCCAACAAAACTCGTCCCAGGTGCCAAAAGCGTCATTGTTTTAACCAAGAACTATTTCACAAGTGAGGAGCAGGACCAAACAGCTCCAAAAATTGCGAAGTATGCTTATGGAGAAGACTACCACAATGTGATTCGGTCACAACTGAATGCATTTCTAGAACTGCTCAATGATCAAATTGGCGAGTGCCATGGTCGAGGATTTGTTGATTCCGCACCAGTCTTGGAAAAAGCATGGGCTCGACGATCTGGAATAGGATGGATGGGTAAACATACCAACGTGTTGAGTAAACAGAAAGGCTCATTCTTCTTTCTTGCCGTCCTCATCGTTGATATGAAGTTGTCCGCTGATGATCCGGTCACAGATCATTGTGGGGATTGCACCGCATGCATTGACGCTTGTCCTACTGATGCGATCGTAGAACCCTATTTGTTAGATGCCTCCAAGTGCATTTCGTATTTCACAATTGAATTGAAGGATCAACAGCTTCCATCTGAGTTTCAAGGCAAATTCAATGATTGGATGTTTGGCTGCGATATCTGCCAAGATGTGTGTCCTTGGAATAGGTTTAGCGAACAACACAGCGAATCAAAGTTTGATCCGAAAGACGAATTGTTGAAGATGGATCGGGATGATTGGAATCAGCTAAGCCAGGAAAAGTTCAGCGAGCTTTTTGGTAAGTCTGCTGTCAAACGAACCAAGTATGGCGGGCTTGAACGAAATATTAAGTTCCTGAATTTTTAGGTGTGAACACTCTGACCAGAGAGAAGTAGATCGAGTGGGCGAATGCGCCTCCATAAATGTTGTAGTTATTGACGAAGCCTAGTCTGCCTCCCGTTGGGCTAAACGCCTGATGGAATCGGACGTTAAATTTCCAGGTTGTTCCAAGAGGCACATAGAGGCCAACATTTCCTCCAAGCTCATAGCGGTTAAAGGGAAACGGTGAAGTGCGTTCGAAAGGACGCTGGACGTCACTCGAACGAACCAGTATGGCGTTGTTTAAGCCAAACTCAATTTCAAAGTTTCTAATGTGTGTTTTCAATAAAAGAGGAACATCGATATAGTCCCCGCTAATTTTCCTCTGGTAGATTTGACCCTTATCCGGACGTGCTGGTTTGCGACTACCACGGTTCGCAAAATTCAATTCGAATTGGAATGAAAGGTTTTCCTTGATGGGAGTAAAGATTCCAACACCGCCCCGAAAACCAAGCTTGTTGTAGCCTCCATATCCGTCTCCGAATATTTGAGATGTGCTTATTCCAGCATGTGCAATACCTGAAAAGACTCCTTTTTCAGTTTCTTGGGAATGCCCAATGAAGGCAAATGAAACTGCAATAAAAAGACCGACTGTCTTCCATTTAATGCCCGACGTGAACATGAACTTCTTCTGATTGAACGATCTCTTCAGTGTCCTCATCGATGAGCATCGAAACAATAATCATGTGATCGAGATCGACAATGTTTTCTGGAAGTTGGGCATTCAACTTGAAATCAATCCACTCACCTTGAGATATTCCACCAGAGATTACATTGTCTCCTACAAGTGAAGTTGAGGTCGATAGTGACTTTCGCATCACATGGCGATGCACATAGTCCGTAACGATTTTTCCAGGATATTCATTTTCATCCGCTGTTCCATCTAGCTGCGGAGCAACAACACTGTCTTCAACGCAGAAAGTTACCAATGAAAAATTCCCATTTATATTGGATAGCGCTTCAATGCTCGTCTGAATGTAGAAAAGATTGACACTGTCGTTGTAATCTGCCGCTAGACCAATCGCAAAATCTGTTTGACTATTTGTGTTTTCGAAGTCAATTGGATCTTCCCAGAATGTAGTGGCATTGTTGAATACCGTCAAGTCTCCGAAATTGGAAAACGCCCTTCTATTTATGACAGCACTTGGAATTGGCTGAGTCGACATATTGTGGTAAGTGAAAAATTCTGTGCCATATTCAGTATTGAAATCGGTTGGGTACTTCGGTGGATCAACTTGGGCAAACCCTCCTGCATGATGAGCCACAACTATCATTCGTATGGGGTTGTTGTCAAGCTGAGTCAATAGCCTCTTCGTGTTAAACGGACATGTGATGCACTTGTGGCCAGTGAACTCTTCAACCAGCGTCTTCTTGAATGACGCATTCATTGCTGACGTGTCGACTGTAGGAAACTCAATAGAATCGTTGGTGACAATGACTTCAGGTTCCGGTATTGGAATTTCGACTTTCTCGCACATTGTAAACACAATGAGAAAGATGATTGGGTATGTCAGTTTCAAGGCTCTCATATATTCTTGCTTAGAAGCTACTCGTGATTGCTACAGTTAAACCATTCGCTGCTGGTACGTTTCGACAGACACCACCAACACAGAAAATTCCTGCTCTTTGACGCCCGTATCCAACACTTATGCGATTAGCCTTATTGACATAGACGACTTGCGCGGTAGGATAGTTAACTTGAAGTGCTTTGACTTTATTACCGTAGTTGTACTGATTGAGCACGCTTACAATCCAATGAGGCGAGTAGCTGTACTCTAAAAGGCCAAAGACCCAGTCACCCTGATCTTCTTCTGTTGACATATGTTGTACTTCCCATCTCAAACTGTGCTTTCGACTGAATTTGTTCAAGCCTTCCAACACAGCGATATGTGCTTTCACGTTGGGAGAAACTTTGAACTGGATCAATTCGATGTTGTATTCTAAAAACACGTACGTAGCTTTTAGCTTGAACTTCTTGTTGAATTTTCGATCGATCTCAATATTGTAATCTCGGTAGTAGACTTCGTCACCGACATTAAACAAGTTCGTATTGTAACCAATTCTGTTGCTGTCAGTAGGGATGTAAACTTGCTGATCAAGAATTGCTCTTGCTGAGTCTGCATGTGAATGGACAATGTAATCCCGCTTCAATGAGTTAATTGCGCTCACATTAACTTGTATGGTCGTACCATATTTACCCCCAAGCTTCGAACCCTTTTTTATCTTGTAAATAATATCTCCTTGTAACCCAAACTCGCCATTCGGTTGAGTCGCATAAGGATATAATGTGGCGGCAAGATTGTAGGTGTGTTGACGGCTGAGAGCAGGAAGGTAATTGATAAATACATCGTTGAAGCCAGCTTCCCTATCGCTTCTGTATTCCATATTATCAATAGTCTTTGCACTTAGATTGACCCCGAAACCTTTTTGAGAATAGGTGGCTGTAAAAAACAATCCCTGACCATTCCGATAGATGTAATTATTGTTCTTATTCGGATCGTTGACCTTGTACGCATATTCGGCCTGCATTCCAAAATTCCCATAATTCAAAACGAGGCGTCCTGCTCCTCCGGCCACGTTTTCTGGAATGTCCATCGATGTATTCGTCGGAGCCGCTTGAAATTTACTCACGAAGCTTCCCCCTAAACTAAGTCTAAGCTTGCTTGACTCATACTTCTTAATCAATTCGTTGAACTGGATTTCCCCATCAAATGCGCGAACAATACCTGCGCTCTTTTGCCAGTAAAACCGCTGATTACCAACCAAGGCCTTCAAGTATACTCCTTGATAAGGGCGATATTTGACTCTTAATCCGTCGAATGCATTGTCAATTCCAAGCGCGCGCTCTTCGTATGACCTGAGAATTAATCCGTTTCCAAATTGCTCATAGAAATTACCCACGGTAACCTCTAGTTTTTCTTCCTTGAAGTTGGCGTATCGAAATGGAATACCGATTGGCTGGTTTCCGAACCTGACATCAAATCCTTGCACAGGCGGTAGGTAGCTTTCGAGCCGGACTCCTGCACTGAATCTTCCTTTGGTTACAATCAGGTTCGTGAAGGCATTGATCCCGCTTTTCTCAGGGATGGCTGCTGCGCCAATTATGCTGTCTTCATTGTATTGCTGGGCATAGAGGTCAAAATTGCCGTGAATTTGAGCACCATCTAGAATACCCGTACTACCTTCTTCGTCTTGTCCAAAAGCTTGGGTGACAAGTGCGATTAATAAGAGAGAGAAAGTAGATTTTAGGAAGTAGGTCATGTATTGTCAGTTAGTTGATGCTTTCTCCGCCCGATAATTTCTCCACTAACTCATAGAGCTCTTCTTCATCACCTGGAGCATATGAATTGTGCTGCCAAACGATGTTGCGATCACCATCGATGAGAAATGTGTGGGGAACATTATTCACGTTCATAGCTCTTTTGAAATCTCCGTTTGGATCAAGGTATACTTCGTATTCCCAGGATTGACCATCGATGTACGGTTTCACTTTGTGCATGTTTCGAGCGTCGTCGATGGAAATTGCGACCAATTTGACTCCTGTCTCATCAACCCAGTCTTCCCATTCGTCGGCAATGGTGTTGAGTTCTCTTTTGCAAGGTGAACACCACGTTGCCCAAAAGCTAATGATGATGGGCTTGCCATCATTTTCGATCTCGCCTGTGCTGAATGCGCTCTGATCAAGATTCTTAATATCCACAGCTGGAATTTTGCGTCCTCCATCTTGTGCGTTGATGGTTCCAGAAGTTGTAAGAGCTATAATTACTAGTAGTGTGATGATTCTCATGTCTCGTTATTTGAGGTTTGCAAATGTACCAGTTAGCTATTGTTGTGCCATACTTCATGAGCTCTGAATAACATCGATTTAATGGGATTCCTATCTTATTTCAAACTTCGATAGATGACTGTTGTTAAGGGCTTAAACGAGTTGAATCATTTAAAAGCCATTAATTCTTTATGGACGCAATGAGTTCATTAACGACCAAAGGCACTCCTTCCGTAGCAGGTTTCTGAATAGTCCGGAGATTTTCGATGCCTGGATTTCTGATTTCTGCCGGATCAACTACAATATGTTCCGCTTGAGGGGGGGCATAAGTGACTAAGCTCGCAGCAGGATAAACATTCAGACTCGTTCCAATGGTGAGTACGATGTCGGCATTTTCCATAATGTTAACCGCGTCGGGGAAAACAGGCACGCCTTCTCCGAACCAAACTACGTGCGGTCTGAGTTGAGAACCCATTTCGCATTGGTTACCAATATTTAAGTCACCTTCAACAGGATAAAGTAGTGCCTCATCCACAGAACTCCTGGCAAGTCTCACATCTCCATGCAGGTGAAGTACGCTCTTACTTCCAGCCCGTTCATGCAGGTCATCAATATTCTGAGTAATGATGTGAAGTTCGAAGTGAGATTCCAATTCTTTGAGTGCAACATGAGCTTCATTGGGTTGCGCTTCAATAACCTGACGGCGCCGCATATTATAGAATTCAAGCACCATTTTTGGGTTGCTTTGCCAGGCTTCTGGCGTGGCAACTTCATGAATGTCATACTCTTCCCACAGGCCGTCTGAGTCCCTAAATGTTCGCAACCCGCTCTCCGCGCTCATTCCCGCTCCCGAAAAAACTACAATTTTCTTCACACCGCTGTCGTGATTACCAAAGCTATAAAAGCCGACAGTCTGGGCTAGGGCAACTTCAATATTTCTACTTTTATCGCCCTTTCAAAGGAGCATGGTAAAGATTAAAAAACAAGAGGCACTGGATTACCATTCCTCATTCCGTCCCGGAAAGATTGAAGTAATCCCCTCGAAGCCCTATTCTTCACAGCGTGACCTGAGTCTAGCATACTCCCCTGGAGTCGCTGAACCTTGCTTACGGATAGCTGAAGACCCAAACGAAGCTTATAAATACACAACCAAAGGGAATTTGGTAGCTGTGATTTCCAATGGAACCGCTGTACTTGGCCTTGGTAACATCGGCCCCGAGGCGTCCAAACCAGTGATGGAAGGAAAGGGTCTTCTCTTTAAAATATTTGCTGATATCGACGTTTTTGACATTGAAATAAATGAAACAAACGTTGACAAGTTCATAGAAACGGTCAAGGCGATATCACCAACATTTGGTGGGATCAACTTGGAAGATATCAAGTCACCAGAAGCTTTTGAAATTGAGGAGAGACTCAAAGAGGAGCTCAATATCCCGATCATGCATGATGATCAGCACGGAACTGCGATCATTTCTTGTGCGGCATTGACCAATGCTCTTGAAATAGCTGAAAAGAAAATTGAGGGCGTCAAGGTGGTAGTTAGCGGTGCTGGGGCTGCGGCTATATCGTGCATCAGCTTGTACAAAACCTTGGGCGTTAAATCTGAGAACGTGATCATGGTTGATTCGAAAGGGGTTATCAATGATCGCCGAAAGGACCTTGACGAATTAAAAAAGCGATTCAGCGCAGACACACCTCACAACACATTGGCAGAAGCCATGGTTGGTGCGGATGTTTTTCTCGGACTTTCTTCTGGGGGAGTCGTTTCTCAGGAAATGGTCAAGAGTATGGCCGTCAACCCAATTGTCTTTGCATGTGCCAATCCTGATCCCGAGATATCTTATCATGATGCCATGGCTGCTCGAGACGATGTGATCATGGCCACTGGAAGGAGTGACTTTCCTAATCAGGTCAACAACGTTCTGGGGTTTCCATACATCTTTCGGGGAGCACTCGATGTGAGAGCTACTGGAATAAATGAGGAGATGAAATTAGCCGCTGTTCACGCCTTGTCTAATTTGGCAAAAGAAAATGTGCCGATCGAGGTAACGATTGCTTACGGGGAGACGAATATTGCTTTTGGACGAGACTACATTATCCCTAAACCTCTCGACTATCGGTTAATTACACATGTTGCTCCAGCTGTAGCGAAAGCTGCAATTGAAAGCGGCGTAGCGCGTGAACCAATCACGGATTGGGATGCATATTCCGAAGAACTCGATAAACGGTTGGGGTTGGATAACAAGCTACTTCAAAGTATAACTGAAAGAGCTAGACGCCATCCGAAGCGTGTGGTCTTTGCGGAAGCCGATCACTACAAAATCCTTAAAGCGGCGCAGACCGCGCGGGACGACGGTGTCGCAATTCCGATATTGCTCGGAAAGAAGGATCGAATCAAGAACCTCATTGAAGAGTATGGTCTTGACTTTGAAAATGTCGAAATAATTGACCCTCGTAGTAGATCGGAAGAAGAACGCAGAAAAGAGTTTGCCAAGGTTCTATTTGAAAAACGTAAGCGAAGGGGCTACACGTTCTACGAGGCCAAGAAAATTATGCGGGAACGAAACTATTTCGGGGCTGCCATGGTGGAAAGTGGTGAAGCGGATGTCATGATTTCAGGATTGACGCGAAATTATCCAGACACTGTGAAACCTGCGCTACAAGTCATTGGGACCGATCCTGAAGTAAATAAGATTGCGGGGATGTACGTCATCATCACCAAGAACGGGCCTCTCTTTCTTGCCGATGCAACGGTCAATTACAGCCCAACGGCAGAAGGCCTCGCAGAAATCACTGTATTAGTCGCAAAGGCGGTCGAACGTTTTCGACTTAAGCCTAGGATAGCCATGTTGAGCTATTCAAATTTCGGAAGCAGTGACAGCGCCGAGGCCATTAAAGTGAGAGATGCGGTTTCGATTCTTCATCGGGATCATCCCGAATTAGTGGTTGATGGTGAGGTTCAAGCAAACTTTGCCATGAATAAGACCAGGATGAAAGAGATGTTTCCTTTTTCAAAGCTCTCTGGAAAGGAAGCCAACGTGCTGATTTTTCCAAACCTTAGTGCTGGGAACATCGCGTACAAAATGATCCAAGAAATGGATGTCGGTGAAACGATTGGACCAATTCTTCTTGGAATGAACAAGCCTGTGCATATTCTCCAATTAGGCAGCTCTGTCCGAGAAATTGTGAATATGGTGACCATTGCTGTTGCCGATGCTCAAACCAGATAATCCAAGATCATGATCGAGTATTTGACAGGAAAGTTTGCCGAAAAGAATCCCGCGTTTGTGGTGGTCGATGTGAATGGTCTTGGTTACATGGTTCAAGTGAGCTTAAATACCTACAGCGATGTCAACGGACTGGAAGAAGGAACGCTCTTAATCCAGTACAGCGTGAGTGTCGATGTTAGATCTGGAGAAAGCAAGCATCAATTATTTGGATTTAGTACCAACCATGAGCGGCAGTTGTTTCGTCAGTTAGTGACTATTTCAGGTGTTAGTTCTGGAATTGCACATATGATCTTATCATCATTTAAACCAGATGAATTTCAATCAATTGTATTTGAAGGAGACATCAAAACTCTCACCTCAGTGAAAGGCATTGGACCGAAGCTAGCGCAGAAAGTAATCGCCGAATTAGCGGATAAAATTGTGCGCGACGAATCGGACCCTGAAATAGCTTCTGGAGGAGGCAATAGTTTAAGACAGGAGGCGTTATCTGCACTCACAGCTCTTGGATTTGATCGTGGCGGCTCTGCTAAGGTTATTAATCAACTATTGAAATCAGAATCTCCACCAGAATCGGTCGAAGATCTTGTGAAAACGGCCCTGAAAAAATTATAATGTTCCGATACGCTTGAAGCCCCTTTATTCAAATAGCGCAATCCTCATTTTTTGGGCATCAGTAATGATGCCTTCGCTGCTTTTAGGACAAGACGATTCCACTCAATCCGATCTTCGATTCCCGATTCAACAATCCTATGATGCGTTAGACTTTGAAAGCCGCAGTCTATACGGGCCAGAACCAACTGGAACGGAGCCTCAGTTTGAATACAATCCAGAAACTGGGGAGTATGAATACAAGAGAAATCTTGGAGAACTCAACTATCGGCCACCGTCCTACCTGGATTTTGATGAGTACCAAGATTATGAGGCTGAAAAGTCCCTCAATGATTATTGGAAACAAATCAGAGAGGAAGCGGAAGAGAGTGAAGATGAGGATGGCGATGAAACAGGTGGATCCTTTCGACCTTCCATCAATGTGGAAGGTGAAGGCTTTGACCGAATATTTGGGGGGAACACCATTGAAATTCGTCCGAATGGATCTGCCGAATTGATTTTCGGCGTCAACAGTTCTAAAACGGAAAACCCAGCGATTCCGGTTAACCAGAGAAGAATCACCGTTTTTGATTTTAGAGAAAACATCCAACTGAATGTCATCGGAAACATTGGCGACAAGTTGAAGATTCAGACGAACTATAATACCCAAGCGACGTTTGATTTTGAGAATCAAATGAAATTGGAGTACACAGGATATGAAGACGAAATCATCCAGAAGGTTGAACTCGGAAACGTTTCTCTTCCGCTTCAGTCTAGCCTGATTACTGGAAGCCAAGCCTTGTTTGGAGTAAAGACCAAATTGAAATTCGGAAAACTTGACATCACTACTGTGTACTCACAGCAAAAGAGTGAGCGGCGAGAAGTTAACACCGAGGGCGGTGCGCAGCAAGTAGAGTTTGAGATGGGTGCAGATGAATACGAAGTTTACAAGCACTATTTCCTATCTCATTTCTTCCGGAACATTTATGAAAAGGCATTATCGTCTCCTCCTATCATCAATTCCAGTGTCAATATCACAAGGGTCGAATTGTGGATTACGAATACAAACTTCAGTACGGATCAAAACAGAAACATCATTGCTCTTCAGGATTTAGGAGAAGCACAGAGAGTATATAATTCCGATTTCACAGGTGTTCAGAGTGGCGCAGCGAATCGTCCAGCGCACAACGGATCGAACAATGTTTACGAAGAGTTGTTTCGTGATCCAAGTGTCCGAGGCTTCCAACAAGCCTCTCAAACTCTTGAAGTGAAGTATGACCTCGAGAGCCGCTTTGATTATCAAAAAGTTGAGTTGGCGAGAAAGCTGAGAGAGGGGAGAGATTTTATCATCAACAACCAACTGGGATATGTCTCTTTGGTTCAAGAACTCCAGCCAAATCAGGTCTTGGCAATCGCCTTTGAATACACCTACAACGGCAAAACTTACAAAGTGGGAGAGTTTTCAAACGAGAACACAGGAGACGATGCCCTTCTCTTAAAAATGCTGAAGAGTACCGAGTTAAACACACGGTTCCCGATGTGGGATTTGATGATGAAGAACGTTTATGCGATCGGGGCATACCAGCTCAGCAATTCAGGATTTGAATTAGGAATATGGTACTTGGATCGCAACAAGGGAATTGATATTAATTATTTACCCATTGATGCTAAAGGATTGAATGACAAACCCCTACTTCAGGTATTGGCCTTGGATAGAATCAATAACAACCAAGCCCAGGTTCCTGATGGAATGTTTGACTTTCTCGCGTCTCCACAGATCACGGTAAATCCGACTAATGGACGTATATTCTTCCCAGTGCTAGAACCGTTCGGTTCATATCTGAGAGAGCAGATAGATGAGAAAACAGGGGATCCAACCATTGCCTCTCAATTCACTTTCGATTCGCTCTACACCAATACTCAGGCGAATGCGCAATACAATTTCCCGGCTTTAAATCGCTTCTCGATCAAGGGTAAGTACGAGAGTGCGAATAGCTCAGAAATCTCACTCAACGCCTTCAATGTACCAGAAGGTTCGGTTAAAGTGACAGCGGCGGGTAGACAATTGACCGAGAATCAGGATTACACGGTTGATTACACATTGGGAAGAGTCAAGATTATTAATCAAGGAATTCTTGAGTCAGGAGTTCCAATCTCGGTTTCTCTTGAAAGTAATTCAGCTTTTGGAATCAATCGCAAAGCGCTCTTCGCTTCGCGATTCGACTACAAAGTGGATGACAACCTCAATTTTGGAGGAACAATCATGAATTTGAGCGAACGTCCGCTTACCCAGAAAGTAAATTTTGGAGACGAGCCTATCAATAACACTGTGGTGGGCATAGATGGGAATTGGAGCACCGAATCACAGTTCCTTACGTCCTTGGTCGACAAGATTCCTCTCATCGATACCAAGGAAACTTCACGCCTAACGTTTCAAGCAGAAGCAGCGAAATTGTTTCCAGGACATGCCCGGGCTATTGGCAATGAGGGTAATTCTTACATCGACGATTTTGAAGGAAGTCAAAGCACGATTGATCTGAGGACTTTTACCATGTGGTCGATTGCGAGTACGCCGCAAGGGCAGCCTGATTTATTCCCCGAAGGATATAATTCTGAGTTTAGGAATGACCTCACTTTCAACAAGAATCGAGCGCGAATGTCGTGGTACATGATCGATCCTTTGTTCTTTAGGGATGATAATACAACCCCTGATCATATTGCCGGAAACGAGGAGATTCAAGACAATCATTTAATGCGTCAAGTCTTCGAACAGGAGGTGTTCCCAAACAAGGAATTCTCAAATAATACATCGCTTCAAAACTTCATGACGACGATGTTTGATCTCTCGTTTTATCCTGAAGAGCCCGGACCGTATAACTACGATGTCGAGCCGGTTCCGGGGGCAACTTCGGGTATATCTGACTTAGGTCAATTGGAAGATCCAGAAACTCGATGGGCGGGTATTCAAAGACGGATTGATCAAACGGATTTCGATGCAGCGAATATTGAATTCATCCAGTTTTGGATGATGGATCCTTATGCAGAAGCGAACATAGAAGGTATGCCCGGGGCGGAAGGCTATGAGACCGATGGAGCGTTATATTTTAACTTAGGTAGTATTTCTGAGGATGTATTGAAAGATGAGGTTAAAGGTTTCGAGAATGGATTTCCAACAACGGAAAAAGGATCACTCATCGATCCAAATAATCTTGATTCTTCTGATTTTTCGATCTGGGGTAGAAATCCGAAAGGCCAGCAAATCGTCAATGCATTTGAGAACAACCCTGCCACTAGAGAGTATCAAGATGTTGGGCTTGAAGGCTTGAGGGATGAAGAAGAAAAGCTCTTCTTCAAAGAGGTTTACCTCGATCCATTGCAAGCGAAACTGACAGGATTTCCCGAGGCGCAGCCAAACCTGAACGAAATCTTGGATGACCCTTCACATGACAATTACAAATTCTATCGTGATGATACTTATGATTCAGAGGAACGAGATATTCTCTATCGCTATAAGAAGTACAATGGCCTAGAAGGAAATAGTCCAACCTCAGAGCAAAGCCAAGCCCTCAATGCGCAAGGATATCCTACATCAGCGTCTACAATTCCGGATGCGGAGGACATCAATAGGGACAACACACTGGATAACGTAGAGAGTTACTATCAGTATAAAATTGACATTTCGGAGGACGCTCTTGAAAGAGAAGGAAGGAATTATATCAACGCGATTCTCGAAGGTTCCCCCCAAGGAAATCCAAACAAGACGGTTCGATGGATTCAGTTCAAAATTCCAATTCGGGAATTCCAAAAGAAAGTTGGAAATGTCCAGGACTTTAGGAGCATCCGATTTATGAGGATGTTCATGAAGGGGTTTGAGAATCCTGTCTTTCTTCGCTTTGCCAGATTGGAGTTGGTTCGAGGCGAATGGAGAAGATATCTAGGCGATCTCGACCAAGAGGGAGAAGCCATTGCTGATGACCCGAATGTCCTGTTCAACATTGGTGCGGTGAACATCGAGGAGAATTCATCAAAGCAGCCTGTGAACTATGTTTTACCCCCTCAGCTTCAACGTGAAATACAGGCAGGTTCGCCCAACTTAGCTCGCCAAAACGAGCAGAGTCTTGCACTGCAAGTCTGTGGATTAGAAGACGGAAAGGCTCAAGCAGCATTCAGAAATGTTCAGCTCGATATGCGTTCGTTCAAGAAGATGCAAATGTTCTTACACGCTGAGTCCACGGATGAAATTCAACCGGTTGACGGCGATGATATTCGGGTATTCATTCGAGTTGGTACGGACTTCACCAATAATTATTACGAGTATGAGACGCCGGTGACGATCACACCTGAAGGCTTTTACAGGAACGATTATGTTTCAGATCAGGAAGTGGTGTGGCCGCTTGAAAACAACGTCGTTATCGACTTTGAAGAACTCTTCAAAGCAAAACGAGCTCGGAATGACAAACTCGGCAATGAAGGGAACATCCAACTCAATCAACGATTTGAGGTTGTATCGAGCGCAGGAAGAAAAATTTACGTTGTGGGTAACCCTAACCTAGCAGACGTGCGCGTCGTGATGATTGGTGTTAGGAACCCAGCTAAACGGAACAATCCTAACGATGACGGAATGCCTAAGTGCTTGGAAGTTTGGGCAAACGAGCTCAGGCTGACACATTTTGATCAGAGTGGAGGTGAAGCTGCTATGGCTCGAATGTCTGCCAC
Organism: Flavobacteriales bacterium; assembly: GCA_018660685.1. Lineage (GTDB taxonomy): Bacteria > Bacteroidota > Bacteroidia > Flavobacteriales_G > Salibacteraceae > SHAN690. Next base: position 52,894 of record JABJJW010000002.1, read on the forward strand.
ACTCGCCGACTTTGCTAACGTCTCTGTCTCCGGTCGTATCACCACTCCGGGATGGGGAAGTTTGGAGTCGAAAGTGAGCGAGCGTCAAAGAGAAACACTTAGCAATTTTGATGCTTCGGCCCAAGTTCAATTGGACAAGTTCATCCCTGAAGCAACTGGAATCAAACTACCAATGTATGTTGGATATTCACAGGCCGTGAGCAATCCGCAATTTGCGCCTGCAGAGCCAGATACGCCGATGGATATTTATTTAGATGACCGAGATTCCCCTTCAGAAAGAGACAGTTTGAGACATTTAAGCCAGACAGTCACTGAGCGGAAGAGTTTGAACTTCACCAATGTAAGAAAGGAAAAAACGAAGGGGGGGAAGGCTCAATTCTATGATGTATCTAACTTATCAGCGACGTATGCATATACCGAGATAAATTACCGAGACTTTAATACTGAACACAATTTCACTCGTAATTACCGCGGTGGACTAGCCTATAACTTTTCAGGAACCCCAACCATTGTGGAGCCTTTTAAAAAGGTAAAGTTCGTGCGTAAGTCAAAGTGGCTAAGATTGATCAGAGACATCAATTTCTCCTTAGCTCCAAAGTCAGTTGCCATTCGAAATGACTTCAACAGGAGGTACGCGGAGCGAAAAATTAGAAATCTGAATCCTGAAGCTACGGTTGTATTGCCACCTTTCGTGGATAAGACCTTTAGCTGGGACAGAAATTACACTCTGGCCTACGACTTAACGAAGGCGTTGAAAATTGATTTCAATGCAAACAACCGTGCGCTGATCAGGGAGTTTGAAGGAGAAAGAATCAACCGAAAAGACAACGCAGGCGGAACTGTATTCGATCCAGAATTAAATGAGAATGTAACCTCATATGAGAATCACCGAGATTCTCTTTTGAAGAGTTTGAGAGATCTTGGTCTTAGTACAAATTACAATCAGAACACGAGTGTTTCCTATGCGCTGCCTTTGAATAAACTGCCACTGACCGATTGGATTAACTCAACGGTTCGCTACTCAGGAAACTACGAATGGACTAGAGGTCCCTTGCTTGATCCAACCACGCGAAAGGAGAATGTTGCCAATGGGGTCGGCCACAGAGGAGACACGCTGGGACACACGGTATCTAATGGCCAGCAAATTCAGTTGAATGCCACGCTAAATCTGCTTTCGCTCTACAATAAGGTGCCTTACTTGCGTGATGTTAACCGTGGAAAATCGCGCTCTAAATCCAGAAAGAAGAGTTCGCAACTCAAAGCCAAGAAGGAAGGTGAAGAGAATCAGGCCGAACAGTCACCTGACGACAAAAAGAAGGGCAAGGACAAGGATGGTCCGGCCAAGAAGGCCTTGAACAAGAGCTTGAAAGTGTTGATGGCCGTTCGAAATGTGAGTGGAACTTATTCACGAAATCGAGGAATTACGCTACCAGGCTTTAAGCACGAAGCAACTTATCTGGGCATGGATCCTAGAGCAGGAATGGCACCAAGTGCTGGGTTTGTTTTTGGTCAGCAATCACAGTTTGGTGATACGGGAACTCACTTCGCTAATTATGCTGGAAATGAGCGAAACTGGCTAATCCAAAATGAGAATATTTTCAATCCATACTTAGAGACATTTACGCAGAACTTGAGTTTTAGGTCCAGCGTGCAGCCGATAAAGGACATGAGAATTGACCTTACAGCGAATGAGGCGATATCCTCGAACACAACAAGGTATTGGAATTGGAGTGATTCTGCTCAAATGTTTTTAGATAATAATACGCTGCTCGAACAAGGAAACTACAGTGCTTCAATCTTGAGTATATCAACCGCTTTCGAGCAGATTGATTCTGCCAATCGTCGGATTTACAATCGGTTCTTGAACAATCGGCGCGTGGTTTCTGAAAGACTTGGGGCAGACGCGAAAACATCTGTGACCGAATTGGATCACAACGGCTACATCAATGGCTATGATTCAATGCATCAAGACGTTCTCATTCCTTCCTTTATTGCGGCATATACTGGACGAGGAAATCGGGATGTTGGATTGAATCCGTTGAAAGCGGTAGTACTGCCCAATTGGAGAATAAACTACACCGGATTGAGCAAGCTTAAAATTGCTCAGAAATACTTTAGGAGCGTGACTATGAATCACTCGTATCGCTCAACGTATACAGTCGGTGGATTTATTAAAAGCGCATCTCAGGACACCACTTTTCAGTTGACCGATCGAATTCAGCCAGAATACATCATTTCTCAAGTGACCATCACTGAACAGTTTTCTCCGCTTGTCAATCTTGATATGACTTGGAAGAACAGCCTTCTGACAAGGGTTGAATTAAGAAAGGATAGAAATGTCACCCTGAGCACGAGCAATGGACAAATCACCGAAATTGGAAATTTGGAATATATCATTGGAACAGGATACACCATAAAGGATTTGAAGATGCCCTTCGAGGTTAGAGGCTCTGCCATTAAAAGTGACTTGACATTGAGGGCTGATTTTAGCATTCGAGACTCGAAAACCATCATTCGAAAAATTGTTGAGAATGAAACCCAGACAACGGCGGGACAGCGCGTATATTCATTGAAGGTGACTGGAGACTACGTGCTTACCAAGGCTCTTACGCTTCGGTTATTTTATGACTGGGTGGCTAACAGACCTGCCATTTCCAATTCCTTCCCAACCTCAAACATCAATGCAGGTTTCAGTCTGAGATTCACACTTTCAGGATAATTTTTTGCAAGTACCACAGCCTGCTGGCAAAATTTATATTTGTCCAAACTTTTCTTACAGATGAACATCCCAGAAGATTTGAAGTACACCAGCGATCACGAATGGATTCGTGTTGAAGGTGACACTGCTACAGTAGGTATTACGGACTATGCTCAAGGAGAATTGGGCGATGTAGTGTACGTTGAGATTGAGACTGAAGGAGAATCTCTCGATCGAGAAGAGGTTTTTGGTACAGTAGAAGCAGTGAAGACAGTTTCGGATTTGTTTATGCCTATTTCCGGTGAAGTTGTCGCAGTCAATGAGTCATTGGCAGATGCTCCGGATACGGTCAACAAGGACCCATATGGAGAAGGCTGGATGATTAAGATTAAATATTCTGATTCCTCTGAATTAGACGCTCTTCTTTCTGCGGACGATTATAAGTCCGAAGTCGGGGCATAATTTCAAAACGTGTTTTTCAAATACAATTACTTGGGTCTGTCATGGGCGCTTGTCATTTTGGTGCTTTGTGGATTGCCAGGAAGCCAATTTCAGTCCGCTGAGATTAATGGAGCCGATATTGTCATCCACACCTTCTTGTTTTTTGTTCTGTTTCTGTTACTTGGAACTGGATTCATTAAACAAGGGACATACCCTTTTCTTCGGACCAGTACGCTTATGAAGGTCTTCGTCATTACTCTTTTATACGGAATCGCTATCGAGTTGCTTCAAGGTGCAGTCTTCGTTGATCGGAGCTTCGAACTTTCCGATGTTTTAGCAAATTCATTCGGGTCTTTATTGGGTTGGGGCGGCTTTTTGTTGATTTATGGAACAGAATCTTATACATAGCCATTCAATAACTTTCCCTAAATTTTAACGTTGTTCCACACACAATCCGACTTGAACTCATTATTTTGGTCGCCTTAATAAGAATTGCATGCAATTAAAGAAGAATCCAGATGTCAGTCTTGAGAAAAAAAAGGGACTCTATTTCCTAATGGGGTTGATGATTTCCCTCGGCGTTGTTCTTGTTGCATTCGAGTGGGTTCAATACGAAGGTGAAGTTGGTTCACTGGGCGAATTGAATCTGGAACTGGATGAGGAGGAAATGATTCCGATCACCCAACAGCAGCCACCACCGCCACCACCACCGCCACCACAAACTACGATCATCGAAATCGTCGAGGATGATGAAGAAATCGAAGAGGAGTTGGAAATTGAGGATACCGAGGACACAGATGATGAAATTGAATTCATTGATATTCCTGAAGAAGTAGCAGAAGAGCCTCAGATCTTTACGATTGTTGAGGAGAACCCAGAGTTCCCAGGTGGAGAGGTCGAGCTATTCAAGTACTTAGGAAAGAACACTAAATATCCTGCAATTGCAAAGGATGCTGGAATTCAAGGAATTGTCTACGTTCAATTCGTTGTTATGGAAGATGGTTCAATCAACCCGAACATGATCACCATCCTGAGAGGTGTTCATCCGGCTTTGGACAATGAGGCAATTCGCGTCGTTAAGAAAATGCCTAAGTGGAAACCTGGTCGTCAAAGAGGTAAACCAGTAAGAGTTTATTATAAATTGCCGTTCCGCTTCACGTTGAAATAAGAAACCAAAACATTATTGAAGCCCCGCTTCCGAGAGTTATCGGATTGTGGGGCTTTTTTATTGCCGTATTCTCAACGAGGTGTACCTCATCCTAACCCATCGAGACTCTTAACAGTTCTTGGAGAAGTTTTTGGCTTTCTGTTGGAAACCAATAACAACTCAAAATGAGAACAATAGATCCAATTAAAAGACTGACCGGTATGTGTTTCGCACTCGGGCTTAGTCTATGTGCCTTGGAGTACGGGACACCACTCCCCGATGCGCATCAATTTTCTGGTGATCACGAAGTAATCGACTTGACTGAAGTCGATGAAGTCCCCGTCACCATTCGTAAAACAAAAGTGGAGCCATTGAAGAGAACGGCTCAAATACAGCCTCAAGTTCAGACTGCGGCTGTGATGCTTGACCCAACCCAGATCGTATCTGACTTGATTGATACTGAGTATCCAGATTTCGATTTTGATCTGGACATGGATTTCTTCTTTTCTAAAGATTCTGTCGAAGAAGAAGATCCGATTCCCTTCTATGATGCAACTGAGAAGCCAGAATTTCCTGGCGGAGAGAAGGCTTTGTATCGCTTTTTAGGGGAGAACTTAAAGTACCCTCGAATTGATAGGACTCGCGGAACGCGGGGGAGAGTTCATGTTGAATTCGTCGTCGGTAAAAACGGCCGAATTAACCCCAACACAATAAAGGTGTTGCGTGCTCCAAGCGAATCTTTGGCTGCTGAAACAGTTCGAGTAATTGAATTGATGCCGAAATGGAAGCCAGGGAAGCAGCGAACGAAAAAAGTCCCGGTTATATTCGTGTTACCGGTCAGCTTTAACGTCAAATAATTTAGATCAACATACCCGCGCCAACAGTTTCGTTGGTCGCCTCGTCGATAAGTACTAAGCTTCCTGTATGGCGGTTTCTGAGGTATCGATCGGTGAACAACGGAACCGTTGTGCGGATTACAATCCGAGCGATGTCATTCATCTGAATGTTCTTGTCGTCTTCAATTTTATGAAGAGTGTTGATGTCCACCTTGTAACGAATTTCCTTCACAATGCACCTTGCATCACGTGAAGTATGCTTAACTGCATATTTACCATTCAATTGAATTGGTCGCTGACTCATCCAACATACCATCAAATCATGGTCCTGCTCCACTCTTGGCTGATTGTTGACACGAGAGATCATATCTCCTCGGCTAACATCAATATCGTCTTCCAAGAGTATCGTGCATGACATGGGAGGAAAGGCTTCTTCAATCTCTCCATCCATTGTGTCGATTTTGGCAATCTTGGAATTGAATCCAGATGGAAAAACAGTCACCTCATCACCCTTCTTCAAAATGCCTCCTGCGACTCTACCAGCATATCCTCGGTAGTCATGATACTCCTTAGTCTGAGGTCTGACTACATATTGAACTGGAAACCTTACATCAACATGATTTTCATCGCTGCCTATATGAACACTCTCCAAGGTGTACAGAAGCGTAGCTCCTTCAAACCAATCCATTTTTTTGGAACGATCAACTACATTGTCTCCAAGCAAAGCACTGATAGGAATGTAGCGGATGTCGCTAATTTCAAGCTTGGCCGTGAAATCCTCCAAATCGGATTTTATCTGCTCGTATTTTTCTTGTGAGTAGTCAACAAGATCCATCTTGTTGATGCAGTATACGACGTGCTTAATGCCCAAAAGAGAGGCGATAAAGCTATGGCGGCAAGTTTGCTCAACCATACCGTGTCGTGCATCCACAAGGATGATTGCGAGGTTAGCCGTACTGGCACCAGTAACCATGTTTCTGGTATACTGAATGTGACCTGGTGTATCGGCTATAATAAACTTCCTTTTTGGTGTGGCGAAGTATCGATAAGCGACATCGATGGTAATTCCTTGCTCACGCTCTGACCTTAGACCATCCGTTAATAGCGCAAGATTCACTTCGCCATCTCCGCCCATTTTCTTACTTGCTTTCTCTACCGCTTCCATTTGATCTTGGAAAATGGCCTTGCTATCATAAAGCAATCTCCCTATCAATGTGCTCTTTCCATCATCGACACTTCCCGCTGTTGTAAAGCGAAGAAGTTCCATGTCTAGATATCCTGCTGTTGTTGTTTCGCTCATCGTAAATTCTTAGAAATAGCCTTGTTTTTTTCTGTCTTCCATCGCGGCTTCCGAACGCTTGTCGTCAGCTCTTGTTCCTCGTTCCGTCGTTCTGGTTGCGGCAACCTCCTCAATAATGGATTCGAGGTCTGAAGCATCTGAAGCAACTGCTCCGGTACATGTCATATCACCAATAGTCCGGAATCGTACAATGCGTTTTTCGAGTCCTTCTTCTGGTCTCTTGTTCATGAATTCACCATCAGAATAGATAACACCATCGCGCATGAATACTTCCCGTTCATGTGAGAAATAGAGCATAGGAAGCTCAATATTTTCCATGAGAATGTACTGCCAGACATCCATTTCCGTCCAGTTACTAATGGGGAATACTCTGAAGTTTTCACCCATTTTCTTCATCCCATTAAAGATGTTCCAGAGCTCCGGACGCTGATTTTTTGGATCCCATTGACCGAATTCATCGCGGTGAGAAAAGAAGCGCTCTTTTGCGCGAGCTTTTTCTTCATCTCTTCTTGCGCCACCCATACAAGCATCAAACTTGTTTGATTCTATAGTTTCGAGAAGTGTTACAGTTTGAAGTCCGTTTCGACTAGCATTAAATCCAGTTTCTTCGACCACTTTACCCTGATCAATGCTTTCTTGGACTGATCCCACGATCAATTCAACTCCGTTTTCTTCGATCAACCGATCTCTGAACTCAATGGTTTCAGGGAAGTTGTGTCCAGTGTCGATGTGGACCAATGGAAATGGCACCTTGGCTGGGTAGAATGCCTTTTTTGCCAAATGGAAACACAGAATCGAATCCTTACCTCCTGAAAAGAGAAGCGCTGGATTTTCAAATTGGGCGGCTACTTCCCTGATGACGTACATCGCCTCAGATTCTAGCTCTCTTAAGTGCGTTAGGTTGTATTTCATTTCTTGATAAACTCGATCAGTTTGTCATAAAGTTCATTCCCGGACTCCTCGATTGATTTGTCCTTTGTCTCAATTTCAATGGCTGCTTTTTCGGGGGCCTCAAAAGGGGCTGAGATGCCGGTGAAATCTTTAATTTCTCCTTTTCTAGCCTTGGCATAAAGTCCTTTGACGTCGCGCTTTTCACATTCTTCAAGTGGAGTGTTGATGAACACTTCTAAGAAGGAGTCCTCCCCGATGATGTCTTTTGCCATCTGCCTAATTGAATGAGTCGGGCTAACGAAGCAATTGATGCAAACAAGACCGCCTTGAGTAAAAAGCTTGGACACTTCAGCAATTCGGCGAATGTTTTCAATTCGATCCTCTTCACTAAAGCCAAGTCCATTGTTCAATCCGCTCCGAACGTTATCACCATCTAAAAGCTTTGAGAAATAGCCATTTTCGAGCAGCTTCCGTTCGAGAAATTTGGCCAACGTTGTTTTACCTGACCCCGAAAGCCCGGTCATCCAAACAACAAAAGCTTTTTGATTCAAAAAGGCCTCTTTTTCCTCTTTCGAAATGAGCTCGTCAAATACGCTGAAAACGTTATTACCCTCGTCCTTCATTAATAGCGCGCAAATGTAGTTATCTCTAGTGTGATTATAGGTTGGATGAGCTACTTTCATAGCTTTGGGGCAAGCATGAATTCTCACGAATTATTAGGACAACTCAGAGTCACTCCGGTGGATCAAATGGGAGTGATTGATCGGATCGCTCGAATCAAGTCCCGTAGCATCAAGAAAGAGGCTAAGCTCTCTGGACTTGAAAAGGTCCTAAGCATGATCGATCTAACAACGCTCGAGGGCGCTGATACGGAGAATAAGGTTCGTCAGTTGAGCTACAAGGCCATGCATCTTCATGATGGCTATGACGGTCTGCCAACAGTTGCGGCGATCTGTGTTTATCCAACCATGATCAAAGTTGCGAAGCAAACATTGGCTGGCTCAGGGGTGAAGGTGGCTTCAGTGGCAACTTACTTCCCAAGTGGTCAAGCTGACATGGATGTGAAGATCGCAGAAACACGATATGCCATCGAAGAAGGTGCGGATGAAGTGGATATGGTCATTTCCAGAGGTAAGTTTCTAGAAGGAGAATACAACTATGTCTTGGATGAAATCATTGGAATAAATGAACTCTGTCATGCTCATGATGTGAGATTGAAGGTCATCCTTGAAACAGGTGAATTGGGTTCTCTCGACGAGGTACGCAGGGCAAGCGACATTGCATTACTTGCTAACCCAGATTTCATTAAAACAAGCACCGGAAAAATATCTCAGGCGGCTAACATGCACGTAACCTTGGTGATGTTGCAAGCTATTCGAGATCACTTTGATCGAACCGGTGTTCAAGTTGGAATGAAACCGGCAGGGGGAATTTCAGATTCGAAATCGGCTCTGCACTATTTGAGAATGGTGAAAGAAATATTGGGGGAAGAGTGGTTGACCAACGAATGGTTCAGATTCGGTGCTAGTCGGCTTGCAAATGAGGTACTAATGCAAATCATTAAACAAGAAACTGGTAGCTATCAGGCCGCCCAATATTTTTCAAAAGACTGACTATGTCAAACGAGTGGAATTTAGCACCAGCGGCGGAAAGCACCTCCTCGGCTGAGATTAAAGAGAGATATGAACTCTTCATAAACGGCGAGTGGCAAGCACCTTCCGATGGTAATTATTTTGAAACAATCAGCCCAGCCTCGGAAGAGTCATTAGCGCAGGTAGCTGCTGCTGGACAAAAAGATGTGGATCGTGCATTCGAAGCTGCGAATGCCGCATTTAAACCATGGAGCGCCTTACCTGCTGCTGAACGAGGGAAGTACATCTACCGGATCGCACGAATGATTCAAGAGAGAAGTCGAGAATTGGCAGTTGTCGAATCTTTGGATGGCGGCAAACCGATCAGGGAATCTAGAGATATCGACGTTCCTCTGGCGGCTGCTCACTTCTTTTACTACGCCGGATGGGCAGATAAACTCGAATACGCTTTCCCTCAGCGGGATCCAAAACCACTGGGCGTTGCAGCTCAGATTATTCCTTGGAATTTCCCGCTATTGATGGCAGCATGGAAAATTGCCCCAGCCTTGGCATGTGGAAATACCGTGGTATTGAAGCCAGCCGAGACAACACCCCTTACAGCTCTGAAACTAGCCGAGATAATAAAGGACGCTGGCCTTCCGCCTGGTGTGGTGAATATTATCACTGGGGCCGGTGAAACCGGGGCAATGATGACTGCTCATAAGATTCCAAAGAAACTTGCCTTTACTGGATCAACGGATGTAGGAAAGATGATTTACAAGGCTGCGCTACAAGGCAACAAGAAGGTCACCCTTGAACTAGGAGGAAAAGCGGCGAACATCATTTTTGATGATGCGCCAATTGAGGCTGCGGTTGAGGGCATTATCAACGGAATCTACTTTAATCAAGGCCACGTTTGCTGTGCAGGATCAAGATTGTTCGTTCAAGAATCGGTCTATGATCAAGTATTGATGAAACTAAAGAGGAGAATGGACCAACTGGTTGTTGGTGATCCTCTGGATAAGAACACGGACATCGGAGCGATTAACTCGAAATCACAACTCCAGACGATCGAGGAATATTTAGAAGTAGGAAGGGCAGAAGGATCAGAGATATACCAACCTGAATGTGAATTGCCGGAAATAGGCTATTGGTGCCGCCCGACGCTTTTCACCAATGTTGCACAGAGCAACCGGATTGCCCAAGAGGAGATTTTTGGACCGGTACTAGCCATTCAAACTTTCCGAACGATCGAAGAGGTGATCGATAAGGCCAATAACACGCCATATGGGTTATCGGCTGGTGTTTGGACGGATAAAGGCTCTAAGATTTTTCAGTTGACCAAGGCCATGAAGGCTGGCGTAGTCTGGGCAAATACCTTCAACAAATTTGACCCAACAAGTCCTTTCGGTGGATACAAGGAAAGTGGCTTTGGAAGAGAAGGTGGAATCCATGGATTATCAGCATACTTAGACTTTTAAGATGAGTAGACTCAACATACAAAAGACCTACAAGCTCTTTATAGGAGGAAAGTTTCCTAGGACAGAATCAGGCAGGTCGTATTCAATCGAGAACGACAAAGGCGCCTTGATCGCCAACATGTGTCATGCATCGAGAAAGGATTTTAGAAATTCAGTTGTTGTCGCCCGAAAGGCACAAGCAGGCTGGGCAGGAAAAACAGCATTTAACCGATCGCAAATTCTCTACCGACTTGCCGAAATGCTTGAAGCTCGCTCGGCTTCTTTCTCAGAAGAGATTCAGCTGCTTGGTTCATCTAAATCTGATGCTGACAAAGAAGTGGTGGATGCAATCGACACGCTTGTTTACTATGCCGGCTGGTGCGATAAGTACACGGCCCTTTTCAGTTCTGTAAATCCAACAGCCAGCGCTCATTTCAATTTCACGGTCCATGAACCGACGGGAGTTGTGGCGGCGGTCGCTCCGGAACAAAATGGATTATTGGGTTTGGTTCAAATAATTGCTCCAATAATTTGTGGCGGGAACACAACTGTTGTGTTGGCGTCGAACACAATGGGAACGTCTGCAATCAGTTTCGCTGAAGTTGTTCAGAACTCAGATGTGCCAGGTGGAGTGATTAATATTCTCACAGGTGTGATGAGCGAACTGACTCCACACATGGCTTCTCATATGGATGTGAACGCCTTAGTGATTGCACGAATCGGACTTAGCGACGAGTCGCGCGATGCCGTCATTGAAAACGTTAAACGATTTGCGGATTGGTCCACTTCTGAGGTTGATTCCAACCCATACCGCATTCTTGATTTTCAAGAAGCAAAATCGACGTGGCATCCGGTACAAACTTCTACTGGAGGCGTCTCAGGATATTGATCAAAACCTACATTTGCCGTCCTAAATCAAGCTATGGAATTTGAGAACCTAATCATCGAAGCCTCACTCAAGGCTGGTGCTGAAATCATAGATGTTTATCAACGAAAAATCAGCGTTGAAGAGAAGGATGATAAAAGCCCTCTAACGGAGGCAGACAAACGAAGTCATTTGGCCATTCAAGCAGCTCTGGACACCACTGATATTCCAACACTCAGCGAGGAAGGCAAGCAAATGGACTACTCAGTTCGATCTGGATGGAACAAGTTCTGGCTGGTAGATCCGCTTGATGGAACCAAAGAGTTCATCAAGAAGAATGGCGAGTTCACCGTGAACATCGCGCTGATTGAAAATGGAGCACCGATATATGGGGTCATTTATGCCCCTGTTCTCAAGAAGTTATTTGTAGGCGAAGTTGGAAAAGGAGCTTGGATTGCGGAAGGTGTTGAAACCAATACCCCTGTTCAGGATATTTATTCTAAGAAGGAATCCATTCCTAAGTCAAAGCCAGCCGAACCATACATCGTCGTTGCAAGCCGGAGCCACTTTAGTCCAGAAACCCAAGAGTTTGTAGACGGCTTGAAAGAGGACAAAGGAGAAATTGAGTTTACTTCCATGGGTTCCAGTCTTAAGATTTGTCTCGTTGCCGAAGGGTCTGCAGACATTTATCCGCGCTTTGGACCCACGATGGAATGGGATACTGGTGCCGGACATGCAATCGTCAGAGCCGCTGGGAAGAAGGTCATCGACCACACCACAGGAGAAGAAATGCGTTACAACAAGGAAAACCTTCTCAACAACTGGTTTATCGTTCAATAGCATCTAGCTAAATTTGCTTATGGCCAAAGTCGCACTCATCACCGGAATCACCGGTCAAGATGGAGCCTACCTCGCAGAGCTCTTGCTCAAGAAAGGCTACATGGTTCACGGAATCAAGAGAAGAAGCAGTCTTTTCAATACCGAGAGAATCGATCACCTCTATCAAGATCCTCACGAAAAGGATTTGAGGTTCAAGCTTCACTATGGTGACCTCACAGATAGCACGAACCTCATTCGCATCATTCAAGAAACACAACCGGATGAGATTTACAACTTGGCTGCGCAGAGTCACGTTATGGTCTCATTTGAGACACCTGAATACACGGCTAATAGCGATGCCCTCGGAACGCTCAGAATCTTGGAGGCCATTCGGATTCTCAAAATGGTTGAGAAGACTAAATTTTACCAAGCTTCGACGAGCGAGCTTTATGGGAAGGTTCAAGAAATTCCACAGACTGAAACGACTCCATTTTATCCGAGGAGTCCGTATGGTGTGGCCAAGCTTTACGCGTTTTGGATTTGTAAAAATTACCGAGAAGCTTACAACATATTCACATGTAACGGAATTCTCTTTAATCATGAATCACCATTGAGAGGCGAGACCTTCGTGACGAGGAAGATTACCAGAGCCGCGGCTAAATACAAAATGGGACTTCAGAAAAAGTTGTTCCTCGGAAATCTTGATGCAAAACGAGATTGGGGACATGCTCAAGACTATGTCGAAGGAATGTGGCTGATGATGCAACAAGACGAGCCGGAAGATTACGTGCTGGCAACAGGAACCACCACAGCGGTTCGCGAGTTTGTGGAGATGTCTTTCAAAGAAATTGGGGTAGAACTCAGATGGGAAGGAACTGGTGTCGATGAAAAAGGCTTTGACTCTGCCACAAACGAAGTAGTCGTTGAAGTTGATCCGAGTTATTTCAGACCAACGGAAGTTGAACTTTTGGTTGGAGACGCATCAAAGGCCAAGAAGAATTTAGGATGGGAGCCGAAAAGAACTGTCCAACAGTTGTGTTCCGAAATGGTCAAGTCTGACTTAGATCGATTCACAAGAGACCGGTATTTAATGGAAGGTGGACACGAGGTGATTCAGAGCCATGAATAAGGACACTAAAATTTATGTTGCCGGCCATAACGGAATGGTCGGGTCGGCCATCGTGAGAAGGCTTCAACAAGAGGGCTACACAAACATTGTTAGCAGATCATCTAAGGAGTTGGATCTCCGAGATCAACAGCAAGTACAGCAGTTTTTCTCTGATGAGAAGCCCGAATATGTTTTCATGTCGGCAGCTAAGGTTGGTGGCATTGTCGCAAACAATACTTACCGAGCCGACTTTCTTTACGAGAACTTAATGATCGAGGCAAATGTGATTCACGCTTGTCACGAGTTCAAAGTCACGAAGCTCTTGTTCTTGGGTTCGAGTTGTATATATCCTAAGTTGGCCCCACAACCGTTGAAAGAAGAATATCTGCTTCAAGGTTATCTTGAGCCTACCAATGAACCTTATGCGATAGCTAAAATTGCTGGGATCAAAATGTGCGAGGCTTATCGCGATCAATACGAGGATAACTTCATTTCGGCTATGCCCACGAACTTGTACGGGCCAAATGACAACTATGACCTTCAGAATTCGCATGTTCTCCCAGCGTTATTAAGGAAATTTCATTCTGCTGTCGTCGAGAACAAGCCATCTGTAGAGATTTGGGGAACTGGGTCACCGCTCCGAGAATTCATGCATGTTGATGATTTGGCTGATGCATGTTTATACTTGATGTTAAACTATGATGGGAAGCTGTTTGTCAATGCTGGCACTGGTGTTGACGTATCGATCCGCGAGCTAGCCGAAATTGTAAAACGAGTTACGGGCTTTCAAGGTGAATTGCTCTTTGATACATCAAAGCCTGATGGTACTCCACGAAAACTAATGGATGTGAGCCGCCTCAACGACATGGGTTGGAAGCATAAAATCGATCTTGAAGATGGTGTCAGGATGGTATATGAAGAGGTCAAACAATCCGATCTGTTCTCTATTTCAGCGTAACTTAGCAGTATGCTGCGTTTCCTAACTTTTCTTGCAGTAATTCTATCATTGGAATTATCGGCTCAGCACGTGCTTTCTCCGATGAACCCTGTCCACACTTCGCAAGTTGAGGCTCATTTCACATCCAAGAAACTAATTCAACCAACGGCCTTTGCTCCATTTCTCATGAAGCAATCGACGTTGGATTCGATTATGGATGGAAATACGAAAAACTGGAGTCGAAAGCAGTATGATGGCTTCATCATGCGGAGGCTTAAAAATGAGCATTTGGTCGAAATCAGGAAGGCAGATTTCACCTTAAATGCAGACATCACGCTAAACCTCGAAGCGGGCCGTGATCGGAGAGAAATTACGCCAAGGACCTTATACGTGAATTCAAGAGGTTATAATGTGAATGGCACCGTTGGAGAGCGATTCTTTTATTCGACGACATTCTTTGAGAATCAGGCCAGATTACCACAGTATTTAGATAGTGTGGTCTCAACTCGGGGAAGTGTTCCGGGATATGCGCGGGTTAAGGATTTTAATACAAGCGAAACATTCGACTACGACTATTCAGTTGCCACGGGATATGCTGGTGTAGCCATCACCGAGGGTTCATTCATTCAATTCGGTCATGATCGTCAGTTCATTGGTCATGGTCATCGCTCATTGTTACTTTCTGACGGGAGTTCACCATACACTTTCGTCAGAGGTCAGGTCAGTCTTTGGAAGAATCGTATCACATACAGTACGACGTATGCCATGCGTCAAACCTTGAACCGTGTTGCTCCGAATTACAACAATAAGGAAGCGATGTTCCAACGCGATTATTGGAAATTCTCCTATCTTGAGTTTCAGCCTTGGTGGTGGATTTCTTTGGGAGCATTTACCTCAACAGATTTTGGTAGCACAGAGCAATTTGTCCCAATCACCCTCGCAAAGAAATCCGACTTATATCCGAGCGGAATCGATCTAGCGGTACGACCATTTGTTCCCTTGGAGTTTTACGCTCAATGGATGGCTCAATACGGGAAGACCGGACTGCAGGTTGGATACAATCTAAATATTGATTTAGGAGAACTAAGAATCTCTAATCGAATGGAGTATAACACTGTCGAGTCTTATGCTTACATAGGTCCAATTCCTTGGCCGAATATGATTGCTGAATATGACACTTATTCGCACATGGGGCAACCTCTAGGCTACAACTTGGGACCCGGTGCTTCGGAGTTTATTGGAAAACTTGACTTGACCTGGAGAGACCTTATTTTCTCGGTTCAGTACAATGGAATGAATGTTTCTCAAGGCTGGAAGCAATGGAATTCGGCTGAACGCAGTCGAGAAGTAGATTTCTTTCGAACAGAGCTGGGTTACCTGATCAATCCAAAGACAAACATGCAAGCCGTCTTTGGCATCATTAACCGAAATGAAGACGCACTTGTCGGAGGAATACATGACAACTATGTCTACTTCGCTTTTCGAACCCAATTATTAAACCGCTACGTAGACTACTGATTATGATTAATATAATACTCGCAATAGCTACGTCACTGCTGGTGGCCATTCTGGCGACTCCGGCCTTGATTAAGGTGGCATATCTAAAACGATTGGTGGATGAGCCCGGCGAGGAAAGGAAGCTCCATTTCCGAAGAATCCCGACGATAGGCGGCATCATCATTTTCGCCGGAACACTTTTCTCCTACTTGATGTGGTATCCATTTAGTGAGATGGCGGACATCGGTCAAATGGGAAGAGCTCTCAAAGACTTTCAATACATCGGTGCTACGATGATCATTTTGTTTTTCATAGGCATAAAAGATGACATCATTGGGACCGCTCCAGTGAAAAAGCTGGTTGGACACCTTTTGGTAGCCTTCATTCTCGTCATCATGGGTGACATCCGTATTACAAGTATGCACGGCATTTTTGGTATCGAACAAATCCCTGAGTGGGCAAGTATATTTTTATCCATTGTCACCTATACCGTCATTGTAAATGCGATCAATTTGATTGATGGAGTGGATGGACTCGCCGGTGGAATAGGAGTGATCGCCGCAATCTCAATGGGAATTTGGTTCCAACTAGCTGGAGCGATTGAGCATGCAGTTTTGGCCTTCGCGTTGGCGGGAAGTCTTCTCGGGTTTTTGGTCTACAATTTTTCACCTGCCAAAATTTTCATGGGCGATTCTGGTTCCTTGACCATTGGGCTTATTCTGTCCATTCTCGCCATAAAGCTCATCGAGTATCCCGTCGAGCAGTTGCCTAATGAATTGCTTGGTGTTTCCAGACCAGTATTTGCAATGGCCGCGCTGGT
The DNA here is from genome assembly GCA_018660685.1 of Flavobacteriales bacterium. Classification (GTDB taxonomy): domain Bacteria; phylum Bacteroidota; class Bacteroidia; order Flavobacteriales_G; family Salibacteraceae; genus SHAN690. The sequence goes on from JABJJW010000002.1 coordinate 69,284, forward strand.
ATATCCTCTGACGGATACACTCCGAATTTTTGTCTACCGAATCGTTCGAGGAATGTCCCCTTTTGCGGCTGACAGAAACCACATTCATCATCGCTTGCTTGAAATGGGATATGGACATCGAAGGACAGTACTTCTTGTATATGCCACCTCGATTTTCATGATTTTATTATCCACAAGTATTAGACAAGAACCAAGCGCTGTATTCATCATCATGGTGGTTGTCTCATTGCTCTTTTCGCAGATTCCTGGTCTGATAACTTATATCAAGCGTAAGCGAACTTCCCCCGCTTCATGAGAATAATTCTGGTTTCAATATTTCTATTGGTTCAGATCATGGTCGGGGCACAAATGGGCCTTGTTCCAATCGAGCACTTTTCAAATTTCAAGTTGGAGCAAGGAGTTAAAGATTCATTGTCCGCCAGACACTTTTCTCTAAAACCAATTTCATATTGGACTGTTCAAAGTACGTTTAGCGATACAGCAGATAAGTGGAATTGCAAGCCATTGGGGATGACTGATCGCAAAGTCAAATTCGCAATCGAACCCATCCTGAGTGTATTCGGCTACAGTCAACAAAACACCTCGACTTTGAATGGGTTTTCGAATCAAGCTGGAATTTCTACGGGCATCGTTTATAAGAACAAGGTGTATTTAAACTACAATGGAATTCTTGGATGGTCTCAGCCACCGGATTATCAGCGGCAGGTTGCCGATAGCTTGGGGGTGTTTCCTGGATTCGGTCGGAAAATTGACCGAGGCCCAAACTACTCCTACAATCAATCAACATTCTGTTTGGCCTACAAGCCATCGGAGCATTTCGAGCTCTTCGCCGGTCGTGGAAGGCACTTCATTGGAGAAGGATTCAGATCAGTTTTCTTGAGTGACTTTGCGTCTAACTACAACTATTTCAAGGCCGATGTAGAAGTGTGGAAAGTCAAGTATTCTGTTCTTTATACGGGGCTAAAACAAACCTATGACTACCCAACAAGATTCTATCCGCTGAAGAATAAATTTTCAACGATGCACTACTTGAGTGTAAACCTCACAAAGTGGTGGAATATTGGATTATTCGAAGCCGTGGTGTGGGAGCAGGAAGACTCTGTGGTGAACCGCGGATATGATATACAGTATCTGAATCCAATCATCTTTTTTAGGCCAGTTGAGTACGGCCTAGGTTCAAGTGACAACAGCTTGCTTGGGTTGAGCACGACGATTCGACCTAATAGTTCATTGACCTTGTATGGACAACTTCTGTTGGATGAATTTCTATTCTCTGAAGTGAATGCGCCATGGCGAGTAAAACTGACGGGAGATTCCACGATCAAAACAGGCTGGTGGGCCAACAAGCAATCACTTCAAGTTGGGTTCAAGTTGATTGAACCTTTCGGATGGAAGAATGCGACTGCTCTAGCTGAATTCAACATGGTACGACCATTTACCTACGGACATAGCAACCGAATTCAAAGTTTCACGCATATGAATCAGTCGCTGGCACATCCCTTGGGTTCTAATTTTATTGAATGGGTACAGGTCACGACTTGGCAACCAGATAAGTGGCGATTTGGACTGTTCACCACATATGCTCGAAAAGGATTTTCGAATAACCTCGGCTTTCTGGGAGATGACCCATTGGTCTCGAATACTGAACGGGATCTCAACAGCCGGGAGCATGGTAATTTTTTACTTCAAGGGAAGCGAGTGGATATAACCAACGTCAGGGCTGTTGCAGGTTATGTATTCATCGAGAGCCTCAACGCCAGAGCAGAGATTAGTATTAACTATCATGGTGAACGAACTAAGAATTTAAGCGCCAACACGGTCATTTTTGGAATCGGATTGAAGACGGCGCTTTGGAATGACGAGCTGTTCTACTAAATCTTATGTAGATCTTCCTTTGTGAAGTTGGAGTCTTTTTGATCCCCCGTATTTAAGGTTGTATTCGGCTCAAACAGCATCACCTGTACTTCGTTTTCTGCAATTGGACGATGTTCTACTCCTCTGGGCACGATGAAGAACTCATTTGGATTTAGAATGATTTCTGAGTTGCGCAACTCAATTTTCAGCTGTCCCTTGACGACAAAGAATAACTCATCCTCCGCATCGTGCTTGTGCCAGACAAATTCTCCATGAAGCTTAGCGAGTTTGGCGTGTTGGCCATTTAGTTCTCCCACTATGCGAGGATTCCAATGGTCATCAATAAGTTCGAATTTCTCTGAGAGGCTAACTTTTTTCATTTCGATACCAATTCCACATGCTCTGGGTTGGTCTGTCCATCAGGCATGACGTTGTAGGCCGAAAGATAGAAAAGAGGGTATTCATCAATTCCTGGAAAGAGGGAATCCATTTTTGGAACAAGTACGTCTCGCTGAGCTGCCAGCGATAATGTGTCCGTCAAGTTGTGAGATGTCACGAATCTGATGATGGGTACGACGCCGTCCTTGTCCAGCTGAGGACTGATCTGGAACACTTCTGCGTCTCCAATCGATATTGGAAACGAATAGTTCGATTCAAAATCTTGGGTCACAGTCAACCCAAATTCTCGAATGTTTTCTTCACTTCGATATGTCCAGTATCCGCATGGCTTGATGCAGAGCTGAGCAAGTTGCATGGAAATTTTGGCGAGTGCCAATTGGCCAGCTTCATGCTGCGTTTCCGCTTTATTGAAATACTGAGGAGCTGTCATTCCTCCAATTGAATAGGGTCTAAACTGAGTTGTGTTCAGCTTCCATTCTCCACCATAATCGCCATAGATATTAGTGATCAAATGCTGATCGTTTTCGCCTTCGATTAATATTAGCGAGATGTACGCATCCTTGTTGATGGTTTTGAATTCAAATATGAAATCTTCATCCGTTACGCCACCGGATTGTAATGTATTTGGCAATTCGGTTGAAGCATACGTCACGAAAAACTCATGGAGTAAACTGTAATTAGTATCTACTACAACTCGTTGCGCATCGTTGAGATAGCGATTGATTCCTTCTCCTGCCGCTTCTCTGAGCATTTCTGACATGTAAGGTCCCAGTATGCTCAAATCACCATGATGCATGCTTGAAATAACAACTTGATCTATCTCGCTGATCTCGGTTCTAACATCGGCTGGTATTTGATCTCCGGTCTTCACATTGGTCGTTCCACAACCGAGTAAAAGGCAAGTAATGGTCAGTTCAACTAAGAGTCTCATTTGATCAGTAAATTGATATCGTTTAACATACTCTCTGCCAATGCCGAGTAAGTGTATTTGGAACGCGCTAATGCACGCGACTCTAAGCTTAACATAGACCACAACTCCTTATCAGAGGTGAGTCTGGTTATTGCTGTTGCAAATTCGTTTGCGTCGTCCGCAATGACGGCGTGCTTTTGGCTAACTAATTCGATTCCTTCAGCACCAACCTTGGTTGTAACTACTGGTAACCCTCTGTACATTGCATCGAGTGTTTTGATCTTCATGCCACTCCCAAAACGTAAAGGAACAATAGCCAATGTGCAACTATCCATGACTTCTGTTAGGTCAGGAACAAAGCCCAAATATTCTACACCATCAGATCGTTTCATCAACGTGAGAAGCTCGGGGTTTGCCCCTTTTCCACAAATCTGAAATGTCATATCCGGTTGCTCGGATTTAACTGTTGGCCAGCACTCTTTTAGAAACCAAGTCAGTCCATCGCGGTTTGGTTCCCAGTCCAATGTTCCAGCGTAAAAGATGCGCTTTTGCTGTTTATCCTGAAGATCCGGTAACTGAAGAAGTTCATCGTTACCCAGATGATATGTCAACCTAAATTTCTCTGATCCAATCCCCAATTCGGTGGATAGAGTTTCCTGATCATTCGGGGCGGCGAATGTGAAAGATGTTGAGTTGATGGCATAGCGTTCGAGCCGTTTCACGCGTCCAGCTTCCAAATTCATAGCCCACGATGTAAATATGCTTGAGTTGAGATGCCCGTAGTCATGCCAAATTTTAAACTCAGCATTGTGACTATGATAAATGACATTGTTTTGGTGCTTTTGTGGAACGAGATCAATCATTTCCAAATGATCAACAACGACCACATTGGAAGATCCCATTGCCCATTTAATCATGGTTTCGAGCTCAAGTGAATACACTCTAAAAGCATTGAAAGTTGGGAAATTGAGAAGAGCAATCAACCAATTGAATACTCCTCTTTTCTTGAAAA
>JABJJW010000001.1 GCA_018660685.1 Flavobacteriales bacterium
TAGGGTTATCACTTCAATCGAGGCCCTTTTGGCTGGATCATAGTTACTATATTCGCCGGCTCAAGGGGGATTAGCTCAGCTGGCTAGAGCGTTTGACTGGCAGTCAAGAGGTCACCGGTTCGACTCCGGTATTCTCCACAATATTAAGATGTAACACACTGTTTAATAGCGCGTTACATCTTTTTTATTTGTACAAAAGACAACCATAAGTTTTTTATTCCTCTGTTCTTGCTTTTGAGTCAAGGAATTCGGATGTAATACATCTCATTATTCTCTCCAGTCCTTATCAGACTTAATTCTTGTGCAGTATCTTAAAGACTACCGCATTAGGGGCTGGAAGCATTAGTTATCTGAACAGGGTATAACACCTCTGTTACATCTGCCTACTTGCCTAATTATTGGATTTGAATTGATTGGGGGCCATTCCAGAATTCGACTTTTCCTCTCGAATTGGTACGGGCCACAATCACGCTATTATACCCCCGCAGTATCTACACGGGCAATTTCTTATTTTTAGCATGCTGTTGACCTATCGAACTGTTAGTATCAGCATTAATTTAACAAAATAGGAACCCCTAACACCAACGTGCCAAGCCATTTTGCTTCTTCGTTGGTCGTATTTAACATAAACCATCATGACTGACAAAAAGCTAATTAAAATTATATTGGGACTGCTAATTGCCATTCTAGCTCATAATATCTATTTGAATTTCGAAATTCTGCAAGTAAAGGAGGATGGAGAAGCGGCCATAAACTATGCAAGTTCAGCTGAATACTTCGCCAGAGAAGCAGCTGACCATGCAAGTGATGCAGCAGACAACGCATTCGCAAATAACTGTAGCTATTGTCCTTGAAGGGCTTAAAATTTCGACGTTCGGAATTGTCTTTAAAGACAAGTCTGAATTAGTCCAACAAATCGCCGACTGGGAATACCTTGAAAATAACAAATAGGAATTAGACACCTGTGGACTACCTCAAGCAATATATTGCTTTAATCCACAAGGCTCAATTTGAAGAACGAACTGGGTACCTAGAACTTCATCATATTGTTCCGAGGTGCATCTTCGGTGAAAATCTCTTGAATCTAAACGCCACAAAAGATGTAGATCAAGAATCAAATCTTTTCAGCTGACTATTTGCAATTTTGATTAATTAATTCGAATGCTGTAATAGCAATCATCTGGGAACAGGTTTTACGAGGCTAGGGAAAACCGAACGATAAACCGCCAGTATTCATATTGATGGGCTTTGGATTAATTAAATTGCTTCCTCCTGAACCCGATCGTACGAGAATTGCGTCTAACTAAATAATTTTTTGGTGTTGATGTTTATGTTGAAAATGAGTTAAGTTGACACAAATAGAAAAAACAATCTATAAATACATTGATGAGTTTGGTGTGCCATTTATATTAATGGCCTCATTCTCAGCCGAGGTCGACCAGAAAGACCTCCCATTCTTGAATTCCCTAATGCTGGATTCTAGTATTTTGGATTGGAGGGTTATAGGCTGGGAGTCAGAGATCAAAATCAGCTTTCCATTTGATACGGAATCAGTTGATGTTCAATCCTTGGTATCCAATTATGTCTATGAAACAATTGGGATAGAAATACCCTCAATTAGGAAGCTGCCATCACTCGCAAATCTAGACGGAAAACCATTTTTCTTAGTACTTAATGAACATGAGCATATTAAGCTGCTCTCAGTCGCCAAGCCCAAACTAAATGGTAGTCTAATAACAAGGTCAGGGAAGTGGAATTTTGGATTTTCATCTCTGGGACGAATACGCGAAATTCAAGGGGATTTTGGAGTTGATTCTGTCCTTTCAGATTTTGGGTCTCTGTGTCTCATTAAAGGTGATCTATGGTTCTCCAATTATGTTGAACATAAACTCAAATCATTGTCTCCGTTGCAAAAAATAACAGGAAATGCAAATTTCAAAAACCTTGGAGCATCTTTAGAATCATTGGAATACGTTGGAGGGAATCTGAATCTCAGAAAGTCAAACGTTTCAAATCTTATTAAACTTAACTACGTAGGGGGGAATATTTTACTTTCTAAGTACCAAGAATCCGTTTTTAATTTTTCAAACGTTGATGTGAGAGGGAAAGTGAAAGTGTTTAATGATGATCAACCTGAAATGTTTTGAAATTGGTAACTTCCATTGAGTCCAGTTCTCTTCCCCCTACAAGTGCCAAAGCTTCGCTAGCTGCAAACTATAATCAATTGATTCTTTCCCTATATATTCCAAGAACTGCTTCTCTGTACTATGAGCAGTGATGTTCATTAGGATGGGGGTAGGGTAATTCTCTTCAGCGTAGAAGTTGGAAGCAAACGACCTTCTACAGGTATGAGAGCTAATCAATTTCCATTTAGGATAGGTACCGTTTTCCGATCGCCCTGTCTTAGGGTTCATCAACTTCACTCTGTGACTGGTATTGAATGCATAACCTATACCACCTAGATGGTAAGGTCGTTTCTTGCGAGGAATAATTAGCCGCAGATCATTGCAGGCTCGGTTAAATTATTTGAATCTCGAAAGGGGGTACGGGGTTTCAATAAGTGGTTTTCTTCTCTAAAATTTGCCAGGGGTGTTTGTAGGTATAATTCCGACCGCATCCGTACAGGTACAAATCGCATTTCGTGACAATCTTTACCTTTAATCAATTCACTCGCAATGATCGGCAGTGCATTAACAAATCCACTATGGAGAACACGAGGTTATCTAGGGCTGTGTTAGGATTCGTCCCACGATAAAACGAGTTGATGTAAGAAAACGGAAATGATTCGAATCGTATCATACACCTTGATCTGTCTCATGCTGATTCTTGGCAGTTGTGGGAAAGAAGTATGCGATGACACGTGCTATTGGGCTATGGATGGTGAATGTGATGACGGCGGAGACGATTCGCTCAACGATTTTTGTGAAATTGGCACCGACTGCGCGGACTGTGGAACTAGAACGGTGAAATAGCCCTTCCCCACTACCATTTTTTAAGATTTCACTAACAATTCCTAGGGGTTATTTATTCCTAATTTTGCCGCGCAATGAGAGTAGAGGTTCTAAAATCTAAGATCCATCGGGTTAAGATCACGGATGCACATCTTGATTATATAGGCAGCATCGAGATTGACGAAAGCTTGATGGATGCAGCTAATCTTATCGAAGGTGAAAAGGTAACCGTGGTGAACATCAACAATGGTGAACGCCTAGAGACTTATGTGATCAAAGGAGGTAAAAACTCTGGAACCGTTAGTCTAAATGGACCCGCTGCTCGCAAGGCTCAAGCTGGTGATATTGTCATCATTATCTCATACGCCTCCATGGAGTTTGAAGAAGCTAAATCTTTCAAGCCAACAGTGATTTTTCCAGACGAAACCTCGAATACAATTCCTGTTTGAATAAGCGAATAAAGTCTCTGCTTCAAGTGCTTTTTTCTCTGGCACTGGGCGTTTTTCTCATTTGGATCATTTATAAAGATCTAACAGAAGAAGACAAGGCACACATTATTGAATCGTTCAGTGAAGCAAATTATTGGTGGATCGGTGCTTCTTCCGTCGTTGCGATTTTCAGTCATATTTTCCGAGCATACCGATGGAAATACCCTCTAGAATCCTTAAATATTAAAATAGATCTTCCGAACAGGTTTGCAGCTGTGATGATAGGATATCTTGCTAATTTGGCATTTCCAAGACTCGGTGAAGTGAGTCGATGTGCCGTCCTTGCGAGATATCAGAAGAAACCATTTGAAGTATTGTTTGGCACCGTACTAGCAGAAAGATTAGTTGACATGCTCCTACTCATAGCATTCATTTTTCTTGCAATTATTTTACAATTCAACATCCTTAGAGATTTCCTCGATGAATCTTTTGGATCGATCTTGAACAATAGCAGTTCTCTTTGGATACTTGGGGTTACTGGATTGTTTGGATGTGCTGTGGTATATGTACTCTGGACGTACATCCAGCGAAGTGAAATTCCAGTTTTCGCAAGGGTTAGAAAGATCCTTAGAGGGTTGTTTGAAGGCTTCGCCACGTTGAAAACCATGGATGGCCAACTGGGGTTCTACTTTCACACAGCCCTTATTTGGGTTTGTTATATACTGATGTTCATGCTAACGTTTCAAGCTTTTCCTGAGACATCGAGTGTTCCGTTTGGAGGCATGCTCGCAGCTTTTGTGCTTGGAGGGATTTCAATTGTTGCTGTTCAAGGTGGGCTGGGAGCCTACCCACTGGCCATCATGATAATTCTTGTTCTTTATGGCGTACCTGAAACTCGAGGTTACGCATTTGGATGGATCGTGTGGTCTGCACAGACAGCGATGATTATCTTAGTTGGATTCCTGTCTATCCTAGTAATGCCGTTACTGAACCCATCAACTCAAAATGAAGAGGCTTCCGCTTGATAATGTGCTGACTTTGGATGAATTGATGGCACTCCGCCAGCAATTTAAATCTGAAAACCGCATCGTGGTTTTCACGAATGGAGTATTTGACATTATACACCCGGGTCATGTTGCTTATTTGACTGAAGCCAAAGAATTAGGTTCCGTTTTAATCGTAGGATTAAACTCCGATGAGAGCGTAAAGATGTTGGATAAAGGAACGAATCGACCAATTCAAAATGAAGATGCCCGAGCTGTCGTGCTCAGCGCTCTCAAACCAGTTGATTTTGTGGTTTGTTTCGACGATGAAACACCCGAAAATTTGATCACCTCTATCACACCAGACATACTTGTCAAAGGTGGTGACTATGCCATTGAAGATATAGTTGGATCAGACCATGTTCTAAAAAGTGGTGGCGAGGTAAAACAGCTTCAGTTCATTGAGGGTTATTCTACTTCAGCCATCGAACGGAAAATTAAGAATGCTGACTAAGCGTTGTGAAGACTATTGACGAAATACAGGCTGAGGTAATCGACGAATTTTCCTTTTTTGACAATTGGATGGACAAGTATGAGCACATCATTGAAATGGGAAAAGACCTAAGTGGGCTGGATGAATCTCTCAAAATCGATGACAACATTGTCAGAGGTTGTCAAAGCCGAGTATGGCTTGATGCAAAACAGGAAGAAGGCAAGCTACTCTTTAGCGCAGATAGTGATGCAATTATCACCAAAGGGCTTGTTAGTCTCATGGTTAGGGTTCTGTCCAACCATAAGGCCGAGGAAATTGCAAATGCTAACTTGCACTTTGTAGATGAAATTGGTCTCAACCAACAATTATCACCCAACCGAGCCAATGGGTTGGCGTCCATGATTAAGAAGATGAAGATGTATGCATTGGCATATCAAGCAAAAGATGCTCAGTAATGGAATTGCAAGAGAAAAAACATATGGAAAATGTGGTTATAGATGCACTTAAGTCGGTCTATGACCCTGAAATTCCTGTAGATATCTACGAGCTAGGTTTGATCTATGAAATCAAGATCAATCCAGAAAAAGAGGTTACGGTTTTTATGACCCTAACTTCCCCAAGTTGCCCAGTAGCTGAGTCCCTTCCAGTAGAAGTTGAAGATAAGATCAAGGGCATTGAAGGCGTAAAAGACGCCACCGTTGAAATTACCTGGGATCCACCATGGGATAAGGACATGATGAGCGAAGAAGCGCTTGTCGAATTAGGGATGATCTGATGTCAGACACGATCGAAAATAAAATTCAAAAGAGCGGTCTCGCTACACTAGACTTAGAAGAAATTAAGCCAAGTTGGGAGGTCACCGGATTTGATCTTGCCCCTGTTCTTTGGGAAGGCCTGGTCTTAAAAGAAAAAGATTTTCGGGACTTTCTTAAGGACAATGACTGGAGTGTCTACAATGGAAATCATGTCTATATATTCTGCTCCACAGAGGCCATTATTCCCACTTGGGCCTACATGCTTTTAACCGATGCGCTTAGGCACCATGCAAGCCTCATTCATATTGGTGAAGAGGCAGGCCTCATTCACCAGCTGTGGTTGGACTTCATCAGTAAGTTCGACGTCGCAGATTACAAGGATAAAAGAGTGGTAGTAAAGGGCTGCGGTGACGAAGCAATTCCGAATGATGTATATGCACAACTTTCATCAAAACTGCTGCCCGTTGTAAAGTCGCTCATGTTTGGGGAACCGTGTGCAACGGTTCCTGTTTTCAAGCGACCCTGAATTATTATTCTATCCAGTCGAGGTAGGCATAAAATTGCTCCTCGTCAACCATGGCAACCTTTTGTCCGTTCAGATATTTGTTCACTTCAGCATATTGGTATCCACGACTCCGTAAAAACTCTGCGTAGACCTTCGCTTCATCAACACTTCTAAAAACTCCAGCGGAGTAAGCAAAATTGTAGTTTGATGTAATCTCAAAACTGAGCTCCTCTTCAATGACCTCGAAGGAACTCATTGATGTTGGTTGATCAAACGTTTCAAAATAGACTGTGAAAGAAACTGATTCACGCTCGATCTCCATCCCCAGTCGATCAAACTCATTCAAGTTACCAAGAAGTGCAAATGCCATTACGGGCGATACACTACTGCGATTAAAAAAAGGCATCAACGACACATCTGACCTGTTAACTCCTTCTGGAAGCTCTGGCAGTGAGCTTAAGGCTTGATCCAATGTGCGGTATTGACCATAGAAAATTTCGAGTCCATTTGGTCCACGGGTGACGTACATGTCGTCATTATTCCATGAAGCATGAACTTCATCTGTTTTGATCTTCCACTGAAAGACAAGGTGAGTAGGGAGGTTTGGATTGTAAACTTTGGTTTGTGCGTTTACGACACTGACGAAGGCGAGAATCGCAATCATCACTATTATTACTGGGGCTATATTTTTCATGACATCAGTTTTAAAAGGTTAAACTTCCAGTTAGCGGAGACCTGTGTCGATGGTCATGAGTGAACGTGAGTTCTAAAGGATAGACTTAAGTATTCGTAATTGAGTTGCCTGATGTTTCGAAATGAGGGTATTTTGTAGAATAATATTCGGATTTCTTCGCTGAATGGCCGATTTCTATCGATGTAACAAGAAGGTGAGAACTGATACGACTTGATTTAGGAACTTTGAATTCACATTATATATGAAGCAATTTCTCTCTCTCATCTTCTTCCTCGGAGCTCTTCACTTACACGCTCAGGATTATTCATCCAGCATCCGAGGAAGAGTAATCGACAAGGACACCCGACAACCTATTCCGGGCGTCAACGTGGCCCTCCTTGATAATCCGGACGATCTAACTGGATCAAGCACGGATGCTGATGGCCGATACGAGCTCGTGAATCTTTCAATTGGTCGGCACGAACTCCAATTCAGCTTCGTTGGATTCTTCCCACAGGTCATCAACAACGTCGAGGTCAATTCTGGTAGACAAACCATCTTGAACATTGAGCTGCAAGAATCTGCCATCGAAATGGAAATGGTCGAGGTTTCTGCTACGCGTGATGGAGGGCCGCTAAATGAAATGGCATTGATAAGCGCTCGACAATTCAACGTTTCAGAAACGGAACGATACGCTGGAAGTCGGGGTGAGCCTTCAAGAATGGCCTCAAACTTTGCGGGTGTACAAGGAGCGGATGACTCAAGAAATGACATTGTAATTCGAGGCAATTCTCCTCAGGCCATTCTTTGGCGAATTGAAGACCTACCAATCTCCAATCCCAATCACTTCAATATTCCCGGCACTGCGGGTGGTTCTATCAGCATTCTAAACAACAAAACGTTGTCTAACAGTGACTTTTACACGGGTGCGTTTCCTGCCGAATTTGGAAATGCCACTGCTGGAGTTTTCGATTTGAATGTTCGAAATGGAAATAATCAAAAACATGAATTTATCGGTCAATTCGGTTTCCTCGGTACGGAAGCAATGATCGAAGGACCAATCTCTAAGGAGAAAAACATCACCTACTTGGCGGCCTACAGGTATTCAACGCTCGCCATGGTTGGGGGATTGGGCATCGAGTACGGAACCGACGCTATTCCGCGGTACCAAGATTTGACGTTCAAAATCAACTTCCCTGGTAAGGGCGCGTCATCGTTCTCCATATTCGGTGTAGGAGGAATGAGTGATATTGATATTCTCATAAGCGATCAAGAAACACCGGAGGACAGAAACATTTATGGAGACAACGACCGGGACCAGCACTTCGGTTCCAAAATGGGGATGATTGGAGGGACATTTACCCGTTCCCTATCGGAGAATACCTATTGGAAAACAGTTGTCGGATACAACTACAGCGAGGTTACCTCCTATCACGAATTAGTTTACAGACATATTGATGCAGATGGCTCGTATGTCGTGGACTCGCTGAATGACCTACTCCGATATCAGTTCAAAGAAGAGAAGATCACAGGTCACTCTTTTATCAACTCTAAGCTCAATCGCAAAACGGTTTTGAAAGCCGGAGTGGTGGTGGATCAATTGTTCCTTGATTATCGAGATAGTACGTGGGTGTTTGATTCCTCCTCAGCGGACTTCGATTCTTGGAGGGTAAGATGGAACTCCACTTCAGATCCAATGCTCGTTCAACCTTATGTTCAATGGAAGTATCGACCGAATAATGATTGGACAATAACCGCTGGCCTTCATTCACAATACTTCTCCTTGAGCAGGGCCGGAAGTTGGATCGAACCCAGAGCAGCCGTTCGAAAGTCATTTAAAGATGGATCGAGTTTCAATCTTGGAGCGGGCTTGCATAGTCAAACCCAGCCCATGTATCTCTACCATTATTCAGATGAAAAGCTAAGCGATGGCCGCCCTTCATTGTACAATAAGAAAATGGACTTCACCAAGGCTATCCATTCTGTCGTAGGCTACGAGCGAATACTAAACGACAATCTCAAAATCAAAACGGAGGCCTACTTCCAGTGGGTTTATGACATTCCTCTCGACAAAAACTCGCTCAGTTTTTCATTGGCCAATACAGGTTCCGGCTTCGAAAGATTCTTTCCAGATACACTCGTTAACGCTGGTTATCAGAGAAATTATGGGATTGAGGTAACCTTGGAAAAGTACTTCGCAAAGTCGTACTACTTTCTCATCACTGGTTCTGTCTTCGACAGTAAGTATCAAGGAAATGACGGTCTGTGGAGAAATACCGACTTCAACGGACGCTATGCGATAAACACCCTGTTTGCTAAGGAATTTAGAATCAATAAGAAAAACATGATCAGTCTAGGAGGCAAGCTCACTGCTGTTGGTGGTAAGTGGTATGGCCCAGCAGACATTATGGAAAGCAACCTACAAAGAGAACTTGTTGTCGTTGATAGCTTGCGAAATACCCGACAATTTCGTGACTACTTCCGAGCAGACATTAAAGTGAATTACCGACTAAACACCAAGAAAATCACACATGAAATTGGAATTGATTTGGTGAATGTGCTGGATACACGAAATGTTCTGAGTCTTACCTATGCTCCAGATGAGAACAATGATCCCAATGAATCAATAAGAAAAGAATATCAATTGGGAAGGCTGCCGTTGTTCTATTATAGAATCGCGTTCTAGTAAGCTCGAACTCTCTTTCCTTCGAAGTAGTTCACAAAAGACCTATTCACCACGCGGTTCCCACCGGTAGTTGGATAGTTTCCTGTGAAATACCAGTCTCCAGTGTGGTTCGGAATTGATTCATGAAGACCATCCACGCTTTGGTAGATGATTTCAAGATCTGCTTTTAAGCCCTCTGGCCTGAGTAACTCCGCAATTTTTGCGGATACCTCTTCGTCGGTGAACGGTTCGTAAATCTTCTTCACGTGATTCACTGCATTATGACTTGAGGAAGCCTCTAACTCATCAATACAAAGCTGGTACACATCCTTTATCACATGCTCCCTTCCAGTTTCCTTGAGAAGTGCAATTGCAGCCTGAAAGGCAATGAAGTCCTGAAAAAGACTCATGTCAATTCCATAACAATCAGGAAATCGAATTTGGGGAGCACTCGAAACAACCACAATTTTCTTGGGCCCGAGGCGATCAAGAATTCGTAGGATGCTTCTCTTTAACGTTGTTCCTCGAACGATAGAGTCATCGATGACAACGAGATTATCTTTCCCTGGGACGACCGTTCCGTACGTGATATCATACACATGCTCAACGAGGTCGTTTCGGTCACTATCTTGAGTGATGAAGGTCCTGAGCTTGGCATCTTTAATGGCAACCTTTTCCATCCTGACACGCTCTCGCAAGATCTTCAACTTGGCTTCTTTGTCGTCTTTTCCAAGTTTGTCCAGTTCATCAATCTGACGCTCGATATGAAAGTCTTCTAGCCCCTTGGTCATCCCATAATATGAGACCTCAGCGGTATTCGGGATAAATGAAAAGACTGAATGATCGAGGTCATCATTAATTGCTCCCAACACCTTCGGAACCACCTTTCGCCCTAATGCTAATCGTTCTCTGTAGATATCTTGGTCACTTCCCCGAGAGAAATAAATTCTCTCAAATGAGCAGGAACGTTTTTCACCCGGCTTCCGGATTTTATCCATGCTCACTGTACCATCTTTCTTAATGATCAGTGCATGGCCCGGATCAATTTCCTTCACTGTTTCAACTTTCACGTTGAATGCAGTCTGAATTACCGGCCGTTCGCTCGCCACTACCACTACCTCATCATCCTGATAATAGAATGCAGGCCGAATGCCATTAGGATCACGGAGCACGAAGGCATCACCATTGCCAATCATTCCAGCCATAGCGTAGCCACCGTCAAAATCTGTTGCGGAACGTTTCAAGATGCGTTTCACATTCAGCTGTCTAGAAATCTTATCAGTAATCTCAGTACTATGATATCCAAGCTTCTTGTACTTTCTAAAAAGCTCTTCGTTCTCCTCATCCAAGAAGTGACCAATTTTCTCCAGCACGGTTACCGTATCTGCCTTCTTTTTTGGATGCTGTCCTAAAGAAAGAAGGATGTCAAATTGTTCATCGACATTGGTCATATTGAAATTCCCGGCCAAGACCAAATTTCGAGACATCCAATTATTCTGCCTTAAGAATGGATGACACGCCTCGATGCTATTCTCACCATAGGTTCCATACCTGAGGTGTCCTAGAAATAATTCCCCCGTGAATGGCGCGTGGTCTTTCAGCCACATTGGGTCCGCCAGTTTTTCCGGATCGGAATCAGCTCGCTCCTCTATTCTAGAGTATACTCGATCGAAAATGTCTTGAAGCGGTTGTTGTTCGTTCGAACGATACCTACTTATATACCGATACCCTGGTTTTACATCCAATTTTACATTGGCCAAACCTGCGCCATCCTGACCACGATTGTGCTGCTTCTCCATGAGGAGATACATTTTGTTGAGGGCGTAGAAGGATGTTCCGTATTTCTCTCGGTAATACGTGAGTGGTTTGAGAAGGCGAATAAGTGCTATGCCGCACTCGTGCTTGATGTTGTCGCTCATTCTTTCAAGGCCTCAAAGGTATCAACATTTTGAGCACCGTTATAATCAGTTATTAACTACCCTCCACAGCAACTATTCACTGCTTCAAAGCGTCTTAGTCATTACCTTCAAGACTGCTTGCAGTACCTTAGAACGTTATTAAACATTGAAGCCACTAATTTCATACATGATGCTGACGCTCGTCTGGTTAATTCAGGTGCAAGCCCACGAACACGATGTTCAGCATGGAACCCTGAAATTTCAGGAGAATCTCGGCCAATGGCCAGACCATGTGGACTTTGGGGCGAAGTTGCCCAATGCGATGATATTCTTGGAAGGGCAAACCATCACCTTCAATCTTGATGACCCATCTGAAACAGAGCTTTTCTCTCTTTACAAGCACCATCAAATTGACTCATTACCGTCAGCCTATCACAGCCATGCTTTCCGAATTCATTTGAGGAATAGTCAAACCCCGACTTCTATCCAAGCAAATGATTCGTACTCCGACTGGATTAATTATTACTACGGAAATGACCCTGCTAATTGGCAAACTGGAGTTCGTCAGTATGGCTCCATAACTTACGAAGACATATACCCAGGCATCGACCTCCGATTCTATAGCCTCGATCAAAACTTCAAGTACGAATTCATTGTAGAACCGGGAATTGATCCATCCATCATCTCAATGGAATATGAAGGGCTTGATGACATCAAACTGGGTGTAGAAAATTTGCTCTTAGAAACCTCTGTGCAAAGCTTGGTTGACCAAAAACCTGTCAGTTGGGAATTAAATGAAGATCAGAAGACATTTATTTCAAGCGGGTTTTCCTTGGACAGCAACACCGTCTCTTTTCAGCTTGAATCCTATGATTCCTCTCAAACGCTCGTAATTGACCCAACATTAATTTTTTCTACCTATTCAGGCTCGACCGTCAATAATTGGGGGTCAACAGCAACGTACGATTCGTTGGGCAACATGTATGCAGGTGGTTATGTGGTTGTGACCGGATCTGGTTCAGGTGGTGGCTATCCGACGAGTTCAGGAGCATATCAAACTACATTCTCTGGAGGATCAGGGACCTTTAAGACGGATATGACAATTTCCAAGTTCAACGCTTCAGGAACGAATATTATCTACTCTACTTACATCGGTGGAAACGGGAATGAAATTCCACATAGTCTGGTAGTGAATGACAATAATCAACTCTACGTATTGGGCACCACCTCGAGCAGCAACTTTCCGACTTCCTCTGGTGCTTTCGATGGTACATTTAACGGCGGCTCGACCATAAATGGAGGCACGACTGGAAATACAAATTCCAGCCAAATTCAATATGCGAACGGCTCGGATATTATTGTCTCAAAATTCAACGCAAGTGGTACTGCGCTTCTCGCGAGCACTTACATAGGAGGAAGCGGAAATGACGGAATAAATCTCAGCGACACATTGCAAAAGGCATATGCCGATGAGTTTAGGGGAGAAATTATTGTCGATGGAAACGACAATTGCTATGTCGCCACAACAAGTGCAAGTTCCAACTTTCCAATTGTCAACGGATTTCAAGCCAGTTATGGCGGAGGATTGACTGACGGAATCGTATTTAAGTTTAATTCAAGTCTCACGAGCCTGTTATGGTCAACATTCATCGGCGGCGATGATGCTGATGCAGCTTACTCTGTACAATTCGATCCAAATTTTGATGTCTTTGTTACAGGAGGTACAATTTCGACTGACTTCCCAACATCCACTGGAGCTCTCCATACCAGTTTTCAAGGAGGGTCAACTGATGGCTGGGTTTCGAAAATTAGCAACAATGGACAGTCGCTTCTTGCCTCTACCTATCTGGGTACAAACAGCTATGATCAGAGCTTTTTTGTTCAATTGGATTTGAGTGGAGACGTCTATGTTGTTGGGCAAACTCTAGGTAATTACCCAATCGGACCAAACTGGGTTTATTCTGTAGCTAATTCAGGGCAGTTCTTACACAAACTGAACAACAGCCTGAGTTCTACAGTGTTTTCTACAAGATGGGGTTCTGGCAACAGCGCAATCAACCTCTCCATGACAGCATTTCTGGTCAATGAATGCAATCACATTTTCGTTTCTGGCTGGGGCGGAAATCTATTTGGAATTGGGGCGCCAACTTCCAGTGGCGGAACTACCACAAACGGCCTGCCGACAACCAATAATGCAGTTCAAACCACAACCGACGGTCAAGACTTCTACTTCATTGTTTTTGAAGACAGCGCGAAGAGTATCCTCTTCGCCAGCTTCTTTGGCGGGAACACTACCAGCGGATTTGGTGGCGAACACGTAGACGGCGGGACCAGCAGATTTGACAAGAAAGGCATCATCTACCAAGCGGCATGTGCCAGCTGCGGGACGGGCAGCACCTTCCCCACGACTTCAGGTTCTTATTCCACCACGAAAGGAACAGGCGCCTCATGCAACATGGCGGCGATGAAATATGATCTCATCACTCTCGAAGCCGAGGCTGATGTCGATGGGCCCTTGACTTTTTGTATCGATGACAGCATACAATTTCAAAATGAAAGTTTCGGTGGTTCTCAATACCTCTGGGATTTTGGGGATGGGAATAACTCAGATGAATTCGAACCAAAACATGCGTATTCTGTAGCAGGCGTATATGAAGTTGTTCTCATTATTTACGATTCGGTTTCGTGCATATTTTCAGACACAGACTCCATTCAAGTGACAATACTTCCTGGTCCCGAAGCAATTGTTCCGAGTTACCCGAGGTTTTGCCCTGGAGAGCAGGTACAGCTTACCGCCTCGGGAGGCGACACATATCAATGGGGACCTTCGACAGGACTTAATGATCCTACTCTTCAAAATCCAATTGCTATTGTTGGACAAAACCAAATTACATACACCGTTTCTGTGTCTGACAGCTGTGGAACCGACACGGCCCAAGTCACTTTGAGGGTGCATCCCGATAACACCGATGCGATTGATGACACAGCTTTGTGCGATGGACTATCCGGAAAACTGTGGGCGACCGGTGGATCAAGTTATTCTTGGAGTCCAACCTTTTATTTAAACAATCCGAGTTTTGCAAATCCAACCGTGGCTCCGGATTCAACCGTACATTATACTGTCACAATTGTCGACTCCTTTAACTGTGTCAGAACGCATGAAGTGACTGTGTTTGTTGAAGGGTTTGTCCCTCAAGTGGAGGCATGGGGAGACACCACCATTTGCTCAGGGGACCGCGTGATGCTACGAGCAAAAGGTACGAACGGCTACGAATGGTTTCCAAAAACCGGCATTCTCGACCCGTTTTTTAATAATACGCCTGCTTATCCAACGCAATCAACGACATACGTAGTCGTAACCTTCAACTCGTGTGGCGAAGCTTCCGATTCTGTGGTTATTACGATTGATCCCATTAGCATTGAGGTAAACAGTGACTCTTCTCTTTGCGAAGGAGACACTGCTTATTTAAAAGCAGATGGAGCGTTGGTCTATCAATGGTCTGGACCGGGAATTGATGGCATAAGTTACAGTCGAAACCCTAGTGTAATCCCAAATGAAAGTGGATGGTTTAAGGTTGAAGCAAAGAACATTACTGGTTGCTCGGCATTCGACAGCCTCTTCCTTACCGTGAACAGGAGACCAAAACTTGACATCCTCACAAATGAAGACACGATCACCGGGTTGGAAAATGTCTTGTTAATTGCTTCGAGCGATCATGTCACTCGATGGAGCAGTTCGGGATTTATCCCTTGCGAATTCTGTGATAGCATTGTAGTCTACCCCGCAATTCGAACGCAGTACTTTGTTCAAGCGATTGATTCCTTCGGGTGTCACAAGTTTGATTCCATAGTAGTAGCTCCGATCAGCAAGATTTTCGTACCGAACTCATTCACTCCTGATGGAGATGGAATCAATGACATCCACTACGTGAGAGGACACAATATCTCCAACTATGAAATCAGCATTCGCAATCGCTGGGGCAACGAAGTGTACAAAAGCAACGATATCAATATAGGCTGGGACGGTACGAAGTTTAACGATGGCAAAAAAGCCCAAATTGACGTGTATACCTATGTTATCAAGTACACTGTTAAACCAGATGAAGAATTATTTCAGGTTGGTGAAATCAGCCTGATCAGATAAACCGAGGATCGGTTTCCATGACATGCCCACAACTCTTGCAGGTTCGCAGGTCTTCTGAAGCATAATACTCTCTAAATCTTGGCAGAAAATCCTGCTCAACATCTTTTAGCTTAAAGAAGGTTTCATGTAACTTGGTATTGCAATTGTCGCAAAACCACATCAATCCATCGGTGTGGTCTTCTTCTCTTTTCCTTTCCACAACTAAGCCGATCGATCCTTCTGACCTTCCTGGGCTATGAGGAATTTTTCCTGGCAGCAAAAACATATCTCCAGGGCCGAGGGGAATATCGACGGACTTCCCATCTTCCTGAATACGCACATTTATGTCTCCCTCGAGCTGGTAAAATAACTCTTCAGTCTCATTAAAATGGTAGTCCTTTCTAGCGTTTGGACCGCCAACGATCATGACGATATAGTCGCCCGACTCTACGTATAAATTTTTGTTTGCAACTGGAGGCTTAAGAAGATCACGATTTTCCTCGATCCATTTGTCCAGGTTAAATGGTCTTATTACGCTCATACTCTACTAGATTAATCGTAAATATAAGAGCAAGACAATTACTACTGAAGAATGATTGCTTTCTCCTTAACCAGCGTCTCCCCTTCTAGTTTTAAGCTGTATGCTCCTCTGGCCAACGTTGAAAGGTCCAAGAGCTCGAGTTCTCCGACTTTAAAATCATGCACCGAACGATAAACGAGGCTGCCATGGGAATCAAATAAACTCACTACAACATCGGTAGCGACCCCATTATAGCTGAGTTGGACAAGGTCCTTTGAGGGATTTGGATACACAAGAAGCTCACCACTTGAACGTTCATCGATTCCAACAGGTATAATCTTAACATTTATCGTGTCACCAGACGGGCATGTGTTTGAATCAACCACCACGACAGAGTACTCACCTGCGAAAACAACCGAGATCGTTTGATTGCTTGAACCCGTGCTCCATTGATAATTTGTGTATTGCGAACCAGCATCTAAGGTGATAGGTGCATAATCTGTCACGTTTGGTCCAAGGTCCACATAGTCTGGAAGAACTTCGACCACGGTAATTTCATCAGAACCGATGCAGCCAGCGGTTGAGGTAACCGTCACGCTATAAGTACCAGGCTGATTAATGAATAAAGAGTTACTAGTTGAACCGTCACTCCATTCATACAGCGCAAATCCAGGTGGAGCAATTAAGGCCTTTGTCTGTCCTGGGCAAATTTGTAAATCCGCACCTAAATCAACAGAAGGCGTCGCGTTATCGAAACCAAGATTTTCGGTCAAAGCAATTTCACAGTCGTTCGCATCAGTAATTGTCACTACATATGATCCTGCCGATATACCTGCATTCGCGGCGGTAGTAACTCCATTGCTCCATAAGTATGAATACGGAGCAACTCCCCCACTGGCTGAAAGCGTTATGGATCCGTCATCGGTATTCGCACAAGATGAATTTACCGAAGTGAACCCGGCCTGAATTGGCTGTGGCGAATAAATAAATAAGTCGCCTTCCGAAGAGCAGCCATCGTCATCAGTGACAGTAACGGAAACGTTGACTAATCCACCTAAACTTGCTGCAGTGCTAAACGTTGAACCCGTCGACCATTCATAACTAAATGGGCTCACACCTGTAGCAGTGACGGTGGCTGTCGAATTAGAATCACCAAAGCAAACATTTAAACTGTCTTCAGTGAGCGCGAGGTCTGGGCCATCACTGACCACAGTCCAAAACGTATCCCCGCAGTTCGGCTCAAAGGCGACAAAATCACTTGAAATTGTCCAACTCGAGGCATTTCTTCCTGAAACAGGAAAAGCAGTGCTTCCATTAGAATTTTCAATTCCCATAGTATGGCTACCACCGTCACTCGGCATGCTTGTGGTGTGAATTTCTATGAGTCCACATCCTTCAAATAGTTTGACTTGAGCTGTAACTGGATATCCGCCACCGTAATGCTGGATGCTCGAAAAGGTCACTAGAAGTTGTTTGTTTGGAGAAGTTCCTATTGTTCTATATCCAATTGTACCACCATATGCAGGGTTCAGGTCTTCCCAAGCAAATGCAATTATGTTGTTTGGCGTGCCCGAATTCGGAAGACTTTGTCCAGAACAGCAACCGTTTGGCATTCCATTCGCAAAACCTATGAATCCATTTGATGAAATATAGAACTCATCATAATTATTTTCGAAAAAATTAAAGTCGAACCCGATAGGTAATGCACTACTAACAGCATCATCAGATAAAGACACGAGTGTATCGCCGGTTGTTGACTGAGGAAGGAAATTACCTGACTGGGAGATGGAGTATAAATCTCCTCCGATCACTGTGATTGCTACGCTGTCTGTCCCAGCATTGGCCGGATTAAAATATCCTAATCCATTAACACCTGGGCCACTAATCGTTGGGCTACCGCCAGTGCATGAAGCACTAAGTTGGGACCCAGTATCAGAACTGCAATAGAACGAATTGAGGCCTGTCAATGTGCACTGTGCGCTCAACGAAAATGACGCGCAAAGTGATAGCAAAAATAGAGAGAGATTTTTCATAGGATAGTGACTTAGAAATCTAAGGTATACTTCTTCATCGAAATTAAGGAAGAATTAAACGAAATCCTCTGCCATGCTCATTGATAATTTTCACTCGCTCATCTTCCTTGAGGTACTTTCTCAACTTGGCGATGTACACATCCATGCTACGAGAGTTGAAATAACTGTCATCTCCCCAAATGGCCAACAGTGCTTGGGATCTATCGAGCAACTGGTTCGAATGTTGGCTCAGCATTTTGAGTAATGCGTTTTCCTTAGAAGTCAAATGGCGCTCATCACCATTCGATTTAAGGACTTGATTCTTAAAGTCGAATTTCATCTCGCCAAGTTCAAACACCGTTTTCTCAGGAGTTTTTTCTTCCCCTTTTGTACGTCTCAGAATCGCTTTTAGCCTAAGCAGCAATTCTTCCATTGAAAAGGGCTTCGTGATATAATCATCTCCACCACTCTTAAAGCCTTCAATGGTGTCATCTTTCATGGACTTGGCGGTCAAGAAAATGATCGGAATACTTTCATCTGCCGTCCTGATTTCCTTCGCTAAAGTGAATCCGTCTTTCTCAGGCATCATGACATCCAAAATGCAGCAATCAAACTCACCATTTGCGAACTGTTTCCAACCTTCCACACCATTAATAGCTAAGCTAGTCTTGTAGCCTTTCGCTTCTAGAAATTCCTTGAGTATCGTTCCTAAATTAGGGTCGTCTTCGGCCACGAGGACTCTAATCGGTTCAAGCTGCTTTGTTTGATTGTCCATGTTCAAATTGTTTTAATGGCAGTTCAATGAAAAATGTACTTCCTTTTCCTAACTCACTTTCTACATAAACTCTTCCGCCATGTCTTTCAGTAATGATCTTTACGTAGCTCAGTCCGAGTCCAAAACCTTTTACATTATGCACATTTCCAGTAGGAACGCGGTAAAGTCTATCGAATATTTTCTTGAGGTTTTCAGCTGAGATTCCTATTCCATAATCACGAACAGACACTCTTAACGAATCTTCAATTATTTCGGTTCTCAAATCAATTCTTGGTTTTGTTCTTGAATACTTAGCGGCGTTATCTAGAAGGTTATAAATAACATTGGTGAGATGATTCTTATCGGCCACTACCCACAGCGAATCCTCGGATGCCCTGAAAGTAACCTCTCCTTTTTTCTCTCGAACTTGAATTTGGAATTTATCCAGCACGTCTTGTAATAACGAGTTCACCTCGAGGTCTTCTCGCTTGAGTTTGAAATCACCCTTGTCTAAAACGGCACTCTGTAGTACTTCTTCAACCAGCAATCCCAGTCGCTTGTTTTCGGTATTAATGATTCCCAAGTAGCGGTTTTTGACGCTCTCCATCTGACCAACTTCCGGATCACTTAACGCCTCACAAGCCAAACTGATTGTCGAGATAGGAGTTTTTAACTCATGCGTCATGTTGTTGATGAAGTCATTTTTGATCTGGCTGCTCTTCTTTTGGGTAAAGATTGTTTTGACCGACGAATAAGATGTCCAAATCAGAACGATCATCAGGATGACTGATACCAAAAGCATCATCCAGATACTTTGGAAAATGTAACCGTATTCATTTGGAAAGTAGATCCTCAAATAATATGGCAATTGAATAACGTCATTCGGAAACAATTTGGCATTGCTAACAGAAACTCGAAGTTGATCCTCATGATCTTCACTCCCCAACACCATCTTTCCTCCTTGATCAAATACTCCGAGCAAATAAGTCAGCTCCAAGCCGTGTTTCTTCAATGCAATCTGCATCAAGCTATCCAATATGCGCGGGTCTATTCTTTCATCAATCGGCTGATCTAAATTGACCTCGATCAGACTTTTTACAATGTCCCCAAGAAATGCTTTCTTATTCTCGACCCGTTCGCGGATATGGGTAAGGTCCTCGGCAAGAGGATCATTGTCATGGTGTAGCTCTAGGTCTATGGAATCTGCGGTCATCAGCCTGAGTTCGAGATCCTGCTCAAAGTCGCTGGAATACGGAAGATCCCCAACACTGTGGGTAAATTGCTTCTCCTCCTTTTGGTCTCCAGCTTCTTTCTCAACCTTCAATTCAATCTTATCTCCAACTCTTTGAATGTTCTTCTTGACCACATATTGCACCAAGGAATCATCTGGTGGAAAGGCTGTGGGTTCTTTCCCCTCTTCCTCAAAAAACAAATATTTGGCCTGCTGGTGAGATCGAATTTTGGTGAGCGTCTCATGTCTTTCAAGAAGCTCTACCACTTCGTTAAGCGCTTGCGTGGCGGCTCTGTCAATTCTGTCGCCCTCAAGTTCGAAGGCATTATTGATCCAATAGATCTGAATACCAATCAAACCGACAAGCGCGATAGCAATTACAATTACAAAACCTCTGAGCTGAGTTCGATTCATGTCTCAGGCCAAAAATAGAGCGCCATTCAGCGGTAAGGCACTGTTTAACAGTAGTTAACATTGCTTAACCACGCATTAACAGCGGGATTCAGGGCCCACTTCTATGTTTGAAACTTAGTTCAGAGCAATGAAAAAACTATCCTTACTCACCATCCTCATCGCCACATTTTCGTTCGTTGGGACAGCACAAGAGACAGAATCTAAAGTCAACAAATCAATCTCAATCAATATTGACGGCGAAGAAACCGTAGTCAACATTGAAGAGGAAGTTGATGGTAACGTAACCACAATTCACCTGGAAGGAGAGGAAGCCGAGGCTTGGATAGAGTCCAACCAAACCGGCTACAGTTATGCCTATGGAACCAATTGTTCTTCAAAACATATTTCGAAGAGAGACAAGGAAGAAATCAAAAAGGAATTGCGTCAAGTAGGAGTTGAACTAGAAGAAGGACTGGACGATATCTCAAAATACATTGATGAGATCGACGTCGAGAGCTTGGTTGATGAAATTCAAAAAAGCGTTGACGCCATCCAAAAAGAAATTGAAATAAACATCAGGACCAGTTCTGATGACGATAGAGCGGTGATTTAGAAACACTTAGCGCTGAAAGGTTCATTTGCTGTTTAGTTAGGTCGCCTCGATACTCTCTCGGTATCGGGGCTTTTTTATTTGATCCTATTTTTGGCACAACTAAGGTGAAATGGAGAAGCTGCTGAATTACATTGATGGGAAACTGGTCCAACCAATAAAAGGAGACTACTTTGAAAATATAGAACCCGCAAAAGGAGAGGCATATTCACTCATTCCTGATAGCGATGAGTCTGATGTAAATCTCGCAGTGGCGGCCGCGAAGCGTGCTTTTCCGATATGGTCAAAAATGAGTGCACAAAGGCGCTCGGCAATTTTAGTCCGAATCGCCAATTTGATCACGGAGAACCTCGATGAGCTTGCGCAGGCTGAAAGCCGAGATAATGGCAAGCCGTTAAAATTGGCTCGGAGTATTGACATTCCAAGAGCTAGTTCTAACTTCCATTTTTACGGGACAGCGATTCTGCACTATGCCTCTGAATCTCATTCCATGGAAGATCTCGCGCTCAATTACACCCTGCGACAGCCGATTGGTGTTGCCGGATGCATCTCACCTTGGAACCTACCGCTCTATCTTTTTTCGTGGAAAATTGCGCCAGCGCTCGCTGCTGGAAACACCGTGGTAGCTAAGCCTTCTGAAGTAACTCCATATACCGCATACTTGCTGTCTCGAATCTGTATCGAAGCCGGGTTACCCGACGGGGTATTGAATATTGTTCATGGTTATGGTCCGAAAGCCGGAGCATCGATAATTGAACATGAAGATGTTCCAATGATCAGTTTTACTGGAGGCACCGCCACCGGCGAGTGGATCGCTAGAACCGCAGCTCCAAAATTCAAAAAACTAAGTCTTGAATTGGGTGGCAAAAACCCAAACATCATTTTTGCCGATTGTGATTTTGATGATATGATGGACACGACATTGAGATCCTCATTTTCGAATCAAGGTCAAATCTGTCTCTGTGGTTCCCGAATTTTAATCGAACGCTCAATTTATAATAAGTTCAAAACCGAATTTGTCAAGCGCGTCTCAAAATTGAAAGTTGGCGACCCAAATGACTCTAAAACTAATCTTGGTGCCGTAGTCAGCGAGTCGCACATGGAAAAAGTTCTTGAGTATGTTGAACTTGCCAAAGAAGAAGGTGGAACAGTTCTGACGGGAGGACACAGAGTTGAACTTGAAGGGGAATTTGCAAAGGGATACTTCCTTGCTCCAACTGTGATCGAGGGCTTGCCCCATACTTGCCGGACGAATCAAGAAGAGATCTTCGGCCCAGTGGTAACACTCATTCCATTTGACACGGAAGAGGAAGCTATCACGATGGCAAACAGCACGAAGTATGGATTAGCTAGCTCCACTTGGACAAGTGATTTGAAAAGAGCACACAGAGTAGCGCGAGAACTTCACACCGGAATCGCATGGATTAATTGTTGGCTATTGCGAGACTTGAGAACGCCGTTTGGAGGTGTCAAAAATTCAGGAGTCGGTAGAGAAGGCGGTTTCGAAGCTCTTCAGTTCTTTACCGAACCTAAAAATGTATGCATTAAGTACTAAGGCAGCTCGTGATAATGAGCACTCTCGATCTTGACCACTTTGGAGTGGTAGTATTGGTACCAGCGCTTCTTGCCTTCTGATTTTGCTTGGGCGTGAGTGGCGTTTCTCCGCCAGTTATCCATGGCTTCTAAGTCTCGCCAATAGCTGATGAATAGTCCACGTCCATCAGCGTTGCTGCTCTCATAACCAAGATAGCCATCGAATCCGGCAACCAGTCTGAGAGTGAGCTCATCCATTTCATCGTAACCATCTCGATCCTCCCCGATCAGGTAGCTGAATATATTAGCATAATAAGGAGGTTCAGGGGTAATTCCTTCTTTCCAAGCGATCAATGCATTCATGACTGATCAATCTTCTTGACCATGGTCAGAATAGTCGCAATTGCCACGGTCTCACCCTCTTCATCATACATATCGACTAGAAACTTGACGATGCCTTTTGCGATATCATCCTCATCTCTTTTCTCCTGTTCAATTTTCTCCTTTACGGTGAAGCGAACTCCAAGTGTTGCACCCGGATAAACTGGTTTCGTAAATCGCGCTTGCTCAACGCCATAGTTGAGTAGTACGGGACCCTTTTTAGGATCGACAAATAGCCCAGCCGCTTTACTCAAGAGAAAGTAACCATGCGCAACGCGTTGCTCAAAAATTGTCCCTTCCAGTGACGTAGCATCCATGTGGGCATAAAAATTATCCCCGCTCACATTCGCGAAGTTTACGATGTCAGCATCGGTCACAGTGTGCTTGTGTGTGAACACGGTATCACCAACTCTGAGTTCTTCAAAATGCTGCCTGAATACGTGTGGATTTGCTTCTGGCTGGTCAGCACCAACCTGAAATTGTTCCGTTATTCTGGTAATAGTTTCTGGATGACCTTGAATCGCCGTCCGCTGCATGTAGTGTTTTACCCCGCGCACACCGCCCATCTCTTCGCCACCACCAGCTCGACCTGGACCACCATGGCTCAGCAGAGGAAGTGGTGAGCCATGACCCGTGCTTTCTTTAGCGCATCGCTCGTTAAGAACCAATATTCTTCCGTGCATATGAGCAGTGTTCAGCACAAACTCTTTGGCCAGTTCATCATTCGCGGTAGTGATCGAGGTGACCAATGAACCCTTTCCCATCTCAGCGATTCGAACTGCTTCGTCCATGTCCTTATATGGCATCAACGTACTCACAGGGCCAAACGCCTCAATTTCATGAACTCTCGTTTTTTCAAATGGAGCGTCATTTCTAAATAGAATCGGGCTGAAGAATGCGCCCTTCTCCTTATCTCCTCCAACAATGTCAAAGTTGTCCATGTCACCATAAACCACTTCCTGTTCCTTCATCAAAAGCTCAACGTTTTCGCGGACGCGATCTACTTGAGTTCTGCTCGCTAATGGTCCCATGCGCACTCCTTCCACAGAAGGATCGCCAATGGTCGTTTTTGCAAGCTGCTTACCGAGCGCGATCTGCACATCTTCCATGTACTTTTCGGGAACTAATATTCTCCGGATTGCGGTACACTTTTGTCCAGCCTTGACCGTAATTTCTGCTCTTGTAGATTTAACGAATAGATCAAATTCTGCCGTTCCTGGACCTGAGTCTTCTCCGAGCATTGTCGCATTCAAAGAATCCGCTTCAAGGTTAAACGGCACACTGTTCTCTAGGATGTTGGGCAGAGCCTTTAATTTTTTGCCCGTGTGAGCCGATCCAGTAAACGTAATTACATCTTCGCTGGTCACATAATCTAAAATTCCTCTTCCCAGACCACTGACCATTTGAATTGACCCGTCAGGAAGAATGCCTGAATCAATGATTTCTTTCAACATCAATTCTGTGAGGTAGCTGGTATATTCAGATGGCTTGACAACGGCAGGAATACCGGCAAGCAGATTGACGGCCACCTTTTCAAGCATTCCCCAAATTGGGAAATTGAATGCGTTTATGTGAACTGCGACACCACGCTTGGGAACAAGAATATGATGGCCAATAAACGAACCTCCTTTTGATAACGGAACAGTTTCGCCTTCCACAGCGTATGGCAAATCTGGGAATTGACGTCTCAGGGAAGCATTCGCAAAGAGGTTGCCAATTCCACCTTCAATATCGATCCAACTATCAGTCCGAGTCGCCCCAGTTGCAGCGCTCAATTCGTAAAACTTATCCTTGCGCCCCATGAGGTGAAGGGCAAGTGCTTTCAGCATCAATCCTCTCTCTTGGAAGGTCATTTTGCGAAGGGCAGGACCTCCGACTTCACGTCCATAAGTTAGGATGGCATTGTAATCTAATCCCGCACTCGAAAGTGCACCAATTTCGTCACCATTTATGGCGTTGTAAGCCACAAGCTCTTCTCCATCACCCGTGATCCAAGAGCCCTGAACGTAGTTCTCAATTTTTCTCATCAGTCGTAATTAACTCGGCGAACCTTCGGGTTCTTGCGCTCCTTCACGAACTCCTTCAACCGGAGGTTCGCTTTCTTGGTAAAGTCCAAATCATAGATGAACTGTGAACCAGAAAACCGAATTTTTCCAACTGGTCGTTCGAGATCCTCATGTGAGGGAATGCGCCCAACTGGATAAAGGTCAATAAAAAATGGGAAGACGAAGCTTTGATGCTTCTTTCGATCATTGACCTTCGTATCCACAAACACGGTCTTGGAAACATAATTTTCGGCCATAACGACAAATGCAATCGAATCATTTAGATCCACTTCAAACTGGAATTTCCCAATGCGAGAGGTTTCTAACTCATCAATAAATTCAGTCGATCTATAAATGCGAATTTTTGACTCTAGCCCTTTCTTTTTCTCGTTTACCACTTTACCTGATAGCAACAGTTTGCCCAACTTTTTGTTAGACTGACTGAATCCACTCAGTGATAAAATCACGATTAGTACTAGGCAAACATGTTTCATAACAGGCGAAGGGTCAATTTCGCGAGGAGTGCGAATATAATATGTTGGGCATTGATTTTAGGGCAATTCGGTGCCTTTTGCCAGCCAAAGCGGATGACATTCAAAATCGAGTCGATTTGCCTTGACCGCCGGATCATCGCCAACCAGCTCCGAAGCTTCTTCTACTGTCTCCAAATCGAAGAGTAATATTCCCCTCTTTTCAGTGTCATCACCAAATGGGCCGGCCATGATCAAGTGGTGTTCCTCTTCGAGTTTACCGAGATGTGCAAGATGGTTTTCTTGTATAGCGGCGCCTTCTTCTTCGCCTTGGGATCGGTCAGTACCGCTCAAATACATGCAAAAAACATATTGCTTCATGGTATAAGTCACTCCGTTTTCTTCATGCGTGAATTCTCTGGGATTGTCTGTTTGTGCACTGATGCTTAAACTTAAAAGCATCGATGCGACAACTAGGATTGATTTTTCCATATGTCAATTAGCTTGTCTTGTTCTGGCCGGTTTTCTTCTTCTTCCCTATGTGGTTCACATTCTCGGAGTGTCTTCATGCAATCTTCGGGCAGCTGCTGATAAAGTCCAGTTCCTTTGGATTTCCATGCAATCATTTCGTCCGTTACTTCCTTGATGACTTTAGCTGGATTACCCGCGACCACCTTTCTCTTAGGAATCTTGAATTTGGCAGGCACAAAGGAAAGTGCGCCTACGATGGATTCATCCCCTACTTCAACCTCATCCATGAGAACGGCATTCATTCCAATCAAACAATTTCGACCAAGGGTAGCGCCATGAACCACGGCACCATGGCCGACATGGGCACCCTCACGAAGTCGAACTTCGACAGCTGGAAACATGTGAATGGTGCAATTCTCTTGAACATTGCATCCATCTTCGATGACAACCTTTCCCCAGTCGCCTCGAATGGCTGCTCCCGGCCCAATGTAAACTTTGGCTCCGATGAAAACATTTCCCGTCACGTTCGCCTGAGGGTGAACAAAGGCACTTTCGTGCACTACGGGCCTAAATCCGTTGAATTCGTAAATCACAGTTGATTGAGTTTCAACAAATATGTGAAAGGCTTTGGAGAACTCATTAAGGATTGGCCAGATTGACTCCTTGTCTGGACAACTCCCTTCAAACCTTTAAATGAAAAAAGCCTCAGAGTAAATCCAAGGCTTCTTCTATGTTGCGCCTGTCCGTCCGAAACGAAGTGGAGGCGGAGGGGCCAGACTGACTCACCTCGACTAGCTCGGCACAGGCTTCTCGTACAGCCAGGGTTCAAAGAAATTTTGAAATGAAAAAGCCCCAGAGTAATTCCGAGGCTTCGTCTTAGTTGCGGGGGCAGGACTCGAACCTACGACCTTTGGGTTATGAGCCCAACGAGCTACCAACTGCTCCACCCCGCGATATTATGAGTGCAAAGGTAAAACCAATTTTGATTTTATCAACTTTATCTAAGCTCAGCGCCGACTTCACGCTTGAATCTCTCCATAAGTCGATTCATGGTCTTCTCAACCTCCTTGTCCGTCAAGGTTTTGTTGGCATCTCTGAGCGTAAATGACAATGCGTAGCTCTTCTTTCCTTTCGGCAATCCCTTGCCTTCGTATACGTCGAACAAACCAACAGTCTGAAGGAGCTTCCGTTCCGTCTGATAGGCAAGCTTTTCAAGCTCTGAATACTTCACCGCCTCATCCACCAAAAGTGCGAGGTCTCGCTTCACCGCTGGATACTTTGGTAACTCACCAATGAGAATATCGTCGTTGCGAAGCTTCAAAAGCTCATTCCATCTGAGTTCTAAATGGTAGACATCGCGTTTCAAATCGAAATTCTTGAGTAGGTCACCATTGACTTTCCCTCCTGAAATAACGACTTTGTCTCCAAGCTTCCAGTCAAGTCCAAAGCTGAACCAATCGTTGTGAGTTTCCGTCAGGGTGAGCTTAGCCGTTTCAATACCCAGTCTTGAAAATACGCCCTCAACAGATTCTTTCAGCTGATACCAGTCGGCGTCCAGGTCTTGATTTCTCCATTGTCCTGAAATGGACTTCCCCCCTATTGTAAGTGCAAGTCGTTCTTCCTCGAAGTAGCCTTCCTTGGCGTTCCGATATATATTACCGAATTCGAAGAGGGCAATATTGTGTTGCTGTCGATTGATGTTTCGAGCCGCACTGGTAAGCCCTGAAAAGATAAGAGCAGGTCTCAAAATTCCAAGATCCGTGCTCAACGGATTGTTTATTCGTACGATGTCCTCCTCCTTCCATTCGGAAGAGTAACCAGCATACTTCTCATCCACGAGCGAATTGGACATGCACTCTAAATAGCCTTGCGCAACCAACATTTGGGTGACAGCTCCTTTTCCTCGGGTGGACAGTGATGGTTTTACATCTTTCACCACTGATTTGATCTGATTAGAAAAAGGAACGGCATCGTATCCGTAAATCCTTAGGACTTCTTCGATGACATCCGCTTCTCTCGTCACATCTACCTTGAAAGGTGGAACACTCAACTTCCATTGATCTCCCTTGCTCTTGACTTCTACATCAAGATCATTTAGAATTGATTCGGAAGTGTCTTCTTCAATGTCTATTCCTATAAGTTGATTGGCTCTACTTGGGCGATAATTCACCTCAAAATCTTCGAACATCTCTGGATGTGTATCAACCAGGGGGCTCGATACTTTTCCGCCAGCAATTTCTGAAATCAAAAGAGCTGCCTGCTTCGCTGCATAGGCACAGCCATTTGGGTCAATTCCTCTCTCGAATCGAAATGATGCATCCGTGTTCAGGGCGTGACGTTTAGCTGTCTTTCGAATCCAAACAGGATTGAAGTAAGCGCTTTCTAGAAAAATTGATGTCGTCTTTTCGGTTACTCCAGACTTGATTCCTCCGAACACACCGGCGATGCACATTCCACCATTTTCATTGCAGATCATGAGGTCACGATCGTCCAGCTCTCGCTCAACTTCGTCGAGTGTGGTGAACTTGCTCTTATTGGGCAGTGTCTTGATTGAAACCTTGTCCCCTTCTATCTGATCAGCGTCAAATGCATGCAGCGGCTGACCAAAGGCGTGGTTAATGTAATTCGTGATGTCGACTACGTTGTTGATCGGGCGAATGCCAATTGCATTCAATCTATTCAGAAGCCATTGAGGTGACTTCTTCACTTCTACGTTAGTCAACGTAACTCCCACATATCGAGGGCAAGCTTCTTCATTTTCGACGGTAAAGGGAATCTCTCTTCCACTGCCTTCTTTGAATGCCTCGTCTGAAGGTTTTGTCAGCTCAAATCCACCGCCCTTTTTGTGGTTCAGTGCAGCTCTTAAATCTCGGGCGACACCAAAGTGACTCGCAGCATCCGCTCGATTTGGAGTTAATCCAATCTCATAAACATGATCGATTTCAATGTCGAAAATCTCAGCGGCCGGTGTTCCAATTTTAGTTGCTGGATCTAAAACCATGATTCCATCATGCCCTGTTCCCATGCCAATTTCGTCTTCGGCACAAATCATTCCTTGGGAAACTTCACCCCTGATTTTTGCTTTCTTGATTTCGAATCCAGAACCTTCAGGAGAATACAGCATGGTACCTAAGGTAGCGACGATGACTTTCTGGCCAGCTTCGACGTTGGGAGCACCACAGACAATGGGTAAAAGCTCATCTTCTCCGATATCGACTTTGGTGCAGCTAAGCTTATCGGCGTTTTCGTGTTGCCACTTCTCTTTTACCTCGCCAACAACAAGCCCCTGAAGACCGCCTTTGATCGACTCAAACTTCTCAAGTCCCTCCACTTCAAGGCCGATGGCCGTAAGGATTTCTCCAATCTCTTCTGGACTTTCTTCAAATGCGATGTACTGGCGTAGCCAGTTGTACGAAATCTTCATGCTGCGCTAATGGTGGCGGCAAAAGTAGTACGGAGACGACAACCAAAGCTCATAAATTCAAATCGCCGGTTCAGTACAGTGAAGTAGTTCTAATTATACCTCTAGTTTCAAATTGTAGTCCACCGAATGTTTGCCTGAACCTACAACGAACAGGTACATTCCTGACAAAAACGCATAAAGAGCCAATGCCGCTTCGAGCGTTCCTTCTTGACCGCCTCCACTGACGATAACGGCACCAACCAAGATTGGAATCTGGACGGCAATTACCCATCTCGTGAGTAATCCAAGCACGATGAATATTCCTCCAGCGAGATGTACAAAAGCAATGTAATGGACCAAAACGATCGTCAACAAATCCCTGCTTTGAGGGTTAATGATGTCGACCAGATAAGAAGTGTTCATCATGAATTGAACGCCTTTAAAGAACAGAAGCACGCCCAATGCCCATCTGAGCAAGTCTAAAACATAGTATTGACTGTGACCATTTCCAACTTTATTGAATTTCTTAATTATCTCCATGGCTTCATTTTCCGAAAAAGATACTATTTCATTGATTTACAGACAACTGCGAATTAAATATGGTATTCCCCGAATAATATTTCATTTATACTAATGGCAAGGACAATTGTATGCTTGACGGAATTCATTTCGGATTGAATAACGTCGACGATTTCAATCCATGATCTTCGAAGAGCCAGCCACGAATCAATTCGAAATCTCCCAACAATAATTTGAGGTTGTGCGATTCATTCATGCGACTATTTTTGGCCGCATGAAATTGAGATCGCAATTGACCCTGCTGATCACTTTATTTCTGGTTTCATGTGAGCCAGACCTTGAGCGTATCGTTGAGCTTTCTTGGAACGATGAGCAACCAAAACTGGTAGGCTACTATTCTGTAACGGAATCCGAAAACGTCAAAGTCAAGGAGGAAAAGTTCTACGAGGATGGCCAATTGGAATACATTGGCGGTTTGGATTCCGAAGGACTTCGCCACGAAGTGTGGAAGTACTACTATCCCAATGGCCAACTTTGGAGCTTGGGCGAATACGAACACGGCTTGATGGAAGGTAAAAAGGAAGTTTACTGGCCTGATGGAACCATGCGATATCAGGGACAATTCACCCAAGATGAGAAAAGTGGTACGTGGATTTTTTACAACGTTGATGGCACTATTCTGGAAGAACGAGAATTTACTCCAAAAGCATCAGACAATCCAAAAAATTGATCTGCGGAATTATACTTTCGTAGGGAATGATTCCTCCTCACAAAGTCGACGAAATTTTAAGTGCTGCCCGCATCGATGAGGTTATTGGTGAATTTGTAAATCTTAAAAAATCTGGGTCGAGTTTAAAAGGCTTGAGTCCTTGGACGGATGAAAAGTCTCCTTCGTTCATGGTTTCACCGGCCAAAGGAATTTTCAAAGATTTCAGTTCGGGAAAAGGAGGCAATGTTGTGTCGTTCATCATGGAGCACGAGCACTTCACTTATCCGGAAGCACTTCGATGGCTTGCCAAACGATACAGCATTGAAATTGAAGAGGAAAAACCCTCTCCAGAAATGGAAGAGGCGCGCAACGAACGCGAAAGCCTCTATGTAATCAACGAATTTGCAAGAGATTGGTTTGCAGAACAGATGTGGGAGTCTGATGAAGGGCAAAACGTTGGGCTGAGCTACTTCAAAGAGCGGGGATTCACCGAAACCATCATCAAGAAATTTCAGCTTGGATACAATCCAGATGATTTCCAAGCATTTACCGACGTCGCACTAGCTAAAGGATACAAGGATGAATACCTCCTTGCGACGGCCTTAGTAAAAGAGAAAAACGACAAGAAGTACGACGGTTACAAAGGGCGTGTAATTTTCCCGATTCACAATCTGAGCGGAAGGGTAATCGGTTTCGGTGGGCGGACGCTGAAGGCGGATAAGAACATTCCCAAGTACATCAATTCGCCGGAGAATGCGATCTACAACAAGAGTGCATCACTGTACGGACTTTACTATGCGAAACAAGCGATTGCGAAAGGCGACGTATGTTATCTAGTGGAAGGATATACGGACGTCATTTCGTTCCATCAAAAGGGAGTTGAAAATACAGTTGCCTCATCTGGGACCGCATTGACTCGAGGCCAAATCAAGCTGATCTCTCGATACACACAGAACATCACCTTGGTTTATGACGGCGATCCTGCTGGAATCAAGGCTAGTTTAAGGGGAATCGACCTAATCCTTGAAGAGGGAATGCATGTGAAAGTGGTGCTTCTTCCAGATGGTCACGACCCAGATTCCTTTAGCAAAGAGCACGATGGCATTGCAATCAAAGAACATCTAGAAGGTAACGCTCGTGACTTCATCGGCTTCAAAGCCGACTTGCTGATGACCGAAGCTGCCGGTGATCCAATCAAGACCAACGATGTCATTCACGCCATGGTTGATTCCATCGCGTTGATTCCAGACACAATTCTCCGGTCCTTGTACATTACGGAATGTAGCCGTTTGATGGACGTCTCAGAAACGGCGCTAATCAGCGAACTGAATAAGGTTCTTCGGAAAAATCACCGAACCAAGTTCCGAGGAGATCGACGACGTGAGGAGATTCCGGAAGCTCCACTCATTGAAAATGACTTCAAGAAGGAGGAGCAGTTTGTTGAGGATACCGTAGAGCACCAAGAACGAGATCTATTGAGGATCATGGTCAATTACTACGACCAAGCTTTCCAAATGGAAGATCCCACCGGTGAAGACGAAGAAGTTGAGCAACTCAATATTCTTGAATTTCTAATCGATGAAATACAAGGAGACGACATAAGCTTTGAGACCGAATCCTATCAGAAGTTGTTTTCGGAGGTCGCTAAGAATTTTAATGAAACCAAAGATTTTCAACCATCGACCTACATCCATCATGAGGACGAGGTCATCAGAAATCTCTTCATTGACCTTATGTCATTTCCGTACAACTTGGACAATTGGGAGCGCAAAGACATTTGGGTTAGCAGCGAAGAAAAGAAGCTTCGCAGGGCTGTGATCGAATCGATCTATGCTTATAAATCCAAACGAATAGAGCGCATGATTAAGAACAATCAAGAGTTGATGAAAGACCAGGTTCTACTGGGTGCAGATCCGGATGACTTCCTAATCACGCAGATGAAGCTGGAAGAGGTAAAGCTCCAAATTAACAAGACATTAGGCCGTACAATCTTACACTGATGGACACGCTCGTTGATATTCTAGACTTCGAACTCTTTCACTTTCACAACTTTTCCATAACCGTGATGAACATCGGAATGATCGTGTTCATCTACTTTATAACCTGGCTTCTACTTCGAATGGTCAAGGCGATTATGACCCGCAGTTTTCGACGGCGCGAATGGATGGAACAAAGCACGCTCTATGCGTTGCGAAAGCTTGTCTCCTACTTTGCCTATTCGATTGCTACGGCCATCGCCCTCGAATCGATCGGTCTCGATTTGACCCTTCTAATTGCTGGATCAGCAGCTTTGTTAGTTGGAATTGGGCTAGGAATTCAACAAATATTCAACGACTTCACTAGTGGGCTAATCATCCTTTTCGGTGGTACAGTCAAGGTTGGTGACATTGTTGAGTTCAATCAGACAGTAGGAAAGATTATTGAAATAGACTTTCGGACAAGTAAAATCACGACAAGAGACAACATCACGATCATTGTCCCGAACAGCAAACTGGTTTCAGACAACGTCATCAATTGGACCACGATGGATTACCTCACCCGATTCAATGTAGAGGTTCAGGTGGCATATGGTTCCGATACCAATTTGGTAAGGGACATCCTTTTAGAGGTGGTGAAAAATCATCCCGGCACGAGAAACCCCAAGAATGTCAGTGTCCAGTTTAGAGATTTTGGTGAATCAGGTCTTCTATTTCGTGTCCTATTTTGGGCCACAAGCAATTGGGAAATTGAATTCATGAAGAGCGACATTCGATTCGCAATCGACGATGAATTCCGCAAAAATGAAATTAGAATTCCATTTCCCCAGCGAGATATTCATCTATTTCAAGATGGAAAGAGACCCGATCAGCCTCCTTCCTCTTCTAAATAATTCTAATGGATTATTTGAACTTTTTGAAGTTCAATCAGCCTTCCTGATTCATCCTTGATTTGCAGCAAATACGCTCCTGATGGAAGAGAGCTAACATCCGAGTTCATCGTAGAACCAATGGATTGCTCATTCCAAACATTTCTCATGTTCACATCCATCATGCTAACCGAAAACGATTCGACTCCTTCAACTGTAATGGTCATTACATCCGATGCTGGATTTGGAAATAATTGAACGTTAATATCGCTCCCCATTCTCAACCCGAGTGGCGGTTCTGGAACTCCTTTTAGAAAAGAAACCGTGCTGTCTGGATTACCAAGACTATCGGTTTCAATTTCGGCCAAGAAGAAATTGGCAGCCGGGTTGTCTCCCCACCAACGATAGGATACATCTCCAGTGTCGTATGTGACCGAGTCGATGAACAAAGAAAGAAATGAAGACTCAGAAATTGGCCTCCAAGCGCTATCACCGTACCAATCAACCTCGATTCTCAGAATGTTAACCACTCGGTGGCGTAGACTCATCCAATTTCCTGCTGGCAATTGTAATTCTCCCCAAGCGTCAATTTCATTTTCGAATCCGAAATAAACTCTAGATCGCAAAGAGTCAATCGTCGGATGTGGGCCTAAGCTATCTGGATCCACTCCAAGATGCTCTGACTGCTCTTGACCTAATTCGGAAGAACTCCAGCTGTCCTGGAACTCCGCAGGGAATTGCATGAACCTCCACGACAGGCTAAGAAATGGAATCGTTGGATTCCCTGTGCTGTCATACTCAACAAGACCGATAACGTCAAGATAATCATCTGTTTGCTTGAAGAATAAGTGCATGCTGTCTTCTTCGAGATCATTCACGACAAAATCCGCTTCCGGAAAATTGCTGGATAACGGTGCGGTTGATGGGTCCTCCAGAAATGCGCCATCGGGCTCGTGTTCGATAAGAGATGTGAAATCCCAGACTTGGTTTCCTGCAGCGGAACCTAAGTCCAAGCTCGCTCCATTTAAGGTGTCTTCAGACATAAACACCGTATCACCTAAAGTGGCAATGTAGTCATGGGTTAATGTAATCTGAGCGGTGGCAAAAAGGCAACTTATACCCCCAGCCATTGATAGTAAAATTCTTTTCATAACGGTTGATTTTTGAATAATTGAAACTAGTGTGAATTGTTCGTCACGAGCCTCTCCGGGCTATTACTTTTGCGCAAAATCTTGTTAACGATGAAAGACTTCCTAGAAGCACTCGAATTAAACGATATCAACGAAGGCACTTCCACTGGTTCTACATGGCTAACCTCTAATGGACAGACATACGAATCATTCTCTCCAACAGACGGAAAACTCATTGGAAAAGTAAAGGGCAGCACAGTTGAAAATTATGAAGCTGTTGTTCAAAAAGCACAAGAAGCCTTTAAAGAATGGAGAATGGTACCTGCTCCTCTGCGAGGTGAAGTGGTAAGACAGATTGGTGAAGCCCTCCGCGAAAAGAAGGAAGCTCTCGGAAAACTGGTGAGCTACGAAATGGGCAAGAGCTACCAAGAAGGTCTTGGCGAAGTACAAGAGATGATTGACATCTGTGATTTTGCAGTCGGCCTTTCGAGACAGCTTCATGGCCTGACGATGCACAGCGAACGCCCGATGCACCGGATGTACGAACAGTATCATCCACTCGGAATCGTTGGAATCATTTCAGCATTCAATTTCCCAGTAGCTGTGTGGGCATGGAATAGCATGATCGCGTGGGTTTGTGGGGATGTCTGCATTTGGAAGCCATCTGAGAAAGTTCCTCTTTGTGCGGTTGCTTGTATGAAAATCGCCGCTGGAGTTTTTGAAAAGAACAACGTTCCTGAAGGAGTGAATGGCCTCGTTGTAGGAGACTACAACATTGGAGAACTCATGACAAATGACCTTCGAGTTCCGTTGATTTCAGCTACCGGTTCGATCCGAATGGGAAAGAAAGTTGGAGAGGCTGTAGGAAAACGACTTGGGAAAAGCATCCTTGAACTTGGTGGAAACAACGCCATCATCATTACGGAGCATGCCGATCTCAAAGTGGCAATTCCAGGAATTGTATTCGGAGCAGTCGGTACGGCTGGTCAGCGATGCACGTCAACGCGCAGATTGATCATTCATGAATCACTGTACGATGAAATTAGAGAAACATTGGTCAAGGCCTACAAACAACTTCGCATCGGTGACCCACTCGATTCAAACAACCACGTCGGCCCACTCATCGATAAGGATGCCGTGGCAAGTTATGAAGCAGCACTCAACACCATCGTCGAATCCGGAGGGAAAATCGCTGTGGAAGGTGGTGTTCTAGAAGGAGAAGGATATGAAAGTGGTTGCTACGTTAAGCCCGCAATTGCTGAAGTCAATAATGAGTGGGAAATCGTACAAGAAGAAACCTTTGCTCCAATTCTTTACTTGATTAAGTACAGTGATTTTGATGAGGCACTTGCAATTCAAAACGGCGTTAGACAGGGGTTGAGTTCGGCAATTATGACCACGAACATGAGGCAAAGTGAAATCTTCCTCTCACACCATGGTTCAGATTGTGGAATAGCCAATGTGAATATTGGAACCAGCGGTGCCGAGATAGGTGGAGCATTTGGTGGCGAAAAGGAAACGGGTGGTGGACGCGAAAGTGGATCTGATGCTTGGAAGGCTTACATGAGACGTCAAACGAATACCACTAATTGGGGTACTGAGTTACCTCTTGCTCAGGGAATCAAATTTGATCTTTAAGCCGCGTTAAACTGATTTTGATCATTTAACCAAGTCCTTCATGCTCACTACATTGTAAGCATGTTTACTAGAGAAGACCTAAGTTCTTTCAAAACAAGAAAGGACATCGTAGAGGTTGCCAAGGCCAAGAAAATTAACATTGCTAAACCTCTCGAGGTGGTGCAGTATGAGGCAGAGCTGAAAATTCTGCAGGAGCAACTTGTTAATCTCCAACAGCATATTCAAACGAATGGACTGCGTGTTGCCATTCTTTTCGAAGGCCGAGATGCCGCTGGAAAAGGAGGGTCCATCAAACGATTCATGGAACACCTGAATCCGAGATTAGCTCGGGTTGTAGCGTTATCGAAGCCTACAGAGGTCGAGCGTGGGCAGTGGTATTTCCGGCGCTATATCAAAGAAATGCCTAACCCCGGTGAGATTGTATTCTTCGACCGCAGTTGGTACAACCGAGCTGTTGTTGAACCCGTGATGGGTTTTTGCTCCGAACAACAGTACAGTCAATTTATGGTTCAAGTTCCTGAATTTGAACACATGTTAGCCGAAGATGGAATCAAGGTGATTAAGTTCTGGTTCTCCATCTCAAAATCGGAACAAAACGAGCGCTTTGAAGCCCGGCTCAACAATCCATTGAAAGTTTGGAAATTCAGCCCAGTAGACCGAAAGGGCCAGGAACTTTGGGAGAGCTACACCCACTATAAGCAGCTAATGTTTGCTCGCACACACACCACATTTTGTCCATGGATAATAGTCAAAGGAAACACCAAGCGGCAAGCCCGTTTAGAAAGCATGCGCTACGTTATTTCACAGTTTCGATTTGACGATAAACAGGCAGCCAATCCGATGCTTTTACCCGACCCGAACATCGTGATGCGATACCATAGAGAAATTGATCAACTAGATATTTAATGATGAATCCAGAAGATCTCACAGATGAAGATGTGGAGTTACTCAACTCCAAAGTCGGATTGAAATACCTCTTTGCTGAGAAAAAAGTCAACCTCGAAAAAGTTCTTTATCAGGCCAACTACGAGGCTGAATTGAGAGCCATGCAGGCCAAACTTATCAAGCTTCAAGAATGGGTGATTCAAGAACGACAGCGAGTTATAATCATTTTTGAAGGGCGCGATGCGGCGGGAAAGGGCGGAGCAATCCGAAGAATTACGGCCCACATTAATCCACGGCACTACCGAATTGTTGCCCTACCAAGGCCTACTGCAGACGAAACTGACCAGTGGTATTTCAAACGATATGTAGACAAGCTACCAAAGCCTGGGGAAATCGTATTCTTTGATCGGAGCTGGTACAATCGAGCAGTCGTAGAACCAGTTAATGGCTTTTGTACTGACAAAGAGTACAAGACATTTATGGGTCAGGTCAACGACTTCGAAAGGATGATTACAGAATCGGGGGCGCACCTCGTTAAAATATACTTCTCCATTTCGAAAGACGAGCAGGCAAAACGGTTCGAAGAAATCAAGGCCAGTCCTCTCAAGAAATGGAAAATGACCAAAGTCGATGAAGAAGCTCAACGCCTTTGGGACAATTACACGTCCTATAAAGAGG
This sequence comes from Flavobacteriales bacterium, assembly GCA_018660685.1. GTDB lineage: Bacteria > Bacteroidota > Bacteroidia > Flavobacteriales_G > Salibacteraceae > SHAN690. Next base: position 37,702 of record JABJJW010000001.1, read on the forward strand.
AAATGTTCAATCATACAAACAACGACTATGCTGAGTGGAAAATAATCCACGCGGACAAAAAGACCCTCGCGAGAATTGAAGCCGCAACCTATATCTTAGACAGCATTCCGTATGAGTAAATTAGCACTAGTCACCGGAGGAAACCGAGGCATCGGTCTCGAGGTTGTCAAACAACTTTCAAAAGCTGGCATTGAAGTAGTCTTGACTGCCCGATCAGAAGATAAAGGTCTGGAAGCCCTGGCAAGTTTGGGCTCGAATAATGTGAAGTTTCATCAACTTGACATTAGCGATCGAGAAAGTATTCAGCAGATTTCTAGCTGGTTGGAGAATGAGTACGGGAGCCTCGACATTCTTATTAATAATGCTGGCATCAACTACGATAAATGGAATAAGGCCATAAATCCGAACATGGAAAATGTTCGGCGAACTTTTGAAACTAACTTTTTCGGAACTTGGAATATGTGCATCGCCCTGATTCCACTCCTTAAAAAAAGTGACGCTGGTAGAATTGTCAACGTGTCGAGCGGCGCGGGTTCACTGAATGAAATGATTGCCGAAGCACCAGGCTATTCATTTTCTAAATCAGCGTTGAATGGTCTGACTATTCAGCTTGCTCAAGAGTTAAAAATGGACAAGATTTTAGTGAATTCTGTCTGTCCTGGTTGGGTGAAAACGGACATGGGTGGAATTATGGCGCCGAGAAGTCTAGAGGAAGGGGCTTCAAGCGTTCTTCAAACTGCATTGATTCCGAGTGATGGCCCTTCTGGCGGATTCTTCCGAGATGGTGCACCAATAGATTGGTAGTCTAGGGCTGAGCCTCAAACAACATCGAATTAATTACTGGTGTTACGGAATCATCCTCGTCTGTGATGAATGCGATAATACTGTATGCCTCCAGAGACTCGGATAATTCGCTCAGATCAATGGATTGGGACCACATTCCACTCGTTCCGTCTAAATCAACCATGTCTCCATCGTAATCACTCAAGACGTGACGAATCACATTCGTATGTTCAAATCCTACGATGTACTCACCTTGGCCGTAGTATGGATGATCAGGATCATTGTCTCCATAATTGCGCTGGTCATAGCCACTGCCTTGACCCGTAACAACCTTCTCAACCACAAAAACTTGAAGACGAAAAGACGCATTGCTGAACTTGTCAATCGCCGACAACTCTATTTCAACATTCAGCATTGTTCCATCTGAAGATGTTTCTCCAGTTAAGCCAATTGGCGCGTCTGAAAGCCTCTCTCCTTCGAGCATTTCCTCCAGCCGGTCCACCATATAATATACAGTGCCCTCACCTTCATCCTTTCGTTGAATATGGGCCACGGGGGTGTATACGGTCTTGTTGATTTTGTTAATAAAGTGGTCTGTATAATCATGATGAAGCGGTCCATGGATATAGTGCGACATATGGAATACATCGCTCAATGAATCTTCAATGACGTCGAGGTTATGATGAGCTATTGGGCATGCTCCACAACTCACGCTTACCGTTGGCTCGATCAAAATAGTCTTGGCGTAACCCTCAACTATTACTTCTTCTGGTTCAGGATCATTGACAATTTCCGGATCATCCTTTTTACAGGCAGATATTGACACCGCTAGGATTGAAAGAAAAATAAGGTGCTTTTTCATGGTAAAAGATAGAAGAACAGAGTTCAAATTCCTTGCACTAACGATGAGGATGACGAAATGTTTTAATTGGCCGACATGAGAGGACTCATGAAGATGGTATAGTCGGTTTGCTGACCCGCATTTGGATTCTGTGAGAATTCAAGTGTGAGCAAACCATCCGACAACTGATACTCAATTACTCCTTCTGGATTCTGATGTTGAGTATCTGCAGCGTTGTAAACTCTGATGGAACCTTCATTGGCTTCGAAGTTGGTGGACGATATATCAACCGTTTCCACTCCAGCATAATTAAAATAACTGAGCATGAGGGATCCGGGTTCTCCGCAAGTAATATTCAAATAATAAAATAGCGCTGGCCCTTCTTCTACAATGAGCGAGTCGAGCGTATCGACATCTGTAACTATCCGAATCGAATCGCTTATCCACTCTCCGAGCAAATTGTCATTTACAAGACAATACTCTACCTCTATCGGGTATGGATCATTGATATCCACTTGCTTCTCACAACTCGTGAAACTCAAAAACGCAATTATGACAACTAAATATCTCATTTGAATCGCTTGTAAACCTCCTCGCAGTCAAGAGAGTCTAAAGGTGATTCTCCTGGATCACAAAACGTAAAAACATTGCCCCCATTGTCTCTACAATCAATACATTCTATCCTTTGGCAAGAAAACAGAACTACGAGGGCCGACATTGACATGATTACACGCACGCACCGAAAGTAACGAGAGGATTTGGAAGAGTTCTGCTAAAATTTATCGCTAACAACCTTGCACGGCATTTTCAAATCCTTAATTTTCATCATTCGACGACTTCAGGTTCATTGCCAGACATCAGGCCAATTGAACAGCATGGACGTTTTCAAGGCGAATTAATATCAACCTATGAACAGCAAATTATCTTCCCTTATTCTGATAAGCACGCTCCTCACATATTGGAGTAGTGCACAAACAACTGTGATGGGAAAGGTCACCAATGAACTCACAGGAGAAGGGCTCGTCGGCGCCAAAATTTCATTCTGATCTAGCACGTTATAATTTGAAGATGCCCCTATCTTGGGCGTATCAATTATGGATTGGATTGAACTCGGATATCTAGGCCTATTTCTAGCAACTTTTCTCGCCGCTACCATCATCCCATTTACTTCTGAAGCCGTGGTAGGTGCAATGATTCTAGCCGGTTTTGATCCCTTGATTTGTCTACTGATTGCTTCCTCTGGTAACACCTTGGGTGGAATGTCAAGCTATGGTCTGGGATGGCTTGGAGACTGGAATAAATTGCATCGGTGGCTGCGTGTGCATAAAGAGAAGGTTGAATTTTGGAAAGTTCGAATAGATCGGTTTGGAGCGTACTTAGCCTTGCTCTGCTGGGCCCCATTTATTGGTGACATCATCGCCGTAGCTCTAGGAGTCTTTCGGACCAAACCACTTCCAGTATTTTCCTACATGTTGATTGGTAAAGCTGCTCGCTATGCCATTCTCATTTGGGTCCTAGAGCCGATGTCAACTTAAGGTGCTGATCGAGGTAACTCTGCTTAGGGCAAATTCCCAATCTTCCTGATAGTGCGCTTTCACCTGTTCGAGATAGTCCTTGTCCACTAGCGCTTCGTCGCTCACCAAAAACCCAGGAACAAACTGTGCAAGAAACGCCACGATATGCAGCAAGAATTCTCTGTACTTGTACCACAACTTATTCCAGAAACGACTTTTGGAGCCCAAGTGTTCATACTTGTACAGCTTATTGAATGCCATCAATACTCGATTCTGCTTTACGCTGAATGCCCGCTTTCTTCTCTTGTGCAAGTCAACGCCCGGCTTGAGCTTAGCTCCACAGTAATCTAAAATGAGTTGGACATATTGTTCTGGACTCTTCTTCAGCTCATCGTAATTCAAGAACAAAATAGGAGTGGTAAAATGACTCTCTAAGTATTCAATTTTAGGTCGAAGTAGAAACTCCTCCTTCTCCCATTCGCCTTCTCCAGTTTCGAGATTAAAGAATTCTTTGAGCGTTTTAAATCCATGCTTTCGAATGTGGTAGTAATACTTCGAAGACAGCCAGCTATCTTGTCTTCTCAGAATGAGAATGACCTTAGCGTCTGGTCTCGTCTTCACAATCTTGTCAATGGAAGGAAAGAGCTCACGGTCAGTTTCAAAAGTGAATAAGTGGTTTGCTTCAGGATAATCCGCGACGATTTTTTCAAAGAGCTTAAATCGACTCTTGCGATGATAAGAAACGCCTTCTAGATTCTGAAATACAGTGAGTTGCAAGAAAGTAGATCCAGTCTTTTCCAGACCAAGATGAAAGCACAGATTGGGATGATTGTCATTCATAATCCTAGTCGTCAGATGGTATATTCATCAATGCTTGGAGCAAATTAACCGCCTCGTCCAAAGTTGAAACATTCGTAAAGACCAAGGACAGTCGATCGTTTCTTTCTCTGATTTGAACTTTGGTTGAATGGGATTGAACATATCTCAAGACCTGTCCAAATTTGGCTGACTCAAAAAACCTTGATGTCTTATCTCCAATGAAGTAGCCGATCAATTTTTTCTGTTTGTATACGACCTTTTCCATACCGGAATCTTTTCCTGCCCAAATCAATCGCTTGGACTTTAGCATTCTCTCGACTGGTGGAGTTAGAGGGCCAAAACGATCTATCATTCCTTCCTTGAACTCGGTTAATTGTTCCTCGGTATTCACATCCGCTAGGTTACGATATATGCTCATCCGCTCAGTGATGTTGTTGACATAGTCGTCTGGTATGTGAACTTCTAAGTCAGATTCCAATTGGCAGTCGGCAACGAAATTCTTGTCCTTCTCCTCCTTGAATAGTTCTTTGAATTCGGTCTCTTTCAGTTCTTCAATGGCCTCTTGTAAAATCTTCTGGTAAGTCTCATAACCAATATCTGTAATAAATCCGCTCTGTTCTCCGCCAAGAAGATTTCCTGCGCCTCTAATATCTAAATCTCTCATCGCAATGCTAAACCCAGAACCGAGATCGCTGAATTGTTCAATCGCATTCAATCTCTTCCGCGCTTCAGTGGTAACCGAACTGAGTGGTGGACACAATAGATAGCAGAACGCCTTCTTGTTCGATCGACCTACTCGACCACGCATCTGGTGCAAGTCACTCAACCCGAAGTTCTGAGCTTGATTGATGATGATTGTATTGGCATTGGGAATATCCAATCCACTCTCGATTATTGTCGTTGAGACGAGTACGTCAAAATCACCCTCGATGAATCGAAGCATGATGTCCTCAAGCAACTTACCTTCCATCTGCCCGTGCGCAAATTCAACGGATGCTTCGGGTACAATTTTCTTGATCATGTTGCCGACATCTGCAATGTTCTGAATTCGGTTGTGGATGAAGAATATCTGTCCATTCCGAGTCAACTCCGCATAAATAGCGTCCTTGATCACGGCTTCATTAAATGTATGTAACTCTGTCTGAACCGGATACCGATTTGGGGGAGGCGTGTTAATAATACTCAAGTCTCGGGCGCCCAGGAGAGAAAACTGTAACGTTCGAGGAATCGGTGTGGCGGTTAAAGTGAGGGTGTCCACGTTGATCTTAATCATTTTGAGTTTGTCCTTCACCGCTACACCAAACTTCTGTTCCTCGTCCACGATCATCAGACCGAGATCTTTGAATTTAATGTCTTTACTCACGAGTCGATGCGTCCCGATAAGGATGTCAATCTTGCCTTCAGCAAGGCGCTTAAGGATATCTTTTTGCTCTTTAGTCGATCTGAACCGATTGATGTAATCCACCGTAACTGGGAATTGTTCCAACCTGCTTTGGAAAGTCTTAAAGTGCTGAAGCGTAAGAATGGTGGTCGGAGCAAGAACAGCAACCTGCTTTCCATCTGTCGCGGCCTTGAACGCCGCTCGAATAGCTATCTCCGTTTTCCCAAAACCCACATCGCCGCATACAAGTCGATCCATTGGGTATGGCTTTTCCATGTCAGCCTTCACAGCAGCCGTGGACTTCACCTGGTCGGGAGTGTCTTCGTAGATGAATGAAGATTCTAGCTCTGTCTGCAAATAGGTATCAGGTGTGAACCCAAATCCTTCTTTCATTTTTCGCTCTGCATACAACTTGATTAAGTCATACGCCACTTCCTTAACCTTCTTCTTAGTCTTATTCTTCAGACTCTGCCAAGCATTGCTCCCAAGCTTATTGATCTTCGGTGGGGTACCGTCCTTCCCAATGTATTTCGAGATGCGATGAAGTGAATGAATGCTAACGTAGAGCACATCGCCTCCTTTGTAGATTAGTCTAATAGCTTCCTGCATCTTGCCATTGACCTCAATTTTCTGGATGCCGCTGTACTCTCCTACTCCGTGATCAATATGAACGACAAAATCCCCAGTTTTCAGGCTGGTGAGTTCCTTGAGATTGATCTGTCGTTCTGCATCAGCAAACCCTTCCTTGAGTCTATAGCGATGATATCGCTCAAATATTTGATGATCTGTATAACAGATAAGTTTCAGGTCATGATCAATAAATCCCTCGTGGATGGCTGAATTGATCCCTTCGAAATCGAACGGTTTTTCTGTCGATTCTCGATTTTCAAGAATGTCAGAAAAGATTTGATGAAGCCGTGTAATCTGCTTTGGATTCGCAGCGAAGAGGTAGTTGTAGAACCCGTTTTTGGTGTGGTTGGTGAGGTCTGTAATGAGCAGGTCAAAGTTCTTGTTGAACGCCGTTTGCGGAGTCTGATTAAAGCGAACTTCAACATCCGGTTTGAACAAGCTGGGCCGATCAAATTCAATTTGAGAAAATGCCGAGAGTTGATTCAGAAAGTCACCTTCCGAGAAGAACAATTCGTCTGGAGCAAGTTGAACTACACCAGTACCCACTTCTGCATATCGTTCTTCTGCCTTTTTGAACTCATCGGCAATCCGCTCTTGAATGAGCTCAAAATTCTTTACCCAAACTGCCGTAGTACTAGGAATGAATTCCAAAAAGGATTGACGAAGTTCTTTGGCTGCCTGCTTTTGAACATCCGGAACCACCGTGATGTATTGATGATCCTGAATACTCAGTTGATTGACTGGGTCGAAAGTCCTCAGACTATCTACCTCTTCTCCAAAAAGCTCAACACGATATGGCTTTTCATTCGAATAGCTCCAGATGTCCACAATACCTCCTCGAATGGCGAACTGTCCCGGCTCATGCACAAAGTCTACGCGCTCAAAGTCCAACTCGAAAAGCATTTCATTGATAAATTCCTGACTTAGGTTGTCTCCGATCTGAACGGCCAAAGTGTTCTTTACCAGACTTTGCTTCGTGATCACCTTCTCTGACAACGCCTCTGGATAAGTGACAATTAAAATTGGTCGTTTTCGGACATTTAAGGCATTGAGAACCTCGGCTCTCATGAGGCCATTTTCGGAATCGCGCTGCTTGCCTCTGTACTCCTCTTCAAGATCCTGCTCCTGATAGGGCTTGCGATCGCTGTGCGGAAAGAAGAAAACTCGATTCCCAGCAATTACATTTTGGACATCATTGAAAAAGTAGGCCGCCTCTTCCCTATCATTGAAAATGGCAACGTGATGAACCTTATTTTTCTTGAATACGGAGGATAATATTAAGCTGATCGAAGAACCAGCCACGCCTTTCAGACGGTAACGTATGGGCGCAGCTAGATCAGGCCCAAAGTCAAATTCAGCGACTTGTGGACTAGTGTCAAAACGTTTTTGAATATCGTCAATCCCCACTTTTCGTCGGCGGTTGCGAATGTACTCAGAGCGTGCAAACAAATCGTATCCACGCTTGATACCCACCGCAACGTTGAAAACTTGCGTTTTACCACTAACTACGTATGTGCACAGTTAGTTATATTGCATCCAATCGGGATGCTAGGTGCTCACAACAAAACAATACGGATTATGAGGAGATTCGCTTTACTATTTGCCTTTAGTCTTTGCGCCGGATCCGCTCTGTATGCGCAAGAGTCAGCCCTTTCCGTTGAGTGGGAATCTGAAGACAGCTTCCAGTTGGTATTAAACGATCCAGCTGCTGGTCCCAAGAAAGGAGCCATCGAAATATCACGAGATGGGCTAAACCCTGTTTTTTATCGCGAGTTTGAAATCAGCCCTGAGAAACCGCTACTTGCCGCAAAAACGAACAGGTTCAACAAAGGATCCTATGTCGTCAAGCTAAAAACGCGAGGTGTCGTCTATGAGACTTCGCTCTTGATCGATTAGACGCTAGTCATTTTCAGATTTGGGGGTGGATTAATTAACTTGTCCATTAAATCTCCCGCGATGAAGCCTATCGTCCTCTCAATTTTACTTGCTCTCCCCCTTTCACTTTTATCTCAAACCACATGGTACGTCAATGATGACGCTTCTGGCGCCAATGATGGAACGAGTTGGACGCATGCATTAACGAATTTGCAAGAAGCCCTAGACACTGCAAATACTATTGATTCAATTTTCGTGGCTGCTGGTACGTACTACCCAAATTCCAATCCCTATAATTCAGCTAACTCTAGGTTAAACACATTCTACTTTGATTACGCTTCGGCGTTGAGAATTTATGGAGGTTTTGCAGGAAGTGAATCTAGCTTAGCTGATCGAGCAGAAGACAGCGTTTCATTGCATGTAACTAATGTCTCGATTCTCTCTGGAGATCTTGGAGTCGCTGGAGATTCGTCTGACAACTCATACCACGTGATTACAGTGGATCACGGTGGGGCCAACTTACTTTTTAATGGGATTACCATTATGCACGGGAGCGCTAATGACACAACGTCGCAACTGCTCGGAAGCTCATCTACTGGGACATTGATTTATAACGACTATGGAGCTGGAGCTTATGTTTTTGGCGCTCAGAATCTATTCCAAAATGTTGTCTTTGAAAATAACATTGCAAAGAGAGGAGGTGCTGGAATGTTTATGACCGAGCAACCAATCCTTATGCAAAGTATCCTGAGGCTTTATGGTTGTTCTTTTCATAACAACCGAGTTCAGCACACTGAATCCCAAGATTCACATTCAGGTGGTGCAGGGATTCTATTCATAAGCTACAGCGGAGCCATAATCAATCACACATCATTCACGGCAAATAGTGAAATTGGAAGTCAAGGAGGCGGAGCTGTGCGCTGCATCACCGCCAAACCCTTTTTCCGTGGCTGTCTATTCAAAGATAATAGCGCAATAAATGGGGATGGTGGAGGAGCAGTTTACTGCGCGATAAATAGCACACCAGAATTTGATTCTTGCTCCTTTGTCTCCAACATTGCAAATGACCAAGGAGGCGCTGTTTATTGTGATAATAGCATCCCTACTTTTTCGAATTGCTCCTTTATCGAAAATATTGGTCAAGGTGGAGCTGGAGCTATGGAACTTGATGGTGGAAGCGATGCCGTAATTGAAAACTCAGAATTCGCTGGTAACAGCACAAATGCCGATGGTGGCGCCATACAAAATTGGAAGAGTAGTCCAGTGATTAAAAGAACGCTCTTTCGAGACAACAGCGCAGGAGGCGATGGTGGTGCGATCTTCAACTATACCGAATGCAATCCGTGGTTAGAAAATGTCACCCTCGAATACAACGAAGCTGACAGCAACGGCGGTGCGATCTACAATCGACGTGACTGCAGCCCGATCATCTCGAACTCATTAATTCACAACAATGCGGCTGGGCTTCGAGGCGGCGGTGTTTATTCGATAATGAGCAACAGTGCTCCGTGCAGCCCCATCTTGACCAACGTTACGATGACTGAAAACTCTGCCTTCATTAGTGGCGGCGGTGGATTCGATGATGGGAGCGGAAATACTTTGGTTCGCAACACCATTATTTATAACAATAATGCCCCTCTAAACGCTGAAGTCGAAGCACCAACGTCATCAATCGCAACCGCACTTCACAGAGTGATAATAGGTTCTGAGTATTATGCCACAGGCGTCGATCCGCCATTGGTTTTTACAACTGGAGTTTTCGTTGACCCGCTTAATGATGATTTCCGACCAATGGCTGGTTCGATGGCAATCGACATTGGGGATTCAACGGTTTACAACACTTCCTCCACACCAAATATTTCTGGAATGACGGTCGATCTGGGAGGCAAGCCAAGGATCATGGGCTCTCAAATCGAGCTCGGTGCATATGAAGTTTGCTCTGATACCTTGACACCAATTGTATCCATTGATGTTTTCGCTAATGACACCGTTGATTCGGGAACAGTGATCCATTTTGAAGCATCATTTCTTAACGGCGTATCGTCATCGTTCTTGTATAGTTGGTTGCACAATAGTGACTCTCTCAGTTCCGGTGACAGCCTTGAACTTTCGCTTACAGCTGGAATCGATTTTCAAGACGGTGATTCATTCTCGTATTCCATGACAGTCAACGACCCCTGTTTGGAAACGGGTTTCGCGATCAGCAATACGATTATTATGAACGTAATCTATCATGCGGATACAACATCGGAAGATTCTACCATTGGATTTCGCAGCCCAGACGTCAGCAACTTTATGATCTATCCGAACCCGGTTACTAAGAACGGAGTGCTCAATTTGAACCTAGCTGACCCGTATTATATTACAATGACTGATTTATTCGGACGCGTTGTCCTCCAGACTACAGCGGAACATACCATCCAACTGAATGGAGTCACGTCAGGGACCTATTTTGTTCGGCTTGAAAACGAGAACGGGTATTCAACGGTGCGCAAGTTGATAATCTCGGACTAGCCTTTCATCACCTCATCCATCATGACTGGACTGCCAACAAAGAACGGGCAGCGCTGATGTAATTCGGTCGGCACGATGTCGAGTGTTCGTGTCACCCCGTCAGTTCCGTAACCCCCTGCTTGCTCTACTAAAAAGCTCATCGGGTTGCACTCATATAACAATCGCAGCTTTCCTTTTGGCGCTTCCACTGTTGATGGATAAACATAGATTCCTCCTTTGAGTAAGTTTCGATGGAAGTCAGCGACCAAGGAACCGATGTAACGGCCGGTGTATTTTCTAGTACCGTCTCCCTTCCGCTTGTCTCGGCAATACTGCACAAACTCTTGAAGGTTTTGATCGAAGTCATCATAGTTCACTTCATTGATTGAGTAGACTTTTCCATCGCTTGGAATGCGAACATTTTCGCTCACCAAATGATAATCTCCATGTTTTGGATCCAATGTGAAAATGTGAAGCCCTTCACCAACACTGAAGACCATTTGAGTAGAAACGCTGTAGCTAACATAACCTGCTGCGACCATTTCATTTCCTGGCTGTAGAAAGTCATCCTCACTCACAGGACCCCCGATCGGAGAACGTCTCTTGTAGATGGCGAAAATCGTCCCAATGGCGACATTGACATCGATGTTAGAAGAACCGTCTAGAGGATCAATCATGATGACGTAATCACTCTCTGCATTTTCCTCAAAGAATAAGGCGTCATCCACTTCTTCACTAGCAAGACCTACAATTTGACCTGACTTCCGAAAAGCCTCAGCAAAGACTTCATCGGCATAGACATCTAACTTATGTTGTTGCTCACCTTGTACGTTCTCGGTTCCTTTGGCACCGTAAATGTCTGCTCCTAGCCCAGCCCGATTTACTTCAGCTGATACGATAATCGACGCATCTTTAATCGCTCCGAAAACAGCATTGAGCTCAGTTGGCGCTCTCGATTCAAGAAAACTTAGCAGAGTTGGCATGCGCTAATTTTTGCGCAAAGTTGGCAAATCAGGAAGGTTTAAGCCCATCGTTTTTTTCTCTTCCTCTTTGATTGGGTTGAGACCCGCTTGGAGAAAGCGATAGCTGTCCAATGAATAAATGATTTCGTAGCCCAATGGCAAGTAATGAGACCTAATAATGGTTGCCAAGTCATTCTCAGTTGACCTAAATGCTCTCTTCTTAATCAGAGAATACAGCTCATTTCCTTCTGCATCAAACACAGTGAAATGAACCTTGATCAATCGACCATAGTTATCCTGCTCAAAATCGCGATAGTCAGTTGAGGTCGCGACCATGTCAAGCTCATTCATAATGACGAAATAATCCGCTTCATATTTTGGAGTGAGCGAGTCGATCAAAATTGGATTCAAGATTTTACAAGTAGTGATCAATTCTCTGGTTTCCTCATGGCTGATCAACTGCCCTTTTTCTACTCGAGTGCCTGGCTCAGGTTCTTCGATCATTTCAGACTGCAGTTTCACCCAATAGGAAGACAGCCTCTTCTTAAATCCTTTATCATCCTCAATTACAGGAGCCACATAGGGTATGATTGGGTTCTTCGTCACCTTGTATAGGAAGTCCAAATCCATATTCAACTCAGGATTATCAGCATGAAGATTCACATAGTTATTGTGCTCCTTGGCTGCAATGATGATGGCATTGTCCAATCCTTTTCTGAAAAATCCGCGAGTATGTTGATAGGTATAGTTAGTTCCCTTAGCAATTTCATGATCGATTTGAGACATGTAGCGATCGGGATGGAACGGAGCAATCAAGAGTTTAGGTCGCTCCAACATGGCAATGCTATCACGATAAAACCCAAGGTAGAGTGAGTCATTGGTCGGGCCGTAATCAGTGACCTGAGCGACACTCCCAAATCCTATCAATAACATCAACCCCGAAAGGAATTTCTTCATGCTACTAAGCTAGCCTCATCCTCGATCTGTTCTCAGAATTTGCATCTGCTTTTACAACACTCAATTGTGAACTGATTCGAGACAGTTTAGGCCTTGATTTCGGCAATGATCGAAGTGTTTCGGCTTTATACCTTTGCGTAACAAAATTCAACTGAATGCCTTTTTATCACAAGCTAGGAAAGATTCCACCGAAGAGACACACCCAGTTTCGCCAAGAAGATGGATCTCTCTATCAGGAACAACTGTTCGGCACCGTAGGTTTCGATGGAATGTCAAGCAATCTCTACCATGTACACGCCCCAACACGCGTAACCGCTGTTGATGAACCGATTAGCATGAAGCCTGAAATTGCAGTTGAAAACAACATGACTTCGCGCATGCTTCGTGGCTGGGATGTAGAGCCAAAGGATGACTATCTCGAAAGCCGAGTACCAATGTTGGTCAATAAGGATGTGCAGTTAATCCTTTCAGCTCCTAGAAAGTCGCTCACAGAATACTTCTACAAAAACACGGACAGCGACGAGTTAATCTTCATACACAAAGGCACTGGGAAGCTCAGAACATTTATGGGCAACATCGATTTTAAATACGGTGACTATCTTCTCATTCCTCGTGGAATGATTTATCAGATTCAATTTGATGGTGAAGACAACCGGTTATTCATCACTGAATCACGCCAGCCGATTTATACTCCTAAGCGATATCGGAATTGGTTTGGACAATTGTTAGAACATTCTCCATTCTGTGAGAGGGACATGCGTGCACCGACTGAGTTGGAAACATTCAATGAAAAAGGGGAATTCATCCTCAAGGTTAAAAAACAAGATGCTCTGCATACCTTAACCTATGATCGTCATCCTTTTGATGTCGTTGGTTGGGACGGTTACAATTTCCCATATGCGTTCAGCATACATGACTTTGAACCCCTCACGGGTAGAGTGCACCAACCACCCCCCGTACACCAAACATTTGAGACATCAACTTTCGTGGTTTGCTCTTTTGTGCCGAGATTATACGACTACCATCCAGAGGCCATTCCAGCTCCTTACAATCACAGCAACATTGACTCCGACGAAGTTCTTTACTATGTTGATGGAGACTTCATGAGCCGAAATCATGTGGAAAAAGGGTATATTTCCTTGCATCCAGCTGGAATTCCACATGGTCCACATCCTGGCGCAATGGAAAGGAGCATTGGGCAAAAAGAAACTGGAGAACTAGCCGTCATGGTGGATACGTTTGCACCTCTTCAAGTGACGAAGCAAGCCCTCGGCATCAATGATGACACTTATTGGAATAGTTGGATTGATTGATAATTTGAGGATGAGTAGATTAGATGATTAGAATGTGAGTGCTGAGAATGAAAATATAGATTCAAAAGAATTGGTCAGAGAACCATTGAATGATCGATACAGTAACAATGCGATAATCAAACGATGTTTGGATTTTTCGGTCAACTTAGTTGGGTATTGCGAGCTTTTGGAGAAGGACCGAAAGTTTGTGATTTCAAAACAGTTGTTAGCATCAGGAACGAGTATAGGAGCCAATTCGATAGAGGCCCAAAATGCTGAAAGCACAAAGCACTTCATCAGCAAATTCAAGATCGCAATACGTGAAGCAGACGAAACAGCCTATTGGCTAGAGATTTGTCTCAGATCAAAATCATATCAATCACCGCCTGCTGATCTCTCGCTTGAGTTGGAGGCAAATACAAGAATGATAAACAAGATAATATCGACTTCTACAAAACATTTAAAATGACAATTTTCTGATTGTCTGATTAATAATAATCTGATTTAAAAATGGACACAGCCAAACTCCGCAACGTTACCTACGGAACGGACAAGATTTTCGAAGATGCAAAAGACTTCCTACCTCTACTCGGTACTGACTATGTCGAGCTCATAGTTGGAAACGCAAAACAATCTGCTCTTTTTTATAAAACTGCCTTCGGCTTTCAATCACATGCATACGCTGGCCTTGAAACCGGTGTAACTGACCGCACATCGTACGTCCTAAAGCAGGACAAGATTCGATTAGTGCTCACTACGCCAATGGAGCAAGATGGTTGGATGAACGAACATCTCAACAAGCATGGTGATGGCGTGAAAGTCGTCGCTCTTTGGGTTGATGACGCGACCAAGGCTTGGGAAGAAACAACATCTCGAGGCGCGAAAAGCTTCTTGGAACCAGTCAGAGAAGAAGACGAGAACGGATTCGTAGTTCGATCCGGAATCCATACTTATGGCGAGACCATTCACATTTTTGTAGAAAGAGGAGAATATAATGGAGTATTCCTCCCTGGTTTCAAGAAATGGGAGTCGCATTATAATCCAGCGCCAGTTGGACTGAAGTTCATCGATCACATGGTTGGCAATGTTGACTGGGGTGAGATGAATACGTGGGTTGACTTTTACGCCAAAGTGATGGGATTCGCCCAGATTGTCACCTTCGATGACAAAGACATTTCAACGGAATACACAGCCTTGATGAGTAAGGTCATGTCCAACGGAAATGGCCGTATTAAGTTCCCAATCAACGAACCGGCTGAAGGCCGCAAGAAGTCTCAAATCGAAGAGTACATTGAGTTCTATAAAGGAGCGGGTGTCCAACATATTGCCGTGGCAACAGATGACATTGTAACGACCGTTACTGCCATGAGAGATCGTGGTGTGGAATTCCTCTATGTTCCAGATAATTATTATGATGATCTGAAAGATCGGGTCGGAGAAATTGATGAAGACATCAATGTGCTTAAGGAACATGGCATCTTAGTCGATCGAGACGATGAAGGCTACTTGCTTCAGCTCTTTACAAAACCGGTCGTCGATAGGCCGACCATGTTCTTTGAAATCATTCAGAGAAAAGGGGCATGGAGTTTTGGAAAAGGAAACTTTCAGGCCTTGTTTGAAGCTATTGAAAGAGAACAAGAAAACAGAGGCACACTCTAAACTACGACCCCGGCACTGACCGGGGTTTTTTATTCGTTATAAAATTCCTTGAGCATATTGCGATAGGCACTAAACAACTTGGATTTCGAGACGAATCCCATGTAGTGTCCTTGATCATCGAGAACGGGTAAGTTCCAAGCCCCGCTCTGCTCAAATTTGTTCATCACAATTTCCATTGTGTCTTCTTTCCTCACGTATTCAGGTGCATCGTTCATTAGATCATGAACGTATGTCGTATCGTACAACTCTTGATTGAAGATGATTTGCCGCACCTCGTTCAAGTTGACAACGCCTATGAAGTTTCGATTGTCGTCAATAACTGGAAAGAGGTTTCTTTTTGATGTCGAAATAACCTTCACCAAATCTCGTAGCTTGCTGTATGGGTCCACTGTGGTAAAGTCGGTTTCAATTTCTCTATGCAAACGCATCAAGGTTAGAACGGCTTGATCCTTATCGTGGGTGATTAATTCGCCTCTCCGTGCGAGCTGTGCGGTATATATGCTGTGTGGGGTGAACTGCTTCACCGTAACAAATGCAATGGAAGCTGTGATCATCAATGGCACGAAAAGTTCATATCCTCCTGTGATTTCTGCGATGAGGAATATTGCCGTCAACGGTGCATGTAGGTTTCCTGCCATCATGCCTGCCATAGCGACTAGGGTAAAATTCGCCTCGGGCAAGTCCCCAAGCTCGAAGTAATTGACTGTGCGAGAAAAGAAGAAACCATACATCGCTCCCATAAAGAGGGTTGGTCCAAAGGTTCCTCCAACACCGCCTGCCTGGAATGTGAGTGTAGTCGCAACAATTTTCATTAGGCCTAACAGAAGGACAAAAGCGAGTAAAACAAAAATATTTTCGGAATATGAAGAGAATAGCGAACTGGCCATGATCTGCTCTGGATGACCTCCGATAATGGCATTGACAGCTTCGTATCCCTCACCATACAACGGTGGCAAGAGAAACAAAAGGCCGCCTAGGAGAGAACCGGCAATCATGGTTTTATTGCGCTGTCTCTTCATCTTGTCCATGATCTTGTTCACCTGAGTATAGGAACGGAAGAAGAGGATAGACGTTAGCCCTGTAAACACACCCAATCCTAAGTAAAATGGGATGTGGCCGAATTCAAACTCTTCCGTAATATCAAAGTGAAAGAGAATGGTATCACCTAAAAAGAACATGGACGTAATGGCTGCTGAAGCACTCGCAAGTAACAATGGAATCAGCGAGGCCGTCGTCAAATCAAGCATAATCACCTCAATTGCAAATACAATCGCCGCCACTGGAGCGTTGAAGAGCGAAGCCATTGCGCCAGCAGCTGCACACCCAATCAATAATGTTCGGGTTTTATAAGGTAGCTTGAATAGCGTCCCAAGATTTGCGCCCCACGCAGAGGTAGTTCCAACGGTTGGACCCTCGAGACCAACACTACCTCCAAAGCCAACGGTTGCGGCCGCAGCTACTATGGATGACCACAAATTGTGCTTCCTTATTAATGCGTTTTTTCTTGAAATGGCGTGAAGCGTATTCGGAATTCCGTGGTTGATTCGCTGCTTGACTACTTTTCTAACAAGCCATTGTACGATGAGAATGCCAACAACTGGGTAGAATATATAGAGCACAAACTCGTAGCGTTGGAAGAAGCTCTTCGTAAGAATGAGCTGAATAAAGTGGACAGAGTTCTTAATGATCAATGCAACAATTCCCGAGAGAAACCCGACTGCGATAGCCAGTACATAAGTGAATTGCTTTTCACTTAGATTATCTCGCCTCCATTTGTTGAATGCCCCAATGAAACGATAGAAACCGGTGTTGGCTCCCCTCAGATAAGGATGAACCTGGGATTTGGTTTTATCGTAAAATTCGGATGCTTTAGACACCGCGCAAAGATTAAGATTCGCTTTTGACCTGAAGGTGAAGCTCTTTCAATTGCTCATCACTTATTTCAGAGGGAGAGTCAATCATAAGATCCCGACCTGCGTTGTTCTTAGGAAATGCGATGTAATCTCGAATGCTATCAGTCCCCCCAAAAAGAGCCGCAATTCTATCAAAGCCAAAGGCTATTCCTCCATGTGGCGGTGCACCATATTTAAATGCCCCCATTAAAAATCCAAATTGAGCCTTCGCCTCCTCATCACTGAAACCAAGAATTCTGAACATTTGTTTTTGCAATTCCTCGTCGTGAATTCTAATCGATCCTCCACCGAGCTCCACTCCATTGATCACCATGTCATATGCATTTGCATTGACTGAACCTGGACTGGATTCAAGGAATCCCATTTGATCCGCCTTCGGTGATGTAAACGGGTGGTGCATAGCATGAAAATCTCCCGTTTCCTCGTCTTGTTCAAAAAGTGGAAAGTCAACAACCCAAAGTGGACTGTACTCATCAGGATTTCTCAATCCCAACTCCCCACCGACATATAAACGAAGTTCATTAAGCTGCTTTCTCACCTTGTTCGTTGGGCCGGCGAGAACCAGCATTAAATCACCTGGCTTTGAATCAAACTTGGAAGCCCAAGAATTCAATTGATTCTGATCGAAAAATTTGTCAACCGAAGATTTGAAAGTTCCATCCTCGTTGTGCTTGCAATAGATCAGTCCTTGTGCACCTACCTGCGGTCGTCTAACGAAATCCGTCAGGGCATCAAGTTGTTTTCTAGACCAGCCAGCTGCACCTTCAGCGCAGACACCCACCACTAATTCCGCGTCGTCAAATACTTTGAAACCTTTCTTTTGAACGGTGTCGTTAAGCTCCACGAATTCCATTCCAAACCGTGTATCGGGTTTATCAGACCCGAATCGAGCCATGGCATCAGCGTAAGTCATTCTTGGGAATTCAGGGAGATCAACTCCTTTAATTTCCTTGAAAAAATGCTTCATCAACCCTTCGAAAGTTTGTAGAACATCTTCCTGTTCCACAAATGCCATTTCGCAGTCAATCTGCGTAAATTCGGGTTGACGATCTGCTCTCAAATCTTCATCTCTAAAGCAGCGTACAATTTGAAAATACCGATCGTATCCTCCAATCATCAGCAGTTGCTTGAAGGTCTGCGGGGATTGCGGAAGGGCATAGAACTCTCCTCCATGCATCCTGGATGGAACGACAAAGTCACGCGCTCCTTCTGGAGTGCTTTTGATCAAATATGGAGTTTCAATTTCCATGAACTCATTTTGATCAAGAAACTTGCGCGTCTCTAGAGCCAGTTGATGTCTGAGCTTCAAATTTTTGAGAAGAGGTTTTCTTCTCAAATCAAGATAACGATAACGCATGCGCAGTTCTTCTCCGCCGTCAGTCTCATCTTCGATTGTGAACGGAGGGACTTCAGACGGACTAAAAACCTTCAAGGAGGTCACGAGAATCTCGACATCCCCGGTCTCCAATTTAGGGTTCTTGCTTTCCCTCTCCACGACTTTTCCAGTGGCCTTAACCACAAATTCTCGTCCGAGTTTTCGAGCTTTCGAACAAAGCTTTTCATTCTCATCAATGCTAAAGCTAAGTTGAGTGATTCCGTATCGATCTCGAAGATCTACGAAGGTCATTCCCCCCATATCCCTTGTCCGCTGAACCCAGCCAGCCAAGTTTACTTCTTGACCTACATTCTCAATCCTTAATTCACCACATGTATGTGATCTGTGCATCGCTTACTAATTAAGGGCGCGAAGGTAGTTCAAGGCCCTGAATTTATTGCCTGGACAAATCCAGCTGTTTGGCTAATGATTCAAATCAAAAATCCGGATGATAGCCATCATATTTAAATGACCTCAGGTCTGCCTCCTTTGTTATATAAATCAAGACCAAATGAAGACAGAAAGCTTGGCTGGCCGAGTGCACCTCGAGGATTTGCACTTCGAACACAAAAGATGGATTAGTGAACTAGAATTCTTTAAAACCGAATTGCAGTTCTTCCGAGCACGATTGGAAGAAATTGCCACCCGCTACACTTCAAATGAAGTGATGAAGGAATTAGAGCATTTCCAAAATATATTTTACATCGAAGGCAATGCGATTGACGTGTTAATACATGATGTAAATCAGCACGAGCATGGCTTAGCCCAATATGCAGAAGAGCATCCGATTGCAATTGACCATGTGCTTTTTGAAGATCACAAACCACTACGAGATAGAATCGAGAGAAACAGGTTAATGATGAACGAAATGAAGCGTGATTATCAACGCTATTTAGCTAAATGGATGTATAAATTATGACTGAAATCAACATAACCGACAGAAAAACGATCGCTGAAATTCAAGAAGATTTTCATGGTCACTTCCCATTCCTCAAGCTTGAGTTTTACACGGCTGAACACGAAATGGGTCAAGGCTCAGGTAAGGATGCAATGCTTGATCCTTTAAAGTCAATTGGAGAAGTACGAACAGTCCACAACGCTGGAGAAGTCAGCATTCACGGCAATCAAAAAGTGAGCACATTGGAGACCACTTTCCACGATGCATATGGCTTGAACGTCCAAGTTTTCAGGAAGAGCGGCGAGCTGTGGCTTCAAACCACTACAACGGATGAATGGACGTTAAGTGAACAAAACGAAACAGCAAAAGAGTTTACCCACTAACTGAAGATCCTGGCTTTTTTTGTTTGGCTTGAGACCGGCCCTCGAACTCACTGTAGTTCAGGGTCGGTTTTCTTATTTCTGAAGCTTCGAATAATGAAGAACAACCCTCCCAAGACTAGTGGTATACTCAACCATTGGCCCATGTTCAATGCCATGGTCTGCTCGAAAGAGACCTGAATTTCTTTGTAAAACTCTAACACAAATCGAGCTCCAAAAATCATCACTAGGAAGGTTCCAAAGAGAAGGCCTTGTCGAGTCCCCGCTTCTCTTTTCAGATACAGGAAGCCAAGGAAAATGAATATCAGAACATAAGCGATTGCTTCGTAAATCTGAGCTGGATGTCTAGGAACTAGCTCGGCAAATCCGGCATGAGTAAAAAGGAATGCCCAACTTACATCGGTAGGCGCACCAACGATTTCATGGTTCATCAAATTTCCCAAACGGATAAACATCCCTGCTAACGCTACCGTAATTACGATCCTATCCAAAATCCATAACAGCGATTTTTTCGAAACTTTACGGCTCCATAAAAAGAGCGACAGGATGATGCCAATGGCAGCTCCGTGGCTGGCCAATCCACCCTTCCAGACCTGCAGAATTTCTCCTAAATTGTCCTGATAATAATCCCACTGATAGAAGAAAACATGACCGAGTCTGGCTCCGAGAATGGTACCGACCATCATGTAAAGCAGCAGGCTATCCATCCACTCTTTGCTGAAGCCTTCCCGATCCAGTATTTTCTGCATAATGAAATGGCCGCAAAAGAATCCTGATGCAAACAGCAATCCGTACCAACGGATACTTAAAGGACCTACTTCAAATAAGATTGGATCAACGTTCCAGGTGATGTAGAGTAAACTATTCATGCAAGTGGTTGTCTTAACTTCGCGGGCAAATATAGAATTAGCAACATGCTTCGCAGACCAAGAAGAAATCGCAAGAACGAAGTCGTTCGCAGTCAAATTCGAGAAACAAAGGTTGAGGTCGACAATCTCATCTATCCTTTGTTTATGGTGGACGGTCAGAACCATAAATCAGAGGTGAAATCCCTTCCTGGTCAATTCCGCCTTTCACTTGACAACCTACTATCTGAGGTGGAGGAATGCATGAACCTCGGAGTTCAATGCTTCGACCTATTCCCCGCAGTAGACGATTCGCTCAAGGATGAACTTGGAACGTACAGCTATTCGAAAAACAACTTCTATTTAAAGTACATCTCTGAGGTCAAGAAGCGCTTTCCAGAAGCCGTGATCATGACGGATGTTGCAATGGACCCTTACAGCAGTGATGGCCATGACGGCATTGTTAGAGATGGCAAAATCATCAACGACGAGACATTGGATGTGCTAGCAAGAATGTCCGTTGCTCAAGCGGAGGCTGGAGCTGATATCATTGGTCCATCAGACATGATGGATGGCAGGGTTGAGCACATCCGAGATGCGTTAGATGACGCGGGGTTTAGCGATGTGAGTATTATGTCCTACACCGCGAAATATGCCAGCGCTTTCTACGGTCCATTCAGAGATGCCTTAGATTCTGCTCCTAAATTTGGGGACAAGAAAACCTACCAAATGGATCCTGCGAACAAGCAGGAAGCCCTCATTGAGGCCGAGCTAGACTACTTCGAAGGAGCCGATTATTTAATGGTGAAACCAGCGCTATGTTATCTAGATGTCATCCACATGCTGAAGGAAGAGTATCCGGTTCCAATCGCCGCATACAATGTAAGCGGTGAGTATGCCATGCTCAAAGCTGCTGCTCAAAATGGTTGGTTAGAATATGACCGAGCCATGACTGAAATGTTACTCAGCATTAAGCGTGCGGGTGCAGATGTCATCTTGACTTACTTCGCCAAGGATTTCGCGCAATTGCAGAAATAAAAAAGGCCGCGCCGAAGCGCAGCCTTGTGTTTAGTTAGGCGTAGGTTACTGTACAATAAACTTCTTAGTGATTTCCATTCCATTGTCAGCCTTAATCTTTCCGACATATAAGCCGGCTTTAAGCTGATTTGAAGGAACTTCCACCCAAGAAGAATTCACAGTGTTGTTGAGATAGACTTGACGTCCAGACAAGTCGATCAATTCTATTTCCGTAATCTCAGTATTCGGATTGTTGGTCTTGAATGTGATGAATGATGACGCTGGATTTGGGAACGCAACTACATCCAGTTGACCCATGTACAGCTCATCCACATTAACACTTTGCCAGTTTCCAATTTGCATCGTTTTCACCATTCTTGGAACAGCATAACCCATGATCGTATCGATGTACAGGTTTCCTTGTGTTGCACTTTGATTTGGGTTAGTGAGCAATGAATTATCGTTGATATCATCAGCGTCATAATTCCCCCCATAAGTCGCGTTGTACCACGCAACAAATGCATCCAAATCAGACTTTGACCACCAATCCCATGGAGAACCATTTGGTTCAATGTCGCCATTGCCATCTCTGACAACTATGGTAAACAGACCTTCCATTCCAGAAGAATCAATCTCGATCGGATCGTTCACATTGATAATCGGTGAATTCGCCATGTCCATCCCGTAGAAGTATCTAGCTCTTGCGGTGTACGGATCATCAGGATACTCTCCTTCGTATGCATCGTTTAATCCAAGAGAATTTGCTTTCGCCATGAAGGTGTTTGGTCCGTTCACATCAACGATATCATCACCAGTTGTTGAAACGATAACGGTTCCTGTATCAAATGGTGCAAACTGATCATATGGTGCGTGAAATGAGACAAAAGGACCATCTCCAGCTTCCATCCAACTGATGTCACCAAGTGCACCGCCAATGTTCACAGATATGTCAACGTCATCAGACATTCCATTGTCGGTATACAGATTTATTAGCCCACCATCGCCATTCACATCTCCGACAATTGACGGTTGGATGATACTGTTACCACCAAAAACAAACTTGTCCAATTCTGTTTCAGCTTGTTTGTCTAATGTGGCATACCCCAGCGAGACATATCCACCAGAACCTTGTCCTAACATGGCCATGTTGTCTCCGTCCATTCTAAATGGGTTTCCAGAATTGGCTGTCATGTACCTTGCTGATTTTACGGCATACTGAACATCGTGAATCGCTCTGTAAACAGCATTCATCAACGTTGCTCTTCGAATAGGCAGACCCGTTGGTCCCAAGGCTACTGGATTCCAGCCATGTCTGTAGTTAGGTGCTATCACAACGAATCCTCGCTTTGCGAATCGCTTGCAAATTTCGACCGCAGATGAATCTTCTTTAGACCCACCAAAGCTTCCATTTACCAACGGTGGCAGGAAGTTTCCTGTGTGAACGTAGACCACAACTGGGCGTTCCATGATCGTATCTGAAGCAGTGTCTGGCATGTAAATGTCCATTTTCAATTGGCCCACTTTCAGAACAGTAGAACTGTCCATAGATGTTGGCATAAAGAAAGCCAGAGGAATGAGGCTCGGATTTGTCGCAATCCAGTTTTGTAGAGAATCTTTCTCGGAAGTAATTTGTGCCGCATTTGTGGCGACATAGGTCGGATCCATTAGAGATGTGTTGAGCAATGGATTTACATTAATTCCATAGATGACATCCTTTTCAATCGTTATGTCGGAGCTTGTAAAAACCTCTTCGAGATAACGATCTTGAGCCATGGCCGTTATTCCAAACGTCAAGGCTAGAGTTAGTGATATTATTGATTTCATTAGTAGTTGATTTTCGTTAAACGAATATAGTTATTTAGCTCTATTCCAGTCAAAAAGCAAAGAGACATAGGCTAATCGGCCAACCAACGGGCCTCCATAAACCTGCCTTACTTGGTTGTTCAAAATATTTGAAGCCCCGATTTTCAATGTCGAATGCCATTTGGGAACAGAAAAGTTTGCTTGCGCATTTAAGAGCCCATACGATTCAATGTCTCCAGTAAATTGCGGAGATCCTTCAAATCGGAAACCTTCTACCCATCGATAGTTGATTCCATAGCCCCATCGACCAAATTTTAAGATCGGAAGCATTATGTCTCTTCCGGATATGCCGATGTTGTACTTGTGCTCAGGTGTATTATATGCAGGAATTATGGGGTCGTCAGCCCCGGAGGTTAATCTGTTGAACGAGTAGTTACCATTTAATGCGTGTTTTTTGGCATAGAAATAATTGAAGCCAGCGGAGACGCCTCTCGTTTGGACTTCATTTTCTGCGTTTGCGGCGAGTCGATACACTTGGGTGCCGCGAGGGAATCCAATTGCATCAAACTCAGAATCGACACCGATTAGGTATCCAATAAAATCGTTGTACCAGCTTTGATAGGCCGTAATATCAAAGTATACTTTTTCCCACCAAATTCCTCTGTACCCGACCTCGATCGTCTTGACTTTTTCAGGTTGAATTGGGTCAGCGTTGAAATAGTCCAAGGTATCTCGATTCAGGGACGACAAATAATCTACAAATGATCCGACGGTCAACAATGAATCGTAACCCTCGAGGTTTCCAAGAAGAATCGCTCTGCCAACATTGTAGTATAAGTATTGATCAGCAAGCGTAGGATTTCGAATTGCAGATGAAAAAGTAGAGCGGAAAGTGTGATTGGCGTTCGGTGAATAAACCACCGACACCGCAGGCGATAGTAGAAAGTCAAAGTTTTGATTCTTATCTACCCTCAAAGTGAAGTTGGTAAGCAGCTTTTTGTCAAAAAAGGATCGGCTCAATCCAATGTAGAAGCCAAGCTCTTCATTTTGAATTACCCGATAGTTGGAATCTGTTTTAATTACAGCTCCTGAGTCGGTCTTGGTTCGTTCATAGCTAAGTGTGTCCTGAAATATTGTCCCTCGAGAATTTGGTCTGTACCAGCGATAGTTTCCTCCAGTAGCGATTTCGATCCCTGCTAAATCAAAAATGTATTCTCCTTGGACATGATAAAGAGCGGACTTGTCATAAAATAGAGCACCACCTTCCGTGAAATTTCTGCTCGTGATGTCTGAAAATGCGGAATCAAATCGCTGTGATCCGACTTCATAGGCCGGAATTCCTGCGCGTGGATCTTCGTCTAGCTCGTCTCGGAGTCGTTGATGCCAAATGTTGAGCGTATCGCTGTAATCCTCCATCCAAACATCGAGCGCCTCGGCCCAAAGCGTGTCATTTCCAAAATCGCCCAAATCAGGATATCCTTCATACTGTTTGAGCTCTCGAGCATAGTCTCGGCCTCCCCAAATTGTCCTGTATCTCGTGAACCAATTGTCGTTTCCGTTGATGTCGGAAGTGATGGTTGACTCAACCATGCGCACTCCTGTGGTCACAATGTCATAGGATTGACCAGCATCTTCATTAGTAGAATATCCCCTCACGAACCAAGTTCCCTTCTTTCCAATTTCAACCTGGTTTTGCATGAATTGAATTCCTTTCAGGCTGTACCGATTATCGCCTTGATAGATTGTTGTTCCTGTTCCATAGTTGAAGGCATAGCTGATTTCAACACTATCCGTTATCCGATAGTATAAAGCAGTATTCAGTTTCAGGTTCTCGGTTCCGTAGTCTGCTAAGTCAATTTCCTTGTATCCGTCTCTGTGCACGATCCCATAGCCAGGATACTGAAACTTAGAAAGTATGTCTCGTCGATCGTCGTTTTCTTCATCTCCATAGATATTGACGGCGTCAAAACCTCCAGGATTATCCTGTTCAACATCGCCATCGTCGATTGGCTCATAGTTCTCCGCAAACCAATCGAGAGCGCTCATGTAAAACGCATTGATCTTGTAGGCGAATTTCGGTTTGCCTTCTTTGTTCTTAATGACTTGAGCCCAGCGAAACGCATATTCCTGCAGATTTCGCTCTCCAAGCTTTGTTGAGACTGCTAATCCAGGAAATACCCATGGATCTTTAGTCGTCATGTTGATGACACCGTTGAATGCTCCGGGACCATAGAATGCAGAACTAGCTCCGGCAATAATGTCGACGCGCATCACATCAAGATCTGACGTACCCAGAAAATTCCCGAGCGAGAAGTTTAAACCAGGGCTCTGATTGTCTCTCCCGTCGATGAGCTGTAATGATCGAACAGGGCTCGTGCTGTTAAACCCACGTGTATTGATCACCTTGAATCCCAAACTAGCCGCGGTGATATCAACCCCTTTCAGTGAAGCCAATCCATCATAAAAATTATCGGCAGGAGTTTCCTTGATGGCGATAATGTCCATTCGTTCCACTGTCAGTGGCTCTTGTCGCTGCTTCTCTGAAACTCGGAAATCGACCACATCAAAAGCTTCCAGCAGCTGAGCTGAGGTATTGAGTTTGATTTTAAGCTTTTGGCCATCTTGTTCATAGACGATCAATTGCTCTTCAAAACCAATAAATGACACGACGAGATTGATGGGTAATTCTCGATTTGTTTCGAACTTGAAATTGCCATCTATATCGGTAGTAGTTCCTTCCGTGGTTCCTTGAACGACAACGGCAGCGCCAATCATAGCATCGCCGGTAGAAGGATCATAAACTGTCCCTTCTATTACCCTTTGGGCATAGATCATAACCGGCAGCAGGAAAATACAGGTTATTAAGCTCTGGAGGTATGTAGGCTTACCCATACATAACAAGAATAGTGAATTTTAGCGAGCGTTTTGCTTAGTTGAGGGCGTAGCATTTTCCAGGAAGAGAACGGACAACACCTTTGAATTCGAGGTCTAGAAGGACCATCGATGTTTTACTCATGGGCAACGACGACGCAATGCTCAGAGTATCTATGGAAGACCCTTCACTCTTAGAGAGCAACTCAAATATTTTTAATTCCTCTCCACTCAAATCTGGGAAGAACACCTTTTGTTTCTTGGGTTCCTTGGTTACTTTTTCCCACCCCATCGTGTAGATAAAATCCTCTATCCCCCCCATCAAATTCGCACGGTGAGATTTGATGAGGTGATTGCATCCGCTGGAATAAGGAGCATTTACGGAGCCAGGAACCGCAAATACATCTCGGTTGTATTCGCCTGCCAGTCGAGCTGTAATCATCGAGCCGCCCTTTACACCTGATTCGATTACGATGGTTGCGTCACACATTCCGGCCACAATTCTGTTTCGCTGAGGGAAGTTTTCTCGATCGGGTTTTGTCCCTTGTTCGAATTCGGTTAGAAGACCACCTCGCTCCTGCATCTTATTCGAGAGGGACTCATTTGCCCGAGGATAAATTCGATCGAGGGAATGCCCAAGTACTCCAATAGTTTGCAACCCACCTTCAACTGACAATCGATGTGCCATTGTATCAACCCCGTATTCGAGGCCACTGACGATCAAGGGATTATACGGAATTAAGTCCTCTATCAACCGCTCCAGAATTTTAGCACCATACGTGGTGCAATCCCTCGTTCCAACTATGGCAATCGCTCGCGACGTATTACTGCTCATTTCGCCTCTCCCATAGAGTAAAATTGGAGCGTCTTCGCAATTCTTTAATCGGTGTGGATAATCAACATCTAAGTAGAAATAGGTTTCGATATCTGCCTTCGATAAAAACTCGACTTCTTCGGCTGCTGCATCCAATGCCTCGCTTCGGTTAAGTCTTCGGACGAGCGTTGATCCAATCTCAGGAATGAGCGAAAGCTCTTGGTTGCTTGCCTCGAAAACCTCTTTCAACCCTCCACAGTACGAGACCAACTTTCTAGCTCTTCGAGGACCCACAGAATGGAGCATCTTCAGGCCAATTTGATATGTCAAATTATCCCGATACACAATCTAGCGAAAGTAATGCACGACCTCCGGTTGTATGACTACTTTCGTCACAACAGATGAAAATTTTAGGCATTATTCCGTCGAGGTATTCATCCTCCCGATTCCCTGGAAAACCCCTCGTTGAGATCCAAGGAAAAAGCATGATCCAACGGGTCTACGAACGGTCAAAAGCATCAAAAAGTTTAGATCGTGTGGTTGTGGCAACAGACGATGAACGGATACTTGAACACGTATTGGGATTTGGAGGAGAAGTGATCATGACTTCTTCAGAACATCAAAGTGGAACGGACAGATGTGTTGAAGCCTTGGACATTCTAGGAGAGGATTATGACGCCGTCATTAACATTCAAGGAGACGAGCCCATTATCAATCCGGCCCAACTCGACTTACTCTCCTTTTGCTTCAATGATGACAATTGTGAAGTTGCTACGCTCGCGGTAAAAATTAAGTCCCAAGACATTCTTTTTGACGCCTCGAAGATTAAACTCATTCTAGACGATAGTAACCAGGCGCTTTACTTCAGTCGGCATCCAATTCCTTATCAAGCACGCCCGGCTGAAGAATGGTTAGATCATTACGGATATTTAAAGCACGTGGGTATCTATGGATTTAGATCTGACATTCTAAAAGAGATTGGAAAAATCCCACCGTCACAATTGGAATTGGCTGAGTCACTCGAGCAATTGAGATGGCTCGAAAATGGTTACACGATTCAAGTCAAGATCACGGAATTTGACTCAATTTCGGTGGACATTCCAAAAGATCTTGATCGCGTACTTACCATCCTGAATCAAGGCTAATTTCTCACCGGAATTCTTTTCTTTGTTCTTGACCTCAACAAATTGAGATTAGACGATTACATAGCATCACTTTTAGAAGAACATGACTGTGTTATTGTCCCTGATTTTGGAGGCTTTGTGGCGAACTACTCTCCAGCCAAAATCAATCCAGTCAACAACCGATTTGATCCCCCATTTCGGAAGATTACATTCAATCAATTTCTAGTTCACAATGACGGTTTGCTTGCTGCATATGTGGCCCAAAGAGAGCAGCAGCAATATGAACAGGCACTTCAGTTCGTAAAAGACTATGTAGTACTCATCAAGAATGAGTTGCGAGATGATCACAAAACGAAGCTTGAGGATGTTGGAATTCTCTATCGTCAAGCAGACGGTTCACTGCGTTTTGAACAACTTAAAAACGAAGCACACTTCAAGTCAAGCTACGGTCTCGAAAGCTTCTTCTCAAACAAGATCGAAAGGAAGCCGGCCAAGGTTGCGATCGTGGAACCGAAGGCGAAGGTCGAACCGATTAAAATTGATGAGTCAAAAGTCATAACGCTGGACCCGGAACCAGAAGAAATTGAGCCCGCCATCGTACATGAGCCGGTTGAGTCTCAGAACAAGCGCCGCGTGTGGCCAGCAGTCGCCGCTTCACTTAGTTTGCCATTGGTTGGTTACTTGGTCTATGTTGCACTCGGCACACCTCTCTTAAAAGATAGGTCACAATTTCACTATTCCGACTTGAATCCTTTCGCAGAAAAAAATTGCCCTGAGTACAAACTTAGAGCGGACTCATTCTCCTCAACACCGTTTCAGGAAATTGACGATTCTGTATCAGAAGCGGAATTTATGGAAATGAATCTTGATACTTCTCCAGACAAAACTTTAGTAGTTCGACTCAGCGATCCAATCGAAAAAATGGAGACGCTCGAGGAATTACGATATCATATAATTGGTGGATGTTTTGGGATAGAATCGAACGCGACAAGACTGACGTCAAAATATAAATCGGTCGGTTCAAATGCCAACATTGTTGATCAGAAAGGATCGCTTTATCGCGTAAGTGTTGCAAGCTTCGCCTCGAGATCCGAAGCGGTTGCTGCATTAGGTAATTACCAGAGAGAAATCCCTGGGGCTTGGCTACTTTATAAGTAGTTCTTCAGAAGGTGACTGTTCGCTTTCTTGCGTAGATTCCGAAGACCTTTCTCCCTTATCTGACGAATTCGTTCTCTTGTAAGACCGAGATTATTTGCAATCTCTTCTAATGTCATAGGTGGAATTCCATTAAGACCAAATGAAAGCCTTAAAACATCCGCTTCTCTTTCTTTAAGGTTCACCAATACTCGCTCAATATCTCTACGCAATGACTCGTGCATCAAGAGTTCTGTAGGAATGTCTGAATCCCCATTGGCCATTACGTGAAGTAGGCTGTTGTCTTCCCCTTCCATCAAGGGTGCATCCACGCTCACTTGCTTTTGGGCATAGACGAATAGATCTCCTACGCTATCTGCGTTAGACTCAAGCAATTCTCCGATCTCATCGTTTGACGGAGCTCGTTCGTACCTCTGTTCTAATTGTGAAAATGCTTGAGCGACTTTCTGAATTGCGCTGACCTTATTTAGGGGCAGTCTGACAACTCTGCTGTTTTCAGCGATCGCCTGCATAATGCTCTGACGAATCCACCAAACCGCGTAAGAGATGAATTTGAATCCTTTTGTTTCGTCGAATCTTTTTGCTGCTATGATCAAACCAATGTTTCCTTCTGCTATGAGATCTTCTAATGTCAACCCATGACCTTGATACTGTTTTGCAACAGATATTACGAATCGAAGATTAGCTGAAACGAGTTTGTTCAAGGAAGCTTCGTCACCCTGTTTAATTCTAACCGCAAGTCTCACTTCTTCCTCAGCAGTGATCATCTCTTCCTTGGAGACATCGCTTAAATATTTATCAATGGACTTGCTGTCCCTATTGGTGAGCTGCTTGGTTATTTTAAGCTGGCGCATGGGTATTGTAGGTTTAGTTTAGGAAAAGGACACTCAATGTAGGAATTATTCCGTAAAAGTCAATTCCAACCTAAATATTTACCCGATTATTTTGCCTATTGGTCGAATGATCTATATAATCCGTCCTGAATCTCTAACCTCGCCACTTATCGAGAAGACCGTTCAATGCGACGGCTTCTTCCTCAGAAATATTATGGAGTTTACTTTCAAATGGCTTCAAATCTTTGTCGATCTCAATCAACAAATCGAGCCCTTTTTGAGTAATGGCGATGTCCACTTGTCTGCGATCCCCTTTACACGTTTTTCGAGTAACGAGAGCTTTGGCTTTGAGCTTGTCGATGATCCTTGAAACATTGCTCATTTTATCAATCATCCGATCCTTGATCAAATTGACACATGCGGCATTTGGATGCTGACCTCGTAAGATCCTCAGCGTATTGAATTGCTGCTGAGTGAGCTTGTGTTCTTTCAGCAACGAGTTGTGCAACCCATTCAACCAACTGCTCGTGAATAGTACGTTGATCGAAAGCTTCGTGTATTCGTTTGCAAACTTCTTTTGCTGGATTTCTTCGTTGATACTAGTCATGTACGGAGCTTTTCACAAAAATATGTTTTAACATTATATGTCGATGTACTATTTATTCAACCTCCGGTACAGCCGAATTCCAAGCATAAGTACAATACCGACAGCAAAGAAACCGACCGTTCCATAAACCCAATCCATGGTATTCTTGAGGACCACAACGAAGACGATGGATACCAGCCACAACGTTGCTAGCTCGTTCCAAAGTCGATACCGTTTTGAACTCCAACTAATCATGTCGGATTGAAGCCTTTTAAACAGGAAGTGGGTATAGATGTGATAGACCCATAAGAGCATTGTTAACCCAAGTTTGACATTCATCCACATGGAGGACCACAGATTCAACTCGTAGACCATCCAAAAACCGAAGATGGATGCCAAAATTGCCGCTGGCCACGTGATGATGTACCACAGTCTTTTCTCCATGATTTTAAACTGAGCCTGAAGTATGTCCTTCTCAGTTGTGGGCTTGTCTTCAGCTTCGGTGTGATATATAAAAAGGCGGACGATATAGAACAGTCCTGCAAACCAGCTGACGACGAATATGATGTGGAGGGCTTTGATGTATAATAATCCCATCACGCCGAAGGTAGTTCAGAGATGCGAAAGTTACTTTTGTGGGGCCAAAAACTAATATGAAGGATAAGACACCACAGGAATCAATGGCCATGGGAACACACATTGTTCTCCCAGATGATACAAATACTTTAGGCAACCTCATGGGCGGAAGGTTGATGTACTGGATGGATGTCATGGCCGCCGTCGCCGCTCATCGACATTGTGGACGCGTTGTGGTCACGGCATCGGTCAACAATATTTCATTCAATCAACCCATTCAATTGGGGGATTTTGTGACTTTGGAAGCGAAGGTTACAAGAGCCTTTGGTTCGAGCATGGAGGTATTTATTGATGTCTGGGTAGAAGATCATAAGTCGGGCGATAAAATGAAGTGCAATGAAGCCATATTCACCTTCGTCGCGGTTGATCAAATCGGCAATACAATTGAAGTGCCTGGTCTAATTCCAGAAACAGAACTTGAAAAGCAGCGCTATGGTGGCGCCCTGCGCCGTAAGCAACTCAGCCTCATCCTCGCTGGCCGAATGAAGGCCAAAGACGCCACTGAACTCAAAGCAATTTTCGAAGACCTTTCTTAATGGAGAAACAAGAAGTACTTGATGCGCTCTCTTATGTAATTGAGCCAGACCTTAAAAAAGACATCATAAGTCTAGGGCTAGTATCTGAACTGAAAATCGAAGGAAACACCGTCAGTTTTCATGTCAAGTCAAGCAATCCGGCCATGCACTATCGCAAACGACTCGAGGAAGCGTGCATTCATCAAGTGCGAAGATTTCTCGGAGATGATGTAGCCGTCCTTATTGAAGTTGAGGCGCTTCCTGATGGTAAGGAACGAACACAAGAGCAGCGGAAAGTGTTGCCTGGAGTCAAGAAGATAATTGCCATTGCATCAGGTAAAGGAGGCGTTGGCAAATCCACGATTTGTGCAAACATCGCAGCGGGACTAGCCGCCAGAGGTTTAAAAGTCGGATTAGTTGACGCGGACATTTACGGCCCCTCGATGCCAACCATGTTTGACACGGTGAGTGAAAAACCTGGCGTTGGAGGAGAAAACGAAGACAACAAAATGGTTCCGGTTGAAAATTACGGAGTCAAAATGCTGTCGATCGGCTTTTTCGCGGAAGCAAATCAAGCAATCGTATGGCGTGGCCCGATGGCGAGCAAAGCATTAAACCAAATGTTCAATGATGTGTACTGGGGAGATCTTGACTTCATGTTAATTGACCTTCCTCCAGGAACAGGAGATGTTCATCTCTCCTTGGTGCAGGGTATTCCGCTTGACGGAGTAATCATTGTCAGCACACCTCAAGAAGTTGCTCTCGCAGATGCGCGAAAAGGTGTTGGAATGTTTAAGCTGCCAAGCATCAATGTCCCCGTGCTTGGCATCATCGAAAACATGAGCTGGTTTACTCCCGAAGAGTTACCCGATAGCAAGTACTACATCTTTGGCAAAGACGGCGCGAAGCACTTGGCCGAGGAGTTAGGCGTAAAACTGCTAGGACAGATTCCACTGGTTCAGAGTATTCGAGAATCGGGAGATGTAGGACGGCCTGCGGTTCTCCAAGATTCGACGCCACAATCCATTGCTTTGAACACAATGATCGATGAAGTTGTAAAAAAGGTCCGAATTGGCTGACGCTTAGTACATTTGAACTAGAATGTCGAACACCGAAGAACTGTTTCTTAAAGTCGTAAACGCACTTGATGAGATTCGTCCATTCCTAAATGAGGATGGTGGTGACCTATCGATTGTCGACATTACTCCTGATCACACCTTGAGGGTTGAATTCACAGGAACTTGCAGCACTTGCACGATGAACAACATGACCTTTAAAAACGGAGTTGAGGACGCTATTCGAAGATTGGTACCTGAAATAAAAAAGGTAGAGCCAGTGAATTTTGCACTTCAAAGCTAAATCGACCCAACCCTTCCAATTCTTCTTACGTGTAACCCGCAGAACGGAAGAAATTCCGGCTTTTGAGCAATACAATGATCATTGAAAACCAAGGCAAAAGGGCCAAAAAGGCAACGCGGACCACTAAACTTGCGTATTTAGAAGCATGCAAGCCGCACCTGAATTACTCGCACGCTGTCGAAAAAACGACCGCAAAGCGCACAATGAGCTATATGGCCATTGTTTCGGGTACCTTATGTCCATTTGTCTGAGATACTGCAACAATCGCGAAGACGCGGAATCGTTGCTAAATCAGGGCTTTCTTAAGATCGTTACTAAACTCGACAAGTACAATGAGGACGTTCCTTTTGGTTCCTGGATTTCCAGAATCATGGTGAACACAATCATTGATGAGTTCAGACGAGATAAAAAGCGTCGAGAAAACATGTCGGGAGCTGAATTGGATGAAGATCGATCAACTGGTCGAGTGGATTACAACGAAGCAGCACAAAGACTGGAAGCTGAAGCATTAGAAAAGATGATTCAAAAGCTTCCGGATATGAGTAGAAAGGTTTTTAACCTGTATGCAATTGAAGGATACACACATAAGGAAATTGGAGAGATGCTCGGAATCAGCGATGGTACCAGTAAGTGGCATGTCTCATTTGCTAGAAAGAACCTTCAAGGGATGATAAAAACGGCAATGAAAAAATGATGACGTTGACTCTACTATGAGCGATTTCAACAACATAGACGATTTATTCAAGGGTAAGCTTCAAGGAAGAGAAGCAGCTTATTCTGCTGCTGCATGGAAAGGTGCGGAAGGTCTGTTGACAAAGCACTACAAGGCGCTGCTCATTAAGAAGATCCTACTCATTACCATTCCAACGCTCATTGCTGGAACAATTGGTCTTGCCGTCCTGTTTAATTCTACTGCTGAGACCAGTCAAAATTTGAATCAAGACAACACCGTCGTTGGAACATCTGCTATCGATCAGACTGAATCTGAAGGTTCGGTTATCGAGAATGCCAGCATGGAACCAGCAACATTGACATCAAATGAAACTTCAATAACGTCTGAAACAATTGGAGCAGGATTACCTTCTGTTTCGAGTTCATCTGATGACGCAACTTCAGCTCAGCAAACTCCATCAACCGATAATGGCATCGTGGAAGTGGAAAATGAGATTGCAGATGCAACAGACCTAACAACGGATGCTCAAAACACAATCATTGAGACACCAGAAGACAATATTCAAGAAAGTACAACTGACCCCAACGTACCATTGCCTCCCGGATTCGCTGACCTTTTAAATGAAATGGCTTTAGATGAAGCTTCGTCTTCGGATGTAGGTTCAGCAGCAACATTGGATAATGTGCCGACGATGCCAATTGAGGAAGCGAATGCCCTTCTGAACACGGTTAATTCGGAAATGGGCATGATGCCCGGTTTTGATGTTTCTCAGATATCGAATTGGTCAGCCGGACTTGCGGATGAAAACAGAGCCAGCGAGAAACTCATGTCTAAAATCAGAAAGATTGAACTAATGGCCTCAGGAGGCGGATTGATCGCTTCTGGCATGAGAGGTAACGGCTGGCAAGATGAAAAGGCATCTTTAGGATGGCACGCAGGAATCACTGTTCAGTATTTCATTAAGGAAAAGTGGTTTGCGCAAACGGGAGCTACTATACACCAACGAAGTGCAATCAATTCTAGACGCGTGGAATGGCCTCCATTTTATATTCTGCCGACAGATGTGAATGCCCCGATCAATTTGAGGTACATCGACATCCCTCTTCAAATGGGTTACCGACTTGGCGGAAGACATGAAGTCGCATTCGGACTCGCATTTGCTCCATTGTTGAGTTATACGAGAACCACAAACGTACTGCCAAC
This sequence comes from Flavobacteriales bacterium, assembly GCA_018660685.1. GTDB lineage: Bacteria > Bacteroidota > Bacteroidia > Flavobacteriales_G > Salibacteraceae > SHAN690. Next base: position 72,908 of record JABJJW010000001.1, read on the forward strand.
ACAGGACGTTGCTAAATATTCCAAGGACGGGACATCACGAGAAGGCTTCGCCAACTTCGATGTGGCCGCATTGCTTAACTACAAGTATCAAGTTACCGAACGCATCGACTTGAAAGTAGAAGGCCGATTTGGAGCCTTTGATATAACGGACAACGCCTACTTTGGAACCGACATCGTTTACGATCGAAATCATCAAGTGCGGCTTGGTGTGAGCTACCGAATCATTCGTCATTAATCTTCACATCCTTTACCATCATCTCAATGTTGGTCCTTCCGTTGAACGTGTTTTCCTCTAGCGTATAAACCAGGTCAAACGATTTTCCTTCCTTCATCGCATCGTGAAACTCGAACAGTCCAAACCCGATTCCTCGCATCGTCCGACTTAAGCCTTCTTGAACCACATCGAATTTGAGATGCGTTCCATCTCCCACACATTTTGACTTTCCCGTGTCTTTGACATTGTACGACACAAAGAAGGGCTTCATATTATCTGGCCCAAATGGAGACATGCGTTCGATGGTGTTGAAGAGATTAGATGTTATCTGATTGAAGCTCAATTCGGCATCGATCTCAATGGTCGGCACGAGCTGATCGGGCTTGATTCGGTCTGCGACGCTCTTCTCAAAGCGACTCCTAAAATCATCTACTTTATCCACATCGAGGGTCATTCCAGCTGCAGCTGGGTGACCTCCAAAACTGAGGAGCAAGTCAGAACACTGTTCAATCGATTCGTGGATGTCAAATCCGTTTACCGAACGAGCCGAACCCGATGCTTTTCCATTCGCTTCAGTAAGAATTATAGTCGGCTTGTAAAAGTGTTCTTGGATCCGAGAAGCTACAATTCCGATGACTCCCTTGTGCCAATGCTCGGCGTAGAGCATCGTTGACTTTTTCCCCGCTTGCTCGGGATCAGTATTGATCATCTCCAATGCTTCGTCGAGGATCTGAAGATCCACTTCCCTCCTATCTTGATTGTTAAGGTTGATCTTTTTAGCGGGTTCTTCAGCACCTTTCATCGTGTTTGCGGTTAACAATTCTACCGCGAGCTGACCATGCTGCATGCGTCCTGCAGCATTGATTCTTGGGCCAATTTTGAAAACGAGATCTGTAACGGTCAGCACCTTTTTGGTCAATTCTCCGTCCTTGATCATTCCCGCGTTTTCCAAAAGCAAATTCAATCCTGGGCGCAGGCTATGAGACATCAGCTTGGCGCCCTCATTTACTAATATTCTATTCTCTCCCGTAATCGGAACGATGTCACAAGCTGCGGCGATGGCAACCAAGTCCAGCTGCTTCCAAGCCAACTCCTTTTCCAATCCCCATGAAATTGAAAGCGCTTGGATCAACTTGTAGCCAATACCACATCCTGACAAATATTTGTAGGGATAATCGCAATCTTTCTGCAACGGATTCAACATGGCCGTCGTCATCGGCAAGTCATCCGATGGCAGGTGGTGATCGCAGACAATGAATTCAATTTTCTTATCGAGTGCATAGGCAATTTGCTCATTGGCTTTCACCCCACAGTCGAGTGCAATGACGAGCGAAAATCCATTGTCATCAGCGAAGTCGATGCCTTGATAGCTTACCCCATAACCTTCACCATATCTATCCGGAATATAGTAGCCAACGTTTTCATACTGCTCCATAAGAAAGCCATAAACCAAGGAGACGGCGGATGTTCCATCGACATCATAATCCCCGTAGATGAGGATGTTCTCTCCTTCTTCAATGGCGTTTGAAATACGGTTTACTGCTCGGTCCATGTCCTTCATCAGAAATGGATTGTGGAGTCCTTCAATGACTGGGTTGAAAAAGGACCGAGCTGACTCAAAATCTTGGATTTTTCGCTGGACAAGCAAGGTAGCCAGGATGTCGCTGGCGTTGATCGCCGACTTCAGTTCGGCTAACTCAACCGAAGAAGGTTGAGGCTTGAGTATCCACTTTTTCTCGAGCATGAATCGAAAGTATGCTTCCTCGATTAAGGAGAAAACATTCGCTCGACATATGCCGAATCTTTAACTAAAATTAGGGTGTCGGTCAATCCGAACGGATTGTATTCGAAGGCGTTTTGAAAGCTCACAAATCGCTTCGTTTCTACGATCGTGGCATCGCACTTTCCCGAAATTCCATTGTCAATTGCATACTGCCTCAGCAAAGTATTGTGCTTGCTTTCTTGAGCCATGTGCTCGACATACAGCGGATCATTGAAAACACGAAGTCGAGTCTTTTTGACCTTAAGCGAATAGGAAATCCGACGAGCCTGATAGTGCAACCCCAATGGCAGTATTTTGTTTTTTAAGACTTCTTCATTCGCAATGAGGAGATGTCCTTTTACTTCTTCAGGATTCAAATACATCGAGTTCTCATTCGTTTCCGTGCGCTCATCCTTGACATTGGTTATCTGACCTTGCTCGTTCAACCGAATGATAAAATATTCTTTGAGCGTAAGCGATGAACACGTATCGTTTTTACCCAAATAGCTGGTTGCAAATTGGTCCAGAAAATCTCCGATTCCGCCCTTTGCTTCTGCCATGTATGGTTCCGAGCTTACTGTCGGTTTCGCATCTGCCTCTTTTTCAGTAGGCGTTTCTTCAATGACGCTTTTAAGTTCTGTAAGTGCCGAAAGCCCTTCGCTGATGCTCTGGGAAAGCGCTGCTAACTGGGCAAGTTCCGTTTCTCCTGGACTTTCGTCCACCTTCGTTTTTGTTTCGCTCACTTGCTGCTTTGTTGCCTCATCCTGTAGAAGTCGAACCGCTTCTTGAATCGGACTATTTGCACGGGAGGTATCCGGTGGTGGTATTTTCGACATACGTTCTGCCGAACCTACAGCAAATGGAACTTTCAGGATCATTCCTGGCTTTATTCCGGTTCGAATTTTTGGGTTGGAAGCTAAAATTGCTGGAATGTCCGCTCCATACGCCTCTGATATCATCTCGATTTCTTGGCCTTCAAGAATCTCGTGCATATAGAATGCCTCTGACCCAATTACCTTGATGGAGGAATTGATGTTGGCTACCTGTCCTTGACTGAACTGGGAACACAGAAATATAAAAAGCACGGTGCTGATGACCTTCAGCATAATGCCTAATCCTTAGGGGTCAAGTTGTGCTTCACTATTTCGGTTTGAAGCCGAATAGAGGCATTGTGAATATCGTTCCAAACAGTCTTGATGAGCTTTTGATCAATTTCATTCAACGAGCCATACTCAAGTCGGTCGTCCATGATTTCCTTCCAGCGTTCAAGCTGAAAAACCATAACACCATGATCTGCTTTGTACTCTCCGATTTGCTCAACAATCTTGAGGCGGTGCTTCAAATTCTCAAGTAGGTTATGATCTATTTCGTCGATCAATACTCTCAATCTGCGCAACTGACTTTGGGTCACCGAATCTTCGAAATGTTGTGACTTGATCTCCAAACTTCCTAGGAAGTCATCAAAATTGGCGAGCTCAATCTGCTGTTTGGGATCACTCAATGCTTTGTCTGGAGAAGGATGCGTCTCAATCATCAATCCATCGAACCCTAGGTCAAATGCCTTTTGAGCGATCGGGTGCAGCAGCTCTCTCTGACCTCCAATATGGCTTGGGTCCACGATTATGTCAAGGTTTGGATAACGAGTTTTCAGCTCGATTGGAATTTCCCAATTGGGAGAATTTCTGTACACATGATCTTGATAGGTATTGAACCCCCGGTGTACCGCAACCAACTTGTCGAGGCCGTGCGCTGCAAATCTTTCCAGTGCGCCTATCCAAAGATCCAAGTCTGGATTCATTGGGTTTTTGACAAACACTGGCGCATTGGAAGCTTCCAAAGCATTTGCCAATTCTTCTACAAGAAAGGGGTTGACCGTTGTTCGGGCTCCAATCCAGAAATGGCGAAGACCAGCATCAAGTGCTTCCTGAACATGGCTCTTATTGACGACCTCTACGATGGCTGGAATGCCAAACTCCTGCTCCGCCTTCATCAACCACTTCAGGCCCTGAGAGCCCACTCCTTCAAATGAATTTGGTCTCGTTCGTGGTTTCCAAATGCCAGCACGCATGAGCTTTACTCGGCCGCCTGAAGCGAGCTTTTCGGCAACCTCCAATACCTGAAATTCACTTTCAGCACTGCATGGTCCTGCAATGATCAGAGGGCTGCCTCCTGTGTCTAGCCAGTTGCTAGCGTTTTGAATGTCACCGAGTTGGACTTTCATAGAAGTTGAACGAATGTATGAATCGATTGTTTTCTAAATGATTCACCATGATTCTGAGTGTGCAAAACTACATTTGAACTTAGATGTCAAGCCCACTTCCAACCATAAATCCTTCATTCAAGCGGTTATGGTCGAGCTTGTGGCCCTACAGTTTCATTCTTCTCGTAGGATTACTCTTCATCCCGGTCATCGGGATTTTGTCTCAATCGTCCATGGCCGTGCTCAATGCAACCCTTGACGTGGTAATGAGTGAGAGCACTTTCAACTCGGTCTTGGTGGTCTTTCTCTCTTGCCTGTTTGCATCGATATTCGGTATATCAAGCGCCTGGATCGTCACTTTTTCAAACATCCCCTTCAAGAAGTGGATTCAATGGCTTCTCATCATGCCACTCGCAATTCCTCCCTATGTGATGGCTTACGTGAGTAAAGGCTTTTTCGATCCGTTCGGAACATTGGATCAATGGACGGGTATTCATTTAGACATTTCCAATATCGTTGTGCTTTCCCTGCTTATTAGCCTAGTGCTGTATCCCTACGTTTACACTCCACTCCGAGCGTCGTTGGCTCAACAAAGTGCAAGCCTTATTGAGGCAGCAAAAATCGCCGGTTATCGGAGTCAATGGAAAATGATGAGGTTGATTCTTCCGATGCATCGTACGGCTCTTGTCGGAGGGCTTTTGTTGGTTGGTCTTGAATCTCTCAATGAGTATGGCGCCCCAGCCTACTTCGGTGTGAAGACTTACACCACGGAAATCATTCGCTATTGGGATCCGATGAATCTGCAGTATTCTGTATCTCATGCCCTGGTGGCACTCATCTTTGTTGGACTTCTTCTCTATTTGGAATCGAGAACACGGCTGAAGTCACATACAAGTGATAAGCTCGGCAGAAAAGTGCAAGACATGGAAGCGTCTATGAAATCCAGTCTTGGCTTTGCTGTCTGTATTACACTCTTGGCAATAGCCTTTGCCGCTCCAGTCTTGCAAATGCTTTTCTGGTCAGGAAAGAATCTTGGCTTGTTCTTCGAGAGCAGCTTTCTGATGACAACTGGTTACACATTCATGCTTGCTCTCTCTTCAGGCTTAATTCTTCTTCTCACGTCCGTCCTTCTGAGCTATTTCATTTATATGTTTAAGAATTATTCCCTTGCGAAGCTTTCGTTCATTGCCAATTTGGGCTACGCTATTCCAGGAGCCATAATTGGAATCGGTGTATTGATTCCAATCGCTTGGCTGAACGAGTCGACCGATATTCTGCTGACGGGAACCGCAGGACTTCTTATTGGGGCCTATTGCATGCGGTATCAAAGTGTTGCATTCAACACCGTAGAAGGGACGCTCAAGAAAATACCAGTTTCTCAGCTAGAGGCGAGCCTATCTCTTGGAAGAAGTAGGATTGGAAGTTTACGAAGCGTCATTCTCCCTCAAATGAAGCCGGCACTGATGGGCGCTTTGCTTTTGGTTTTTGTAGATATTACCAAGGAGCTTCCCCTCACTATGCTATTTCAGCGCTTCAATCAAGAAACACTGGCCGTCAAAGCCTTCATCATGATGGACACAGATGGAGCCTTTTACAAAGCATCAGTTCCTTCATTAGCCATTGTTTTTCTCGGAGTTCTTTCAATCATTGCACTGAGATATCTCGATTCAAAAGATGAGTAGCACACTCGAAATACAAGAAGTCTGTAAGTCGTTCACCAAAGGCACGGAGGTGCTTTCTTCGGCGTCTCTCACCCTTCGAGAGAACGAAATCGGCGTGCTCATTGGTCCAAGTGGCAGCGGTAAGAGCACTTTGCTCCGTTCGATCGCAGGTCTTGAAATCCCAGACAGTGGAAGTATTTCAATCGCCGGGAAGTGTGTGAACGATGCTCGAACTTATTTGGAACCGTCGGATCGTCAAGTTGGCTTTCTCTTTCAAGATTTTGCCCTCTTTCCTCACTTGACCGTAGAACAAAACATTCGATTTGGACTTCATGGCGTTGATAAAAGGGTCGCATCTGATCGAGTGCAGAAGTATATGCAGCTCTGCTCCATTAGCGAACTCAAATCCAGATATCCGCATCAAATCAGCGGCGGTCAACAACAGCGAGTAGCACTGGCTCGAGCCTTGGCCACAGAACCCGTCATGCTCCTGCTCGATGAGCCGTTTAGCAACGTGGACGAAAACCTGAAAGCCCAAATCAGAACCGACATGGTCGAGCTGATAAGGGCAAGCAAGACAACGGCACTTATTGTAGTTCATGATATTGAAGATGCATACGCCATTGCAGACAAGATCTCGGTACTGATTGAAGGTCGAGTTGCGCAATCTGCCAGTCCTGAAGAACTTTACTCCTCTCCTGCTAGTTCAGGTGTCGCCTCCGTCACCGGAGAAGTAAACCTCCTCTCTGCAAAAGCGAGCAGTTTTGGATTTACATGTGCCATCGGGGAACTAGATCAACCGCACGACCTAGAAGCTGGACAAGGAGCAACTTTGGTCATTCGACCCGAGGATTTAAATCTCGAAAAGGAAGGCGATTGGACTGTAGAAGAGATGAGATACTCCGGCATTGGCTACTTAGTCAAATGCATCAACAATCTAGAGCGGGTTTCAGTATTTGTTTCGGCAGCTGAATTGCCTGCGGTGAATGATCGAGTTGGATTCAAAGTGCACAGGATGCACTGGATCGTCAATGACTAGCGCAGAAGTGAAAACCTTCCCTGAAGGCGCTGCATATTACCGAGTTCTGCACTATGATACCAGCAAGCAGTCCTCTGGATTGGTGAAGGATTACTATGCTTCAGGGAAGCTCCAGTTTGTTGGCACATTGTTATCTGATAATCCTGCGGTTTTGGACAGCACATGCACATGGTATTTTGAAAATGGGAACTTGCAATCTCAAATCACCTATTTGGCTGGAGAGCTTCATGGCGAACGAAGCATTTTCTATGAAGACGGCCAATTGATGCGTCGAGAATATGTCATCAACAACCACAATGAAGGCATGGATGTGTTCTATTATCCAAACGGAAACCTGAAAGAGGAGTGTGAGTATAAAGATGGTTTTATCAAAGACACTTGTCGGGTTTTCCATTTGCATGGAGCTCTTAAAGACCTGACCATTCGAGAGGTCATGGACAGCACGATGTTTGTCTATTTCAAAAGATTTCGGGATGATGGCAGCCTGTACCATGACTACCACTCTACAAATGGAGTTATTGACGGCGAGCTTAAGCGGTTCCATCGGATGGAAGCCTGAGCGAATTTCAACTTCACATCGACGGTCAGCAGCGATCGCGTATCACATATGATGAGAACGGAACTGTGACGTTTCACGAAATCTACGATAAGCGAGGTTACATCATTGAAGAGGAATCGAGCGAGGATTGATTGAAGTGTTGGTTATCTTTTCAGCGATAGTTTGAAAGTGCCGAAGCGAATATTGCCTGTCATTGTGCTGTCACAATTTTGCTGTACCTCACTTTGGTTTGCAGGTAATGGGGTAATGAATGATCTCGTCAGCAATTTTCAACTTGCAGAAAGTGCCTTAGGTCATCTCACCTCTGCCGTCCAATTCGGATTTATTTCTGGCACATTACTATTTGCGATTTTGACGATCGCTGATCGTTTTTCACCTTCAAAAGTGTTCGTCATAAGTGCACTGGCTGGGGCGCTGTTTAATACAGGGATGATGTGGGAAGGAAACAGTTTAGGCAGCCTTCTCATCTTTCGTTTTCTTACTGGATTCTTTCTCGCTGGGATTTATCCTGTAGGAATGAAAATTGCTGCGGATTACTATGATAAAAAGCTTGGAAAGTCGCTGGGTCTTTTAGTTGGGGCGCTGGTCATAGGCACCGCTTTCCCGCATTTGATAAAGGGACTTACATCAACTTTACATTGGAAGATTGTTTTATGGAGCACTTCATCGCTCGCATTCGTTGGTGGGCTACTGATGTTTACCTTGGTTCCAAATGGACCCTATCGAAAGCCCGGCCAAAAACTTGACCTATCCGCATTTTTCAAGGTATTTGAGAATCGAGATTTTCGCTCTGCTGCATTCGGGTATTTCGGCCATATGTGGGAATTGTACGCGTTCTGGGCATTTGTCCCCGTAATCCTCACGACTTATGCTGATGTACATCCTGAATCCATACCTAATGTGCCCTTCTTATCATTTTCAATAATCGGCATTGGTGGAATTGCTTGCGTGATTGGGGGGTATGTTTCTTTGAAAGCGGGCGCTAAAAAAACGGCTGCCGTCGCTTTACTTTTGTCATGCCTTTGTTGCGTAGCATCGCCATTGATGCTCGGAAGTGACTCAATCATAATCATTGTAGCGTTTCTCTTATTCTGGGGAATGGTAGTGGTGGCTGATTCTCCTTTATTTTCAACCTTAGTGGCTCGCAATGCGCCTGCGGAATCAAAGGGAACAGCCCTCACCATTGTAAATTGCATTGGTTTCTCAATAACCATAATCAGCATCCAAATTCTGGTTGCATTGAAGGATTTTATTAATCCAACCTATCTATTTCTAATACTCGCCCTCGGACCGTTTCTTGGGTTGATGGCATTGTACAGGAAATAATAATCACTGCAGCTAACCTAGAGCATACCGCCTTCGCAGGTTTTCGTTTTTGATGGGGATTTACTCGCTCCAGCTGCGGCATTATAGCCATGAACATTAGGCATTAGAAACATCGCCTGATGTCATATCAAAGAAATCATCCTAACTTTGCGCTTTATTTTAAATGAAAATTATAATGAGTAAAGGAACAGTAAAGTTTTTCAACACCGCTAAAGGGTTTGGATTCATCGCACCTGACGATGGTAGTAAAGATGTATTTGTGCATCAAAATGGACTGACTAGTGACATAACTGAAGGGGATAAAGTAAGTTATGATGTTGAGGAAAGTCCGAAAGGTTTGAACGCAATAAATGTCAAAGTAGAATAATATAATATTGTTTTTGTGACGCCGTTGCGGCGCATAAGCCTATCTGAATTGATGGGCTTTTTTTTTGTCAAAAAAATTAATCGTCTTAGGCTAAGAGCGTGTTTGTATTGCAAAACATGTGTAGGCCAAAAGCAATACGTCATCGAGCCCTAAGCAGCGCTACTGCTAATGACTCGAAATGGATGCTGCCATTAAAATCCCTGTCTTTCCCATTCCCCTTACGATTGAATTTGAAACGTCGGCTCGGAGAGAGCTGAGGATCCTCGATATCCATGGTCGGCTAATTTCTCAGGATGTACTCACTGGATCAGGTGGCGAATTGGATGTTTCTTCATTCTCCGAGGGAATTTACTTCCTTCAGGTGGAGAGCAGCTCAGGAAACTTGGTGGAGCGACTAGTCATTATTTCTGATTAGTTTTATTCCAATGCTTCTATGGCGGGTAACAGCTTAGAGCTGTTTGGCTAATTAAAAAAATCACTGAGTATGGACAAAGCGTTGCAAACGATGATTGACAACATGCCTGATAAGACAGGTAAGTCTTTGGATGAATGGAGGTTAATTTTGAGACAAAAATCTTTCTCCAAACATTCTGACGGAGTCAAGTATCTCAAGACAGAGCACAATGTCACTCATGGATTTGCCAACACGATTGTATCTCTATCGAAAGAAGAAAATAGCGCTCCTCCGGTCTTAGTGGATACACAGTATGAAGAGAAAGAGAATCTTGTTCCAGTTTACAATAAACTAATCGAGCACATCAAAACCTTGGGTTCTGACGTAACTATTACGCCGAAAAAGGAGCCGTTAGTGTAATCAGAAAAAGACAATTTGTTCTAATTAAACCAGCTACTAAAACTAGAATTGATCTTGGATTTAAACTAAAAGACAAGCCAACCAGCGACAGACTTGAAAACTCAGGTCCATTTGGAACCATGTGCACCCATAGGGTTCGATTATCTGAAGAATCTGAAATTGATGATGAATTAAAAACATGGATTTCCAAGGCATATGAAAAATCAATATAAAACTCGCTTCAACATTGGCCATTGCCTAGCACGATAGGCCCAAAATAGAATGGATCAAAGTCCTGAAGAACGTAAAATATTCTTGTCTGAGTTGAATCAGATTGCCCGTTACACCGCTACGGTAATCCATGGTGAGGAGGTGTCAAAAGTTCGTGTCAGGCAGTATAAAAAGTACTTCAATCGAACCTTTAATATGCTGAACAGGATTTCGGTCATGAAGGGGGACATTAACAACAACTCTTTCAAATATGGCTATGGCGGAAAGCTCTTGGTTCGAAAGGTGATGCTTGAACTTGGCATTGTCGAGAGGAAAGACAGCCTTGGAAAAAAGGCGACTTACAATCTTCTCGTCCAACCCAATGATATCACACTCGAACTGGTGTCTCGAATTATCGTAGAAGTCTACTTGATAAGGAATGATGTGGAGCCAATTTAGAAACCCATTGAACCACCAATAATTGCCCGCTCGCCCTTATAAAAACTCAGTCCAGACTGCCGAGCGCGATGTTTTCAAGCGCCTCTAAACCCCTGGAAAAGTGTAACTTGCCTTCTTCTGAGCGAAACTCTATCAACCCAACATCGAACCAGATATTATGAAAAAAGGAATAAAACTAATCGCAATCGCGCTCCTTGCGAGCAGCGTGATCATCACAGCATGCAAGAAGAAAGATGAAGCCGTATATGTGGATGATGTCGACATCACCATGGATGAAAATCCAGCGAACGGAGAATCGATTGAGAACTTAGATGCGACCTCCGAAATAGGAACGCTAGGTTATGCACTAACCTCCGAATTTCCGGCCGGCGCCATCAAGTTAGACTCAGTATCAGGAACGCTCACGGTGAGAGACGCCTATCTCTTCAATTTCGAAATCAACCCGAGCATTACTGCGACGATCGAAGTGACCAATGGAACCAATACTGAAGTGGTCGACGTCACAGTAACCTTATCCGACGTCGATGAAGTTCCTGCGGTAATAGGTGACTACAGAGATGGAGGCATCGACTATGTACTCAATAATCCGAGGTACAAAAACCAACTTTACCTGTACCGGATAAAGTTCATAAACCTCACGCTGCGCTTGAAACAGTTCGTGGACGCAGGGGTGGGACTATAAATCCAAATTGAAGAGGAACTAGGGAATGAAAATGCACTGCCAACCATAATACAGAACGAATATCAGTCACTCTCAGCCGAACAATTGACCACATTCACCGGGAAATTCAACCTTATGGAAGGGCAGCTCTTTGGTGGCTACATTGTTAATTTTAAAAATGTGGAAGTCACGGCAACAGATCGAAATCTTATTTGGACGTTCACCGCACTAACTGATCCGTCGACACAATTAATGTTCAGCGCCTACCTACCTCATCAAACAGTACTTCACGCTAAGCCCAATGATGAGTTTTACATGAATGGATATCATGGCGTGACATACATTGGAAGGGACTCAATCATTCTCAAGCCCCATGGAAGTACCAATAGGGTGGTATTCGTTCGAGAATAATAATCCTTTGAACAACCTAAATCGTGTTCTCCTCTATTCAGTTTTCATGACTCGAACGGCACGGTATCCACCTTCGGCATATATGAGCACCGTATAGAGGCCTGTAGCGCCGAGCTCAAATTGAATCTGGCGAGAAGAGAATTTCTCGATCATTCGTACTGTCTTGCCTTCTGCATTGATGATTCGAGCCTGCGAATTCTCATAATTGAATCCACCGTCGATGGTTACCATACCTGAAGTTGGATTAGGAAACACTGAAATGCCAAGATCCGAGGCATAATCTTCGACTCCGACAATGTTCACTTTAAGACACTCGGAAGTATCCGTACATCCATTTTGCGTGACGATCACTGCATACCACCCAGTTTTGTTTGGCGAATACGTTTTCCCTGCCTCACCAGAAACAAGTGTGCTGTCACTGCACTTCATCCATTGATAGCTCGCTCCAACTGCAGTTGCGCTAAGCGTTTTCCCACTCTTGGAGATTCCTGCGTTAACAGTATCAATGGTGAGGTTAACGGTGATCATGCTATCGCAACCGTTTGCAGCAGTCGCTGTGTCTATATAGGTTCCGCTCTCTGTCCAATAATATAACCCACTAGGTGAAGTGTAGCCATTGCACCCACTTGCTGTAATGGATGAGCTTGAGTTTTGGAGGATGGTCACATGAATAAGCATGGACGAGTCGCATCCTGCGGCATTTGGGATGGTGTCGAAGTAGCTTCCTGAAAAAATGTAGGTGTTGTTGCCACTTGGAATCGTGTATGAGTTACAAGCATCAACTGAAAATTCACTGGACGAATTGTTAACGCTCAAATCAACGGTCAGGATGGAATCACAACCCGCGGCGTTGACCAAGGTATCTGTGTAAATACCGCTCACCGTCCAAGTATATGAGCCACTTGGTGATGTATACGATTCGCAAACCGATTCCACTATGGAACTAGCTGTGCTCGTATTGAACGCTAACGTAATAGTTAGGATCGAGTCACAAGCCATGACGGACTGGATCGTGTCTGTATAGGTGCCGGCTTGGGTCCAAACATGATTCCCACTCGGGCTCGTGTAGCTAGCATTACATCCAGTTGCAGATAATGTCCCTGCCAACGAACTAGTACTTAGCCCGTAGCCGGTAACCCAATTCGATGTGGCACCGCTGAGTGATATGTTTTGTAGTGAGCCATTGTTTCCATTTCCACTGGCATCGTACGAACTGTTGACTCCTGAATTAGACCCGCCTGCTGTTCCATGATTGAACTTGTGATAAGCCCCCAGATTTGAATCTAGAGTGCAATATTCTGCCCCCATGCCATTGCTGATTTCCGTCACGGATCGTGCGTAATCCCAAATTCGCACCTCATCAATCGAACCATAAAATGGAATGCTGCCGCCAGCAACGCGTTGTCCAATTCTGAGGTTTGTATTTCCACTCGGTGTATTGACAGTAGACAAATTCCCCGTTCCCACTTGAGTTCCATTCACATACAAATACCCCGTTCCATTGTCCAAGACGAAGGCTACATGGGTCCATTGACCTGGCGTGACCACGTTGCTTGTGGATCCGATGTTCGCGTTGGTTCCTCCCGAGATGAAAGTGAGACCATTGCTCCCACTAACGGAAAACGAGTTTCTAGAACCGACAGAATTTGTTCCATAGTCTACAACGCAGACGTTTCCGCTTGCGTTTGCATCTACGTTCACCCAAGCCTCAAAGGTTCTGTTCGCTGTGCCTAGCACTCCAGAAAATGAAGTTTGGACATAGTCATTTGCCCCGTCAAAGTTGAGGGCGTTTTGTGCTTGTAGGTTTGCAGAGAAGAACACTGCAAGAAGTACAACAAGGCTAAGTGTAAGGTTAAAATTGCCGCTCATTTGCTGTCTATAAAGGATATGGAAATATCGACTGATGTATGGTTTCGTAGCGGACTTCAGTGTGATAATGTTCAAATTACGCAATGAGCCAAATTTGCTACCTTTAAAATAGTCAAATCGGCAGATTTTGCGGTGCTAAAAAAAGATGCACCGCCAATATTTACCAAAAAACAGCTATGAACTATACATTTTGTTAGGCAACGTATTATTTATTCATAAGTTTTGCTTTTTGTTCATCAAATTCTTCTTGTGATAATATCCCATCATCAACTAAACCTTTCATTTTTTTCAATTCATCAGCAACACTTAAAGCTTCACCACCAGATGAATTAGTTGCTTTAGCAATTGCTTCAGCTAATGCTTCCGTTGTTCCTTTTTGAGTATTACCAGATATATGAGTAGAACTTGCATCTGCAATTTTATTTGCTGTCTTTTTTGAAAGTCCATTTATTCTTATACTCTTACTGCCTGTAGTTTCTATAATTATAGTTGCTCCAAATAAATGTTTATCAACATCAAGCCCAGCAACATTTTGAAAATGAAATTTTTTAGAGTCAACAGATACTAAATGCCAATTTCTCTTTTTCAATTCCACAAAATTCTCCTGTTAAAGCTCTATAAAAGTAACTTGAACTAAAGTGTTGTACATCTTTCTTGTTTTCCATGATTTTTAATTTTTAGTTTATAATTGTTAAATTCCTATTTATTGTTTTATATATTCTGGCTTATGATGCCTAACTAGGGAGCTAAAGTATGAACTCCACGCTATTTGGCTGTCGTTCGGCAATGATATCTTCCAGGTTGGATAACTGAACTAATAAAAATGCCAGATTGAAAGCGCTCACCAGCTATAACCTAAGCTCACCCCTGGTAAGGGCAAGAACATCCAATTGATTCTGTAGAATGGGTAAACCCCAGCTCTGAAGAAAAATTTGCTTGAAACCTGATAACGATAACCAAGCGCCGCGTGTAAAGAAAGCATGGAATCATTTGGACTATACTCTTTCCATGGAACAGGTGAGATACTCACTCCAACGCCCGTTTCGAAGTAATGTCGTTGCTTGCCAAACAATTGAAGGAACATAACGCTCGGAGTCGGGAGCGCCATCGTAGGATATTCCGTCTCGGTAGGTCGTTTCGCGAATTCGTGATCCAAGGCAGTCAATCCCAGAGTCAATCGACTTTTCGGAGCAAGTGGGAAATCGACGTTGAATCCAAAGAAGCCCTTGCCTCCTATCTCCAAGTACAGCGCAGTCACTATTTTATCAGGCTCCTGAGAAAAAGCATCACCGTTGCTGATGATCCATATCAAGACTGTTAACAACAGCATTCGTTTCATTGTATAATAGTGTGATCATCAGCTGAATAAAACAATGTACCAGGACAGGTAGCTACCTGAGATTCTCCTGCTTTGTACGGCTCACGAAAAATCACTCAAGAGATTCTGCTTTATAGACCCTTAATAATGCTGATTTGAAGAACCCCACAATCCGCTAAAAGGTTAAGTTTCTGGACAAAGTGGTGTATGAAATAGCGCAGGGTCGGAAGATGGAAAAGTGATTGAAATTCCATGAGCAACTCGACCATTATATCAGGTAGACATAACTGGACCTTGCGTAGCATTTGTGTCCTATGTGGACAGGATGTCTTGACTTAAACCTTCTCAATTCACTAAACCAAACAAAAAATATCATGCGCGATTTAATGCTCATTGTTCACTTCATTGGTCTTGCCATGGCCCTTGGAACCGGCTTTGCTAATATGTTTCTCGGATCAGCCGCGGCTAAAATGGAACCTGCTGAAAGAGGGCCGTTTATGTCCAAAACAATGGTCCTCGTTCGAATGGGACAAATTGGACTCGGACTACTATTGATCTCTGGATTCTATATGATTACTCCCTATTGGGGTTCTCTGATGGAAATGCCATTGCTTATGGCCAAACTAGGTCTTGTTCTTGCCATCGCAATTCTTGTGACCGTTATTTCCCTCAGAGTAAAGAAGTCACAAAAGGAAGGAAACCCAGCTCTGTTGATGACGATCAAGCCTCTGGGTATGGCCAACTTTTTTATTGCTATCACGGTTGTGATTCTGGCGGTGCTAATCTTTCACTAATAAAAAAAAGAAAACCCCAACATTTCGCAATGCCGGGGTCCATATCGGGATTAGGTTAATTCTTAGTCGATGGTCACATTTTTACTTGCAACAGACTCATTGACCATATAGTATTTCTTGCCTCCTAGCGCTTGGTCGTAGATGTTGTAAGATGCAATTTGCATGATGCCAGTTCCAGCTCCGAGGGTTCCCATTTCTGTGGAAGTAAATGTTACACTAGTCGTGAAACCATCAACCGTCTTCATAACCGTTCCGTTGGGACCAGATATCATAAAGATGGTGGAGTCAGCGTCGGAAATCGACCCGTTGTGCATGAGCGTGTAATCCGCACTGCCGCTAATGTTATCGCTTGATTCATTAATTTCAGAGGTAGATGGGAACGGGAACCCATTGGCCAATCCGCTTATTGATCCATGTCCATTTCCTCCGTCAATTGTCCATTCTACGCCGCCACTCTTGTTGAAACCAGAGGAAGTAAAATCAGTTTCAACCCATGTGTAGGTATTGTTCGCATTCATGTCTAAAGTTCCAGACTTTGATCCCTGGGCAAAAGAAACATCTCCGACATCCACGAAATCTGTTCCGCCATTCACGAACCAAGCAACAGCTGATCCAACAATAACTTCAACTGGAAATCCACCCACATTCGAAACCGAAACTGCGTTGATGGAATAAAATGCGCCGTCCGCATCTCCAAAGCTCAACTGAGGTGCCTCCGCTGTACTCGCTTCAACCAAAACATCTTGAGATTCTTCATCATCACCATCTTCATTGGTGGCGGTTAGAACTACAGTGTATGTTCCCCCAGCTCCATAGGTATGACTTGGGTTTTGGACCGTACTGGAATTCCCGTCTCCAAAATCCCAACTGTAGCTTTCTGCATCCGTTCCTGCGTATGTGAACGAAACGCTTAGTTCAGCGACTTGATAGGTGAAGTTCGCAGTGGGAGGATCGTCTTTTTTACATCCCGTGAACGCAAATAGAAATAACGACGCAACAGTGATTGCGGTAAACTTTTGATAGGCAATTGTCTTCATAGCAGGTGTTTGTTGTAGACAAATGTTCAACATCCTGCCTGTTAGTCGACTACGACAATCGCCCTATTTTCAGAATTAGTCTTCCTTGGGCTTGAGAATACCCATCTTTCCGCCGATCTCCAATCCAAAATTTTTCATCTCGTCTGAGATCTCTTGGTCCCCTGTTGCCCTCATGTAGGTTTCACTCATACTGAGCAGCATTTGATGGAAATAGATCTTCATATCATCAACGACCATGTTCTTCGTCCACAAGTCGATACGGAGCGTATTCTTTTCGTTCTTGTCCCAAAAGGTTAGGAATGCCGCATCGCATTCTCCTTTCCCATCTCCGTCGCTTGCTTCCCATGTAAGTGTTTCCGGGACATTGTTTTCATCCATTCCCAAAATGACTTTAATTTCAGATTCTTTCATACTAAGGCTTGTATTTGCTGTTATTCAATATTTCTTCGGCGTCCGTAGACATCATTTTTGTCAAGTCTATTTCATCTTGTCTCTCCATGTAGGCTTTTACAATTTGCCAGCCGATGTAAGTTCCCATTCCAGATGGTGATTCTTTCGCAAGGTCCACAGTAAATGGCCCGTCGTTCGTGTATTTCCCAA
Organism: Flavobacteriales bacterium; assembly: GCA_018660685.1. GTDB lineage: Bacteria > Bacteroidota > Bacteroidia > Flavobacteriales_G > Salibacteraceae > SHAN690. Next base: position 90,188 of record JABJJW010000001.1, read on the forward strand.
TGAGCGCAGCGTCGGTCTCGAAGAGCATTGCTTTATCAATGAAATGCGCCCACACGAATTCCTCATGTTCGACGGCCCATTTCATTCCCTTCCCATCATAGAATATTTTCAAGGTGTCATCGGCCTGAGGGAACATGGCGTCCATGGCAAAAAGCACCTTCCCTTCGTGCACGATTTTGTCAAGAAGTGTTGGGTTCTCTTCATCTAAAACAAAGTCAGAACTGATCCATCCTTTCAAAGCGGTTGGCGCCATATGTGCTCTCGTCATTCGTTGCCTAATGAATAGTGGTATTTGGAGAAACTCATAGTAGACGGCGTCCTTGCCCATGTACATCTCAAGCCCAATTCCGAGGGCCTCATCGGTAACGGCCAACGGGGTGTTGAAGCCTCCCATGAAGATCATGTGCTTCGGGATTTCTTGATTTGGGAAATAGTATTTGTAATGCTTCCAAGCTTCTTCCAACTCTACTTGTACGTCCTCCAAATCTGAAAATTGTTGTTCTAAATCCGAGTGAACCTCTAGGATGCTCCGGTCAGTTGTGAATCTTCTTATCTGATTGAAAAGGTTGCTGTCATTCCAGCCCCCAAGCCCCAATACATCTTCTACATAGCGCTGATACAACTCACCGTATTCAGCTTGCCACTGAGGATGTCGCTCTCGATAAGACACTGGAGTGAGGTCAAACCAGGCCTGATCAAGCCGTCCGAGCTCGACTGAAACCTCAATTCCGCTGACGTCTATATCAAGCGGATTCTCAGTCTCACAGCCATTCGTGAAGACGATGATTAGTGAACACAACAATGTTTGAAGTGAACGCGTTTTAAATTTTGGAAGCACCAGTTGGAAAGTAACTTTGACACAAAAGTAATGGGCTCATGAGGATAAAACTGTTGCTGTTGGCTTTGGCCTTCATATTTACGCTTAATCCACTCGTTTCTACCGCTCAAGAGAATGACATGAGCGAAAGGAAATTTCGCTTTGGCCTCCATGGTTCACCAAACTTTGGATGGATCAAGCCAAACATCAAGGAATTTGAAAAGAGTGGTCTACAACCCCGTTTCGGGTTTGGCTATGGTCTGATGATGGACTATCGCTTCAGTGAAAGTCCAAACTATCTATTCAGTACCGGGGTCAACCTTTCACAATTTGGAGGTGGTCTAGTCGAGCCTTGGGATTCAACGGTTCTTGTTCCTAATGTGGATACAACAACCTACTACGGTAAGCTAGACAGGACATACCGATTACAGTATGTCAACATCCCAATCATGCTTAAAATGAGAACGAACGAAATAGGCTACATGAGCTATTTCGCGTCCGTTGGATTTGACCTTGGAGTTCGTACAAGAGCTTTCGCTAATGACAACTTTGAATGGACCAATTCGCTCGGCCCGGCCAACGAGGAAGATGTAAACATCCAAGATGACATTGGGCTATTTCGAGTAGCCCTCAACCTGACCGGTGGTGGTGAATTCAATCTTACCGGAAACACCAATGTGTACATCGGAGTTGGATGGCACAACACCTTGTTGAACATGTTCCAAGGAAGTGAGCATGTCATACAACCAGACGCGAATGGATTTCCTGAGACGGACGGCAATGGTGTTTCAATCATTAGCCGTCAGAAGAAAGCTGTTCCAAATTACATATCATTGGATCTAGGTTTATTCTTCTAATGAACACTTCAGCGGTAATCGATCATATAACCCAGTGGCTGGTCGACTATTCCAAACGAGCCGGCACAAACGGATTTGTTATTGGCGTCAGTGGCGGCATTGACTCCGCAGTAACCTCGGCATTGGGCGCAAGAACTGGACTTCCAATGTCAGTATTAGAAATGCCAATCCATCAGTCAGAAGATCAAGTAACTCGAGCACTAGACCATGTCGCTTGGCTTAAAGAGCATTCCAGTAATGTGAGCACTCAAAAAGTAGAGTTAACGCCGATTTTCGATCAATTCGTGGCGGCTCTTCCACCTGCATCTGGAGATCAGCATGAAATGTCACTGGTCAACACACGTGCAAGAATTAGAATGTCAACGCTCTACTATTTCGCGGCTTTAGAAAGCAAGTTGGTTTTGGGTACTGGAAACAAGATTGAGGACTTTGGAATTGGTTTCTACACCAAGTACGGGGACGGCGGTGTTGACCTCAGTCCAATTGCCGATCTCACGAAGACCGAAGTGTATGAGCTTGGGAAGGAATTGGGAATCATTGACTCGATCATGATAGCACCACCAACGGATGGACTGTGGGGCGACGACAGAACAGACGAGGACCAGATTGGTGCGACTTATCCTGAATTAGAGTGGGCAATGGACTTCGATGGCGATGAATCAATGCTAGACAAAAGACAATCAGAAGTACTCTCCATTTATCGAAAACTCAATGGAGCGAACAACCACAAGATGGATGCGATTCCAGTTTGCGAAATTCCCGACTCCTTAAGAAAATGAAAATAGAATTACCTATTTCAACCAGCTAGACCGACCAGGTGTGTCCGCCTCTGATCAGCGCGTCAAGATCTCCTTCACCCTTTACCTCAACAGCCTTGTCAATTTGATCTTGCATGGCTTCCTCGTAGCGGAAGCGATCTTCTTGATAGATAATTCCGAACGGTCGAGGGAGTGCATCTTCCTTGGATTGATCATCGAAGAACTCGGTTAACATGAGCGCCTTGTAACGGTCAGATGAATCATGAATCCATAAGTCCTCTTTGCTGTAATCCGACAGAGAAACCAATTCCGGTTTCATGCCATTGAGTCGAATTCCTTTTTCTTCTCCTGCAAAAACCAGTGGTTCACCATCTTTTAAGAAAATGGTTGTCATTGCCTTGGAATCCTTGTCTGTGTACACGCCAAATGCACCATCGTTAAACACATGGCAATTCTGGTACACTTCGATGAAGCTCGTGCCTTTGTGATCGCTCGCAGCCTTCAATATTTCGCGCATGTGCTTTGGATCGCGATCCATGCTTCTAGCAACGAATGTTGAGCCGGCGCCCATGACCAATGCTCCTGGATTGAATGGATGATCAAGCGATCCCATAGGTGTTGACTTCGTCACTTGACCTTTTGGAGAAGTCGGTGAGTATTGACCTTTGGTCAGTCCATAGATCTCATTGTTAAACAGGACAACATTGACGTCAAAATTCCTTCTAAGGAGATGGATTAAGTGGTTCCCTCCTATTGATAATGAATCGCCGTCGCCAGTAATTACCCAAACACTTAAATCTTGTCGAGCTGCTTTCAATCCGCTGGCCATGGCCGTTGCCCTGCCGTGAATGGAGTGAATTCCGTATGTGTTCATGTAGTAAGGGAACCTTGACGAACAACCAATTCCACTTACAAATACCGTGTCTTCAACGGCGACGCCTGCTTCGGCCAATGTGCCTTGCATCTGCTTGAGAATGGAATAATCACCACAACCCGGACACCAACGGACGTCCTGGTCAGTAGCCAAGTCTTTGCTCGTATAGTCTTCTGGGTTCTTCGTCATGACTCGTTCAAAGTTTCAAGAATTTTCTCTCTGATTTCCTTGGATGTAATTGGCATTCCTTGAATCTTGCTCAATGGCAAAGCCCCCTTCAAGAATTTGCTATTGATGATGTGCACCAATTGCCGATCGTTGATCTCCGGAATAAGGACTTTGTCAAATCGATCTAGCACATCACCTAAGTTTTTAGGGAACGGATTTAAATATCTGATATGAGCGTGGCTAACTGGTTTGCCCTCAGCAATCAATTCCCGAACCGCGGTCATGATCGCTCCATACGTCGAACCCCATCCGAGAACCAAAAGTTTGCCTGAATCTTCGCCTTGTTCTATTTCTATCTCAGGAACGAAATCGGCTACGATGTCAACTTTTTGCTGACGAATCTTCACCATCTTTTCATGGTTCTCCGGATCGTAGCTTACGTTGCCCGTCTCATCATCCTTCTCTAAGCCTCCAATCCGATGCTGCAATTCTTTCATCCCTGGGATTGCCCATTCGCGCACCAATTTCTCGTCGCGCTTGTATGGAAGATATCCGCGATCAGTCATCGACTTTTCGGAGTCAGCCCACTTAGGTTTGATCGCTGCGATGTCGTCGGCACTTGGAAACTTCCAGGGTTCAGAACCATTAGCGATATAGCCGTCGCTTAAGAACATGACCGGAACCATATGCTCAATCGAAATTCTCGCGGCTTCAATAATTGTGTCGAAACAATCGGATGGGGAATGCGGAGCAATCACGACCATCGGAGCTTCTCCATTCCGACCATAAATTGCTTGCATCAAATCGCTTTGCTCCGTCTTCGTTGGGAGTCCGGTAGACGGCCCGCCTCTTTGAACATTTATTACCAACAGTGGAAGCTCGAACATGATGGCCAATCCAATGGCCTCGGCCTTCAAGGCGATTCCGGGGCCGCTCGAGGCAGTGACTCCAAATGCACCACCAAAACTGGCTCCAATAGATGCGCAGACCGCCGCAATTTCATCTTCTGCCTGAAATGTCTTCACCCCATAATTCTTGTGCCGAGCGAGTTCATGGAGAATGTCAGATGCAGGGGTAATTGGGTAGCTCCCGTAGAATAAGTCAAGACCTGCTTTCTTGGCCGCAACGATCAAACCAAGGGCGGTTGCTTGATTCCCCATGATGCTGCGATACTCGCCCTCTGGAAGAGAAGCCGATTCCACTTCATAGCGCGATGTGAATGTTTCATTCGTGTCTCCGAAGTAATAACCGGCCTTGAGCGCCTTGATGTTGGCATCCATGATTTGCTGCTTCTTAGCAAACTTGTTTTTGATAAATACCTCGGTGTTCTCAAGCTTCCGATTGTACATCCAATAGAGAAAACCCAACACGAACATGTTCTTGCAACGTTCAATCTCTTTTGCCCCTAATCCAGAATCAACGAGTGCCTCTTTGGTCATCTTGGAGATATCAATCTCAATGACTCTGTACTCTTCTAAGCTGTCATCCAACAAGGGGCTTTCTGCATCGCCGTACTTGGCGAGTCGGAGATTCTTCTTATCGAAGCCTGATGTATTGGCAATGATGGTTCCTCCTCTTTTCAGCTGGCTCAAATTGGCTTTAAGCGCTGCCGCATTCATCGAAACCAATACGTCAACCTCATCCCCCGCTGTGAATATGTCAACGCTAGCGAACTGGAGTTTAAATCCCGAAACTCCAGCAACGGTCCCTTGCGGTGCTCGAATCTCGGCTGGAAAGTTCGGGAAGGTGCTGATGTCATTCCCGTACTCTGCCGAAGTATTTGAGAAGAGACTTCCCGTCAACTGCATTCCGTCTCCAGAGTCACCCGCAAAAAGGATGACTACGTCTCTTTTTTTTTCGGTTGTTTTTGTCATTTCTCTCTTACGCACTCAACCCTTGATGTCCATAAAACGTATTAAAATGGACGGGTTGATTAATGCGGCCAAAAGTAGCCGTTCTTACCTTCTTTTTAGTGACATTAGTAACCTCTGTTTTCAGAAGATGTTCACGGATTTATGAATTCTTCTCTATTAAATAAGCTCATACTCATTGCATTCGTCTTTTTGCAGTACGGATGTAGGAAGGAATTTGCGCCTCCTAGCGTCGAGAATCAAATCTTGGCTCCTCTCTTCCACACTAGTCTGAGCATTAACAAAATCGTTCCTGACAGCCTTCATGAAACAGATGGCAACGACCTGGTATCCCTCGTTTATCGCAGAACATTGTATGACGCTGCGATGGAATCGTTTCAAGAATTGGAAACCCGCGAATTCAATGAGACGGCCAAACTTCAGAGCCTTTCACTCGGATCTAAAACGGCCGTGAGATCGGTCTCGCTGGGCCAAATTGCCGTAGCAGAAGGTGGCGCGACAGGTGCTTTCATCATTGCACAACACGGAAATAATTCAATCATCCCACCAATTCCCGGTCTTTCTTATGGGCCAATCGCTGTAGACGGAACGGCATTCTTTGAAACGGTCACTTTGGATTCAGGATATATGGACGTGACCATCAGCAATGGCTTTCCCACGGGTATTTCGAATGTCGATTTTGAAATTCGAAATGAAAGCGACAATTCCTTAGTGGGCAACGAAACATTTGCGAACGTCGCCGCAGGTTCTCAAGAGACCAAAACCATTGACTTAACAGGAAAGACAGTTGAAGGCAGCCTTCTTGGCAACATCCTGAACTTTGACATAAACGGCACCGGAATCACTGCAGTTCTGATTGACACGACAGATAAAATCACCGTGACAATTACGGTTAGAGATACCAAAGTCAACTCGGCCACAGCGGTTTTTCCCGCTCAAAACCTGATTGAGTTGTATGACACGAACACCATGAAGAATGTGCAAGACCTTCGGCTCACTGGGTCAACCGCTAAAACTGGATTGATTCAATTGAGAGTCGTGAGCACGATTGAAGACACCATGTACTTTGACTACTTCGTGCCGAGTGTAACCAAGAATGGAGTTCCCTTAGAATTACATGAAACAATTAACCCGGCTCCGTCTGGTGGCTCGACGCAAAGGGAGTTTCTCATCGACGTTGGCGGATATGATTTTGACCTGACCGGTTTCCCTAAAGTCAATCACTACAATGCTTTTTATAGCGAGCTTGTTGGAAGGATTGATTCGACTGGAGAAGTAGTGACCTTAAGTCTTTCTGATAGCATCCTGGTCTTTGTGAAATTGAAGGATTTCGTTCCTGAATATGTTGAAGGCTACCTCGGGAACACTTCCGTGAGCGTAGGTCCAGAGACGGTTCCATTTGAACTATTCAAAGCATTTAAAGGAGGAAGTCTCGAGTTCGAAGAAGTTGAAATATCAGTCGGAGTGACCAACGGAAATGGCGTCCCATTCAACGTGGACGTCGAACAATTGGAGGCTGTGAATTCGAAATCAGGTGATGCGGTTTCTATTGACCTCTCAACTCTTGGAAACCCTCTTGTAATTGATCGAGCGGAAGGGGTGTTCACAACTTCGGAAGAGACTTGGTCATTGAGCAATTCCGCAAACTTGACCGAGGCGCTGAACATTTTCCCTGACGCTTTGAACTTTGAAATGGCGATTGAGAGCAATCCTCAGAATGACACTTCGGATTTGACTCAATTCGCGGTGGATAGTAACAGTCTCATCGCCTTTACAGAGGTGGAAATTCCGCTCTCCCTGATTGCCGACGATCTCATTATTGAAGACACATCATCATTTTCTGGATCCAGCATTACGGTGCCAGAAGGCTTAAATAGCGGGAGTTTGTACTTCATCATTGACAATTCATTTGACCTCCAAGCTGCAATAGAGGTTGAGTTTCTGACTGAATCGGGCGATTTGCTCGAAGCTATTGCATACGAAAATCCGATCGCGGCATCGGATGGAACTCCAATCCGGACAATTCTAGAATGGGAATTTCAAGCGGAAGATCTCAGTGCGATTCTGGCCTCGAAGAACATTGTGTTCCGAGCAACACTCAATACGCGTGGGCTCAATGAGTACAAAAAGATCTATTCTACCCAATCTATTGAAGCGAAAATGACAGTGCGATTTAATTACAATTTTGAATGAGTCAACAGCGAATATTCATATCGCTGGTGATGATCCTTGGTAGTTGGACAATGAACGATGTCCAAGCACAGACCTCGAGATGGTTGCTGATTGAACATTATGGAAATATTGAACATGAAGAACAATCATTTCTGCTAGCAGATTTTGATTATAGCCTTGAGAGCAATGGCCTCACCAACGCACTTCTGAATGAGGCTGTTTTTGATGGGAAAATCAATTCAGCATCCTCCGCCTATCTCTTGGACTCAGAAGGGCCTGACCGACTAACTCTTGCTGGTGGAGTCCGAGGAAGCTTGACCTATTTACTCCAACGTGAAAATGGCCTCAACTTCATTTTTTCAGCTGGCATGAGCGATATGATCACATCCTCATCTACCAAAGGTCTATATCAACTTTACCTTTTGGGAAATGGCCCGTTCGAAGATCAGACCATGTCTCTGGGCTCAAGCAAGTTTCGATATATGAGCGCTCAGTATTTGGGATTTGGAATTGACGTTGAAAAAGAACAGCATCGATTTGGTCTAACTGTAAACATTCAGAAAGTGAGTCGCTACCAATATTTGGAAATCAATGATGGTTCAGAGCTCTACACCGCCCCATATGGCGAAGAATTGGGGTTAAGCGTCCAAGCTACTTCCTACAGAACGACGACATCTCAATCTAAGTTGGGAGCTTGGCAAGGCACCGCAGCCACCTTAAATGCTTACTACGTTTTTCGCCCATCATCGGGTCGTTCCTTGTTCTCATTGGAGATTAATGATCTTGGTGCCATTCATTTTGGTGGATTTCAGGAACAGTCGGCCAATTTGGATTCGACCTTTTCAGGGTTTGAAGTGGCTGATATGCTCCATGGCGGTTTTACAATTTCCAGTAGTGGCGACCTTGACAGCCTAGAAGCTCTTTTCGGTGTTGAAAGCATTGCTAGCTCCGGTTTTAGGCCTACTTGGGGTAGACTTCGAATAAGCTATGTCAACCAATTAAACAATAAACTTTCGCTCATGATAACGGGGACATACATGGCAGGATCACCGCTGCCTGAAGGAAGAGTAGGTCTGTGCCTTCATCTCACCAATTCATTGGCACTTGAACCATACCTTAAAGTTGGTGGGTTTGCTCGGGCAAATACTGGGCTGAGCCTCGCTGTGATCCCATCTTCGAGGTTTCAAGTACTTTTACGATACGGATTATTAGGTTCGAACATCATACCGAATAATAGCACTTCACAACAAGTTTCTGGGGCTTTGAGTTTTGGCTTCTAGCCTTCCGTACTATCCAATGTCCGATGTGTATAACCTAGGCTCACTGGCCCATAGGTAGTTGATTTTCGAAGTACTTTTCGGAAACTTTTAGGGGTTTCTTGCGTAATGTTCTAATAGAGAAATGGGCAGGATATTTATAATTTTTCTGATCACACTATTGACCAGTGTCAATGCTTTAGCTTGTAACCTTGCTATTGATACCTACACCTCCGTCCAAGACGGAAGTTGGGATGTAGCTGCAACATGGGGAAACAACGGGAACAACACTCCTGGTTTCAATGACCACATTGTTATTTCCTCTGGTGACTCTGTCTATCATAATGGAAACGAAATAATTGGTCGTTTAAGGATCCAATCATTTGGGACACTTCAGTCCAACTCAACTTTAAGAGTAGCGGAGAGCTACACAAATAATGGCGCACATTATGGTACAGGCGCTCTAAGATTGGTAGGAAACAATGACTCAATCGTCGGTGCCGGTCTTCTAGAAACGACCAGTATGAGTCGAGCTGATGGTTTTAGGGTTATTTATCCTGGCTCTTCAATTACGATTCGCAATACTACGTTTCGATTACCCAACAATGACACGTTAGTGAATCGCGGAACACTTACCATGGAAAATAGTTCGTTTGATGGTAACGGCAGCGGTATCATTAAAAATGACAACAATGCAATGCTACTTTCAAATTCTCCTGATGTAATCAACAGTGGAGCGGGAGAACTCGAAGCAAGTGCTTTCGGAAACACAGTTAACTATAATGCCTCTTCGGATCAAAATATTTTTATTCCTATTTCTACCTATTATAATCTCACCTTGGAAGGTGGTGGTACAACTAAAAGTTTGGTAGCAAGGACTAAAATTGACCATGATCTGAAGGTAGATGGGCCAACATTATCGTTGATTGACACTTTTTCAATAACGATTGGACGAGACCTAGATTTAGTCGACGGAGTTCTTGATGCCCAAAACGGATTGGTCGAATTCGACGGAATATTGGCTCAAAGCATCAAAGGACATGTCACATTTCATGACGTTCGCTTAAATAGTTCTGGTGGAGTTGCAATAACTCAGGACTCAATGCGCGTTATGGGAAGCCTTTGGTTGGATGCTGGAAGTTTCAATACTAATGATCGACTCACGATTCTGTCCAATGCCGGAGGAGATGGATCAATAGGCCCAATTACCGGTGGGTCAATTTCCGGTGACGTCACGATGCAGCGATACATTGGTTCAGATTCAACAAATTGGCGCTTTCTTGGAAGCCCTACTACCAATGCCATCATAAGTGATTGGCAAGATGATTTTATAACGGCTGGCTATCCAGGATCTCATTATCCGTCCTTCAATTTCAAAAGCATCTTAGGGTATGATGAAACCGTACTAGGATTCAGTTACAGTGGGGCCGTATAGGTTTCTTCTACAGATAACGTTACCTCTGGTACCGGATTTTGGGTGTACTGTGGGGATTCGCTAGGAGGAACTGCTCCATTTACCGTTGATGTGACGGGGCCTGTTTATCAAGGTGCATTCAATTTTTCCGTTTCATATACTGGAACCGTTGGAGATACTGATAACGGTTGGAATCTATTGGCCAATCCATACCCATCCGCCATCGACTGTGAGGATGCTAGTTGGAGCAGAGGTAATGTTGACGACGCAATTTATATGTGGAACGCTGAACAAAATCAGTATGCGACATATGTGGGAGGCGTCGGAATAAATGATGGAAGCAATATAATTCCACAAGGTCATGGCTTTTATGTTAAGGCCTCAAATACTCCAGCTTCACTCAGTGTTTCAGAACAAGCTAAAATTGACACGACCATTGCTTTCCTTCGGCCTAGAAGAAATGAAGACCTGCTTATTCGACTGAGGATCAACCAATCTCGATTCAAGGACGAAACGATAATTAGATCAACCTCCGAAGCAAGTCTACAATTTGATCCTTCGCTTGATGCGCACCACTTCGCTGCCAATGGCAAGAACCCACTTCAACTCTTTACGCGAATCGAAGGTGACAATTTTGCCATTGACGCACTCGATTTATCCAAGGTCGACACTCTTCCAATATTCCTAACCGGAAAAGAAGGAAATGCACTGCTTCATGTATCGATAGAAAACCAACATTCGACAACCTGTCTTTATCTGTGGGACCGAATGGACAATCATCTGTTCAAACTCGGAGATCAAGATGTAATCGAATTTGAGGTCGAGGATGAGTCTGCATACCATAAGTACAGCCTAATTACTAGGTATAACCAAGATGATTGTGACAACTTGCTTGGAGATTCTCCTTTGGCCGTAAAACCATCCGACAGATGGGCTTATTACAATGGCGTTGACATCATTTTCACTGATGAGTCCCTTGAAAATGAACACTATAAAATTTACAACCTCCATGGTCAATTAGTCAGTCATGGCTCCGTATCTTCTCAAACCTTAGCTTGTAAATTACTTGGTTCTGGGCTATATATCCTGCACGTTGAAGATCGGCTCCTCAAGTTTGTGAATCCTTGATTCCTCCTCGCTTTAATGTAAGAAATGCTGAATGCTACTTACATTTGACCTTCACGGCGATCTAACACTAACTAATCATCATGAGAGCTTTTTTCATTTCCTTGTTATTAGCTGTTCCATTTTGCCTTCAAGCGCAATCTCGATATATCCCAAGTGAGAATATCGAAACGGGGTATGCCAGCTTCGTCTTCCATCTCGATGAAGGGTTGTTTAAGGCCGACTTAAGCGCTAAATCTCACTCTAGCAAGGGCACGCCTACTTCTTTCTTTCTGCCACTTCCCAGTGGAGAGTCTTTGGAAGTATCCATAGAGGAAAGTCCGATAATGGCAAAAGCGCTCCAAATGAAGTTTCCAGAAATTAAATCATATAAAATATCTGGCGAGGGTATTTACGGAAGAATGGGCTTCACCTACAAAGGGTTCCATGGTATGATTTTCACTCCAGATGGTACGGTTTACATAGACAACCTTGTGAATACTAATGCCTATCACAGCTATTATCGTCATGATTACATGGCATTCTACGAATTCACGAAGGGACATCAATGTTTGGTCGATGATGATCATACCATCACAATTCCCTCCAACTTGAAGCATGAAAGAAAAAGCGGTGAAACACTCAGAACGTATCGCCTCGCTCTCGCGTGTACTGGTGAATACGCCTCTTTTCACGGCGGAACCGTCAATGGCGCTCTCAGCGGGATGGTCGTGACCATGAATCGGGTCAACGGGGTATATGAAAAGGACTTCGCTGTAACGATGGAAATTATTGCAAACAACGACACGATCATCTTTTTAGATGCCAACAATGATCCTTACTCCAATTTCAGCGGATTCGCCATGCTTGGTCAGAATCAAAGTGCGATTACGTCCTACATTGGCACTTCTAATTTTGACATCGGCCATGTGTTCAGCACAGGCGGAGGTGGAGTAGCTTCGTTGAGTTCTGTTTGCAGTTCTAGCAATAAGGCTAGAGGAGTAACTGGTAACGGGTCTCCAACTGGAGATGCATTTGACATTGACTATGTAGCCCATGAAATGGGACATCAGTTTGGAGCCAATCACACCCAGAATAATGATTGCAATCGAGTGTCATCTGCGGCCTACGAGCCTGGAAGTGCGAGCACGATCATGGGTTATGCAGGTATTTGTTCTCCGAATCTCCAAAACAATTCTGATGACTACTTCCATGCAGGCAGCTATGATGAGATCATGTCCAATGTTGAGTTCGGGTCAGGGAGCTCATGCGACGCAGCGACAAGCACAGGAAACACTGCTCCAACCGTGAACGTGGGCACAGGTGGGTTTCACATTCCAATTGAGACTCCGTTTGTGTTAGCTGGTAGTGCCTCAGATCCAGATGGCGACAACTTGAGCTATTGCTGGGAAGAAATGGATCTCGGACCTTCAGGAAATCCACAAAGCCCAAATGGGAACGCCCCAATATTCCGGAGCTGGTCGCCTTCAAGTAGCAATGAGCGCACTTGCCCGCGTATTGCCAGTGTAATTACTGGGTCTCTGGTTATAGGAGAAACTTACCCGACTTACTCCAGAGATCTAAATTTTCGATTGACAGTTCGCGACCAAAACAGCGCAGGTGGCGGTGTGGAGTACGATGAGATTTCATTTGATGTAGATGGTAATTCCGGCCCATTTGTCGTCACAACACCAGAATCTGGGGAATCCGTTGAGACAGGAAACTCGTATTTGATTGAATGGGACGTTGCGGGAACAGATCAAAGTCCGGTGAATTGCCAGAACGTGCACATCGAGCTTTGCAATTTCAGTGGCGGTCAGTTGAATGTGCAAGACACGCTGAAGGACGACACGCCAAATGATGGAGAGGAATTGGTGTCGATTCCAACATCATGGGCTGGAACCGGCAACAAATACATCCGCGTGAGAGCAGCAGACAACATTTTCTTTTCGTTGAATGGAGGCGCCTTTACACTTACCAACCCAACTGCCCCACAAGGAGCTGAAATAGTGCTAGTTGCAACCCCGGACTATGCGAATAGTACTGTGCAGTTAAACTGGAATGACAGTTTTTCAAATGAATCTCACTTCATGATCGAACGATCGCTAGGAAGTAACTCCAACTTCATTTTAATGGACAGCGTCCCGATGGATAGCACGATGTACATCGATGTTAACGCGATAATGACTGGAAACAACTTTTATCGAGTTTACGCCAAGAACTTTGGTGGAAATTCAGCATTCTCAAATGAAGTAACGTATGATCCGCTGGGCGCTAATTACGTTTCACAAAATGAAAACAGCATTTTCCCAAATCCCACGAATGGCTCAGCAACGCTTCGTTTAGGCACCATTCAAGGCACGGCCTTGGCTGTTTTGCTTAACTCCCAAGGTCAATTTGTCAAAAGTTATGACGTTAAAACCGGAGACACACAATTAAACTTATCAGGACTTGCATTTGGCCATTATGTATTAAGCATACAATCCGAGACCTCGCATCTCGAAATGGCCATTGAACTCATACAGCAATAGAAACCTCATCGTGCATGGTCGTTCCGACTAGTCATCAGTTCCTGACGAACAGAAGACTTTCCTCCATGAGCTCGACAAATTTGTCGAGGAATTGACCATTCTCATGTGAAGAAAGGAGGGGCTTTATTACGAATCTGTGAAGTTTTACAGTATTTTTGATGTCCTACTACTTAACAAATGCAATATGAAAAACTTCAACTTTTTCTTTGTTTCGATGATAATTTCATCGCTTTCCTTCGGGCAAGTTGATTCTTACTCAGAGGATTTCGACTCTCTTAGCGCTGGTGACTATATGGGTGTTGTTGGTGCCGCCAACGGCTGGACTACTTGGTCTGGGACTACAGGTACTGCTGAAGACGTTCAAGTCTCAGATTCAATGTCCAACAGCGGATCTAACTCTATCTATTTTGATGGAGCTCCAGGTGGTGGTGCTCACGATGTACTTCTTGACTTCGGTGGAGAATACAACTATGGTACTTTCACTGTAGATCTAGAGCTTTATGCTGATAGTGGATTTTACTGGAACCTTCAGGGAAATACTTCTCCTGGAATTACCTTCCCGCTTCAGATGTATTGCTTAGATGATTCGCTTCAGATTAATGACGCGGCTTTCTTCTACTACTATGAAGATTACATGAACTACGGTGAGTGGGCGCATTTCACAATGCATATGGATCTAGATAGCAATGTCTGGACTGTACTGTTGAACAATGACACTCTAGCTTCTTTCCCGAATGCTATGATCAATCAGGTTGCTTCAATGGACCTATATCCACTTGATGCACATCACGACTTCTTCATCGATGACGTAATGTGGACATGGGATACTACGGTAGTAACTCCAACCAGTGACACAACTCAGATCATCGTAGGTGGTGATACTGCTTGGGTTATTGATGGTGATACATTCGAAATGTGGGATGGTGGATATGTTCCTTACGGAGTAGAAGAATTGGATAACGGTGCTGTAAGCATGTATCCAAATCCAGCCAATGATGTTCTTACAGTTTCTTTCGGACGTAAGGTTACGAACCTAGAGGTATCACTTGTTGATATTCAGGGTAAGCAAGTTTTTGCGAACTTCAAGAACGTTGATGGAAGAAATCAATCACTCGACGTGACCAACATTCCTTCAGGAGTGTACATCATGAAAGGCTCGAGTAAAACCTTCAACTTTAGGAAGTCTGTGGTAATACAGCACTAAGTTGATTGTAAAATCTAGAAAAGGGGCTTATAGAGCCCCTTTTTTTATGACCGATATTGACGGGTCAATTTCCTCCCCGGTGTGAGTTTTTAAATCCTCCACAAAAAATCTATCTTGCTATTCCTAACTAAACAATCCGAACAATGAAAAATCTTAGCTTAAGCTTGATCGGCGTATCCATTGCATTGCTTTCGTATGGCCAGGTCGACTCCTACTCAGAGAATTTTGATTCATTCACTGCCGGCGACTATATGGGCGTGGTTGGAATGTCCGAAGGATGGACCACATGGTCAGGCACCACCGGAGGCGCTGAAGACGTGCAGGTCGTTGATAGCAATTCTAATTCGGCCTCCAATTCTCTCTATTTCTATTCCACTTCTGGCGGCCCTCAAGATGTGGTTCTCGCCTTTGATGATGCGTACGTTGATGGAATCTTCGAATTTGAGATGATGATGTACGTAACCTCCGGAACTGATGCATACTTCAACTTCCAATCCGAATCGACTCCTGGCGTAGTGTGGGCAATGGAGTTCTATTGCGAAAATGGAGCTATCAGTATGTCAAATACAGCTGGCCCATTACTTTCTGGCACTATGTCTACAGATCAGTGGGTGCGGATATCGTATAACATTGACATCACGAACAACATATGGGAGGCCTTTGTAGATAGCACCAGCATTGGTGGGTTCATTAACCCCAATAACAAGGTGGCGTCCTTGAATCTCTATCCGGCAGTTGTGACTGCAACCGAATCTGAGTACTGGATCGATGATATTTCATGGTCTTGGGACACAATACCAGTCGTACCAACCAATGACACAACGCAGATTATTATCGGGGGTGATACGGCATGGGTCATTGATGGCGATACATTCGAAATGTGGGATGGGAACTACGTGCCATTTGGTTTGGAGGAAGTTAACAATGCCTCGGTCAGTATTTATCCAAATCCCGCCACCGACCAACTTAACGTTGCATTTGGAAGAGAAGTAAGCAACATGGATGTATCACTCTTTGATATTCAAGGAAAACAAGTCCTCGCAAAGCTGAAGAACGTTTCCGGCCGAAATTATTCGCTCAACGTTTCAGAAATACCATCTGGTGTTTACGTGATGAAAGGGAAGAGCAAAACCTTCAATTTTCAAAAGTCTGTGATCATACAGCACTAAGCAGATCTTATGATATAGAAAAGGGGCTCATTGAGCCCCTTTTTTGGTTTATGGTCTTAGGTTTTACTTTGACAAGGCAAGCATCGGAATATCAATGTGATTAGCAAGTTTTTTAGAAAGACTTGGATTCACAAGCCGGTGAAACCACGTGCTCTGTTTTGGAATTGTCACCAGCATCTGCATGTCATTTACGCGAGCGTACTCCTCAATTCCAAGCTCAATGTTTTCGCTTTCAATGACTTCAAAACGATGATTCAATTCTTGCATCTGGATGTGCAAGTCATAACCAACCTCTGCCTTTTCTACATCAATGATGTCGTGCTCCTTATTGACAGTGAGAATGGTTATTTCGGCTTTGTTCACCCGAGCGATATCCATGAACACCTCAGGGAGGCTTGATCCGTCCAATTCGCTAAGGTCAGAAGCAAATAGTATTCTTTTTGGGGCTTCAGGCTTGTAGTTAATTGGAACAGCCATGACAGGCACGGGTGAGTTCTGAATCACCGCCGAAGCAACGCTGCCTATGATTATTTCTTTCAACCCAGAAGCGCCCGTCGTACCCATAACAATGAGATCTACTTTGAGGTCATCATTCCGCGCAAAGTTGGCAATGGCATGAACTGGGTCTCCGTACTCTGAATAAGTGTCGAGCTGAATTCCCTTTAGTCCCAGAACCTCCCGAACGCGGTACTCTGCCTCGCGAAGCGAATCGACCGATGATTCATGCAGAATATCCCGCAATGAAATCATCGAAGACGTTGTGCTCCTTGGCTCTTCGTATGTATTCAGCAGGATAAATTTGTTGTCCTCTCCAAATAGCTTTAGAGCGAAGTCAAACGCATTCCTAGCGCTATCAGAGAAATCAGTGGGTATAAGAATGGTTTTCATGGATCAATCAGAGGTTAGAGCTGAAAATGGTGAGTATTCCCTTTTGAGGTCTTGGATTTTAACCGATAGTACGGGCATGTTCGCATGATTCACCACACTTTCAGTTTGACTGCCATAGAAGAATCTTGATAGACCGGTTCGTCCATGCGTCTCCATGGTAATGAGGTCCGCTCCTATGCGTTCTGATGCTTCATGAATTCCAGCGTGAATAGTCCGTTCATTGAAAATATGCATCGTATAATTTTTCAACTTCCATTCATCCACAAATTCTTGAATTGACTTCTCGGTGTATGGAGTGCTTTCAAAATGATCAGGAGTGATGACCTTGACCAAATGCAGATGTGCATCAAAAGCCTTCACAAAGCGAAATAATTTCTCAAAATTGTCTTTGGCTTCACCATAAAAATTAGAAGCGAAAACAACGTTTTTGGGATTAAAGTCCTCTATGCGTTCTTTGATTGTTAGGACAGGGCATTCGGCGAGGCGAACAACCTTCTCCGTGTTAGAACCAATGAATACCTCGTGGGCACCAGAATCACCGTGTGATCCCATAACTATAAGGTCAATATCGTGCTCAGCAGCCTGAGTAGCGACGGTTTCATAGACTCCATGAAATTGTAAAACCTCGACGGCATTTACCCCTTCTAAGAATGGCATCGCAAATAACTCTTTGAACCTCTTCTTCACTAGTTTCAACCAGAAGATTCCCTCTGCGGTATTCTGAAACGTTGATAAGCCATCGTTGCGGTCATAGACAGGAATATCCAAAACATGTAATATATACAGTCTGGCTCCGGTTTTTTTGGCGATTGAAGCTGCAACCTCTGTGGCATGGGTTGCGCATTCACTAAAGTCTGTTGGTACTAATATTTTTTTCATCACTTACTATTTGTGCCACGAAGTGATCAGTGTTTGGCTTGAACTCATCATGGCTGTTGATTTACTCGGATAGCAAATATTTCTAGAATTAGGATAAATCCTTTTGACTCGACTCAATGCACAACTTGATAAAAGTCACAGGTTGGCTTGGTAAAAGGTAAGATGAGCATGAGTCAAGGGCTGCTACAGGTCTAATTCTCATCGATTAAAAGGGTGCCCTTGGTCAGATATTCCGACTTAGAATCTGACTTTATAGTCGGGAAGGCGGTCGATCGAATGCTTAAATCCCACCGGAAGCTATCTTTCTGAGATGATCAATGTCCTCGACAATGATGATTTTTCCATCATTGGCAATCAAGCCTTCAGATTTGAAGTCCGTTAAAGTTCGGATGAGCGACTCTGTGGCAATCCCAGCATAACCGGCAAGTTCTTCTCGAGATATGCTCAACTCAATGTGACGGTTGGTCTCATTTCCATATTTACCGAAAAGCGATTCGATAACGGTAGCGACTCTCTCTCTCACATTGCCATATGCGAGCTTGAGCAGACGCTCTTCTTGCTCGATCACATTGCGTGACAGAATCTTGATAAAGTTGTTGGTTACCTCTCGATTTTGATGAATTAGTTTTTTGAACTCCTCAATTGGAATCAGTGCAATTTCTGAATCTTCGATTGCCGTGGCCTCTTCAGAAAATGCGGAGTTTTCGAGTAAAGCAAGATATCCTAGGAACTCCCCAGGTCCGCAAAGTTGAGTAATGAATTCTTTCCCGTAGTCGCTACTCTTACTCAGTTTTACTTTGCCCTTCCTTATATAGTAAATCACGTGCGGGTACTCCCCGTCTCGGTAAATGCTCTCTTTTTTCTTATAGGTTTTGGTGTTTCTCTCTGAAATCAAATCCTCAATGGAAAGCTCTTCTTCAACATCCTTAATAAATCGGCGAACATGCTCTTCACCATCCGCTTGAACCAGCGCCTTGAGTCGCTCACTCTTCTGCAATCGCAGCTCGATCGCATCTAACAAGTCGGTTTCTTCAAATGGTTTCGTGAGGTAATCATCTGCGCCAAGATTCATCCCTTTTCGAAAATCCCCCTTCTCCGTTTTCGCAGTCAAAAAGATGAACGGAACGGACGATGTCTTGGGGTTCTTATTGAGAATGTGAAGTACCCCGTAGCCATCCAGTTCTGGCATCATGATGTCGCAAATGATCAAATCGATCGTCGAAGCGACTGCCTTCTCAACGCCCCGTTTTCCATTTTCGGCGGTATCCACATAGTATCCAGCGAGTTCTAATATCTCAGCTATGTTCTCTCGAACATCTCGATTGTCTTCAATTAGTAGGATCCTTTTCATTGTTTGACGTGCATAGGTAGGGATACGGTAAATGTAGTACCGACATCCGGGTCACTTACAAAAGTGATATTTCCATTTAAGTGCTGAAGATACCGACTTACGATGTTTAATCCCAATCCTGTGCCCTCAATGTTTACTGCATTTCTAGCTCGAAAAAAACGTTCAAACAGGTGCTCTTGCTCATCGGCTGGAATTCCGATCCCTTTGTCTTCAACCTTTATCGTCAACTGATCATTGGAAGTAAAAGAGGTTATGTTGATGGTCACCCCTTCTGGAGAGTATTTGATCGCATTACTCAGCAAGTTGCTCACCACAATTCTAAGCATGTTTTGATCTGTGAAGAACTCAGAGTCACAGTTACAATCCAGCACAATTTGTTGGCCTTCCTTCGCCATCTGATTGTGTTCATCAACGATGTCCACCATCATCTCGGGTAAATCGACTTGGGTTGGTTGAATATTAATTTTCCCTTCTTCAACCTTTTCCAGGGACAAGAAGTCGTTTAAGATGTTCGTCAGCTGTCGGACCGAATTTCTAATCCTCTCATAGTGCTTGCCCTTTTTCTCGTTCGCCCCTAGAGCATCGTACTTTTCGAGCAAGGACATCGAACTTAAGACTGTGCTCAAAGGTGTTCGGAATTCGTGCGACGCCATGCTGACAAATCTGGATTTCAACTCGTTAAGGTTGATTTCCTTTTCCAAGGCTTTTTCGAGTTTTACCTCTGCTTCTTTTCGTTGGGTAATGTTTTGCTCTACCAGCAGAATTCGATCAATCTCTCCTGAGTCATCGGCCAGTCCTACGGTGTTGATCAAATAGAATTGATTATCAAATTCTATTTCGAAAGTGGCATTCTTCCCATCCAAAACGGAAGCTAAATGGTCCTTTATCTGTAATCGAACCTCCTTTGGCACTCGATCGAGGTAGTTCTTCCCTACAAGCCACTCACTCGTAATGCCGGATTTGTACATCTCCTCGCCTTCCGCAAAAATGTAGCGGAACGATCGATCAAATACATTAATGGTTCCATTCGGATAGTTCCTTGCGATCACTTGATATAGCTGCTGCGAGGCTTTCAAGTCGCGGGTTCTCAGCTCCACTTTTTGTTCGAGCTCTCGATTGAATTTTTGGATTCGTTCTGCCTGCTCTCTACGCACCGTAACATCCATTATCAACGCAAGAACCTTGACGCCATCACCAGATTTGAAATAATTCAGACTAACCTCTACAGGAACTTCGATGCCATCCTTTCGAGCTCCGCTCAGATTACTGCCAACTCCCATTCGCCTTTTATGGGGGTTCTCAGCATATCCTTCACGCAGGCCGGAATGGCCTAGCCTTTTGTTCATTGGAACAAGCTGATCTACATTGAGACCTATGAACTCCGCTTTCGAATACCCGAAAATGTCAGCCGCTCTATCATTGGCAATCTCAATTACCCCGCGTTGATCGGTGATAATAACTCCCTCTATTCCAAAATCGAAGAGTAAATCATACAGCATCGACCGCTGTGTCTCATCCATATATTCTGTTTAGGTAATGTCGTGAAGGTCTTCCTCAAATTTCTTTAGCAATGCCTTTTCGTCATCTGTGACAGGGGGGAACGCATGTGCGATGTCATTCACCAAGAAAACGAAACGTTCTTTTAGGCTTTGGGTTAAGTTTTGGCTCCCCAATCGAATCTGTTTCATTCCAGCCTCGTATCCATCGTCCAGATTAAGGGGTGGAGACTTTTTCAAGACAGAGAAGATAATTTCTGCGATGTCGAAGTCCTGCTCGAAATTATCCGACCATTCCTGGATTATATTATGAAGCTCGTTCCTTTCATGAGCCTGAATCCGGCCATCCGAACCTGCCATTGCAAAGGCTATCATACCGAGTCCATAAAATGGAAGTTCACGTGCGTCCATGTCTCTAATTTTTCGAAAAATAAGTGAATATCAATTACGGAATGAAAGAGAATACCTTTTCAAACCGTCATACTGAAGATTTGGGTTTCTGGTTTATTGGCTATCAGTCTTTGGTCAAATGCCATGCAAATATTTCTCACAAACGCCCGGCCTTTCTTTGTCACGGTGACCCCTCGATCATTTATTCGCACCAGACTATCCTTTTCCATCTCCTTTAGAGTTTCCAAATTGGTTGACAGGCTCCTCGATGCTTCCGATGAAATAGATGATTTGAAACTACACATCAATTCCAATATAATCTTCCGGATTTCCATGTCCTCCTCACTTAGCATGTGCCCTCTAAAAATCGGTATTGTTCCTTCGTCAATGCTCCTTATGTACTCTTCCACAACCTTGACGTTTTGACCAAAGGAACTCCAAGTATCGCTTATTGCGGAGACTCCGAGACCGATCATCAACTTGCTTGTTTGAGTAGTATAACCCATAAAATTCCGATGCATTTTCCGTGCTCGGAAAGCAACTGAAAGATGATCTTCAGGCAAGGCAAAATGATCCATTCCAATCTCAATGTATCCTGCTTCTGTCAATAGCCTCTTGCCTTTGACATACATTGAATGTTTCTCTGTCCCCTCAGGCAAGTCCTTGTCTGTAAATGATCTCTGACCTGGCTTCACCCATGGCACATGTGCATAGCTATAAAAGGCAATCCTATCCGGACGAAGAAGGCTCACCAAGTCAACCGTGTTTTCGATACTCTTTTGGGTTTGGAATGGTAATCCATACACCAGATCGTAGTTGATGGAATCATATCCCAAATCTCTCGCCCAATCTGTCACCTGTTTCACCTGAGAGAAAGACTGTACCCGGTTAATTGTTTTCTGAACCACAGGATCGAAGTCCTGAATTCCCAGACTCAATCTTTTAAAGCCCAAGTCAGCCATCACCTTGAGGTGAGCATGGGAAGTTGTTTTTGGATTAGCCTCAAACCCGAGTTCTGCTGAAGGGTGCAATTCGCTCTTTCCAATTATTCCTTTAAAAAGCTTCTTGAGGTGCGTGGGACTAAAAAAGGTGGGCGTGCCCCCGCCCAGATGTAATTCTTTAATCTGCGGCTTCCCATCAAACAACTCTAGATATAGATCCCATTCTTTGAGGAGCGCTTCGATATAAGGTTCTTCTACCCCATGATTAACAGTAATTCGGGTGGTACACCCGCAGAAAGTACAAAGGCTTTCGCAATACGGTAAGTGGATGTATACACTGATCCCATCTGAGATGTTATAAGCCGAGAAGGCGGAAGAAACGTGCTCTTTCCAATCGGCCTCACTAGGATCATTATCCCAATATGGAACAGTCGGGTAACTTGTATACCTAGGGCCAGGGACGTTGTATTTATCTATAAGTTTCATGGGTTACAAACAGCATCTGCAGAGTTTACAATATCATTTTGAGGACTGAGGTATGGAATCCCCAAATCCATTCCCCGCACAATCAATAAAGCGCCTACCAAGATCACAACGACAGGAACCAAGGCTCTGAACTTATTTCTTAGTTGAAGGGGGATCTTTCTACCGAAAGCTGACAATACCCACAATGCCGGCACGGTACCAAGCCCAAAAGCCAACATGAATACAGCTCCGTCCCAAGGTGTAAATGTATTAGCCGCTCCAACGAGGGCAAGGTAGACTACTCCGCACGGGAGAAGTCCATTTGCCACTCCGAGAACATAGTGCTTCATAGGCGACTTCTGTTGCTTGCCATTTGCATATGACGCCAGCTTTATAGATACTCTGCCGATTAAACTCTCAAGCCTTCCTATATAGTGCTTGAAAAAGACGATCAATGCACTTCCAACCAATAGTATTCCCGCAATCATGGAGAATGATTGCTGCAATCCCATCATATTAAAGCTTGTTCCAATCGTCCCAGCAACCAACCCCATGGTCATGTACACAGACAGCCGCCCGACGTGGTGCAACATTTCCCCAGAACCATTGGCTCGGCTTTGATGGAGCGCGAGGACCAATGGCCCACACATGCCGACGCAATGAAGGCTGCCGACGATTCCAATTGCTATTGCTGAGAGTATGTAAATCATAAATAAACCTGCTTAGCTAGGTAGAAATTTCGCCCCTCCATTGACCAATGAATCTTCACTTCATATCTGCCTTCTTTAAAAAGCTGGCTTGGGAAGGTGACTTGTGCACTATCGTCTAGTCTTAAAGGGAACTTTAGATCCAAACTTTTATCTGATGGCCGGAAGAAATGAACTTCTCCTTCGAAATCATTTTCTTGAAACTCCTTTGGAAATTCCAATACAACCTCAGTCTCCAACTTCGTCGCCGAGATCAAGTCAGCGTAGATTTTGGCGTTTTGTGTTTCATCAATCCGGTCTTGGAAAACCACTTCTTGAGCATAGTAGTCTTCTGCCACCAGATCAATGTTTTCATTGAAGCTGCGATAAACGAACGAGAGAATGTAGACTACAAAAAGTGTAAACCCAATCGTTATTCCATGTCCCCAGGTGAATTTCATAATCTTCAGTTTGCTGGTCCCATGAAGCTGGTTTTCACGACTTCTATTCGTCGTTCACCTTCATAGATTCCAATTTTCAGTTTTGTCTTTACGCCTTCCAGCTCCTCTCTTTCCATTATCACGAACATGACGCCTTCTGCAATACCTTGTTCTTCCACAATTGGATTAGGGTTTCCAATCATTTTGATCTCCCCACCCACGTCTTCAAGCGTGAATTGGATGGGCAGTTGCTCGTTTGACTTGTTAATCACTTTATAGTTGTAGAGATTGCTTATTCGTCCATCTTCTTGGGTTTGATACATCATGCCACTTGTCCTTAGAATGGTCGTTTCGACCTGAGATCTGCTCGCCAATAAAAATGCAATAGCCCCGAGTAGAATCGCAAGTACGGTCGTATAACCTATGACCCGCGTAGTAAACTTGAAAGGAACCCCTTGGGCAATACTGTTCTCCGTTTTATAACCTATCAGCCCCATCTTAAGATTGACTGACTCCATCATGTAATCGCACGCATCCATGCACGCTGTACAGTTCACACACTCTAGTTGCGTTCCGTGTCGAATGTCTATCCCTGTAGGACATACGTGAACGCACTGTCCGCAGTCAATACAATCTCCTTTACCAAGCTCATCTCTATTTTCACCTTTTCGAAATTTCGCTCTTCCTTCAGTGCGTTCCCCCCTCGTGTAGTCATAGGCAACAACCAATGAGTTTCGGTCTAGGAGAACTCCCTGAAGCCTTCCGTATGGGCAAATAGTTGTGCAAACCTGTTCACGCAACTGGCTAAAAACGCCATAGAACAACCCAGAAAAAATGATCATGGCGCTGAGCCCACCAACGTGTTCGCCAATTGGTTCGGTGACGATTTTGATTAGCTCTTCAGAACCAATTATGTAGGCTAAAAACGTATTTCCAATCAGAAAACTGATTGCTATGAACAGGACGTGCTTCAGCCCTTTTTTGCCAATTTTCTCGGCGTTCCAATCTTGCTTATCTAAATTTCTCTGCTGTTTAAAATCTCCTTCGATGGCGTATTCGATTTTCCTGAACACCATCTCCATGAAGATGGTTTGGGGGCACAGCCAACCGCAAAAAAGACGACCAAATACCACCGTAAAAAGAATCACGAATACAATGGCCGTGATCATAGCAAACATGAACAGGTAAAAATCCTGGGGCCAGAAAATATTTCCGAGAATGATAAATTTTCTTTCTAGAATATTCAGCAGCAACAGCGGCTCTCCCCCGATTCGAATAAATGGTCCAGAGAATAGTGCGAGCAGGAGTAAGGCACTGACAAGCATTCGATAATTCGTGAACTTGCCTTTAGGTTTTTTAGGGTAGACCCAAATACGCTTGCCTGAATCATCAACCGTGGAAATATGGTCCCTGAAGGATTCTTTATCTGGCTGATTTGTCATTTCCTCGGTGATGCAGTGTATGGACAATTACCACAGCGACTTTCATCGCCGTGGTTTCGTCGTTATTCTTCTACGGTAGCAGCTTCCACTTCGTCATTGGCCTCTTCAGGTTGCTCTTGACTTTCTGATTCTGCTGGCTCTATAACCGACTCGTATAATTCTCCTTGGGCTTCCTTGGCATTATCCGGGTTGGTTCCCACAATCGACATGATAAAGCTGGTTACCTCTTGAATCTGAGTTGGATTTAGCTGGGCTTGCCAACTCACCATTCCTTTTTCTGGAACACCATACTTAATCGTCTTGAAGATGTCTGTTGTTGACCCTCCATTAATCCAGTGATCGTCCGTAAGATTTGGTCCAACTCCTCCAGGACTAGATCCTCCGTGTTCAGCATGACATGGAGCGCAGTACAATTTGAAGATCTTAGCTCCAGATGTCAAGGCAGATGCGTCAGTCAATAATTCAACATTGTTTTCGTCAACGACGTTTTCTTGTGTCGCCACAAAAGCTTGTTTGGCATCTTCTGCCTCCTGCATTTCTACTTGATACTCTTCCAATTGCAGTTGCCCGCTATCCGTAAAATGATAGTAGATAATGTATACGAATGCGAATGCAATGCAGAAATAGAACCCATACAACCACCATGGTGGTAGGTTGTTGTCTAATTCCCTAATCCCATCATATTCATGGTCCATTTCGACATCGGCTTCTTTGTCAATTGGAACGGCATCAGTCAGCATGGTTCTCATCTTATCCATGAAGGTTTCAGGAACCGAACCATCTTCGTCCATCATCATCCGCGTGATTCCATTTAATTTGGAAACGAGATACAGGAATGTGAAGAGCAAGACCAAATTAAGCGTCACTAAGATTAGAAAGCCCGTATCATCCATGGTAATCAAGGCATCAAAATCAGCGGATTTAGCCATGGCTTGAACACTGGTTAAACCGAGAAGCAGCGTGATAATTCCGGCCTTGGTTCTACCCTTTATTTGCCATAAGTCACGATTCGAAGCCAATGACTTGATGACATTTGCTATTACCACAATAGCAATGACCTGAAGGACCGAAGCGACAAGCAGTATCATTAACAAAGTCTCATCTGACAACCCTGTACTGTTGACCAATATCGAGGAAGCTGAGAGCTTCAATGGAGCCAAAAATGCAACGGCGATCAAAAGGATCATCATTGTCTTGGATTTGATATTTCTGATTAGTCTCATGATTAATTAGTCATTATCGGTTAGAGGAATGTTTTCCAGTTCTTTAATGTGATTCTTCTTCATCAACATAACATAGGCGAAGAGGCTCAGAAAAAAGGTGAAGAAGATGACGAATGAAACCAGCGGATATATTTCAATTCCCGCGATCGTTTCCATATGGTGTTTTACGAATTTCAACATGGTTTCTAGTCTTATTTAGTTTCTACTTCGTTCTCGATGTCTCGACCCAAACGCTGTAAGTATGCGATGAGCGCGATGATCTCTCGATCCGATGCAACCTCGATTCCCGAACCCGCGAGATCAGATGCGATCGCATCGGCTTGAGCCTGTAAGTCCGCGACTGCCCTATTCTCATATCCAACTGGATAAGGAACTCCAAGCGTTCTCATGGCATTGATCTTTTTAGCTGTTAAACTCATGTCGAGTTCGTTGTCAATTAGCCATGGATACGGTGGCATGATTGACCCAGGTGACAAAATGGTGGGATCAAGCATGTGGTTGTAATGCCAGCTATTCGGTTTCCGAAGTTTAGATCCGCCTTCTCTCGCAAGGTCAGGACCGGTTCGTTTTGATCCCCATTGGAAAGGGTGGTCATATACAAACTCTCCTGCTTTCGAGTATTCGCCGTAGCGCTCTGTTTCGCTTCTGAATGGACGAATCATCTGTGAGTGACAGTTGTAACATCCCTCCTTTATGTAGAGGTCACGGCCTTCCAATTCAAGTGGAGTATATGGCCGAACACTGCTTATCGTTGGAATATTTGATTTGACAAGCATGGTCGGAATGATTTCAAACAAGCCTCCAATACTGACCGCTACTAATGCAAGGACGGTTAAAATCAATGGCTTTCTCTCTAGTGCTCTGTGCCAATGCTCCCCCTTGTGTGGAGTGTAAACCGGAGTGAGTGCTGCAGCTTCTGCTGGTTCTTCTTTTTGGAAGCTTCCAGCTTTCGCAGTCATGATCAGGTTGTAGACCATAACGAGCACGCCGATAATGTAGATCGCTCCTCCAAAAGCTCTCATGGCATACATAGGAGCCAGTTTTGTTACTGTATCGAGGAATATTGGGTTTGCTAGGAATCCGTCATCTGTGAAATCTGTCCACATCTGACTTTGTGCAAATCCAGCCCAATACATTGGAATGGCGTAGAATATAATCCCCAAGGTTCCAATCCAGAAATGGAAGTTGGCAAGCGTTGGAGAATGGAGTTTTGACCCCCACATTTTAGGGACTAAGAAGTAGAGCATACCGAAGGTTAAGAAGCCGTTCCATCCCAGCCCACCAATATGAACGTGAGCAATGGTCCAATCCGTAAAGTGACTTATGGCGTTTACACTTTTCAAGGACATCATTGGCCCTTCGAACGTTGTCATTCCGTAGCAGGTTATGGCGACAACCATGAATTTCAGAACTGCGCTATCTCGAACCCTGTCCCATGCCCCTCGGAGCGTGAGTAGTCCATTGAGCATTCCACCCCACGACGGAGCGATGAGCATGATGGAGAATACAACTCCGAGCGACTGAGCCCAATCAGGAAGTGCAGTGTAAAGCAAGTGGTGTGGTCCTGCCCAGATGTAAATAAATATCAAAGCCCAGAAGTGGATGATTGATAGTCTGTAGGAGTATACCGGTCTGTTCGCCGCTTTTGGAACGAAGTAGTACATCAATCCCAGGTAAGGCGTGGTCAAAAAGAATGCAACCGCATTGTGTCCGTACCACCATTGTACCAACGCATCTTGAACGCCCGCGTACCAACTGTAGCTCTTTAAAAACGAAACTGGAAGCTCGAAGGAGTTGAATATGTGTAGGATGGCTACCGTGACGAAAGTGGCTAGGTAAAACCAAATCGCAACGTATATGTGTCGCTCTCTTCTTTTTACCATTGTCATGATCATGTTTAGACCAAACACAACCCACAATAGCGTAATGGCAATATCAATTGGCCATTCAAGCTCTGCATATTCTTTACCGGTTGTATACCCAAATGGTAATGTGAGAACCGCCGAAAGAATGATGATTTGCCATCCCCAGAAATTTACATTCGAGAGCATGTCACTCCACATTCTGGCTTTCAGCAACCGTTGCAAGGAGTAATATACTCCCGCAAAAATGCCGTTTCCTACAAAGGCGAATATGACTGCGTTTGTGTGAAGAGGCCTGATACGACCGAAAGTCAAAAAGTCGGTGGCGAAACCAAGCGACGGCCAAACGAGCTGAAGAGCGGCTAGCAGCCCTACGAGCATTCCGACAACGCCGAATACCACAGTCGCGATAATGAACTTGCGTACTATCGAATTGTCGTAACTGAATTTTTCGAGTTCCATAGAATTATACGTTTTCGTTATTTGGTTTAGTATCGTCAAAAAGTATTCTCACAGAAGGCGAATAGTCGTCGTCATATTGATTCGTTTTAATGGCCCAGATGAAGGCCCCCAGAAATGCTAGGGCAATTATTAGGCTTACGACAATGTGAATGATCATCACGCTCATAGTGTAGATTTTGAGTTGAGGGCAAAGGTGAATGGCGCGTATGCCCCAAGTAATGATGATGAATAGACTAAATACTGATCCTCATCAGCAATGATCTCAGTTGGAATTCAGTTGCTCTCACTCATTTTAAACTGTTTTTTCAGTTTTATAACTGTTTTTTCAGTTTATATTTGTGGTATGGAAAATTTGACGCCTACTGAAGAGCGGATCATGCAGGTCATTTGGAAGCTTGATAGAGCATTTGTCAAGGATATTATCGAGCTCATGCCAGAGCCTAAACCGCCATACAACACAGTCTCTTCAGTCGTAAGATTGCTGGAGAAAAAAGAGTTCTTGGGTCACAAGGCATACGGAAAGACATATGAATACTTTCCGATCATTTCCATCGAAGAGTACTCCAAACGCACTTTTAAAACGCTCCTTGGAGACTATTTTAATGGCTCCTTTCAGTCCCTCGTTTCATTCATGGTCAGTGAAGAGAACCTCAGCGACAAGGATCTGAAGGAGATCGGTGCGATTTTAAAAACAGGCCAACAAAAATCTTGAGCATATGATGAGTCATTGGACAATCCTCTTCTTGGAATTTCAATTCTGCCTCTTTGCGTTTGGCCTATTCTACTGGTCGGCTCTTTCCAAAATGAATCACTACCGATGGAAACGTATTTACATTCTGTCGGCCGTGGTCATGTTACTGATGATTCCAAACTTTCACTACACAGTTGTCGAATCAACTGCTCCTTTGGATGTGACTATTGATCTTGGCGCCATTCTCAATTCCGTTGAGGCAGGTGATGCAATTGTCGAACCAGAGAATCAACTCAGCGTACAAACTTTCAATTACACTTCGCTTCTCTCGTACGTAATTCTTCTATTGCTTGGGTTTGGTTTGGTTCCTCATCTACGTTGTCAGATGGATATCTCTAAAAACTAAACTCCGGAAGTACTCCTACTTCGATTCAAAGCTTGATGCTTTTATCACCGACGAGTTCGAGATGGCTTTTGCATTTGCTGGCTCGGTATATGTCCCTCCAACCTTTGATGAGATGGTGCCGGCCGAACGAAGCGCCATCCTAAACCATGAACGACGACACGTAAAATTCAACCATGAATTTGACAAATGGCTGATGAATATGGCAAGGGTCATACTTTGGATCAATCCCATATTTAGATATCTGAGCAATGAGCTTTCAGCAATCCATGAATTTGAAGCGGACGATGATTTTGCTCCAGGATATGACCGCATACTTTACAGCGAGTTGTTGCTCAAGCTCCAATTCCAAAAATCTGATCTGCCATTGATGGCTTCTCCCTTCTCCCAAAGTTTGATTAAAAAGCGCGTACGACAGCTAAATCAACCAAAATCAAATACCATGAAAAAAGGATTGTTTTTCCTTTCATTACCCATGATTATCATGCTCGTATATGCGTTTTCAATTGAGACCGTCAACAAACCGCATCAGGAAGAAAGCCAAGTGCTAACTCCCCATTTTGTTTCACCTATCAACCTTTCAAAAGTCACGAGGTATTCCTCTTTCGGAATGCGAAAAGGGCCAGGATCTGCTGAGTCTCAAATGCACGAAGGACTTGACCTGGCGGCAGAAGTTGGAACCGATGTCTTTGCTTCTAGCACGGGCACCGTAGTCTTGGTAGAACACTACTCAACTGGCCATGGCCTTCGAGTTGGCTTCGACCATGCTGACAGTTTCGAGACGCGTTACTCCCATCTGGATCAAATACTAGTTGTAGAGGGGCAAAATGTTGAATCAGGCCAATTAATTGGAAAATGTGGGACTTCTGGAAAAAGCACTGGGCCACATCTGCATTTTGAAATTCTCAAGAACGAAGAACATGTAGATCCAGAGAAATTTTTAAGTCTGAGCCTGCTAGATTTCGGAGCCAGTGATCTTAGTAAAGAGAAGTTTCTGGTCATCATCGATCCAGCTCATGGAGGCAAGGACAATGGGGTTCAAGTCGGGGATCACACCGAAAAGGACCTAAGCCTGAAGTATGCATTGACTCTTAGAGACGAACTCAAAGTTTTAGGCATATCATCCATAATCTTGAGAGAAGACGATCGGAGCATGTCTCTCGAACAGAGAACCATGGCCACCTATGGCACTGAGAATGTACTCTACCTTTCTCTCCACTTTAATGAAAGTAAATCTGACTCCGCCCAAGGAATTGAACTCTACCTGAGCGAACAAGAAGATGTAAACCAGCTAAAAAGTAAGCTGTACGGAGAGATTTTTGGGCAATTAGCTGTCGCCAAGGACATTCAATTCAGAGGGGTAAAAACAGCCGGATTTTACGTGGTCAAGAACAGTAATAGCCCTGCTATTCTCATGGAGCTTGGGTTCATGAGTTCTCCAGAAGAGCTCGAGAAAATATTGGACGATCAATACCGCAAAAAGGTCTGTTCAGTTATTGCTGAGAGTACGAACTTGTACGTGAACTAGTCTTTGGGAGAAGGCTGTTTAATTAGGTTAGGGTGTCCTTTTGGGCCCCCTTTTTTCTTGAACTTGCGTTTCGAGAACCAATCAAAAAACTGAACAGTTCTTGATTGCAACTCGATATTGACTAATTTGGCACAACCCTCTAACATGAAAAATTTAGTCCTATTCATCGGAATATTTCTTCTGTGTGCAGCTCAAACCACAGCTCAAACACAAATCAAATTTTACACAACAATGGGCGACTTCATCGTCGAGATGTCCGACTCATTGACACCAATCACCTCCGGTAATTTCATTGATTTGACTGATCAGGAATACTACGATGGTGTGATTTTTCATCGTGTAATTGACAATTTCATGATCCAAGGAGGAGATCCAACAGGCACTGGGTCAGGAGGCCCTGGTTATACGATCCCAGATGAATTCGATTCCACGGGTACATTGAGCAATGTTCAAAAGACCATCTCAATGGCGAACTCCGGCCCTAACACAGGGGGGAGTCAATTTTTTATTAACCTCGTCAACAACACTTATCTTGATTTTGACAATGCTCCGTTTTCCTCGGCTCACCCAGTTTTTGGGATGGTCATTGACAGCTTTGAAGTAGTTCAAGCAATTGGTGGAGTATCTGTTAATGGTAATAACCGCCCGCTCACTGATGTTGTCATGGACAGTTTGAGGGTTATTTATCGCCCCTCGAACGACACCATTGTTGACACCACCCCGCCGGCAGGATATCAAAAGAGTGCGGCGCTCTCAACGAAGGTGTTTCCAAATCCAATTGGTCAGGAGTCTGTCGTGATTATCGAATCGAAAGAAGCCGGAAATGCACAGATTTCGGTCATTGACGCAGGGGGTCGAGTTGTAATAAGTACAAATCGAAATTTGCGCATAGGTATGAATCGATTTACGGGTTTTGGCTTGGAGTCCTTGTCTCGTGGATTTTACACCATGCATATTTCACAAGGAGATCACCGCCACTCGCACAGTCTTTTGGTGACGAGATAATTTATTCACAAATCTGTTGAGAATTGCAAGAATTCTTTTTGATTTGATGTCATAATAAGTGGTCATGAAGAAAATTCTGTTTGCACTGATAGTAGTGCTCCCGGTTACAGCCTTAACACAGCAAGTTCAGATGTACGAAGGCCCGTTCGAGGCTGGTGAAGCATCCTACTCCTTCAAGGAAAATGCGATGCATCAGAAGGTTTATCATGGACTGTTCAAATATTCTGAAACTCGAGAGATCCCTGCTCGTGGTGGAGAAAACGAGGTGCTCCTAACAGGAAATTACAAGGACAATAAGAAGAACCTAGCTTGGGTAGTGACTGTGAAAAATGAGTCATTCTCGGAGACCGTTACTGGTCAATATCTAAACGGTAAAAAGAACGGAATGTGGACCAATCGACTTCGAGATGAAGCGAATGGAATGGATATTAAAGTAACTCAAGCATCATTCTATAAAAACACTTTCCGCGGAAAATTCAGCTATAAATACTTGATGTACGGAAACAGCGTCAGTTTCGAAAAACTCAATGTGGACGGTTCCTTTGACATGAACGGAAAATTTGATGGGGAATGGACTCTCGAATACAGACGGGCTGGCGGTTCGGCAAAATCTGAGAAAATAAGCTTTCAACACGGAGTGCTCGTCTCACATATGATTGTTGACTCCGCGTCAGGTGAAGTGACTAAGAATATTGACAACAGTGAGTTGGTCAATGGTTTCTTTTCGAATATGGATCGGATGGATTCCAGTGCTGTGGTGGGAGATTCAAAATGGGGATTGAAGCATGCTTACACTGAGCATGAAATACTGAAACCCGTTCTAAGCATTTGGACCAAGGTCCTTGGCGCTAAGCTGGGAAATCATTTCAATTCGTCTTTGCCAACACTCTTGATTAAAACAGGTGAACTTGAGAAAAAGCAGGCCCTAAGGAACCAGATGGTACTAATTGACTGGAAGGAAACACCGAAAGGGAAGCGGGAATTTGAAGAACAGAAGCGAATTCAAGCCGATTACGACAATAAAATTGCTTTAGGCAATAAGCACTTTGAGTTGAAGAATTACCCGCAAGCATTAAACCTATATAAGGATGCGACTGGCATTAAAAAGGACGAAACATATCCACAAGATCAGATCATCAAGGTTGAAGCATTGATCGCTGAGGAAGAAAAGAAATCTAAGCTCGCAAGAATGATCTCGGGGCGAGCAACCTTGTGGAAAGGAAATGAGAAGATGTTGGAAGGAGAAGAGTATTACGGAAAGAAGAAGCACCTGTATGAGGCTACGGTACTCGCTTTTGGGCAGCAGAAAAGGAGTATGCTTTCGACTCATCGGGAGACGAGAACGAATCTCGACCGTAAGACCTATGACAATCTCAACAATACTGTGCTCGAAGCCTATTTGAAAGATCTTGATGATGCAATTGCCCTTCAGGATAAAGTGAAGGCCCTGGTCAAAACTGAAGACACAAAGGATTTAGAAAAAGAGCTTAAAAAACTCGAAACCGCCCAAGCAATCATCAATCGCCTGATGCAGGAGTGATCATATGCTAAACCCATTATGAAAAAAACTCTCTACTTAATACTAAGCGGTCTAGGGTTCATCGCTCCTAATTTATACGTTGCAAAAGTGAGCATTGAAACCGGCAACTATCTGCTATGGTTAGACCCAATGGCAACCCTACATGGAATGTTTCAGAATGATATATCCAGTGCCTTCGTGGTAGACCTTCTAGTAGTTGTTTTAATATTCTTCATGGACTTATCAGGACAGTAGAAAAATCCAGATGAAGAGACCTTATATGATCTGGATTCTCACATTGCTTTTCGGTATGGCCGGGACCCTTCCTTTATATCTTTATTATCGCGAAAAGTTCCTAGCCGAGAGAACTATCTGATTATCAGATAAACAACCCTTAAATTTGATTGCTCCAATCCTATCGAATGTCTGAAAACGAAATCGTGCAATTCCTACATGAGTCGTACACCTGTCCCCAAACCGCACACGACTATGGCAACCACATCGCCTTCAGCATCTATGGTGTAGGTATCTGGAGAAAACCCAATGTTCGTAGTGCTGTCTATTCCAGGCAATTGCAAGTCAGTGATGTCCCAAGATGCTCCTTGATCCGTAGAACGAGCATAAAGCAAAGCTCCGTCTAATCCATTGTATGGTGTTCCGCTAAAAGCGTCAATTTGGGTAATTCCAATAAGGTGAATAGTGTTTCCTTCCGGGCCACCTACCACAAACTTGTGCCACCAATCAGAGGCTAATGTGGAGCCCTGCCCAGCTTGGGTCCAACTCCCACTTCCGACAGAGCTTCGAGAAGTCATTCTTGTCTCAATGCTCGTGTTGTCATGGGCGATTACTATTTCCTTTCCACCTGCAGTTGCCCCGATGGTTGGCCATCCAGTTCTCACTGATTCCAATTGCGCCGTCGGCGCTGTACCCCAGGTTGTTCCATTAAAGAAATTATATCCTGTTCCCCGTGTCGACCAATTATTGACGGTCGAAAATGTCCAAGCAGTAGACATCGTTCCGTTTTCGTGTCGAACAATGTGTTCAAGCATCGACCCATTGGTCATCAAGTCATATGTCGTTATTCCAATTTGTGCCTCGGATGTAGTTCTAGCAGTATTGTGCTGACTTTGGTTTTCCATGACCGGCCTCAACTCATAGTTTGGTTTTTCACCAACGAGTGGAGCCGTTTTTGGCTCTTGATTTCGGAGGACATCTTTCGATATCTGAGGAACCTGAGCCAGTACATTCAACGTAAATAATACCGCTATTGCGGAGAGCGTAAAGGTTTTCATGGAGGTAGATTTTGTTGAGACTAGAAAATTAAGTTTTTAATAAGCTACGATCTTGGCCTAATTAGATTTTGGTCGTATCAAGGTTGTGAGGAGGGTCACAAATGCAACAACTGTTACTGAGCTTAGCGGCATGAGAATGGCCGCAACCAAAGGAGTCAACTCACCACGGACGGCGAAAAACAGACCAACCACATTGTACAGCAATGAGATGATGATGCTCCACTTAACGACGGTAATGCTTCTCGCGATGTACCTGACAAACTCTCCCAGTCTCTTGAGCTGATCTGCTTGCAATATGGCATCACAGGCAGGCGAAAAACTAAAAACATCGTCCGCAATCGCGATGCCGACATCAGCTTGCTTTAAGGCTCCAGCATCGTTCAGGCCATCTCCCATCATAATGACGCTTTTACCGTCGGATTGGAGGTTTGCAGTATAATGCATCTTATCCGTGGGGGAATGATTAAAATGCAGGGCGTCCTCAGTGCCGAAGAGTTCCTTCATTCTCTGCTTATCGGAGTCATTATCCCCGCTTAACAAATGAAGCCGATATCTTTTCGCCAAGCTTTTTATCAATTCCGAAATTCCATTCCGTAAACTCTTCTCAATCCTGAAATAACCAAGATAACGACCATCTACCACGACATGAACGACAGATGCATCAACCACTTGTGCTTGTGGGTCAATATCACAGAATTGGGCCGACCCCATTTTGACCGAAATTCCATCAACCTCTCCTCCTATGCCAAGGCCAAGGACTTCACGGAAATTGATCACTTTGTGAGCTTGAACGGGGAGGTAATTGGCCACGGCCATGCTCAGCGGATGGGTAGAATTTGATACAATCGATTTTAAGGCTAGCTGTTCAGCTTCAGAGAGAACGGCTCCTTGAAACCGAACAGTGGTAGAATTGATTTTAGTGAGGGTTCCTGTTTTGTCAAGCACAACATGATCTGCATCCGCTATTTGTTCTAGGATTCGCGTATTCTTCACAAAGAATCCGAGCCTTCCCAATATTCGAGAGACATTCCCCGACGCAAACGGCATACTGAGCGCCAAGGCGCATGGACAAGCAATAATCAAGACTGCCGTGAATGCGTCAACTGCTTCGGTACTAT
Source organism: Flavobacteriales bacterium (assembly GCA_018660685.1). Lineage (GTDB taxonomy): Bacteria > Bacteroidota > Bacteroidia > Flavobacteriales_G > Salibacteraceae > SHAN690. The sequence goes on from JABJJW010000001.1 coordinate 126,464, forward strand.
CTACCACCAACCAATAAGCAAGAGAGCCGAAAGCAATGGTGAGTATAGCAATCGAAAAGTATCTACTCACCTTATCGACTAAGGATGCGAGATCTCGGGAATCCGAATCCTTACTAAACGCTGATTGATTCCAAAGACTTGTGAGGTAGCTCTGTTGAACAGGTTTATAAACTTCAACCTCAAGTGCGCTACCACATTGTCGGCCTCCCGCGAAAAGCAGCTCTCCTTCTTGTTTTCGTACTTGATCTGATTCGCCGTTTACAAAGCTGTAGTCCATGGATGCAACCCCTTTGATTAAGACTGAATCCGTTGGAACAATTTGATTGTTCAATATTTTTATTCGGTCGCCAACTTCTATGTTTTCGAGAAGGCAGACTTCCTCTCCCCCCTTGTTCAACCGGTTTACGGCTACTGGGAAATACGACTTGAAATCCCGGTCAAAGGCGAGGGCTTCATAGGTTCTTCCTTGGTACCATTTTCCAATTAAGAGAAAGAATACCAAGCCAGCGAACGAGTCAAAGTATCCGGCTCCTGTTGCCGAGATCACTTCATACGAGCTTCTGGCAAATAGGGTGATAATACCGAGGGCAATCGGAACGTCGATGGTTAGGTAGCGTACCTTCAAACTCTTCCATGCGCTTCTTAAATACTCGGTGCTGGAATAGAGCAAAACAGGAATAGCCAGCAACAAATTCAAATAGCTAAACAGAGGAGCGAATTCCGATAACGATTCTTCGTTCAAGCTCAAGTATTCGGGAAAACTAAAGAGCATAATGTTTCCAAACGCAAACCCTGCCACGCCCAATTTCAAGATCAGCTCTCTTCTGAATTTTGACCTTGGTTGTTTCTGATGTTGGAGGTCTGGCGGGTAACCAAGCGATTCTAATAAGTCAACTAAATCCTTAAGTGAAATGATGTCATGATTAAAAATGACGGTTACTTCTTTCCTGATGAAATTGACTTCTGATTTGATGACGCCCTTGTTTAATCTTTCGAGGCGCTCGAGCAGCCAAATGCAGGCTGCACAATGAACGGAAGGAAGATATAGCGTGATTTTACTTTGGTTTCCCTCGGTAAAATCAAGGAGTCTTCCTTTTACTTCATCGAGGTTTAGAAATTCATTGGAGTTTTCGGAATCCTTGACTGTTGGCCCCGGGTTCCGCTCAATGTCATAGTAGGTGTTTAGACCTGTTTCATTGAGGAGTGAATACACAGTTCGGCAACCTTGGCAACAGAAATCATGTTGCTCAAAGACGATATGCTCTTCAATACAATCTTCACCGCAGTGAAAGCATGTCGTGGTTTGTTTGGCTTCGGACATTGCTCAAAATGAGAAACCAAAGGTGATTTCAAATGAGCTCCGAGAATATGACCGAGGTCAGCTTAGCGTTTGAAGTGGATCAATGCTGCACCGTCACTTTCTGGAGATGTAACCCTTTGATCGTTTCAACTTCGATGAGGTAGACTCCTTCTGGAAGCTGTCGAACATCGAGCTCAAGCGTGTTCTTCGTTGATGTTCCTGAATAGACCAAGTTTCCTAGCAAATCGGTCATTCGGTAAGTTGAGAGAATGTTAGCACTTGTCAACATGATGGACTCGGTAGCTGGGTTAGGATACAGCTTAAGCCCTTCCGAGCCAAGGTTAGTAAGACCCGTCAATTCAACTGTAAACACCATGGTGTCTGAACAGCCATTAGCATCTGTTACAATCAATGTATAATCACCAATTTCAATATCGTTAATGTCCTCAGTAGAAGCTGTATACCCATCAGGTCCAGACCATGCAAAAGTGAATGCTCCTGTTCCACCGCTCACATTCGCGTCAATCGCACCGTCGCCTCCGACGCTCACACCTTGAACCGCACCTGCAATTGAGATGTCGGCTGGTTCATCCAATGTGACCTCGACTTCGTACTCTCCAGTATCATTATCTGTTACCGTAACGATGTAAGTGCCAGCGCACAACGCAGTGGCTGTAGCAGTTGTTTGACTTCCCGCCGAACTTGGCCAAGCGTAGGTGTAAGGTGGAACCCCACCAACGGCCGCAACGGTTGCGAAGCCATTGCAATCTCCGGTACAATTTGGATTCTGGGTAACATCAACATATCCAAGTACGTTTTCATCAACCTTGTATTCGGCATCTAGAATGAGTCCATTTTGAGAGTTTGCAATGGCACTTAGAACAGGCCAACCCTCGCCATTTGCCATCCATCGATAATTGTGAACCACGCTTATGCTATCATAAAATAACGTCCACCCAATAAATGGAATTTTGGTCCAAAGGGTGTCTTTGTTGTCCTCTCTGAAATATTGACGAACCGTCGTATAGTTTCCTCCTGGTGTGGATATATCTCCATAAGCATCGAAGACGCTTGTTCCGATCAAAATCCTTTTCAGTCTGGCCGAATCGCATATTGATCCAAAGCCTAATTCAACGCAACTCACAATCGAATCAAACTGAGCTGTGTCCACAAACGTGGTGTTCAGAGTAGAAGGAAATTCGACTTGGGTGGAATTTGGCTCGAAATCCGCAATCACGGAAACCCCCAACCCAAAACCGTCTCCAGCCACTCCATCAATAACAAATTCAGTACTCGTCGATTGAAAAAAGATGGTGTCGGTTAAACGCTCAATCGCCAAGTCAGCATCTGGGAATTCAGAGCCACTGTACGTATTCGATGGATCTTCAAAGTGAAGCGTATTGATATTATTCAAGGATAAACCTGTGAAATCCCACGTTTGGGAGCCGGTTCCTCCAACGCTTATTGAAGTTGACGGTTGATCGTAGCCAACTACGATGCTGTCTCCTGCTTGTCCATAATCAGCTTGAGTGATGGATATCTGAGCAAATGCTTGCGAGCAGAAGATAATGGCAGAAATTAAAGGTAGAACTCTCTTCATATTCAATCTAGTGTAGGATAAAACTACACTTTAGACGTAAATGATTGACCAAAAGTTAAGCTCTCTTCAATTGATACTTTTGTCCTATGGAGAGTGTAAGGCAGCAAAAGGTTGGAAGGCTTATTCAAAAAGAAATTGGGCTCTTGCTCCAAAGTGACTATAAGCACCTGTGCGACAAGAACATTGTTTCGGTCACCATCGTCAGGGTTGCTCCTGATCTCGGCTTTGCACGCGTATACCTTAGCGCATTCCCAACCAAGGAACCGAAAGCCTTGGTTGAATCGCTAAATGAGTCCATCCAAGAGATTTCTCACAGCCTGTACCAGCGCATAAAAAACCAGTTCCGTAAGATGCCTGAAATTCGGTTTTATCACGATGATTCACTCGACTACGCCGATCGTATCAATCAAATTCTGGATAAGGAGAATTGAATCTTAGTTTCTCAATAGCGAGGCGTTACTTGTTTTCCAAGGGAAACAGAAACGTCATCAACATCATTTCCGCCATTGCCGCAAGCGGCGTCGCTATAGGGAGTCTGGCTATGATTATTGTGTTGAGTGCATTCAACGGCCTGGAAACCTTGGTGGCAGATCTGTACACGACCGTCGATCCTGATATCCGGATTGCCCCCGAAAGAGGCAAGACGATATCCATGGACTCGATTGATTACGCCTCAATCCAAAACATGGATGAAATTTCAAGTCTTTCTCCGGTACTTGAAGAAACGGTCTTCCTTCAATATGACAAACAGCAAACGGTGGCGACACTTCGAGGAATTGAACAGTCTTATCTCCCGAATCTGGGCCTTGAAGAGTATGTGATCGAAGGGCAACTCGCCCTATCATCAAGGGAAGCGAATGGCTCGATCATCGGTTATGGAATTGCAGACAACTTGAACCTGTTTATCCGGGACGGCCTTGAATCCATTAAAATTTACTCGGCAACAAGAGGCGCAGAACGCGCAATGTCTCCGACCAGTAAATTCACTATGAAGAGGATCATGGCAACCGGGATTGTTGGTCTAAATCCGGAATTTGATTTCAAGTACATCTATGTTCCATTCAAGTACGCCGAAGACTTATTGGCTTATGAACGTAAGTCTTCGTTCATAGATATTACACTCGCCGAAGGGGCTTCCGAATCAGACGTAAAGAGCTCTCTTGAGCAATTGGTCGGGCCCGGATACTCCGTGAAGACACGACTTGAGTTGAATGACATCATTTTTAAAACGAATGCAACTGAGAAGTGGATTACCTTTTTCATTCTCAGCTTCATTCTTGTCGTAGCGACCTTCAATCTCATCGGAAGTCTCACCATGCTCATCATTGAGAAAAGGAAGGATATTTCACTGCTTCGGTCGATTGGCCAAACAGTCAATGATGTGAGAAGGGTTTTCCTCTACGAGGGAATTCTGATTACAGGTCTTGGGGCGCTCTTAGGATTGGGATTTGGCATCATCATCATTCTCCTTCAACAGTGCGTTGGTTTCTTTCCGTTGCAAGGCGGATTAGTTGAATACTACCCAGTGGAGCTTCACTTGATGGACATTGTTGCTGTAGTGTCCGTCGTATTCGGAATCGGCTTACTCGCTAGTTTGCTGCCTGTGAAAGTGCTACTGACCAGAGATCGTCTTCAAACGGTAATCTCTTCGTAATTCTCAGCAACTCCATCCAAAATCTGCACTAGCGAAGTGGGATCGTGCTCAGTAACGAGCTGTGTTCTCGTCTCCTTAAAATGAGGTACGCCCTTGAAATAGTTTGAATAGTGCCTTCTCATTTCCAGCACCCCGAGCTTCTCTCCCTTCCACTGGACAGATCTCTCTAGGTGTTCTTTCGCGACCGCAGCTCGATCCGCAATTGTGGGGCCTGGCAAATGTTCTCCGGTTTTCATGAAGTGCTTTACCTCGTTGAAAAACCAAGGATATCCAATCGCGGCTCTTCCTATCATCACGCCATCCACCCCGTATCGATCACGCATTTCGATTACCTTTTCTGGGGTATTAACATCTCCATTTCCGAAAACAGGTATCTGGATTCGAGGATTGTTTTTCACATCGCCAATCAATGACCAGTCGGCTTCGCCTTTGTACATCTGAACTCTTGTGCGGCCGTGAATAGAAATGGCTTTAATTCCAACGTCTTGGAGGCGCTCTGCGACATCAACAATATACTTGGCGCTATCATCCCACCCGAGTCGGGTTTTTACGGTTACAGGCAATGAAGTGCTTTCAACAATGGCTTTGGTCAGCTTCACCATTTTAGGAATATCTCTTAGAATTCCAGCACCAGCCTCTTTATTGACCACCTTCTTTACGGGACAGCCAAAGTTGATATCGAGAACATCCGGGTTAGCACGCTCAACGATTTCCGCTGAGATTCTCATCGACTCTTCTTCGCCGCCAAAGATTTGAATTCCGATGGGCCTTTCTTCATCGTAAATGTCCAATTTCTGAACGCTCTTGAAGGCATCGCGGATCAGTCCTTCGGAGCTAATAAACTCCGTGTACATCATGTCCGCCCCGTGTCTTTTACAGAGAATCCTGAATGGAGGATCGCTAACATCTTCCATCGGGGCAAGGAGTAATGGAAATTCTCCTAATTCTATGTCTCCAATCTTCACCATTTTTGCTTCTGCAAAAGTAAATTCAATTTGCACTCATGAGAGAGAGCTTTAAATCTGCCCACCCATTAGCCCAACTGGTCATGTTGTGCCTTATCGGATTCGGGTCCATGTTCGTTCTCTTCGTCGTCGCAATGATTCCATCCATGATTGCAGGTGATGGTATTAACATGCTCAACAACCTCGGTTCCGTTTCCGATCCGAATAGCGAGAGTGTATTCTTCCTGAAGATATTACAGATCATGCAAGCCATTGGGCTATTCCTTGTTCCTTATTTGATCTATCGATGGGCTGCTCCCGAGCGCCCCTATTCATTGAAATGGCCAAGCGCTCAGGTCGGCAGCTTGGTACTCTTTTCCATCCTGATGATCTCTGCATTGCCTGCTATCAACCTCATGGCTGAATGGAATAGCGGTCTTCATTTACCCGGGTTTTTGTCTGGAGTCGAAGATTGGATTTATGAGACCGAAGCAAGTGCCGAGAGACTGATAAGAGTCTTTCTCACCATGGAAACCACTGGAGATTTAGTCTTTAATCTCATCTTGATTGCCTTTGCTCCTGCCATTGCCGAAGAGGCGTTTTTCCGAGGAATGATGCAGCCCATATTCTTGCGCGTATCGAAGAATTATCATATCGCAATTTGGACCACTGCCTTTTTGTTTTCTTTCTTCCATCTACAGTTTCTCGGGTTTTTGCCCAGGATGGTTCTAGGCATCATTTTCGGGTATGCTGCCCATTGGTCGGGATCATTGATAATTCCAATGGTTGGCCACTTCATCAATAACGCCCTAGCTGTTCTCTTGATCTGGATGATTGGAATGGAAAGGATCGAGTCACAAGTCGAAACGCTCGGCGCTAATGAAGGTGAATGGTATCTGTCGATCATATCGATCGCGGTGGTCGCAGTTGGAATGGTCGCCCTCTATTTGAGGCGTTCCAACAAACAAAAAACCCCGGCGTAAGGCCAGGGTTCAAACAAATCCAATAATTCGTATTAGAACTTCGTCGGGTCAGCTTTCTCTCTTGTAGAGTAATTAATCTTGAGAGCCTGAACCTTTCTAAGTTCTTGTTTTACTTCGGTGACGATTCCCATTTTGGTTTCTTGATTCACTTTAAGAGAAACCGTGATTAATCCGTGCTCAGCTTCGTTGCGCTCAGCTCTTCGTTGGATGATATAGTCTTGAATCTCCTCAACAGTTGAGAAATCATCATCCAATTGAATCTTAGGGACTGTACCGTAGAGCTCAGAATTGACCGGCTCCCCTATGTATATGTAGTCAACCAACGCCTTGTTTTTAAGCTTGGTGATTTCTGTTGCTTCCGGCTGACTCATTTTCACTTTTAAATCTACTTCCCGCATAACCGTAGTTACCATGAAGAAGAAGAGTAACATGAAAACAATATCCGGAAGGGACGCTGTGCTTACTGCAGGCGTTCCTTCATCTCCTTTTTTCTTGAACTTAGACATACTAATTTCCTCCTACGTCTTTAGGTTCTGCTTCTGAAATTCGCTGTGGATATACCTTACGAATTGCCTTAATCATGGTCTTGTACTTTGGGTCACTGTCTTCCGGTTCCGCAAGCTCGGTTAGCATATCATATGACATCCCAAACTCTTGATCGGCCAAGTCATTCCTGAGTTCATTGTAAGCTGCTGCCAACTCATTCTGAACCTGAATGTACAAATTGTACGAAGTGCCATTATCATTTTGAAGGGAGATGACTTGCTTCGAAACTTTGCGTGGGCCAAGCAGATTCACATCCACATCTTTAAATTCTGGTAGGTCTTCCTTCCGCATTGGATTTGCAATGAACTCTTTCGCTGCAGCTCGAAGTTCATAGATCTCCATTAATTCCCCTTCCACCAACAGCTGATCGTTGGCATTTGCCAACACAACAAACACATTTCTGTCTTTGATGGGCGGTGGTTTCTCAACATTGTCTAGCAATGGCGGTGGCAACTTACGCGCCAATCCCCAACTACTATCCATTGTTGTGGTTACGAGGAAGAAGACCAAGAGGAGAAAGGCGATGTCAGCCATCGATCCTGCATTAATTTCCTGAAGTTCTCTTTTCTTCCTTGCCATATGCTTATTTCATCAATCTTGATACCGAGCTGTACACAATCGAGAGAACGGCAAGAACGAAGAGTATGTAAAACGTATACAGTCCGGCGCCACTCCATCGCGAAGTAGACTCAGTGATATCACCATACATTGGTTCAACAGAACCATCGGCAAGGACGAAGCTCAATGCGAAAACAACCAACATTGCGCCAATTCCTATGAGCGACCCTTTGAGAGATTCCGGTTTCATCATTATCGAAACGACAGAACCGGCTACTGCGGCAACGATGGCGCCGATGAGGAGCACGTAGGAAAGGGTAATAAATCCTCCCCCTGCACCGCATTCAACACACTCGCTTTGTTCAGCTGTGGGCTCTGATAACATTGTCATAACCATGAGGATAACCCCAATGGCGATGAACACCCACATTACTATTGTATTTACCTTCTGAAACATTGCTCAGATTATTTATTCAGTTTGTGCTCAATAAGAAGGTCGACCAAAGAGATCGACGCGTCTTCCATTTCATTCACGATGCTGTCGACCTTAGCGACAATGTAGTTGTAAAAGATCTGAAGGATCATCGCAACTAAAAGTCCAGAGACAGTAGTGATCAATGCAACTCCAATACCACCAGCAACAATACCCGGGGAAATGTTGTTCGCAGCGGCAATCGCGTCGAATGCCGAAATCATTCCGATTACTGTTCCAAAGAATCCAAGCATAGGAGCCAAGGCGATAAACAGTGATATCCAAGAAAGGCCTTTTTCTAAAAGTCCCATCTGAACACTGCCATATGAAATCACCGACTTCTCAACCATTTCAATTCCATGGTCAGCCCTATCCAAACCTTGGTAGAAAATACTTGCGACTGGTCCTCGAGTATTTCGGCAAACCTCTTGAGCTGCTTCAACTCCACCACTCTTAAGTGCTTCATCGATATCTTCTAAAAGTTTCTTGTTGTTAGTCGTGGCCATGTTGAGGTATAGGATACGCTCAATTGACATTGCCAATCCAAGAATCAAACAGATCAAAACAAAGGACATGAACTCAGGTCCACCCTCGATGAATTTTGCTTTGATTACTTGGTGAAGGCTTCTATCTTCCTCTGGAGCGACTTCTTCGATGTCCATTTCCGCAGCGGGCTCTACTGCCTCTGGTTCAGGGGCTGCTTCTGGAGCTGAGTCTGCCATCATCTCCTCTTGAGCAGTCGAGTCATCAGCAGCTGCAGCGGAATCATCTTGTGCAAGAGCAATACCTGAAACCATCATGGCCACAGCGATTGCAATTGATAAAAAGATACGTTTCATACTAATTGATTTGGATTTGCTTGTGATTGTTTTTTAAGGCTGTCAAACATAGAAAGTACCGAGATAGCCAACGTTGTGTAACGTCAATTCTTTTCTCTGATCTCTTTCCGTTTGCAGATTTTCTTAGTTCGTTTAGTTACTAAAGCGCTCAAATGTATAAAATGGAATCCTCCAATTGCTTATTACAATTAGATTTTGGGTGATTAGTGTGGTGGGGTCTTTAAACAGGTAGATAAACTAATAAGTTCTACTTTGGTCTTAGTGCAAACTAAAGCACTACCTATTTAACAAATCAATACGCGTTATCCTGCGAACAGGGGGGTTGATATTACTTCCGATAAGCGTTATGACGAAGTTGTGCAACATTTAAAAATGAAAAGATGAAACAGTTCTTACTCCTATTATTTGTCATCTCAGGACTGACGGTAAAAAGTCAAGTGACATTTTACATTGATGATGACATTTCATATCCCGACTTTAGTGTTCGCATTAGCGATGATGTCTCTTACCCTGACATCAGAATCAAAATCGGCTCAGATGTCAGCTACGAAGATTTTACAGTAGGTGTAA
>JABJJW010000008.1 GCA_018660685.1 Flavobacteriales bacterium
CCGACCATTGTAGCACGTGTGTGGCCCAGGACGTAAGGGCCGTGATGATTTGACGTCATCCCCACCTTCCTCACCGCTTACGCGGGCAGTTTCTCTAGAGTCCCCGGCATTATCCGCTGGCAACTAGAGATAGGGGTTGCGCTCGTTAAGGGACTTAACCCGACACCTCACGGCACGAGCTGACGACAACCATGCAGCACCTTGTAGACCGCTCAAAGAGAAAATCTGTTTCCAGATCGGTCGTTCTACATTTAAGCCCTGGTAAGGTTCCTCGCGTATCATCGAATTAAACCACATGCTCCACCGCTTGTGCGGGCCCCCGTCAATTCCTTTGAGTTTCATTCTTGCGAACGTACTCCCCAGGTGGATTACTTATCACTTTCGCTTAGCCGCTGACTGTGTATGGCCAACAGCGAGTAATCATCGTTTACGGCGTGGACTACCAGGGTATCTAATCCTGTTTGCTCCCCACGCTTTCGTGCCTCAGCGTCAGTATTGGCTTAGTAAGCTGCCTTCGCGATCGGTGTTCTGAGGCATATCTATGCATTTCACCGCTACATGCCTCATTCCGCTTACTTCAACCAAACTCAAGAACATCAGTATCAATGGCAGTTTCCCAGTTGAGCTGGAAGATTTCACCACTGACTTAATGTCCCGCCTACGCACCCTTTAAACCCAATAAATCCGGATAACGCTTGGACCCTCCGTATTACCGCGGCTGCTGGCACGGAGTTAGCCGGTCCTTATTCATATAGTACCTTCAGCCCCGAACACGTTCGGGGGTTTATTCCTATATAAAAGCAGTTTACAACCCGTAGGGCATTCTTCCTGCACGCGGCATGGCTGGTTCAGACTTTCGTCCATTGACCAATATTCCTCACTGCTGCCTCCCGTAGGAGTCTGGTCCGTGTCTCAGTACCAGTGTGGGGGAAAATCCTCTCAGACCCCCTAGACATCGCTGTCTTGGTGAGCCGTTACCTCACCAACTAACTAATGTCACGCATGCCCATCTTTAACCGCCGAAGCTTTAATAAGTCTAACATGCGAAAGACTTATATTATGGAGTATTAATCCGAATTTCTTCGGGCTATCCTCCAGTTAAAGGTAGGTTGCATACGCGTTACGCACCCGTGCGCCACTCGTCATCAGATTGCAAGCAATCTATGTTACCGTTCGACTTGCATGTGTTAGGCCTGCCGCTAGCGTTCATCCTGAGCCAGGATCAAACTCTCCGTTGTAAAATATATAATGTACAATCAGATGTAAATCCCAAGGATATCATGCTGGCTTTTTATCTTTTCAAAATCTTCAAAGAACTACCCCTTCTTTCAAAGGGAGCGCAAAGATAAGCTCGTTTTTCAAACGCACAAGAGTACCCAGCAAAATAATTCAAGAATTATCGTCTTAATTCAAATGTTCAAATTCAACTACCTGAAAACCAGTGAGAAAAATTTAGGTCTCAGGATCACTTTTTGCCAGTTGTATAATCTTTCCAGAGGCGTTTTTACCAAATGTCATAGCTAGACTACAGATTGATTCCGCCATTTTTTCGGGATCAACCTCCGAAATATAGCCCGGAAAAGCCTCCCGGAGCATTTCAGTATTCACTGCTCCTAATGCCAAGTAGTTAAATGATTTACCTTCCTGGCCCCATTCTATGGCCATGAACTCTGTCAGAGATGCCAAAGCTGCCTTGCTTGTGCTATAGTTAAACAGCCCCCCGAACTTTAACGTCCCTTGAACACCTCCGACACTACCTATATTCAATGTGTGTGCACCCTTAGAAAGAACCTCTCTCTTTATAAGGTGTCTTGTTAACTCCAAAGGATACCAAACATTTACTTCCATATGCCTATTGAAATCCGATAGATCTGCACTCGATAGATCATCGGTCTTTAAATAACCGGCGTTGTTTATGAGTATATCAACCTCCGATATCGAAAGCTCATTCATCTGCCGAAGCAATTCATCGTAGTCTTTCCAGTCAAACTCTATAATGACCTGATTCTCCTTAGCGCTTTTTAATGTGATTGAATCGGCGCGTGTAATTTCGATAACTCGGTGACCGTGGTCAAGAAACCAATCACAAATTGCTCGTCCAATCCCCTTGCTCGTTCCTGTTACAATAATGCTCTTCACCTCGTTATATATGCTAAGTCAGACTTCAATGATTACTCACAAATAATGTCGATTACAATATTCCTTAATTTTACCGACTTTTCTAGTCAACTTGCACGAAGTAAACAACGTCTAGAAAGCGAAACACTAGTACAATAGTCACATGATTCGGAATTCTATCCTACTACTGAGTACCTTATTCCTATTCGTATCGGCAAATGCGCAGCGCGCCGTTTGCCCTTCAGATACGATTCGGTACAACATTGAAAAAGCGACCAACGTCGACACTCTCTTTCTAAACACGGCTGTAACTCAAGGAGTATATCAGTACTACGAATGTCCACAGGAGATTGTAGTTAGCGGAGCTAGATTTTACGCCTTTAAGCCTGATACAGCAGGTGGATCAAATTTGACCATCACGGTCGAATTGAGAAAGATCGCCAACGACAGCGTCCCTGGGTCTAACCTATTGGCAAGCGCTTCGATGTCGCTTGGCATACCAGATTCTTTTAATGGTCCACTAGAACAATACAGACATTCCGTGAACTGGACAGGAGTCACCGTTGATGGGCCTTATGCCATTGTGGTGAGAGCAGACTCTAATGGAGCAGATTTTTCATTGTTACATAGTGACCTTGATGCACTTCCTGCTCCTGACGGTGGACAGGAATGGTTAGCAGGCGCTTACCAGAGTGGATGGATTCGTTCATATATATACAACCCGACCGGAGTTCCATTTGATGCGGACTTTTTCATAGAGCCTTTTGTATCGTATAATCTAAATGCTTCGTTTATCAATGACCCTGAGTGCCTCTTTAACGAACTTGGCGACACAGTCTATTTTCAAAATACAGGTTCGGCGATTGTAGACAGCAGAATGTACAACCGATTTGCATTCTATGGATTCCCTGACAGCCAACATTGGAATTATGGTGATGGGCAGTCTCAGCTCTATCCAAATCCCCAGCACTTTTATCCTACCAATGGTCCTTATGCGGCAACCTTGACTGCAAAGATTTTGAGCTGGACAAATCAAGTTTGCGAAAGCTCGGTTACACAAATCATCAAGGAGAAGCCTGCGCAGGACTTTTCATACGAGACCAATAATCTGGAAGTAGAATTCACGAATGAAACGTTCGGTTTGTTTACCAACGTGCAATACGATTTCGGCGATGGCAACACGAGTACCACCGAAGACCCGACTCACAAGTATGCAGAACCTGGAACCTATTGGGTATGTCAAACGATGACTACGTCATGTGGCGAAGTGAAGCATTGTGAAAATGTAGCTGTTGCAACCAACACTGCCCTCAATTGTGGTAAGGACAGTGTTAGATACACATCTGCACGAGGAACTGATACGCGAACCATAGAATTGAAGAATCCTAATTCTGGCCCCAAGCTATTGGGCGTTGGTCAGAGATTTGACATTCCACAGTCCATGATCATTCACGGATTTACATTTTATGCGAATCATGACGGTCTTTTCAAGGATAGCTATCCGGTTGAGTGTAAGCTATGGAGACGAGGTAATAACAATCTTCCACTAGGAAGCCCACTTGGGACCTCAATAGTCTACATCAATAAGCAGGAAGTCGATACAAACTATAGCGACACGGTTCGATACACAGCCATATTTGATAAGCCGGTGAATGTGAAGCAGGATTCAGATGTAATTTTTACGATCGAATATGATTCTAGCGCCGTCAAAATTCAGATTTCCACAAATGACTGGGAAGAAGGAGATGGAGATCAGGATTTGCTCGCTATTGGAAAAATCAATGATACTACTTGGGTAACCGCAGCATCGGTTGCCGTGTTTAATTGTAACGGCGCAGCATGTGATTGCGACATGATCATCGAGCCACTAATCGAATACAACATCGACGCCAACTTTGAATATTACCACGACGGCAATTTCAATAATGTATTGGCTTGTATCGTCTTTGACAACGATGGGAAGAAGAAGGTCTTTTTCGAGGATCGATCCTCTCCAATTGTGAGAAATAGGATATACAATCAAATTGCGTACAACGGGTCGAGCGTAACAGCATATGAATGGGACTTTGGTGATAGTTCTGGAATTAGCAATCAGATTAATGCAGTTAAAACATTTGTGGAACCTGGCCCATTCGATGTCACACTAACCATAATTGATTCCGGATGGACGACAGTCTGCACGAGCACTCAAGTTCTTAATGTCCCTGTTGCTCCAACTGGAGGTTGGGGTTATGAGCAAATCACCAGTCAGATAAATCTTATTGACTCCTCATATAATACCGATGAGTATATCTGGACATTTACGGATAGTACAATAAGTACATTGTCAGACCCGGTTCACTACTTCACAAGACTTGGAACATTTGAAATATGTCAGTATGTCTCTAATGTATGTGGCAGCGACACGACATGCGACTCAATTACCATCAACGTTTTGGGCGTTCCTGAGTCAATTACAGAAAATATTCAAGTTTTTCCAAACCCCGCAAAGGACAATATTCACATCAACACGGATCTAAACAACCAGACCCGCATTGAGTTCACACTTCTCGAAATGAGTGGGAGAGTTGTAAGAAGATTGACCACGGAGCCTGTATCACAAAACACTTGGTATGTTGGTGATCTAGCGAGAGGCGCTTACATCCTCAGAATGGAATCTGGTGACTTCATCGGATCCAAGCCTTTCATACTGACGAGATAGGAGTATCAGCAAACAGCATAAAGAAGCCCCGTCGAGATACAATCTAGACGGGGCTTTTCATGTATTGTACCTAAATCTTAGTTCTCCATAATCTTGTGAAGAGCTCCATTGTATATCGATCCTAATTCATCAACTGATCCGAAATTGCTGCCATCAATCTTGACGGAAGCGCCTCCAGTTTTACCGAGGATTGCATAAGGCTGTTTGGTACTGGCAAGCACGCTTTCAATTTTCGCAACCCCATCTGATGCAACTTCGATGATGACTCTAGACTGAGCTTCACCAAACAGAACACCGTCCATTCGTTCTTCTGATTCTATAGTGATATCACTACCGATACCGAGTGGAAGACTCATTTCAACCAATGAGGTAAACAATCCACCATCTGATACATCGTGAGCTGATATTACAAGTCCACCTTGAATCAGTGATTGCAGATTTTGCTGCATTTCATACTCCACATCCATGTCGAATTCTGGTGCAGGGGATAAATCAACTTTTCGATGGTGAATCAAGTATTGAGAGCTATTGATATCACCGGAATGACTTCCGAGTAGCATCAGTATATTTCCTTCCTCTTGAATGGCCATTGGTGTAATCCAATCCTTGTTATCGATAAGCCCTATCATACCGATTGTAGGAGTCGGTAAGACTGGAACTGTGTTGCCATCAATAGTGGATTGGTTGTAAAAACTCACGTTTCCACCAGTCACCGGAGTTTTAAATTTCCTGCAGGCGTCACTCATTCCTTTTATCGCTCCAACAAACTGCCAGAATGCTTCTGGGTTATATGGATTTCCAAAATTCAAACAGTTCGTAATCGCAGAAGGAACTCCTCCAGAACAGACAATGTTCCTGGCTGCTTCTGCAACGGCAATGGAACAGCCCTTCTGCGGATCTGCATGTACATATCTTGCGTTGCAATCAACCGTCATGGCAATTGCTTTGTCGCTATTTTTTAGATTGACTATACCGGCATCCGACGGTGAGTTGGTCGTCATATTTATCGTTCCGACCATGGAGTCATACTGTTCGGTCACCCATCTCTTAGATGCGATGTTCACCTGCCCTAAAAGCTGCTTTCCAACCTCAACGAGATCCGAAGGGACAGCGAGTGAGTCTGCATTGAACTTTTTTGCCTTCGCGAAATAGGATGGTTCGGCGTATTCCCGAGAATAGACTGGTGCACCACCGCCCAAAACCAATGAATCCGCATTGACCTGAGCGACCAAATCATCATCCATGAAAAATCTTAACGTGTCTCCTTCTGTCACTGTACCGATCTCGACGCAGTTCAAATCCCATTTTTCGAAGATGTCAATGACTTCTTTCTCACGACCTTTTTTGACCACAACCAACATCCGTTCTTGTGATTCGCTCAATAGAATTTCAAAGGGCTGCATATTCGATTGTCTAGTGGGCACGCGATCAAGATATATGTCCATTCCGCATTCTCCTTTCGCTGACATTTCGGATGTAGAGCAAGTGATTCCCGCCGCTCCCATGTCTTGCATGCCAACAATGGCATCCGTATCGGCCAATTCCATTGATGCCTCTAGCAGCAACTTTTCCTGGAATGGGTCACCAACCTGAACTGAAGGTAGATCATCGGCACTATCTTCTGTTAAGTCTCCCGAAGCAAAGGTCGCACCATGAATTCCGTCCTTTCCGGTGCTAGATCCAACGATGAAAACTGGATTTCCCGGTCCTTCAGAAATTGCTGAAATAGTCTTGTCAATTTCAACGATTCCGACAGACATCGCATTGACCAGAGGGTTTTGATTGTAAGATTCATCGAAGAACACCTCTCCACCAAGAACTGGAATGCCGAAGCTGTTGCCGTAATCACCAATTCCTTTGACCACTCCTTTAAGCAGCCATTTAGTTCTGTCGCTATCCGGGCTTCCAAAACGCAGGCTATTCAATTGCGCAATAGGTCTTGCACCCATCGTAAAAATGTCTCGATTGATTCCTCCAACACCAGTTGCAGCGCCTTGATACGGTTCGATTGCAGATGGGTGATTGTGGCTTTCAATTTTAAATGCACATGCAAGTCCATCGCCGATGTCTACAAGACCTGCATTCTCCTCACCTGCTTCTGCAAGAATTGCTGGCCCTTCCTTCGGCAAGGTCTTGAGCCACTTAATACTGTTCTTATATGAGCAGTGTTCAGACCACATCACAGAATAGATTGAGAGTTCTGTGAAATTGGGAGTACGACCTAGGTATTCTACTATTTTGTCATACTCCTCATCGAGTAGTCCGAGCTTTTTAGCTGCTTCGAGTGGATTGAAATCAGTTGTTTCCGACATTCATTAAAATTGAGGCGCCAAAATTAATTTTTCGCAACGCAACTCAAGGTAATTTGATCCATTCTTTATCAATAAGTTTACTTTGACTAATGCAGGTAGACGGACTGTTAATTTCTATTCCTTGGATAGCGGCGATGCTGTTCTTGCTTTTTCGCTTTTTCCCGTCCATAAGCCGGACACAAATAATCGTCCTTTTTTCAATCAAGGTTGTCTTTACTTTTTTACTGCAAGCGGTATACACCTATCACTTTGACGACCGGTCGACAGCGGATATTTATCGATTTTTTGATGATGAGATTATTCTAAACCAAGTATTTGGAGAGAACCCCAGCTTATTCATGAAGATCATCCTCGGCGTAGATGGTGGAGCCGACGCGCAGTCTGTTTTTGAAAAAATGAATTCTTGGATCAAACCTTTTGACTCAGGTTTCTACAATGACAACCATATTATGATCAAGATCAACGCCTTGATCGGATTCATGAGCTTGAGGTATTATGAAGTTCACGGATTGATCTTTTCATTTTTATCCTTCACCGGATTGATTCTGTTGGTAAACAGTTTGCTGAAGGAGAAGGACCGGAAAATCGGGTATTGGCTGGTTGTTCTTTTTCCATCATCCCTTATCTGGCTTTCTGGCGGACTCAAGGAGAGCTTGCTCATTTTTGGGCTTGGATTTACGCTGTACGGATTATTTGAAAATTTGAGTGCCGCGAAAAAAATAAGTCTAATCGCCTGTGGTGTTATCCTCTTGGGTTCAGTGAAGCTGTACTTTCTTCTAGCCCTAGTTCCAGCCCTCGTCATTTGGTTTGCGCAGTCTAAAAAGCGAATGGGTTGGATTGGTCAATTAGCACTGTGGTCTGGAATTGCCGTCGCTGGCTACGCGGCCCTAAGGCTTCTCAATATTGATGTCGTAGAGTACGTCGTTCGAAAGCAACATGAATTCCTTAATCATAGTGCCGTTATCAACCCTGGGAGCGCATTTGAAATAGATTATCTAGAATTCAGCCTAACTTCTTTGCTCTCAAATATTCCGAGCGCGCTCATGAACGGGTTGATTAGACCATTTGCTTGGGAATGGAATGGAGTGGAGTGGCCGAAGGACTCATGATGGCTGAAAGCCTCGACGTGTTAGTCGTAATCTTAATCATTGCCTATTTCACAATTAAGGAACGTGGAATGTCGCGAGAATCATTTTGGGTTTTGCTTTTCATCCTACCCGTCATCATTCTAATTGGATTGACCACACCAATATTTGGTGCGATTATGCGGTATCGGGCACCTTGTTTAGTTTTCCTCTACATCTATTCAGCTCCCTATATTCGGCAACTTATTATTAGAGGCCAATCAGAATGAAATCAACCGTTATTATTTGCTTAATCTCCCTGTTTCTAACTTCATGCATAGTGAAGACAGAAGTGGATACGATCATTCACAACGCAACTGTGTACACGGTGAATGGAGAGTTCAACATTTACGAGGCACTCGCAATTGATTCGGGAATCATTGTGGCGGTTGGTCCAGAGCACGAGATCATGAACGCATATCAATCTGCGCAGACAATTGACGCGAAGGGCCGTCCAATTTATCCTGGTTTTATTGACGCTCACTCGCACTTTCTTGGATATGGCCTCCAACTACAGCGGTTAAATCTCGTGGGTACCAAGAGTTTCGAAGAAGTGCTGGATCGGGTTCAGCAATTTATCAAAGACCATGATGACGAATGGATTACGGGACGCGGCTGGGATCAAAATGATTGGGAAGTCAAAGAGTTCCCATCGAATGTCGCATTAGATAGTTTGTTCCCTGATCGCAAAATCGTGCTCAAACGAATTGATGGACACGCAATTTTGGCCACCAGCAATGTCTTTGAACTTGCAGGAATAAATGATCAGTCTACAGTACCCGGGGGCAGATATTTGTTGAACAAAAAGGGGTTATTACAGGGTATTGCCATCGACGAAGGAATGACAGCCATCAAGGATGTCATCCCCGAGCCATCCTTAGAGCAAAAGAACCGAGCACTAATCGATGCAGAAAAACAATGCTTTGAAGTCGGATTAACGACCGTCACTGACGCTGGTCTGGATCAATATGAAATCAATCTTATTTCAGCGATGCAATCGGACGGCGAATTAAAGATGCGGGTGTATGCCATGTACTCAGCTGCCGATTCAATCTTAGATCGTGTAAATGAGCTCCCCCTCAAGACTGACCGCTTGAACGCATCGAGCATTAAGGTCTATGCAGACGGCGCTTTAGGTTCTCGCGGGGCGGCATTGTTGGAAGACTACACTGATGATCACGGTAATTCAGGTCTGATCATTACACCAGCAGACTCCGTTTACAAATGGGCTCAAGTTTGTAAGTTAAATGATTTTCAATTCAATGTTCACTGCATTGGTGACCGCGCAAATCGGATCGTACTTGAAGCCATGTCTAAAACGCTCGGGGGAACGAATGATCGCAGATGGAGGATCGAGCACGCCCAAGTGATGAACGACGCTGACCTATCCACTTTTGGCGAATTCAACATTCTTCCAAGCATGCAACCCACGCATGCAACTTCGGATATGTATTGGGCAGAAGAACGTCTTGGTGAAGAACGCATGAAATACGCTTATGCCATGAAGACGCTAAAGAATCAAAATGGCCTCATTGCCCTTGGTACGGACTTTCCGGTGGAAGATATTTCTCCAATCAAGACCTACTATGCCTCCGTAGCCCGAAAAGATTCTGAAGGTTATCCGGATGGTGGTTTTAAGATGACCGAAGGACTCACCCGAGAAGAAACCCTTAAGGGCATTACAATTTGGGCGGCCATTGCTAGTTTTGAGGATGAAAATCGAGGAAGCATTGAAGTCGGCAAATTTGCGGACTTGGTCTTGCTCGATAGAGATATTATGACCTGCGAGGAGGATGATATACTTTCAACGGAGATTTTACAAACCTGGAATGGTGGTGAATTGGTGTATGAAAAATAGTATTCTGAGCATTTTGATCGTCTTGCTTCCATTGTTGTCCATTGGGCAGTCAAGCGACTTATTTGCGATTTGGCCAGATACCATCATCGCAAAGGCCAACAGTGCTCAGGATGTAGAATACATGACCGAGGAAGAAAAGCTTGCTGTATTCTACATAAACCTAGTGCGAACCAATCCACCCTTGTTTGCGAATACCTATCTGAAGGATTACATGAAAGAAAATGGAATCAAGAAGGATAAGGAAGTTAAAAGTCTCATCGACGAGTTGGAGGCAACCAAGCCTCGGGTCATGCTCCAGCCAAGCGAATCACTCACACAATTGGCGAGGGAACATGCCAACGACATGGGAGAAACTGGTCGCACAGGACACAAATCTTCTGATGGAACCAGTTTTAAAGATCGAATGGTCGAATTATCAAAGACGTTTTCGGGTATCAACGAAAACTGCAACTATGGAAACGAGGGTGGCATCGATGCTGCTATCGATCTTCTGATAGATAGAAATGTGCCAAACGTTGGCCATCGCCGAAATATTCTGGATCCTCAGATGCGGTTTGCGGGCATAGCAATCGAACCGCACAAACGCTGGAGGTTCAATTGCGTACAGGATTTCGGCGGGAAGAAGCTAGACTAGTTCCCGAGATTCAATTGAGTCCGTGTTATTTCCTACATTAGTACGACTAATCTGAGCCACTATGGAAGTCACAAGGCTATTCGACATACCCTACTATCAACTCGAAAATTTTCCAAAATCCGACTCGTTATCCGCCAAAATTGGTGGTAAATGGGTGCCCACTTCGACACAAGAATTCGTTGATCAGGCAATGATGGTGAGCAAGTCTCTTGTGGCCATTGGCATTGAACCTGGAGATAAGGTGGCGATGATTTCTAATAATAGACCAGAGTGGAACATTACGGACATCGGCATCTTGATGTGCGGTGCAATCAACGTTCCCATTTATCCGACGATTTCTCCAAAAGACTATGAGTTCATTTTCAATGACTCTCAGGTTAAACTTTGCTTTGTGAGTGATGTTGAACTCCTCGCCAAAGTGAATGAGATAAAGGACAATGTCAGCACCCTTGGACCGATCATTTCATTCGAAAAGATTGATGGAATCGAACATATTGAAGACTTTAAAAAACGGGGTGAACAAGTCCCAACTTCGGATATCGAGGCTAAAAAAGCTGCAATCAAAGCTGAGGATTTGGCGACACTCATCTACACTAGTGGAACTACCGGAAGCCCAAAAGGAGTAATGCTTTCGCACAACAACATCACATCCAACGTGCATGGTGCCAAAGAGAGGTTACCCGTAAACGAAACTTCAAAAGCAGTGAGCTTCCTTCCGCTCTGTCATATTTATGAGCGAATGGTACTCTACTTATTTATGTACACAGGTGTTTCCATTTATTATGCTGAGTCAATGGAAACAATCGGCGACAATATTCGAGAAGTCAAACCACAGGTCTTTACTGCAGTTCCTCGATTACTGGAAAAGGTGTTTGACAAGATCATGGCAAAAGGATCCGAGCTCACAGGGATCAAAAAGGGACTTTTCTTCTGGGCCGTGGGATTGGCTGAAGTTTGGGAACCGTATGGCGCGAATGGTGCTTGGTATGAATTCAAGTTATCAATCGCAAACAAGCTCATCTTCAGCAAATGGAGAGAAGCGCTTGGAGGAAATGTTCAAGCTGTCGCTAGTGGAAGCGCCGCGTTACAGGCTCGGCTAGCTAGGATATTCAACGCAGCAGGCATTCCGGTTTTGGAAGGATACGGATTGACGGAAACCTCTCCCGTTGCATCTGTAAATTGCTTCGATGATAAAGGATTTATGATTGGCACTGTTGGTCGCACACTACACAACGTCGATATTAAAATTGCCGAGGATGGAGAAATCTTGATCAAAGGCTCAAACGTAATGATGGGCTACTACAATAGACAGGATTTGACCGATGAAGTCGTAAAGGACGGTTGGTTACACACTGGCGACATCGGAAAATTCATCGATGGAGAATACCTTAAGATCACGGACAGAAAGAAGGAAATATTCAAAACGTCTGGAGGAAAGTACATTGCTCCTCAACCGATGGAGAATATTTACAAAGCCTCACGCTTTATTGATCAGATCATGGTCATTGGAGAAAATAAAAAGCATCCAGCTGCTTTGATTGTGCCCGACTTAGAATATACGCTAGACTGGTGCAAGAATAACGGAGTGAGCTGTACCAACTATGAAGATCTAAGTTCGAATGATCAAGTAAAAGCCAAAATCTGGGATGACATCGACAGACTCAACGAGGAATTTGGAAGTTTCGAACGTGTGAAGAAAATTGAAATTTGTGGTTTTCCTTGGACCATTGATACTGGGGAACTCACTCCATCTCTCAAGCTGAAGCGAAAAATCATACTCCAGAAGTGTGATCATCTCGTTGAGAGAATTTACGCTGGTTAATTCATGGGTATGTTGCGGAGAGAGCTCATAAGGAGAATTGCTCCAATGATTTTCCTATGCTTTGTTTTTAGCTCCCCTGTTCATGCCCAGAGCGAGAACCAAGAAGTGTCAAACTATTACCTGAACGGCAATCTCGGGTTCGGCATGATCTACGGTGGCCTTGGAAGTAATGTGGAACTGGGAAAAGGGCACTTTTCAGGATTTGGTTCGTTTGGATACGCAACAAAACGCGTGGTCGATACGACTACAATCAATTCAACATGGAACTACATGCTGGGACTTAGGTATTACATCAATGCCAACTCAGACATACTCTTTCCACGGGTTGGCTTGGGATACGGATGGATCACCAACTACTACACTGACCAGCTGGCTAATGTTGATTACATGCAAAAGGTAGAAGGGTTGAGTCTCCACCTAGGAGTTCAATTTTATACGCTCGATGGTTTGGTTGTCAACTTCGATCTAGGCATGGCGAGCAATTTGGCAATTACCCAAGTCGACCAGCATCCCTATTTCTTTGATTTCTACCTAAGACCAATGATTGGAGTTGGTTATGGCATAACGAATCTCTTCGGCGATGCAGATAGGTCTAAGCACATTAAAAACAAGACGATTCGACCTTCGTATTAGAAAAATGCGTTTTGCACTTTATGCTCTTTGTACAGCATTTTAATTACTCCATCTGAAACTCCAAACTTTGGGACATAGGCTTTTTCAGAACCGCTCCACTTCATAACAC
>JABJJW010000013.1 GCA_018660685.1 Flavobacteriales bacterium
CCAATTTCTTCATCGCTCAAGAGAACATCGTGATTTAAAAACTGCACGGCGGCATCATTTAACACTGCATTCGTTTCCGCTAATTCGAGCGCTTTTGATGACACATCAATACCCTGCACAGACCATTGAGAACGTTTGGACTTCAGAGCAATTGCTATACAGCCGGACCCTGTTCCGATGTCGACCACCTTTTTTGGGCTGTCATCATTTCGTTCCAAAACCAAGGACACTAATTCTTCCGTTTCTGGTCGTGGAATCAATACACTTTTGTCGACCTTGAATTCTAATCCATAAAAAGTGGAGCTTCCAAAAACATATTGAACTGGCATTCCAGCTTCAAGGCGCAAAGTGGCCCTTTCCCAGGTGTCCAGGAGGGTTTGATCAACCTGATCTTCATTTTTCAAATAGAGCTCTGCCCTGCTCCATCCATGAATTTCTTGGACGCACCAATGATAGATCGACTGCAGCTCGCCCTGCGGATAAAGTGCTGAGAGTCTCCGATAGAAAGCTTGTCTTTGTTCTGAATGGATCACAATTGCAAAACTCAACAATCAAAACATTTGAACAATCACTTTTTCACTAGCTAGTGCCATTAAATTTGGAGCGTGTCATCGAAGGAGCATTTCATGAGGCGATGTTTTGAAATCGCGAAACAAGGCGCTAGCTCAGTTGCACCTAATCCTATGGTCGGTTGCGTAATCACGCATAATGACAAAATCATCGGTGAAGGGTATCATCAGCGATACGGGGAATCACACGCCGAAGTCATGGCAATCAATTCAATAGCGAACCCTGACTTGCTCCCGGAAGCCACGCTATATGTCAATCTTGAACCTTGCGCCCATCACGGTAAAACCCCACCGTGTGCTGACTTGATCATCGAAAAGAAACTTAAGAAGGTCGTAGTATCAAATCTTGATCCTTACGCAGAAGTTGCTGGAAAAGGTCTCCAACGAATACGGGAGGCGGGAATTGAAATTGATTTTGAGGTTTTAGAGAAAGAAGGGCGCTGGCTCAATCGTAGATTTTTTACCCATCACGAAGAGAATAGGCCTTACATCATCTTGAAGTGGGCTCAAACAAATGATGGTTTTCTGGATTATCATCGCCAAGAGGACGATGGTAGCGAGCCTCTTAAGATAAGTGGAGATGAAATGAATCGTGTGGTTCATCGATGGAGAAGTGAAGAAAGCTCCATTCTCGTCGGTAAGAACACAGCAGCTCTGGATAATCCATCCTTGACAACAAGGCTCTGGCCAGGCGACGACCCGCTTCGATTAGTCATTGATCCTCAACTCCAACTGAAAGATTCCTTGAAGATGTTTCAGGATGGCAAGCCGCTCTGGGTATTCAATGCACTCAAAGAGTACTGCGAAGGGGAAGTCTGCTATGTACGGATCAGCGATCCCGAGAATTTTCCTCTCGAAATTTCACGTCACTTAGCTCAGAATAACATCCAATCTGTCATCATTGAAGGTGGTTCCAATACTTTGAATCGATTTGTATCCGCTAATCTTTGGGATGAGGCTCGGATCATTACGAGTCCTATGAGAATTGGCAGCGGCATTCCCACTCCAGAAGTCACAGGAAAAATATTTAGTAGTGAAATGATCGGAAATGATCTACTTCAGGTTTATCTCAACGAATGACTTACCTCCTACTTAGTATTCTGTCATCAATAGGCATTCTATTGATTTTTAAGCTGTTTACCCGCTTCCAGGTCGTGACTCGGGAGGCAATCATGGTAAACTACCTCACGGCAACGCTCACCGGGCTCCTTGCCTTTGGGATGAAGGATGCAATAATGGATGCTCCTTGGCTTCTGCCCGCCGCAGCCCTCGGGTTTCTCTTCTACTCCGTATTTCGAATCATGGCAAAGGTCACCCAAGAAAATGGAGTCTCAATTTCCAGCATAGTGACCAAAATGAGTGTCGTGGTGCCCGTTGTTGTTGGTCTGACTGTCTTGGACGAGAGCTTTAACCTACTCAAGATCATCGGGGTCATTCTTGGGTTATTGTCCATCATCCTAAGTGCAGGAAGCTCCGTTAAATCAACCAGTTGGCTGTGGCCAGCAATTCTGTTTGTTGGAAGTGGCCTCATTGACACTTCGCTTCAACTCATTCAAGAGTGGACAGTTCCAGAGAATGAATTTGGTCATTTTAGCACTACGGTGTTCGGCTTCGCTTTCATCACCGCGCTGATCCACCATGTGAGCATCAAAAGAAAGCTTCCTGAGAGGCCTACCATGATTGGAGGAGTCATTCTTGGTATTGTGAACTTTTCAGCTCTATACTTCATTCTAAAAGCTTTGGCATTACCCAATTGGGAAAGCTCTATGGTCTTTCCAATCAACAATTTTGGAATCATTGCTGGCAGCACTCTAATTGCCCTAGTTGCCTTTGGGGAAAGATTAAACCTAAAAGGTTGGCTTAGTCTTATTGCCGCCGCAGTCTCCATTTTGTTACTCTATTTGTCCATTGAATGGTAGAAGACTTATACCAAACCGTCAATTCAAAGTCTTTTGGAGATTTCAGAGATCGAGGTAGTAAATTTTCAAGCGCTTTGTTTCCGTGCCAGTCATTGGAAGAGTTGGATGAGAGGATCAAAATTTTGCGGAAAGAGCATCCGAGTGCACGTCATTTTTGCTTTGCTGCCATTCTTAATGAGGGAAAATTGATGAAGTCAAATGATGATGGAGAACCTTCAGGGACAGCTGGGCTGCCCATCTTAAATCAGCTCCAAAGTGTCGGTCTAATTGATATAGGGCTTGTAGTAGTGAGATATTTCGGAGGAACAAAACTGGGCAAGCCTGGGTTAATCAATGCCTATAAGGAAAGCGCTCGGGAAGCCATTGAAAACGCGAAAATTATCCAGAAGGTTCGCAGCAGCGTTGTTTCCATTCGTTTCAACTACGACGATACGGGCGAAGTCATGAAAACGGTTGAGCGGATTGCTCATCACAAGATTCAGAATCAAACATTTGAAGAAAGTTGCACCGTGACTGTCAGTGTGCCGCGAAGCACGCTACCCGATGTTTTACATTTGTTTGATCATTCTAACTCGATCAATATTAGCCCTATCAGCGAGCCTAATCCTGACTTGTAGTTCCTTTTCCTCAAAGGCGCAATTCGATCTCCAGTATTCCTTTGAGACTACAACCTTGACCCAAGAGGAGTACGTTACAGAGTGGCTTCCACATCCTTCATTCAGTCTTGAGCTTCTTTCCATCGACACAAGTAGATCTGCGATTCACGAAACTTATCAAGTACTCATCAACGATATCCCGTTGCTTCATGCGGCTATTAAATTCTCCACATATACCACCCAAAGCACAGTTGTTTCGAGTCCAGATTTAACCGCAATTAATGTTGCCTTAGTTCCTAATGTCGATCGTACAAGTTATTCTCAATTGATTAAATCTTTAAATTCAAGTGATAACATTTATAACTCTGATATACAATACTATATCTCCAACAATAGTGTTGAATTTGGCCTGGTGATTGAGGGGAATGACTATGGATATGATTACCGCCATATCCTCAATGAAAGTGGCGAATTGATCATGGAGTATATTCTGAGTTCAAACAATCGTGACACGACCGTTCTAGCCCAAATTTTCAATCCAGATCCAATTACAAGCGCTGAAACCGAGTACGGTGGAAACTACTCAGATCAAGGTGACATGAGCAATGATCAACTATTAGCTGCAATGTCTCAGGGCAATGTCAGCTTACGGTGGAACGAAGATTCTTTGAGCTGGGAACTCAAGAGCGATTTCGCATGGGCTCTCGATTTGGATCAATCGCCCAAAATTGCACCGCCGTTTTACACAAATCTAACGCCCACATCACTCTTCTACACACGTTCAGAATCCGAGTTCGAATTTATCAATGTCTATTATCATCTCAACACATATCACCAGCACCTAACATCTCTGGGCTCACCGTTGATGAATTATCCTCAAAAGTTTGACGCTCACGCCAAGAACGGTGCCGACCAGAGCTCATTTAACCCAGGCAATAATGATCCGAACCTTTTGTTTGGTGACGGAGGTGTAGATGACGGAGAAGATGCGGATGTCATTGTTCACGAATATGGACACGCCATCCTCTATGACGCGGCGCCAAATTCAAACATTGGTGCTCAGCGTAACGCCCTTGACGAGGGCACCAGCGATTACATTGCGATGAGTTATTCCAAGTCCATTAACGAATATGGCTATCAGGATATCTTCAATTGGGATGGACACAATGAATATTGGAATGGACGCGAATTAGTCAGTAACCGAACCTACCCTAGTGACTTGGTTGATAACGAATATGCTGACGGACTTCTATGGGCTTCAGCCATCATGGAAATAAGCAACTGCATTGGAAGACGGCAAACTGACAGCATCCTCTTCGAAGCCATTTATAGCTTCTTCCCCTTCATGACAATGAGTCAAGCGACAGATGCGTTCATGTCTGCGGAAACGAACGCGACACTGGGCGACTATAAAGAAATATGTGAGGTAGTATTTTGCACATATGGACTTCTAGAACAATGTCATGACACATTGTTAAGCGAATTACCTCTTCG